>MENK01000010.1:5539-57779 GCA_001768235.1 Bacteroidetes bacterium GWB2_32_14
AAGCAGAAAAATTCATAGAAAATTATTAGAACTAATAGATATTTCGCAGGTAAGTTGCAGAAATATTAACAAACCTAAAACAGATATTGAAAAATCATTAACTGAAATTTGGTCAGAAGTGTTGAATATTTCTCAAGAAGAAATAAGTGTAACGGCTAACTTTTTTGCCATAGGGGGGCATTCATTAAAAGCTTCGTCTTGTATCAATAAGTTAAAAAAATATTTTGATGTAAATATTTCATTAATTGAAATATTTAAAAATCCAACAATTATTCAATTGGCTGCTTTTATTCAAATGAATGAATCAAAAAAAATTATAGAAGATGATAATTTAGTATTGTTGAAAGAAGGCGATGTTAATGCGACAAATATATTCCTGATACATGATGCCGGCGGAGAAGTGGATGGTTATATTGAATTTTGCAAACAAGCTAATGATAGAATCAATTATTGGGGAATTAGAGCAGGAAGTCTTAAAAAATATGAGCCCGTTAATATTACTGTAGAACAACTTGCTAATAGATATATTAAATGCTTAAAAAAAGTACAAAAACATGGAGAATATAATATAGCAGGATGGTCCTTAGGGGGAACAATTGCTTTTGAAATGGTTAGGCAATTGGAACAAGAAAAGAAAAAGGTTCGATTTCTTGGAATTATAGATTCTATGCCACCAAGTATAAATGAAGATATTAAAGTGAAAGAATTTTCAGTCGAATCCGAATTAAGCTGGATTCGAAATTATTTTGATGATGTTGAAATCATAACAGGATTTAATATCAAAATAAACCTTGATGATTTCTGGTTTAATGTAATTAATTATTTAAAAAATGTAGATGGGGCAAGCGAGATAATAAAGGGAGAAATTATGAAAAATATTGGGTTTGATATTAAAGAATACCAAAAAGTGTCAATTGAAGAATTGGTAAAATATATGAATTTTACACGAAGCTTAGGTAGAGCATGTAATTATTATATCCCGGGTAATGTTATTAATTCACAAATAAATTATTTTGCAGCAGGATGTTCTAAAAGCAGAATAATTGTTGCCTGGCAAGGCTTTTCTTCGAAAAATATGATCGTAAAAGAAGTAGAAGGAAATCACTTTTCAATATTTACTCAACCGAATGTTAAGAGTCTATATAAGAAGTTTTTTGAATGTTTTATTAGCCGTGAAAATATGGTCTTATTTGAAAATTAGTATCTAATAAAGCACGAATAACGAATTTGTATAAATATAATACCTGGTATAAATTATGAAAAAAAAAATGTATCAATATGTGTTTGTCGTAATATCTGCATTTTTAATATCAAGCGGTTCATTATTTGCTCAAGCAAATATAGGTCAGGATTCATATGAGGATATATATGAAAAAATTGAATCCGTTCTGAAAAAAGCAGATATTCCCGGATTATCTTTCACGCTTGTTGATAAAAATAATGTTTATATAAAGAGTTTTGGATATGCAGATATTGAGAATAAAATTCCTGTTACTTCAAAGACTTTGTTTGAATTAGGTTCTACTTCAAAGGCTTTTACTGCATTGGCAATACTGCAAATGGAAAAAGATAGCTTAATTAGACTGGATGACTTCGTGTCTTATTACCTTCCCTGGTTTAAACTGATATATGATGGAGCTGAAGTTCAAATAACCATAAAACAATTATTACATCATACTTCAGGAGTTCCAATGGAAGCAATTTCAGGAATCCCCCAGGGAGAGAGTGATGATATGCTTGAAAAAACTGTTCGTATAATTAATGAATTGAAATTAAAAAGACTGCCCGGTAAAAAATACGAGTATTCAACAATCAACTACGATATTCTGGGATTAATAATAGAGAAGGTTAGCAATCTTTCATTCGAAGAGTATTTAAGAGAACATATTTTTGCCCCTCTAGAGTTAGAATCTACTTCTGTAGGAAAACCTGTAAATAATTATTTCGCGAAGGGGTATAAAATAAGTTTTTTTTCACCAAGGGAGTATTATGCTCCAAAATACAGGGGAAATAACCCTGCTGGATACGTAATATCAAATGGAGATGATATGGCTAAATGGTTAAAATATCAACTCTCCATTGATACAAATAGTTTTGATGGCATAATAAATAAATCTCATCTTCCCGATTTAACTGTTACTCCCCATGGATTAGCATCTTATGCTTCAGGTTGGATGGTGGAGCCCTATGGTGACATTAAAATATACCACGAGGGTTTAAACCCTAATTTTTCTTCATTTGTTGGATTCCTTCCTGATAAAAAAATAGGTATTGCAATATTAGCAAACTCTAATAGTAACTATGCTGCATATTTAGGAAATATTATCCTGAAAACTTTAAATAATGATGAAATTTCAGAAATCTCGGAACCTGAAAATAGTCTTGATAAGATTTTTTCACTGATTTCTATTATTCTTATTGTATTTCTAACGGGAATTTTTGTTTTGTTAGCATGGATAGTAAAAGGAATTATAAAAAAAGAAAGACAGTTTAAGGTACCTGATTCCAAGTCTGTTTTTAAACTTATAGGATATTTACTTCTTACTTTTCCCTTTATTTATGGAATATATTTACTCCCTGGAGCATTAATGAATTTTTCATGGAAAGCTGCTGTTGTTTGGGCACCGAATAGCTACTATATAGGATGTGTTTTGTTCATATGCGCAGTACTTGGAACCTGGATTTTAAGCATAATATCTGCTATAATTCCTACGAGAAGTCAATACTACAGATCGTTACCCACGATTGTTGTGCTTAGTATAATGTCTGGATTAGCTAATATGATCATAATTTTATTATTAATTAATGCCATAGGAAGTGAAGCAAAACTCGCTTACCTTTTATATTATTTTATCTTAGTATTGGTATTCTATATTTCAAGCAGAAAGGTTGTTCAGGTAAAATTAATAAATATATCCTTGTCTGTTGTTTATGAATTACGCATGAAATTAATAAACAAGATATTTTTATCATCATTTCAGAAGTTTGAGAAAATAGATAACGGACGTGTGTATGCTACATTAAATCAAGATACAGCAACAATATCTAATTCTGTAAATATAGTAATAAGCCTGATAACTAATATTATAACAATAGTTGGAGTTTTTGTTTATTTGGGAACAATATCATTAACTGCAACAGTAATAATTCTTACGGTTATAGCTTGCATAGCAATTTTGTATTTTGTGGTTAGTAAAAGAACAATGATTCTGTTTGAGCAAGTTAGAGATACAGCAAATATATTTTCGGGCTTGATTGATGGTTTGTTATATGGGTTTAAAGAGTTAAGCTTATCGGGTTTGAAGAAAAATGAATACACCAATGAAATAGAAGCTTCTTGCTCAGAATTAAAAAATAAATCCGGGTTAGCATTCTTAAAATTTGTAAATTCATTTTTGATAGGTGAAACTCTTCTCATTATGGTTTTGGGTACTGTAAGTTTCCTTATTCCATTTTTATTTCCCGAAATACCAAATTATAAATTACTTGGATTTATTATGATTGTATTGTACCTGATAGGGCCTATAAACGGGGTCTTAAATTCTATACCTAATATTTTGCAGATTAAAGTGTCGTGGAAAAGAATAAAAGGCTTTATCGATGAAATAAACCCGGATTTGAGAATAACAGACATTTTGAAAGTAAAAAATACAAGTTTAATTGTTAAAAACCTATCAGTTCATGGATTAGTTTTTGAGTATAAAAATAGTGAAGAAGAAAGTCCTTTTAAGGTTGGCCCAATTAATTTAAATGTTAATAGCGGAGAAATTCTATTTGTTATCGGAGGAAATGGTAGTGGTAAATCTACATTAGCAAACCTGCTAACAGGCTTATATACTTCCGATGAAGGTTTTATAGAGATTAATAACAAAAGAGTCAATAATAATGAACTTGGCGATTATTTTTCAACAATATTCAGCAATAATCACATTTTTAAGAAGCTTTATGGTGTTAATACAGATAATAAAAAAGAAGAACAGGATTATTTACTCAAATTATTGCGATTAGAAGAAAAGGTTAGTATTAATAATGGTTCATTTTCAACCATTGATTTATCTAACGGGCAACGTAAAAGATTATCATTAATGAAGTGCTTTTTAGAGAATTCGCAGATATTCCTTTTCGATGAATGGGCTGCAGATCAGGACCCGGAATACAAAAAAATATTTTATAGAAAATTACTCCCCGAGATGAAAAAACAAGGTAAAATAATTATTGCAATTACCCACGATGATAATTATTTTGATGTTGCTGATCGAATAATAAAAATGAATAATGGTGAAATGAAGGAGTTGATTCATCAGGAGTATATAAATTTATAGTGTGATATTGTATAATTTGATTCTAAAGTAAAGTTTATACTATGGATAGTTATAAAAATGTAGAAACAACAGCAAACCCAGACAATTTGGGTGTTAAAATTGAAAGGCCTGTAGTGATATCTGGCCCGTGTAGTGCAGAATCCAGAGAACAGGTTATTAATACGGCGTTACAACTTCATAAATTGGGAATTAAAATTTTTCGGGCAGGGATATGGAAACCTCGCTCTAGACCTGGGAATTATATGGGTAGTGGCAGTGTTGGTCTGGAATGGTTAAAAGAAGTAAAGCAGCTTACCGGTATGTTGACAGCTGTTGAAGTGGCAACAAAAGACCATGTGGAGGAAGCTTTAAAAAATGATGTTGACATTTTATGGATAGGAGCCAGAACAACTGTAAACCCATTTGCTGTTCAGGAATTAGCAGAAAGTATGAAAGGTACTAATAAGCAAGTTTTAATAAAAAATCCAATTAATCCTGATTTAGATTTATGGATTGGAGCAATCGAAAGACTTGTTAAAGTTGGAATTTCTAATATTGGGGTTATTCACAGAGGATTTTCTTTATATAAAAACAAAAAATATAGAAACGAACCTTTATGGCAAATACCTTTAGATCTTAAGGAGTGTTTTCCTAATTTATTTATGATATGTGATCCTAGTCATATTTGTGGAAATACAGAACTTATTTATGAAGTTTCACAAAAGGCTTTAGACCTTAACTTTGATGGACTAATGATAGAGTCTCATATTAATCCATCCAAGGCATTAAGTGATGCTAAACAGCAGATTACTCCATTAGAACTCGATACACTTTTAAAAAAATTAAGGATTCGTAAGCAGAATTTGGATTTCAGCTATTCTCTCGATAATTTAAGAAAAATAATAGATGAAAAAGATTTTGAGCTAATTAGAATTTTATCTGATCGAATGAACGTTGTAAAAAAAATCGGAGAAATAAAAAAAGAAAATAATATTTTAATTTTACAGAGAGACAGATGGGAAAGTATTTTACATAACATAAAACTTTTTAGCGAAGAATTTGATGTCAACACGGAATTTTTAACGAATGTTTTTAAATTAATTCATCAAGAATCAATTAATCAGCAGTCTATTTTAATGAATAAAGATTAATGTAATTATAAAATGCATCCTGTTGAATTAAAGCCTGTATTTCTGTTTGCTGATAGTCAATTCCTGTTTTATTGGAACGAGTCAGGGTTGTTTTTAGATAAAATCAAATATTTTTTGCCTAAGGAGATTAATGGTGATGAAATAAAAGCAGCATATATTGGAGCTTCAAATGGAGATGATCCGCAGTTTTATGAAATATTTGAGATAGCAATGCAGCAAATTGAAATTAGGAATTGCCGGATGATTAAATCCAATCCTGATAAAGATGATAATGAATTTCTGAAAAGAGCTGATATAATATTGCTGGCCGGAGGCAATACTGAAAAAGGCTGGGATGTTATAAAACGCAATGGCTGGGATGATATAATTACCTGCAAGTATTTTACAGGTGCTATTCTGATAGGAATATCCGCAGGAGCTATTCAATTGGGGGCAAAAGGATTCCAAGAAAGCAATGATGAAAAAATAAAGGGATTCAATACTTTACAATTAGTCCCATTTATAATTGATGTACATGCAGATGATAATTGGCTTAATCTAATTAAGCGAGTTGAGTCTGAGAAAGGTCAATTTAAAGGGTATGGAATTCCATATGGCGCAGGAATTATTTATTATCCCGATATGTCATTAGAAACTGTTCAGTTTTCTTGTATTGAAATAATTAAAAATGGGGAAAATACATTAAAATCAAAAGTTTTACTTTCATCAAGCTTGTATTAAGTAAATATTAAATATGAGTCATGTGGCGTAAGTTATTGATATTCATCTATTAATATAGATCGAAAAGCCTGATTAAATTTCAGAATTATAAAAACTATTGCTGGAAATATTGAAGAGACGGAAAGACAATAGAAATTTATCTTATCAGTTTTAAATACAAAATTAAGATAAATTATTGGGGCTCTTGGCAACCATAATTTATGGATGTTTCCCGGTTAAATCACGAAAAGTTTAAAAGGAATTGAAAAATATAGTTGGTTAGTGTTAATATTCCAGGAGTTGTTACAAAAAAATGAATAATAAACTTGGGTAATGAATTTAGGTTACAGACAGAAAAATAAGAAAACAAATAAAATTAGTAAAGAAAACGTAATATGTCCCAAAAAACAGGAAGTAAAAAAGTTTGTACTTTTCAAGCTGAAACAAAGGAGTTGTTGAATTTAATGATTAACTCTTTATACACACACAGAGAGATATTTTTAAGAGAATTAATTTCAAACGCTTCTGATGCTATAGATAAAATTCATTTTCAATCTTTAACCGATCATGAATTATTAGGTGATGATGTGGAACTTAAGATTGAAATAGAAGTAGATAAGCAGAATAAGACGCTTATAATTTCTGATAATGGAATTGGGATGACTTATGATGAAGTAATAGAAAATATTGGAACTATTGCTAAATCAGGGACAAAAGCATTTGCCGGGAGATTAAAAGAGAGTGATAAAATAGATTTAATAGGCAAGTTTGGAGTTGGTTTTTATTCATCTTTTATGGTTGCCAAAAATGTTGAAATTATAACACGATCAGCAAAAGCGGAAAAAGGAGTAAAATGGGTTTCAGAAGGAGATGGAAGCTATACTATTGAAGAATTTGATACAAATACAAGAGGCACAAAAATTACTTTATTTTTGCGAGATGATGCAACCGATTCATCGAATCCGGAAGAAGATTTCTCCAATCAATATACAATCCAAAATTTAATAAAAAAATATTCGAATTATATCAGTTACCCTATTCACATGGATTTCTACAGGGAAGAAACTCCGCGTGATAAAGATGGAAAAACAATAGAAGGTGCTGAACCGGAAACAATAATTGATAATAAGGTACTGAATTCTATCACTCCAATTTGGAAGAAAGATAAGAAAGAAATAACTAATGATGAATACTTCCAGTTTTATAAACATCATTTCCATGATTGGAACGAATTTGCCGATGTTATTCATTTGAATTTGGAGGGAAAGATCGAATTTACAGCCTTGCTATTTATTCCGTCAAAAGCATCTTCTGATTTATATGACAGAGATTTTTCAAAAGGAATTCATCTGTATTCAAATAATGTCTTTATAATGAATGATTGTAAAGATATTTTACCCGAACACCTGAGATTTGTTCGCGGATTGTTGGATTCTCCTGATTTTTCTTTAAATATTTCAAGGGAGATTTTGCAACATGATGCACAGCTCAAAGTTATTGGCAAAACCCTTGAAAAAAAAATTATTGAAGCCTTAAAAAAACTTCTAAAGGAGAATAGGGAAAAGTATGAAGAGATTTGGCCGGAATTTGGGAAAGCTTTAAAAGGAGGAATTTATATGGAGTATAAAAATAAGGAAAAGCTTGAAGATTTGTTGTTATTTTATTCATCAGGCAATGATAAAATGACTACTTTAAATGAATATATTGAGCGTATGCCTGAAGGTCAGAAAGAGATTTATTATGCTGCAGCAAAAGATATTAATACAATCAAAAGAATGCCTCAACTAGAGATTTTTAAAGAAAAAAATATTGATGTATTATATTTCGTGGATAAGATAGATGAATTTTTGACTCAAAATTTAGATAAATATAAGGATATTAAACTTCAATCAGTTACAAGAGAGGATTTTAACTTGGATGGAGTGCTTAAAAAAAATGAAAATATTGAACCAAATGAGAAAGCAGAAGATGATAAAAATATAGAGTATAAGGATTTACTTGATGCAATAAAAAAACAACTTGATGGTAAAGTATCAGATGTTAAAATGAGTAAACGACTGAAATCAAGCCCCGTGTGTTTTGTCAATTCCAATTCTGGTGCTTCATTCAATATGGAGCAGTTACTTAAAGGAGTGAACCAGTTTGCACCAAAGGCGACAAAAATATTAGAAATCAATCCGAAACATTCAATATTTCCCATAATTGAAAAGGTGTATAAAAACCGAAATGCCAACAATGAATTAAAAAACATAAGCGAAATTCTTTATAACCAAGCTTTATTAATTGAAGGATTTGAATTAGAAAACCCTGTAGATTTCTCTAATTCACTCTGCGAACTCATAACAAAAGCTTACAACTAAACAATTATAAGCCTGAAAAGTAAAAATGAAATATAAAAAATTATTAATCCTAAAAATTGACTATTATGGTACAAATTGGAAATGTTCCTGAAATTAAGGCAGTAAAAAAACATTTAGAAGAACTAAAAGAAAAAGGTCTTGTTTCAGAATGGGAGCTACCCTATGAAAATATCTTAACAAGACTTACAGCAGCAATATTTTTTTTATCCCCAACAGATGATTCTAAACTTGATGAAATATGGAATGAGTTGGAAGCACATAAAATGTTAACATATAGATTAAATGAAGAGAAAAAATTATCTCAATTGACTTGGAGAGTAGAATTTAATAAAGGATTTGAATTATAATTATAAATAAAAAAACTAAAAATAATGGAAAAAAAACTTAACGAATTAGTAGAAAGATTAACACAAGAACATGAGGTAGAATGTACTCGTCCTGAAAAAACAGCAGAAGCATTAAAAGAATGTATTGACAGAAATTATGTTCATGTAATGTTTAAAAAAACAGGAACAGAGCTGGGAATTCAGTTAGATCGCAGGTTTTGTAAGTTTGAAGAAGCGGATTTTGAGAATGCAAAAGGGAAAGTTAATCTGGTTGGTGGTTTAACCTTGAACTATGATAAAGTCAGGTGTATCGCTGAAGTTGATTTGTCAACTTGTGAAGGTAAAGGTTATCTTGAGCCAGTAAGTGATGAAGATTATAAAGTAATGATGGCGCAGAGCGATAAGTAATATTTTAAGTAAAAAATAAAATAATGTATTATGAATCCAATTTTTAATGAAAGAGTGATTAAACATGAAGTTTATCACAAAGATTACAATTTAGATAAAAAAGACAATATCGATAAATTACCGGAAGAACCTGCTGTGTTTGGAATTTTTGGCATTATTCATGAAACTCCTGTCCATCCGAGATATATAGCTTCAACTGATAATTTGAGAAAAGCAGTTCGTGATGTTTTTGAGAACCCCGAAGGAGAAGGAATGAAAAAATTTATGCAGGGTCCTTGGATACAGATGTTATGCTATGAGTTACTTCCAAATTTAACGGAAAAAGAAAGAAAAGCCAAGGAAGAAGCTTGGATTGATGAGTATAAACCTGGAATTAATGAAGATGGTGAATATCCAGAATATAATTATGAATGGCCATATGATGATGACGGAAATATGAAACCGGAATATGTAATGCCTCCTAAAGCAAGGGTTTAATTACAACAGGATACGCAAATTTTTAAAAACACAATTATTAAAGCGGTTAATTTACATGCTTATGTTTATTAACTGCTTCATATTTTAGTATTAAAGTATATGGTTAAAATAACATTATTAGGTCATTCCGCTTTTAAAGTTGAAACAAGTAAATACAAGTTCTTTATTGATCCGTGGATATCAGGTAACCCTGCTAGTCCTCACAAAAGTTATAAAGATATTGATAAGGCCGATTTTGTTTTAGTAACACACGATCATGCCGATCACGGATTTAAAGATGCAGTAAAAATATGTAAAAATACAAAAGCAACTTTTATTGGAGTTTATGAGTTGGCTCAGTTAGCAGGGAAAAAGGGTTGTAACTTTTTTGGGGGAAATATTGGAGGTGAAATACAAAAAGGTGACATAAAGATATATTTTACTCCTGCAATTCATTCATCGCATGTTGCATCGCCATGCGGGTTTATTGTTAAAACTAATGATGTTTGTTTTTATCATACAGGTGATACAGCTTTCTATAGTGACATGGAGTATCTTTCTCGATTGTATGAAATTGACATAATGATGATTCCAATTTGTTCAAATTATATGATGGGGATAACAGAAGCTGTTTGGGCAATTGAAAAAGTTAAACCAAAATTTGTTATTCCTTGCCATTATGATGCTATTCCTGTATTAAACTCAAATACAGGCGATTTTAAGGAAAAAGCTTCTTTCTTTTCTAAGGTCGAAATACTGGAATCAGGAAAAGAAAGATCATTTGAAATATAATATTTTAGAATATGAAATTATTTTTTTTCCCCTATGCGGGAGGATCTTCTATGGTTTATAACAGCTGGAAGCCCTTTTTATTGCCAGGATTAGAAATTAAAACCATTGAATTGGCAGGACGAGGTAAACGTATTCATGAACCCTTTTATGATAATTTTGACCAATTAATTCAAGATGTGTTTTCTATGATTGAAAGCGAAATCATATCTGATGATTATATTTTCTTTGGGCATAGTATGGGTGCTAAGATTGCATATGAGTTAGCTCAGGCGATTTTGAGTAAAGGTTTACCCTTGCCTGAACATATCTTCTTTTCAGGCAGAGGAGCTCCGTATATTACTGGCAATGATGAAAAGGAGTATCACAAACTACCCGATGAAGAATTTAAGGAAAAAGTTCTAAATTTAGGAGGAACGCCAAAAGAATTCTTTGAACACCCGGAGTTATTAGAGGTTTTTTTACCCTTGTTAAAAAATGATTTTAGATTAGCTGCCAGAGACTATTCTAAAAAAGAAATAAATCCATTACCCTGTAAATTTACCGTATTTATTGGTAAAAATGAAGAGTTAACTCCTGCACAGATTGACGGGTGGAAAAACTACACATCAGAAAATTGTACTATTTATTATTTTAACGGGGGACATTTTTTCATTAATGAAAAAGTTCAAGAGATTGTACAAATAATCAATAGTACGATACAAATAAATACTGTAAAAACGAATTATAAATAGAAAATATAGATATTCTGTACAAACAAAAAATGTAAAGGAGAATAATTATGATTAAAACAAATCAACTTGTTAAAGTATTCAGAACAGACGAAATTGAAACAACTGCACTAAATAAGGTAAATATTGATGTTCAAAAAGGCGAATTTGTGGCTATAATGGGACCATCAGGATGTGGAAAATCAACTTTGTTAAATATTATTGGATTACTCGATAATCCTACAAGCGGAGAACTTTGGTTTGATGGGAATGAAGTATCAAAGTTTAAAGAAAAAGACAGAACAAATTTACGAAAATCAAATATTGGCTTTGTCTTTCAGAGTTTCAACTTAATTGATGAGCTTACTGTATATGAAAATGTTGAATTACCACTTTTATATTTAAAGATTTCTGCGAATGAAAGGAAAGAAAAAGTCGAAGCAGTACTCGAAAGAATGAAAATATCACATCGAAGGAAACATTTTCCACAACAATTATCAGGAGGACAACAGCAAAGAGTTGCTATTGCAAGGGCTGTTGTAGCGAATCCTAAATTAATTCTTGCGGACGAGCCAACTGGTAATCTTGATTCTGCAAATGGAGAAGAAGTTATGAAATTATTAAAAGAACTAAACAAGGATGGGGCTACAATTGTTATGGTTACTCACTCACCATCGGATGCAGAATATGCTCATCGCATCATTCAACTATTTGACGGACATGTTGTTATTGATGATATTAAAAAGATTTTGTAATAGAGCATATAATTTTATATTGAATTAATCCGAATAAACCGTTTTTTGATTTTAAAAATGTTTTTTATAAGTAATATTTCGAAATAAATGGAAGTATATGCTATTAAGTTATTAAACAAATTAGATGAATTAACTTCCCAAAACCTCTTATCTTCAATTGATGAAAAAAAAAGAGAACGCCTCTTAAAGTTCGTTTTTTGGCAAGATATGCACAGAAGTTTATTTGCAGATTTACTTGTAAGAAAAATAATAATAGATACATTTAATCTGGCTAATGAAGAAATATACTTTTCCATTAATGAATTTGGAAAACCATCTTGTGAGTTTCTTCATGATTTTCATTTTAACGTATCACATTCAGGAGATTGGATTGTTTGTGCAATAGATAAAGATCCTGTAGGCATTGATATAGAAAAAATTTCTACAATAGATATTGATGTTTCAAAGAATTTCTTTTCAGAAAGTGAGCACAATGATATATTATTAAGTAACGACCCGTTTGATTGCTTCTTTGCTCTATGGTCTTTAAAAGAAAGTTATATTAAGTTTATTGGTAAGGGTTTATCCCATCCATTAAATAGTTTCTCAATGAAGTTATTAAATAATAAAATCTGTATTGAATCTTACAATCAGGTTTTGGAAAACATTTATTTTAAACAATATTTTATTGATGAAGGTTATAAAATGGCTGTCTGTAGTTTAAATCCAAATATTCCTGAAAAACTATTTACATACACGATTAAGGATGTGATTAATACGTTTATTGTTCCTGGTATATTATAATTCATATTCAATTTGTATCTTTGTTCCAAAGTAAGGCTTAAAAATAGCCGCCACAAGGGGTGCTCTGGCACGCGGATGGGAGTTCCGCCGGTTTAAAAGGGCCCGGGAAATTACCCGGGCCTGTTTTATATAAGCTCTGAATTTCCCGAGAAATGATCGATCAGCTCGTTCTCAGTTGAAAGATATCCTCTCATCAAGTTAGCAGTCATACAGGAATGAACAGGAATAATTCCAACCAAATCGCCAATTTTAATCGAGTTTATAAAATCGTCAGTTGCTTTAATTGTACCATGTTCCTGCGAGAGTTTTGATAAATAACAATCGGTTTCAGGTTTTTTCCAACCAGAATCATTTAAAAGAACAACCTGCCCGAAATTTTTATTTTCAGCAGTTTCAAGTGATTCTTTCGAGAAATGTACTCCTCCACCATAAATAACAACTTCATTTCTTTCTTTATGAATAGCAACAACAGGGCAGGCCATACATACAGCAACCTGGTCGAAATGGCATGAACCCAATTGATATTGTATCAGATCATAAAATATAAAATTACCTGGCCGGATTTCATCAATACCCTTTAGGTTTTCAATAATACTACACGAAGGAGTATCTCCTGCAGACAGAATCAAATCGGGATAGCTGGGAATGAATTTATTTTTAAGATGTGTTAATTGTTCGGTTGTATTATTATAAATCTGAATAATCTCTTCCCTTGTTTTAGCCTGATAAGTGTTTCCCGAGTGCGTTAAAAAACCTTTAAACTGGAGTTTCTCGTGACACACTTTTTCTAAAATGGTGTCAATAACCTGGTAATTATCAGAAAGTAATCCTGTTCTATGATATCCGGTATCTATTTTTATAAATAAACCAACCGGGAATTTCAGTTTTTTATTTAAATAGTCAACAGATTCTATATTTTCAATAGCGATATTCAGTTGAATTTCTTCGGCAAGTTCATTTATTTTCTCTATCTCACGGATATTAACAGGAAAGGCAACAGTAATATCATTCCAGCCATCATTAGCAAAATAGGAAGCCATAGACAAAGATGAAACTGTAATTTTATTTACACCGGCTTTTTTGAACCATTTTCCAATTATACGTGATTGATGAGTTTTGAAATGTGGCCTGAAAATAACTTTGTTTGATTTTGCTTTTAGTGCCATAAGCTCAATATTCTTACAGCACTTTTTTTTATCGAGTAACAGGGTTGGTTTTACAATATGATTCAGATTCATGCAGTAAGTTATTTTGAGATTATATTAATCCCAGTTTTTTAGCTCTTTTTTCCCAGTTTTTCTTGGCCTGATCCTGCATATCTTCAATATTGTCGAACTCGTCCATAATTTCGGTTCCAAGAAGGGTTTCAATTAAGTCCTCCATAGTAACAATGCCCACCATTTCGCCATATTCTCCAACTACCATTGCAATATGCTCTTTTTGGCCAATAAGCTTGTAAAACAACCTGATTATTGGCATCCGTTCGTTTACAACTGTTATGCCCCGGGAAATAGATTTTAATGGAGAATCCGTATTTTTTTCAATCATATTCTGCATCAAATCGTCTTTGAGAATATAACCGGTAATGTTATCAATATCATCCTTGTAAATTGGAATACGAGAGAAACGTATTTTTTCGTGCATCTCGAAAAAATCCTGAATGGTAGTTTCTTCGGGAGCAGCTAGTACAACTGTTCGGGGTGTCATTATACTTTCAACAACAATATTGTTAAAAACCATCAGGTTGGTTAGTATTTTCGATTCTTCTTCTTTGAAGAGGCCTTCTTTAATTCCAATCTCGGCCATTGCATGAAACTCGGAACGGCTAAGGGTGTTTTGGTTTTTATCTTTTTTAAGTGCCGAAGTAACAAACTTGGCTAAATAAATAATTGGAAAGAATGGTGAATAAATCATTATATTTAACATCAGGGGAATATAAGGAGCAATCCTTTTCCAATGTAATGCACCGATAGTTTTTGGAACAATTTCGGAAAAAATTAAAATGGTAAGCGTTAATAAACCGGAAACAATACTTAAATATTCATTTCCCCACACGGCTTGTGCCTGAACACCAACACCAATAGCTCCAATAGTGTTGGCAATTGTGTTGATTGTTAAGATTGCGGCGAGCGGAGTATCAATTTTATCTTTAAATTTTTTTATTGCCTTGGCATAAGCTTTATTTTCATTAATTTTTCCTGCAATAAAACTTGGAGTTATGCTAAGTAAGGCTGCTTCAAGAAGAGAACAAGTAAATGAAGTTAAAATCGTGAGCAAAAAATAGATAACAAGTAATCCCATGTATATTTATGTTGATGAATTGTACAATTATATAAATTATTTTTCATAAAAATGCATTTGAGTAATATAATCATAAACAGGTTTGGATAAGAAAAACCGGATATCTTTTCCTTCTTTTACAGCTTCCCTTATAAAACTTGATGATATTTCAATTCGTGGAGCATTTACCGGTTTTACATTTTTATGATTTTCGTAATTTCCTAATCCATGTCCCGGCCTGGGGTAAACATAGAGCGAGTAGTTATTTAATATGATTTCATAGTTTTTCCATTTATGAAAAAATTCAAGGTTATCTGAACCGATAATTAATACAAATTCTTTAGCCGGATATTTTTCAGCAAGGTAAGTGAGCGTATCAATTGTATATGAAGGTTTTGGTAATCTGAATTCAATATCTGTTGGTTTTATTTTGTAATCGGCTTCAACAGCAAGTTCAACCATTCTAAGCCTTTCGTTCTCGTTAACAAGTTTTGTTTTTGATTTAAATGGATTTTGAGGGCTAACAACCAACCATATTTCAGATAAATCAGTAAACTCGAGCATATAATTAGCTATGGCCAAATGCCCTATATGTATCGGATTGAACGAACCAAAAAACAAACCCACTTTCATTTTTACCGGTTAATAAAATTTCTTACAATATTTTCAGCTTCAGCTATTGCCTTATTTAGATTTTCATTCAGTATAACAACATCGAATTTACCGGCATACTCAATTTCTTTTTTTGCTTTAGCAATCCTGGTTTCAATATCTTCATTACTATCAGTAGAACGAAGACGCAACCTTTTCTCCAGTTCATCGATGCCGGGAGGCATAATAAAGATTGATAATGCCTGGTCAGGATATTTTTTTTTAATATTTAATCCACCAACAACATCGACATCGAAAATTACATGGTTTCCTTTGGCCCATATACGTTCGACTTCGCTTTTTAATGTGCCATAAAACCTGTTTTCGTAAACCTGTTCCCATTCAACAAATTCGTGCTTTGCAATTTTTTGCTTAAACTCATCAGCAGGTATAAAGTAGTAATCTTTTCCGTGAATTTCATTTGAACGTATTGGGCGGCTTGTTGCAGATATCGAGAATTCAAGGTTTAAATTTTTATTGAGTAAGTTATGAACGATTGTTGTTTTGCCTGCACCCGATGGGGCAGAGAATATGAGCATTTTCCCTTGCATCATTTTAGAATTAAATTCGTTATAAAATATTCAATCCCTGTTCTTTAATTTTTTCCAGTTCGTCCTTCATCAGGACAACGATTTTTTGAATATCATAATCGTTTGCTTTTGAGCCAATGGTATTTATTTCGCGTCCTATTTCCTGGGTAATAAAACCCAGCTTTTTACCTGAAGGTTCTGCTTCGTTTACAACTTCTTTAAAATATTTACAATGATTTGTTAATCGCACTTTTTCTTCGGTAATATCGAGTTTTTCGAGATAGTAAATGATTTCCTGTTCGAAACGGTTTTTATCAACATCTTTTTCGTCGATGGTGTTTCGTAAACTTTCATTAATTTTCTCTTTTATTTTTACTGTTCGGGCAAGTTCAAACGGGGTAATCTCGTTTTTATATTTTTCAATAATTTCGATTCTCGAAATAAAATCATCCAACAAATGTTTTCCTTCCTGAATTCTGAAGTTGTCAAGTTGCTCAATGGCTTGTTTAATGGTTCCCTGGATTTTTTCCCAATCTGCTTCATCAATTTCTTCGCGTTCAATATTTAAAGTATCGGGCAATCGCATGGCAATCTGTAAAAGTTGTTCCTGTGAATTGATACTTAATTCGTCGGAAATGCTTTTAAGCTGATGTATATAATTACGAACAACGCCTGAATTTATCGTGGTAGCCTTACTATCGTCGGTATATTCATAAAACAGGATGAATTCAATTTTACCCCGTTGTAAACTTTTTGAAAGTTCGTTCCGTATTTCAAGTTCTTTTTGACGATAAATGCCTGGTATTTTAGTGTAAATATCAAGGGTTTTGCTATTTAACGATTTTATTTCCACAGAAATTTTTCTTGTTGCAAGTTCACATTCGGCTTTTCCAAAGCCTGTCATTGATTTTATCATTATTATATATGTTTTATCCAACTAAAGTTAGGAAATATAAGCCAAAGGTAAGTAAAAAAATTACAAGAATATCCAGTAATGATTTACAGGTTGTACTAAATATAGATTTTTTATTAATTGGGTAAAAGCCAGAAGCCAAGAGTCGGTAAATTGTATTTCAAAGCTATTCACAATTCGTAGATTTTTAAACCATAAATCGTAAATCGTAATTCTACATGTATTTTCTTTTCCTGATATAGAGCAGAATGAATCCAAAAAGCAAAATACTAACAACAGGTAAAACGGTATTAATTAGTTGCCATTTGGTTTTTTTAGTAATTAATTTTGATTTATCGAGTAATCGAAGTTTAAAATCACGTGAACGAATATCGAGAATACCATTTTTTTCAACCAAATAATGTACTGTATTCATAACAAATTCTTTATTTCCAAAAGATTGTTTCGTGTATCTGTCGTATCCGAGTGGTGATAGAAAAACTCCATCGGCCCGTTGGCGAACATCGTTTCGAATAATATCAGCATCAGAAATTACAATCATTTGAGTAGGAAGGCTTTTGTTTTTGAATTCAAATGGTTGATTCCCTGTGTATTCATTAATAAGCCTGTTAGTAAATACAGATTCAAACTTACCTTCTAAAAGTAAAGCAACAGGTTTATACGACTGGTTAAAAGTATAAGGGTCGATTTGTTCACGAACCTGTTCAAGGCTTACCAGCTGAGGTACAGTTAAAACCCTGCAGTTTTGTGATGATGTCAGAATTATTTTTTTCCTGATATCCGGATTATTTCCAACAGTATCTATAACACTTGGAAATTCTGCTTTAATCATGTTCAGGTTTTTGGTAATCGGGTTATTGGATGGAGGATTTAATAAAGGGAAATAAACCCAGGGAGCAGGGGCAAAGCGTGGCTGATTTCCTGTTATTGCAGTATTTACAGGAATAACAGCACATTGAATATCCTGAATTATGTCCGGATTTACTCTTACCCCGTATTTAAATAACTGATCACCCAGGTTTGGATCGTTATAAAATGCAAAGGTAGCGCTTCCGGTTGAAAGGCTGTCCATATCTGCTTTTACAGCATCGATAAGCCACAATATTCGCCCGCCTTTCATAAGATATTGATCGATTATAAATTTGCTTTTTTCAGTATATTCTTCTGTTGGTCCGGCAATAATTATTGCATCGTAAGGTTCAAGAATGGTAATGAAATCTTTAATTGTAACCCTGTCAATATCGTAATACTCAGATAATGCTTTTGTTATATCACCTGTCTGAAATTCGTCCAGTTCGCCTTGTCCTTCTATAAAAGCTATTCTCTTTCGCTGTTTTACTGTTATTTTTCGAATCGCGTCAATAAATTCATATTCTAACGATTCAATCGAATTATTCAGGTTTTCGTCGGCAGATAAACCCGGGTTATTCTTTAATAAATTCACAGGAGTTTCTTTTCCCTGGTAAGCAATTATTGCACCCGGGAAAAGCATTTTTTCTGCCATTCCGCCTTCGGTATCCCGATCTTTAACATTTGTGGGATTTAATCCCCTGTCGTATAAATCCTGAAACAGGACATTTCTTTTTTTCTGATCGGCCGATTCGGATGGATTAATAAACGAAAATTGGATGTTGTCATTGGCTATAACCCTGAATTCATCCATCAATTCCCTTACAGATTTTTGCATTCTTTGAAAACCTACAGGCATTTCGCCATCAAGATAAATCTCTATATAAACAATATCGTTTAACGAATCAAGGATTTCTCTTGAAGATTTATTCAATGTATATCGTTTATCGGCTGTTAAATCTAACCTGAAATAAGCATTTGACGAAATGTAATTTATCAGTAAAACAATGATTAATGCAAGTGTCAGCTGAATTATATTTTGTTTTTTAAGATTTTTTTTCATGATTTACCATCTTCTGCTTTGAAGAATTGTTTTTGTTATTAAAAGAAAAAATGCAATAACACTTATAAAATAAATAATATCGCGGCTGTCAATTACCCCCCGGCTCATTGATTTGTAATGTTCGTTTATTCCTAAATTGATTATTAACGAGTTAACTGATTTAAACAGTTGCAATTGACTGGCAAAATCGAAACCAATATAGATAAGAAAACAAAGCAACATTCCAATAATAAAAGCTATAATCTGGTTATCGGTAATTGATGATGATAAAATTCCAATAGCAACATATATGGATGCCAGGAAAAATAACCCGATAAATGAACCCCATGTTCCACCCATATCAATATTTCCAACCGGATTTCCCAGTTGATAAACCGAATAAAAATAGATGAGCGTGGGGATTAAAGAAAATAATACAAGAACCAGTGCGGCAAGGTATTTCGCGAAAATAATCTGGAAATCAGACAAAGGCCTTGTTAAAAGCAATTCGATTGTGCCTGATTTTTTTTCATCGGCAAACACACGCATGGTAACCGCGGGAGCAAGAAAAAGAAAAACCCACGGGGCAATTGAAAACAATGTATCTAAAGAGGCATATCCACTGTCAAAAATATTGTATGCCCCCGGGAAAATCCACATGAATAAGCTATTTACAATTAGAAATATTACAATAACTACATACCCTGTTATTGTGCTGAAAAAACTGCTTATTTCTTTTTTTAAGAGTGAGTACATTCGTTGTTTGGTTTTATTGAATCACAAATTTAATTTTTAATATTTAGATTCAAAATTCTCAATATATTTAACTTTTAGGATTTTAATTGTAAAAGTTATTTTTCAGATATTTTTCTATTCAACTTGATCAATCTAAATCATTCCTTATTTTTGTTTTTTATTTTTCACGAATGTTATTTAAACGATACAACCTGGTTATAATTGTTTTCTTATTTCCCATTTTGGTATATGGGCAAGACAGATGGAATTTTACAAACAATTCATATTTAGAAACAAATTATGGGTATGGGGCTATTATGCCTCATCACAGCTCAATTAAATACCTGCTCGAAGATCATATCCGAACAGTTGATATTAAATATGTAAAATCGAGTACTGGCGAGAAATACTGGAATCAGTTGTTCCGGTATCCTGATTTTGGATTGGGTTTTTATCGTTCAAATCTTGGGAATAATGATGTTTATGGGTATGCAAATGCAATTTATGGATTTGCAAAAATTCCTGTTGCACGTTTGGTAAATGGATCAGGAATCAGCTACCAGATTGCTGTTGGAGCTTCATACATTACAGATTGCTTCGACATAAATGAAAATTACAGCAATTTGGCTATTGGAACACATATCAATATTTATATCGATTTTAGTTTACATTCTTATATTGCATTATCCGAAAAAATCGGACTGACAAATAGTATTCGTTTTACTCATTTTTCAAACGGGAATATACAAAATCCAAATTACGGGCTAAATATTATTTCCGGATCAATAGGCCTGGCCTATCATTTTAATTCAAATTACCTGGAAAAGAAGGCAATGGAGTTGCCAAAGGTTGATTCAAAAAATGAATACCGGATAACATTTTCGGGTGGTGCAAAATCAATCAACCACTATGTCGAAGGTACTTATTTTGCTTCATCTCTGATTTTTGATTACAACCGGGTGTATAGCTTAAAAGGCAAATGGGGTGTTGGAACCGATATTTTCTTTGATGCAACCTATAGGCAGGAATCAGCAAACACCAATAAAAATGATATTGTA
Organism: Bacteroidetes bacterium GWB2_32_14; assembly: GCA_001768235.1. Taxonomy (GTDB): domain Bacteria; phylum Bacteroidota; class Bacteroidia; order Bacteroidales; family UBA12077; genus UBA12077. Next base: position 26,336 of record MENK01000010.1, read on the forward strand.
AATACAGATTTGTACCAGGTTGGTGCTCATGTTATGCACGATTTTGTTATGAACAGGCTGGCTTTTACGGTACAACTCGGGGCTTACCTTTATGCGCCTATTGAACCCGAAGCGCCATTTTATTCGAGAATAGGGTTGCGGTATAAGGTAAACAGAAACTGGTACGCAAGTATGACTTTAAAATCGCACTACGCGATAGCAAGTTTTATTGAATGGGGGATAGGGTATTCAATTTAGGATTAAAAATGATGAATAATGATTTAAGAATGAAAAGCAACACGGGGATAACTATTTATATAATCTTGTTATTATTTATTGTAACAGGTTGTGACAATACTTTATTTAATTCAGGTGATATTTCACGTTTAGACACGCCTGTTGAAGAATTTACCGAGGTTTATATAAACGACATATTTGAAGTATATCTGTATCAGGATACAGTTTGTAAACTAAGTATTGAAGGAGGCAGCAATTTATTGCCAAATATTGAATACAAAGTTGTTGATGGCAAATTATCAGTTTCAGATAATAACTCTGCTCAATGGAGCCGGAATTATGATAAAATGAAATTGCATATTTCTTCAAAAAAGCTATTGTACATGGATATTCACGAATCGTCAAGCATACAATGTATTGATACATTAATAACTCCCCAGCTAAAAGTATTTTCAATAACCGATTATTCTGATATTTCTTTATTGATTCAATGCGATAATTTTTATTTTGTAAACGAAGGAACCTCAGGCGCATATCTCGAAATCAAAGGAACTGCTAAAAATGTTGGTATGTGGGCAAGAGCATCTGCTATTATTAAAGCCGATGAATTCATTTCTGAAAATATGACCTTTGAAACAGAAAGCATTGGAAATAGCTATATACATGTAAAAAACAAGCTGGTTGTTGAAATATTGAATTCGGGTAAAGTATATTATAAAGGCAATCCTGAAACTATCGAGTATTTGAACGAAGGTGCTAAATCGAAGCTGATTAAAATTGACTAAAAAAAATCTTCTTGAAGTTATATTTTGAATCCTGAATCCTGAATCCTGAATCCTGAATCCTGAATCCTGAATCCTTCTATTAAACCAGATAACTATAAACTCTCTTAGCTACCCGTTCAGAAGCACCTGTACCACCCAGTATTTCTTGTAAGTTGGTATAATCCTTTAGCATTTTTTCACGGTAACCGGTGTGATGTAAGATTTTATCCAGTTCCGATGACACGTTTTCCTGAGTCATATCAAACTGAATCAGTTCTTTAACAACTTCTCTGTTCATTATCAGATTAACCAATGAAATGTATTTTACTTTTACAAATCGTTTGGCAATATAATATGAAAGATTTCCTGCCCTGTAACAAACCACCTGGGGTACATTGAATAAAGCAGTTTCGAGTGTTGCTGTTCCTGATGTAACCAATGCTGCTGTTGAAAACTTCAACGTGTCGTAGGTTTGTTTGAAAACTACTTTAACATGGTGCCCCTGAATATATTTATTGTAAAATTCAGGTTCAATGGATGGTGCTGCAGCAACTACAAACTGGTATTTTGCAAATTTCGGAATAATTTTTAACATGATTTCCAGGTTACGGTCGATCTCCTGTTTTCGGCTACCTGCTAAAACTCCTATTATGGGTTTGTTTTCAAGCGAATTTTTTTGAATAAATTCATCAATACTGTTTTTTTCGATTAATTTTTCATTCACGGCATCGAGCAACGGGTTTCCATCAAAGTCAACAGGATAATCGAATTTCTTAAAATAATCTACTTCAAAAGGAAAGATAACAAACATCTTATCTACAAAAGCTTTAATCTTCTTAATTCTCGATTCTTTCCATGCCCATATTTTGGGTGATATATAATAAAAAACTTTATATCCAGCTGATTTTACAAATTCAGCCATTCGCAGGTTAAAGCCGGGATAATCGATAAGAATAACCACATCAGGGTTGAAATCCAGGATATCTTGCTTGCATAACGTAAAAAAGGATTTTATTGTTCGGATATTGGCCAGAACTTCTACAAATCCCATGATTGCAGTTTCGCGGTAATGTTTAACCAGTGTTCCGCCTTGTTCTTGCATTAAATCGCCACCCCAGAACCTGAATTCAGGATTGGGATCAACCATTTTTAAACCTTTCATGAGGTTTGAACCATGCAAATCGCCCGATGCTTCGCCTGCAATAATGTAATATTTCATCTTACAATGCGAACTTGGTTATAAATACAAAGACTGCAAAAAGAATAGTTGCCATTAGCACTCCGCGGGCAGAATATAGATAGTTTAAACGGATAAATATGAAAAATAACAGGAGGTTTGGAATAACACAAAGACTAACCAGTTTTGTAAATACATTTTTTCCTACTAAGTAGGAAATAAGCTCGTTAATCCCGAAAGCATTAAAATTTATAAAGTAAACAATTATCATGGTTAGAATTGGAGCAATTATTCCCAACATGAGTCCAAGATAAAGCTTGTCGAATTTAGATTTCATAGGTCCATTTTTTAAAATGATCGAATTTATCGTAAGCGGTAAAATCAATTTCTACAGGTACTATCGAGATGTAATTATTTGCTAACGCCCATTCATCGGTATCGGTAGAACCGTTTTCGGTGTTCTCGAAAAAACCTGTAAGCCAGAAATATTCTCCATTACGTGGATCGAGACGTTTTTCAAATTCTTCTTTCCAAAATCCCTGAGCCTGTCGGCAGATTTTTACTCCTTTTATTTCGTTTTGTGCAATTACCGGGAAGTTAACATTCAGGCAGGTAGCCTTTGGCAGGCCGTTTTTTAACACATTCTCAACAATTTTTTTCCCATGGTCGATTATTTGTGAAAAATCAGCATCAATAGAATAATCGAGTAAAGAAAATCCAACAGAAGGAACATCGTTTATACAACCTTCAATAACAGCAGCCATTGTTCCTGAATAAATAATACTAACCGAGGCATTTGAACCGTGGTTAACACCGGAAACAAGCAAATCTGGTTTTCTGTGCAGGATTTCACTTAATGCCAATTTTACAGAATCAACAGGAGTACCACTGCATCCGTAAACTTTAACATTTTCCTGTTCTTTAATCTTTTTATACCGGATTGGAATTTTTACAGTTATCGCATGCGACATTCCCGAGTTTCCATGCAATGGAGCTACAACAACAACATCCCCAAATGGTTTTACAATTTCAACCAATGCTGCAATACCTTTTGCATTTACCCCGTCATCATTGGTTACCAATATTAAAGGTTTACCCATCTCTATTTATTCTTTTTTATCATTGCAAAGATATTCAATTCCAGATTATTTATATAAGTATATTTTGTTTTTAGTTTGGAGTGATTAAAATACTGTCAAGTTACATTTTTTTAATATTTTTGTTTCTTTATTTAAAAGCGATTAAGCAAACAAAAAGCATTATGAAAATATCTTACAACTGGCTCAAACAATATATTAACACGGATTTAAATCCTGATGAAATAGCTAAAATCCTAATTAATACTGGTCTTGAGGTTGAAAATATAGAGAAATTTGAAACTGTAAAAGGTGGTTTGGAAGGGCTTACTATTGGTAAAGTACTATCATGTAAAAAACATCCCAATGCTGATAAACTGACTTGCACAACAGTAGATATTGGTAAAGGCAATGTATTGTCTATTGTTTGTGGGGCATCAAATGTAGCTGAAGGGCAAAAAGTGGTTGTGGCTACTGAAGGTACTAAGCTTTATATTGGTGATAAAGAAATTACTATTGCTAAAACAAAGATGCGTGGCGAACCATCGGAAGGGATGATTTGTGCCGAAGACGAAATCGGGCTTGGTACTTCTCATGCAGGAATTATGGTTCTTGATGAAAAGGCTCAAACAGGTACTCCTGCAAAAGAATATTTCAAAGTTGAGTCGGATACAGTATTTGAAATAGGAATAACTCCAAACCGTATTGACGGGGCATCGCATATTGGAACAGCCCGCGACGTGGTTGCATTCTTAAATCAAACACGAAAAATTGAACTTGTTAAACCTTCTGTAGATAAGTTTAAGGTTGATAATCAGAATTTCAAGATTGACATTGTTATTGAAAACCCTGAAGCCTGCCCTCGTTATACGGGTATTACGGTTTCAAATGTAAAAGTTGAGAAATCGCCTGCATGGTTGCAAAACAGGCTTAAAGCTATTGGTTTAAACCCGATTAATAATCTGGTCGATATATCAAACTATATTCTTCACGAAACCGGCCAGCCACTTCACTTCTTTGATGCTGATAAAATTGAAGGTAAGAAAGTGGTTGTAAAAACATTAACCGAAGGCACTTCGTTCCAGACTCTCGATGAACAGGAAAGAAAGCTGTCACCAGATGATTTAATGATTTGTAATGAAAACGGGGGAATGTGTATTGCAGGTGTTTTTGGTGGCCTTAAATCGGGGGTTACAGAAAATACAAAGAATGTATTTATCGAGAGTGCTCATTTTAACCCGGTATATATAAGAAAAACAGCTAAACGGCATGGATTACATACCGATGCATCGTTTCGCTTCGAACGCGGTACCGATCCCAATGCTACTGTTTATGTGCTTAAACGTGCTGCTTTATTAATAAAAGAGATTGCCGGAGGTGAAATTTCTTCTGAAATAATTGATGTGTATCCAAAACCTGTTACAAATCAAATTGTTGATTTGACTTTTAAAAATTTAAAACGATTAATTGGTAAGGAGATTGAGAAAGAAAAAGTAAAGAAAATATTGAATTCACTTGATATTAAGATTATTTCCGAAGATTCAGAAAAACTTAATCTCGAAATTCCTACATACCGTGTTGATGTTACCCGCGAAGCTGATGTTATTGAAGAAATTCTCAGGATTTATGGATATAACAATGTTGAAATTTCTGAGCATGTAAATTCAAGTTTATCGTATTCAAATCACCCCGATAAAGAAAAAATTCAAAATTCGATTTCAGATTTCCTGTCATTTAATGGATTTAATGAAATTATGTGCAATTCCTTAACAAAAGCTGATTATTATAGCGATTTAAATACCATGCCTGAATCGAAGCTTGTAAAGATAGTCAACCCATTAAGCAGCGATTTGGGTGTTATGCGACAGTCTTTATTGTTTGGCGGCCTTGAGTCGATTGAACATAACCGGAACAGGAAAAATAAAGACCTTAAATTGTACGAATTCGGGAAATCATACTATTTGAAAGAATCGAAAAGTGAAAATCCTTTAAAAAAATACGCTGAAGATTTCCAGTTAGCTCTGCTAATCACAGGCAATAAAACAGGCGAGAGCTGGATTGCAAAAGAAGAACCTGCAAGCTTTTACCAGTTAAAATCGTATGTTGAGAATATCCTGGAAAAGCTGGGATTCGATTTGGATGCTATTGAACTGTCAGAAATTGAAAACGATATTTTTATTGAAGGGCTTAAATATGAACTTAATAAAAATCAGATTGTTGAATTCGGAATCCTGTCGAAAAAAATATTGAAACGTTTCGATATTGATTCAAGTGTTTACTTTGCTTGTTTTAATTGGGATAACGTGTTGAAAGTTGTAGCGAAACATACTGTAAGATATAAAGAGATTCCAAAATATCCCGAAGTGCGCCGCGACCTTGCACTTCTACTGGATAAAGATGTTCGATTTGAAAAAATAAAAGCACTGGCATACAAAACAGAAAAAAGTTTGCTTAAAAAAGTTTCATTATTCGATGTTTTCGAAGGTGAAAAATTAGGCAAAGATAAAAAATCGTACGCGGTAAGCTTTATTCTTCAGGACGAAACCAAAACCCTTACCGATAAGCAAATCGATAAAATAATGAATAATTTTATCAGGGTATTTGAACAGGAATTAAGTGCAAAAATTCGTTAATACAAATGAAATCGAGTATTGAGCTTGTTCAGGGAGATATTACCACATTACATGTTGATGCAATTGTAAATGCAGCAAACAAAACCCTTTTGGGTGGTGGCGGAGTCGATGGGGCTATTCACCGTGCTGCAGGCCATCAATTACTTGAAGAGTGTAAAACCCTGAATGGCTGCGAAACAGGAGAAGCAAAAATTACAAAAGCATATAATTTACAGTCAAAATTTGTAATACATACTGTTGGCCCGGTATGGCATGGAGGCATGGCTAATGAGCCGGAACTGCTTGCAAATTGTTATAAAAGCAGTTTAAACCTGGCTGTGGAAAATAAAATTAAAACTATAGCTTTTCCGAATATCAGTACAGGGATTTATCGTTTTCCAAAACACATGGCAGCGGGAATAGCTTTACGAACTGTAACAAGTTTCTTAGTTCACCATAAAAAAATTGATAAAGTGTATTTTGTTTGTTACGACGATGAAAATTACTCTATTTATAAAGAAAAGCTAGATTCATTGTAACTACTGTATAATGTATAAAAAGACATCCAAGAAAGTAAAAAATTACCTTTCGCTTGTAAAATTCAGCCATACCATTTTTGCAATGCCATTTGCATTTATTGGTTATTTTTTGGCACTCTATCAAACAGATTCCATAATTGATTGGAAACTCCTGTTATTAGTAGTTTTATGCATGGTATTTGCCCGAAATGCTGCAATGGCATTTAACCGGTTTATCGATCGTGAAATTGATATTAAAAATCCCCGAACAGCAATCCGCGAAATACCTGCAGGGATACTTAAAGCCAAATCGGTATTTATTTTTGTAATAATAAATTCAATACTTTTTATTGCAACAACTTATTTTATTAACAAGCTTACTTTTCATTTGTCACCTGTTGCATTAATCATTATCCTAGGTTATAGCATAACCAAAAAGTTTACGGCTCTTTGTCATCTGATTTTAGGATTAGGATTATCTCTTGCCCCCATTGGTGCATATTTAGCCGTAACCGGAGAATTTGCGCTCCTGCCCGTCTTATACTCGCTTGTTGTTTTGCTATGGGTTAGTGGTTTCGATATTATTTATGCATTACAGGATTTGGATTTTGATAAAGAAGAAGAATTGAAATCGTTACCTGTATTTTTTGGAAGAAAAGGTGCTTTACAAGCTTCATCATTATTGCATCTTGTATCTGCAATCCTGACAATTTATGCAGGATATTATGCAGAGTTTGGATTGTTTTACTGGATTGGATGTTTATTTTTTATAGGACTCTTATTTTATCAACATACACTGGTAAAACCCGACAATTTGAGCAAAGTAAATGTAGCTTTTTTTACTACAAATGGAATAGCCAGTGTAATTTTTGCAGTATTTACCATTACTGAACTTATTCTTAAAATCTGGCATTGAAAATAATTGACAAAATGGCATAATTAGTTCAGGGTGAGTATGTTGGTATGATCTTTGAAAATTAGCATATTGAAATTTTTACAGGATATTTAACAGGTAAAAATCAGGTTTTTATAATTTCAAATAGTATTATGGCAATAAGAGAAGCATTTTTTAAACCAGCTCCGCAAGTTCTTGGCGGGTATTATATTCCGGTTAGAAACGACTGGAATAATAAAATATCCAGGCGTCATATCTCCGAAAATGAGAAAGAATTATATGAACAGCAATTTGGAGAAGAAATTTTAAATGAAGATGAATTTTTTAAATGGTGGAAAAATAATCATCAATCAAAATAATTTTTAAAAGGAGGTATATATGAAAAAAATCTTAAAAAAAATAGCCCTTACTTTTTCAATTATTACCCTGATTAGCCTGTTTACCTTTGCTTTTTATAACAAAGGAATACTTAATTTTAATACCAAAATCGCAAATATCTCAGAACCGGACACTAACTATGTAAATCCCAGGGTGGATGTTAAAGTAAACAAACAATACGACGAGAAAGGAAATATTATTCGTTACGATTCTTCTTATACTTATATTTATACATACCCGAATGGGAAATCCAAAGAAATAAATATCGACAGCCTTTATAATTCATTCAAACCTTATTTTTTTGACAAAGGTTTTGACATGATGCATAAACCATTTAACGATTTTTTCGAAATGGATTCAACTTTTCAACAGCATTTTTTCGATGAAGATTATTTTATGAACCAATTTGAAAGGGAAATGTTTCGGTTCGATGATTTAATGCGTGAAATGGATTCTCTCAGGAATATATTCCTGAAAGAAATCTATCCAAATATTGAGTTAGAGAAAGAACCGGCTGATAAAACGATTAACACCATTGAGATTTAGAGCGAATACAAATTGTTGTGTTTTTTTAAGCCAGAATATTTTTAAAAATATCCTGGCTTTATTTTTAAGAATTACCCCTGAAAGATTCTGCAAACTTTGGAATATTAAAAAAAATGAAATTATATTTGTATGATTTTTAATCATTTATTTTGTTTGGTTTAACCTTTATTATGAGTTAATCATCATAAATTACAGGTAAAAAAAAGATGATATAGAAAATAATATTAACTTAGTAAGAGCTTGTGATATTCAAAAAATAAAAATGAAAAACATTCTGTTAGTTTTTATTGTACTCGTTTGTGTAATTCTAAAACCAGCCTATGCTTTTGAACCGGAGGTAAATTCAACAAATTCAATTCTTGTAAATTCTATTTATGAACCTCAACTTTCTATTGATCAAAATTATCAGCAATTTATGGTTCAGCTTGTAAACCTTGAAAATAATACTTACAATATTCCATCAGGTTTATTAAAAAAGAAAAAAAAGAATGAAAACTTAATGCTATATGTTGCAGGAGGCTTATTGGTTGCAACAGGAATATTGATTTTAACAAATAACCCCGATAATTTTGTTTCAAACTCAGCTACAGATGCTAACTTGGGAATTGCAGTAGGAGGTACGGTTGCTTCAGGAATGATTGTCGCCAAGTTTTTTATAGATCGGAAGCGCTAATATTTCTTTTTCATAATTTCTCTCAATATCCTGATATACATGCAGTTTATTATTTATATTGTTTTTTTCATTTCTATCTATTTTATAGCAATTATCCCTTTTTGGTTTTTATATGGATTTTCTGATTTTTTAGCTTTCTTGTTGTATTATGTTTTTTCATACCGCAAAAAAACAATACTTAAAAATTTAAGAAATTCATTTCCCGGGAAATCTGAAAAAGAAATTAATTCAATTGCCTGGAAGAACTATAGAAATCTGTCTGATATTGTGATTGAAAGCATAAAAGCATTTACTATTTCAAGCAAGAGAATTATCAGGCGATTTAAAATTGTAAATCCCGAATTACTCGATGAGTATTACAATAAAAATCAGAGTATAATTGGTGTTGCTGGTCATTATGGAAACTGGGAGTGGGGTGCGCTTGCCGGGGGATTGCAAATAAAACACAAAGGAATAGCAGTATATAAACCGCTATCCAATAAATATATCGACAAATTTTTACGAAGAACAAGGGCAGCTAATGGTGCAACCTTAGAATCGATAAAATTTACAAGTAATGCTTTTGAAAAACATATTCACGAGGTTTGTATATTCATGTTGGTAGCCGATCAAAGTCCCACGAACATGAAAGAAGCTATCTGGACAACTTTTCTTAACCAGGAAACAGCTTGTTTACATGGCCCGGAAAAATACGCGAAACGATACAATTACCCGGTTGTATTTGTAGATATTCAGCGTGTTAAGCGTGGATATTACGAACTGGAGTTTTCAAAACTGGTTGATGAACCATTAAAGACTTCCGAAGGAGAGATAACACGATTGTATATGTCAAGGCTGGAGAAAATAATTAATGCGAAACCTGAAAACTGGCTTTGGTCGCATCGCCGATGGAAACGAAAAAGAAAAAAAGCAAAGGCTTAAAAACAGGCCTATTATTGTACTTAATGATAAAATTTATAGATAAAACCAATACTGAAAATTTCTTTCCATTGTAAGTTTTTAGTTATTCCTGTTTTCGTTTTTATGCCATCAATTTCTTCATAAACGGGGATTTCAACATCATCATCGTAAATTGCATGACCGTTTAATGAGAATTTAATATATTCGTTCAACTGGAAATTTAAAGTAGCTTCCCAGTCAATATCAATGTTTTGTGGATTGTCTATATAATTTGTAAAAAAGTTTACTTTGTTTTCGAGTACTATATTTTTTCCAATTTTTAGTAATGAAACAGTTTTAATATATGCACCAATTTCTTTTTTTATTTTTTCATCAATGCCAACTCCAAACCGGGTTTGATCGTAATTTGATGTATCGGTAAACAATGTAAATTTTGATGTTATCGGCGAAATCAAAAACGTGAGATTTTTATTTGGTTTATAATCAAGGCCAAATGAGAAAACGAGATATCCCGGCGATAAAAAACCTGATATCGGGATTGAGTCGTTGGGGTAATCATAACCTCTTAAAAATTGGGTTTTAAAATTGAATAAAAAACTGTAATACCAGTTGTTAAATGCTACATGTCCATATTTTGAATTTATCTCTAACTTATCTTCATTTTTTTGCAAGGGACCCTCACCAGCTTTTATATAACCCAACTTATACTCAAAATCATTATCCCAAATACGCTTTCCATATACAAGGCTTTTATTATATTTTAAAACAGAGAGCGCGGTTAAACTGTTTTCACCTCCGGCAACCCAGTCAGACAAATAACTCTGGCTAAACTGAATATTGGCACTCCCGTTTGATTTCCACATGGGAACATCAATTGAAACGGGGGTTATCTTTTTTAAAGCAACAATTGTTTTATCGGTATCAATTTTTTTATTTAAAGATTTTTTCTGTTTTGTTTTCTCAAAATAAAACCCGTCTTCCAGCGAAATATCAAATGAATTTCCCCTGCTTTTTTTAATCCATAGTACTACATACTCTCCCCGGTGATCATAAAGTTTTAAGTGTAATGAATCGGTCTTGTTTTTTGTAGTTTCTAACAAAATTGTATCGTGCAGATTATTCTTGAAAACAAATGTTACCGAATCATTCGAAATAAAGCTTAATAAATAATGCAAGGCAAAACGTAAACTATCTTCGTATTCCGAATTATATAAATTGGTTGAATCAAATATGGAATTAGTATTGTTGAGCTTTATTTGAATGTGTTTTAGTGCAGGTTCAATATTCCTGTTTTCAACATAATTGATTAATTGTTTAATGGCATTAGCTGTTGTATCATTTTTATTTATAGATATCTTATTTAAGATATAATTTAATTGATTTACAAATACTTGTAATGAATCGGTATTTGGAACTGGTTGTATTTCATACTTTTCTGTATTTAATCCTGAGATTATAGTTTTTATTGTATCCTGAATAGCAATGTATTCAATTGAATCAGCTTTTTCTTCCTGCGAGTAGGACAGGTTATAAGTTAAAAGTAGTAAAAAAAACAGTATTGCTTTTTTCATGTGTATTTACAATCTAATTTGGTATTACTTTAAAATATTCTCAAAAATATTGAAAAATGATTTTTAAAATCAAGAAACTTGTATATTTGTATAACATAAATTTTTTTAATAATGAGTTGAATGAAAAAAACTTTCAACATGTTATTTTCCGCGAAGTATATTTTCTTAAATATTAAGAAAAGGGATTCTTTTTATACCCGTTAAGTTTTCATACAGCTTTTTAAATAAAGCAAATCAAACAAATAAATAAATAAAATATTAATTTAAAAACACATAGCTATGGAATTACCATTTGCAGAATCTTATAAAATAAAGATGGTTGAAACCATCAAAAGAAGTACACGCGAAGAACGCGAAAAATGGATTAAAGAAGCAAAGTACAATTTATTTAATTTAAGGAGCGAGCAGGTTTTTATCGACTTGCTGACTGATTCAGGAACCGGTGCCATGAGTGATAAACAGTGGGGTGCTATAATGTTAGGCGATGAAAGTTATGCTGGAGCATCATCATATTATAATTTAAAAAATCAGATTAAAGAATTACTTGGTTTCGAATATTTTTTACCAACACATCAGGGTAGAGCCGCAGAAAACGTTTTATTTTCTGCTTTAGTTAAGGAAGGTGATATTATTCCGGGAAACTCTCATTTCGATACAACAAAAGGACATATAGAATTTCGTAAGGCAAAAGCTGTTGACTGTACAATTGATGAAGCTTTTGATACCGAAATAGATCATCCTTTTAAAGGGAATGTAGATATTGAGAAGCTTGAAAATACACTAAAAAAATACCCTGTAGAAAAAATCCCTTTTATTATTCTCACTGTAACTTGTAATTCATCGGGCGGACAGCCTGTATCAATTGAAAATATGAAAGCTGTTCGTAAAGTTGCCGATAAATATGGTATTCCTGTAATATACGATTCGGCAAGGTTTGCAGAGAATGCTTATTTTATCAAGATTCGTGAAAAAGGGTATGAGAATAAATCGATAAAAGAAATTGTTCATAAAATGTTTTCTTATGCTGACGGAATGACCATGAGCAGTAAGAAAGATGCTATCGTTAACATTGGAGGATTTATTGCTTTACGAAGCGAGGAGTTGTTTAAGAAAGCAACTGTTTTTAATATCATGTTCGAAGGATATATTACTTATGGTGGTATGGCGGGTCGCGATATGAACGCTCTTGCACAGGGCTTAGATGAAGGTACCGAATTTGATTATCTTGAAACACGAATCAAACAGGTTGAATACCTGGGTAAAAGGCTTACAGATTTTGGTATTCCTGTTCAGAAACCATATGGAGGACATGCAATTTTTGTTGATGCCAAAAAATTCCTTCCAAATTTACCTAAAGAACAATTTATTGCACAAACATTGGGTGTTGAACTGTACCTGGAAGCAGGAATTCGTGGGGTAGAAATAGGTACTTTACTTGCCGACCGCGATCCGGAAACACATGAAGAGAGATACCCGGCACTTGAGTTATTGCGCCTGGCAATTCCTCGAAGGGTGTACACCAACAATCACATGGATGTTATTGCTGTTGCTTTAAAAAATGTGTTCGATCGTCGTGATAAGATTACTAAAGGATTCCAAATTCTTAGCGAAGCACCTATCATGCGCCATTTTACTGTTGAATTGAAAAGAGTTTAATACTAAACTTATAAATTAAAAAGGTGATTCGTGATATAAATTTTAGCTTTCATTAATCACCTTTTTAATATGACTGTTTTTTCTGATTTATCCAGGAAATCATCAGGACAGGTGTTTCTCCCGGTAATTCCTCCAATAGTACAAAACCGGTTCCCGTTACAGTCGAAAATTTCGGTCATGCTATCGGGGCAGCCAGGGCAGGGATTTAATGCTAAATATTCAGTTTCGTTGTAAATAAATTTCATTATTTCAATTTTCTCGGAATTTTCAACTCTCACTTTTAACCATTCAATATTTTGTATTGGGTCTTTAATTCCGCAGAAAGTGCTTGTTTTGCTATTATCGCATTTTGAGCCTGTAATCATAGTAAAAATGAATATAATATAAATTGATAAACTTAATCGCATTGTAATTGTTATTGATTAATTATCAAATGTAGTGATAATTAGATTATTAAAAAAACGATTATTATACATGAATAAAATTTTGATTCCCGCTTATTTTTATTCAGCTTTGTACTGTTTTTTTACTTCTCCATGAAAGATTTAACCAAAGGTAAAGAGAGTTCGCTTATCTTAAAGTTTGCAATGCCAATGTTGCTGGGTAATGTGTTTCAACAATTGTATAATGTTGTTGATAGCGTAGTTGTTGGTAATTTTATAGGTAAAGAAGCCCTTGCTGCTGTGGGATCATCATTTCCGATAATCTTTGCTTTCCTTTCGTTAATTATTGGAATTGCTACAGGAAGCACTATTGTTATTGCCCAGTACTTTGGAGCGAAAGATATTGAAAAAGTTAAGAGAACAATAAACACGTTATTTATCTTCCTGATTATCGCTTCAATTACAGTAAGTATTATATCTATTTATTTTAGTGAAGATTTATTCAGGTTATTGAAATTACCTGATGAAATAATACCCCAGGCAAAAATCTATTTCAATATTTTTATGGGAGGTATTCTCTTTTCGTTCGGGTTTAATGGCATAAGTGCCATATTAAGAGGTTTAGGCGATTCAAAAACACCACTCTACTTTTTAATAATATCTACACTTGTTAATATTGTTTTAGATCTGTTATTTGTTTTGGTTTTTAAATGGGGTATAGCAGGAGTGGCTATTGCAACAGTAATTTCGCAGTGTGGTGCATTTGTAAGTGCAGTTATCTATCTAAATCGTACACACAAAATTATCAGGTTCAGCATTAAAAATTTAACCTTCGATCGCGATATTTTTTTCAAAAGTATTCGCATAGGCTTGCCAACAGGCATACAACAAACATTTGTAGCTGTAGGAATGATGGCATTAATCAGCATAGTTAACCGGTTTGGTACCAATGTTATTGCTGCTTATTCTGTTGCTACACGAATAGATTCTCTGGCATCGATGCCGGCAATGAATTTTTCTGCTGCATTATCAACTTTTGTTGGTCAGAATATTGGGGCTAAAAAAATTGACAGGGTAAGATCCGGATTTTTAGCCACACTTAAAATGTCGTCTATTTTATCTGTTATAGTTTCAGCAGTTGTATTAATTTTTGGTGATTTTATAGTACGATTATTTACAACCGACCCCGAAGTTATTCGCATTGGTAAAGAATACCTGGTTATTGTAGGGGCGTTCTATATTGTTTTTTCATCAATGTTCGTTATTGCAGGTGTGATGCGTGGTGCAGGTGATACATTAATACCCATGTTTATTTCGCTCATTGCACTCTGGGTAATTCGAATACCTGTTGCATGGGTACTTTCAAGAGAAATTGGTGAAGCTGGTATTTGGTGGGCTATTCCTATAGGCTGGAGTGTGGGTATAATTTTATCCTATATTTACTATAAAACAGGTAACTGGAAGAAAAAATCAGTTATATAATTTGTAATTGAGTTGCTATGTCAATTTATTCAATTGCATATTCAATGGTTTCCTGTTTATTGATTTCACGTTCTGAACAATTTATTTCGTCCCAAATACAATACAAATAATCCACTTCGTTGCAGCCGTTTAATAAACATTCCTTTTTGTAATCGGTAAGTTCAAAAAATTCTTTTTCGCCTGTTTTTACAATCATAACTTCTTGTCCAACCATATCAACAAATAATTTTATTTTTGATTTTAACTTAAATTCATTAAGAATTTTATTTACAAATTCTTCTGAAATTTCTATCGGGAATATACCAATACTCATTGCCTTGACACAAAAAACATCGGGAAATCGGGATGATATTATGATTCTGAAACCAGCTTCGTACATTGATTGAACTGCAAAATCATAATCAGAAACAACACCGGTAGAATTTTCAAGAACTAAAATTTTATCTAATCTATTCGAATTGATATTCCCGGGATTAAAATGCTCAACTTCGAAGTTTTCCATTTTAGATGCTAAAATACCTGATGTCAGTGTAGAATATTTATCAATGCTCATGATTCAATTTGTGTTGATTTTAAATAAAAATTCAAAACAAAGAAGCAAATTTGGTAAATTAGAAATCATCATGTTTAAAGCGGAAATAAATCCAATTAAGAATAATGAATCAAATTCCTTTTTTTGCTTACATTTGTTTTGAATTACTTTCCAAAAATAACCGACCAAAAGTATTTTTTGTATCTTAACAAGAAAAACAAAATATTTTATGATTTACGATGCCCAGTGAATTTTTTTATCCATAGTATAAACGCGTAAATTGCAGATTTACTATGGATTATAATAGCATAAACTAAAATTTTTATTACAATGTCTAACAAAAATTCCGATCCGCTTTTCCAGTTAATAAAATCGCTAACCAAGGCAGAGAAGAGATATTTTAAATTGTATGTTACCCGCCGGAGAAGCGCCGAAGATACTTTGTTCATAAAACTTTTCGATTTAATTGATAAGCAAAAGGATTATGATGAGATAAAAATTCTGGAAAAGGAAAAATCAATAAAAAGTCAGCAGTTATCAAATTTAAAAGCACATTTATACCGTCAAATACTTAAAAGCCTGAGAAGCTTTAATCCCGATGAGGATATTGAAATCAGAATACGCGAACTTCTTGACCATTCGACCATATTATATAACAAATGTCTTTATGAACAGTGTGTTAAAACCCTCGAGAAGGCAAAACAATTGACCGAAAGTAATGATAAAAGCACGTTGTTGTTCGAAGTTGTAGAATTTGAAAAGCGCCTGGTAACAAAATTCATTCGTACAAATATCGAAGACAAAGTAAGTGAGATTATTAAAATATCAGATCAGATAAAGGAGAAAATTAGCAATATCAGTACTTTCTCGAATTTAACTATAAAGCTCTATTCTTTTTACCTTAAAATTGGATTCTTACGAAATCATAAAGATTTTGAGCTTGTTAACAGTTTTCTGTACTCTACCCTTCCTGTATTTCAGGAAGATAAACTTTCGTTCGATGAGAAAATGTATCTCTACAATTCGTTTGTAGGGTATTATTTCTTTATACAGGATTTTGAACGTGGACATGAATATGCCAAAAAATGGGTAGCACTTTTCGATGAAAATAAACAGTTTATACCATCGAAGATTGAAATGTACATTAAAGCCATAAATAACCTTTTGGTTTCACAATCAAAGCTTCATGGTTACGATGAATTTATTGCAACAACACTAAAGTTAGATTCCATAAAAGATTTCCCGGAATTAAAACTTACTGAAAATGTTAAATTACAGCTTTTTAAATATTCATCAACTCATAAAATTAACAGGTATTTTTTGTTGGGAAAATTTACCGAAGGTTCCAAAATAATCCCGGAGATAGCCGAAAGTCTTGAGAAATATGAACATCTTTTAGATACGCATTATATTACTATTTTTTATTACAAATTTGCATGCATGTATTTTGGTGATGATAATTACCATAAAACCATCTTCTGGCTGAATAAGATTATAAATATGAAAGATGTGGATATACGTTCCGATATCCATGGTTTTGCAAGAATTCTGAATCTTATTTGCCATTATGAATTGGGTAACTTTGATTTGGTTGATTATTATTTACGGTCAACCTATCGTTTTCTGATCAAGAAAAATGATTTGCATGTATTTCAAAAGATATTACTTCGCTTTGTTCGAAAACTAAGCTCCATTACACGAGATCAGCTAACAGATGCTTTTAAAGAATTACGCGAACAATTACTGCCTTTAAACGAGAAGTTCTACGAACGCCGCCCGTTTATATACTTTGATATTATTTCGTGGCTCGAAAGTAAAATTGAAAACAGAAGTAACCAGGAAATAATTCGTGAGAAAGTTCTACGAAAAATTAGTAATAATCAATAAAATACCTGTGTATAACCTTTTGATTATTACTAAGTTTCGCTATTGTGCCTTTTGTTGAATAATCTCTAATAAACACAGAGTTTTACAATGCATAGAACATTCTTTAATCGTTAACACATTGTAAAACGTTTAATAAATCCCTCTCTCTTGTTGTTAAACAGTATTGATGTGATGACAACAATTCTAATATCTCTTTACCCGAAAGAGTTTCAATAAAAACTATACGGTCTCTGATTTCTATTTCCCTAAGTGTTTTAAATGGGCAATTTTCAATTTCAATTTTAAATGGGCAATTAAATATTAAACCAAATAAGTACGACTTGCATTTATCCATATTTAATCCATAACACTAAAACAATGATTCATATTAAAAATATTTATTCGTAACGTAAACTTTCAACCGGGTTTTTGGATGCAACCCTATAGCTTTGCCAACTTACTGTTAATAAAGTTATTACAAGCACGATAATGCCTGACAGAACAAAAATCCACCATGAAAGCTGGGTTCTGTAAACAAAGTTCTGCAACCATTTTGTTGCTATATAATAAGCTACAGGACATGCAATGATGTAGGCTGTTACAACCCATTTAATAAACTCACTAGTAAGCATGTTTACAATGTTACTTGATGATGCTCCAAGAGTTTTGCGAATACCAATTTCTTTGGTTCGTTGTTCTGTTGCAAAAACACTTATCCCGAATAAACCCAGGCATGAGATAAATATTGCCAGGAAGGAAAAATAACAAAAAAGCTTACCTGTTCTAACTTCTGAATAATAAAGTTTATCGAATCGTTGGGCAAGAGTTGAATACTCAAAGGCTCTGTCGGTAACGATCTTTTTATATTCTGACTCTATATAACTTATGATTTCTGCCATACGCTCACCTTTTACTTTTATTAAAAGCTGATATGTTGGCTCATTAAAAAATGCGGCTAACTTAATATCTTCAGAGAAATGATGTGAATGAAAATTTTCGGTTATCCCTATTATCTCATAAGGTTTCTCTCTATAAAAAATTCTTTTACCTATAATATTTTCCTGTCCTATATATTCCGCGAATTTCTGATTAATGACTATTGATGAATTATTGATGTTTTCATCATAAAAAAATCTGCCCTTTAAGAGTTTTATTTTCAATGTATTTAAGTAATCAGAATCTGAATTAATTCGTATTACTTTTAAATTATTTGAAGTGTTTTTACTATCCCACGACCATGAATCAGGCCATCCTCCGCCAATTGGATCGTTTCCATTTGTAACAGATAGTATATTTGCATTTTTTAGAATTTCATGTTTAAATATTTTTACATTATCGCCAAGATACGAGGAGTTAATCATGATAACATTTTCTTTATCGAAGCCAAGGTTCTTGGAGTAGATGTAGTTTATCTGCTTTAAAATTATACTGGAAAAGATGATAAGAATAATAGAAATTATAAATTGAAAAATTACCAGAAACTTTCTTGGAGATATTCCCCTGGGTTTGTATTTTGTACTCCCTTTAATGATTTCATGCTGATATGAAGTTATGTATAAATATGGATAATAAGTCGAAATAAAGCTGGTGATACTAATAATTGCAATTGCAACAAGTAAAAATTGTGGTTCGAAATAATGAATTCTTATATTTTTCCCGGTAAGATTGTTAAATACCGGACGGATAACTTCGATTAAAATAATAGCTATGTAAAATGATATTAATGTAAATACTATTGCTTCGGTTAAGAAGTTGGAAAATAATCTTTTACGACTTATCCCAAGAACTTTTTTAATACCAATATCTTTAATTTTTTTAACCGATCGGGCTGTAGTAAGGTTCATATAATTAATACTGGCAATAAGTAAAATCAATATGGCGATAAATACAAGAATATATATGAGCTTACGATTACCATGGTTCGGATTATTAAAGAATGTTAAATTTGAATTCAGATGAAGTTTTACCAATGGAAACAAATAGGAAGAATATTGACTTTTATTGAGTACATCTTTAAATATGGTTGAAACTTTTTTATTAATCAGCTTTAAATCAGAATTTTTATCCAGAAGTACAAACGTAACATATATTGAAACATTCCAATTGTCAAGGTAGTTTTTTTCTTCGAGCAAAAAAGGAACAATAAAGTCGAGTTTTATCGTGGAGTTTTTTGGAAAATCCTTGTAAACGCCTGTTATTGTAACGGTTTTAAAAACATTACCAGAAGCTTTGATTTTTAAAATTTCACCAACAGGATTCTTATCTCCAAAGTACCTGTTAGCCATATTCTCTGAAATAACAATAGATTCAGGATTCGTTAATGCATTGTTTTTGTCTCCCTGTATAAAAGGGATTTTAAAAATATCAAAGAAAGAAGCATCTGCCGAAGCTCCTTTCTCTTTAAAGGAATCATTTTCTTTTTGTATTAACCCTCCGGTATAAAAATATTCAACGCGGACTGCTTTTTCGATATCAGGAATGTTGTTTACAAGATAATCAGCCATTGGGGCAGGGCTTTCAACAAAGTCTATACTGTTTCCCTGATCGTCATAATTTTTATTAATAAGCATGTAAATGTTACCTGCATTTTCATAAAACCGATCATAGCTTAGTTCGTCCCATACCCATAGCATGATAAGGATTGTAGCCGTTAACCCCAACGATAAACCAAATATATTTATAAATGAAAAGAATTTATTTCTAAAAACATTCCGGAGTATTATTTTAAATTCATAGAGGAACATAGATTTACTATTTTAAGTTATTAAATATTCATGTTTTTATTATATATTATTCGTACCGTAAACTTTCAACCGGGTTTTTGGATGCTGCTTTGTAAGCCCGGTAAAATACAGACATGGAAGAAATAACTATGGCTATTAGTATTGATACTGCAAATACCCACCATGATATTTTGACTGGATAAGCAAAATTCTGCAACCATACAGACAGAATATAATATGAAAGTGGTGTAGCTATTATACCCGAGATAAGAATTAATTGAATAAACTCTTTCGAAAATAAAGAAATAATGCTCCTGATATTTGCCCCATGTGCTTTCCGTACGCCAATTTCTTTTGTTCGTTGCTCTGCCATAAAACTTATAAGTCCAAATAAACCCAGGCAGGCAATAAAAATGCTAAATGCTGCAAAGTATCCTAGTAATTTAGTCAGGCGTTCTTCATTTTTGTAATGGGAATCGAATATTTCATCTACGAATTTATATTCAAATGGGAAATTTGAAGTCATGCTATTCCAAACTTCTTCAATCTTTTTAAGCGTTTCCGGCATTCCTATTGGAGATATTTTTATACTTATATTTGATTCTTTATTACCAAAGAGCATAAGAAGAGGTTCAATGGCTCCTTGCTGAGAATTATATATAAAATCATTAACAATTCCAATACATCTATATCCATTAAAGTTTTTTTCAAATAAATTATCAAAACCCATATATTTAACTGCTGTTTCATTTAAAAGAAATTTCTTTTTATTCGTTTCAGGATTGTTTTTTGAAAACCCCTCTCCATCAATAATATGAATCCCGTAAAAATCAGCATAATTGGCATCAATGGTTACATATCTTACCTTTATCTCTCTTCCATCAATTATAAAATTTAATCCTCCACCAAAACCACCCGGAGCTCCCGTACCCATACAAACATCTTCAACAGATGGAATTCTGGAAACTTTTTCTGAAAAAACAGAAGCATTATCATATACTTCGGCACTAAGATTTATTGACAATATATGATCTTTATTTATTCCAAGATCCATATTGCGCCAATAGTTTAATTGCTGATATACTACTATGGTTCCTGTAATTAAAGCAATAGTGATTATGAATTGAAAAACCATTAATCCTTTTTTGAATAACCCAATTCCTTTAATATTAGCCAGTTTGCCTTTAAGCACTTTTATAGGAGAAAGTTTTGTTAAATAAAATGCAGGATATATGCCGCTGATAAATGCTATTAATACAGCTGTCAGTATGGAGATAATATTAAACGGGTAGGCATAAAAAGTTTTTACCTGCAAACTATATTGCAGCATATTATTAAAAGCTGGGATAAATAATTCTGCAAGAATATAACCAAAAACTAATGCCAGAATACAAATTAGAACTGTTTCAACCATAAACTGAATTATAAGGCTTCGACGGTGAGCCCCCAGGGTTTTATAAATGCCAATACTTAATGCTCTTTTTGCAGACATTGATGTTGACAGGTTTATATAATTAATCATTGCAATTATGATTATAATTAAGGCAATTGCTAAGAATAGGTACACGATTTGCTTTTTACCATGTCTTACATAATCATCGTTAATTTCGTTGTTAAAATAGATGTCTGAAAATTCCTGAAGATAAAATTCTGACTCTCCTTCAAATCTTTCGTCTAAATCTTTTCTTAACCTTTCGTCAAGCTCCTTTTTGTTTATATTTTCGTTTAACATGATCAATGTTGAAAAAGACCCGTTACCATCATCAATTGTAACATCATATTCAGGAAATCCCCATAAAAATTTTATTGAAGGGAAATTCGCAATTACATCATGTTTAAAACTTGAATTGGAAGGGTAATCTTCAAATACACCTTCTACAATGTAGTCGTGTGTATTCTCAATCCTCATTATTTGACCCAAAGGATTGGTATCTCCAAAAAGTTTCTGCGCAATTTTTTGCGATATAATAATGGATTGATTTGTACATAATAATTTATTCGTATTTCTTTTTATTATGTTAATCGAAAACATATTTAGGAATGAAGAATCAAGGAAAGCAACATTTTCGATTTTTATAGATTGACTATTATTATATTGGAATATGTTTTCCGTTTTAAAATATTGCGATACATATTTTACTTCGGGGTATTTATTAATAATATATTTGCCATAGGTGGCTGCAGTATAAGCACTTTTATCCTTGTTTTCGACCAACCGGTATAAACTGGTTAAATTTTCCTGATTATTATCTACAGTAAGCTCATTATAAACATACAAGAGAATTAATATTGCTATGGCAAAACTTAAAGCTAAGCCTCCCAAATTAATAAATGTGTATAACTTATTGTTAGATAGTCTTTTAATTGATAGTTTGATATTCTGTAGCAACATATCGTGAAATTTTTGGGTTTGCAATAATCAAACCAATACGTGTGCCATTGTTTAATAACTAGTTGTTTATTAAAGTTTTAATAGTTCTGTATTCATTCGAAATTCAGATAAATTGTTCAGAAACTGAACGATTGTTTTTAATTATTGAACAATAACATGTAATTTTATCGAAAATAGCTTATAAATCATACAAAATGAAAACCAAAGCAGGAAATATTTTAGTTATTGATGATAACGATTATGTTTTAAAAACAATACATCAACTATTAAAATACGAATGTGAAGCAATACATACTATAAAAAATCCTAACCAGATACATTCCATATTATTAAAAGAAAGTTTTGATGTTATCGTGTTAGATATGAATTTCAAAGCAGGTGTAAATTCAGGTAATGAAGGTTTATTTTGGCTCGATGAGATATTAAAAATTGATAAAAACGCAGTTGTCATAATGATCACTGCTTATGGTGATATTGAACTGGCTGTTAAAGCAATTAAAAAGGGGGCAACTGATTTTATTACCAAACCCTGGGAAGCCGAAAAGTTTATTACTACAGTACTCAATGCAATTAAAATAAGCCAATCAAAACGCAAAAATGAAATTCTTGAAATCAGGCAGGAACAATTAAATAAGGATATAAATAAACCTTTCGAAAATTTTATTGGCTCATCTGAAAAAATGAAAGATGTTTTTTCGTTAATTGAAAAAGTTTCTAAAACGGATGCCAATATTTTGATTTTAGGAGAAAATGGTACAGGAAAAGAGCTTATTGCAAGAGAAATTCATAAAAGATCGGAAAGAGCTACAGAGATTTTTATGACTGTTGATATTGCTTCGATGAGTGAATCGATTATTGAAAGTGAACTTTTTGGTTACGTTAAAGGGGCTTTTACCGATGCCAGGGAAGATCGAATTGGCCGTTTTGAATCAGCATCGGGAGGAACTTTATTTCTGGATGAGATTGGCAACCTTTCATTATCGATGCAGGCCAAATTGCTTAATGTTTTGCAAAGCAGAATAATTTATAAAGTTGGAAGCTCAAAGGAAATTCCGATAGATGTGAGATTGATTTGTGCTACCAATAACAACATTGAAAAAATGATCGAGCAGGGGGAATTTAGAGAAGATTTGTATTACAGAATTAATACTATACAAATTCAGTCGCCTCCATTAAGAGAACGAGATCTTGATATCCTCGAACTTGCACAATTTTACCTGAATAAATTTACCGATAAGTATAATAAAGGGAATATGCAAGTTTCTAAAGATGCTCAATCAGAATTGTTAAGTTACCCGTGGAAAGGGAATGTGCGTGAGCTAATGCATACAATTGAAAAAGCGGTTATTTTATCGGATAAAGAAGAATTAAACAGTACTGATTTTTATTTAAAATCATCACAAGAAATTGATACTAAAAATAGATCGAATAAGCTTGAAGATGTTGAAAAAAGAATTATTGAAGAAGTTCTTGAAAAACACAAATGGAATTTAACAAAAACGGCAAATGAATTAGCTATATCACGTACAACGCTTTATTTAAAGTTAAAAAAATATGAAATCCAATAAGTTTTATATCAATATTTTTTTAAGGATAATATGCATTGTATTAACCTGTATGTTGTTCGTATATTTAATCTATAGAGATGATTATATATTTACCACAGGATTTATCGTATTCCTTATTATAGCTCAAACATTTTCACTAATTAAATATGTTAACAGAACAAACAGAGAATTGGCAGAATTCTTGATTCATCTGCAACAAGGCGATACATCTGTTGTGTTTAGTAAAGATAATATTGAAAAAACATTTAAGGGGCTTAGGGATAGTTTTGAGAGAATTAATACAGATGTAAAGCAGGTTATAAAAGAAAAGGAACAAAAAGAACATTACTTAAACTATGTAATTGATAATGTAAAAACAGGATTAATCGCTTTTAACGAATCAGGTAGTATCGAATTTGTAAATAATCAGGCCAAAGTATTTTTAAATAAAAAGAACTACAGCTTATTGAACATAAATAATTTAGATGATGAATTGATTGATATTTTTACTAATA
Organism: Bacteroidetes bacterium GWB2_32_14; assembly: GCA_001768235.1. GTDB lineage: Bacteria > Bacteroidota > Bacteroidia > Bacteroidales > UBA12077 > UBA12077. The sequence continues at coordinate 50,758 of MENK01000010.1, forward strand.
CTAAAGCATCTGAATCGAAGATTATTAAAAAATCGATTAATAACGATTTATATTATCTTTCTTTTTCTTCATCCGAATTTAAAATAGGAAGCAGGAGATTTAAATTATTTACTATTCATGATGTAAAGCAGGAAATTGAAGCAAACGAAATAGAATCCTGGCAAAAACTTACACGTGTTTTAACACACGAAATGATGAATTCTATTACTCCAATAACATCTTTGGCTCATGCTATTAAGCGTTATCTTAAAAACAATGACAAATTGAAGAGTCAAATAGAGATTAGTAATGAATTAATTTCTGACATTGTTGAAAATGCTGATATTATTGAAAACAGGGGGAAAGGTTTATTAGAATTTATTGATAACTACCGTACAATAACCAAACTGCCAAAACCTAAATTTGAAACACTTGAAATAAGTAAAATTTTGAAAAATAGTGTTCAATTGTTTGATGATGACATAATAAACAAGGATATAAAAATTAAGTTAAGTGTAATCCCGGAGAATCAAACCCTGTTTGCCGATAAAGGCATGATTGAACAAGTAATTATCAACTTAATCAAAAATTCTATAGATGCACTAAATAGTACTGCAAATCCTGAAATTGAATTAAATTCGTTTATTGATGAAAATAAAAAGATAAAGATTCAGGTAATTGATAATGGTTCGGGAATAACTCCCGAAGAAATTGAAGATATATTTGTCCCCTTTTATACAACAAAAGAAAACCTGCCTGACGGCAAGGCAGGAGGCTCCGGTATTGGGTTAAGCCTTTCTCGTCAAATTATGCACCTGCATGGTGGTAATATTTCTGTGAAATCTGCTCCCGGACAAGAAACAGTTTTTAGTTTACATTTTAATATGCCGGGCATATGAATATTTTCAAATCAGATAAAAAACGGGTAAAAAGAGTTCCTCCAAATTTTAAACCCGCGATTTGACATATTAAAGCTGTTAGTCATTAGCAAATAAACTGAAAATGATTTGTTCGATTTCTCATTCGATTTAATTTAAAGGCAAACAGAAGAAAATTAAACGAATTATTTATTAACTTGTCAAAGTAATTGTATTCAAAAATACTTAAAACAAGGAACCATGGAAAGATCATTTTTTTTATTCCTTATAACATCATTAAGCATAAATTATATGTGTGCACAAGACCGAATTACAGGTAAAACCTTTGCGACCCGTTCCGAAGTAATTGCAGTACATGGAATGGCTGCAACGAGTCAGCCTTTAGCTACTCAAATTGCTCTTGATATTCTTAAAGAAGGCGGAAATGCCATTGACGCTGCTATTGCAGCAAATGCTGCTTTAGGTCTGATGGAACCTACCGGTAATGGAATAGGTGGCGATTTGTTTGCTATTATCTGGGACGCAAAAACCCAAAAGTTATATGGATTAAATGCAAGCGGGCGATCACCCAAATCGCTTACTCTCGAATATTTTAAGCAAAACGGATATTCAAAGGTGCCTTCTCATGGGCCGCTTTCGGTTTCTGTTCCCGGTTGTGTCGATGGTTGGTTCGAAATGCACAAGAAATTTGGCTCAATGAAAATGACCGATATTCTTAAACCCGCAATTGATTATGCCCGCGAAGGATTTCCGGTAAGCGAACTTATTGCATACTATTGGAACAGCAATTCACGATTTTTAAAAGATTTTGCCGGATTTAAAGAAATTTATATGCCCAATGGCAATGTACCACAAAAAGGGGAAATATTTAAAAACCCGTATTTGGCAAATACCCTGGAAAAGATTGCAAATGGCGGGCGCGATGTTTTTTATAAAGGCGAAATCGCCAGAAAAATTGATGAGTATATGAAACGTCAGGGGGGATTTTTATCATATGATGATCTTGCCAGCCATACATCGGAATGGATAGAACCAGTTTCTACGAATTACAGAGGATATGATGTTTGGGAATTACCACCAAACGGACAGGGTATTGCTGCTCTTCAGATATTGAATATTCTTGAACAGTACGATATAGCATCAATGGGTTTTGGCAGTGCTGAATATCTTCATGTATTAATTGAAGCCAAGAAACTGGCATTCGAAGATCGTGCAAAATATTATGCCGACCCTTCGTTTGCAAATGTGCCTGTAGAACAATTAATATCAAAGGAATATGCCCTGAAACGTAAAGAGCTGATAAACCCGAATCGTGCAGCCAGAAGTTATACTCCCGGCGAACTGGAACAGGGAAATACTATTTACATGACAGTTGCCGATCAATACGGGAATATGGTTTCACTAATTCAAAGCAATTACCGCGGAATGGGTTCGGGAATGACACCGGAAGGTCTTGGATTTGTTATCCAGGATCGTGGCGAAATGTTTACCCTTGAAGAAGGACATGCAAACTGCTATGCTCCGGGGAAACGTCCTTTTCATACTATTATTCCTGCTTTTGTTACTAAAGATGGCAAACCATTTATGAGTTTTGGAGTAATGGGTGGAGCCATGCAACCTCAGGGACATGTTCAGATTGTTGTAAATATGATTGATTTCGGGATGAACCTTCAGGAAGCAGGAGATGCTCCACGTATGCAACATTTGGGAAGTTCAGAACCAACCGGTGAAAAAATGACTGATGGAGGAACCCTGGTTCTTGAATCAGGATTTGATTACGAAGTTATTCGTGAATTGATGAAAAAAGGACATAAAATTGCTTACGATTTAGGTGGTTATGGAGGTTACCAGGCAATTCTGTGGGACGAGAAAAACGGTGTTTACTATGGTGCTTCCGAATCGCGCAAGGACGGACAAGCTGCAGGTTATTAGGAAGTTATATGCCGGCTTTATAAAAATGACAGCTATGAATAGAAACGAACAAGAATACTTATTCAAACTCAGACAGAAAGTTTTTGACCAAATTTTGAATGATATTAATAAAAGTACTATTGATGAAATTGTTAAGAAAGACCTTGTAAAATCACATCTTGACAATAAAGCTTCATCAGACTTTCAGAATTATTACTTTTTTACTCTGGACAATGAAGAACATTATTTCAACTCGAATGACTTTTTTAAGCAATTTAAGAAACGCTATGCGCTACAAGGTATTGACAACAACTTTCTTTACAAGCTTGAAGAAAATAAAAAAGTAATTTTAAATAGTATTAGAGCAGATAATTTAGCGCAGCTTTATTTTGACACTTTTAATAAAGCAGTAATAAAACATGGAAACGATTTTAAAGAAAAAGACCTTGGTTCATTTTTCTCTAAGCTTGTACATACTTTTTGCCCTGATAGATATTGTGCTTTAGACAACCCAATTAAAAATTATTTTGGACTAAAAAAAGAAAGTTTTTTTATTGCATTCTTTATAATCAGTGACGAATATATACATTGGGCAAAAGAAAACAAAAATTTGATAAAAATTATAAAAGAAAAATTTAGGCAGGAAGACAAGAAAGGTGTTTTACAATTTGAAAAATTAACTGACCTGAAACTCTTAGACTTAATATTTTGGACTAAAGCAAACAGACAATAAAACTAAAGCCGGCACACTTTTCTTATGCCGAGACCGTTAAAAGTTTGTTAGTGATATACTTATTTTACTTTACATAGTCTTTAGAAAAACATTAAAAATAAAAATTGATGTTATGATGTTTAATTTGTTTAAAAAGAAAAAAAGGAAAATCCAACTCAAAGATTTAAACGGAAATCCATTGAATGTTGGTGATAAAGTTGAGTCTCTCCGCTATGAGCTTGGAATTTGTACCCTCATTGAATCGGAGAATGGATTCGAATACCAATCTGAATCAACAGGACAAAAAGTAAGCTATGCAAAGATGATAGATGCTGCAACTACTTTCCAAAAGGTGAAAAAACTGGATTAGAAAATTTAAAAAACAATGATTTTAAAAACAATATTCAGCATTTTAAAGTTACTCACAGGTTATATCTTCTTAATACCAATTTATTTTTATAAATGGGTGATATCACCATATACACCGGCATCGTGCAGGCACATACCAACATGTTCGCAATATGCTGTTGATGCTATTAAAATGCATGGGCCATTTACGGGTGGCTGGTTAGCTATTAAACGTATTTCAAGATGTCATCCCTGGGGTACACATGGCTACGACCCTGTTCCAAAGATTATCGTGAAAGAATACAGAACAAAAGAAAAATCGTTTTTTCCTATTTTCAAAAAAAATAAGTTGTCATAATAAAAACTCTACCCGATTATTGAGGCAGAGTTTTCTAATTAAAAGTTACTTTATTCGATAACGTAACCCCAGGTAAATTATTCTCCCCATAACAGGGCCCCATATCAATGAGCTATCGAAATATTCACCAAACGGATTTTCATTAGCAAGAATAGGGTTTGGTTGCATATAATTTAGCAAGTTTTCTCCACCCAGGTAAACTTCAAATTTTTCATTCCAGGTTTTACTTACCTGGGCATTCATTAAATAAAACGAAGGTGAAAATTCATTTAATTGATACTCTGAAGGATTCGACCCGGTAAACGGTATTCGTTTTCTTCCCTGCCAGTTAATGGTATAATCGAACTTCCAATGTTTTCTGGTCTCGTAAGCCAGGTTAATAAATGCCCTGTGAGAAGCAACCAATGGCTTATCTTCAAGATTTCCATTGTATGTTGTTTTTACATCATACCAGCGGTAAGCCAAACGCACATCAAGCCGCTTTATCAACTCATAATCGAATTGAGCCTGAAAGCTGTTGGCAAAGGATTTTCCTTCCAAATTATAAAAATTGACTTCCTGTGGGTTTTGATCCAAATCAATGATTACCTGTTTTGAAAAGTCAGTTCTGTAAAAATCGATACTTATGCTCCCATCGCGGTAATCCAACGTGAATTTTTGAGTAAAATTCAATCCGTAATTCCAGGCAACTTCAGGCTCCAGGCCATAAGGATTATCGTTGTTCTTTCCCTGAATTATAAGTTGACGTGAGCTGGCTAATAATCCGCTGTTTTCAGATAAAATGCTTGCAGTTCTTTGGCCTCTGCCTGCTGATGCACGCAAAACCGTCTTCTCTGTAATAGCGTATCTTAAATGCAAGCGCGGGGTTAAAAAAGTACCAAAAATATTATGGTAATCAGCCCGTAAACCTGCAACTAAGCTAAATTTATCGAGATGCGTGTAGGTGTATTCGAAATAGGCTCCCGGAACCATTTCATTTCTCTTAAAAACAGTATCGTTAAAATGCTCGTTATAGTTGTCGTACTGAAAACTGGCCCCGGTTCTGAACTTATGGTTTGTGTTACCAATAATTCCCTGGTAAAGCAAATTTGCATAGGCCATATTTTGTGATGCGTCATATGTATTTAAACCAAAGTAGCTGTTTTGTTCGTGTGTTGTCCACGATAATTGCAATCCGACAGAACGGCCGGGAAAATCTTTAAATACTTTTCCTATCTTGGCCCATCCTTCATACCGATTTACATTTACCTGCATACCCCAGGAATTGGTTGTCAATGCATCAGTTTCCGGATCAAATTTTAACTGTCCTCCTGTATTGTCAATAAACGTACCTTTAACGCCAAGCTGGGCTTCTAACCCATTTGGATTTTGGTATTTCCACCTGTTTAACCCAATATAATAGGTAGATAATGGATTATCGACAAATCCATCCATGTTCTGATCGTGTTTGAAAGAGTTGTTTTTGGTGTGCAATAACAACCCCGTTGACCACTTATCATTCACTTTTTGCATTAGATGAAGATTACCTTCAATGTTACCTTCCTGATTCGCATATAAGTTAAAGTACAACCTTTCTGCTTTTTCAGGCTTACGCAATTCAACATTTATCTGGCCGGTAATACTTTCGAAACCATTTGCTACAGAACCAGCGCCCTTATTCAATTGAATACTCTCAATCCAGGTTCCTGGCACATACGAAAGGCCCGAAATGGCAGATAATCCACGGATATCGGGTATGTTCTCACGGGTAATCTGGACGTATGGCCCGGCTAATCCCAACATCTGAATTTGTTTTGTTCCGGTTACTGCATCAGTAAATGATACATCAACACTTGGACTGGTTTCAAAACTTTCAGACAAATTACAGCAAGCTGCTTTTTGTAATTCTTTTTCGCCTAAAACTTCAACTTTTAAAGGTTCTAACAATGAAATCTCTGTTGTTTTTCTTCTATGTACAACAGTAACTTCATCCAGTTTAACTGATGATTTCAACGTAATATCAATATTGCTTTTACCAAAAGTCTCAATGGTGTCGTTTTGAAAACCAATAAAACTAACTACCAATAGGTTTGTTTGTTTTAATCGGTAAATACTGAAATCTCCGTTTTCATCAGTAGTAGTTCCAACAGTGGTTCCTGACCAATAAACATTAGCACTAAAAAGCGGGTGCTTAGTTCCATCTTCGGTTTGCTCATATACTTTTCCTTTCAAATATTCCGGACTTTGCTGTGCAAAAATGTTAAATGAAAGGAAAAGCATGAAACATGCTATCCATATAAATTTCTTCATGACAGAATAATCTTAATGAGATTCGACTCCGTCACGGTACAGGCAGCATTTGGGAAGTTTATTATATACTTCATCAGCAGCCTTTACTTTTTCAGTATCGTGGCCTGCTTCTGCAACTGCCTTGTGAATATCATCGAGAGTTACTTTTTCCGGAACAAAAATAACCTTTAGCATTTGAGTTTGTTTATTCCACTCAGCAAGTTTAACCCCTTTTATGAGTGCAGCATTTTCAATTCTGGCTTTACATTGTCCGCAAACTCCCCATACTTTAAATTCGGAAGTTTCTGTTTTTTTCGCATTTTCCTGCGCGAATACAGAATTAGCAATTAAAATAATTGCAATAATTGAAATTAGTAATAATCTATTTTTCATTTCAGTAAATTTTAAATTAAACAAGTGATTAATAGTTGCCTGAATACAGGCTGATTAAAACTTACCAAAATGCTATGCGTAGTATGTAAGAGAGCAATTTATCAACCAGGCTGGTTGTTTTTTTGGCGGGGGGATTTCAATTTGAAGTGTATTGTATTCTTTTGATTTTTAGCTA
>MENK01000011.1:0-35417 GCA_001768235.1 Bacteroidetes bacterium GWB2_32_14
TATTTTACCATGCTACTAATTTAAAAAAATTTAGTTAGCAAAGCTAAAACATACATTACCACCGTCAAAGACGGTGGTTTTTTAGATTCTAATAAAACAGGATTTGATTGGGGTGCAGCTCTTTTTTCTAAGAATTGGGACGATCTTTATTATTATGATAGTACCGATACTAAACTAAAATTAAAAGATAAAATATGGGGGTATTCAAAAGATCGGAAAGTTTTTGTATATCATAAAAAAAGGTATTGTCCAATAAAAATTCTTGGAAGATACACCGTTTTTGTTCGGCGAGTAGATAAGTCTAATTGGAATAATCAGGGTGTTAACTTTAGCTCAAGCGAAAAGGAATATGTTTTGGATATTTTAACAGGAGAAATCTATCCATTAACAAAAAAACATTTAAAAAGCATCTGTTAAACGATTACCCGGAAATCTTAGAAAGATTTAAAAATGAAAGCATGGTACAAACTATGTTTTATATGTATATAAAAGAAATTAACTCCAAATTTGAATATTAATTAAAAAGTTATTAAAATGAAAAAACTAACATTATTAGCAGTTAGTATAATTACTTTTGCATTTAACTCGTTAGCCCAAACTTACGTTTTTCAATTTAGGCCATGGGAGTCAAATGAATGGGGATACATGAACATAAAGGGAGAAGTGGTTATTGAACCACAACGAAGAAAATGCTATGATTTTTCAGAAGAAGGTTTGGCTCTTGTTTATTACTCCAAACAAAATCATTATGACATAATTAATTTGAATGGTGATGTTCTTGATATGGAACCTGAAAAATTTATTGTTAAAGAAGGATTTGGATATGGAGCACAAGGATACAGTTCCGGTATGCTCATAATAAGAATCAAAAAAAGATGGGGTGCCTTAGATAAAAATGGTAAAGTTGTGGTACCTGTTAAATATGACTTTATCTCCAATTTTATTTATGGCTATGCAACAGCCCGCTTAAAAGATACATATTATGTAATAGATAGCATCGGGAGTGAGATTCTGATTCATGAAGAAGATATCACGAAGATTAGCAAATTCTCAGAAGGATTAACCCTTTATACAAATAATAAAGAATTAGCGGGATTTATTAATGAACAAGGAGATGTTGCGATTCCTGCAAAGTTTGAGAAAGTTGGATATTTTAATGCAGGTGTAGCCTGGGCGCGTAGTTCAGATGGATTGATTGGTTATATAAATAAAAACGGCGATTGGGTTATTGAACCAAAGTTTTTAGCAGTTTCTGATTTTGATCCGGTAAGTGGATTGGCAATGGCACGTGTAGATGAAGTATGGGGTTATATCAATAAAGAAGGTGAAATCAGCTATGTGGAAAATGTGAAAAAAATATATGATTATACTGAAGGATTGGCAATGGCTGTAACTCCCGACGGTTTATTTGGGTTTTTGGATGAAAACCAGCATTGGATAATAAAACCACGATTCGATGCAGCACGTGAATTTAAAAATAGATATGCCGCGGTCAGGGAAAATGGGAAATGGGGAATTATTGATAAATCCGGGAACTGGGTTATTGAACCAATGTTTTCAGGTATAAAAAATGTGATGAAAATAAATTAAAATAAACATATCCCGGCTAATTTTAATTAAATTTGAAAAACACAAATAGAAAATTACGTTTAACCTAAAATTGTTTTAAAATGAAAAAACTAACATTATTAGCAATTATTGCAATTGCTTTTACATTTAATTCTTATTCCCAAATTAGTGCAGGGGGAGGTCTCGTTTATGGTACAGAACAACAAACTATCGGGTTTAATTTAAGAGGGCAGTACAGTATAACAGAAAGTATTGATATTGTTGGTGGATTAACATTCTATTTACCCAACAAAGAGAAACAAACATTAATTTTTACCACGGTTGAAAGTAAAACAAACATGTGGGCATTTGATGTGGATGGCCATTATAATTTTGGAATCATAGATAAATTAAAAGTTTACCCGCTTGCAGGTTTAAATATTGCCGGAGTTACGGTAGAAGTAAATGGTACAGAATCCAGCGATACCGAAGTAGGGTTAAATATCGGAGCTGGTGCAACATATGAAATAACCGAGAAGATAGCAGGTTTATTTGAAACAAAATATACGATTGGGAATTTTGATCAGGCTGTTATATCGCTGGGTGTTTTATATAAATTCAAATAAATAATCATTTTGAAAATAAAAGCCCGATACATTTCCATATCGGGCTTTTATTTGGTATAAAATACATTTTATCCGGTTGTAAAATTATAAACACTTTGCTAAAATGCATGGGTAAATCAATTTCTGATTTCAAAAAAAAAATAGACCCGGCAGGTTAAACCCTGTCAGGCCTTAAATAGAATTCAATATCAATTATTCAGGATTTTATCTCTCGGGCAGTTCCAATTTTACTTCCTGTAAATACTCTACCGATCGGGCCATATCGTCGTACATGGTTTTATCGTTCTGAATAAATTTTACTTTTTTGCGATAACCTGCAACAAATTTCTCAATAAACGGGGATGATTTCGCGGGGCGCTGAAATTCCAATGCCTGGGCAGCATTAAACAATTCAATAGCTAATATTCGTTCAAGATTCATTGCAACCTGGTATGCTTTTGTTGCAGCATTTGCTCCCATACTCACATGATCTTCCTGTCCCTGTGATGATTCAATAGTATCAACCGAAGCAGGTGTGCATAATTGTTTATTTCTGCTAACAATAGATGCAGCTGTATATTGAGGAATCATAAATCCGCTGTTTAATCCCGGGTTTGCCACTAAGAAATGGGGTAAACCCCTTTTCCCTGCAAGCAACTGGTAAGTTCTGCGTTCAGAAATACTTCCCAGCTCGGCCATTGCAATACATAAATTATCTAAAGCCAGCGCCAAAGGCTGTCCATGAAAATTACCTGCAGAGATAATTAAATCCTCATCAGGAAAAATAGTGGGATTATCGGTCACTGCATTAATCTCGTTATTGAAAACATAAGAGACATAGTTTATCGAGTCTTTCGATGCACCATGTACCTGTGGAATACAACGAAACGAGTAGGGGTCCTGAACATGTACTTTAGGACGATTGATTAATTCGCTCCCTTCGAGTAAAAATCTCATTCTGCGTGCAGTTATTATTTGACCTAAATGATGTCGTATCTGATGTACTGAATCGTGAAAAGGTTCTATTCGTCCATCAAAAGCATCTAAAGAAACAGCACTGATAACATCGGCCAACTGGGAAAGTTTCCACACTTTTAATGTTAAAAATACTCCATAAGCGCTCATAAACTGTGTTCCATTAAGCAAAGCCAAACCTTCCTTCGATCTTAGCCCTATAGGTTCCCAATTCAATGTTTTAAGCATTTTCTCGCCCGACATTCTTTCTCCTTTGTAATATACTTCGCCCATACCCAGCATTGGTAAACACATGTGAGCCAGGGGAGCTAAATCGCCTGATGCACCCAACGAGCCAAATTGATATATTACAGGTAAAACATCGTGATTGAAAAAATCTATTAATCGTTCAACCGTACTTAACTGAACTCCCGAGTGTCCATACGAAAGCGATTGTATTTTTAACAAAATCATGATTTTAACAATCTCGTGGGGAACTTCATCACCAATTCCACAAGCATGCGACATTACCAGGTTACGTTGTAAATTCCCTAAATCTTCCCGTGAAATTTGTTTATCGTACAAAGCGCCAAATCCTGTATTTATTCCATATATTGGCCCATCATGATTTTTCATTTTCGTATCGAGGTATTCGCGGCATTTAATGATATTGTTTTTTGATTGTTCCGATAAAGCCAGTTTGAATCCCTGCTTTAAAATCTGATCAATTCGTTCGAATGTTAACTGATCATTTGATATATAATGAGTCTTTTCCATTTTTTATTTTGATTTTTTATCTGTTTTAAGATTGAATTATAAATACCGATTTTAGAAATACGAACCCATGTAAAATGGTCATAAGTCATTTATCGAACTTGTAATTATTTTTAAGCTTACTTGTTTTATTGTAAAAACAACACTCAGGGAAAACGGGTATCACCACCTGCAAAATGTACAGGACGTCTGCGATTTATATTTATTAAAATACGGTTTTTATAACCCATTTTATTATTTTAATTTTTGTAGTAATTCATCGAACTTCATTTCGAATTGTTCTCCACTAACCATATTTTTTACGGTTAATACCCCTTTTTGCATTTCATTTTCGCCAACTAATATAACAAATGGAATATTTTTATTGTTTGCATAAGTCATTTGCTTATTCATCTTGGCTGAATCAGGATAAATCTCGGAATTAACACCATTATCCCTGAGTATTTTTAGTAGTGGCAAACAATATTTTTCTTCGTTTTCTCCAAAATTCACAAACAGTACTTTTGTTGATGAAACAATTTCTTTGGGGAAACTATCGAGTTGTTCCATAACATCGTATATTCGATCGGCGCCAAATGATACACCAACACCTGAAACATCCTTTAATCCAAAAACTCCTGTTAAATCATCGTAACGCCCGCCACCACAAATGCTTCCTATCTCAACTTCCAGAGCTTTTACTTCGATAATAGCTCCTGTATAATAATTTAATCCGCGGGCTAATGTTAAATCCAACTCAAGTTCAGTGTTTATATCAATTGTTTCAAAATAGTTTAGAATGGTTTCAAGTTCATCAATACCTTTTAAACCAATTTCTGAATTTCTAAGTATTTTTTTCAAACTTGATAGTTTGTCAAAATTATCGCCTTTCAGCTCCAAAATAGGATCTATTTCTGAAATTGAGCCAGAACTTAACCCTCTTCCAATAAGTTCGTCATACACCCCTTTTTTGCCAATTTTTTCGAGTTTATCTATCGCGATGGTAATATCAATAATTTTATCTGGTTCACCTATTACTTCGGCTATACCAGCTAAAATTTTCCTGTTATTCATTTTAATAACAACATTTACTTTAAGAGATTGAAAAACCTGGTCGATAATCTGAATCAATTCAACCTCATTTAAAAGTGAATTGCTGCCTATAACATCCACATCGCATTGGTAAAACTCACGGTAACGTCCTTTTTGTGGCCTGTCGGCGCGCCAAACAGGCTGAACCTGGTATCGTTTAAACGGGAAGGTTATTTCGTTCAGATGTTGGACTACATATCTTGCAAAAGGAACAGTTAAGTCGTAACGCAAGCCTTTTTCGCATATTTGCAAGGCTAACTTATTTGAATCAATATCTTTCAGGTTATTATTCACTTTTTCAAGATAATCACCTGAATTTAAAATCTTAAATAAAAGCTTATCTCCCTCGTCTCCATACTTGCCCAGCAATGTAGATAAATTTTCCATTGAAGGTGTTTCAATGGGCAAATAACCATATCGTTTAAACACATCTTTTATGGTATCGAAAATAAAATTACGTTTCACCATTTCAAGGGGTGAAAAATCGCGGGTACCTTTTGGAACAGATGGTTTTTGTGCTGCCATTACGGGATTAACTTAAATTGTATTTTTTGCAAATATAGAACAAAAAATAAAGGGACTATTAAAAATGTTTTAAAACAAGGAAGGATGACTAATTAGCCATCCTTCAAAGAATTTTAAATCTTGTTTTTATTTCTTTTTAGCCATTTTTTTAAAATCTGCATCGAGCAAACCATCTACATTCTTACCCTTTTCAACCCAGTGGTAATCGAAGAAATAAAAGTTAGAATCACCGGCGCCAATAATTATTTTATAACAACGTGCTTTTAACCGTGTACCCTGAGGGCCTACTTTATGAAGGAAAACAACATTGGGATCGCGATTAGTTATTGCTTCTTCAATTTCCTGGGCAGTTACAAATTTTACATTGTATGGATAAATCTTCTTGATCTTATCTTCGGTATTTATCGATGGGGCAACTTCTTCTTTTATTAAATAAAGTGTTTTTTGCTTAATATCTTTCATATTTTCATTGTAATGCTGGAAGATATTCTTTTTAATCATTTTGGGGTTATCTTTCATGTTTTGAATGTGGTTTTGCATAAACCGAACCAGAGATTCCATTTTATAAACCCAGAATTCCTCGTCAACTTCGGTATATGAAAGTGGTATAGCTGCAATGTCGTGAAGTTCCCGAATCAATTTTGCATCTTTATTACCTAAAAAAATACTTAAAAAATTATAACGCACTTTTGTTTGATCGTTCTCAAACACAACCTGGGTCATCATTAAAAAAGATTTTGTTGGATCGTTATACATGGTTTCAAAATCAGCAACTGAAATAAATTCATACGGAGTAATAGTCCATGCATCTTTGATTGCCTGTTGAATTTTAAAATTGTATTCGGCAATAGGATTTGTTTCCAGAACCACATACATCTTCGAATTTAAAAACTGGTTGAGATCAGCCTCTGTAGGCATATAATTCTGTGCATTTACAGTTAAAGCTACAGAACCGAATAATAAAGCGAAAATTATTTTTTTCATATATTAATTGATTTGGTTTAGTTTTAAAACATGCTCTAAGATACTAAATACCCGGTTTATTTTATCGTGTGTTTTAATTTTTTATACAACCTGAACTTAAAAATTACCTTGCATCAAAAACTTCCGTCTAACAAATATCAAATAAAGAGTTGAATTTGTTAAAATTTTTATATTTTTAATTTCAATTGGTGTATAATACTGTATATTTAGTAAATTTACAAAGTAAATGCCAAATTTCGATTAAAACCAGATAACGATAAAACGTAAAATATGAATTTTATTGATAATATTATAGGAATTTGTACAGTAAGTACAGATAAAATTGAGCCAAAGAGTAAAGTATATGTTAAATCAATACTATTAAACTTTTTCAGTATTATAAATCTGGTTGTTTTATTTGTTTTTTCAATTATTTTGTTCCTTGATTCAAACCTGATCCTGTCAATAATTTTACTTTCAACAGCAGTTCTGACTTTAATTAATTTTTTACTATTTAAAAACAAAGGTAATTTTTCAAAGGCTTCAATGATTTTTATCTTTATAATTTCGGCATTGCTTTTATGGTTTATTATCAACGGGGTAACAAGTGGGAATGGAATTTTACTATATGCCGTTTACCCCGCATTCCTGGTGATTTTACTGGGACGTAAAAAAGGAAGTATCGCTTCTCTTGTATTTTTTATATTAACTGTCCTTCCCGTGTTCTTTTTTGAAGTATTCAAACTTCCTGTAAACTACACGTTAAACAATCAATTACTATTTATTTTCTTATACCTTGGGTTTTATCTTTTTATTAACATATTTGAGTCGTTACGGGTAAATTTAATTACTGTTTACGAAACAGAATTAAAACAAGCAGAAACCGAGATTCAATCGAAAGAGGAGTTTATATCAAAAATCTCGCACCAGGTAAGAACTCCATTAAATAATATTGTTGTAGTAACCAACATGTTAAATGATTTAAATCTTGATGAAAAACAAAAAGATTTAATTGATACCATCCAGGCATCAACAAATAATTTGGTGAACGTGGTAAATAATATTACCGAATTATCGAAGGTAGATGTATTGCAAAGCAAAGATTATAATCAGAATTTTAACCTGAACAGCACTTTACGAAACACGATCAATCTTTTTGCAAATGAACAATCAAACGACATTTATTTTCCTCTCGATATTAAAGATGATTTAACATACCAGCTATATGGAGATCCTGTAAAGCTTAAACAGGTATTTTTAAATCTTATTGAAAACATATTAAAAAATTCAAAAAGTGGTAAAAAAACAATATCAATAAATATTGAAAAACAAACAGAGAATACTGATTCCGTTGATATCAGCTTTGGAGTTTCAACAAAGGATTTTGTTCATATACCTGAAGTTTCCAGGATACAGGGGATTGAAAAAAACAAGAAGTTACGAATAGGGGCATTTATAAAGCTGCTCGACATAAATATTGCTAACAGGATTATTGAATCCCTGGGAGGCAATATTGAAATTGATTTTACATCAGACCGTTTTGAATTCCGGTTTATCATCCGGTTTAGAAAAGGAGATACTATACGCGAAGAAATTATTGAAAAGGCTGAAATTGAAGATGCTTTATCGATGTCGGAAGAAAAAATCAACTTGAAAGATGCAAATATTCTTCTTGTAGAGGATAATTTGATCAATCAGAAAATTGTTCTTTTAAGTTTGAAGAAATCTGTAAAAAATGTTGATGTTGCAAACAATGGAAAAGAAGCACTCGATAAATTCGGGCTTGTAAAATACGATTTGATATTGATGGATATTCAAATGCCCATAATGAATGGTATAGTTACTACCAAGAAAATTAGAAGTATTGAAAAAAGTACAAATACTCATACCCCGATTATAGCAATAACGGCAAATG
This sequence comes from Bacteroidetes bacterium GWB2_32_14, assembly GCA_001768235.1. Lineage (GTDB taxonomy): Bacteria > Bacteroidota > Bacteroidia > Bacteroidales > UBA12077 > UBA12077. The sequence goes on from MENK01000011.1 coordinate 8,356, forward strand.
CCCTTTTAGGCGATAAAGAAGAATGTTTAGCCGCTGGAATGGATGATTACATTAGTAAACCATTCCAGATTGAGACCCTGGTTAAAAAAATGGATCAGCAACTAACACGGGTCAGGATTTAACACGGAGCTTATTCTAATTCGGGTTTAAAACCAACAATAAGTACATCATCAACCTGTTCGAAATCGCCTCTCCATTCGTCGAGACTTTTTTCGAGGTAAATTTTTTGTTGATCAAGGGGTAGCTTGTGAATCGTTAAAAGCATGTGCCTAAATCTGCGGTATTTAAACTTTTTACCCTCGGGGCCTCCAAATTGATCGGCATAACCATCGGAGAATAAATAAAAAATATCTTCTTTATTCAGTTTTATTACCGTTTTATTTATCTGCCCATCAACAGATTCATTAAGTAATCCAACAGAAAATCTGTCGCCTTTAATTTCTTCAATTTTATTATCGCGTATAAAGTACATCGGCCTGAAAGCACCGGCATATTCTAATACTGCATTTTTCTTATCGATTACACAAAGGGCTATATCCATACCATCTTTAAGCCTGACATTATTTGTATCTTTTCCGAATGTAGTTGCTACACCTTTATTAAGATCTTTCAGAATCTGGTCTGCACTTTCCACGCCCTGATCATCGGTTATATTTCTTAATAACTCAAACCCGATAATAGACATAAATGCCCCGGGAACTCCATGTCCGGTACAATCGACAATTGCTATAAATGTTTTATTATTTCTTTCGTTAACCCAATAAAAATCACCGCTTACAATATCTTTGGGTTTATAGAGTACAAACGAATTTGATAATAATCTTTTAAACAGGTTCATAGAAGGCATAAGAGCTTCCTGAATTCTTTTTGCATAAATAATACTGTCTGTAATGTTTTTATTTTTAACAGTAAGTTCTTCTTTTTGTATTGCAATCTGTTTGGCTATTTGTTCTTTCTCTTTGAGTTCCTGGTTCGATTTTCGCAAACTTCGTGTTCTATATTGTATTACCCAGAAAATAAGCAGCATACCAAAAACAGCATAAAATAAATATGCATACGTTTCTTTCCAAATAGGTGTTTTTACAATAATCTTAAGGCTTGTACCTTCTTCGTTCCATATAAAATCACTGTTTGAACCCTTTACCCTGAAAACATATTTACCCGGAGGAAGGTTCGAGAAAGTAGCGTATCTCCTGTTTCCCAGGCTTATCCATTCATCTTCAATACCCTCAAGTTTGTATGCATAGTTGTTTTTTTCGGGCATAGTATAATCAAGTGCAGCAAATTCAATTGTAATCAGGTTATTTTTATATGGAATTTCGATAGTATTATTATTTCCTATTTGTAAGTTTTGGGTTAATTTATTGCTTAACAATTCTATGCCGGTTATTACAATACTGGGTACAAGCTGATTTCGGCTGATCGAATCCGGGTAGAAGGCATTTATACCTGAAATACCACCAAGCAGGATTTCTCCGTCTTTAGCTTTATAATAAGCCCCAATATTAAATTCGTAATTTTGTAACCCATCAGAAACTCCAAAATTACTAAACTCTTCATTTGACGGATTAAATTTAGATACTCCACGGTTTGTACTCATCCATAAATTTCCGGAATTATCCTGTAGAATAGAATATATAATATTATTGGGCAATCCATTTTTTTCGGTGTAAACGTTGAAACTTTCTGTTTGGGGATTAAACTTATTAAGCCCGTTAACTGTTCCAAACCACATACATGAATCAATTATATCTTCGTATATGCATAGAACCTCGTTACTACTTATACAATCTTTGCATAAATAACCTTCTTTAAGGTATCGTTTAACTTTATTTGTTTTTAAATCAAGCTTATTAAGCCCATTTTCAGTAGCGATCCATAGCATCCCGTCTTTATCCCGGAGTATTTGATAAATCAGGTTAGAGCTTATTGTATTGGTATCTTTCGGGTTATTATAGTAACTAATAACAGAATCGCCAACAAGTTTGTGCAGTCCGTTTCTGCATCCAATCCAATAGTTATTATCTTTGTCCTGAATGATATCGTATATCCTGTTGGTTTTAAATGTATTTATTAACTTGTCGGATGAAAATGTGGTAAACTGCCGGGTTGATTTATTAAAAAAATAAATACCATTTTGAGTACCAATCCATATTTTGCCTTTGTTATCTTTAAAGATTTCATGAATAAAATCATTCCCTATACTGCTATTTGTAGTATTATATTTTAATACTTCCTGTTTTTTTCTATCGAACAAATGCAACCCCGTACCCCATGTACCAACCCACATAATCCCGTCATCATCAAGAAAAATTGAAGAAATATAATTGTTTGAAAACAATGGGCTATTGTTATTTCTTTTATCGTATAATTTAAAATCCTTTTTATTTCTCTCGAATTTGGCAATTCCCTGTAATGCACCAACCCACATGATATCTGACTTATCCTGAATAATTGATGAAACATTGGTAATGTATATTGTTTGATTTTCAAAATTAAATTCATTGTAGGCTGTAAATGATTCATCGTTTTCGTTAAACCTGTTTAGCCCGTTATCGGTGGCAATCCATAAATCGCCCGTATTATCCTGGAAAATATCATTAACAATATTATTGCTCAAGCTATTAGAATCGAAAGGGTTATTCAAATATGATGTAAATTGCTGATTTTTTTTATTAAACTTATTTAAACCGCCATCAGTTCCAATCCACAAATTGTTTTTAGAATCTTCGTATATTACTTTAACCCTGTCGTTACTAATACTGCTTTTGTTTAATTTATCGTGTTTATACCTTTTAAAGATTTCCAGTTTCTGGTCGAAAAAATTTAATCCGTCTTTTGTTCCTACCCAAATATTTCCTTCTTTATCTTCAAGTATAGAGAATTTGGTATTTACAGAAGTAAAATTAAAAACATCGTTGTAATGTTCGTAATGCCTGAATTTACCTGTTTTCGGATTTAACCTGGATAAATAATTTATGGATTTAATCCAGATTAATCCTTTAGAATCTTCAATGACACTATAAATTTCATTTTCTTTAAGTTTCTCAGGATTTGAATCTTCGGCTAAATAATGTACAAAGGTGTTTGTATTGATATCGAGTTTATTTAAGCCGTAATTTGTTCCAACCCATATATTTCCCCGGGAGTCTTCAGTAATACAATGAATGTAGTTATTGGTTATTGAAGTTGTATCATGAGGTTCATTTTTAAAAATCTTGAAAGAGTATCCGTCATATTTATTCAACCCATCCTGTGTACCTATCCAGATAAATCCTTTTGAATCCTGAGAAAGGCAAAGTACACTTGTTTGCGATAAACCATTTTCAATTGTAAAAAGCTCTACATTAATTTTTTGAGAAAAAGCAATACCAATAGATAAGCCAATTATTAAGAAAAATAATATGTGTTTTTTTCTCTTCATCTGAATAATGCTAATTTACTATTTCTATGGTTTAATGCAAAGTATTCCAAAAAGTTTAATATTATTAATAATATTTATTCTTCTATTTGCGCTCCTTTTGATTTGTTTAATTTTTTGTATTTCCCCGACGGAGATTGTATAAACTTTCCTAATCCGAGATATTGCCATTTTTCATCTATCGTTTTTATTGTTTCTTCATTTGAAATAAGAATGTTTGGCCAATTCCGTTCGAATTGATCTTTTTTAAATGATTTACGTGTTCCATCAAAAAACACTCTTGTACTACCATTTATTTTCAACTGAATTGTATCGCGTTTAGGATCAATATTTCCAAGCACCAACCAGGCAACCATGTTAAAGTCAGAAACATCGACTTCGGAATCAACAAACAGACAAAACCTGGTTGTTCCAAATTCTTCTGATTCTGATAAGTTTTTCGCCAGGGTTTCCAGCTTACTACGGTTCTCCTTTTCTAATGCAATAACCAAAAGGTTTGCCGAATCGTAATTTGCATTTATTGATTTTATTTCGGGATATTTCTTTATTAGTTTATCTATAGATTCTTTCGATATTTTATTTAAATTTTCATTGTTTTCATTATTTATTTCGTCTGGGAATTTGTTTGTTGCATCAATACCCAGTTTACTGCCAAAAGCATATTTTGTTGCAGAATGATCGAGAATATCTAAAGGCCCCATACTAAAATGCAAATCAGAATCGGGTTGAACATTTTTATTCATAACATGTAAAATGTTTTCGTAATTATGAATATCCACATCCGTATCGACAACAATTAAGATTTTATTAAACATCATTTGTCCGGCTCCCCATAACGAATTCATCACCTTTATTGCTTGCCCGGAATATGATTTTTTTATTTTAACTATAGTCAGGTTATGAGCAACACCGGCAAAAGGTAGATCGAAGTCTATTATTTCCGGCAGCATTGCATATTTTAATGGAGTTAAAAAAATACGTTCAGTGGCTTTTCCAATCCAGGCATCTTCCATGGGAGGTATTCCAACAACTGTAGCCGGGTAAACCGCGTCTTTTTTGTGTGTAATACACGTAACATGAAATCCGGGGAACCAATCTGCTAACGAATAAAAACCGGTATGATCACCAAATGGCCCTTCCCATATAAGATTTTCTTGAGGATCAATATATCCTTCAATAATTATATCTGCATCAGCAGGTACTTCTATATCCTGGGTAATACATTTAACCAGTTCGACACGTTTTTTTCGTAAAAACCCGGCAAGCATAAACTCATCAATATTGTCTGGAACAGGAGCTGTAGCCGAGTACGTGTACGCCGGGTCGCCACCCAGGGCAACTACCACCGGCATTTTTAGTTCCAGTTTTTTGTACTCTTCGAAATGGCGGGCTCCTACTTTGTGTTTATGCCAATGCATTCCTGTTAAGTTCTTATCGAATACCTGCATCCTGTACATACCAACGTTTCTAATCCCGGTATTTGGGTCTTTTGTTACAACAACAGGCAACGTGATGAAACGACCTCCATCTTCAGGCCAGCATTTTAATACAGGTAAAATCCCCAGATCGGGATTTTTAATAACTACTTCCTGTGAAACAGCTTTACCTTTTATTATTTTAGGCATCCACGATGATATTCGGGACAGGCCTGGTAAGATTTTAAGCTTTTCTATAAGGTTCTTTTTAGGCCTGGTTAAGTCACCAAATAATTTTTCAATTTCTCTTCCAATATCATTCAGGTTTTCAACTCCCAGGGCAAGTTGAATTCTTTTTTCTGAGCCCATCGAATTTATTAATAAGGGAAATCGTGTCCCGTTATTTTCGAATAAAAGAGCCTTCCCTCCGTTTGGAGATTTTGAAAACCTGTCAACAATTTCAGTAATTTCTAACTCGGGATTAACAAACTCTTTAACACGAATCAGTTCATTATTTTCTTCTAATTTTTGGATAAAATGCCGCAATGATTTATAAGCCATAATTTATTTTTTAGAATATTGCTCTCTATACTACAAAAATAGAAAATAAGAGTTTCGTTTAATTTACTTTTTAAAAATGGAAATGGCTGAGCAATGCCAGCCATTTCCATTTAGAAACATTGTAATTATTTAATAAATTTAAAATCTCTGCCAATGTATTTTGCCGAACTCCCAAGAGTTCCTTCAATTCTAAGGAGCTGATTGTATTTTGCTATCCTGTCAGATCGTGATGCTGAACCGGTTTTTATTAATCCTGTATTTAATGCTACGGCTAAATCGGCGATAGTTGTATCTTCTGTTTCGCCGGAACGGTGGCTAATAATTGATGTAAATGAATTAATAGCAGCCATATTTACCGCGTTAATGGTTTCGGTTAATGTGCCAATCTGATTTACTTTTATCAGGATTGAATTTGCAGCATTTTCTTTAATTCCTCGTTCCAATCTTTTAACATTGGTTACAAATAAATCATCGCCAACTATTTGCACTTTATGTCCAATAGCTTTTGTTAACTCTTTCCATCCTGCCCAATCATCTTCGTCCATACCATCTTCAATTGACAAAATAGGATATTTTTCGACCCAGGTTTTCCAATAATTAACCATTTCAGAAGATGTTAAATCCTGGTTTGTTGATTCGAAATGATAAATCTTTTTCTCTTTATTATAGAATGAAGATGCTGCCGGGTCAAGGGCTATATAAATATCTTTACCTGCTTTATATCCTGCTTTTTTAATTGCTTCAAGAACAACTTCAATGGCTTCTTCGTTTGATGCTAAATTTGGTGCAAATCCACCTTCATCCCCAACATTTGTTGAATGGCCTTTCGATTTAAGAACAGATTTCAAGTTATGAAATACTTCGGTTCCCATTCTCAAAGCATCACTAAATTTATCGGCACCAACAGGCATAATCATAAATTCCTGGATGTCGATTTTATTATCGGCATGTTGTCCTCCATTCAAGATGTTCATCATAGGAATTGGAAGCGTATTTGCATTAACACCACCAATGTACCTGTAAAGAGACATGCCATATTCAATAGACGCGGCACGGGCTGCTGCCAGAGAAACTCCCAGGATAGCGTTAGCGCCTAAATTTGACTTGTTTTCTGTTGCGTCAAGATTGATCATTGCCTGATCAATTGATGCCTGATCATCCACGTAATAACCCTGTAATTCGTCGTTAATTACAGTATTTACGTTTTCTACAGCTTTTGTAACTCCTTTACCCAGATACTGAGTTTTATCTCCATCTCTTAACTCTACAGCTTCGTATATTCCGGTCGAAGCACCTGATGGTACTGCAGCTCTTCCAATGACTCCTTCACTTGTCATTACTTCTACTTCAACAGTCGGGTTTCCCCTGGAATCAAGAATCTGTCTTGCATGAATGCCTGCTATTTGTCCCATAATTTATATGATTTAATGAATATTTCTTATTAAATGAAAGCTATCAAATTTAGTGAATTCTGAACATATATTTGCAAGAACGAATTAAAAAGTAATCAAATACCACAAAAAAATAGCGGGAGTTACCCGCTATTTTCAATATTTTAAAAGAATTTTCTTATTCTTTATTTTCTGTTTCTTCAGTTTTTTCTTCATCCGTTGAAGCAGTTTCTTGATTTTTAACTTCTTCAACAGGTTGGATCGTTTCTTCTACTTTAGCTTTAGCTTCTACAGTTTCAGATTTTTTCGTGCTGCTTTTTCTTCTACGGCGAGTAGTCGATTTTGCTTTAGCATCGGATTTTGCAGATAACAGGTTTTCGTTGAAATCTACCAATTCGATAATGCACATATCAGCATTATCACCAAGCCTGAAACCTGTTTTCAGAATCCTAGTATATCCTCCTGGCCTGTCAGCTATTTTAACACCTACTTCTCTGAACAATTCGGTAACAGCTTCTTTGTTTTGTAAATGACTGAAAACTTCTCTACGAGAGTGGGTTGAATCATCTTTTGCTTTTGTAATTAATGGTTCAACATATATACGTAAAGCTTTTGCTTTAGCAACAGTTGTAGATATTTTCTTGTGTAAGATTAATGATGCAGCCATATTTGCCAGCATCGCCTTTCTATGCGCACTTGTTCTACCTAAGTGATTAAATGATTTTCTATGTCTCATCCTTTTACTCCTTGTCTAATTTGTACTTAGTAATGTCCATTCCGAATGTTAGACTTTTCTCGCTAAGTAAATCTTCTAATTCAGTTAACGACTTTTTACCAAAGTTTCTGAATTTTAATAAATCGTTTTTATTGTATTTTACCAGGTCTCCTAATGTATCCACTTCAGCAGCTTTTAAGCAATTTAAAGCACGTACCGAAAGATCTAGGTCAACTAATCTTGATTTAAGAAGCTGACGCATGTGAAGTACTTCTTCGTCGAACTCTTCGTTTACATGCCTGTCGTCAGAATCAAGTGTTATTTTCTCGTCTGAGAATAACATCAGGTGATAAATCAGGATTTTTGCTGCTTCTTTTAATGCATCTTTTGGATGTATTGAACCATCGGATTCGATTTCGAAAACCAGCTTTTCGAAGTCTGTTTTTTGTTCAACCCGATAATTTTCGATAGCATATTTTACATTTCGAATAGGAGTGTAAATTGAATCGATAGCTATAACACCAAACTCTGCATCAACAGATTTATTTTCTTCTGCAGGAACATAACCTCTGCCTTTATGGATATTGATTTCCATGTGTAGCTTAACATCGGGTTCCATTTCACAGATTACTAAATCAGGGTTTAATACTTTAAAGTTTGTTAAAAAGTTATTTAAATCACCTGCTTTGAATTCTTTTTGTCCTGAAAGCGTTACATTAATTTTTTCATCTTCAGTATCTTCTACGTGGCATTTAAACCTTACTTGTTTGAGGTTTAATATTATTTCGCTCACATCCTGAACAACGCCAGCTATTGTAGAAAACTCATGTTCAACACCGTCAATTTTAATTGATGTAATGGCATATCCTTCCAATGATGATAATAAAATCCTTCGTAAAGAATTGCCGACAGTAATACCATATCCTGGCTCTAATGGGCGAAACTCAAACTTGCCATAGGTTTCGTTTGCTTCGATCATTATTACTTTATCGGGCTTTTGAAATGCTAATATTGCCATAAATAATGAGTAATTATTTTATTTAGAATATAATTCTACAATTAACTGTTCTTTAATATTTTCAGGGATTTCAGAACGTTCAGGCGCATTAAGGAATCTTCCGGCCATTTGTTCGTTATCCCACTCTAACCAAGAATATTTATTGTGGCGGGCAGAAGCAATACTGTTAGTAATTGCTTCAAGAGCTTTTGATTTCTCTCTAACGCTGATAATATCACCTGATTTTACCGAGTAAGAAGGTATATTTACAATATGACCATTCACGGTAATATGTTTGTGCGAAACAAATTGTCGGGCTGCACTTCGTGTGGGTGCGATACCTAATCTAAAAACAACATTATCGAGTCTTGATTCGAGTAGTTTTAATAAGTTTTCGCCGGTAATACCTTTTGTTCTTAAAGCGTGATCAAATAAATTGTAGAATTGTTTTTCCAATACACCGTAGGTATATTTTGCTTTTTGTTTCTCCATTAATTGAGCGCCGTATTCTGATTGCTTTCTTCTTCTTTTATTAGCACCATGTTGGCCTGGAGGAAAATTTTTCTTTTCGAAATATTTATCAGGTCCAAAAATAGGTTCTCCTAATTTCCTCGCAATTTTTGATTTTGGTCCAGTATATCTTGCCATGAATCTAAATTATTTATCTTTTTTATTCAACCTCATTTATTAAATTAATCCTTACACTCTGCGTCTTGCAGGAGGACGACACCCATTGTGTGGTAATGGAGTTACGTCAACTATTTCAGTAACTTCAATTCCTACGTTATGGATTGTACGAATAGCAGATTCTCTACCAGAACCTGGTCCTTTAACATACACTTTTACTTTTCTTAATCCTTGATCAAAAGCTACTTTAGCACAATCTTCTGCCGCCATTTGAGCTGCATAAGGTGTATTCTTTTTCGAGCCTCTAAATCCTTTCTTCCCTGATGATGACCAGGAAATAACCTGGCCATTATTATTTGTCATTGAAATAATAACATTATTAAAAGAAGCATGGATATGAGCTTGTCCTGTAGCTTCAACCTTAACAACTCTTTTCTTAGATGTTCCAGTCTTTTTTGCCATTTTTCTTTACCTATTTAGTTGCTTTCTTTTTGTTAGCAATCGTTTTTCTTTTCCCTTTTCTGGTTCTTGCATTGTTTTTTGTACTTTGTCCACGTAATGGTAATCCAAGACGATGTCTTATACCTCTGTAGCATCCAATATCCATTAAACGTTTAATATTCATTTGGACTTCCGAACGCAAAACTCCTTCTACTTTGTATTTTTCGTTGATAATTTCTCTGACTTTCGCGATTTGATCATCATTCCAGTCCTTTACTTTAATATCATGATCGATACCAGCATCATTTAAGATTGTTACTGCTGCATTTCGACCAATTCCGTAGATATAGGTTAATCCTATTACACCTCTTTTATTCTTCGGTAAATCTACTCCTACAATTCTTGCCATAAATCTCAATTAATTAAAGTGCAAATTTAATAATTTATCCTTGTCGCTGTTTAAACTTAGGATTTTTTTTGTTAATAACGTATAGTCTGCCTTTTCGTCTTACAATTTTACAGTCGGCGCTACGTTTCTTTACGGATGCTCTAACTTTCATTTTTTTATTTTTTTATTTATACCTGTAACTTATTCTTCCTTTTGTTAAATCGTAAGGTGACATTTCAACCTTTACTTTATCTCCCGGTAAAATTTTGATATAATGCATTCTCATTTTACCTGAAATATGTGCTGTAATAACATGGCCGTTTTCTAATTCAACCCTAAACATTGCATTTGATAATGCTTCAATAATTGTTCCGTCTTGTTCAATTGATGGTTGTTTTGCCATAATTATTCTTCAATATTTATTATCTCTTCTATATATTTAAATGTTGACAATATTTCTGCTTTATCTTTTCTAATAACAACAGCTAATTCATAATGTGCCGATGGTTTACCATCAATTGTTCTGATTGTCCATCCATCGGGGTCTTGTTTTATGTACTTATTTCCCATGTTTATCATAGGTTCGATACAAATAACCAGGCCTTCTGCTAATTTAATGCCTCTTCCTCTTTTGCCATAGTTTGGTACTTCAGGTGCTTCGTGCATCTCTCTTCCTAAACCATGTCCAACCATTTCTCTTACTACAGAATATCCTGCGTTTTCGGCATGTAATTGAACTGCATAACCAATATCTCCAATTCTAAAACCTTCTACTGCATTTTCAATACCCTTAAAAAGAGATTCTTTGGTTGTTTTCATTAGATTTCTGACATCTTTATTAACTTCTCCAACAGGAAAAGTATATGCAGTATCGCCATAAAAACCTTCCATATAGGTACCGCAATCTACTGAAACAATATCTCCTTCTTTAAGAACTCTGTTTGAAGGTATTCCATGAACAACCTCATCATTTACTGAAGTGCATAAGGTGTTTGGATATCCTCCGTAACCTAAAAACCCTGGTACTGCACCATTATCACGAATATACTCTTCGGCTCTTTTATCAAGTTCAAGAGTAGTTATTCCGGGTTTTATTAATTTTGCAACTTCAGCAAGAGTTTTTGAAACGAGTAAATTATTTCGTCGTATGATTTCAATCTCTTCTTCGGTTTTATAAACTAGCATCAAAGAACGTAATTTTTCTTTTATATAGCAGACGTACTTCCCGATCTGCCTTTTATTCTTCCTGATTTCATTAAACCATCATAATGTCTCATTAACAAGTGGCTTTCGATTTGTTGTAATGTATCTAAAACTACTCCAACGAGAATTAATAATGATGTACCTCCATAAAACTGAGCCCACTGGCTATCAACTCCTGCCATTCGTGCAAAGGCCGGCATTATAGCTATAAAAGCCAAGAAAATGGAACCTGGCAATGTTATTCTTGACATAACTGTATCAAGAAACTCAACTGTTTTTCTTCCGGGTTTTACTCCTGGAATAAAGCCTCCGTTCTTTTTCATATCTTCTGCCATTTGCGATGGATTAATTGTTATTGCTGTGTAGAAGTATGTAAAAAGAATAATCATTATTGCAAAAGTGAAATTATACCAGAAGCCTGTAATATTTGAAAATGCAGCTGCGAATCCAGTTAATGCTTCTGAGTTAGAAAATCCAACAAGCATTAGTGGTATAAACATTAATGCCTGAGCAAAAATGATAGGCATTACACCGGCAGAATTTACTTTTAAAGGAATATACTGACGAACACCCCCGTATTGTTTGTTACCAACAATTCGTTTTGCATATTGTACAGGGATTTTTCGTGTTCCTTGTACCAATAAAATTGTAGCAATAAAAACAAAGAAGAGTATTACCATTTCTATTAAGAATGCAACAAGGCCTCCGCCTTGTGTTTCGAGCCTGTTAATAAATTCGGCAAATAATGAGAAAGGTAATCGTGCTATAATACCAATCATAATGATTAATGATATCCCGTTTCCAATTCCTTTGTCTGTAATTTTCTCACCAAGCCACATGATAAACATGGTTCCGGCAGTAAGAATAATTACCGATGAGAACCAGAAAAATGTACCCTGGAATACGAATGCAGATGTAGGGAGTTGTACCTGCAGGTTTTTTAAATATGCAGGGGCTTGCATTAATAAAATTGCAACTGTTAAATATCTTGTTAATTGATTGATTTTTCTTCTTCCACTTTCGCCTTCACGTTGCATTCTTTGGAAATAAGGTATTGCTATTCCTAACAATTGAATCACAATTGAAGCAGAGATATAAGGCATAATACCTAAAGCAAAAATGGATGCATTAGCGAATGCTCCACCTGAAAACATGTTTAGAAGGCCTAATACACCATCAGAAGTTTGACTTTTAAGCGCAGTAAGCTGGCTTGGATCAATTCCTGGTAATACAATATAACTACCTAAACGGTAAATTAAAAGTATAAACAAAGTATATAAGATTCTGTATCTTAGATCTTCAATTTTAACAATGTTTTTTATAGTCTGTATTAGAGCTTTCATTCAATTATAATTTTACAACGGTTCCCTTAACTGATTCAATTGCTTCAATTGCTGATTTTGAAAAAGCATGTGCTTTAACTTCAAGTTTCCTGGTTAGTTTACCATTACCAAGAATTTTAACCAAACTATTCTTTTTAACAAGTCCGGCATCAACTAAAACATCCATATCAATTGTTGTTAACCCTTTTTTATCGGCTAATTTTTCTAAAGTTTCGATATTGATCCCTTTATAATCTTTACGTGTAATGTTTGTAAATCCAAATTTGGGAAGACGTCTTTGAAGAGGCATTTGACCACCTTCAAAACCGATTTTTTTCTTGTACCCGGATCTTTGTTTTGCGCCTTTATGGCCTCTTGTGGAGGTACCGCCTTTACCAGATCCCTGACCTCTACCAACTCTTTTACTACGTTTTACCGAATTTTCGGCTGGTTTTAAGTTACTTAAATCCATGATTTATACTATTTCTTTAAAATCGTTATTAATTTTTCTCAACCTTAACTAAATGTTGCACTTTATGTACCATTCCTAAAACCTGAGGTGTTTCCTCTAATTCTACCGGATTATGCATTTTTTTTATACCTAGTGCTTCTAAGGTTCTTTTTTGGCGTTTCGTTGAACCGATCTCGCTCTTTATTTGAATAACTTTTATCATCGCCCTATAGTTTTTCTATTATCCGTTAAAAACTTTATCAAGTGTTACCCCTCTATGATCAGCAATTGAACGTGCATCTCTTAATTTTAATAATGCTTCAATTGTAGCTTTAACCAGGTTGTGAGGGTTACTTGAACCTTTTGATTTAGCTAACACATCTTTTACACCAACACTTTCCAGTACGGCACGCATAGCACCTCCGGCTTTAACCCCTGTTCCGTGTGATGCCGGTTTCAGAAATACTTCTGCACCACCAAATGTAGCTATTTGTTCGTGAGGTATCGTACCTTTATAAATAGGTACTTTAACCAGGTTTTTCTTTGCAGCTTCAACTCCTTTAGCTATTGCTGTCGTTACTTCTTTAGCTTTTCCTAATCCATAACCAACTATTCCGTCTTCATTTCCAACAACAACAATTGCTGTAAAGCCAAAATTACGTCCTCCCTTGGTTACTTTAGTTACCCTTTGAATACTAACGAGTTTATCTTTTAATTCTAAATCGCTGGTTTTTACTTTTCTTATACTTGTTGACATAATTTCTTTTTCTTAAAATTTAAGTCCACCCTCTCTGGCAGCTTCTGCTAATGATTTAACTCTACCATGATATAAACAGCCGTTTCTATCGAAAACTACTTCGGTAATACCTTGTTCTAAAGCTTTTTTCGATGCTAATTGACCTACAAGTTTAGCTTGTTCAATTTTTGCTAAATTACCTTTTTCGGCTACATCTTTATTTCGTGAACAAACAGAAAGTAAAGTTTTTCCTTCTAAATCGTCAATAAACTGAACATAAATCTGTTTATTACTTCTAAAGACAGACATTCTTGGCTTTGTAGCAGTTCCTTTGAGCTGCTTGCGAATGCGTCTTTTTATTCTTATTCTTCTCTCTTGCTTTGTTAAAGCCATGACTATATTATTTAAATATGTTATACACTCGCAGATTTACCGGCTTTTCTGCGTAATACTTCGCCGACAAATTTAATCCCTTTACCTTTGTATGGTTCTGGTGGCCGTAAAGAACGAATTTTAGCTGCTACCTCTCCAATAAGTTGTTTATCAACACTTCTTAAAGTAATGATTGGGTTGCTTCTTCTTTCTTGTTTAGTTTCAACTTTCACTTCTTCAGGTAATAAGAAATGAATATCATGTGAATAACCTAAACTTAACTCTAACACCTGACCTTTTGCTTCAGCTCTGTAACCAACTCCTACTAATTCTTGTTCTAAAGTAAATCCTTCAGATACTCCAATAACCATATTGTTAATCAAAGAACGATAAAGTCCATGCATTGATTTATGATTAATCGCGTCGCTTGGCCTGCTTAATACTATCTGGTTATCTTTTACCTCAACTTTGATATCCTGATTAACTAATTGCGAAATTTGTCCTTTAGGGCCTTTAACTTTTACTTCGTTATTCTCGCCAATAGTCACAACAACATCTTTTGGTAAATCAATCGGTAATAATCCTATTCGTGACATTTAGTTATCCTCCTTATTAATGTACATAACAAATTACTTCGCCACCAACTTTAAGTGTACGTGCTTCTTTATCGGTAATTACACCTTTAGATGTTGATAAAATTGCAATACCTAATCCGTTAAGTACTCTTGGTATTTCGTCGGTACCTACATATTTTCTTAAACCTGGTTTACTAACTCTTTGTATTGAGCGAATAGCCGGCACTTTACTTTCAGGATGATATTTTAAAGCAATTTTTATTACTCCTTGTTTATCATCTTCTTCAAATTTATAGGATAAAATATATCCTTTGTCAAAAAGAATTTTTGTAATATCCTTTTTTAAATTTGATGAAGGAATCTCAACTACTCTATGTTTTGCCATTACAGCATTTCTTAAACGAGTAAGATAATCTGCTATTGGATCTGTGATCATATCTCTTCTATTTATTATATTTCAATTTACCAACTTGCCTTCCTTACACCAGGTATTAAACCTTTTGAAGCCATTTCTCTGAAAGTAATCCTGCTTATGCCGAATTGTCTCATATATCCTTTTGGCCTACCAGTTAATAAGCATCGGTTATGCATTCTGATAGGATTGGAATTTTTAGGTAATCTGCTTAGCCCAACATAATCGCCTTCAGCTTTAAGTTCTGCTCTTTTGGCAGCATACTTTTCAACTAATCTCTGGCGTTTTCTCTCGCGGGCTTTCATTGATTCTTTAGCCATACTAACTATTTCTTTTTAATATTTTTAAATGGAATTCCAAATTCACGTAAGAGTGCTAATCCTTCTTCGTCGGTTTTAGCAGTGGTAACAAAAGTAATCTCCAAACCTAAAATTCTATTTATTTTATCGAGATCAATTTCAGGGAAAATAATTTGTTCCTGAACACCTAATGTATAATTTCCTCGTCCGTCAAACTTTGTACTTACACCGTTGAAATCGCGAATCCTTGGAAGAGAAATAGATATTAATCTCTCCATAAATTCGTACATTCTATCTTTACGTAAAGTTACTTTTACACCGATAGGCATTCCTTTACGTAATTTAAAGTTAGAAATATCCTTTTTAGAATACGTTTTAATTGCTTTTTGACCTGCAATTATAGTTAATTCTTCTTGTGCTGCTTCAATAAGCTTCTTATCAGCAACAGCCTGACCAACTCCCTGATTCAAGATTATTTTTTCTAATCTTGGTACTTCCATAACCGAAGTGTAATTAAATTCCTTTTTTAATGAAGGAATAATTTCGTTTTTGAACCTGGTCTTTAAAACTGGCGTATATTCCATTACTTAATCTCCTCTCCTGATTTTTTTGAATATCGCACTAATTTGCTTTTATCATTTAATCTTCTTCCAATTCGGGTTGGTTTTCCTGTTGATGGGTCAACAACCATTAAATTTGATATATGAATTGGTGCTTCTTTTTTAACGATACCACCTTGTGGATTAGCTGCGTTAGGTTTAGTGTGTTTCGAAACCATATTAACGCTTTCAACAATCGCTTTTTCCTTTTCGTAGATTACTTCAAGTACTTTGCCTTGCTGACCTTTGTACTCTCCTGCATTTACGTAAACAGTATCGCCTTTCTTAATGTGTAATTTCCTTCGCATGCAGCTATATTTTTAATATTATAATACTTCTGGAGCTAATGATATAATTTTCATGTATTTCTCGCGCAATTCTCGTGGAATTGGGCCAAATATACGTGTTCCTCTTATTTCATCAGCGTTATTTAACAATACAACGGCATTGTTATCGAAACGAATATAAGAACCATCTGGTCGTCGAACTTCTTTTTTAGTTCGAACAACAACAGCTTTTGAAACTGTTCCTTTTTTTACTTCTCCGGATGGTAAAGCACTTTTAACAGCAACTACAATTTTA
Organism: Bacteroidetes bacterium GWB2_32_14; assembly: GCA_001768235.1. Taxonomy (GTDB): domain Bacteria; phylum Bacteroidota; class Bacteroidia; order Bacteroidales; family UBA12077; genus UBA12077. The sequence goes on from MENK01000011.1 coordinate 24,863, forward strand.
TCGCCTATGGAAGCATATCTTTTCCCTGTACCTCCTAGTACACGAATGCAAAGTACTTCCTTGGCCCCGCTGTTATCGGCTACTGTTAATCTACTTTCTTGTTGTATCATGGCTATTTAACTCTTTCAATAATTTCAACTAATCTCCAACATTTATTTTTGCTCAAAGGCCTTGTTTCCATAATTCGAACAGTGTCCCCTATATTGCAAGTATTTTCTTCATCGTGTGCAGTAAGTTTATTCCTGCGATTAATGAATTTGCCGTATTTTGGATGTTTAACTTTACGTTCAACAGCAATGACTATGGTTTTATCCATTTTATTGCTAACTACAATACCAACACGTTCTTTTCTCAGTTTTCTTGCTGTTTCCATTTCTCAAAATTAACTGTTTGAACTCTCGTTTATTTCTCTTTTACGCAACTCAGTTTTTAACCTGGCAACATTTTTGCGTGATTGCTTAATTTTCAAAGGATTGTCTAAAGGAGACACAGCATGATTTAACTTTAGACGAGTCAGAAGGGTGCTCTCTGTTTCGATTCTTTCTTCTAACTCCTTTGTTGATAACTCTCTAATTTCAGAACTTTTCATTTCTCACTAATTTGTTTTTTCAACATAATCTCGTCTTACAATGAACTTTGTAATAATAGGTAACTTTTGAGCGGCTAACCTTAAAGCTTCCTGAGCAATTTCGAAGGGAACGCCTTCTGCTTCGATAAGGATTCTTCCAGGTTTAACCGGAGCAACAAAACCTTCTGGTGCCCCTCTACCTTTACCCATACGTACTTCAGCTGGTTTTTTAGTGATAGGTTTATCCGGGAATATGCGAATCCATATTTGACCTTCACGTTTCATATATCGTGTCACAGCTTGACGAGCTGCTTCTATTTGACGTCCTGTAATCCAGCACTCTTCCATTGCTTTGATTCCGAATGATCCAAATGCAAGTTGATTTCCTCGTTGGGCATTGCCTTTCATTTTGCCCTTCTGGACTCTTCTATATTTTGTTTTCTTTGGCTGTAACATCTTAATTATTCAATTAAAATTTTTTATTTCCTTTTTTCTTTCCAAAGTTTCCCTGGGCAGGTTTTTGACCTTTAGGGGCAGCTGGTGCAGCTGTTAAATTTGGAGTAAGATCGTGTTTTCCATAAATCTCTCCTCTGCAAATCCATACTTTAACACCCATTAAACCTACTTTGGTTAATGCCTCACTTAAAGCGTAATCAATATCAGCACGGAATGTGTGTAATGGAGTACGTCCGTCTTTATAAACTTCGGTACGAGCCATTTCAGCTCCACCCAGCCTGCCTGATATCTGTACTTTTATTCCCTCGGCACCCATTCTCATGGTTGAAGCTATTGCCATTTTTATTGCTCTACGGTATGAAACTTTTCCTTCAATTTGTCGGGCAATTCCATTACCTACGATAGTTGCATCAAGTTCTGGCCTTTTAACTTCAAAAATGTTTATCTGAACTTCTTTTTTTGTAATTTTCTTTAACTCTTCTTTAAGTTTATCAACTTCCTGTCCTCCTTTACCAATAATAATACCCGGACGGGCAGTATTAACAGTTACGGTAATCAGTTTTAACGTTCTTTCGATGATAATTTTTGAAATACTTGCCTTAGCTAATCGTGCTTCCAGATACTTTCTAATTTTAGTATCTTCAACCAGTTTATCAGCATAGTTTCTTCCACCGTACCAATTAGAGTCCCAACCTTTAATGATTCCTAATCGATTTGAAATCGGATTAACTTTTTGTCCCATCTATTATTCTGTTTGAGTATCGTTGTTACTTAAATTATCTAACACCAAGGTAACGTGGTTAGATCTTTTTCTGATTCTATGTGCTCTTCCTTGAGGAGCAGGTTGAACTCTTTTAAGTGTTCTTCCTTGATCAACAAAAATCTCTTTCACGATTAACTTTGAATCTTCTACTCGAACGCCTTCGTTTTTAATCTGCCAATTAGAAATTGCAGACATTAATAATTTTTCTAAACGGTCTGAAGCTTCTTTCGAATTAAATTTCAGTACATCAAGAGCTCTATTTACGTCCATCCCTCTAACCATGTCGGCTACTAACCTCATCTTTCGTGGTGATGTAGGGCAATTTCGTAAAATAGCAAAATATTGTTCTTTTTTGCTCTCTTTAATCTGATTTGCTCTTATTCTTTTTCTAGCACCCATTATAATCTAAATATTTTTAGTGTAATAATACTATCGTCGGTTTGCTAACCTTTTTTATTACCTGCATGTCCTCTAAAAGTTCTGGTAGGTGCAAATTCTCCTAATTTGTGTCCAACCATATTTTCGGTAACATATACTGGTATGAATTTATTCCCGTTGTGAACTGCAATAGTATGCCCAACAAATTCTGGTGAAATCATTGATCTTCTAGACCAGGTTTTTACCACAGATTTTTTAGTTGATTCGTTCATTCCATGAACTCTTTTTTCAAGTTTGAAATCAATAAATGGGCCTTTTTTCAGTGATCGACTCATAGTAAACTAGTTTATTTCTTACGTTTTTCTACAATATACTTATTTGAAGCATTCTTCTTAGCTCTGGTTTTATATCCTTTTGCCGGTAATCCTTTTCTTGATCTTGGATGACCTCCAGAAGCTCTTCCTTCACCACCACCCATTGGGTGATCTACAGGGTTCATAACAACGCCTCTTACTCTTGGCCTGATACCTAACCATCTGTGTCTTCCTGCTTTCCCTGAAATTTCAAGGCTATGGTCTGAGTTAGAAACTGAACCGATAGTTGCACGGCATGTTGTTAATATCATCCTTGATTCTCCTGATGGCAATTTAACAATTGCATATTTACCATCTCTTGAAGTAAGCTGGGCATATGATCCTGCACTTCGTGCTAATGATCCGCCTTTACCCGGATGCAGTTCAATATTATGAATTACTGTTCCCAAAGGAATTTCAGATAAGAACAATGTGTTTCCTATTTCAGGAGCAACATCTTTACCTGATACTATTATTTGTCCAACTTTTAAACCGTTTGGAGCGATAATATACCGTTTTTCTCCATCTTTGTATGTAACCAAAGCTATACGGGCTGTTCTGTTTGGATCGTATTCTATGCTTGAAACAGTAGCTTCCATTCCGTCTTTGTTGCGAAGAAAATCAATTAAACGGTATCTTTTTTTATGACCCCCGCCAATATAACGCATAGTCATTTTACCATCATTGTTTCTTCCGCCAGTTCTTTTTATAGGAACTAACAAAGATTTCTCAGGTGTATCTTTTGTTATTCCTTCAAAAGCACCGATTATTTTATGTCTTTGTCCTGGTGTTACAGGGTTTAATTTTCGTACCGCCATGTCAATTAAATATTGCTATAAAAATCAATTTTTTCTCCATCTGCTAAAGTAACAACAGCTTTCTTAAATGAATTTGCTCTCCCTTGAACAATTCCTGACTTAGTGTATCGAGATTTTTTCTTTCCCAGATAACGCATGGTATTTACATCTTCAACTGAAACGCCATACATTTCTTCAATGGCGTTTTTAATTTGAATCTTATTTGCACGCTTATCCACGATGAAACCATATCTGTTCAGGCTTTCTCCCTGCATGGTCATTTTCTCGGTAACTATTGGCTTCAATAAAATATCCATCGTATCAATTTTTTCTAGATTCTAAACATTTTGTTTAAAGGCTCAATTGAGTTCTCAACAAAGAGTACAACTGATGCATTCATTATGTCGTAAGTAGCTAAATCTGAAATAGTTACTACTTTAACGTCTTCTAAATTTCTGGATGACAAATATATACTTTTATTTTGTTCAGATAAAACTAAAAGCACTTTTTTATCTTTAACATCCAAATTATTTCTGAGATTTACGAATTCTTTTGTTTTTGGAACATCGAAGTTAAAGTTTTCAAGCACTTTAATGTTATTATCAATTGCTTTATAAGTTAAAGCTGATTTTCGTGCAAGTTGTTTAACTTTCTTATTCAGTTTAAAAGAATAATCTCTTGGTTGTGGGCCAAATACTCTAGCTCCACCACGTAACAAAGGAGATTTAATACTACCTGCTCTGGCAGTACCTGTTCCTTTTTGTCTTTTTAGTTTTCTGGTACTCCCGGAAACTTCTGATTTCTCTTTTGCTTTATGTGTACCCTGGCGTTTATTTGCTAAATATTGTTTAACATCTAAATAGATAGCATGATCGTTTGGTTCAATTTTAAAAATCGAATCATTTAAGGTCACTTTTTTTCCGGTATCTTCGCCCGCTATGTTAATTATATTTAGTTCCATTACTCATGAATAATTAAATATGAACCATTTGCACCAGGAACAGATCCTTTTACTACAAGCAGATTATTCTCTGGCACCACTTTTAATACTCTCAGGTTAATCATCATAACCCTTTTATTCCCTGTTTGACCGGCCATTCTCATACCTTTAAATACTCTTGAAGGATCGGATGAAGCACCAAGTGAACCTGGAGCACGAAGTCTGTTATGTTGTCCATGTGTTTGTCCTCCAACTCCGCTGAATCCGTGTCGTTTTACAACGCCCTGGAATCCTTTTCCTTTTGTCCAACCAATAATATCAACAAACATTCCTTCACTAACAATATGATCTATGGTAACACTATCACCAAGCTTGTACTCTTTTTCGAAAACCTGGAATTCATAAAGTTTTCTTTTGGGAGTAGTGTTTGCTTTCTTGAAGTGCCCCTTTAATGGATTCGGAGTATTTTTATCTCTCCTTTCATCAAAAGCCAATTGATACGCAGCGTATCCGTCTTTTTCAAAGGTTTTAACTTGCGTTACAACGCATGGCCCTGCCTCAATAACAGTGCATGGAATACTTTTTCCCTCGGCACTGTAGATGGATGTCATTCCAATCTTTTTTCCAATTAATCCTGGCATTTTTAGTTGTTTTTACTTAATTACACTTTTATTTCTACTTCTACACCACTAGGTAGCTCTAACTTCATCAACGCGTCGATGGTTTTTGGAGTTGAACTGTAAATATCCAATAATCTTTTATAAGAAGATAACTGGAATTGTTCTCTTGATTTCTTGTTAACGAAAGGAGAACGTAATACAGTAAATATCCTTTTATGTGTTGGAAGTGGTATTGGACCACTTACCACTGCACCAGTGGACTTTACGGTTTTCACAATTTTCTCGGCAGATTTATCCACTAAATTGTGATCGTAAGATTTTAATTTTATTCTGATCTTCTGGCTCATTATATTATCCTTAATTAAACAAATTCACTTTTTCCTTTTGCTTTTTCAATAATTTCTTTAGCTATTGAATCGGGCACTTGCTCATAGTTTGAAAATTCCATGGTTGAAGTTGCGCGACCAGAACTTATTGTTCTGAGTACGGTTACGTATCCAAATTGCTCTGATAATGGAACCTTAGCTTTAATAACCCGTGCTCCTCCTTTGTTTTCCATTCCTTCAACTTTTCCTCTTCTTCGGTTAAAGTCTCCAATAATATCACCCATGTACTCTTCCGGAGTAACAACTTCAACAGACATTATCGGTTCAAGTAAAACGGGTTTGGCTTTTGCACAGGCATGTTTAAATGCTAATTTTGCTGCTATCTCAAATGACAATGCATCAGAGTCAACATCATGATATGATCCATCTAACAAAGTTACTTTAAGGCTTTCAACAGGATATCCTGCTAAAACCCCATTATATAAAGCTTCTTTAAATCCTTTATTTATTGCTGGTATATATTCTTTTGGAATATTTCCGCCTTTTATCTTGTCAATAAATTGAACCCCTGTAACATCAGCATCTGCCGGGCCAATTGAAACAACGATATCAGCAAATTTACCACGGCCACCACTTTGTTTTTTAAATACTTCACGATGTTCAACGTCAGCAGTAATTGCTTCTTTGTATGCAACTTGTGGCGCTCCCTGGTTACACTCTACTTTAAATTCGCGTAAAAGCCTGTCGATGAGAATTTCGAGATGTAATTCTCCCATTCCGCTAATAATTGTTTGTCCTGAGTCCTTATCTACTTTTACAGAGAAAGTTGGATCTTCTTCTGCAAGTTTCATAAGGGCCATATTTAATTTATCAAGATCTTTCTGAGTTTTAGGTTCAACAGCAATTCCGATTACTGGTTCCGGGAAATCCATCGACTCCAAGGTAATCGGGTGTTTTTCTTCGCACAAAGTATCTCCGGTTCTAATATCTTTAAAACCAACAGCTGCGCAAATATCACCTGCTTCGATAAAATCTTTTGGATTTTGCTTGTTTGCATGCATTTGATATAATCGTGAAATTCGTTCACGTTTCCCGGTTCTAACATTCAATACATAAGAACCTGAATCTATTCGTCCAGAGTAAACTCTCAAAAATGCGAGTCTCCCAACAAATGGATCGGTTGCAATTTTGAAAGCAAGAGCTGCCAAAGGTTCGCCAGCATCTGGTTTTCTTTCAACTTCCTGATCATTCTTCGGGTTAATGCCTTTTGTATTTCCAATATCGATTGGGCTTGGTAAAAATGTAACAACTGCATCAAGCAATCGTTGAACTCCTTTATTTTTAAATGCCGATCCGCATAATACAGGTACTATAGTCATACCAATTGTAGCTTTACGGATAACAGCTAACATTTCATCACTTGTAATTGAGTTAGGATCTTCGAAAAATCGCTCGAGTAATGCATCATCGTATTCTGCAACAGCTTCAATAAGTTTTGCTCTCCATTCTTCGGCTTCAGCCGCAAATTCAGATGGAATTTCAACATATTTAAACTGGGTACCTAATTTTTCATCTTCGAACCAAACAACTGCTTTATTTTCAATTAAATCAATAACGCCCCTGAACGTTTCTTCAGAACCAATGGGTATTTGAACAGGAACGGCGTTTGCTTTAAGTCTTTCTTTCATCTGGTTAATAACAGAAAAGAAATCGGCCCCGGCACGGTCCATTTTATTAATAAAGGCCATTCTGGGAACTTCATACTTATCTGCTTGACGCCAAACAGTTTCAGACTGAGGCTCAACACCACCAACAGCACAAAAAACTGCTATAGCTCCATCAAGTACACGTAACGAGCGTTCAACTTCGACAGTGAAATCTACGTGTCCGGGAGTATCTATAATATTTATTTTATAATCTTGATTTCTATAATTCCAATACGCTGTTGTAGCTGCGGAAGTAATTGTAATTCCTCTCTCCTGCTCCTGAACCATCCAGTCCATGGTGGCAGCTCCATCATGAACCTCCCCGATACGATGTGTTATACCAGTATAAAACAGAATACGCTCTGTTGTTGTAGTCTTACCGGCATCAATATGCGCCATGATTCCGATATTCCTGGTATATTGCAAATCTTTACTCATTATTCTCTACCCCTGTCTCAAAATTTACTTCCTAAATCCAATATTAAAATTTAAAATGAGCAAATGCCTTATTAGCGTCGGCCATTCTGTGTGTTTCTTCTTTCTTTTTAAACGCTCCGCCTTCTTCGTTAAATGCAGCCATAATTTCCTGAGATAATTTTTCGGCCATATTTTTTCCACTTCGCTGACGAGCATATTTAATCATATTTTTTATACTGATTGAAGTTTTACGGCGAGGATTAACTTCCATAGGAACCTGGAAAGTAGCTCCACCGATTCTTCTGCTTTTCACTTCAACCATTGGAGTGATATTCTCCAAAGCTTTTTTCCATATTTCGATTGCAGATTTTTCCTTATCTTTATTTTTATCTGCAACAATTTCCATTGCTTCGTAGAATATTTTAAAAGCAGCATTCTTTTTACCATCGACTTGAAGATCGTTAACAAATCGGGTAACTAATGTGTCTTTATATTTTGGATCTGGTAATAAAATCCTCTGTTTTGGTTTTGATTTTCTCATCGCTTCTAAACTCTATTGAATTCAATTATTTCTTTGGTCTTTTAGCTCCGTATTTTGAACGTCGTTGGGTTCTACCTTCAACTCCTGATGTATCGAGAGCACCTCTGATTAAGTGATAACGAACACCGGGAAGATCTTTTACTCTACCACCACGGATTAACACTATTGAGTGTTCTTGCAAATTATGTCCTTCACCTGGAATATAAGCATTCACTTCTTTCTGATTTGTTAATCTAACCCTGGCCACTTTTCGCATAGCTGAATTTGGCTTCTTTGGTGTTGTTGTATAAACACGTGTACAAACACCCCTCCTCTGAGGACATGCATCCAAAGCAGGAGCTTTTTTCTTCTCCACAATCTGAGTTCTTCCTTTTCTTACTAACTGCTGTATTGTAGGCATATAGACAAATATTTAAAATTATTTTTTTATAAAATCGGTTCGCAAAGGTATTCTTTTTTTTTAATAATCTGCAATATTTTTAAATTTATTTCGTAAATTTTAGTTGATTCTTTAAAAAAAATGTTTCTTCTTTTTTATTCGTTTATAAAATTCAAAAATGTTGATTTATATTGATTTAATTCATGAATTTTTCTGATGCAAAATGTCGCAAAAGTATAATCTTTTTTTTAACTACCAAAAATATCGAGATATTCATCCATTTAATTTCTTATTTAGAAAGATTAAAATCAAAAAAAATCTTTTATATAATAATATATACTACAACTTGTGTGTTGATAAAATTTTACTATTTTTGAAACCCATTTAACATTACAGGTTATTTTAAATAATTTGATTTACAAGAGAATTAGATAGCTATTTATTAATAATTAATTAGATGATTTACTTATGAAAACTTATCAAACGGATAAAATAAGGAATATTGCTTTAATTGGAAGTTCCGGCTCGGGAAAAACAACCCTGGCCGAAGCAATGTTATTAGAAGGTGGTGTAATTGAAAGAAAAGGAACTGTTGATGGAAAGAATAGTGTTTCTGACTATAATGACATAGAACATGAGGTTGGAAACTCAGTGTTTTCAACAGTATTATATGCTGAATTTAACGATCACAAAATAAATATTATAGATACTCCCGGAGCTGATGATTATATGGGAAGCGTAAGTTCTTCGTTTCGGGTGGTTGATTCTGCTTTACTCTTATTGCATGCACAACATGGAATAGAAGTTGGCACGGAGATTTTAAACCGGTATTGCGAAAAATTCAATAAACCAGTTGTTTTGGTAATCAATCAACTGGATCATGAAAAAGCAAATTTTGAAGGAACTGTTGAAGCTGCAAAAGGTACATTTGGCAACAAGGTTGTTGTTGTTCAGTATCCTGTTGGTTCGGGAAGTGAATTTAATGCGATAATTGATGTCCTTAAAATGAAAATGTATAAGTGGAATGCATCAGGACAAAGAGAAGAATTGCCAATTCCCGCTGACCAAATGGCTACTGCGGAAGAATTACACAACACCCTGGTTGAAGCTGCGGCAGAGAATGATGAAAAGTTAATGGAACTTTTCTTTGAAAAAGGTTCTCTTGATGAAGATGAAATGCGTAAAGGAATAAGGGCTGGTGTTATTAACAGAGGAATGTTTCCTGTATTTTGCACATCAGCTGAAAAAAGCATGGGAATTAAACGATTAATGGAGTTTACTGTAAACGCTTTACCTTCTCCTGATAAAATGCCATCTGAAAAAACAGTTGATGGTAAAGAAGTTCCTTGTAAAGAAGATGGAACACCTGCTTTGTTTGTTTTTAAATCAGCTACTGAATCACATATTGGCGAAATAAACTACTTTAAAGTAATTTCGGGTAAAATAACCGAGGGCATGGATTTAACAAATAACAATTCAGGTTCCAAGGAAAGACTATCACAATTATATGTTGTAGCCGGTAAAAATCGTCAGAAAGTTTCTCAGCTTGTAGCCGGAGATATTGGTGCAGCGGTTAAATTAAAAAATACAGGAACAAACGAAACCCTATCCGACGGAAAATCTGATTTAAAATTTCAGCCTATTTCTTTCCCAAATCCGAAATTCAGAACAGCGATAAAAGCTGTAAGCGAATCGGATGACGAAAAATTAGGGGAAGCACTGGGAAGAATTAATCAAGCGGATCCAACAATAATAATTGAATACTCTAAAGAATTAAAACAAATACTTATTCATGGCCAGGGTGAATATCATTTAAATAATATGGTAAAATGGCACCTGGATAAGATTTACAAGATTGAAACAGAGTTTTTGGCACCACGAATACCTTACAGGGAAACCATTACTAAAGTTGCTGAATCGAGTTACCGACATAAAAAACAATCGGGTGGTTCGGGCCAGTTTGGTGAAGTTCACATTGTTATAGAACCTTACAAAGAAGGTGCTCCAGAACCATCAAAATATAAAGTAGGTGGGAAAGAAATTGCAGTATCGGTAAGAAATAAAGAAGAGCATGCTTTACCTTGGGGTGGAAAACTTGTATATTATAATTGTATTGTTGGTGGAGCTATAGATGCCCGTTTCTTACCTGCAATATTAAAAGGTATAATGGAAAAAATGGAAGAAGGCCCGCTAACAGGTTCATACGCACGCGATATCCGTGTTTGCGTTTATGATGGTAAAATGCACCCTGTAGATTCAAATGAAATTTCTTTCAGGCTTGCCGGGCGAAATGCCTTTAGAGCAGCATTTA
>MENK01000011.1:35460-86380 GCA_001768235.1 Bacteroidetes bacterium GWB2_32_14
GATGATTGAAGGGATGAATAGTGAAAAAGGATTTGAAAAAATAAGTGCAAAAGTACCTTTAGCTGAGATGAATAAATATTCAACAGCTTTAAGTTCAATTAGTGGTGGCAGAGCTACATACACCATGAAATTTTCGAAGTACGATCAGGTTCCATCCGATGTTCAGGAAAAACTGATTAAAGCATTTGAAGAAGAAGAAGAAGAAGATTAGTATTCAAAAACTAATTTAACTATAAAAGAAAGCAGGGTTAATCAAATTTTAACCCTGCTTTCTTTATATTATTTTCAGTTATTTACCTGTACAAACCAATAAATCCAAAGCTGGATTCCTTACCTAAAGTATTATTATTGTATTTAACATCATCCCATCCGGTAACTTCTAATACAAAAAAATAAGTTCCTTCACTGGCTTTACCTTTTCCTCTAACTGTTCCGTCCCAGCCTTTCCAGTCGTGAATATCACCTTCGTATTCGTGCATTAACTGTCCCGAGCGGTTAAAAATTGTTATTTTAAATGAACGTATCGATTTAAAATTCTCGGGATCAATAATAAATATGTCATTATTCGTATCACCATTAGGAGAAAAAACATTAGGAAATTCAAATTTTGAAGGATCAATATTTATATACACAGGTATAGAATCCATACAGCCATATTCGCTCTCACTTACAAGCTTTGCAGTATATTTTTTCCCCAACTCTTTTTCTGTATAATAATAGGTATGTTCAGGTTGTAAATTAAAATCGGTTGTAGTAATATAATCGTCATCATCTTTAACAAGTGTATCACCAAAGAACCAAACAAATTCGTACCCCCTTTTCGATTCGTTGGTAAATTTAACAATCAGGGGAGCTTCACCTGTAACTGAAGTATCTCCGGAAGAAACTTCGTTCCCGTCACGATCGAGAACAGTCATTTTCAAATCTGCCTTTGTGGCTATTGCAGTATAATTAACCGAATCTGAAGTCTCGCAGCCAAAACGATCAATAAGAACTAATTTACATTTTGTATCTTCTAATGGTAAATCAACTGTACTGGTATAAGAATAATTATATTCGGGAATATTAACTTCTCCATCGGAAGTAAACTCCCACTTGTATTCTCCTTTGCTATTTTCAAAATCATACCCTGCTCCACCATCTGGATTGAAGTATGTAAACCCGGTTACAAAATTTGGAGTTCCATTTAATTCAAGTAGTTCACAATCCAATGGATCAATAATCCGTACATCGATGGAAAGGTTTGTATTATTATATATCCACGCAATATATTCCTGAACCGTATCTGCTGTTAAAACAACTTTATAACCTCCCGAACTTAAATTTGAAATTGTTGAAATAGTTGAATCTGTATTGATTGAAAAATCGGTTAAAGGAATATTAAAACTATTTGTTCCTTCATCATATTTAAACCATTCAAAAGAATAATGACCTATTCCCGATGAATCAGCAGCAATTAAACTACCCCCGTTTAAATCCGATGTACAAAAAACATGAATTGAATCAAAATCTGAATATTCTGTTTTCTCAATAAAATCAGCATTCGAACTTATTTGTGCAAATCCGCTTAATGGAATAAAATAGCCAATAAGAAGAATTATATGTTGAATCTTTTTCATAAACTATGTTGATATCTTTCAAAGAAAACTACAATAATAACAAATATCAATCAATAAAATTGTATGTGCTTTTATATTTGTATGTAAATTTTTTGTTTAATGCATTGCATTTAAGAAGAAAATATTTTGTGTATAAATACTTTGAACAAGGTTTGTATTGGCAGATTAATGGGTTTATTTTTACCACTTATTTTTAACCAGATATAAAGTGTACGAATTTTTAAACGAACTAAACGAAGCACAACGAGAAGCTGTTGTAAACTATAGTGGAGCATCGTTAGTAATAGCCGGGGCGGGATCCGGTAAAACAAGGGTATTAACATACCGGATTGCATATCTTTTGGCAAAGGAAATACCTGCCCGCCAAATATTAGCACTAACCTTTACCAACAAAGCGGCAGCTGAAATGAAGTCGCGAATTGCAAAAATGGCAGGAAATGATGTCGCCCGGTTCTTATGGATGGGCACTTTCCACTCCATATTTGCACGAATACTTCGAAATGAATCAGGTAAACTGGGATATTCTTCAAATTATACAATTTATGACCCAATTGACACAAAAAGTTTAATCAAAAAAATCATTAAGGAATTAAATTTGGATGATAAAATATATAAATCAAACGAGGTATATGGCCGAATATCGAGTGCAAAAAACAATTTAATAACCGCTAAAGCATATAGCAGCAATAATCAAATTATTATTCAGGATCAAAAAAACAATCGTTCGAGAATAACAGATATCTACACCATATATTCTAACAGGTGCAAGAAAGCTGATGCAATGGATTTTGATGATTTGTTGCTAAACACGAATATTCTTTTTCGCGACTTCCCTGAAGTACTTGAAAAGTACCAAAACATGTTTAAATACATATTGGTTGATGAGTATCAGGACACCAACTTTGCCCAATATTTAATTGTAAATAAGTTAAGCTCGAAAAATAAAAACATTTGCGTTGTTGGTGATGATGCTCAAAGTATCTATTCATTCAGGGGGGCAAAAATTGAGAACATCCTCAATTTTAAGAATGACTACCCCGGATACAAATTATTTAAACTTGAACAAAACTACAGATCAACTCAAACCATTGTAAATGCAGCGAATAGTTTAATCAAAAAAAATAAAGAACAAATACCCAAAAAAGTATTTTCTGCAAATTCTGTTGGTGAAAAAATTAAAGTTGTTGAAGCCGAAACCGATAAAGACGAAGCTTACAAAATTGCACGAATAATTCAGGATGTAATTGAAGAGAAAAACTACGACAACAAGGATTTTGCAATTTTATACCGTACCAATGCGCAATCGAGAAGTTTTGAAGAAGCATTCAGGCGATTTAATATTCCCTATAAAGTTTATGGAAGTATTTCGTTTTATCAACGAAAAGAAATAAAAGATATTTTAGCTTATTTCAGGCTTTCTATAAATCATAACGACGAAGAAGCATTAACACGCGTTATTAATTACCCCGCGCGAGGCATTGGACAAACAACTCTCGAGCGAATTGAAGAAACAGCAAAAAACGAAAACCTTACAACCTGGGATATTCTTACTCAAATTCAAAAAAACGGGCTCGGGCTAAATAGCGGCACACAAAGTAAGCTGAACTCATTTAAAGAATTAATTGAGAAATTCAGCGAAGGAATAAAACAGAATGATGCTTACGATGCAGCAATACTTATTGCTAAAGAATCAGGAATAATTGATGAATTTAAAAATCCCGAGTCGCACGAAGAGCAAACCCGGCTCGAAAACCTTGAAGAGTTATTAAACGGGATAAAGGAATTTGTTGATGAGCAAAACGATACCGACTTACTTCCCACGCTCGATAAATACATGGAAAATGTTGCTTTATTAACTAATCAGGATAATGAAAAAGATGATGATTTTAATAAAGTAACCATAATGACGATACATTCAGCCAAAGGATTAGAATTTAAGCATGTTTTTTTAGTCGGACTCGAAGAAGATCTTTTTCCATCAAGCATGTCATCAGGCACACAAAAAGAACTCGAGGAAGAAAGACGGTTATGTTACGTGGCATTAACACGTGCCGAAGAAACGGCTGTTATCAGTTTTGCAAAAGAACGCTATAAGTGGGGAGTTCCCTCATCATGCAGGCCAAGCCGTTTTATTAAAGAGATTGATGAACAATTTCTCGAATTACCCGATTCTTTTTTGGAAACACCTTTCCCCCTGATAACTAAAAATGATTTACCTGGATTTTCATCGAAGCCAAAATTCATAAAAAATGATAAGCCGGGTATAAATGGAAATCTCCAATCAGTAAATAAGAGACTTGTAAAGATCAGTTCGAATCAAAATAATCATACCAATCAGGAATCAGAAATAATACCCGATGATCCTGGTTTAATTGCAGAAGGAATGGTTGTTCGGCATAGTAAATTTGGGTTAGGTGAAGTTTTACAAATTGAAGGTGTTGCACCAAACTCAAAAGCAACTGTATATTTCGAAGTAGTTGGCGAGAAACAGCTTTTACTAAAATTTGCCAAACTACAAATAGTTAAAAAATAATAAAATTATAATTCTTTGATTGCTAAATCAAAAAGAGTTATTTTTGCAAAAATCAATAAAAATTATGGAATACAATACCAGTAGGGAAAAGCTTGTTTTGCCTGAATATGGCAGGAACATACAAAAGATGATTGAACTCACGATTGCAGAAAACGACAGGGATAAGCGAAACAAGATGGCGCAGGCAATTATTGCAATTATGGGAAATATGAACCCTCATTTACGTGATATTGCAGATTTTAAACACAAATTATGGGATCACCTCGCGATTATATCTGATTTTAAACTTGATATAGACTCCCCTTACGAGAACCCATCGATTGAAAAACTAAAAGAAAAACCCGAAATTGTACCTTACAATACTCAAAAAATAAAATTTAAACATTACGGCAAAACTATTGAAAAACTAATCGATGAAGCTGTAAAAATGGAAGATCCTGAAAAGAAAGAAGTTTTAATCCAGATGCTCGCCAACCACATGAAAAAAAGCTACCTGACATGGAATAAAGAGGCCGTTTCTGATGAACAGATTTTTAGTGATTTGAATGTAATATCCGATGGTAAAATTCAATTGAATATTAATGAAACCCGGTTAGCCGAAACCAAAGATATACTGGCAAAAAATAAACATCGTCGTACCCCGGTACCACGAAAAAAATAATCATACAATCGTTCGTATATGAGTTCATTTATTATAAACGGGGGGAAAAAACTTAAAGGCGATATTTACCCCCAGGGTGCAAAAAATGAAGCATTACAAATTATTTGCGCTACACTTCTAACTCCCGAAGAAGTTATTATTCACAACATACCAAATATCATTGATGTAGTTAAACTTATAGATTTACTTGCATCAACAGGTGTTCAGGTGAAAAAATTAAATGACTCAAGTTATTCTTTTATAGCAAAGGATATTAATTACGATTATTTTAAAACAGAAGAGTACAGGAACAAATCAACTGCACTTCGAGGATCAATAATGATGATTGGCCCATTATTAGCCCGCTTTGGTAAAGGATACATCCCAAAACCCGGAGGCGATAAAATTGGCAGAAGAAGAGTTGACATTCATTTCGTTGGTTTTGAAAAACTAGGTGCAAAGTTCGAATTTAGCCATAAAGAAAACTCATACAAGGTAAAAGGAAAGAACCTGGTAGGAACATCCATGTTGCTTGAAGAAGCATCTGTTACCGGAACAGCAAATATAATTATGGCTGCTGTCTTGGCTAAAGGCAAAACAACCATTTACAATGCAGCATGTGAGCCTTATATTCAGCAATTATGCAAGATGCTTGTTAGCATGGGTGCAAAAATTTCAGGTATTGGTTCTAATTTGTTAACTATTGACGGGGTAACCGAACTGGGTGGTTGCGAGCATCGTATCTTACCCGACATGATTGAAGTTGGCAGTTTTATTGGCTTAGCAGCACTGACCGGTTCTGAGATTACAATTAAAAATGTTTCGTACGAAAATCTTGGCATTATTCCATATTCGTTCCAACGACTTGGTATTCAGTTTGAGAAAATAGGCGATGATATATATATTCCCGAAAACAAACACTTCGAAATAGAAACATTTATAGATGGATCAATAATGACCATTGCTGATGCACCCTGGCCAGGATTAACACCCGATTTACTTAGTATCATGTTAGTTGTTGCAACACAGGCAAAAGGCAGCGTTCTTATACATCAAAAAATGTTCGAAAGTCGCTTATTTTTTGTTGATAAACTCATCGATATGGGTGCACAAATTATTCTTTGCGATCCTCATCGTGCAACAGTTATCGGGCTTGATAACCAGATACAATTACGGGCAACAAAAATGACATCTCCCGATATTCGTGCCGGTGTTGCTTTACTTATTGCTGCTTTATCAGCTAACGGTACAAGCACAATTCATAATATCGACCAGATTGACAGGGGATATCAAAACATTGACATCAGGCTTAAAAACCTCGGTGCAGATATTCAACGCGTTAACTAACTTCGTTTTTGACATAAAAAACAAATTATTTATCATTCAAGATGCCAATATGACCGATTAACCTTTTTGGCAAATATTTTGATTATACCGAACTAATTAAAATCTTACAAATAATTATTCAAATTTTACTGAGATGACAAAAAGTACGAAAGAGAAAAAAGAGGAAAAGAAACATGTAAAAACACCTCAGCAAGAAAATATTGAAACCAAATCAGAACAGGAATCCACAAGCACTAATCAAACTGAGACAACTGTTGATGAAAAAATAGAAGAAGTAAAAAAAGAGAAATCTGATAAAGAGAAATTAGACGAATTAAACGATAAATATTTACGTCTTGCAGCTGAATATGACAATTACAGGAAACGAACATTAAAAGAAAAAACTGAACTCATTAAATCGGCCGGAGAAGATATCCTCGTAAATATTTTACCTGTTGTCGATGATTTTGAACGAGCCCTGGGACATATTGATCAGGCAAAAGATATCAATGCAGTAAAAGAAGGAATAAATCTTATCTATACAAAGTTTTCCGAATTTTTAAAACAACGAGGTATTAAAGAAATTTCGGCTAAAGAAAAGGATTTTAATACCGATGAACATGAAGCCATAACAAAAATACCTGCCCCGGCTGAAGAACTTAAAGGCAAAGTTGTTGATGTTGTTGAAAAAGGATATTATTTAAACGAAAAGGTTATTCGCTTTTCGAAAGTTGTGGTTGGTGAATAAAAAAATGCAAGAGCGATAATACGAAAAAAAATGTCGAAAAGAGATTATTACGAAATATTGGAAGTATCGAAAAATGCTACCGCTGAAGAAATAAAAAAAGCTTACAGGCAACAAGCCTTAAAGTTTCATCCCGATAAAAATCCGGGCGATAAAAGTGCTGAGTCGAAGTTTAAGGAAGCGGCAGAAGCTTATGAAGTTTTAAGTAACCCGGATAAAAAAGCCCGTTACGATCGTTATGGACATGCAGGAGTAGGTGGAGCTTCAGGTAATGGATTTAGTGGCGGTGGTATGAGTATGGAAGATATTTTCGAAAACTTTGGCGACATTTTCGGGAGTGCTTTTGGAGGAAGTTTTGGCGGGTTCAGTGGATTTGGCGGGTTCGGCAGTTCAAGGCAGCGATCTCAAAGAGTTAATAAAGGATCAAACCTGAGAGTTAAAGTATCTTTGGATTTAAAAGAAATTGCTCACGGTGTTACTAAAAAAATAAAAGTAAATAAATATGTAGCCTGCAAACCATGTAGTGGAACCGGTGCTGCAAATTCGTCTGCTTACAGTACATGTTCAACTTGCAATGGCACCGGGCAGGTAATACGGGTTACCAGTACTTTTCTCGGGCAAATGCAAACAGCTTCTGTTTGTCATGCATGTGGTGGCGAAGGGAAAATAATAACCAATAAGTGCACAAGTTGTCATGGCGAAGGAATAGTTAAAGATACGGAAGTTACTTCGCTCGATATCCCTGCAGGAGTAGCAGAAGGAATGCAACTCTCAGTTAGCGGAAAAGGAAATGCTGCTCGCCGTGGTGGTGTCAATGGTGATTTAATCGTGTTAATTCAGGAAGAAAAACACCCCGATTTAATTCGTGACGGAAATGATCTTATATATGGATTGTACCTGAATTTTGCCGAAGCAGCACTTGGTGCCCCTGTAGAAATTCCAACTGTTGACGGTAAAGTTAAAATTAAAATCGATGCCGGAACTCAACCCGGTAAAATTCTACGTCTCAGGGGAAAAGGTCTCCCCGAAGTTAATGGTTATGGCAAAGGAGATTTATTGGTTAATATAAATGTTTGGGTTCCTAAAACCCTGTCGAAAGAAGAACAAAAAACAGTTGAGCAACTTGGAAAGTCAACTAATTTTGTCCCTCAGCCTGATGAATCGGATAAAAGTTTTTTTGAAAAAATGAAGAACTTTTTCGAGTAAATAATACATCTCGAGAGTTCTATTCCGAATTAGCTTTTAGGCATAATCTTAATAGTTTGCCCTGCTTTTAATGATCTTCCGCTGGATAAATTATTTAATTTCATTATTTCTTTTTCGGTAACACCTGGGTATTTTTTGGCAATATCCCAAAGCGTATCGCCTGAACGAACTTTATAATATACAACGTTTCCTGTAGCAGGGCTTACTTCAACTTCGTCGGGCAGAACGGTTGATTTACCAATTCTGCGTTGTTTTTCTTCAAAAGACAATGAGTTGATGTTCGAATACTTGCTTACATTATCTTTTTTCACATAAACAGCGATATTTTGCCCAACACGTATGGTATTTCCCCGAATATTATTCCAGTATCGTAAATCAGACAATCCTACATTATACCATTCAGCAATAAAGCCAAGGTTATCACCTGATTTTACAGTATAAACCAATTTTTCACGCCCTGTTGGTGCCTGTGGAATATAATATGACTTTTGAGGGCTTTTTATTGTATTATCTGCAGTAAAAAACAGTGAATCTTTATACCTGAAAATTGAATCCTGATTCGAAATAAACTTACCAGTATAATCCATAGGTATTGTAATCGGGTATTTAGTTCCTTTTGCAGGAATAATATCTATCTTGTATTGAGGATTTAAATCGCGTATGAGTTGATAAGGTATTCCTAAAACTTCTGACACCTGTTTTAAATGCAAATTATCATAAATAATGATGGTATCAGTAGCCATTGATATTTCAGGAATAACAGGTGAGATATAATGTTCCTGATAATAATTCATTGTATAAGCAGCTGCAATATATGCAGGTACATATC
This sequence comes from Bacteroidetes bacterium GWB2_32_14, assembly GCA_001768235.1. Taxonomy (GTDB): domain Bacteria; phylum Bacteroidota; class Bacteroidia; order Bacteroidales; family UBA12077; genus UBA12077. Next base: position 44,359 of record MENK01000011.1, read on the forward strand.
CCCTGGTTTCGCGAGGCAGGTAATAGTACAATTCCCAAAAATCCCTTTTCCCGCCTGTTCGCCGGATGGCTTTATTTACATTTCCCGGCCCACAATTATACGCGGCAATAACCAATGTCCAGTCGTTAAATATTGAATAGAGATCCTGCATAAATTTTGCAGCAGCATGAGCAGATTTTACCGGATCGCGGCGTTCATCAACGTAAGAGTTTATTGTTAAATTATACATTCTGGCTGTTCCGTACATAAACTGCCACATTCCTGTTGCTCCCACCCTTGAAACAGCATTTGGATTTAATGCTGACTCAATAATTGCCATATATTTAAGTTCTGTAGGTATCCCGTATCCCTCGAAAATCTCTTCAATAATGGGAAAATAATAGTCGGAAAGGCCAATCATTGCCTGAACGTTCTCTCTTCGTTTTTTTGTATATACATGAATATAATTTCGAACAATACTGTTGTATGGAAGATTAATAATTGAAGGGATATTTTTTAAACGTTCAATATATACCGAATCCGGAAATTCCGGTATATCAGAATAAATATTATCGTTTGAAGTATTGTAGTTTGTTTTAACCGAGTTTTTTACATACCAGAGATTGAGCAAGCTATCAAGATTATCTTCAAAATTTGAAAAATACTCGACTCCCAGTTTTAGCGAATCTTTTTCAGCATCTGAACTATAAATTGATTGAGATATAAAACATGATAATAGTGAAAATATGATGACCTTTGTTTTTAACATGGTTAATTTTTTAATGTAAATTTAAATAATGCCCGAAATAAAAGCAATTCGATTAAAAAAAGAAATTTTTTTTGTTATTATTTGTTAAAAAGTTTATTTAATGAGCCCGTGTGGAATCAACTGTCTAGAAACTAATGCTAAGAGCAAAACCATAAGTACTCTGTTTATCGACTGAAAATTGCATTGCAGGTTGAACATCCAACGAGAGATCTTCGCTAATATCATAATAAAATAAATGTGCATCAACGGCAGCATCCACAACATTTAGTAAATAAATAGCTGCAAGGCTTATAACATTTAAATCCCTGTTCCGGCTGTAATTGTCTTTAATTTTCAGAATTATCGCTTTATCGGTGTATCCTTCGAAGCTTGTAATTTTACCTGACTGGAAATCGGCATAAGCATTCTTAAACTTATTGTATTGAGTGTTATTGTAATCGAAAGAATAAATAAATATTCCGGTTAATCCATAAATCACGGGTAATTTCCAGTATTTTTTATTGTAAACCTGACCGAGCCCCGGAATAAGAGCCGAGTACATTGTTGCTTTATGAGGCGAATGAACCTGGGGCTGATTAATATCTTGTCGTGCTTGCCCGGTTAAAACAACATCATCCTGACTGAATGCATTATTGAATAAGCACATCAGAATGAGGGTTAAACAATATTTAATAAATATGATTTTGAATTTATTATCAGACAATTGTTTTGAATTTTAAAATAACCAGGGGCAAAATTATTTCATTTTATCAATAATTCCCATTAATCTTTCTAAATCTTCATCTGATTTAAATGGAATAACGATTTTGCCGCTTCCCTTATTATTTCGTTTAAAGTCAATTTTCGTGTTAAAATGATCAGAAAGGTGTTTTTTTAACTGTTCGTATTCTTCGGGAAGTCGTACTTTTTCTTTCTGTTCATCTGGTTTTGGGGTATTAATATCGCGAATTATATCTTCAGTTTTGCGAACAGATAAATCGTCATCGATAATTTTATAATATGTATTTAGCTGTGTTTTTGTATTTTCAATATTTACAAGAGCTCTTGCATGCCCCATAGATATTTGCTTATCGCGAATACCCAGTTGAATTTCAGCAGGCAATTTTAATAATCTCAGGTAATTTGAAATGGTTGATCTTTTTTTACCAACCCTGTCGCTCATGCTTTCCTGGGTAAGTTTACATTCTTCAATTAAACGCTGGTAGCTTATTGCTATTTCAATGGCATCGAGGTCTTCGCGCTGGATATTTTCAACAAGAGCCATCTCCAGCATTTCCTGATCGTTGGCAAAACGAACGTATGCCGGAATTTTGTTAAGTCCCGCGATCTGGGCAGCCCTGTAACGACGTTCACCTGTTATTAATTGGAATTTTTTATCGTCAATTTTTCTAACGGTAATAGGCTGAATAATTCCTAATTCACGAATAGATTTCGCGAGATCATTTAAAGATTCTTCGTCGAATTTTGTTCGAGGCTGAAACGGGTTTACTTCTATACGGTTAATCTCTATTTCATTAACAGAGTCGGCATTTACTGTGTGTTCATGACCTGCATCGTCAATCAATGCTCCCAATCCTCTTCCTAATGCATTTCGTTGTGCCATTATATATTCAATTAATTCTGGTTAAACTTTGTTTATTCAATTATTTTAGCCGCGTTCGCGATCTTTGTCTTGTCGTTTTTTTGAAGTACTTCGCGTGCAAGGTTCAAGTAATTTACAGAACCTTTAGAAGCTGCATCGTATAAAACAACAGGTTTCCCGTAGCTAGGTGATTCGCTCAATTTTATGTTGCGTTGAACAATGGTTTCAAAAACCATATCCTGGAAATGTTTTTTTACTTCATCCACAACCTGGTTTGATAATCGTAATCGTGGATCGTACATGGTTAAAAGAAATCCCTCGATTTCGAGTTCTTTGTTAAGTCGTGTTTGAATAATTTTTATTGTATTAAGCAATTTCCCTAATCCTTCAAGAGCAAAGTATTCGCATTGTACCGGGATTATTACAGAATCAGCAGCAGTTAGTGCATTAACAGTTATTAATCCTAAAGATGGAGAACAATCGATTAAAATAAAATCATAATCGTCTTTAAATTTCTCAATTACACGCTTTAAAATATATTCCCGGTTAGGCTGATTAAGCATTTCTATTTCTGCACCAACTAAATCAATATGAGAAGGTATAAGATCCAATCCTTCAATATCGCTGTTTAAAATAATGCTTTTAGGATCGAGATCATCAACCAAACATTCATAAATACTCGTTTTAATGGCCCTGATATCAAAACCCGTTCCTGATGTGGCATTAGCCTGAGGATCGGCGTCAACAATAATAACTTTTTTCTCGAGAACAGCTAAACTCGCTGCTAAATTTATTGCTGTAGTGGTTTTTCCTACTCCACCCTTTTGATTTGCTAATGCAATAACTTTTCCCATATCTTATTTCGTTGTAAATACTATGTTTATATTTAATAAATTTTGATTTTACAGGATTTCAAAAATACAATTTTAAACGCTTTTTATATTTGTGTTGAATAAGAATTGTAAACATTTTTATTGGAGTTATTAACAAATTATTAACAATTCTTTTTGTTTTTTATATCAATTCTCTATAAGCCAGTACTATTTTTTATTTAAAAAAATGTTTTATAGTTCATCCTGTTTTTTTGACTGAAGAATCATGAAAATTTCTCAATGGTTTCTTTTAAAAGTTGCGTTTTATCGATTGGTACCACGCCAACCTTTTCGCATACCAATCCGCCTGCCAGGTTTGATATCCCGGCAATAAGTTCGGCATTTAAACCCGATGCAAGACAAACACTCGCGATACTTATTATAGTATCTCCGGCCCCCGAAACATCTGCAATATCTCTTACCTCGGCAGGTATTGTTTTGTAGGATTTGTTATAACTAATAAAAACTCCTAACTCCGACAATGTTACTAAAAGATATTTTACTGATAATTCATCATGTAATTTCTCCGATGCCTTAAATACTCCGTCAAAATCTCCCTTTTTAATGTCAATTTTGGAACCTTCGACCAACTCCTTGAAATTGGGTTTGAAAAGTGTAACATTCTTGTATTCAGAGAAATTTCTCTTTTTGGGATCCACCAAAGTTGGAATATTCTTCTTATTTGCAAATTCAACAATTTCCTTAATAACAAGAGGTGTAATGCACCCTTTATCGTAATCTTCAAATATGATTGCATTTACCTGTTTTTTCGACATTATTGATAAAATATGCTGAATAAAGGTTTTTTCAATTTTTTTATCGAGCTCGTGATCCACTTCTTCATCAACTCGTAATAAATGCTGGTTATTAGAAATAATCCTTGTTTTTACAGTTGTTTTTCTACTTTCGTCTTCCAGGATTCCCTCGCCTGATAATTTATTCTCTTTTAAAAGATTATAAAAGGATTTTGCTTTTGAATCTTTCCCGATAACAGCACAGAGAATAGGATTTGCACCGAGAGCCTGAACATTTAATGCCACATTAGCAGCACCGCCTAAACGATTTTCCTGTTTTGTACTCATAATTATTGGAACAGGAGCTTCGGGAGAAATACGGTTTACCTTACCCCACATGTACGAGTCGATCATTACATCGCCAATAATTAATATATTGAATTGGTTAAAAGATTCAAAAACAGTATTAAAATTTATTTTCTCTGTCATTATAATTTATATGAATGTGCAAAGATATGAAATCGACACGAAATACATAAAATATTAGAAATCGATTTTTCTTATTTGCTTTCCTTTTCATCTAAGCCACTGTTTCCTGTATCAAGTACAAACCGCCATTCCCCTTTAGCATTTTTTTCCCAAATTGTACAGTAAGTTCCTTGCAGCGATTGTCCTTTTTGTTCTCCCCGGGTAATTTCTAAAAGAAAAATTCCAAATGTATATCCCAAGTCTGCCGATTTAGAAACTTTTGCATAACTCGGTTTCCAGGTTAACCGATAACTGGTATCTGACAACTCCGAATATAATTGTTTCATAGCTTCTTTACCCACAATAGGATATGAATTGGGTTTTAATAAAACAACATCGGGTGAAGCATATTCTAAAAAAGCCCTGTGATTGCCAACCTCTACCGAGCGGTTTGAAAAATCAATATCGGTTTGTAATATCTTTTCTTTTTCTTGTTCCAAAGTAGTTTGCATATTGCAATTTGTAAAAAAGACAGAGATTATTATTAAAAATACAAATTGTTTTGTAGTTGTTTCCATGATGCACTTGAGTTTATGATCTGAAATAAATTAAAAATCTGTTTAATTGGATAAAGTTAACAACGATGATTATTAAATTCATCAAATTAAAATAAATTTCTGCATATAATTTTTTATAATATTAATAAAAATAACCTACATTTGGTATAAGCCAGACACTTATTACAATAAACTGCCTGTTAATTAGATACTTATATGTGTATAAAGAAGGAGAACACAGATTTAACTGTTTCAATTTCTGTAACTATAATTACAGCATTTGTGTTTATTTTCCTTTTTTTATTCCTGGGTATAAATCATCGAAAAGAAGATTTTAATGATGCAAAAAAATTGGCTGTTGAAATATCCCGAAAAGCAGCATTCGAAACACAATCATATCTATCATCAGCAATAATAATTGCGAGATCGCTTGAACAAAGAACCCAGTTACTTCACAAACTTAAAGGTTCAAAAAAAGAAATTAATGATATGCTAAAATCAGCTATTGTTAACAATCCCAATTTTTTAGGGGTATGGACACTTTGGGAACCAAATGCATTTGATTGCAAGGATAACATGTACATAAATGATTCTCTCTACAATAATCAAGATGCATCAGGAATCGGGTATTTTAGATACAATAATAAGATTTATACTGAAGTAATGACTTCGGCTGAATACATGGAGCCATATTATCTATCCCCCAAGGAGTTAAAAGATGAAGTAATTATTGAACCATATGAATTCTATTATATCGGCCATGATCAGTTATTTTTTGGAACTACAATCAGTGTCCCGGTAATTGTTAATGACAAGTTTTGGGGAGCATTGGGAATTGATATTGATCTTGTAAACCTTCAGAAAGAACTAAGCAAAGTAAGGCCTTATGAAACAGGTTATCTCTCTTTAATTTCAAATAATGGAACAATAGTAACTCATATTGACTCGTCGCTTGTAAACAAGAATATTTTTAACCTGCTAAGATCAAGCGATACACTATGTTGTAATTCAATAAAAAACGGGACAGAGCTTACTCTTGAAACCAAATCGGAATTTACCGGGGAAAAAGTATTCCGGCTTTTCTATCCTATTGTTATTAGTAAAGGCAGCATGCCCTGGAGTATGATGGTTGAAATTCCAATTGAAAAAACGACCACTAGCTCAAAACAACTGTTTATAATCGCCATTATTACCTTAGTTATAGGATTTTCTCTCCTTTTTTACCTCGTGTATAATATTTTTGAAAGAAAAAGGTATGAGAAAACAATTCTTGCTGCAAAATTCGAAGCCGAAGAAAGTAATCGCTTAAAAACCGCGTTCTTAAATAATATTTCTCATGAAATAAGAACTCCGTTGAATGGGATTATAGGATTTACTGAATTACTTACAGAGAATAATGTCACGGATGAACAAAAAAAAGTATATAAAAGTATTATCCATAACTCGAGTAATCAGCTCTTATCAATAATATCGAACGTTCTCGAATTATCAAAAATTCAATCCATGAAAATTGAAAAAATTATCAGGGAATTTGATGTTGAATCAGCAATTTCTAAAGTTGTAGCATTTTATAATTCTTCGGCAGATGAAAAAGGAATACAAATTATAACCAACTACCCTGAAAGTGAACAAAAAACCAGGATAAGTTCTGATGAAGATAAATTTAAACAGATATTGTCGTACCTGGTAAATAATGCAATAAAATTCACTAAAAGTGGTTTTGTTGAAGTTGGTTTTTATAATCAGCAGGAATCTGTCCTGTTTTATGTTATGGATACAGGAATAGGAATAAAACCCGAGAGTGCAAATAAGATTTTCAAATTTTTTAACCAGGAAAATAAATCCATGACACGATATTTCGGGGGCCTGGGTATTGGTTTATCTATTTCAAAATCTTTTATTGATTTACTTGGTGGTAAAATACAGTTCGAGTCTGAACCTGAAAACCCGGCTGCCGGCAAGGCCGGAGGAACAACCTTTTATTTTACTTTACCCAATACCCAACAAAAATCTAAACCCACTGATATTCAGAATATATTTCCCCCTGCTGATTTTACAATTCTGATTGCAGAAGACGAAAAACACAACTACATCCTTTTAAACGAAATAATTAATAACTCAGGCATAAAAACACTATGGGCATCGAACGGAGAAGAAGCTGTAAATTTATGCAAATCGAATCCGGATATTAAGCTTGTTCTTATGGATATTAAAATGCCCGTAATGAATGGTTACGAAGCATGCAAAATTATTAAATCATTTAAAAACAATCTACCGGTAATTGCAGTTACCGCAAACTTTAAACCACAGGACATATCACAGGAAACCACCTTCGATTCAATTATTTCCAAACCCTTTAAAAAAGAAGAGCTCATGGAAATAATTACATCCGTTATAAATGATGAAATTAAGAAAGCTTAAATCAAAGAAAATAATTACATCTCATCTGTTTATCAGGTTAAAATACATCATACGAGAGAAAGATAACTTATCAACAGGATGAAACCGAACCAATAAAAATTAGTAAATTTGTGAGATAAAGAATTTTAAATGGAAATATTGACAGACATATATTTAGGAGACAGTAAAGAAAAATTAAAGTTGCTTTCCGACAATTCAGTTGACTTGATTGTAACTTCCCCTCCCTATGCAGACCAAAGAAAGAGTACATACGGGGGAATTCATCCTGATAAATATGTTGATTGGTTTTTACCTATTTCGAAACAATTGCTGCGAGTTTTGAAACCAACGGGAACATTTATTTTAAATATAAAGGAAAAGGTTGTTGATGGAGAACGCAGCACTTATGTAATGGAATTAATTTTGGCAATGCGTAAACAGGGTTGGTTTTGGACAGAAGAATTTATCTGGCATAAAAAAAATTCATATCCGGGAAAATGGCCAAATCGTTTTCGTGATTCGTGGGAAAGACTTCTTCAATTTAACAAAGACAAGAAATTCAATATGTATCAGGAAGAGGTAATGGTTCCAATGGGGGATTGGGCTAAAAACAGATTGAAAAATCTTTCAGAAACCGATAAAATACGAGACAACTCAAAAGTAGGTAGCGGATTTGGAAAAAACATTTCAAATTGGCTAGACAGAGATAAAGCATATCCGACTAATGTACTTCATTTGGCAACGGAATGTAACAATAAGAATCATAGTGCAGCATTTCCTGAAGAACTCCCAGAATGGTTTATCAAGCTTTTTACAAAAGAAAATGATACAGTTTTAGATCCTTTCATGGGTTCAGGAACCACATTGAGTGTTGCAAATAGAATGAAACGTAACTCTATTGGAATAGACATAGTTCCCGAGTATTATGAAATGGTTAGAAAGCAACTCAGCCCAGTAGAACTTTGCTTATTAGAATCAAAAACAAAATATGAAAAAACTAAACCTGAAAGACGTATCTCAGTACGTTGAAAAAAATATTGGCACATTTCACGAAAAACGTATTCAAAGTCTTGACAGTCTTAGGTTATCACAAGTTCTTAAAAGAAAAAACCCCTATTTATTCAAGGCAAAATACGTTTTGACCGCGGAGAAAATTGTACGCGGGATTGTTGATGCACATGTATCTTCAAGCGAAGAAGGAATTTTTGGAGATTGGCTTGAAGGATTAGCAATTTACATAAATGAAAAGGTTTATGGAGGTAAAAAATCCGGAATAATTGGAATAGACCTGGAGTTTGACAAAGATGAAAGCAGATACATCGTGAATATCAAATCAGGTCCTAATTGGGGAAATAGTTCACAAATTGCAAAAATGGTTTCTGATTTTAAAACAGCAAAAAAGACTTTAAGAACAAGTAATTCAAAACTTAATATTATTGCCGTGAATGGCTGTTGTTATGGACGAGACAACCAACCAGACAAAGGCGATTATTTCAAATATTGCGGACAAAATTTCTGGGAATTCATTTCAGGAAATGAAAATTTATATACTGAAATTATTGACCCTCTTGGACATAAAGCAAAAGAGAAAAACGATACTTTTGTAAAGTCGTATTCTCAAATGATAAACAAATTTACTAAAGAATTCTCTAATGAATTTTGCAAAGACAACGGAGAAATAGACTGGGAAAAATTGGTTCGGCTTAACTCCGCAAAAGTCGAAGACAAAAAAAAGAAATAAAGCCCGAAAACATAACAGTTGGTATATTTTATTACCGGCATAGTGCAGGTTTCAGCATTTGCTAATGCACAACCCTACAGAAGAGTGCTTTGAAATCAGTAATAAAAACATACTGTCAACCCGTTTTTAAACCGGATCAACATCAATAATTATTTGAACAGACTTGAAATTTTCGGTTCCAAGTAAATTCTCTATCTCGGCATTTAGCCTTTCTTTTGCCCGTTGAAATGAACTTTGCTTCTCAACTTTAAGTAAAATATTTTTAATGTATAAATTTTGAATTCTGCCAACTATTGGAGCCTCGGGCCCCAATACCCGTTTCCCGAAAACTTTTTTCAGGTTTTCAGCAAGTAAAAACGATGCTTTATTTGATATTTCAATGTTTTTATGTTTTATGCTGATGGTAATCAGCCGAACAAATGGAGGATAATTAAAATTCTTACGTTCAACAAGCTCCGATTTATACATCCCCTGGTAATCGTTGTTTAATACAAATTGCAATACCGGGTGTTGTGGATTGTAGGTTTGTAAAATAACATTTCCCTGCTTATTTTTTCTTCCGGCACGTCCGCTTACCTGGGCCATAAGCTGATAACTTCGCTCAAACGATCTGAAGTCGGGATAATTTAACATATTGTCGGCATTCATAATCCCGACAAGGCATACATTATCAAAATCGAGTCCTTTCGAAACCATTTGTGTGCCAATGAGAATATCTATTTCGCCTGACTCAAAACCCGAAATAATTTTTTCGTATGCATATTTCGAGCGTGTTGAATCTAAATCCATTCGAATTACTTTTGCTTCGGGAAAAAGAATCCGGATATCGTCTTCGATTTTTTCAGTGCCAAATCCACGAGTAATAAGTTCGGTATTTCCGCAAGCCTTGCAGGCTTTATATGTTCGTACGGAAAACCCGCAATAATGGCAAACCAATTCTTTCGTGTGTTGATGGTATGTAAGGCTGACATCGCAATTGGGGCAATTGGGAATCCATCCACAGCTTTCACATTCGAGATAAGGAGCAAACCCTCTCCTGTTCTGAAAAAGAATAACCTGTTCGTTTTTATCGAGAGCATCTTTAATCCCTTCAACCAACTCAGGACTAAAATGTGATTTCATTTCTTTTTTCCGTTTTGCCCTCAGGACATCAATAATTTGAATCCCGGGTAATAAAATATCGAGGTAACGTGATGTTAATTCAACTAATCCATATTTACCATTTTTTGAATTGAAATAACTTTCAACAGATGGCGTTGCAGAGCCCAGCAAGACCTTAGCCTGATGTATTTGAGCTAAAACCAGCGCACTGTCGCGTGCATTATATCGCGGGGCAGGATCGTATTGCTTGTACGTATTTTCATGCTCCTCGTCAACAATTATCAATCCCAGGTTCGAAAAAGGCAGGAATAAGGATGAACGTACCCCCAGAATAACCTTATAGGACTTTTCCCTGCCGGGATTCAAAATATTCTGATATACTTCTACCCTTTCAGAATCACTGAATTTTGAATGATAAACACCCACCTTATTTCCAAAAACAGATGTTAATCGATTGATTATTTGTGTAGTTAATGCTATTTCGGGCAATAAATATAAAACCTGTTTGCCCTTATCAATTTGTTCTTTAATTAAATGAATATAAATTTCGGTCTTTCCACTCGATGTTACCCCGTGTAGTAAAACAACATTCTTTTCATTAAACTCATCCTGTATCGAACTGAATGCTGTTTGTTGTTCTTTAGTTAATTCTTTTATTGATTTAATTTCATTCCCGTATTCGCCCAACCTGCTTATGTTCTTTTCATATTCAACAACTATTTTTTTCTCGACAAGTGATTTTATAACAGCTGATGTTGATTCTGACTCTTCAAGCAAACTTTTTTTGCTCACTTCTTCTGTTCCGTTGTTTATGAAACTACCTGAAAGTTTACAAAATGCCATTAAAGTATGAAGCTGCCTGGTTGCTTTTTTCAAAGAATCGAAAATTTCGTTTAACCGGGCTTCTGTTTTTATTGAATCATGAAGGCAGATGTATGTTTCTGTTTTAGGCTTGTAATTCTCTTTTAATTTCTCTTCAAGAATTAAAGCTTTTTTTTCCATTAATGATTTTATTACAGGCAATACATCTTTTCGGTTTAATACATTCGATATTTCCTGTATGCTTGAAATATTTCTTTTTTCTAAAAAATCAAGGATTAATGTTTCTGTACTATTAAAGCTGGTTTCTTCAATATATTCAGGATTATATATAACCTTTGTTTCGCTCTCCAGCTTTAATCCTGAAGGCAAGGCTGCTTTATATACTTCTCCAACAGAGCACATGTAATATTCAGCAATCCATTGCCAGAGTTTAAGCTGGTTTTGGTTTACTACCGGTTCTGTATCAAGAATTGAAATAATTTCCTTTGTTTTATAATCTGCCGGAGCATTATAATGTAATGAAAAAACAATGGCTGTATAAATCTTCCTGGCACCAAACTGTACAATAACCCGGCTTCCCGTTTCAATTGAATTGTTTTGTGTTTCAGGAACAGAATAGGTGAACAACTGCTTTAGGGGCAATGGTAAAATAACATCGGCATATAAAGCTTCTTTGCTCATCAGGTATAAATCTTTTAAAGTGATGAAGGTAAAAAAAAAACAGGCTTTTATTTAATTTAAAAACCTGTTTTTTTATTAAACCAATTGTTTTTTCCAGTTACCTTTTCGAAATAAATAAATGGCTATAACTGTCATAAGTGATTCGGCAATTACTATAGCTGTATAAACTCCATTCTCGTTATTAAAAACAATTTTTGACAGAATATATGCCAATGGAATTTCGATAAACCAAAAACACAATATATTTATTTTGGTTGGAGTACTGGTATCTCCTGCTCCATTAAACGATTGAACCATAACCATCCCCATTGCATAAAAAATATAACCCAGGCTAATTATTCGCAACCCTTTAGCGCCAGAACTAACTACATCCGGATTATTAATAAATAACCGTATGAAAAACTCAGGATATGCAATAAAAATAATTGATATCAATCCAAGTATAATCATATTCACGTACCCGGTAATCCATACAACGCGTTCTGCACGATCGGCTTTTTTAGCTCCTAAATTTTGCCCAACAAGAGTTGCAGCAGCATTGCTTACTCCCCACGATGGCATTAAAGCAAAAATAACAATCCGAATGGCAATGGTATAACCAGCCAGGGCGTTGCTGCCAAATTCAGCAATAATACGAACCATCCCAACCCAGCTGATTGTTGCAACTAGCGACTGACCAATACCTCCCAACGATACTTTAAACAGGTTGTACATCACTTTTAAATTCAGTTTTAATGCCCTGCGAATTATTTTCACTCTCCCGTTTCCTTTATACAAGAGATAAAACTGGTATAAAACAGCCGTTCCTCTGCCAATGGTTGTAGCTACTGCTGCTCCTTTTATCCCCAATGCAGGTATTGGCCCCCACCCAAAAATAAAAATAGGATCGAGAATTATATTGATGATGTTTGCGAACCAGAGCACCCTCATTGATATTGCGGCATCTCCTGAACTACGGAATACAGCATTGATTATAAATAGCAACATAATAACCATATTGCTGCCTAATGTAATAGTAGTATATATCGAGTATTCGTTTACAATTGTACTGTTAGCCCCCATCAGGCGCAGCAATGAAGGTGCAAATATTATCCCCGGGATACCTATTGCCAGCGAAACAATTATTCCGGCAATTATTGACTGAACAGCTACTATAGATGCAGAGTATGGCTTTTTTTCGCCTATTCTTCTCGAAACCATAGCTGTAGTTGCCATGCTAAGCCCCATTCCTACTGCATAAATTATGGTTAGCAACGACTCGGTAATTCCTACTGTAGCTATCGCATCCGGGCCCAGTTTTGAAACAAAGAAAATATCAGTAATAGCAAATATCGATTCCATTAAAGTTTCAAGAACCATAGGAATTGATAAAAGCAAGATTGATTTTCGCAAAGGAATATTTGTAAAATCCTTATCGGTTCCGGCAATAGATTCTTTAATATCTTCCCATAACGATAACAGATTGGATTTATTAAATGTATATTTAATAGTATAAATGTATTTTTTTAACGACATGATTAATTCTTGAATAGATAAAACAATAAGGACAATTAAAATGGATAAAAATTAAAACGGTAGTTTTAAATTAGAATGCCACGACGGCTGTAAATACAATGATCGGTTTCATTAAAGTATGTTTTATCTGCAACAAAGATAGGGAAAAGATAATTTATTTCCCAAATTTAAATTTAAAAAATATGATTACAGGTATAAGGAATTAAGGAGTAAAAAGAAAAGAGGCCTTGAAAAAAGCCCCTGGATTTATTTAAAAAATCAGTTATTCTTCGTAAGGCTCGTCTTGTACACTCTCGGCCTCGTCGTAATTGTCGTCAAGATATTCTTCTGATTCATCATCACCTGCATCATCAGTTTCAATATCTTCAGCAAAATCACCTCTTAACTTGCCATCACTATCAAAGTCTTCATCATCTTTAACAATCTGACGAGCTTCATTAGCTGTCATTCTTATTAAATAATAAATTTCTTCGGTTTCGAAGGGTAATGCAGAAATATATCTTCCTTCAGCATTGGTAAATGTAATGAGATTGTCTTCATAACCATCAGGGTATTCCATCTTAATCCTGTTAATTGTATCTTCAGGAAGTTTATCGTAATCTATTACTACTCGTTTTTTTGCCACTTTTTATATAATTTTTACTTTATTTTTAATGCCCGAAAGATATTTAGAAAATGTAATTTGACAAAGAAATCAGAAAATTTTTATTGTTTTTTTTTATTATCCCGATTTTTTCACTTTTCTAAAAGCCCAAAATGATTAACAATCAAGTTATACTCCTATATTCATTCAGGGGTTATTTTTTCGGATGCAAATTTTTAGAAAAATTTTTAAAATAACTAATGAATCAGACTTTTTTACCGGATAATTTAAAAAATAAATTAAAAATGCTGTCTCTATAGATATAAGCATTTATAACATGCTGTAATTAAAAAAGATATTTACTAATTCATTATTCACACCTGAAGTATTGTCCGGATTTGTATTTGCAGCATCATTGATCTGGGATGCTATAGAATAAAGACTTATAAAGAATGGGGATTAAACACATTATAAAGAAATTTACCAGTATTTCTCCAATTGCATTCCTGGCCCGTCATCGGGACGTATTTCAAACCCCAGTTTTTCATAAAAGCCCTTTTTCCCTTTAGCACAAAATAATTGAATGTCGCAAATTTTATGTTTCTTGCATTTTTCAACCAGTTTATCCATAACTTCCTTACCTATCCCTTCATCCTGCCGTTCGGGATGAATTATTACATCGAGAATCAGGGCATGTACTATTCCATCGCAGATAATCCTTCCAAAACCAATCAATCGGTCTTTATCATACACAGAAATAGTAAACCACGAATTTTGTAGTGCAAGAAATAACTCATCTTTGGTAAGTTCATATTTGGTATTCCAGCCTGTGGTTTCGAACAAATCAAAAAACTGATCAGAATCAGGAAGTTTTTCAGAAAATATCATACAATTAGATATATTGATTTCAGGTAAAATTAACTGATTTATTTGATTTTGTGGAAACAGGATTTGGAGAATATTTATTTTTTATCTGGTACAGGAACAGTTTCCTGCTCATGTTTAGCCTCTTGCTCAATAAGGCCATTCATAATCAACACGCGTAAAAGGATTTCTAAAAGTTTTTCGGGTTTCATCCTTTAAGTAGTTTATTTATTTATAAAAAATATGATGTTATTTATCTTAAAAAAGTTGCTTTAAGATTGGGGAAAAATATAATTTTGGTCAAATTTTAATTATATTTCATATTAACTATCGAATGGAAAAAAGTATTAAACTGTTTTTTACTTGTTTTATTATTATTTTATCAATAAAAGCATTTTCTCAACGAGATACTGATCCCTCATTGGTATTTCAAAATTATAGTAATAAGAAACCTTACTATATCAATATTGAAATAGAAAAAAAGGATAGAATAAACTTTCCTTTTTATGTAGATAATATTATTGATAGTACAGATAACCAGATGATTGGATTGGTCAGGACAGGTATTTTTAATGTGCAAAGACCAGCATATTTTAAATTAGGTACTCAGAAGACTTTTCTTAGAGTTATTCAAGACGTTAATGATGCAAAAGAAGGGTATTTGCCATTGAAAATTGTAATATCTAAAGTTAAAATTTTTGAGAATTTAAATGCATTTAATGCAAATACAAATGTTATTGTTACTCTAAGATTTTATTCTTTAGGTATTCTCATGTTTACCAGTACAGAACAATTTTCAAATACTCATCTTGATGGAACAAGCAGCCATAAGGAAAACATAAAGAAAGCAATAATAAATAATCTGAATTCATTTACAGAATTTTATTACACAACAAGAAAGAAATAAGGCTGCAATTAGCAGCCTTATCATTTATTATTTCAATCCGTTTCGTTTCAAGAATGCATCCAATTGAGGTTCCATGCCTCTGTATTTCTTGTATAAATCCATTGCTGGTTCTGTATTTCCTCTTGAAAGAATATTGTCACGTAACGATTTTGCAGTTTCCTGGTCAAATAATCCTTTTTCCTGAAAAACGCTGAAAGCATCGGCATCAAGAACTTGTGCCCATTGGTAGCTATAATATCCTGATGAATAACCACCACCAAAAATATGTCCAAAATAAGGACTTCGGTAACGAACAACAATCTCAGGAATCATTCCCATTTTTTTCATGATATCGTTTTCGAACTGTGTTGCATCCTGTTCAATAGTGTCATTAAGCGTGTACCAATACATATCGAGTAAAGCCGCAGAAGTGTATTCCAGCACGGTAAACCCTTTATTAAACAATCCGCTGTTTGATATTTTATCGATAAGTTCTTGTGGAATTACTTCGCCTGTTTGGTAATGTTTGGCATACATCTTTAGCACTTCGGGTTCTGAAGCCCAGTTTTCCATAATTTGCGATGGTAACTCTACAAAATCTCTTGCAACATTTGTTGCAGCCAATGAATGGTATTTGCAATTTGATAATAATCCGTGCAGTGCATGCCCAAATTCATGAAACGTTGTAGAAACTTCTTCGAAAGAAAATAACGCCGGTTTATCACCTGATGGAGCTGTGAAGTTAAAGTTTGTAGTAATTATTGGATCAACTCCTTCTGATTGTCTGCGGTATTCATCCATCCAGGCACCACTCACTTTACTTGCACGGGGATACCAATCCATATAAAGAATTCCTAAGAAAGTACCATCAGGGTTTTGAACTTCGAATACTTCAACATCGGGATGATATTTTGGGATATCGGTACGTTCAACAAATTTTATTCCCCATAATTTGGTTGCTACGGCAAATGCTCCATCACGAACGTTGTTTTTTTCGAAATAGGGACGAAGCATTTCTTCATCCAAATCATATTTTTCCTTACGTAGCTTTTCTGCATAGTACCACCAGTCCCAATGAGCCAGTTTAAAATTACCCCCTTCTTTGTCAATCATTTTTTGCAGTTCTGCAGCTTCGTTTTTAGCAATTGGCAAAGCAGCATCCCACACTTTATTTAAGAATGCAAAAACAGTTTCAGGATTTTTAGCCATATTCACATCTAAAACATATTCTGCATAGTTTTTAAATCCAAATAAATGAGCTTTTTCGGCACTTAGCACGGCAATACGTGATAAAACTTTTTTGTTATCGTATTCATTATTGTTGTCACCACGCATGATATAAGCCGTGTGCAATTTCTGACGTAACTCCCGGTTATCGGCATAAGTAAGGAATGGCAACATACTAGGTTTTTGAGTTGTAAACAACCATTTACCTTCCAGGCTATCTGCTTTTGCTGCATCAGCTGCTGCCTGCTTAACCGATTCAGGAAGTCCTGCCAGGTCAGCCTCGTTATCAATAATCAGTTTAAAGTTATTTGTTTCGGCTAAAACATTTTCGCCAAACTTTAAATTTAACATGGCAAGTTCTTCATTAATTTTCCTGAGTTTATCTTGTTTCCCGGCATCAAGGTTTGCACCGCCACGCTCGAAATTTTTATATGTTACTTCAAGTAACCTGGCTTGTTCGGGTGTTAATGCAAGTTGTTCTTTCTGTTCGTAAACTGCTTTTACCCGTTTAAATAATTCTGCATTAAGAGCAATATCATCACGATGTTTTGATAATAATGGAGCAACTTCCTGGGCAACTTTTTGCATTTCATCACCTGTTAGTGATGCATTCAGGTTATTGAATGTAGCTTCAATTCTGATTAATAATTTACCACTATATTCCAATGCTTCAACAGTGTTTTCAAAAGTTGGGGCATCTGTATTATTAACTATTGCAGCAATTTCTTCTGTATTTTGTTTTATTGCTTCCAGGTAAGCAGGTACAAAATGCTCTGTTTTAATAAGATCAAAAGGCTGAACACCATAAGGAGTTTTAAATTCGCCCAACAATGGATTTTCCATATTCACTGATTTTTGAGTGCATGATGCAAGCAATAATCCTGCAGCAAACAACATGAATGTAAATTTTTTCACGATTTTATTTTTTAATGGTTTAGAAATTTTTAGTTTATTTTTTCAAATTTATAACTATTTAAATGAATGATTAACATTCAAAATCATAAAAATTTAGTAGTATTCAACAAAGCTCTATTTATTTTTCAATAACTTAATAGCTAATTTGTAAATCTTTTTGCAATTTTATATTATTTCTAAAATCAATTTTATCTCAAATTTATCGCGTGTAAATAAAAATAACATTATGCATAATAAAATATCAAAACGAGTACTGGTGCTAATTATGTTACTGGTAATTTCTATACCCGTGGTCTTTGCAAACAATGATAGTCAGACAATAGTGAGTGAACCTACTACAAAATTTATGTTTTGGGCTTTTTTACTTGGAGGGTTAAGTGCAATTTCATTGGTTATTGGTTCAGCATTAGGTATTGTATGGAGACCTTCACCACGCCTTACAGCTGCTTTTACGGCTTTTGGCGCGGGAGCTCTATTGGCTGCTTTAAGTGTTGAGCTTATTGCTCCAACAGTTATTGAGTTTGTCGAGAGTAGTCATACAGCTACAGGTAATACTTCGGGGCACGAGATGTTTTTGGAGTTTGTTTTCTTGTTGGGGGGGTGTATTCTTGGTGGGATATTATTTTATTTTTTAAACGAAGCATTAAACAGTAAAGGTGGCTATTTACGAAAAGCATCAACTACCATATCTTACTTTAATCATTTACGAAACAAAAGATTTAGGCTCGCATTAAAACGGTTGTCAAAAATCAAACTTATCAGGTCAATTCCTGTTACACATCTTGATATTCTGATACAACATATTCGCCAGGTTCATTTTAAAAAGGGAAGCTATCTTTTCCATAAAGGTGATACAATAAATCGTATTTATTTTATCGAAAGCGGAGAAGTTAATCTAATCTATAATAAAGATCAGGTTCATATAATTAAAGATAATGGAATTATTGGTGAAACAGCCTTTTTACTCCATGATGCACTCCTGTACGACGCAATTGCAAGTACCGATGTAAAAGCTTTTGAGCTAAGCCAGAATGATTTTAATTATTTACGAGATGCATGCCCCGAGTTACAGGAAATACTGGGGATTTACGCGAGAAACGAATTAATTCACGATCTTGGTCACGAAAATGGTGATAGTAAGAATCATGCAGAAGCAGAAGATTGGACTTATGAAGCATCAAAACATGTCCATCAACATTCATATATTCCAACACAAACTGAAATAAATGAACATGCACAGAAACAAACATCGGCTCCATTATCCATTTGGCTGGGTATTTTCCTTGATGGTATTCCTGAAAGTTTTGTTATTGGTGCAGGGTTTCTTATTATACTTTCTTCAAAATCATCACTCGGAACAGTTTCATTTACCGATGTTGTTCCTTATACTTTAATTGCGGGATTATTTTTATCGAACCTGCCTGAGGCCATGTCGAGTAGTATTGGAATGAAAAAAATGGGCTGGAAACCATTTAAAATTTTAACTCTCTGGGTATCATTAATGCTAATGACAGCCATTGGGGCTATATTTGGTTACTATTATGGTGCCACAATTCCAAATTATGTTGAGATTGGCGTAGAAGGAATTGCATCCGGGGCTATGCTTACAATGATTGCCCAGACAATGATTCCTGAGGCTGTTCATATTGGAGGAAGTAAGGTTACAGGTTTGAGTACCTTAGCCGGTTATCTTTCAGCTGTAGCTTTTAAAGTTTTCGAATGATAACCATCAAAAAAATAATTTTTAATAAGATATGACTTACATAACTATACTCGGGCTAATCGCCGCGAGCCTGACTACAGGCTCGTTTTTACCACAGGCTGTTAAAGCTGTTAAAACAAAACATACAAAAGACCTGTCATTGGGAATGTACTCTGTACTTACTACCGGTATTGTATTGTGGCTAATTTACGGGATTCTGGTCAACGATTTGCCCATAATACTTTCAAATTGTGTAACTCTAATCCTTACACTCACCATATTGTTCCTGAAAATTAAATACAAATAATAATTCCATGTTTTTAAGCTTAACCTCTTGATATCCGAATTCAATTAATTTATCTACTTTTATCGATTATTTGAAAGATTGTAATGTTAATCGAAAAAAGAATTAAAGGATTTGGATTTGCTTTACTTGCTACTATTGCAGGATCGACTGTTTATATTTTCAGCAAAGCAGCCTTAATTCAAATTACTCTGCCCCAGTTTGGTTTTTATTGGTTTTCATTAGCTTTGGTATGGAATATATTGTTTGCATATATAACACCCGAACATCGGAGTTTTAGAACAGTATCACGAAATTCCTTAAAGACCTTAACTCTTATCGGTATAATTGAGATAGTTGCCACGAGTACTTTCTATGGAGCAATATCTGTTGCAGGCAATGCTGCAATACCTTCTTTTTTGCGAAATATGGAATATATTTTTGTTGCTTTAATGGGAGTAATTTTACTTGGCGAACGGTTCTCCAGGATGGAATTAGTTGGTGTAATCCTTACATTCACCGGAGTACTCGTTATCAGCTACCATAAAGAAACTACATTGTTCTCTTTTTTAACAGGTAGTTCTGGATTAATGATAATATGTACCATTTTTTATGCAATGCGAACCATAACAGCAAAAAAGCATATTGAAAAAGTTACTCCTGTAATGCTTGCTATAAGCAGGGCATTTTTTTTACTCTTATTTTCTGTTCTGGCGTTACTCCTGCTTAAACAAAATCTTTCTATCCCGCTAAATGCTCTGTTAAATATTGTTATTGGATCTTTTTTAGGTCCTTTTCTAACATCATTAGGTCAGTATAATGCACTTAAATATATTGAAGCATCAAAATCTGCCATTATTCAAAGTACAACAGCATTGTTTGTTCTTTTAGGAGCATATCTTTATTTTGGCCGTTTTCCAATGGGATATCAGATTGCCGGGGGGTTGCTTACTATTGCTGGTGCAATATTGCTTGTTATAGGACGTAAACTACATTTCTTTAATCACATTTTTTCAAAACAAACCAAATCAATATAAAAAATAATGATAAGATACTTCTTTCATATAGGATACAACGGATTAAACTACAGGGGGTGGCAGCGTCAGAAAGGAGTTGAAACCATTCAGGCAATTATTGAAGAGAAATTAAGAATACTGTTTAGAAAACACGTTACAACACTCGGATGCGGCAGAACAGATGCAAAGGTGCATGCAATGCAGTATTTTTTTCATATTGATTTGGAAAAAGAGTTTACCAAAGATGTATTGTTTTTACTGAACAAAATGTTACCCGATGATATTGCTGTTTTCGACATTATAAAAATGGAAGGTGAACCACATGCCCAGTTTGATGCCATTGAAAGAACTTACGATTACTTTATTCATACTTTTAAAGATCCCTTTTTAAGCAATGTAAGTTCGTTATATTTAATTAAAGATTTGGATATTGAGAACATGAAGAAAGCGGTTGACTTACTTCCAAAATATGATGATTACAGGGCATTATGCAAATCGCCCGACAAACATAACAATACAATCAGCAAGGTTACATCTGCCAGGTTATATGTAAATTCAACCGGCGATAAAATACGGTTTCAAATTACCGCGAACAAATTTCTAAAAGCCATGGTTCGTATTATTGCCGGGAAACTAATAGAAATTGGAACTGGCGAATTAAGCGTAGAAGAGTTTGAAAGCAAACTGGAAAGCAAAGTTGCCCCTTTAACAATAAAACCCGCATATCCACAAGGACTTTATCTTACCAGGGTAAAATATCCTTTTCTGGAAATGCCTGCCCGGACAGAATCATTTACAGTATTACAAAACAATAGCAACAATTACTGGAAGCTGGTATAATAAAACCCTCGGGTTTTATTGTAAGCAAAAACCAGGTTGATTATCAATTAATTTTATCCATTCAACGGTAATTATACGTGCATTCATAAATTAGTACTATCTAGTTATTTGAAATCGCTTACTTTCTTTATACTTTTATAAGTTGATTGCTTGTAAAAGCAATTATCCTGAGCTTGTAAAACATCGATAAACAATTGTATAATTTTAAATATTACAAATAAGTAATTTAATATCTGGTATATATGAAATATTCTATGTTGCTTTTCACTGTCTTTCTTTTGGGGATTTTGAACAATGTATTTTCACAGGATATAATACTTCTGAAAAATGGAGAAGAAATTAAAGCTATTGTAAATGAAATAGATATCCATGTTATCAAGTACAAAAAATTTGAAAATCCAAACGGGCCTGTTTATAACTTAAAGAAAACAGATGTAGTTATGATAACTTATGAAAACGGATTAAAAGATGAATTTTCAAAACAAGTTATCACGGAAAAAACTAATGTATTGAACGAAAATCCTTTAATCGCGAAAAAAGGAATTGTAAAACAAAACGGGAAATCTTTAACCAAAAAAGAAGTCCAGTCATTCATGATAACCAATAGTGATGCTCTTGAATTATATAATTCAGGAAAAAACCTGTGTACATCTGGAGAAATTATCGCGGGTGCCGGGTTGGGAATAATACTTATTGCTGCAGTGGTTGAGAATAAGGGCAATTTCAAGGACAATAGCGCTGCCATGGTTGGAGTTATTGGCGGTGCTGCTTGTTTAGCAACAAGTATGACAGTTACTTTTACAGGAAGAAGCAAAATAAAAAAATCAGTAGCCCTTTATAATTCAGGCATACAAAATCAACAGTCATATAAAATTGATGTTGGAATTAATCAAAATGGAATTGCTTTTACAATGAATTTTTAATAATTGGTGAATATGTTCGACAAGAAGATTCTAAATATTTACTCTGTTATCATTGGAGTTTTATTTATAGTTTCCGGGTTAGGAAAAGTTGTAAATACTGCCGGTTTCAGTGAGCTTATATCAAATTATGGTTTGAGTTATTTTAAATATTTATCGCCGGTTATTGTATTGGTTGAAATTTTAATTGGCTTGTTTTTAGTTTTATTAATCAATCCTAAACGTTATTCGTTTATCTCTTTTTGTTTGTTGATTGTTTTTACACTTGCGTTTGCCTATGCTTACTTCAAACACGGAATTAATAACTGCGGATGTTTTGGAACATTGAAATATGCAAGTACTTCTCCTGTTATATCCTTTGTAAGGAATTTTATATTGATAACAATGTCTTTAATTATCTGGATAAAATACCCTAAAGAAAAAACCGAACCTGAAACCTGGAAAAAAGATTTTGTTCTGTATGTAATGTGTTTTTCGCTATTTGCTGCAGGTTACTCATTCAGGGGGCCGATTAATTTTAAATTAAACTTAAAAAAACAACCTTACCTGAATCAACCTCTTAATAATACTATTCTTTCAAAATATGTGAAAACATCACCCGATAGTACCTACTTGGTTTTTTGTTTTTCATACACCTGCCCTCATTGCTTAAATTCGATAGAAAATCTAAACCAATACAAACATTATAACACTGTAGATTCAATTATAGCTTTTACTACCGGGAAAGAATCAGACAAACTATTCTTTGAGCAGAATTTTAAGGCCAATTTTAAAATTACCACGCTTCCGAAAGAATCGTTATTTGAAATTGCAGATGTAGTTCCAACAGCTTATTACATTAAAAATGATACCATAAAAGCGATTATACCAACTGTATTACCATCTCACGTAGTTTTTAAAAAACATTATTTGCGATCAAAATCAAATTAACCATTTAAGCCAGGTATTATGAAAACAAAATTTTTTAGGTACTTACTACCACTTGGATTAGGCCTTTCGTTATTTGTTATTACATTAATCGGCTTAACATCAATAACTTTAGGTAGTTGCAATATAGAACAATGTACCGATCCTGATTATCCATTGTATTGTTCATCTGCAGAAAAATGCTGTCCCGGAGATAAGCCATATACCGATGGACACGGATCTTGTTATGGAACCCTTGAAGGTTGCACCGCAACAGGATATGCTTGTGAACACTGCTGGGAAGAATAATTCTTTAGAATATAAAACAGCAACAATTTTTATAGATATCAGGCAAATTGCACCAGGTATTGTTATCCATTCTTACTAATTTTTTCAAGAGTATCTTTCTTTAAGATTGTTATTTCTTTACCATTAATTTCAATGATTTTTTCATTACTTAATTCGGAAAGAACCCTGGAAACACTTTCTCTTGATGTACCAACCATATCTCCAAACTCATTTCTTGTCAGTGGAAAATTAAACCGGGAATTATTGTAAATGGTTTCTGAAATACAAAGCAGGGTTTCTGCCACCAGGCCGGGAATCTGTTTCTGTGATTGACTCGTATATCGATGATAATCTTTTAATTCGTTTTTACATAACTCAACTATTATTTCGTAAGCAAATTTGCCATTGCTGTATATAAAATTCCTGAAATAATTACTGTCTATAAAACAAACACTTGTATCTTCAATGGCTGTTGCCGAGTATTGATTTATTTTATCGCCAAAAGTGATTGGTATTCCAAGATATGATGGCGCTTTAACAATCCTTAGTATCTTCTCCCGTGTTGGCCCATGCATATGAACTTTTACAATACCTGTCCTGAGATATGCAACATTTAAAGATAATGCTCCCTCCTTAAATATATTCTCTCCTTTTTTAAAAATAACCTGTGCACTATTGCTTTCGAGAATATCAAATTCTTCTGTATTTAAGTTTTTTGCTGCAGCTGATTTAATCTGACAATCTTTACAATGATGTTGTAACATAGAAATACTTTTATTACATGAACAACTAACAAATCATTAAGTTTCCAAACATTGAACAAAAAATACCAAAACCCATAATCAATGAAGTATTACCTTATTATTATTGACATTTTCTAAATCTCATTTGAATTATACAAATATAACCCAAATGTGATATAAATCACATAAGTTGATGTATTACCGCACATCGTTTTTGTATTTGGCAATTCGATAACAAGTTACTTTTGTGAATAAATTAACACTGGGAATTATGAATAACGAAATTGAAAACCAAATACTGGAATTACAAAAAAAACTGGGGAAGCTTGAAAAAGGAACTAAAGATCAGTTATCTATGGTTGTTTTTTCCGGCGACCTCGATAAAATCCTTGCAGCAATGATTATTGCTACAGGAGCTGCTGCCTACGATATGAAAGTTAAGCTCTTCTTTACTTTCTGGGCTATTTCATCTCTCCGCGATCCTAGAAAATCAGTTTCAGGGAAAAATTTTATTTCGAAAATGTTTGGTGTCATGTTGCCAAAGGGAAGAAACAAAATCAAACTTTCGAAAATGAACATGGCAGGCATGGGAACTGCCATGATTAAAGGATTAATGAGAAAACACAACGTGGCATCCCTTGATGATATGTTTAAAACCGCCGGCGAATTGGGTATAGAGATTAATATTTGTGAGATGTCGATGAATCTCATGGGATTTAAAGCAGAAGAAATGATCGACTATCCCCATATGAATATTTGTGGTGTTGCAACTTTTCTTGCCGACGCTTCCGAAAGTAAAGTTCAATTATTTATATAATTAATAAAGTAAAAAAATGACTACAGAAGAATTAAAAAAAATTACAGCAAATCAAATAGTAGATGCACGGGGAACTGCCTGCCCGGGCCCTTTATTAGCTGCTAAAAAAGCAATTGGTGATATTGAATCAGGAGAAATTCTGGAGATTTTATCTTCAGACGAAGGTACAAAACACGATATTCCCAGATGGTGTGAAAAAATGGAACATGATTTTCTTGGAATACTTGAAGAAGACAGCTATTCAAGATTATTTCTTAAAAAAGCATAATACATTATCGGATAAATCAATACTTTTTGATTTATCCGTTTTTTTAATCTTTTATCTATAATTATATAGATAATATAATATGTCGATGTGAAAAAATCCAACACTATGGAAAAAGAAATTTTCAAACCAAAAATACTCGTTTTTTCTACTGATAAAATATCCGATCCGGGAATTGACCAGGCAGGATTAAGAAAAATTCATTACTCTCCTTCGGTTTATACCATTAGCTTACCTTGTTCTTCCGGTATTAAACCAAAATGGATTATGCATGCTTTCGAAAAAGGATTCGATGGTGTATTTATTGCAGCAGACGGGCACGAGTGTTCCTATAGCCCAAAATGTGCCGAGTACACCAATAAAATTATACTTGAAGCCCAACTAATGATGAAAGAAAAAAATATAAGTCCTAAACGTATTCGAATGGCAGCCATTTGCTCTGTTTGTGCCGAACCATTTTCAAACCACATGGATAATTTCGGGAAAATACTCTCAGAATTAGGCAAAATTGGTGAGGATAAACAGATAGCCGAATAAATTCATAAATAGTTAGTAATTATTATGTCACAAAACGATAAAATATTTGACTCATTAGTAATTGGAGGCGGAATAGCAGGGCAGGAAGCTGCATTAAGCTTAGCTGATATGAATCATCAGGTACTGCTTGTTGAAAAAGACCTTTCAATTGGTGGTAAAATGATACAGTTAAGTAAGGTATTTCCAACATTGGATTGTGCTGCCTGTATTACAACGCCCAAAATGTCAGAAACAGCCCGTCATCCGAATATTACATTAATGTTAAACAGTGAAATTGATGGAATAAATAAAACGGATACCGATTTTCAGGTTAACATTTCAAATAACCCGCGATATATTATTCCCGAAGCATGTACTGGTTGTCAGCAGTGCGAAGTAGCATGTCCCGAAGTAAGAATGGATGAGTACAATGCAAACCTGGCAGGACGAAAAGTAGCATATATCCCATTTAGTTTAGCAAATCCACGAATTGCAACAATCGACAGGCAAGATATTTCGGCTCCGTGTATTAACGAATGCCCCGGTGGTGTAAAACCTTATGGTTACATCTCGCTTGTTCGAAACGGACAATATGATGATGCCATGAGGTTGCATCTCGAAGATATTCCTTTACCGGGAAGTTTAGGAAGAGCTTGTTATGCCCCTTGTCAGAATGAGTGTACACGTGCCACATTAGATTCAACCGTGGATATCAGGAGAATTAAACGATTTTTTGCTGAAAACTACTACGATAAATTTCCTGAACCTGAAAAAACAGAAATCACTAGTAGATCAGGGAAAAAAGTTGCAGTAATTGGTTCCGGTCCTGCTGGATTAACTGCTGCTTATCATCTTGCATTAAAAGGGCACTCAGTAAAAATATTTGAAGCTGCACCTGTTTTAGGTGGTATGTTAAAACTTACCTTGCCCGAATACAGGCTTCCAAAAACGGTTGTTGATCGCGACATAAAAAATATTACTGCACTGGGTGTTGAATTTGAAGTAAATACTAAAATTGAAAATCTTACTAAACTTAAAGAAGAAGGTTTTGATAGTATTTTTATTTCTGTTGGAACACACGATACAAGCAAATTAGATGTTGAAGGTTCCGATTTGAAAGGAATTATTTCATGCCTTGATTTTTTAAGAGAAGCAAACATTGGACAGAAAGAAAATCTAAAAGGTAAAAAAGTAATGGTTATTGGTGGCGGGAACACCGCTATGGATGCATCACGAACAGCTTTACGACTGGGTGCAGAAAAAGTGACTGTAATTTACAGAAGAAGCAGAAGTGAAATGCCTTGCTTTAAACCCGAGATTGACGAAGCAGAAGAAGAAGGTGTTGAAATAATGGTACTTCGCAATCCGATTCAGTTTTTTGGCGAGGATGGTATTCTTAAAAAGGTTCAGTTAATTAAAATGAAACTTGGCGAACCCGATCAGAGCGGAAGAAGAAGACCCGAACCCGTACCAGGTTCTGAATATATTGAAGATGTCGATTTTGTAATTGAGGCAATCGGTTTACAGCCATCAACATCCATGTTTGGCAACACAATTGAAATTAAAAAAGGCGGAACCATAAAAGTAAACGAAACTACTTTACAAACATCGGTTGAATCTATTTTTGCAGGTGGCGATTCTGTTACTGGTGCTTCAACTATTATCGAAGCTGCCGGCCAAGGCAGGAAAGCTGCATTTTATATTGATAAATATCTTCAAAACTTACCTTTAAATAATTATGTGTTTGGTGATAAACTTCCTGCAATTGATAAAAATAAAGTGCTTGAAAGAGGAACTTTTAAACTTATTCCACAGGTTGATCCCAAATTTAGAAGCATACATGAACGTATTCAGGACTTTAAAGATGTTGAATTAACACTTAGCGAAGAAGAAGTTCTTTTAAGCACAAACCGATGTCTGGATTGTAGTAACTGCCGCGAATGCCATCAGTGTATATCGGCTTGTCCTGCAAATGCAATAGACTTTTCGCAAAAGAAAGAAATTGTTGAAACCAATGTAAGATCTGTAATTGTAACTACAGGATTTAAATTATTTCCACCATCAGGAAAACCAGAATACGGATATACAAAATATCCAAATGTAATTGATTCTATGCAAATGGACAGGTTAATTGCTCCTACCCGGCCATTTAACAATGTATTGCGCCCCGGTGATGGAAAATCACCCGACAATATTGCTTATGTTTTGTGTACCGGATCACGCGATTCTGCTATCGAAAACAGCAGTTGCAGTACCGAATGTTCAAATAATCCTATTTGTTCGCAAATCTGTTGCATGTACTCAATAAAGCAGGCACAGCTTTTAATGGGTGCTTTGCCAATGGCTGACATTACAATCTATTACATGGATATCAGAGCTTTTGGAAAAGGATATGAGGAATTCTTCCAGCAATCCAAATCCATGGGAGTGAATTTTGTGAAAGGGAAAGTAGCCAAAATAAGAGAAAAAGATGATAACAGCGGAGATCTTATTTTACGTTACGAAGATGTTACCAGTGGAACAATAAAAGAATCGAAACACGATTTAGTTGTTTTATCGGTTGGCGTACTTCCAAATAAAGAAATTCCACAGATGTTTAAAAACGAGAAGCTGGAACTTGATGAATTTAATTTTGTAAAACAACTTGATGAGCTGGTAAGCCCATCGTTAACAAGCATAAAAGGAGTTTTTGTTGCTGGTGCAGCTTCGGGACCAAAAGATATTCCCGATTCCATTTTATCAGCCGGATGCGCTGCATCTGAAGTTGCAGTTTATCTAAATAAAGTTTAAGTCATTAGTTGAGATTATATCAAAATAGAACAAAAATGAAAGAAAGAATAGGCGTATATATTTGTCATTGTGGTGGGAATATTTCCGATTATGTTGATGTGGAAGAAATTGGAAAAATGCTTAAAACCGATGATGGCGTTGTAATTTCGAAAGATGTCATGTTTGCCTGTGCCGATTCCAATCAGAAAGACATGATTAGTGATATTAAAGAATATAAACTTGATGCTATTGTAGTTGCATCGTGTTCTCCCAAGCTGCATTTGCATACATTTAAAAATGTAGCCGATCGTGCCGGACTAAATCCCACAAATTATGTTCAGGTAAACATTCGCGAACAATGTTCGTGGCCACATTCCGACAAGCCAAGAGAAGCATCGGTAAAAGCAGCAGGTTTAATCAGAGCAGGAATTAAACGAGTAGCTTATTCCGAATCGTTGGACAATATCGAAATAAATGTAAAGAAAGCCGTTTTAGTAGTTGGTGCAGGTGTTTCAGGAATGAAAGCAGCAATTGACCTTGCCCGTTTAGGTAACGAAGTTTATTTAATTGAAAAAGATTATTTTGTTGGTGGCCATATTACTCAAACAGAAAATCTCTTTACTACCGGACAGAACGGAAAAGAAATAGTTTCGAGATTGTATGCCGAATTAAAAAGCTATAATAACATTACCCTTTTTACAGGAGCTACAGTTGAGAAAGTTTCGGGTAGTCTCGGAAATTTTGCTGTAGATGTTCGTGTTAAACCACGATTTATTAATGGGAAAGCTGATTTGCAGGCAGTACAAAACGCAATGAATGATTGTACTGTTCTTGTTGATGATGATTTTAATTTTGGTTTTACAAAGCGCAAGGCAATTTATAAAAATTACCCCGGAGCATTACCCGATGTTCCTGTTGTAAATGCTGATGCACTTAGAAACGAGAAGGACTTTTTAGATAAACATGCTTCATGCCTTGATTTAAATCAACAAGATGAGATTTTATCTCTTACTGCCGGTTCTGTTTTAGTAACAACCGGATTCGATTCATATCAACCTAAAGATGGTGAATATGGATATAAAACCTTTTCGAATGTGGTAACATTACCTGAGCTAAACAGGTTAATTGAGTTAAATCCTGAAAAACTAATCTATAACAATAAGCCAGTTAAAAAAATAGCATTTATTTATTGTGTTGGTAACAGGCAAACAAAAGGAGAAAACAAGTATTGTTCTCGTCAATGTTGCTCTTCGGCCATAAATTCTTCGTTACAACTTGCTGATAAGTACAAAGGAATGGCTGCTTTTCATCTTTTCAGAGATATCAGAACGTATGGAAAACAGGAATTGATGTACGAGAAATCATCAAAACAAGGCGATATTTATATCCGTTTCGATGAAAAAGAACCTCCGGTTGTTGAGCAGAATGGAAAATCAATAAACATAAAGGTTAAAGATTATCTGACATCAAAAAAAGAATTAGAAATTGAAGCCGATTTGGTTGTATTGGTTACCGGAATGGTTGCCCGTGATGATAGTAAACAAATATCAGAGAAGTTTAAAATTCCAATTGGTACCGACAAATTTTTCAATGAGATTCACCCAAAACTCAAACCTGTTGAAACCGTAATCAAAGGAGTTTATATCGGAGGTTCTTGCCAGGGGCCAAAGAATATAAGTGAATCGATACAATCATCACTTTCTGCCGCATCTAAAATTAATGCTTTATTAAAAGGAGGAACAGTTTCACTCGATCCTGTAATTGCACGTGTTAATAATGATGCATGTACATGGTGCGGAAAATGTGCTGAAGTATGCGAATATACTGCAATAAAAGAAATTGAATCAGGGGATAAACATATTGCTACAGTAAATAAAGCAATTTGTACAGGATGTGGAATTTGTGCACCTGTATGCCCTGTAAATGCAATTGAAATTGCCCAGTTTACCGATAATGAAATTGAATCGATGATTGATGGTTTTATGGAAAAAATCGACTTGAAAGTAAGAGAAAAAGAAAGCGAATCAACAGAAGAAGTTTCCGGAGTTAAGATGAAAGAATATCCTCAACTATGGAAAAATATTTTAGGAACCATGAATGGCAGTAAATTGACAATCCCTGAAATAGCTGAAAAGATTGGGGTTGATAAAGAAATTGTTACATACCATGTGATGACTATGCATAAATACAATGTTGTTGTAACAGAAGGTATGGATAAGAAAGAGTTGTATTATTATTATAAATTGAAAAACTAACTGTAATGGCAAAAGTAAATCCTGAATTTGCTACTGAAATTAAAAAATACGGAGCTCACGACTTTAATGCTTGTTTTAATTGTGGAAATTGCACAGCAACCTGCTCGCTTTCTGACAATACCAATTCATTTCCCAGAAAACTGGTAAGGTATTCGGTTCTTGGTTTGGAAAGTGAAATTGAAGCATCTCTTGATCCCTGGTTATGTTATTATTGTGGTGAATGCTCAACAACTTGTCCCCGCGAAGCAAACCCGGGTGAATTGATGATGTCTTTACGTAGATGGTTAACGGCTAAATACGATTGGACAGGACTTTCGGGTTTATTGTATAAATATCTTCCATTTACCATTTCTGCATTCCTTGCTACAGCTTTAGCCGTAATTCTATTTGCTTTTTCAAAGAGCTTTGAAATTGAAACCATTATGCATTTTGGCCATCAGTTCGAAATGTGGGCTATAATTAGTGTTTTTACTATAATCTTAATTCCGAATCTTGCCCGTATGTGGTGGTTTGTAATATTAAAACCCAAGATAAAAGTAAAATTCTTAACTTATGTAAAGGGAATGCAAGAACTATTTACGCACATGTTCACCCAAAAAAGAACACTCGGATGCGATGATAGTCAGTCACGTTGGTTGATTCATTTAATAATTGTTTTTGGATACCTGTCGTTGCTATTCACAACAGTTGTTCTCGATTGGTTTGGAACAAGCAGTTTATTTATAATCTTACTTGGTTATGCTGAAAGTATAGTATTGTTTACCCTTACTTTTATTTTTGTAAGAGGCCGAATAAAGAAAAATAAAGAATTAAATAAGTTTTCGCAACCATCAGACTGGCTGTTTGTAATCTGGTTGTTTCTAATGGCATTTTCTGCATTTTTAGTACGAATATTTATCGATTTGGATTTAATTGAAACCAATTTGTGGTTGTATCTTTTTCACCTGACAATATTGGTGCAATGGGCTGTACTTATTGTCCCTTTTGGTAAATGGACACATTTCTTGTATCGTTCGTTTGCAATGTATTTTGAAAAAATTAAACAAACTGCATAAGTAAATTGAAAAAATTGTAATTAAAAAAAGGAGATCCGAAACGGTCTCCTTTAATTTTTACTACTATTTAGAAAATTCCTTTCTGATGTGAACCTATATATTATAAGTTTAATAATGATTTATTCGCTTTTTATCAGTATCTTTTGCTTCCCACCTTTTTCAAATTCATCATAAAAATCATCTGCTAAATAAAAAATTTCAGTATTTTTATCTATATTAATCACAAAAACAAGATAATTAAATACCTGAATAATAAAACATTAAATACAACTATTCTCTCTGTATTTTCAAATTAAATTACTACAATTCTTGCAACTAACTCACGTTATATATGAAATTTCACAAAATGAGAAAAACTAACTGGAAAATTGCTATAGTTTTCTCAGCATTTCTTCCTGCATTCAATATCATAAACAATAGTCAATATAGCATAGATACTGATTTTAACCGGATTTTTTTGAGTTGGTGTGTAACATTTGTTTTTCTTTTGACAAGTTGGTACATCAACTCTTTATTGACCGTATTTTTTGAAAATTATAAACGTGAATTTGAATTGATTAAAAAAATTATTATAATTTTTAGTTTTAATGCAATATTATTGGTGGTATTTATTTTATTAGGGGTTTTTATTTTAAAGGATATAGGTGGTTTTTTTATTAGAAAGGATAATGCATATTTTTTTATTTTTCTTAAAGGCCTGGTGAGCATTGCCATAATCTATATTATTCAGTATGCGATTAATTCAGATACAAGGGTGCAGGAGGCAACTCTTCAGAATCAAATCCTTAAAACAGAAAATATCAGTGCCCAGTTTGAAATATTACGCCAGCAGGTTAATCCCCATTTCCTGTTTAACTCTTTATCCACACTACGATCAATGATCCGTTCAAATAACAAAAACTCTGAAATTTTCGTCGTCAAACTTTCTGAAATTTACCGGCAGTTATTATTAAAAAGAGAAAAAGAGATTGTTCCTTTAAAGGAGGAACTTGATTTTGTAAACGATTATATGTTCATGCTCTTTGCAAGATTTGAGAAAATGCTGTCTTTAAATATTAATATCCCTGAGAATTTCCTGAGTCTAAAAATACCAACATTCAGTTTGCAATTACTTTTGGAAAATTGCATCAAACACAATATCATTTCTCAGGATAAACCATTGAAAATAAACATATTTTATACAAACCCTGATAGCCTAATAATCGAAAATAATTTTCAACCTAAATTGACTCATAGTGAACAATCTGGATTTGGCTTACAAAATCTGGAACAAAGATATAGCCTGTTGGGAGTTACAGATGGAATCCATATTTTCTCTGATGAATCAGTTTTTAGAGTTAAAATTAAGCTACTAAATGCATAAAAAATGATGAAAATCTTAATCATAGAGGACGAGCCTAAAACAGCCGGTGTTTTAAAAGATATTATTATTCAGGTTCAACCAAACACGGAAATAATGACAATTCTTGGAAGTATCCAAAAATCTGTGGATTATTTATCTGATTCAAGAAATCTCCCAGATTTGATTTTTATGGATATTCAGCTTGCTGATGGCCTCAGTTTCGAAATCTTTTCTAGGGTTCAGGTTAAATGCCCTGTCATTTTTTGCACTGCATACGACCAATACTCTTTACAGGCATTCAAAACAAACGGGATAGAATACATTCTTAAACCAATTAAAGAAGAAGATGTTAAAGCAGCCTTTACAAAATTTGAAAATTTAAAGCAATCTATTAACCCGGAATCTGAAATATTGGATATACTTAAAAGTGCATTAGAACATAAGAAAAGTTTTAAAACAGCAATCCTTGTTCGATTCAAAGAGAGTTATATTCCAATTTTAATATCGAATATTGCCCTTTTCCTTGTTGATACTGAAATAGTTTATGCATACACTTTCGATAATCAAAAACATGCAGTATTTAAACCGATCATGGATATTGAAAATGAAATCAATCCCAGTCAATTTTTTAGAATTAATCGGCAAGTTTTAATTAATCGTGCAGCCATAAACGAAATACAGCCCTATTTCAACAGAAAAGTTGTTGTAAAGACCAAGCTTAAACTTGATGAACAACTTATTGTAAGTCGGTTAAAAGTAACTGAATTTATGAATTGGATAGAGAATCCCAAGAGCTAGTGTTTTTGTATGAAATCCTTTATCATTCGTTAAAGTTTATAGACAAAAAATACATTAATGCTTGGAAAGTATCCATAATTAACAAAGTATTGGTTCAGTTTATTGTCAATGGCATTACTTAACGATTCGAGAGACTGCTCCCTCTCTTTTTTCAAATAACTATTTGATGCAAATGTTTTCATGAGTGAAAACTCAAGGTTTACAGCATATCGACTGCCTTTAATATTGAATTTCCTTCCCAAAATAAATCCTGCATTATGCAGGTTCGATTGCAGAGTAAGTGAAGAAGAGTACCTGTCTGGGATAGAAATTTCATAGTAGTTTTCAATTGCATCTATAGGGCAATCCTTGGCATTAAGCATTAAAAAAGAATATGACAATCCAATATAAGTTTTCCTGATATACCATTTTAAAGTTGGTTGTAAATTTATTCCAACTGAAAACGCATCACCAATAGTATTTACTAATAACTCATCAGCATCAAATTCTTTGAGTAAATCCAAAATTATCACATCGAATGGATTTGTTAAAACACCCAATTTGCCATTTAATGAAATATGTTCAGATATTTCATGCTCATATCCAAAGCTATAATATATGGGAATATCTAACCCAACAAAAATTTCTCTGTTTTGCGATAACACATTGTACCCATGAGTTATAAAAATGAAAACAACTACAATTTCTTTTTTCATATGTACAATCATCTAATTCTGTTATTGAAACAACTTGTTTACAATATCTTTAAAAGCCCGGCCAACCGGAACTTTTTTATTATTTATTTCCAAAATATTGCCATAATATGCTTTGACATGGTTTATATTTACTATATAAGACTTATGGACTCGTATAAACTTGTTTTTAGGAAGTAATAATTCAAGGTTCTTTAACGATTCGAGCTTTAATACTTTTTGTTCATTCGTATATATAGTCACATATTCTTTTAGTCCTTCAATATATAAAATATCATCTAAGTTGATTTTTACCGACTTGTAACCAGACTTCACGAAGATGTACTTTTTTTCTCCTGAAAGACTACTATGGGTTCTCTGATCAATCAACCTTGTTGCCTTGTTTATTGCCTGTAAAAATCGTTCGAATGGAATTGGTTTGAGTAAATAATCGACAGCATCAAGATTATAGCCTTCAAGTGCATATTCCGAATATGCAGTTGTTAAAATAATAATTGGTTTATAAACAAGTGCTTTTATAAAATCTATCCCTTTGATCTCGGGCATTTGTATATCCAAAAAAAGTATATCTGGTTTTTCATTCTGTATATATAGACCTGCTTCTGTAGGATTTGTAAATGTTTTAACCATTTCCAGAAAAGGAATTTTTAAAACGTATTCCTGTAGAATAGTAAGGGCCAATGGTTCATCATCAATTGCAATACACTTGTAATGGTTCATAAACTAATTTTTAAGCTTAAACAAAAAGTATCATTTTGTTTATTTATTTTTAATATGTGCCTTTGTGGGTAAATCATTTCTAATCGTTTTTTACTGTTCAATAGCCCAACTCCTGTTATACTATCAACATTTTTTCCTTTTTCCGAAAAAGTGTTTTCGCAAATGAATTCTAGTTCGTTATCTTTTAAGTTTATCCGAA
The DNA here is from genome assembly GCA_001768235.1 of Bacteroidetes bacterium GWB2_32_14. GTDB lineage: Bacteria > Bacteroidota > Bacteroidia > Bacteroidales > UBA12077 > UBA12077. The sequence continues at coordinate 80,181 of MENK01000011.1, forward strand.
TGTAAATTCGTCCATCTTGATTAAGATTACAATGTTTAAATGAGTTTTCTACGAAAGGAATAAAAAGCATGGGCATTATTTTATAGTTATTTTCTTCAATTGAAATATCAAGTTTTAAATTGTATTTATTAGCCAAACGCAATGATTCTAACTCTATATAGTATTTCAGGTAAGTTATTTCCTTGCTTAATAATACTTTCTCTTCAGATGCTTCATAAATAATATATCTGAGTAATTGAGATAATGACATTAATGCTCCTGCTGCGTTTTCGGATTTCGTTAATACAAGGGCATAAATATTATTTAAAGCATTAAATAAGAAGTGCGGATTAAGCTGTGCTTTTAAAAATTTCAATTCAGCTTCCGTTTTTTGTTGAAGCAACAGGTCTTTTTGATATGTTTGGATAGTATAATAATCGACTATTTTAAGTAAAAAACTGATGAAGAAGATAAATAAATTGATTGCAAAAGTTAAAATATATGGCCTGAATATAGAACCAGAAACGACCTGATATTTAATTAAACCAGGATATAGGCCATAGTGTTTTTCTACTAAAACTCTTAGCAATGTGATAAAAATAATGAGTATCGCTCCTGAAAAATAATAAATTCGTTTTTTTTTCTTTATATAAAGCTTGGGGATAAGAAAAAACCAGTTAAAATAAAAAGCAAACAAAAAAAGGATAACAATAATAATTCCTCTTTCTAGTGCAACTGACACACCTTTAATGGATGAAAAATAAGCTAAATGAAGGACAAAAAATATTCCCCATACTAGTATATGTATAAAAACCTTATAGTATTTAATTAAAAATTTAAACATAATCTAAAATATTAATTCTAGTTAAAGTTAAAAAAAAGACCATCAAAAAAGATGGTCTTTAAATAATTTAGTGGTTTAGTATTCTATTTCACCAGAAACTATGTCTATGGTGTATGTTATTCCATCTAATATAAGTTCTGCCTTACCATTTCCCAAATAACTAACAATGGCAACAAAATTATAGTTTTGTTCATTAACTGTGCCTGAAATATTCCAGGTCAGTGTACCCTCAATAATTGTTAGCGCTGATTTATTAATCTTTACATTGCTTAATGAAATTTGAGAGTTAGAAGTAACCTGGCTTTTATTTCTTATTTTTGATACTGAATTCCCTGTCCTTATTGTACTTCCGTTTAATATATAATTACTTGAAGATATTTCCAGTCCAGTTAAAGACCAATCGCTTGAACGATCATCAGAGGAACCAATACGTGGAGCGTCAAAACTTCCATTAACGCTACCTTTGTAATAAAGGTTATCAAGAGATCCTCCATCAAAAACATAACCATATTCCATTTGATATGAATAGCTATACGTTATTAAGGTGCCAGCCTGATTTTCTCTTGTAAAAATTGTGTCAACAGAATAAACAGTGTCAGACAGTGCAGATTTTAGTTGGTCAGAAATATATTCATCAGCTAAACCTGCAATCTCAGTAATCTCACTTGATATACCAGAATTTGATGACCCAAGAGAAGCCGCAATATCATCAGCAACTTCTTCTGCTACAACCGTGCTATCGGTAATCTCATCTTCCTGGCTGCAACTTATGCTCATAAAACTGGTAAGTGCAATAATGCTCATAAAATAAATTGTCTTTTTCATAATTAAATGTTTAAAGTTAATATTAAATAAAATTCAAAGTATATTAGAAGTTATTAGCCATCTGTTGGTCAGGATTCCAAATTACAAACACAACTTTTGATAAACGCTCAACCGGAATTAATTTCTGAATATTGTGTTTTAATACCGGATTAAGTTCTTTAAAGTGCTTCCCCTGATTATCCAACAAGATTTCTTGAAGCGCCAATATCCATATTTTTACATTTTCCTCTTCTTTCAGGTAAATATTCTGGAGTTCCTTATCATGAGTATTTGTAATTTCTAAAGCCTGAATCATTACATTAAAAAACCGTTTTCTCGTTTCATTTAATATATCTGCTTGCCGATCTGCAAGTGTGTCTGAATGAATAGTGTTGATGCATTTTTCTACTTCAGCTTCTCTGCGTATTTCAGAAATGGTCTTTAATTCTTTGCGTATGCTTTCAATCTGGTTGATTTCATCGCTGGTGAGTTGTTTTTCAAATTCATAACGATAAGGTTTCATCACTGGCATAACTTCTTCAACCAGGTATTTATAAGTTTGTCTTTTACTAAAGGTTTGTGAAATTCCTTCTTGTGGAACTGAAATTTCCAGAAGTAACAGTAACCCTGTAAACAAAAAAACGAATGTTGTTTTGCTTTCTTTTAATAATGGTTTTATTTTCATCTTTCTTGTTTATTTTAATTAATAATTAAATTTCTAATCAAAAATAGTCCAGCCTGATAAGGTGACGATTATTTATTCTACTAACAACACTTTTAATAGTACCATCGACAAATTTGATTCTTTAAAACTTTACTTTTTACCTACAGATTAATTATCATTTGTCTTGTTAGTTATTAATTATAAGTTTAGTTTTCTAAAATACCGGGGTAAATAATATGAGCTTAAAATTGTTCAATTCACCGTCCTTTTTATTCAATTCACTAACTTTTACATTTTTTATAATATAAGCTCACTTCATCTTTGTGCTATAAATTAAAAAGTACAACAAGATATGAAGCGATATTTAATTCTATTACTGGTTGTTTGTGCAAGCACTGCAACCCGGGCACAAAATCCTGCCGATAAAATAATCGGGATTTGGTTAAATGAAGAAAAGACAACCAAAATTGAGATTCTAAAAACAGGAAATACCTATTCTGGGAAAATTGTATGGTTAGCACAACCCAATGACCCAGAAGGTAATCCATACACGGATATTAAAAATCCCGACCCGAAGAAACGAAGCCAGAAAATTCTTGGCCTAACCATTATTACTGGCCTTAGGTATTCGAATAATAAATGGTACGGCGGTTCCCTTTATGGACCCAAACGCGGGCAGTACGCGAACTGTTCAATTGTGCTAAAAAGCTCTGGACAACTTCAAATTACGGTATCAAAAGGTGTCTTGTCGGAAACCAAAACATGGGCAAAATTATGAAGATACCAGTTATAATATTTGTATTTCTTACTCAGTCAGTTATCGTGCAAGCACAACACGTATTCAATTCATTACATGATGTTTGGGAATACTCACTGTCAAATAACCCTGAAAATACCATTTACCAGTTAAGGATTGAACAGGCTGAACAGGATAAAAAAACAGCAACCAGTTATTTATACCCGAAAGCAGCTGTAAGCTTTTCAGGTCAAAGAAGTATTGACATTCCTGAAACTCCTGTACCCGGTGAACTTATTGGGAAACCCGGTGAAACAGTCTATATGAAGTTTGGACAGAATTATAGTTTCAATAGTGGAATATCATTAAGTAAAACATTGCTTGACTGGCAGGCTATGGCTCAGTCTAAAATAGCAAAATTGAACGTGTCACTTACCGAAGCTCAGAAAGACTATTTTGAACAAACTTTAAAGGAACAGGTTGCACAAGTTTATTATGCGGCCTTAACAGCAAAAAAAGCTGTAAAAATAGGTGAAAGGGACTTTGAAATCGCTGATTCCATATGCCTGTTATCTAAGGAACGCTTTGAACAGGGTTTAATCGATGCATTGGTTTTTAATCAGGCCAAAATAAATAAGAATAGTGTATTTGAGAAGCTTGAACGAAACAAACTTTATCAAAGCCAATGCATATATAATCTGAAATTGTTTTTGGGAATCGCAGCCTCCGATTCTTTAATCTTAACGGAAGATAATTTAATCTTTGATGAACAGAATACACTTGATTACAAACAACTTACCAGCGAAAAATACATCAAGATATACAGTTTACAATCCGAAATTTCAGGAACTGAAACAAAAAAAGCACTCGCAAGATTTACTCCCAAAATTGACATCGCTTATTATTATGGTACTTCCCAGTATCAGGATGATTTTGCCTTATCTTTTAAGTCATCCGATTGGAAACCGAATAGTTACCTGGGTCTCTCTCTTTCAATACCTGTTTTTACCGGATTTTCTAATAAAATACAATATAATTCTGCTAAAATTTCACGAACAATAATGCAAAAAAAACTTCAGGACGAAACCAGAAAGTCAGCTATAAATGATAGCATCCTGCTGAATAATTACTTCTCATCGGCAAAACTTATACAAGTTGCAACTGAAACATATAAAATTTCAGGCAACAGCGTGGAGCTTGCAGCCAAAAAATATGCACAGGGTTTAATAAACCTTGATGAATATCTGAAAATATTTGATGACTACTTAACTGTAGAAAACCAATATTTCAATTCGCTATCGGACTATTTAATAAACAAAGCAACAATCGATGCACGAAAAAAATAAAAATTATGAAAAACAAATTTATCCAATATTGCTTAATTGGAATTACCATCTTAACTGGTTGCAGCCATCAGGAAAGAGTTCAGCCACAACGTAAAGATATTGTAGATGCAGTATTTGCAAGCGGAAGCATAATTACAAACAATCAGTATTCGGTGACTTCTCAATCTGAAGGTTATCTTATAAATTCGTTTGTCTATGAAGGAGATACTATAAAAGAAGGCCAGACACTCTTCCATATTTATGATGAAACGCAAAAGGTGCAACTCAAAAGCGCAACTGCCAATTATCATTATGCACTGTATAATGCAAGTTCAAACTCAGCAATTCTACAGCAGTTAAATGCACAGAGAATTCAGTTAAAAAACAAACTTACCACCGATTCATTAAACTTCATCAGATACAATAATCTAATTAAGTCAAATGCTGTATCACAGTTGGATTACGAAAGAGTAAAACTTGCTTTCGATAATTCCCTGCAGGAATTGCAGGCTACCGAAATACTTATTATGGATACGAAAAAAAATCTCGAATTGGAATTGATTAAATCAAAAGCCAATCTCGTTTCGCAGCAAAACACAAGTTCTTATTTTGTGTTGAGCAGTCGAGTTAATGGCATCGTATTACAAATATTCAAGACAGATGGAGACCTTGTCAAAAGAGGGGAAACTATTGCAGAAATTGGCTCCGGTAGCTTTATCATAAATTTGCTTATCTCTGAAGACGATATAAACAAAATCCAAGCAGGCCAGGATGTTTATATAGAACTGAATACCGAAAAAAATAAAGGATATAAAGCCCGGATTTCAAAAGTTTATCCGGCTTTCGATACAAAAGAACAGTCTTTTATTGCCGAGGCTCTGTTTTCTGAACAGATCTCAAATCTAAAATCAGGCACCCAACTACAGGCGAATATTGTAATCCTGGAACAGAAACAAGCACTGGTTATCCCTACTAATTATCTCCTCCCAGACGATTATGTAATCACCAGCAGTAAAAAGGAAAAAGTAAAGATTCAGATTGGAATAAAAACTACAGAATGGGCTGAAATTATAAGTGGCTTAGATGAAAACTCGACAATAGTACGCCCGAATTAAATTTGGTTATATGAAAAAATCAGTTAATAAACAGATAGCCGGGGTGCATTTAACCTCAAGAATTGGGCAAACTATTGTTGCCATTTTGGGAGTGACATTTGGCGTCTCCATGTATATTTTCATGAACAGTTTTATGAATGGAGTTAATAAAGTACAGGATGATATGGCTTTTAGCTCGATGTCTCACATAAGAATTTACAATGAAAATAATGAACAATCGTATAACCCGGTAGAAAGTTTTTTTAAATCACCTCAGACAATTTTTAATATAAGAAACCATAGGGCGATACAATATACCGATGGCATAAAAAATACCTCTGAAATAATCTCCTTTCTTGAAAATCAAGTAGAAATAACTGGCATTGCATGTCAGCTAAATTTTAATGTTTTTTTTCGAAGTGGTTCAAAAAAAATAAACGGGCTAATTGCAGGTGTTGAAGTTGCTAACGAGGATAAGCTTTTTGACAATTCGAACAAAGTAATATTTGGCAGTTGGTTCGATTTAAGTTACCAGAAATCAGGAATTATCCTTGGTAATATTTTGGCTGAAAATTTGGGAGTCAAAGTCAACGATAATATCAACGTACTTACTTCTGATGGAATTTCAAAGAACTTCGTTGTTGTTGGTGTAATTGAAACATCTGTAAAACAGGTGGATAAAACAAAAGCATGGCTTAATATTTCATCTGCCCGACAATTGCTGAGTAAAAATCAGGATTATGCGAGTGATATC
>MENK01000011.1:86415-95192 GCA_001768235.1 Bacteroidetes bacterium GWB2_32_14
CAAACCAACAACTAGTGGCAATGACTCAAATCCGAAACATACTGGCTATTGCCGTTTCGCTGACAATTCTATTTGTTGCCGGGTTCGGAATATATAACATTATGACCATGACCATTAATGAAAAAATAAAGGAAATAGCCATTCTGAAAGCAATGGGTTTTTCGGGAACTGATATAACTGTCATTTTTCTTTCACAAGCTTCAATAATTGGATTTATTGGAAGTGTTGTAGGTGTTATTTTAGGATATTCTATTTCGTCTCTTGTAAACCAGATTCCGTTTGAAATTGCCGGATTATCTACTCTGCCAATTCACTATAGGTATCAGGATTTCATTTTGGCAATTGCTTTTGGCATAGCAACAACTTTAATTGCTGGTTTTCTGCCCGCAAGAAAAGCTTCAAAAATTGACCCTGTAATTATAATACGTGGATAATATGGACAATATTTCATTAAAAATCAGGAACGTTATAAAATACTTTTATGACCCCGACACTTTTCAGGTCTTAAAAGGAGTTTCTTTCGACGTTAAAAAAGGAGAGTTTCTTTCAATCATTGGGAAATCAGGCTCGGGAAAATCAACCTTGTTATATGTGCTATCTTCTATGGATACAGATTACGAGGGTTCATTAGAAATTAACGGCGATTTGTTAACTGGTAAAACCCAAAACCAATTGGCCGCTTTCCGCAACGAGCATATCGGATTTGTTTTTCAGTTCCACTACTTGCTTCCAGAGTTCACATCTCTGCAAAACGTGATGTTGCCAGCTTTAAAACTTAGTAAACACTCTCCTCAGGAAATAGAGCACAGGGCTTATGAAAGTTTGCGGTTGCTGGATTTAGAAGATCAGGCTATGAAAAAAGCAAATAAACTATCGGGTGGGCAGCAACAGAGAGTGGCAATCGCAAGAGCTCTTATTAATAACCCATCAGTAATAATGGGTGACGAGCCTACAGGCAATCTCGATTCAAAGAATGCGCGGGGAGTTCAGGATATTTTTAAAGAACTTGCAAAATCATACGGTCAAACCATCATTTGTGTTACTCACGATAACGACTTTGCTAGGAATACAGACAGAATAATTGAAATGAAAGATGGCTTAATTGTGAACTAGTATATTATCATAAAAATGTAATCAAAACACACAATAATATTTAATAATAAAAATAACGATTTATGAAATTATATTTTCTTTCATTTTTTATTATCTTGATAATCATAGGAAATTCCCCGATTTTTGCTCAGGTAAAACAATATAGAACTCAAGCAGAAATTGAAAAGGAGAAACTGGAGAAATTTAAAATCATCAAACATAGTATAACATTTAGCTTAGATTATGGCTATTTTGGATTGTTCCATTATGCTAAAGCAAATGATAATACAACGACTATTGATATTAGTGATTATCATAGTATGCTTAACATGAATTTTGAATACTATCCTTATGAGAATTTAGCTGCACAACTCTCTATAGGATTAATATATATTTCCCAAGAACAAACCATTGATAGTATTAACTTTACCCCAGGTTATGGCCTTGATGGAATATATGCTGAAGGTAGTGGTAAGGGAGGGATTATTTTACCAGTAACATTCGGAATTAAGAAAACTTTTCTTAAAGATTTAATTCGTCCTTATGTTTCTCTTCTTTCGGGTTTTACATATATGAAAATTGGTACAGGGACAGGTTCAGGTAGTATAAATGATATTGAAAAAAATATAGATTACTATTCAACCTTAAAATTTACTTATCAGTTTTGTTCAGGTGTTCAAATTAAAACGGGCAAGGTAGTAAGGTTAGATTTTGGATTACATATTTATGGAACACCGAATATTTCACCATCAATCGGAGGAATCGATTCATATTCTGGCTGGTATTTATTTGGAGGAATGAATTTCATACTAAATCCTAACCGAAAGAAGTCAAAAACACGGTAAAATTGAATATCAATAAAATTTGTTATCCATCCGCAGGAAGATTTAAAATATTAGGTTAAGGTCAAATATCATGAAAAAACAAAAACATGAGGTTATTCTGTTATATTAATATCCTTTTTTTATTAGTATTTATTAAAGTGAATGCTCAACAAGGAAGTCCTTTTACACTTTCAGTGAATTATTTTCCTGTTAATAGTGGCAATGAACCTATAATGTTGAACTCTAATTTTTCATTAAATATACCGGTTCATCGCGGCACCTTATTTACTTACCTGGCAGGTACAAATTTCAAGTATTTCAGGTTAAATTTACAGGAAGATACTTTGAATATAAACAACCTGTATTCATGGTCAATACCTGTAACCAGCATTTTACGGATTTCTCCAAATAAAATAATTACACTGTTAGTTGAACCAATAATTAGTTCCGATTTTAAAGATATAGGGGCTAATAATTTCCGTTACAATATGGCTCTTTTCTACGGCAAAAAAAATGGTTTGAATTCTTGGGGAATTGGTTTAGCAATTTCTAAAAGATTTTCCGGGTTTCAGATAATTCCGTTAGGAACTTTTAATTTTCATTTAAATAAAAATTGGGTTTTTTCAGGTATATTCCCATTCAAGCCCAGGTTAATATATGAACTTGATAAAACTCAGCAAATCGGGATCAGTTTTGGAATCAACAATAATTCGTTTCGCCTTTCCGAACTTCAGGAAAGCCATTATATTAATTCACAACTAGTTGAAGCAGGATTTTTTTACCAGAAAACCATCGTAAAACATTTTAAAATGGACATTTTCATGGGAATACAATCCTTGCAAACAGAAATTTATAACAGGGATCAAACCTTTTCTGTTAGTATATTTCCAATAAACCAAAACAAAAATGAAAATGCTATTGAATCTTTCACAAATAATGGGCTATTACTTCAGTTCAGTTTTTCTTATGCACTTTTCTGATACATATTATCACATACGATAGGAGTGGTTTCAGAAATTAGCAATGCTATTCCATTGAATATATGATATCAAGAATATTGTTAAAAATCTTTCACGAAAAGAAACAAATGATTGATATTTCAAATTATGCTAAATTTTATTTCATTTTATCTTTTTTCAGTCGTTCAAATTCTTCCTGCATGGCTTGTAGCTCTTCGAAGTTCTGGCGCATTTCTTCTTCTTTCTCGCTCATTAATACTTCTTGCTCTTTATATTTCTGAATCATTAAAAGATTGTTTTCGTTCATCCTGATTGTATTGAGATTATTGGCCACATTAATAGCAATACGTTTAATAAACTCTATTTCAAGTTCTGAGAAGGGTTTAAATCCCGCGATTTCAATAATTCCAAAAACCTTATTTTCCAGGCTTAGAGGAACAATAAGGAGCGAATTTGGTTGAGCCTCGCCCAAACCCGATTCAATCTTTACATAATTTGCAGGAATATCGTTAACAACCATTAACTGGTTTTCATTAAACGAGGCTCCAAGCATTCCTGTGGTTAAATAAACTTTTGATTTGTTTTCTTTAACATCGCTACTGCAACCATAGTCTGAAATAAGTTCCAGAAATGGTTCTTCACCATTATTGGCATTATTTAACATGTAAAGAACTCCAAAATGAGCATTCACATACTTTATAAGCATCGATAATACTTTGTTACTTAATGCTTTAAAATCATTCTTATTATCTGCAAGGATATCATTTATTTGAGCAATACCATTATTAATCCAGTTTTGTTGTTTTTCTTTTTGCTGATGGGCAATTAATAAATCGTGTTGTGATTGCAGTTCACGTGTTCGTTCCTCAATATTTTTTTCAAGGTTTTCTTTTTCAATAATGAGCTGTTCGCTTAAAAGTTCATTCTGGTTAATTGCTTTTGCCGATTTAAAAGTAATGGTAACGGATTGTATTAACATAAAAATTACAAGCCCGTATGGAGCAGCATAAGCACTTTGAATAATACCCATACTGCTTAAAACATCATTTATAGCTGTTGCATAAAGTATAAACATGCCTATAAAAATATATAATGCTGTTTCTCTTTTTCGAAACGCGGCAATAAGAAGTACTCCAAATGTTATATATAGTCCTCCAAATAAAATATACAATTCAAATAACATGCGAAATCTGCCATAGAAATTCGCCGGAGTAACAAATACAAGGAGCGAAACGGCTATGCCAATTACTATTAATCCGTTTTTAATTATTCTTGGGAAATCATCTTTAAACAAGCTGTAAAAGAATAAAGCAAACAACGGAATTGTTCCGAATCCTGAAAAATTATCGAGCTTAACCAGCAGCTCCCAGTTAATATAGGGGAAAATATAAGTAATAATTCGATCTTCGGTTGTAACATTTCTCAAAATCATTACAATACATAAAATACTGAAATAAAGATTTGAGATATCTTTACTCCGGAAAATATACATATTCAGATGATTTATACCTATTACGAAAATAATCCCTATTATAATTAAATTCAGAATATCCATCCAGCGCGATTCAGCTTTCAGGTTTTCATACGTGCCAAAGAAAACCGGTTTTTGCAATCCTGCCCTCTGGTGCGAAAAGTTTGATACCTGAAAAATGATTTCAATTTGCTCTGTTGACTCCTTCTCCGGGTCAAGAACAAATGGAATATCCTGAAATTTAAATTTAGGGATGGATATGTTTTTTATATTTCCTACTTTCCCTACTTCAGATAATAACGTTCCATTTACCCACAGTTTATAATTCGAAAAAACCGATGAGATTTTTAAACCATAAATAGTCCTTTTAATATCAGCCCTTTTATTAATAACAATCCTGTATGTAGCATATCCAGTATTGGGTAGTTTATGGTTGTTTATTTTGTAGCCTGTCCACGACTTGGGAAGTTTTTGAAACGTAGGATCATCCATTTTTGAATCAACAAAATCTTTGGGTTCGAGTAACTGGTTCCAGTAAAACTCGCAATCACCCTGTAACTTAATACTACGGCTTCTATCTAATGATAAATTTGTTAAATCAATTACTCCTTTTTTTATCAGCACCTCATTATTTGAAAATGCATGATTCGATAATATCAGGAATAAAAGAAATACGGGAATAAGAGAACGACATTTCATGATTGCAATTTTTCAAAAAAATTATTCTAAAACTAAGTCTTTTTTTTTAATTATGATAAAAGAAATTAAACCTAAGTTAAATTTTTTAACAGAAGTTCTGAAAATCCAATTGTAAATTTGAGGAAATCGTTTTAACGGAACAGTTAAAAAGCGTAAATTGCATCTGTTTTAATTAACCATTTTAAATCTGTATAACCATGAAAACAAATCTGACAGCAATACTTTTTTCTGTAGCAATAATTATTTCTTCGTTGTTACTGGGGAATGCTTATATGAACAGGACTAAAACAGAAGAAACTATTTCGGTTACAGGCCTTGGTGAAAAAGATTTCATCTCTGATTTGATTGTTTGGGATGGTAGTTTTACGAAAGAGAATATGGATTTAAAACAGGCATACGCAGGGCTTGAAAAAGATAAAGAAATTATTGAAGATTACCTGCAAAACAATGGCATTGATAATAAAGAAATAGTTTTTAGTGCCGTGCAAACCATTCAAAACAGGAAACAATTGTATTCGAGCGATGGCAGGTACATGGGCGATGAGTTTGCTGGATATATTCTCAATCAATCTATCCAGATTTCTTCGAAGGAAGTAGAGAAAATCGAAACCATATCCCGAAAAATTACCGAATTGCTAAATAAAGGCATTCAGTTTTATTCTGAACCTCCCCGCTATTACTATACCAAGTTGGCCGATTTAAAAATAGAGCTTATTTCAAAAGCAACTGAAGATGCACGAATACGGGCAGAAAAAATATCTGAAAAATCGGGTTCTAAAATCAAAAAGTTAGTCTCGGCACAAATGGGTATTTTTCAGATTACAGGACAAAACTCGAACGAAGAGTTTTCGTGGGGAGGAACTTTTAATACGGCATCAAAAGAGAAAACAGCATCCATAACCATGAAATTAACATACAGAATAAAATAACAAAAACACGGAAGTATTATTTTAACCAGCTTTCTGAAATCTTGTTTTTTAATCGATTTTTATTATTTCCTTAACCAGGTGGTTTTTATCAGTTTCTAATACAATATAGTAAATACCTTTTGAAAGATTTTCGGAATTAAAAACAATTGAATGATCCCCTGTTGTTTTAAAATCATTGATTAAAGTAAAAATAGTACTTCCTAAAATATCTTTAATCTGTAAAAGCACTTTTGTATTTTCTTTTAATCTGAATTGAATGGTTGTAGAATTTGTAAATGGATTTGGGAAATTCTGCTCCAATATTACAGTTGATTCAGCTAGTGAATTGTCAGTTCCTGTTGGTGTCATCGAAGGGCTTCCTGCTTCAGTCCACGCTGTAAATATTAATTCTGTGAGTGCATGCGATGCATTTTCGAATAATTTAGTAGTAAAGCCTTTGCTGTAATTCCATAATGCAGCCTGGTATTCTGAAGAATAGGTGTCTGTAGAAAATGTTTTGGCATAATCGTCGGCCAGTAAAACAGAATCAACATATATGTAATTAGAGTAGATATAATCAAAAACATATTGATTTACATCTGAAACCAGGTTAATATTTTCGCCCGCATAGTTAATTTGAGAAATGTAATTGTTAATCATCGTTGATTCGAACCGGGAATGAATTCCATCATTATCGGTATCGTACCCGTTGTAATTCCTGGTGATATGCAAAGGCATGTGTCCATCGGCAACATAATGCCCCAAATCGGATGCAAACAATACTGCTTTATCCCAGTCTGCCCGTTCAAAACAACTTTTTAATGAATCGTATGCTGCAACAGTAGCCCAGGGCAAAATGCCATTATCATAAACGAAATAGCTTCCATGTGCTGCTATTGCTCCATCCAGGGTTTGCGGAATAGTTCCGTTTGAAATAAATTCAGAATAATTATCAATATCAATGTAGTGTTTTGGGTATTCATTGTCATCCCAGTCTTTTCGAATATCCGCATCAGATGCATGTTCTGCTAAAATACCTGTCCACGAACTAAACTGACTCATTTCCTGGTTAAAAGATAATGATGCAGCAGAATTTATTTTATAATGCCCTGTACCGCCCCAGCTAATTAAAATTAATGCCAGTACTATAATCCCTGATAAAAAATAAAGTTGTTTTTTCAATTTACTACATCTTTAATGAATTTTACAAAGGTAACCCATTAAATAAAAATCTGATTATCTGTATTATAGTAAATTCTATCTTTTTTAAGTTAATTTTTAGATATTTGTTCTAAATTAAAACTGAAATTATGAAAGTAATCGGGTTACTTGGCGGAATGAGTTGGGAATCATCGCTTGTATATTATAAAATAATAAATGAAAAAGTTAAGGAGAAATTGGGTGGGCATCATTCCTGTGAATGTGTAATGTATTCAGTCGATTTTCATCAGATTAAGCAACTTCAGTTCGAAGGCGACTGGGAACAATTAACTCAGATAATGATTGATGCTGCTAAAAAAATTGAGCGTGGTGGAGCCGAAATGCTTACAATATGTACCAACACTATGCATAAAATGGTTCCTGATATTGAAAAAAACATTCAAATACCCATAGTTCATATTGCCGATGCAACAGCAGAAGTAATTAAATCAATGGGAATTAAGAAAGTGGCACTGCTTGGGACCCGATATACCATGGAGCAGGATTTTTATAAAGGCCGTTTAATACATAATCATGGCATTGATGTCGTAATTCCTGGTGGTGATGATCTTGAAACCATTCACAATATTATTTACGATGAACTTGTATTAGGAATTATTAAGCAGGAATCGAAAGAAGCATATAAAAGAATTATTAGTACCTTAATTCAGGAAGGTGCCAGGGGAATTGTTTTAGGTTGTACAGAAATACCTTTGCTTATAAACCAATCGGATTGCGATGTTCCTGTTTTCGATACCACCCAGATACATGCCGAAAAAACAGTTGAGTTTGCATTAAAAGATTAAAATTTCTATGCAATCAATTTATAAAACAAGGAAGGGGGCAAAAGCCCCCTTCCTTGTTTTATAAATTAACCTTTTATTGAATTATCAATTTTCTTGTTTCTTTTGTATCTGAACCAAGAACCCTGATAAAATATATTCCTTTAGTTAATTTCGAAATATCAATCTGTTTTTCGAAATAACCACTTACAAAAATGTTCTTTTCATAAATAACAGAATGTCCTTGTATATCAAAAACTGTAATTTCAAAATTATCAGCATTTTGAACATCAATGGCTACAGTAGTATAGCTGCTTGCCGGGTTGGGGTACAAATTCATCTTGATGCTGTTTGGTAAGCTTTCATTTACAGCCAATACCTCACCTGATGATTTGCTATCCTGAATAGTAACAGAATAATCTTCTACTTCACCATAAGAGAATGTTTCGCAAGCTGTTGGAGCAGAGTTGTATTTCATTGTTACCCGCATCCTGGTTGTTCCCAATAAAGCATCAGAAGGAACAGTAAATGTTGATGTTAATGTAGAACTGCTTGTTGAAGAAATACTCGACATCAATTCACTGCTATCGAATGTACCGTTTTGGTTCCAATCAATCCAGATATACCAGTATTCTTTATATGTACTGCTCTTGAATCCACAACTGTAACTTATCGTTGTACTTGCACCACGGGTAACGGTTGCAACTTTACTTGTAAAGTCAGCATATCCGCCATTAGATGCTGTTGTATTGGTCATGCCTCCATAAGCAACATAATCAATCCATTCATAAGTAGCATTGCTGCCTTTTGATGTACAATAAGTTAATGATACCGATAATGTT
>MENK01000012.1 GCA_001768235.1 Bacteroidetes bacterium GWB2_32_14
TTTCAAGATTTATTTAAACACCGAAAGCCCTTAAACACTAGAAACTGTCATTATAAAAAATTGCCCGTGCTTAAACCTAACGTTGGCGGTATGAAAAGTTGCCGATTGCGGGCGATTTCCTGTCAAGTTACACAAAAGTTGGAGCGGGCTACAACCCTTGAATAACCTACTGAACCGGCAATTTTTTATACCGCGTGTTGCCAGTAGTTATTTTTCTTCATCGTTTTCTTTTTCTTCATTGTTATTGTAAGGATGAAAAGTTATTAGTCTCCCTTTTTCATCTATTTCAATTCGATAATAGTGTCCATCAAAATAGACACTCCGAGTACCCATTCTTCGATATTGCTTATCAGGATTTTCTTTGAAATGTTGTTGAATGTCATTTGAAGCTGAACCTAAAACTAAAGATATTAATCTCATAATATCATCGAATTTATACTGAAAGACAGTCTTACCAATATACTTATCACTTATCAGGGTTTCGGAAACGTGTCTGGCATATATATGAACGAAGCGTTCAAAGTCAAGATAAACAAGTTTGTCTCCAAATAGCACAACTCTTTCTTCATAATTGGAACAGATTTTCTCTAAGTTTTCAATCTTATCACCATATTTTTCGGCTAAGTCTGATAATTTTTGATTTGTTTTCTGTATTTCCGCTTTAATAATTTTGTCGTGCTTTTTCAATTCCTCTGAAATTAGTATTATAAAATCAAGCATTTCATCTTCACTAATTTGAGCATCAAAAAATTTGGCTTTAAGTTCTTGTAATCGAATTTCATTCTTAAGTTTCCCTTGTAAATCAAAAACGCAAGAAATGTATTCAACGTCAGTTATATTGTCTTTATAGTAGGTTCGTAAGCCAAAGTATTGATTTAATTCAGATGGAGATAAGTTCTTATCTTTTGAATATCGTGATTTTAAAAATCCATAAGTTATTTGATTTAAATCCTGCCAGTCTCGTCCATCAATCTCAATATTAATTGTGTTAGGGATGTCTTTTTTATCTTTTATTGAATATCTATTTGAACTTGGTAAATTACTTGCATACACAACATTAATATCACTGCATAAAATACCATTTCTGTCCAAATCTTCAATTTGTGTTTTTGTTAAATTCTCTAACTCTGAAGGAATAAATAAAACCTTTTTCTCTGTCCTTGGTATCTGCTCTTGACTAAGAATCTGTAATAATGAATCTCTCTCAGCTTGTATGTATTTAAAAGTCCCCATCAAGGATACTCCAAATTTATCAAAGGATTCACTTTCATGATGAAATTCAAGTCGGACAAATTTGTCATTTTGTCCATACATACTAAATAATTCTTCATTCGAAAAATTCATGGTAGCAGTTTTTTATAATTACTGGCAACGGTTGCTGCTAAAAAACGGCGGGGAGTTCGAAGCAGCAATCTTGTCCCCCGTTAAAAACACAACTTAAAAATCAATTAAAAAACTTATCTACGCTTCAGCCCCGTTGGGTTTTAGCAGCTGTTGGGTGCAGTTATTTATTTTCATCAATAATCTTTGCAAGTCTGGTAATTCTATGAACTTTATAATTTAATGTATCATTGATGTTGTGAAATTTCAAGTCATTAATAGATTTAACTGCATCCCATTCACCAACAATATGCATTAACAATTCATATACAACTCCTTCAAGTGCATTAGATTTTTTATAATTTTTTACAAATAGGTCCACATTAATTTTCTTGGAATTCTCTATATTTTTGTAACTAAAAAAAACATCTTCGCTACTAATACTCACATTACTGTATTGGATGTCAATTCTTGTAGATGTGTTTCTTGGAGTGAATTCAATAACCTTAAAGTCATTAAAATGGGGTGCTCTTGACGCAATTAATTGTACATTTTCAAAGCACTTCTCTTGACCTTCAGCAGAAATAATCATTTTATAAGTTTTACCAAGACTATCTTTAACGAAAGTTATAGTAATATCAGGGTCAATAAATTTGGTTCGCTGATATAGGGAGTCTGAAAGATTATACTCTTCAAAACTTTTATATTGAAATTCATTTTTATTATCAGCGAACCATTTCCATAAATTATCTATTCTCTCTAATCTCTCATCACTTCTGCAAGAGAAGAATACAATAAAAACAAGTAATAATCCTTTTTTCATATCGTTAGTTCATTGGAAAGTATAATTGCACCCAACGTTTGCTGCTAAAAAACGTTGGGGAGTTCGGAGCAGCATCGTCGTCCCACGGTAAAATTGATGCAATATACTAAAATAAAACTTATCTAACCGTCTGCCCCAATGGTTTTTAGCAGCTGTTAGCGTTAGGTTTTTTATGTGTGTAATCCAAATTCAATATTTCTATTTCCATAGATTACCCAAACAATCATTTCGTTATTATTTAAATCAGATTCTTTAAAATTAAATTCAGTCCGATGAATGTCTAGATAATTCATTGGTCGTGGATATTCATAAATTAATTCCCCGTTTTGTTTTCTTTTCTCAACTTTATGTCTTTCTTGAGTTATCACAATTTTAAATACTTTGTCTGTAAGGCTTTCAATATTTTCTAAGCCTGTCTTAATAGTTTTTATTTTTATTGTGCTTAACCAACCTAAAGTATCATTTATAAAATTCTTAGTCCAAATAATTTCCTTAATCCTCAGACTTCTCAACGTTTCTCGAAAATTATTTAGCGAATTCAAGTCTGCATAATCAATTTCTATTGGCTTATCATTGATTAAAATATTGTCTAAGCAATTCTCAAATTTCAAGTTACTAGAATGCATATTTTTCCAATGGCAATCAACACGATTAATTATATATTCTTTCAATTGGGAAATTCCAAACTGTCTTATTGAGTCAATTTCAGATATAATCGAGTTTCTGTCTTGTCCAAATATCAGATTCGTTAAGAATATTAAGAATAGTATTGAAAAAAGTTTTTTCATAAATGTCTCTATTTGAAAATCTTTAAACTTAACGCTAACGTCCGCGGGTATGAAACGTTGGGGTTTGCGAGGCGCGTCCGTATCCCACGAGAAGAAACACGACACGGGAGCAAATGCAACCCAACCACCTAACCCCCAATGTTTTATACCCGTTGTTAGCGGTTCGTTGTTTTTATTTTTTTGTCAATTTGTATCTCAAATGAGTTGTCAGGTTTGATGGTATTACTTCTACGATTTGAATATCATATTTGTCTTTGTCTATGCCGTCAAACAGTCGGATTCCTCTTCCTAAAAAAACAGGCGCAATGTGAATAAAAAATTCGTCAATAAGTCCTGCATTGAGAAATTGTTGAATTGTGTTTGCACCGCCTTGTATTCTTATGTCCTTTCCCCTAGCTGATTGTCTTGCTTTTTCTAATGCACTTTCTATTCCGTCATTGATGAAATAAAAAGTTGTTGTTCCTTTTTGAACCCAAGATTCCCGTTTTTCGTGTGTCAACACGTAAACATCTGCTTTGTATAAGTCCTCTGGCCAACTGACTTCACCTTCCTCAAACATTCGTTTTCCCATAATAAATGCACCTGTTCTTGCATTTATCTCTCTTATAAATTTCCCATCAGGACCATCTTCTTTGCCTCCTTCCATTCCTAAGTATTCCCAGAATGCTTTTTGATTAAGTGTCCATAAATGAATTTTACCTGAAACTCCGCCCATTGGATTGTTTGGACCTCTATTATCACCTGCAAAAAAACCATCAAGTGATATTCCGCTGTCAAAAATAATATTGCTCATTTTTTCTATTTTTTATTATTGTTAATGCTTTGTTAGTGGTTCGTTGTTACTTCAATGATTGAAATGCCTTCCAATCTCGCTCCGTTACTTTTCAAAAAAGCATAAGTTAATTTATCTACTTTGCAATCAATGAACTCAACCCGATTAAATTTCCTGTTGTGTTTGAAGAAGGTATTAATAATTGTCACATTTTGAAATTTCACTGTTTTGAACGAGCAATTTTTAAAAGAACAATCTTCTATGTTACCGCCAAAAACTAAATTTGATAATCCAATATTTTTAAAAGAAGTGTGTTTTAATATTGTATTATCAATAGTGTTCATTTGTAAATTGCAATTTACAAACTCAGCCCCTGAAAGGTTCGCATTGTCGAAATTACATTTACTAATTTCACTTTGATTAATTTCTACGTCTATCAACGAACAGTCTTTGAATGAAGATTTGGATATTTCAGATGCTTGAATTTTGCTATTTCTCATATCTGAAGATGAAAAGTTACAGCTTAAAATTTCATTTCCATTTAAAGTCAAACCAGATAAATCGGAGTTAATGAATTTGCAGTTCTTAATATTGGAAGCACTGAATTTATCTTTCAAGTTCTTCAAACCCGAAAAATCAGCGTCAACCCAATTTCCTTCAGACATATCCCAATTCCACCCGAATCGTTTTCTTTGTTCACCGTTTGAGATTTCAACAGACGGTTTTTCGATTGATTCGTGGTTTGTAATCGCAGAGTCACTTAATTGAAAGCTGTCAGAAAAGTAGTTCAGGTCAACCCTAAAAATTTCAGTAAGACGATTTAATTTAGAGATGTCGGGCATTGACTCTCCACGTTCCCATTTACCAACTGCTTGCGGACTTATTGAAACTTTTTGAGCAAGGTCAGCTTGTGAAAGATTAATTTTCTTTCTTGCCGTGGCAATTTTATTGCCTATTGATTTTGAATTTAACATTGCTATAATATTTTACTCTGTTTAACACAAAATTACAATTTCAGTTCTAGGTTTGTTTCCATTGCTAAAACACTAATTGTTTTTGCAATAGCCAAAAAGTCTTTGGAAAGTATATTTTCGTGGTTACTTGCCACTTTTGCCGATACTTTTAGATTTTGATTTTTAATAAGTAGAGGGTTAAGACTTTCTCGCATTGCGTTGAACTCTTGCTCTTCGCCTCCACGACTTGCCCCATTAGCTAAAACGTATCTGACTGGAATTCGAATTTCCAGCAAAACAGGTTCTAGATTGGCTGAAATTTCATTGATTTCAATATTAATTTCAGCATGTTTTTTTGCACTCATTCTTGCAGCCAAGCCAAAAAATGAAGCAATTGGTAAAACCAACTTAATTTTATTGAATAACCTATAGATTCTCTCTTTTGCAGCATCGCCTGTCAAACCATAAGGAACAGCACTATCAATAGCAACTATACCTGATGCTATATTGGGATTACTGTGAACCCAATGAACAGCGAGGATAGCCCCATATGACCAGCCGACCAAAATTGGTTTCTCAATTTGCCTTGCTTTTATTATCGTACTCAAATCTCTTATACAAGCATTGAAAGAGTAATCGTGTGATTTCTTGGATTTTCCACGAGCTCGTTCATCAAATAAAACGTGCCTGTAATTTGAGCCTAATTCTTCTACAACCCTTTTCCAATGTCCTTGATTGGCATAAGAACCATTGAGATAAATGATAGCTTGTCCATACCCTCCTGTATCAGTTACAAATAATTGAGTGTCTTCTACAGAAATTAAGCCACTCCATTTAGGGATTTTTTCATCAATTGATTTTGAGTTTTGCATCATATTTTTAGATTTAAATGATGCTGCAAATTTAATTTGACCCATAAGCCTAATGCAAATAAAGCTCCCCACTTACAGTTGCAAATACACTATTTTCCGTTGTATTCCGAATACTATTAGTTGTGTTAGTGTCTTTTGTTAATTTCTGTCTCAATTTTGTCTTCATTTGTCTCGGTGGTGAGGTCGTTTTACAATGACCGCGTGTTAGCGGTTCGTTGTTTTCTATCTTTTAATAGTTGTCATTATTTGATGAAGTTTACGAACAGTATTAACATTTCTAATTGTCATATTTTTATACAATTCTGTCCCCATAAGTTTTATCATACCGCTTTTACTATAATTCTTACCTTCAACATTCCACAATACTGCACCTGATAAATATTTCACATTATCAACTGGATTAATTTGCAGTAATTCTATGATTTCAGGTCTATCAAATTTCTCCCACAAAAACATAACGTCCGTTCTCATCATCTCATTCTTTATCCATGTGGTAGGTAATTCACGGCAAATAGTTTCTATATTTTCTGAATTGCGTATTAATACTTTTATTTCCAACTGAAAATCTTGTTTTATTGCTCTTTCTATTTCACTATTAATAACACTTTGTTCTTTCGACAATTCTTCAAAAATAATATTGCCTGAATTGATATAGGTAACAACATTGGTAAATCCTAGTAACTCAAAAGTAGTTTTAAGTTTTTTCATTTCTACTTTATTATTACCTCCAACATTTATTCCTCTTAAAAGGGCAACGTAAATCATGGTTAAATCTTTGTTGTTAAAATTATGTTCCAATAGGTTTATAATTTTCATCCCTCAGGAATAAATGCAATAGCATCTATTTCAACTAAAAAATCAGGATGAGCCAATGCAAAGACGAAAAAACCTGTAATTGCAGGAGGATTCTTACGACCTCCCAAATATTTTTGCGATGCCTGAAATCCACGATACAAATCTTGTCCTTGAAGAATATGAATGGTTAATTTTACAAGATTATCAAATGTTGCTCCACAAGCTGAAAGTGCAGTTTGTATATTTTTCATTACCTGCTCTGTCTGTTCTGAAATATCACCCTTTCCAACGATTTCTCTTTGGATATTTACCGAGTTTTGTCCCCCAATGTATATTGTTTTTCCGTGTCCTTGCGTTGTCACAATTTGTGAAAATGCCGGATTTTTAAAAAGTCCGTCAGGGTTGATGTATTGAACTTGGTTATTCATTTTTTAGTTGTTTATTAGTTATAAGTGGATGTCTTGTTACAATGACCGCTAACGGTTGATGGTAGGGTTTCGTGCGGGATTTCGAAGCTATTTCCTATCAATTTACTACCTACTTTTTTTACGAGCCACAAACGCCCGAAAACCGCTAAAACCAGCATGAACTCTACCATGTGTTAGGCTTTGTTTTTTATTTGTATTTATATCTTGTTGTATTTTTATCTCCAATCTTTTCAATCATTCCATTCTCAACACCAAAATTCAAATCCCGACTTGCTGTCGCTGAAGAAATTTCTCTAAAATTCTTTAAATATTCTTTTCGTGTAAAGTAGTCGTTTTTAACAATTGACTTGAATAAATTAATCCGGTCAGCATTCGTTAAGCTTACATTCTGAATATTTAATAATTCCTCAAGTGATTCAAGGATAATTTCAAGCATAAATTCAATAAATACGGTCGATTCTCCAGTATTGTCAGATTTTCCTAGAGATTCATAATATTGTTCTTGTCTTTCTTTTATTAAAGTCTCAATTGGTAGAAACTCAAAAACAGGATAGGAGTCCTTTAAAATCAGCGTTTGCCATAATCTCCCCATTCTACCATTTCCATCGATGAATGGATGAATAAATTCCATTTCATAGTGAAATACACAACTTTTAATTAAAACTAGGTCTTCATCATTTTTTAAATAGTCAAACAATTCATTCATTAATGGTTTTAGCATATCGCTTGGTGGAGCAATGTGAGCAACCTCTGAGCCCTTAACAATTCCAACTGATTTGTTTCTAAGTTTTCCAGCTGATTCAACAAGTCCGTTCATTAATATTCCATGAGCTTCACAGAACGAATCAAAATTGTATGGATTCAGTTTGTCCAAATAGTCATAAACGGCAATAGCATTTTTAACCTCTAAAATGTCCTTTTTAGGCCCAATTACCCTTTTATTTTCAATAATTGCCGTTATTTGTTCAATGGTCAAGGTATTACCTTCAATCTCAAGTGATGAGTGAATTGTTTTAATCCTATTTTTCTTTCTTAATTCTGTTGGTGGTTTATTTAGATGTGCAGAATTTACCTCTCCAATTTTTTCCGAAATCGAAGCAACTAATTTTAAAATCTTTCCAGATATTTTATAAGGTGGTTTCATTTATTTGGTCTTGATAGTATCATATGATAGTATCAAAGATAATAGATTTATTTCAAAATGCAATTAAGTGTCTGATTTTCTGTTTTCCTAAAATAAAGCCTAACGTTGGCGGTATGAAAAGTTGCCGATTGCGGGCGATTTCCTATCAAGTTACACAAAAGTTGAAGCGGGCTACAACCCTTGAATAACCTACAAAACCGGCAATTTTTTATACCGCGTGTTACCTGCTGCTGTTTTTTGTCTTTTTCATTCGTTAAACTCAATTATCATTGGCATATGGTCACTTAATTTTAACCATTTGTCAGGTTGTCCTATTTCAAATTTAATTGTCCGTTTTATAAATTTTTCAGGTCCAAAAATATAGTCAATATGATAAGGACGTTCTATTTTCCTTTGAAAAAATAATGTCGGGGTTGATTCTTTCCCGTGTTGTTCATTTGTCATTTTGTGATAAATGCTCTCAATACCAATTTCTTTTAACTCATTGACCACATCCGAGTGATTCCACCATCTATCCCATTCATCCCAAATTGTATTGCTATTAAAGTCACCTGCTATCAAAGTTCCGTTTAGATTTTCTTTGTTTACTTGTAAATATTTCCAAAGCTGTCCTATGTAACCAAAGTTTGGCGAGTTGTTTCTATGTGTCCAAACAGCAAGAAGGTCAAAGTTGTTATTTACATTACAAGGCAAAAAATGTTTTACTGTATGATTTTTGAAATTGTTTGTCCAGTCTAATTTTACAATTTTAATATTTGGTCTTGCAAAAATGGCGAGTCCTTTGTTTTTTGTGTCGCCAGTCCACAAATAATTGTCAGCCCATTTAATATAGTTACTGTGTCCAGATTCGCTAGGGTTTTCACATTCTTGAATAATGTAAATGTCAGCGTCAAAGTCTAAAATACTTTCAAACTTCTTTCTAAACGCTCCGTTACAATTCCAAGTTAATATTTTAAAACCACTCTCCATTCCATATTTTGTATTCGTCAATTTTTGTTTCAATGTAATTTTTCAAGCGAGCCAATGAAATTTGAGAAGCATTATTCAAAAAGTCAGGATTTGTTCTCAAGTTTATTAGTTCTTGTATTTGATGATTAATAATTGAATCCTGTAATATTTTTCCTTTATTTTCGGTTAAATCAGAAGTTTTCAAGAAAGTTCTGATTGTAGGATTCCATTGTGGTTCTGTGCCTTGAAAAATGTAATATTTGAAATTCTGTCGTGAAAGATACGATAACTTAGCAACAGCCCGAAAAGTCATAAAGCCTTTAATCTCAATATACAAATCAAAGTCGTTTAAATAAATGTCACATTTTGGAGGTGTTATTGAACGACTTGTCTGCCAAGGATAAATTTCAAGAGGTACAGGTTTTTGGGTCTCGAAATTGATTCCGTGTTTTGTCAGTTCGTCTTGTATTTTATATTCTAATTTACTCATTCAATATCATGTTGCGGGTCATTTTTTACAGTTGCAGGTAACGGTGGTGGTATGAAAAGTTGCCGTTTGCGGGCGATGTCCTATCAAGCCGTTAAGAACTTGATTCGGGCTACAACCCTTGAATAACCTACTGTCCCGGCAATTTTTTATACCACATGTTAGTGGCTGGCCATTTTATCATTCATTAAATAATCTCAATTCAATCAAACTTTACGCTTATTTCAAATTCATCTCCTTTCAACTTTGTCCTTATTCCATAAAGGTCTTTTCGCATTGAAAGGGCGATATTATTTAAAGCTTGATTATTTTGTAATTCAATAAACTTTTTCATTGTGTATATAACTTTATCGGAAGCATAAAGGGACATATTTATGAACTCTGCCATAATCTCATTTATTAATCTTTCCTTTGATTGAATATCAGGTCGATTTATAATTAAAGTCGTTTTCTCCCTATCGTAATAAACCAAAGAATAACATAACAATATAATCGCTTTATATCTTTTTTCCTTAAATTCTTGTTTTGCGTCAGTTTTAGCTTTCTTAGTCGCAATTAAATAGTCAAATCCGACTTTTAAAAGTCCACCTATTCCAATTAATCCTAGTCCAGCTATAATATTATCTATTGTCATGGTTTATGTTATTTTAACTTACTAATCCCTTGTGACGGAGCTTTTTTTGGCTTGCCACTAACGGTCTCGGCATTTGAAACGTGCGGGATTTCCGCCCAGCGTTCCAATCCGCCGCTAACCAAGTTTAAAGATAATTAAAAATGTCAAAAAACCACCAAAACCCCGCATGTTTTGAGATGCCGTGTTACCATTTGTACTTTTATTCAATCTTTTCAACAAAATTACTACTTATCCAACCAAGAGAAAAGGTTGGTTCTTTACTATTGGTTCCAACTTCACTTGTATATTCCAATCCTTTTGCTGTTTTATTATCCATTTTCACAAACCACCAAATTCTTCCAGTTTTGTCTTTCGTTTCTGCAATTGCGAATCCAATGGAATTGCTTGGGTAAATCCAAACGGTGTTTCCATAAGCATTATATGGTCTTGCTATTGCTGAAGTATCATCTATTTCTGGAGAAAAGCGAAGATTATATTTTTCTTTCACTGTCTTAAAAGCAATAGGTTTCTTAAAGTAAGTTTCTGGGAATTCTGTTTCAAAAACAAAATTTTCTCGGGATTGAAGTTTGTAACTGTAGCTTCCATTTTCTAAAACCAAAATATATTTTTCCAATACATTATCAAAGCCTCCACAACAACCGTAGTTATTTAGAGTAAAAGAAAAAGGTAAATTGGAATCATAATCAGATACCTGATGAATTTTCCCATTTACCTTAAGAAGTTCTTCGAAATAGGTACCATTATATCGATAAATAGCTGTCAATCCAGCATCCATCATGCAATCACCAGTAATCAAAATATCTTTCAATCCATCTCTGTCAATGTCAATAATAAAGAATTCATTCAAGTTAAAGAAATTGAAAAAACATTCATTACTATGTGTAACTTTCAATTTATTAATATATTCCAATTTAGCTTTTTCGTTATTGATTTCAATCCAGTTACTAATATTTTCAAATGAATTCTTATAATCAAAATTTTGTGAAAAAATTAAGATTGGAAACAGTAAAAACAGCAAAAAAATCAGTCTTTTCATAGCAAAAAGTATAAATGGTAACGGTCTGGCATAGGAAAAGTGCGGGAATTTTGCCCTGCGTTTTTATCCGCCGCTAACCAAGTTTAAAAATAATAAAAAATGTCAAGAAACTACTTTCCCCCGCATTTTTTCTGATGCCGTGTTAGGTTTTAGGCACGAAA
>MENK01000013.1 GCA_001768235.1 Bacteroidetes bacterium GWB2_32_14
ACCAAGGGCATGCCCTTGGTTGAAAATAAAACAGTATTTTTAACTAATAATAATTAACCTAAAAAGTGTAAACTTATTTTAGGACAAGACAAGAAAAAATTTGTGAAAATTTGTGAAAATTTGTGAAATTAAATTATTGTACATACATTTGTACAATAATATGTACTAAAATATATAATTATGCTTACAACGACAATTTCTGATTTTAGAAAAGATATTAAAAGATATCTTGATAGGGTGACTGAGAATTTTGAAACCTTGATAATTAATCGGGGGAAAGATACTGGTGTAGTTATTATATCATTAAATGAATATAATTCACTATTTGCAACTCAACATGAATTATCATCAAAAGCTAATGAAGCTAGACTGGATTCAGCAATTGAAAAATTAAAAAAAGGTTCTTCATTTGAAAAAGACATCATTGAATAATGAAATATATATTTGTAGATGAGTCTTGGGAAGACTATTTATATTGGCAAAATACTGATAAAAAGATGCTTAAAAGGATAAATCTTTTATTAAAAGATATTTCTCGGACTCCTTTTGATGGCATAGGAAAACCTGAACCCCTAAAATATAAATATAAAGGTTTCTGGTCTCGTAGAATTGATGATGAACACCGATTAATTTATCAAGTTAGGGAAGATGAAATACTAATTGCTAAATGCAGATTTCATTACGATTAGGAATATAAAACGGGTGGTAACAAGCCATCAGAAAAAATGCGGGGGTTTGGTAATTCTCAAACTTTATTGCTATCTTCAAACTTTATTAACGGGTGACACCGAAACAGGGCGAAATTCCCGCACTTTTTCTATGGCTGAACCGTTAGGTTTAAGCACGGGCAATTTTTTATAATGACGGTTTCTAGTGTTTATGGGCTTTGGTGTTTAAATGAATTTTCGAAAAAATCGCTCTTTTTGTGGTTCGTCGATTTTGATAAATCAATTCTCCGTGATAAAATTCTTTTATAGGGCATTTAAAATGAGCATTTTATGAAGTATTTGATTTATTTATTCTTTTTAGTTTTTAGTTTTTTTGAGCTAAATGCTCAGACTGAAAAAGGAATTATGCTTAAAACAAGCATTGGATACAATTATCAGCATAATGACAATGGTGATATTTCTTCTGAATCTGATGGACTAGCTTACGGTGAAAAGATTAATGATCTTAAAATATCATTACTAGCTGGGAAATCATTGAAATCGCATTTTTATTATGGACTAGGAATTTCTTATAATACTTTGAAACAAGAGATTAATCCTGATAGCGACATACCAGAACTAGACAACTCTGCTGGATATATTAGTGTTTTCTCTTATGCAAATCAAATCTCCTCAAGCAACATAATTAGTCCTATTATTTATTGTCTTGTCCTGAAATACGTTGACACTTTTTGATAACAAAAAGGAGGACACGAGATGAGCAATTTTAAAATTCCTGCTGGTGGCGAATGGAAAAATCGTTACAGTTATGCTTTTAAAATGGAAGTTATCGAAGCCATTGAAAATGGAAAACTCTCAAAGAATCAAGCTTCCAAGATGTATGGCATTCATCACAAAACCGTCGGTGAATGGATGAAAAAATATGGTAACTTTGATAAAAAGTTAAGAGAAATGGGAGGCAAATCACCAAGACAAGAACTAAATGAGTTGCGGGCAAAACTAAAAGTGAGCCAGGGTGAAAATGAAGTTTTGAAGGCGGTTATGAGTATCATCGAAGAAGAATATGGTGAGGAGGTGTTAAAAAAGTATTTACCCGAATCGCTAAACAAAACCATTCCCCATCGCAAGAAAAAGTAAGTATTACTATTTTGTGTAAGCTTTTCGGGATAAGCCGTCAGGGCTTTTATCAAAGGGAAAAAAGATACAAAGAATCGCTGGTAAAAAAAGAACAGGTAGTAAAACTGGTAAACAAAGTACGAACAAAACACAAACGTATGGGCGGCAAAAAGCTGCATGACAAGTTATTGCCTGAATTAAAAAATGCGGGTATCAAATGCGGCCGTGATAAGTTCTTTGATATCCTTCGAGATGAGAATCTTCTTGTTAAGTACCGTAAACACTTTGTAAAAACAACTCAAAGCAAGCACCTGTTTTATAAATACCCGAACCTGATTATGGATATGGAAGTAAATTATTCGGAACAGGTATTTGTAAGCGATATAACTTATATCAGAACTAAACAGGGATTTCTTTACTTATTTCTAATTACCGACCTGTATTCAAAGCAAATTATGGGTTGGGAGCTATCTGACAACCTGAAGACTATTAATGCAATAAAAGCACTTAAAATGGCACTTAAAAACAGGAAGTACACCAATCGAAAACTAATACATCATTCCGACCGTGGTTTTCAGTATTGTAATCCAGCTTATATAAAAGTTTTAGAAACGAACAATGTAGGTATTAGCATGACTAACAAATACGACCCTTATGAGAATGCTGTAGCTGAGCGCGTCAATGGGATATTGAAAACCGAATATGAAATAGGGGAAGGTTTTATTGGCGAGAAAGATGCAAGAAGAGAAATAAAATATGCTATCTGGTTATATAATACAGATAGGCCACATATAAGTTGTCATGGTATGGTACCAGATGAAGCACATAAAATTGAAAATTATAAACTAAGAAAATGGTCAAGAAAATTTTCAACCAAGGGCATGCCCTTGGTTGAAAATAAAACAGTATTTTTAACTAATAATAATTAACCTAAAAAGTGTAAACTTATTTTAGGACAAGACAACCGACAGTGCGGAGATTAAGAGTAATAATCGAAGTATAATTTGCGGAGAAAATTTCGTTTGCGGAAAATAAAGACTATATTTGTCGCATAATATGCGGAGAATGAAAATCTATATACACGAAAAAGAGAACTGGACTGACTTCACATGGGACAATAAGAAAGTGATGATAAAACTTGGTGAAGCTAGAAATCAACAAGGTAGGCTCCTTGGGAAAATGGAATCGCTGGGCTTTGATTTGCAAAATGAAGCGGTTTTGAACACTCTTACTTTAGACGTTATAAAATCATCTGAAATAGAGGGCGAATTTTTAGAGATAGAACAAGTACGTTCTTCTATTGCTCGTCGACTAGGAATTGATATAGCTGGAGCAGTGGAATCGGAACGCCATGTTGACGGAATAGTTGAAATGATGCTTGACGCAACACAAAGATATGATTTGCCTTTGACTAAAGACAGATTGTTTGGTTGGCATGCAGCGTTGTTCCCGTCAGGTTGGAGTAATCTATATAAAATCACAGTTGCAGACTGGAGAAAAGACACGACTGGTCCAATGCAAGTTGTATCGGGACCTATGGGAAGAGAAAAAGTTCACTATCAAGCTCCAAGTTCAGACAGGATAGAACTAGAAATGAAAAGATTCTTAGACTGGTTTGAAAACGAGCATGAAATAGATTTGGTTCTTAAAGCAGCTATTGCTCATTTATGGTTCGTGACAATTCATCCATTCGACGATGGAAACGGACGAATTACAAGAGCAATTACAGATATGACATTGGCACGTTCTGACAAAAGTATTAGGCGGTTCTACAGTATGTCTGCACAAATTAGAGTTGAAAGAAAACAGTATTATGAAAAACTTGAAAATACACAAAAAGGAAATTCAGATATAACAGAATGGATTTTGTGGTTTTTACAATGTTTAATAAATGCTATTAACTCCACAGATGACACTTTATCGAAAATACTTCATAAAGCAGAATTTTGGCAATTACATTCCACTACAATTCTCAATGATAGGCAACAAAAAATTATAAACAGACTGCTTGATGGATTTGACGGAAAGTTGACAACCTCGAAATGGGCGAAAATTAACAAGTGTTCACAAGATACAGCTCTTCGAGATATTCAGGATTTGATAAAGAAGGATATCTTACAAAAGGATGCAAGCGGTGGACGAAGTACAAATTATGAATTGAAAGAAATGCCAGGCGGTAACACACAATATAGCCAATAAGGGTTTCATCGGTATGCAAAGGTTTGTAGCCCGCTTCAACTTTTCGTGTACCTTGATAGGAAATAGCCCGCAATCCCTTACTTGCCATATTGTCAACCGTTATGGCCAATGCTAAAAAATGACTACCTACTTACTAAAATTGTGACAAGATGAAATTTATAACCAAGCTTAATCTTAAAAATTTTAGACGATTTCGTAAATTTTCGGTTGACTTTGACGCCAAGTTGAATATTTTAGTTGGTGACAATGAGTCAGGGAAAAGTTCAATTATAGAAGCAATTAACCTAGTTTTGAGCGGTAGTAGAAGCAAAGTTGAATCTGTTGGTTTAGAGAATATATTTAATTCAAAAACGATAAAAAGATTTTTAGCATCTGACAAGAAATATGAAGCACTTCCAACGCTTTTTGTTGAGTTATACTTTAACGAGCAAAACAATCCTGATTTAAATGGTCGAAATAATTCAGAAGGAATTATCTGTGATGGTTTAAAACTAGAAATAATTCCAAATGATGATTTAAGCAAAGACATTCAAGAAATTTTAAAGCAAGCAGAACCAGTTTTCCCTTTTGAATTTTACACGATTAAGTTTAGTACATTTTCTGGAGAGGCCTATTCTGGATATAGAAAATTTCTTAAGCATATTCTAGTTGACAATTCGCAAATTAGTAGTGAATATGCAATTAAGGAATATGTAAAAGATATGTATGGAGCTTTTGCAAATTCTGTTGAGCAAAATAATAACCAAAACGAATATCGTAAACACAAAGAATCTTTTAAAAACAATATACTTAAAGACCTTAATGCAAGAGTACCAGATTATGATTTCTCGATTAGAAGCAATTCAAAAGCCAACCTAGAAACGGATTTGACCCTAACTGAAGATGATATTAGTATTGAAAATAAGGGAAAAGGAATTCAATGCTTTATTAAAACTGAATTTGCTTTAAGTCGCACCCAATCTAATCTTGATGTTATATTACTAGAGGAGCCAGAGAATCATTTAAGTCATATTAACATGAAAAAATTGATTCGCAAAATAAGCGCAGCCTCTGAAAAGCAGATTTTTATTTCAACTCATAACAACCTAATAAGCACGAGATTAAATTTAAGAAACTCAATATTACTTAACAGTAATAGCTCAATCCCAGTATTATTAAGAGATATTGATGAAACAACCTCTAAGTTTTTTATAAAAGCACCGGATAATAATATTCTTGAATTTGTACTCTCAAAAAAAGTAATATTAGTAGAAGGTGACGCAGAGTATATTTTAATGGAAACATTCTTTAATAATGTTAAGAAAACCACTTTAGAGTTATCGGACGTTCACATTATTTCAGTTGACGGGACTAGTTTTAAAAGGTATCTAAAAATTGCAGAAGTTCTGAACATAAAAACAGCTGTAATTCGTGATAATGATGGTGATTATAAAAGCAACTGTGTTGACAATTTTAAGCATTTTGAAAAATTTGATTTCATAAAAGTATTCTCCGAAGAAGACCCAAAGCTCAGTACATTTGAAATAAGTCTTTACAATGAAAACCAAGGAATCTGTGATGAATTATTCTTACCAGGAAGAGTAAAATTATCTGTGTTGGAGTATATGCTAAAAAATAAAGCAGAGGTTGCATTTCAGCTATTAGATAAGAAAGCTGATTCTATTATTGCTCCTAAATATATTAAAACTGCAATAAAATGGATAAGCGAGTAATTTTTGCAGTTGCAGGTTCAGGAAAGACGACATATATAATCAACAAGTTAAACTTAATTGACAGGTTCTTAATTATTACCTACACTAACAATAATGTTCATAATCTTCGGACTGGAATCCTTAAAAAATTTGGCTTTTTCCCTGATAATATAAGATTATACTCATATTATTCATTTCTATACAACTTCTGTTATAAACCATTTTTACATTTAGAATTAGGAACTAAAGGCATAAATTATGAGCAGACCCCTTTTAAGTTTGCCAAGAAAAGTGATAGAAACTATTACATTGACAGACATAATCGACTCTATAGTTCAAGAATAGCAAAGTTGATAATTGAGCAAGATGTTGTCAAATACGTCCTTGCAAGAATCAGCAAATATTTTGACTTCATGCTTATTGATGAAATTCAAGACTTTGCTGGTAATGACTTTAATTTGCTAAAAGAGATTTCAAAAGCAAATCTAAATCATATTTATGTTGGGGATTTTTACCAACACACATTTGATACAGGTAGAGATGGCAATATAAATTCAAAGTTACATGACAACTTTGATTCGTATAAACGTGAATTTCAAAAAATGGGTTTAGAGCTTGACCTTAAAACCCTTTCTAAAAGTTATCGTTGCAGTCCTACTTTATGCAAATTCATTTCAGACAATTTAAAAATCAATATTGAATCTCATCGAAAGGATACAACTAATATCAAGATGATTAAAGATTACGAAGAAGCCGGAGTTGTTAAAAACGATTCAAATATTGTCAAACTATTTTATCGTGAACATTACAAATACAACTGTTTTTCACGAAATTGGGGAGATAGTAAAGGTGAAGATAAGTATCACGACGTTTGCACTATTATAAACAAAACAACAATGACTCACCTTGAAAAAGGCACATTAGAACAACTGGCACCGACAACAAAAAACAAGTTATACGTGGCTCTTTCGAGAACAAAGAATGATTTATATTTGATACCGGATTCATTGATAAAATAATATTGAAAAAAGCACAGGCCATAACAATGTATATACAAAATAGGCGAGATAGTAGTAAATTCAGCGGTTGTAGCCCGCTTCAACATCTCAACGGTTTGATAGGTTTGAAGTCCGCAATCGCCTACTTTGCATATACTGAACGTTAGCACCAATACTTTTGAAAATCCATGATTATGAATAAATATACATTGACACTTTTTATTTTACTTTTTTCAAGCTTTATTTCCAATTCACAGGAAAAAATTGAAGCAAAATCAAATATTTCTGAACTTAGTGAAACAAAAGAAAAAAAATTTAGTACTATTTGCCGACCTCCAAGTACGGAAAATGGAAAGTCTATACATATTTGGCACATTGCCTTTTGCCAGTCACAAAAACCAACGCTTCGCAAAAGTCAAAGAGTCAAATTCTCTATATGTCCTGACATTATTTATTATTTAACGTATCCTATATATAATAAATAATGATTAATTTTAAACGAAATCTCTCAAACAAAATTATAAATTATGGACTTAGATTCCTTTCCATAATTTCAATACCATTAAATTTTATTGTTTTTTTTGCATTAGAAAACAGTTTGTGTTTTATTGTTCGGGGCATCCCCGTATTATTATCATTAATTATCGTGGGTTTATTTTTGTATAGAGATAAAGTGTCTTTATATTCGAAGCTAAAATCCTTCATCCTTATTTTATTTTCTACGGGAATTTATACGTTATTTTTAGGATTGCTTGATATGGCTGCGTTATGGTTCATTTTAGCAATCATTTTTGCATTTTTCGATAGAATAAAAAATCTTCCCCTTTATATTTTCCTTGCGGCATTGCTTTTAACAATATCTACCGGACTTCTTATGATGTTTAAGATTCCCTATATCCCAATTGATTATGGTTTTGAAAACTGTCAATTTGCATGTGTGGCCATTAGGATTATAAATTTCTTGATTATAGGATTTTTAATTTTCAAAATCCTTAAAATGTTCTTTATAACAATCGAATTATACATTAATGAAATTAATGATAAAAACATGGTTTTAGAGCAATTAAGAGATTCTAAAAACAATGAAGCAGAACAAAAATTTAAAAATCAGTTACTTAAAAATAATATAGAAAAGCACGAACTTGAATTAAAATACAAGAACAAAGAACTAGAAAAATCTTTTTCTAAAATTATACAATTCAATAATATGTTTGAAGATTTTAAGAAAGATATAAGAAATAACAATTATAAAAAAGCATTATTAAATATCAATTCATTTCAAACAGAAAATTATAGTTTAAATAATATGATTGTGGTTTTTAATGAACTTTATCCACAATTCATTATAAAACTAAAAGACAACTTTCCGCAACTCACCGAAACCGACATAAATGTATGTGTTTTAATTTCTTCCGGTTTAAAATCTGTCGAAATCTCTCGAATTATGTCAGTAACCGAAGCAACAGTTGGTACTTATCGAAACCGTATTCGCAAAAAACTAAATATTGAAAGTAATGTCGATATTGCCCGCTTTCTGATATATAGATTAACGCACAATAATTCAAGCATTTAAGGCTATTGTCATAGTAATTGTCATAGTTCTAAATTATGCATTTCAAAATTAAAAAGTAAATATTTGTTTTTTTAAATTAATACTAAAATGAGAAAATATTTACTATTAATGCTGTTATTTGCAGCATTTAGTTTTAACGTTAAAGCCCAATCCGGGTCTATTGATGACAGTTTTAACCCGGAGGTAACCGGTGCAAGTAGTACTGTCAGGACAACCGCTATACAAAGTAATGGGAAAATTATTATAGGAGGATATTTCACTTCCTATAATGGAACAGCAATAAACCGTATTGCCCGCCTGAATACCTATGGAACCCTTGACACCACTTTTAATCCGGGAGCCGGTGCAAATGGTTCTGTCTATACAACCGCTATACAAAGTGATGGGAAAATTATTATAGGAGGAGATTTCACATCCTTTAACGGAACAGCAATAAACCGTATTGCCCGCCTGAATACCGATGGAACCCTTGACACCACTTTTAACATTGGAACCGGGGCAAACAATATAGTCCGTACAATCACTATACAAAGTGATGGAAAAATTATGATAGGAGGACAGTTTACTTCCTATAACGATACAACAATAAACCGTATTGCCCGACTGAATGCCGATGGAACCCTTGACACCACTTTTAACACTGGAACTGGTGTAAGTAACAATACAGTTGCGACAACCGCTATACAAAGCGATGGGAAAATTATTATAGGAGGATATTTCACTTCCTATAACGGAACAGCAAGAAATAATATTGCCCGCCTGAATGCCGATGGAACCCTTGACACCACTTTTAACCCTGGAACCGGTACAAGTAGTTATGTCTTTTCAATCGCTATGCAAAGTGATGGGAAAATTATTATCGGAGGGAGTTTCTCTTCCTATAACGGAACACTAAGAAACCGTATTGCCCGCCTGAATGCCGATGGAACCCTTGATACAACTTTTAACCAGGGAAACAGTGAAACAGATGATATCTATACAACCGCTATACAAAGTGATGGCAAAATTATGATAGGAGGATTTTTTACTTCCTTTAACGGGATAGACAGAGACCGTATTGCCCGCCTGAATGCCGATGGAACCCTTGACACCACTTTTAACCCGGGAGCTGGTGCAAATAGTTCTGTCGAAACAATTGCCATACAAAGTGATGGGAAAACTATTATTGGAGGAGGTTTTAGTACCTATAACGGAACAGCAAGAGGCAAAATTGCCCGCCTGAATGCCGACGGAACCCTTTACGGAACCTTTGACCTCGGAACCGGTGCAAATGGTACTGTCCATACAACTATCATCCAAACTGATGGAAAAATTATTATAGGAGGAGAGTTTACTTCCTATAACGGAACAGCAATAAGCAAAATTGCCCGCCTGAATGCCGATGGAACCCTTGATACATATTTTAACACGGGAACCGGTGCAAATGGTACTGTCAACACAGCCGCTATACAAAGTGATGGAAAAATTATTATAGGAGGAGAGTTTACTTCCTATAACGGAATAGCAAGAAACCATATTGCCCGACTGAATACCGATGGAACCCTTGACGGAACTTTTGACCAGGGAACTGGTGCAAGTGATTATGTCAATACAACCGCTATACAAAGTGATGGAAAAATTATTATAGGAGGAGGTTTCCTTTACTATAACGGAACAGCAATAAACCGTATTGCCCGCCTGAATGCCGATGGAACCATTGACGGAACTTTTGACCCGGGAACCGGTGCAAGTGGTAATGTCAATACAACCGCTATACAAAGTGATGGAAAAATTATTATAGGAGGAAGTTTCGCTTTCTATAACGGAACAGCAAGAAGCAAAATTGCCCGCCTGAATGCCGATGGAACCCTTGACGTAACTTTTGACCCGGGAACCGGTGCGAATAATATTGTTTGGTCAACCGCTATACAAAGTGATGGAAAAATTATTATAGGAGGAAGTTTCTCTTCCTATAACGAAACAGCAAGAAACCGCATTGCCCGCCTGAATGCCGATGGAACCCTTGACGGAACTTTTGACCTGGGAACAGGTGCAAGTAGTTATGTCCTTACAATCAACACACAAAGCGATGGAGATATTATTATAGGAGGAAATTTTACTACCTATAACGGAACAACAATAAACCGTATTGCCCGCCTGAATGCCGATGGAACTCTTGACACATCATTTGACCCGGGAACAGGTGCAAACGATAATGTCTTTACAACCGCTATACAAAGTGATGGCAAAATTATTATAGTAGGAAGTTACTTATCCTATAACGGAACAACAAGAAACTACATTGTAAGATTATTAAATTGCATTAATACTTTCAGTTCGATTACCGAAACCGCTTGCGACAGCTATACAGCACCGGACGGGATAGTTTACACCACGTCCGGAATTAAAACAGCCGTTATCCCAAATGCAGCAGGATGCGACAGCACAATAACCATTGACCTGACTGTTAATAACAGCACGACAAGTTCGATTGCCGAAACCACCTGCGACAGCTATACGGCACCGGACGGGACAGTTTACACCACATCCGGAATTAAAACAGCCGTTATCCCAAATGCAGCAGGATGCGATAGCACAATAACCATTGACCTGACTGTTAATAACAGCACGACAAGTTCGATTACCGAAACCGCTTGCTACAGCTATACAGCACCGGACGGGACAGTTTACACCACATCCGGGATTAAAACAGCCGTTATTCCAAATGCAGCAGGATGCGACAGCACAATAACCATTAACCTCACTGTTAATAACAGCACGACAAGTTCGATTACCGAAACCGCCTGCGACAGCTATACAGCACCTGACGGGACAGTTTACACCACATCAGGAATTAAAACAGCCGTTATTCCAAATGCAGCAGGATGCGACAGCACAATAACCATTAACCTGACTGTTAATAACAGCACGACAAGTTCGATTACCGAAACCGCCTGCGACAGCTATACAGCACCTGACGGGACAGTTTACACCACGTCAGGAATTAAAACAGCCGTTATTCCAAATGCAGCAGGATGCGACAGCACAATAACCATTGACCTGACTATTAATATTGTTGATGTTTCTTTAACTGTAAATGAACCTTTAATTACAGCTAATGCTAATGGAGCGATTTATCAGTGGTTAGATTGCGATAATGCATTTGCGATTATTCCTGGTGCTACTTCTCAAAATTATACTGCTCAGGCAAATGGAAATTATGCAGTTATGATAACGCAAGGTTTGTGTACCGATACTTCTGAATGTGTACAAATTACTAATATCGGAATTGCTAATATATATACAAATGGCATATTTATTTACCCTAATCCTGTAACTAATGTATTAAATATAGAAATTACAGGTAATAATGAAAAAACAGATTTAGTAATTATTAATTCAATAGGTCAGGTTATTTTTAAAGACAATTTCTTTGAAAAAACTACTGTTCAGACAAGTAATTTTGCGCCCGGAGTTTATCTAATTAGATTTGAAAATGGAAAAATGGTTGATTTTAAAAAGATAATAAAAGAATGACAAGTCACTGCATCGCCCGTTTGGTTCGATTTCGTCGCACGACGAAATCGAACCTCGCGCTCCCGCACTTGCCACACCCCCAGCCGTTACCGCTCATATTTACAAAACACTCCGGAGATAATATTCATTCAGATAAATCATCTGAAATAATTCTTGGCGGAAGCTACTTTTATAATTATAATAAACTTATTACTGAAATTATTATTGGTGGTGGTTTTGGAAACCTTGAATATAGACACGAAATTGACCTGGAATCAGATTACGAATTTGACTTAAATGCTCAAAAATATAATCTTTTCGTTCAGCCAAATATTGGACTAAGATTTAATGACCATGTGGAATTGGCTCTTTCAACCAGGTTCTTGCAACAGAATTATTATAATATTTCATCCAACTTGACACTTGGGGAACTTTCTGAAGTTTCGAATGCAGACCGATACTTTATTAATAAAAATATGGCTAGTTTGTACTTCATTGAACCTGGACTGACATTCCGTGCTGGTGGAGAACGGTTTAAAGTACAGACACAAATAATACCAGTTTTTTATCTAAATGAAAACTATATTCGTTTTAGGGAATACAGTTTTTACATAAGCTTATTCATTGACTTGAAAACTAATAATTAACTGATTGAAAAAATTTACGGGTTACAACATGGCATCAAAACATGTGGGGTGAAGTGGTTTTCAAACATTTTTACTACTTTTAAACATTATTAACGGCTGACGAAAACGCATAGGAAGACCCACACTTTCCCTATGCGTTGTACATAATTGTATTAAGACTATGGAATTTAGAGAAGTTATCAAGAGAAGAAGAACTGTTCGAGATTTTCAAAACAAGGAAGTAGCTATGGCTATCATTGATTACGCTATAGAAAACGGATTTATGGCACCAACATACAATCACCTTAGAGACTGGGATTTTATCATCGTGAGTAGTCTTGAATCAAAATTGAAACTAATTGAATCCGAAAACCTTGATAAATCAATCGACATCAAAGAACTTGAAAGCTTATTCAAGAATGAAGATTCGATTATGAAAGAAATGTATCTTGATGCAATTCCAAAACAGAAAAAAATGATTATTGAAGCACCATCAATAGTTATAGTAGTCTTTAAAACAAAGACAAAAATTGGAGAAGCGAAAAGGATATATGACTTAAACTGTTTGGCTTCAGTATGGGCCTGCATAGAGAATTTTTTGTTGAGTCTTGCAGAATATAATGTGTATGGTGTGACATTCATCCCTCAAAATATTGAAACCATTAAAGAAAAACTAGGAATACCTGATGAACTTGAAATCGCATCTATCATTCCAATAGGCTATAAAGCTGATGATGCAAAAATTTTAAAACAGAAACCAATCAATATTCCAGAGAGGAAACATTATGAGAAATGGTAAAAACAACCAGGCTCAACATCGTAGGGCATAAAAACTGACGTATTAAAAGGGATAAAATTCGGTTGACTTACGACCTGAAAAGATAAACGACATACAAAAAACAAGTGTTTGGTGCACATACAATAAAAAACACTGACTTATGAACAAACCTGACAATATTGATGAATATATCGCCGGTTTTCCTGAAGATATCCGGGAGATTTTAGAAAAAATAAGGCTTACAATCAAAACTGCAGCACCAGGTGCAACAGAAACAATAAGCTATCAAATGCCAACTTTTAAATTAAACGGGAACCTGGTACATTTTGCAGCATATAAAAACCATATTGGGTTTTATCCTGCCCCATCGGGTATCACAAAATTCAAAAACGAACTTGCTGTTTTTAAAAACGCCAAGGGATCTGTTCAATTCCCTATTGATAAAGAAATACCATACAATCTTATAAGCAGAATTACAGAGTACAGGGTAAAAGAAAATCTTTCAAAAACAAGAAAACCGGGAAAGCTATAAGGCGTCAATACATAAGAATGAATTTTTTAAAAAAGTTAAACGAAAAAGCCAAAGAGCTTAAAAAAGAAATTATTGCACTATCCCTGGCTATAAAAGATAAAAGAACACCACGAATGGCAAAGCTCATGATAGGGTTAACTTTAAGCTACGCGTTAAGCCCCATTGATTTAATTCCTGATTTTATACCTGTTTTCGGATATCTCGATGATTTAATTATTCTTCCTCTAATGATAATGATTTCTATAAAATTAATCCCTGGCGAAGTATTGGCCGATTGCAGAACAAGGGCAGGTAATAATATTAAACTTAAGTTGAATGTGTCGTTTGGCTTTAAAGTACCATACAACAACCATATAATAAGACAACGATACAGCAGAAAATTTGCTGCATAAAGACAAAAAACTGAAATTAGATGTAAACAAGGTGTAACCAAATTTCATGTAAGGTTGTCTTATACCATAAATATAGGATGAAAAATATGAAAAATACACTTTTAGCTATAGTTACTTTAGCAGTACTGCCTGCTTTTGGTCAAAGTACCAAGGAACTGTATATTCCGAAGGAATATAAACAAGCATACGATAACGAAACCAGGTCGCATAACGGGATTCCTGGAAAAAGATATTTCCAAAACAAGACTGATTATAGTATCAAGGTCGAATTTTTCCCTGACACATGGTTATTAGAAGGAAGTGAACTTATTACGTATAAAAACAATAGTTCCGACTCCTTATCTGGTATTTATATTAATCTTTACCAGAATCTTTATAAAAAAGGAGAAGCGAGAGATTCATACATCGATACAATAAACATTCATAACGGAGTTGAAATAAAAAGTATAAAAGTTAACGGAACCAAAATTGATTTAAAATCATTGGCCTATTTTTCAACATTGTTAAGATTTCAGGTTCCTAATATAATCCCTCCAACATCAGAGACAAAAATTGAAATTGAGTGGAAACAATGGATGCCACGAACCGGAATGTATAGAATTGGCACTTATGATGAAACCAGTTCTTTTATAGGCTATTGGTATCCGAAAATGAATGTATATGATGACATAGTAGGATGGAATACATTTGGATTTACTGGGAAAGCTGAATTTTACAGTGATTATGGCGATTTCAATGTTGAAATAACTGTTCCTTCCGAATACAATGTTTGGTCATCGGGAATACTAGAAAATGCAAATGAAATATTTAATGACAAATATCTGTCAAGGATAGAAAAAGCATCAGTTTCTGATGAAGTTATTCAAATTATAAGTAAAGAAGACAGAGACCAAAATAAAATAACGAAAGCAGGAGAAAAACATTGCTGGAAATTTAAAGCAGTTAATTTACCTGATTTTGCTTTTGCCGTAAGTAATAAATACTTGTGGAATGCCACAAGCATTAAGGTAGAAGATAAAAGAGTTTTAATTAACGCAGTATATAATTATAAAGCCAAAAATTTTCATACGGTTGCAGAAATTTGCAGGAAATCAGTTGAATATTTTTCAAATGTAGCACCCGGAATACCATATCCTTATCCTTCACTTACTGCTTTTAACGGAGAAAAAAACGGGATGGAATTTCCCGGTATGATAAACGATCAGGATGAAGACAGCCAAATGGAAACGACATTCATCACGACACATGAAGTGGCACATACCTATTTCCCATTTTACGTCGGAACCAATGAACAAGAGTACTCATGGATGGATGAAGGTTTAGCTTCTATAATTGGAATTTCGGCAATGGCTGAATTTGCAGGAACAGACGAAGCAACTATATTGAAACAAGTTGCTGTTAAATACCACGGCGAATCGGCAAAACTTGCTATTGATATTCCCTTAATGACAGGCTCTCACCAGGCAGGAGATTTTACCTATGGTTTTATTACATATATACGCCCAATAACCGCATTTACATTGTTATTCGATTATTTGGGGAAAGAAAAATTTTATCAGGCAATTAGGGAGTTTACAGGACAATGGGAAGGGAAACATCCGATACCATATGACATGTTTCACACTTTTAACAAGGTTGCCGGCGAAGATTTGGCTTGGTTTTGGGAACCATGGTTTTTTAAGTTCGGTTATGCCGATATCGGAATTGGGAAAATTGAATACCTAACCGATAAAACAATTATTCATATTGACAATGTTGGAACTTTTCCCATACCAGTAAATTTAACTGTAAAATATAAAAACGGAACCGAAAAGATACTAAAAAGGAAAATGAATATATGGCAAAAAGGAAATAAATCGTGCGAAATTGAAATACCAAAAGGGATTATTAATGAAATAATTCTAGACACTGATACCCCAGAAGCATTCTATGACAACAATAAGAAAACATATTAAATAAAGCCACCTACAAGCGATTGTAAATATTGATATTTAGGTGGTTATTTGCGCGCACCAAGATATATGATGTCTCAACATTTCATCCTACAAAACACTAAACGGTAATTCTATAAACAAAATACAGAAAAAAAGAAAATCTTTCAAAAACAAAAAACCGGGAAAGCTATAAGGTGTCAATACATAAGAATGAATTTTTTAAAAAAGTTAAACGAAAAAACCAAAGGGCTTAAAAAAGAAATTATTGCACTATCCCTGGCTATAAAAGATAAAAGAACACCACGAATGGCAAAGCTCATGATAGGGTTAACTTTAAGCTACGCGTTAAGCCCCATTGATTTAATTCCTGATTTTATACCTGTTTTCGGATATCTCGATGATTTAATTATTCTTCCTCTAATGATAATGATTTCTATAAAATTAATCCCTGGCGAAGTATTGGCCGATTGCAGAACAAGGGCAGGTAATGACATTAAACTTAATAAAAAAATTGGCCTTTATTCTGCAATTGGAATTATCATAATCTGGATTTCAGTAACTGCAATAATTATTCTCAGGTTTATTAAAACGATTTGAACAGTAAAATAACATGAGCCCAAATTAAAAAGACAAACAAATCTGTTCGTTTTCAAACTTATCAACACGAAAAATTCATTAACAATGTTTAACTATTTAAAATCTTTTAATAAAATATTTTTAAAAATCTGCCCTTAATAAATTATCATTTTGTTTCTATTAAATCATTTATCGTTAAACAATAAAGTTATATACCACGTCCTGTTTTTTTAGCAAAATTCATTTATCGAATATCAATAATAGCCTAATTTATAATGATTTTAAGCAATTCATACACCTGCCGGATTTTCTAATTTTAATACAGAATAAGACAAACTTATCTGTTTATCTTATTTATTTTTTTTTTGAACAATCAAAAATTTAATATTAATTCGTGGAATGTTTTTATTATTATTTATTAACCTTTAAATTATTACTCATGAAAAAATTTTTATTTAACACATCAGTTTCTGTTGTTGTTGT
>MENK01000014.1:0-128967 GCA_001768235.1 Bacteroidetes bacterium GWB2_32_14
GTTAGCAAAGCTAAAACATACATTACCACCGTCAAAGACGGTGGTTTTTTAGATTCTAATAAAAAAGGATGAGTACTCGGCTCATCCTTAAAGTTTTATGAAAATCGTTAAAATTACAAGTGAATAACCTCGTCGTATGCAGCAGCTGCTGCTTCCATTATTGCTTCAGACATGGTAGGATGAGGATGAACAGATTTCATCAGCTCGTGTCCGGTTGTTTCCAGTTTCCTGGCAACAACAAGTTCTGCGATCATTTCTGTTACATTTGCACCGATTAAATGAGCACCAAGAAGCTCCCCGTATTTAGCATCAAATATGAGTTTTACAAAACCATCTTTTTCACCTGCAGCACTGGCTTTACCCGAAGCAGTAAATGGAAATTTACCTGTTTTGATTTCGAATCCTGCATCTTTAGCAGCCTGTTCGGTTAAACCTACTGAAGCTATTTCTGGTGAAGTATAAGTACATGCAGGTATATTTTTATAATCGACAGGTTCAGGATTCAATCCCTTAATTTTTTCGACACACACGATACCTTCCGCGGATGCAACGTGAGCTAACGCAGGCCCGTGAACTATATCGCCAATGGCATAAATACCGGGTATATTGGTTTTGTAATAATCATCCACCTTTATTTTACCTTTCTCCAAACCGATTCCTAATTTTTCAAGCCCGATATTTTCTATATTTGGAGTAACACCAACAGCAGAAAGTACAATTTCAGCTTCATGAACTTCAACTCCTTTCTTTGTTTTAATTGTAACTTTACAGGTATTGCCTGATGTATCAACGGATTCTACTGACGAATCGACCATTACTTTAATACCTGCTTTTTTAAATGAACGGCCAAGCTGTTTCGATACTTCTTCGTCTTCGTTTGGAACAATATTAGGTAAAAACTCAACAAGAGTTACATCTGTTCCGATAGAATTATAAAAGTTAGCGAACTCACTTCCA
The DNA here is from genome assembly GCA_001768235.1 of Bacteroidetes bacterium GWB2_32_14. Taxonomy (GTDB): domain Bacteria; phylum Bacteroidota; class Bacteroidia; order Bacteroidales; family UBA12077; genus UBA12077. The sequence goes on from MENK01000014.1 coordinate 958, forward strand.
ATGGCTCCAGAGCCAACAACAATCATAGATTTTGGCTGTTTTGGCAATGTCATTGCTTCGCGGTAGCCAATGATTTTTTTCCCGTCTTGTTTCAGGTTAGGTAATTCTTTCGAACGTGCTCCCGTGGCAATAATAATATGTTCGGCATAAACATCCGTTTTCTTTCCGTCAGCGGATGTTACTTCTACTGTTTTATTATCTTTCAGCACTCCAAAACCCTGGATATGTTCAATTTTATTTTTTTTGAATAAAAACTGAATTCCTTTGCTCATACCATCAGCAACACCACGGCTACGTTGAATCATCTTTTCGAAATCCGGTTTAACATCTCCCGAAATTACAACACCATAATCGGCTGCATGTTGAGTATAAGTAAAAACCTGGCCGCTTTTTAAAAGCGATTTCGTAGGAATACAACCCCAGTTTAAACATATACCTCCTAACTCGGATTTTTCAACAACACCTACTTTCATTCCCAATTGAGAAGCTCTTATGGCAGCTACATAACCGCCCGGTCCACTTCCTATAATTATTAAATCGTAATTCATGATATTTTAATATTAAATTTGATTTCCAAAATTAAAACTATTTTTCAGACAAAAGTTTTTTTGGTTTTGGTTCTTAGAATACTTCTTCTCCCAATCGCCTGAAATACTTTTGCTAAAACAAAGAAGATTACTAAAGAAAAAATTATCGCTGCACCCGAAGGAATATTAATTTTATATGAAAATAATAATCCTGTAAAAACACCCACTAATCCTATAACAATGGACAGCAGAATAATGTTTCTGAAATTTTTAGAAAATAAGTTTGCAGTTGATTGAGGTATTGTAAGTAATGAAATTACCAGGATAATCCCCACGACTTTTATATTCAGAACAATAGTTAAGGCTACAAGGCTTATTAAAACATAATTAAACAAATCGACAGTAATTTTATGTGTTCGGGCAAAGTTCTGATCGTAAGCAACAAATAAAATCAAACGGTAAAAAAATGTAAAGAAAAAGATTAAAACAAGAACTAATCCCAACATTAGCCAAACATCAAGTTCGGAAACAGTAAGTATTGACCCGAACAAATAGGTCATTAAATTGGGAACATAACCCGGGGTAATAAATATAAAAATAATACCAACGGCCATTCCAAACGACCACAGGATTCCGATTACAGAATCTTCGCGTACGTCGGTACGTTTGCTTAAAAATTCTACCCCGAGGGCAGAAAGAACAGCAAATGCAGCAGCAGAAAAAACAGGGTTAAATCCAAAAAAATATCCTATTCCTATTCCCCCGAATGAGGCATGTGTAATTCCCCCGCTTAAAAACACCATTCTTCGGGTAACAATGTATGTTCCAATAATTCCACAGCTAATACTTGCAAAAACTGCTGCAAGAAATGAGTTTATTATAAAGTTATATTGAAGTAATTCGTTTATCATCAGAATGAATGATTATGAGTTTTTAATACCGTATGAGGAACTTCACCATGAGTAATGAGTTTAATAGGGCAATTATAGGATGCCAGTTGCTGTTCACTTATTTTATTTGATTTATGATAATGCAATCCACGGTTTACACATGCAATTGTTTTAACATAAGCAGATATTGTTCCGATATCATGAGAAACAATTATGATTGCCATTTCTTTATTCAGTTGTACAAGTATTTCATATAACTCGCCTTCGAATTTATTATCGACAAAAGTATTGGGTTCATCGAGAATAAGTAAGCGGGGCGATGAAACAATTGCGCGGGCCAATAGTACTTTCTGCATTTGCCCGCCCGAAAGTTCTCCTATTGGCTTATCACAGAGTTCGCAAATACCAAGCCTTTCGAGCGTTTCACGAACTTTAATCCTGTCTTCTTTTGGGTGTTTATAAAATATTCCCGAGCTATAAATAAGTCCCGATAAAACCACGTCGCACACAGAAATGGGAAATTTTTTATCAATCTGGTTGATTTGTGGTAAGTAACCAATTTTATTATTCTTGTTTGCATCAGAATCGCCAAAAAACTCAATTGAACCTTTGACCGGTTTTATGAGTCCTAAAATTACATTTAACAGTGTTGTTTTACCGCCACCGTTAGGCCCGATAATTCCAATAAAATCGTCATCGAAAATTTCAAAAGAAACATCGTTTAATATTATCTCATTGTTATACCCGGCAAATACCGATTTAAGTTCAACAATTTTACTCATTTTGCAATTTAATCTGAATATGCATTTACAATTTCGTTACTAATAACCGACATGGTTTTTAACCAATCATAGTCTAAAGGATCGATTTGTACAACCCGCCCGTTTATTTCTTTTGCAATTACCTCGGCATTATGTTTACTAAATTGTTTTTGTACAAAAACAACACGAATATTTTCCTGCCTGGCAATTCCGATAATTTTTTGAATATTTTGAGCAGTAGGTTCTTTTCCATCGACTTCAATGGCTAATTGCCCGAGTTGATAATCGCGGGTAAAATATGCTAAAGTAGGATGAAAAATCATGATTTGTTTACCCTTTAATGATTCCAGTTTTATTTGGATCGCATTATCAATACTATCTATATCTGAAGTTAATCTTAAAAAATTGGATTCAAATTCAGGTTTATTCCGGGGATATAATTCAACCAACGATTCGTAAATTAATGTACATATTTTTTTTACTTCTTTTGGCGATACCCAAATGTGAGGATCAACCCCGTGAGAATGACTATCATGGTGATCGTGTTCATCGGGTTTTATTAAATCGGCGTTTCCTGATAAATCAATAATTTTCATTGATGGGTTAATTGAAGCAAATTTTTCGACCCAGGCCTGCTCGAATTCGATATAGCCAATACGGAAGTATATTCCCGAGTTTGAAAGATCTTTCATTTGTTTTGCTGTAGGTTCGTAAATATGAGGATCGCTGCCTTGAGTAACCATAACATTTACTTCGATTTTGTTCCCGGAAATACGATCAACAAAATATTTCTGAGGCTCAATGCTGACTGTAACAATATTTTGAGCTGCCGTTTCCCGGTTCGGTTTTTTGGGAGAACAACTTGTAATTAAACCTAATACAATAAATGATAAGAAGATTCGATTCATACAATTTTATTTAGAACTGTTTTAAATAACAAAAGTATAAAAAATTTATTGATGAGAAAGAAATTTAATAAATTTAGAAAAAAAAGAGTGGATTCATTCATCCACTCTTTTTCAGTTTATTAAATTGTATATCTTATTCTTATTTTAATAGCTCGGCTAATTTAGCTCCCAATTCTTCACCACGAAGGTTTTTAGCTATAATAATACCGTTTTTATCGATAAGTACATTGTGAGGAATTCCACGAACACCATATAATTTACCAGCTTCGCATTCCCAGTATTTAAGGTCAGAAACCTGGGGCCAGGTAATACCATCGTCGTGAATAGCTTTTACCCATGCTTCTCTGCTTTTATCAAATGAAACGCCAAAAATTTCGAATCCTTTGTTTTTATACTTGGCATAGTTAGCAACCAGTGTTGGGTTTTCCTGACGGCAAGGGTTACACCATGCAGCCCAGAAATCAATTAAGACATATTTTTCGCCAATTACAGAAGATAAAGCAACAGGGTTTCCGGTAGTATCGTTTAATGTGAAATCAATATAAGGCTGTCCAATAGCAACTTTTTTCATTAAATTGACACGTTCGTTAATCATTACCACGTATTTAGATGCATTTAATGTTGTATCAAATCCCTGAACCAGGGAATCCAGTTCTTGAAATTCCATTTGAGACATTAAATATTGAGCAGTAATAAAAGGAGCGATTAATAAGTTAGAATTTCCTTTCACAAAATCTTTAACAAACTGCATTTGTTCCTTTTCAATATTACCATATATTTCTTCAACTTCCTTAGCTTTTGCAGCATCTCCGCTCATTGTAGCCTGCATATACTCATTATATAAATTTCTGAATTGCATTTCGTAATTCATTAATGCTTTATCAAAGTCGTAATATTTTGTAGTATTTGCAGATCCTTCAACAACAACAGCTTCAATACTATCAACATGAGCCTTAATCGTATATTGAACATTTTCAAGAATTAAAGGAATTGCACTCAAAGTATCAGATAACTTGATAATATAAAAATCAGGTTCATCAATTATACCTTTAAAACTGAATTTCCCGTCTTTAATTTCAACAGAATCGATACTTACAGGAACTCTTTTATCAATTTTTTGTAAAAAAGCTGTACCTGAATTTAATCCTTCGATTTGTCCTTTAATTTTATATTGTGGTTCGGTTGAGCACGAAAATAAAAGTGCAAGAGCAACAATACTATAAATAACTTTTTTCATCATTTTGTGTTTAAAAGTGTTAATATTTAAAAATTTATCAAACATACAAAAATTTAACTAAGTATAAATCAAAATAGTAAATACAAAATTATTTTTTTTCTTTAAAATACTCATCGAGTAAAATCCGGGCAGCAAGAAACGAGTTTGTTTTACGTTGCAATACCTTATCTTCAAAATCCAGAAGCTTTTCTTTTATCCCTTGCTGGTTATAAAAATGATCACGAAGTGCTTCGTTAATTGATTCGTACATCCAGTATTTTGCCTGTTGCATACGACGGTGTTCGAAAAAATCATTTTTCTTAACAAAATCGACATATTCATTAATATTGTTCCAGACTGTGTCGATTCCTGTTCCTTTACGGGATGAGCAGGTAAACACTTTAGGAATCCATCCCGAGTCGGTTGGAGGAAACAGGTGAAGAGCATTCTGATATTCAATTTTAGCCATTTCAGCCTTTTGCACATTTTCAGAGTCTGCTTTAGTTATTGCAATAGCATCAGCCATTTCCATTATTCCGCGTTTAATACCCTGGAGCTCATCGCCTGCTCCTGCAAGCATGAGTAATAAGAAAAAATCAACCATGGAATGCACCGCGGTTTCTGATTGCCCCACACCTACTGTCTCAATGAAAATAGTATTAAACCCGGCAGCTTCGCACAGGATAATTGTTTCACGTGTCTTTCGGGCCACCCCGCCTAATGAACCTGCCGAAGGCGAAGGCCTTATGAATGCATTCGGGTCGGTGGCCAGTTCTTCCATACGTGTTTTATCACCTAAAATACTGCCTTTTGTTCTTTCACTGCTTGGATCAACAGCCAATACTGCAAGTTTTTTGCCCTGGTTTGTCGTATATTTCCCCAAGGCCTCTATAAATGTACTTTTACCAACACCCGGAACCCCGGTTATACCAACACGAATCGATCGGCGCGCGTAGGGTAAACATTTTTCTATGATATCAAATGCAATTTTACAATGTTCAGGTAATGAGCTTTCAATCAGTGTAATTGCCTGGCCAAGCATTGTCCTGTTGCCAGAAAGCACTCCTTCAACATACTCATCAACAGTATATTGATTTTTTTTCCTGCGTTTAAATTTATTACTTAAATCCGGATTAATCGATTCAGGCTGTTCAATTCCTTTTTGAACATTTAATGCTGACTTGAAGTTTTCTTCAGGATTTTTTTTTACACTATCCATAGCAAAAATGCTTTTTGCGAAAATAATGTTAATACGATAAGAATAAAAATTATCGTTGCTTAATTTTTAATTGAATAAAAAAAGGATTGCCACGAAAGCGGCAACCCCATGAATCCTAAACCTGTCTCATGCAAGCAAACTATTATATTTTACCGGCTTCTTTTAAAGCTGCTTCAAGTTGATTTACCAATTGATCCATTCGTTTAACAACAGCTAAAAAGGGTTCCCTTGTATTTAAATCGACACCAGCTTTTTTAAGTAATTCAACAGGATAATCATTGCCCCCTGACTTTAATAAAGCAAGGTATTTTTCCTGTGCAGCTTTTGCAGCTTCGGGAGTTTCTGCCATGGCAATCTGGTTAAATAAACTGCCCGATGCAGAGAATGAAACAGCATAATTATACACGTAATAGATATGAGTAAAGAAATGGCTTACGCGTGGCCACGAATAAGCGTTATTTCCTGATCGTTCGAGAATATCTCCATTGTATTTTTTATCGATATCGGCATAGGTTTTAGCAATAATATCGGCATTTATTGGTTGATCTTTTTCGATCATGGTATATAAAACATGCTCGAACTCTGCGAATTGCGACTGGCGGTAGAATGTGCTTGAAATATTATCTATGGCCTGAACCAATAAAGCAATTTTTTCGTTTGGGTCTTTTGCATTTTTTATCATGTAATCGAGTAGCATATTTTCGTTAAAAGTCGATGCCACTTCGGCTACCATTGATGCATAACTTGAATATGTATATGGTTGGTAATTGCTGCTTAGCGTGCTATGCATTGAATGACCAAGTTCGTGTGCCAATGTAAAGACATTATCCCGTGACTCATCCCAGTTCATTAAAATAAATGGATGCACACCATAAATACTCCAGCTGTATGCCCCGGTTTGCTTGCCAGGTTTTTCATACACATCGATCCATCCGCCTTGCAGGCTTGTAGCTAAAAGCTTGTTATATTCTTCGCCCATTGGTTTAAGGCAATCCTGAACCAGGTCAACAGCTTCTTCCCATTTATACGATTTAGGAAAATCAGAAATTTCGTACAATTCATCTGAAAAATAATATTTTTCAAGGCCCAGTGCTTTTTTACGCAATTCGCGGTATTTTAAAAGCGATGCCGTGTTATTACCAGCCACATCAATAAGGTTCATGTACACATCTTTCGATATATTATTTGGTTGTAAGAATGCATCGAGTGTTGATTCGTATCCTTTAAGTTGTGCCCCTGCCCAGAGGTTCTGGGCTATACCCATCCAAATGTCGGTATAAGTGTTTTTGTTTTTAGCATAAACATCCTCACGGGCTTCTGCTGTAATTTTACGATCGTTCTGGTTCGGGTTTGTTGTATAAACCTTCGATGCAACAGCCGGACTTGTAACAATCTCTTCGCCAGTTGATAAAGTTACCTTATGAAACTCCATATCTGCTTTTGATAAAGAGCTATACGTTCTTGATGATGCTCCCAATGCCCTGCTGTAATAAGTAAGGGTTTTTTGAGTTTGTTCATCGAGAATATGCTGGAGTTGACGGTAAAAACTATCAAAACCGTGATTATAAATTGCCAATTCTTTATTTTCCTTCATCCATCCTTCAATCTTTTCTTTTGGAATAGTTTTCAATTCAGGTGATATCCATGCAGTATTTCGGCTTTGCTCAACAAAAACAGTTTGAAGCTCTTGTAATTTTGTAATATAGATTGGATTTTTACCATCTACATCCTTACTTAACGATGCATAGATATAAAGCTTATTGCTAACCTGTGATATTTTCTCTGAAAACTTTTGATAATCGAGCATTACCTGGGCACTCTCACCCAAACGGCCCTTAAACTCGTTGTACCTGGGAATTTGTGATTTCATCCAATCCAGATCAGCTTTCCATGCATCCCAGTCGGCATAAACATCGGTTAAATTCCAGTTGTATTTGTATGGATTTTCTTTTACTTCCGGGTTTGTTGTTTTTTGTGCAAATGAATTCACACAAACCAGCATAAGTGTTACTATAAACAATCTTCTCATAAATATGGTTTTTAATGATTATTTTTATTTTTTATGCTTTGACTTCGTACGGGTTTAATAGTTTAAAACCGATGTTTTTTTCTGCCGTTATTTTAGAATAAGGAATATACCGGGAGTTTGTCCTGAAGCTGCCGGCAAGGCTTTATAACAGTTACCCCGACTTTAGGTGAAAACATATTTTGGTTCCGGGATTTTGTCTGTTGAATTTTTCAAAATCATCCCAAAAGCAGGATTGTGATTGTGCAAAATTTAAAACAAGAATATTTATCATTTTTCTTTGGTAAGTTCTCTCATGGCTTCTTCGATATGCATCTTTTTCAGTCGCAAATAATGATTAAGTGCTTCGTTTATAATTTCGCGAATATCTTTTTTTTGGTATATAGCCAATATTTTAAACTGCCTGAAAATCATCCTGTCAACAGGAATAACAAAATCGGATGTTTTTTCGGACCCAAAAAGGACCTCGTCTTCGAACTTGTCTTCGTTTAAGAATTCGGTGTTTGAAGATAATGCCTGTTGAAAATTTTCAATATTTTTTTTATTTTTTGCCATACTTTTTAATAAATTCGTTTGCAAGATTTAAATAATCTTCAGCTCCATGCGACTTGGGAGCATAACTAAACACATTCTCGCCAAAAGCTGTCGATTCCATTAAAGAAATATCTGTCCTTATTTTTGTTTCAAACACTTTGCGTTTAAACCTTACATTACCCGAAAGGCTTTTAAAAACAGCTTTACTAAATTTGGTACGTGCCGAATATTTTACGAAAAGAATACCTGCCATTTCAATGCGTGAATTCATGCGTTTTTTCACTTTATCAGTAATCTGAATTATTTTATCCAGCCCGATAAAAGCAAAGTTTTCGGCTTGCATCGGCACAATAAAATAATCGGCGGCTACCAGCGAATTAATTGCAAAAGTACCTAGACTTGGAGCACAATCAACAATAATGTAATCGAAATCCGGGTGAATTGGTTCAAGAGCTTCTTTCAACAGGTATTCTCTTCCCGGTTCGCTATTTATCCTGTACTCATAATCAAGCAGGTAATTGGTTGACGGGATTACCGATAAATGTTCTAAAGGAACTAAGACATCATTTATTTTTAAATCATTTAATAATAATTTCCCGATATGATTTTCGACTTTGTTTATCCCTAACGATGATGTTAAATTACTCTGGCTGTCAAAATCAATAAGTAACACTTTATACCCTAATCCTGATAAAGCCATGCCGAGATTTAGTGTAGTAGTTGTTTTTCCTGTACCACCTTTATTATTTATAACAGAAATAATATGAGCCATAGTTTTATATGTAAGTAATTGATTCCAATATACAAAATATTATTTTACTGTAAAAGGTTTATTTATATTGATTTAAGCAGGTTGTTTTTTCCCCGGGCAAAAGCAGTTCATATTTTTGAAATTAATTCCTAAACGAAATACAAAAAAGGCCACGAATCGTGGCCTTTCAATATCAGAACCTCATATTAATCAACAAAATAAATCAGTTTGGTTAACCATTTGCTTGTATCGGGCTCGGCCATTGGATCGGTAACATATACTTCGATTACAGGAACCCGTTGTTTCAGGTTATTGTCTTTCATGTATGCATCCATTGCCATGTGGGCGTCGCCAATTTTCTCGTAAGCGCCATAAAATTTAATTTTTAACGCTTTATTTTTTTCTAATGTAATAAGTTCAAAATCTGGTGAAGGCGATTCGCTAATTCCTTTCACAGGTATTGCAACAGCCATTTCGGTTGTCATTTTTTCCATATCCCAGCTATAATATAAGCCCGCGGGGTAACCATCCATTTCAATTCCTTTTTCCCGGATTAATTCATTTATAGCCCCAAGGTTTGATGCAAAGAAAGTTTGCATTTCAGCAAATTTCAAGGTTTTCTTTTTAGCCAGGTAGGTTTTACCATTAAAGTCGAATTCGTTAATCAAAAACCCGTACTTATCGATTTGTGAGGCAATGCTTTCACATTTTACTTTCAAGTCGTTCAAACCTCTTTCAAAATCGGCACCCAGCATTTTATCCATATTCATAAATACCGACAAGGCATTCCACGGAAATTTATTGATACCATCGAATCCCCAGGTAACTTTCACGGCATCATTATTTTCGGGTGTTAATTCATAATATGTCGAGCTTTCAGATTCAAAAGGTTCTATAAACACCATTTTAAAATCAATCCGTTTATTCTCGTCAATGGCAATTATTTCCTGCGAGCCGGAGCCAACGTCTTTGTTGCCTTCCCACTTGCTTATTGCTCCAATGGCCCCGTCTTCGCCTTCGACCGTAGTAACCATATTGGTATCGTAAATATTAAACGGGGACCAGCTTGATGAGTTTTTAAAATACTGTACCTGGCCGAAAACAATTTCTCCCGGAGCATTAATACTGACAGAACGTTCAACGTGATATGCCCTGGGCATGATTAATCCCAATAAAAAAAATATGGCAATTAAAACAACAATAATAATTCCGATAACTTTTAGTGTTTTCATGATTTTTAGAGTTTAGGTTAAAAATAAAGAACTTACAATTTATTGAAAATTTAAATACATAACCAAATGCATGTTACATAAAACATTACAAAAACACAAAAAGTTTTAATATTCGCAATAAAAAATTATTTCGTTCCGAAAATAAAATTTATTGTACTTTTAGAGTACTATAAAAAAGGATAGGATTAAATACATACATCAATATTTAATGAATAGAATTAATAAACAGGGTTTTATAAATAAGTTGTATGCAATTTTAGACAAAGACATAAAAATAGTAACTTCATAATAAAAATGAGAAATGAAAAAAACTTTATTAATTCTAATTACATTCTTATTAACTTCTCCTTTATATGCTGGCATAACTGACTCTTTATCTGTTGGATTTGCAGGTGGATACAGTAATTACAGTACATTTCGTGGAGAATTTTATTTCAAATCTGATATAAAATTGTTTAATCGAAAATCCGAGCTAAAAGTCGGATTAGGTTCAAATTCTTATCAATTGAATTTTGATAATGTAATAGACTTAAATGCATCCTCAATTGGAATTTTTGGAGATTTGGTTATTTACCCTTTTAATAAGGTTTTATTTACAGGAATTCGTTGGGAATTAGTAAATTTTAATTGGTTATCTGATAAATCAATTAACAAAATTGAAAATGAAAGAACTTATAGTCCAACTTCATTATATACAGGTACAAGTATGTTTTTTCAAATAGGCTGTCAATTTAAACTTTCTAATAAGGTTGGAATAAAGTTGTACGCTCAACCAGGATTCCAATATTTTAGTATTTCAAATGGTTCATCAAGTATTGGTAGTACAACGACTACAGATTCTACTGAAGACCTAATAGTAGAAGATCATTATGAATTTATTTATAATGTAAATTTAAGTTTTGAATTTAGGATTAAGTAATTTAAAACTGCATACAACACGGCATCTTAAAACATGCGGGGTTTTGGTGGTTTTTTGACATTTTTAATTTAACTTTAATTTTTAACGGCTGATCGGAACGCTGGGCGGAATTCCCGCACTTTTCCTATGCAAGAACCGTTAGTAGTAATTTTAAGCAAAAATGAGATACAATAATACAGAAAGATTAGGAGTTATTGAATCAGAAAGAGTTTTTACTAAAGAATTCAATTGGATATTTAGAGAACAATCAATTGCAGATTTTGGAGTTGATGCAATTATTGAAGAAGTAAAAGAATCTGATCCAACCGGTAGGTTAATTGCAGCTCAAATCAAAACTGGGCTAGGAAATTTCCATTATTCAAATAAGATCTTAACGTATTATGTATCAAATACACATTATAATTATTGGTTAGGTTATGTTTTGCCAGTAATTTTAATTGCATATTTGCCTGAGTCTGATAATTTACTTTGGCAAATTGTATCAAAAGATACATTAAAGAAAACACCTAACAAATGGAAAATAGAAATTCCTAAAAACAATATTCTCAATAACTATGCAAAACCTGAGTTTACTGAAATTTTGGATTTGCGGTTTCGGAATATTGCAAAGAGAGAGCCTTTTCAAGGAGACCCAATGGTACTTGATATTTATAGTATAGTTGAAAATGTAAATTATATTAAGGATGCATCAAATTCAACTTTAAGATTCGTTAGTACCTTAACTGAAATGGATATTACAGTAAAAAATTATAATCAAAAAATAAATTTATTTGCGAGTCAAGGCTGCTCTAAAACTGATAGGCAAGTAATTGCAACTATAAATAAATTTGCCCATGAATTAATTTTATTTGCAAAAAGAATTAGGAATGAAATCGAAATTTTCACTGAACTATTTGGGTTAGGTTTTTCTTCCTATATGCAGGCATCAACTATTTACTATTCGCTTACAAGGGAAGAGTCTATTATAAAAGAGACAAAGAATGGACTTAATGCTGTTTTCAATTCTATTAATGAAGCTGAGAATAGTTTAAGGGGTATGCAAAACAGTATTAGAAAACTTCCCAAAACATATCCTAGATTAAAAGAAGCTAGAAATAAATTAGTTGAAGTAATGGATATAGTGTTAGATGAATACAATGTGGCAAAAGAATTTCTTAGAGAACCTTTTGCTTAAAACTACTACTAACATTGCATCTGAAAGAATGAGGGTTTACTCCCTTCGGTTGTGAAAAAAGTTCAGTGTTTTTTTGACATTTTTAATTACAAATATACTTACTCATTAATAAATCATAAAATAACTTTCACTATTTTCAATAATAGTGGAAATTATTTCATTAAATTTATCCTTTTTAATCCGTTTATAGACAAACTGCCGTTGACGTTCATTGGAGCAGCCCCAACAGCTAACTTGAAATATAAATAAAAACCGTTAAATTTTAATGAGTATTACCAATTCAAATTTTTAGGAAAATGAAAAAACAAAGCTTTTCGATTTACCTATTCATGTTAATATGCTTATTTTTAGTGTTTGCAAGCAGTTGCGAGGAAGATGATAGTGACAACAATAAAACTGGTACATTTACTGACCCCCGCGATAGTAATATCTACAAAACAGTAACCATTGATACTCAAGTATGGTTGGCAGAAAACTTAAAGTATTTGCCTAGCGTGGTTCACCCTGAAACTGGTTCGAGAATAACACCTTATTATTATGTTTATAATTATGAAGGGACAAATGTAGTGGATGCTAAAGCAACAGCTAATTATAGTACTTATGGCGTTTTATACAATTGGGAGGCAGCTAAAGCAGCATGTCCTGCAGGCTGGCATTTGCCAAGTAAAGATGAATGGACTGAGTTAACTATTTACTCAGGAGGAACAAATGCAACGGTCTTTCCGGTTTTTCCCGGAGGCATCCGACGTGAAGATGGTTTATTCTACGGCCTTGAATACTCCGGTAGCTGGTGGAGTTCTACAGAAGGCAGTACCGAGAGCGCCTGGCGTCAGGGTGTGAACTTTAGCGAAGATGGTAGCTTCTACGATAAGGAGTTTGGGGTTTCTGTTCGTTGTGTAAAGGATTAAGACACTTTGATTATTTGATAAAATTAAACAATACCTTGTAGAAGTCAAATTTTAAACTGACAGGGAGTAATATCTTTGTCTGTTTTTTTAGAGATGAATAAGAAAAACAGCATGACAAAAACCAACAAAACACTAACTAAGCTTCACATTTTTAGTGGTTTTTAGAAACAAGTAAAGAATTTGCTTAAATCTGACTATCCGCAACCATAGGATGCGGCATTTCGCCAGATTTATAGCTTTGCTCCCGCAAATTCAATTAATATTAAGGCAAAGCCAAACATACATTACCACCGTCAAAAACGGTGGTTTTTTAGATTTTAATAAAAAACGCTGTGAAACACAGCGTCAAAAATTATAAAGTAAAAGTTTAATGCGATTACAAGGCTAGCTCACCAAATTATTCTTTAGATTTCTTTTCTGATAATTCAAGCATTGATTCGAATATCTCTGTAAGATCTTCTTCATACTTATTTACCATGTCTATTGTAAGCTGGTTTGCAGGTATCCAATACAATTTGTTTTCTGCATCAAGCTTGGTTATAAAAGTCAGGTTTTTTACCCTTTTTTGATGATCAATACGGAGTGCAATTTTATTCTCGTTAATTACACTCAAGGTACTCTTGCCCTCTTTAATTGTATTCCCGGTACGAATAGTCTTGAAATTGGTAACAATTTCATTTAACATAGGCTGATAAGTTGCGGGTAATTCCTGCCCAAAAATCTCTGTTATAAATAAGATTAGGCCAAGTGTTAGAAGTGATTTTATTATTTTCATATAGCTGCGTTTTTAATTCATGCAATGTGAAACTGTATCTTAAAACTAATTATTTTTTTGATCTTCAACAGATTCGCAAACCAGCTTGTGTAATAAATACTTATTACATAAATAAGCAGATTATACGTGATACAAAATAGAAAAAATTTAAGTAAAAGAAAAATTTAAAAGAAATAAAATCAAAAAGAAGAAAAGCTTATAGAAAGTTCATCAATAATGCATTCCCTAAGAAAAAAAATACAGCTTAAAATATTGTCCCAAATTTAAGTTGTGTTTTTTACAAAAATTGCTAATTTTAAGTTTCAATTAAGGCTGTTATAAAATTAGAGCGAAAATCTTCATATACTGAAACTGTTATAACCAATTATTTTTGAATTACTAATCTAACACAAAGAAAAATGAATAAACTGAATCTTCTTTTATTAACCTTAACCGGACTATTCTTATTATTCTCATGTAATGACGAGAATCAAGATAAAAATTGCCTGGATAATGAATACTATATATCATTTACTGCAAATGGAAAAGACTTTTGTTTTCCAAATTGTGATGCAACCTTGTCTTCTATACCTTATGGTGATTCAACTAAATACTATACCAGTGTTGGTGCCGGTGAAACTTTATATGAAGAAAATGACACAACATGGTTATTCCCTTCAATTGTTTTTACTTTCCCCGATAAAGAAGAAGGTACATTTGATAATGATGATATAGGTGGCCTTTTTAGCTATTATGTCCAGCTGTCTTATGATTATGGTACATTTTTCTACCCATCCCCGTTTACAGAATCTGTTAGTGAAAATTTTATATTAAAAATTGATAAATACGACTTGGATAATCATGTTTTAACAGGAACTTTTAATGGAATTATATTTAGTACTGATGAAACACAGTCGGATTCTGTGATTATTGAAAATGGAATTTTTAAAAGTCAGTTATATCAGTATTCAAAATAACACCTTTATAACACGGCGTCAGCCAATATGCAAGGTGCATATTGGCTTGACAACCTGATTTCCAGCAGGCAAGTTTTTATTATTTTTAAACGTTGCCAGTGACTAATAATAAAGCAAGGCGAAAATGAATAAGTTGATTTCACGAGCATTAACAAATAATTCCATGCTTTAACTTACTAGTAAACCCATGAATACTGAAAAGATTTCTACTTAAAAGATATGATTATGCTACCAGAAGATCTTGGATATAATGATAAACTTGAAGAATTCAGAAAAGAGAACTACCCCGATAGTTTTGAAATTGGAAGAGTAATTGCAGAACATAAGGAACGGTACATTATTAAAACAACTCAAGGTGAATTTGAAGCAGAGATAACGGGCAATATGCGTTTTACAGCAAAAAGCCGTGAAGATTTTCCCGCGGTAGGCGATTGGGTTGCTCTTACACCCTACGAATCCGATTTTGCCATAATCCATAAAATATTCCCCCGATACTCAATTATTAAAAGACAGGCTATTGGCCAATTTGGAGAGATTCAGATAATAGCAACAAACATTGATTATGCTTTCCTGGTTCAGGCTGTTGACAGGGATTTTAATATCAATCGACTTGAACGGTATCTTACTATTTGCAATTCAGCAAAAGTTAGTCCCATAATTGTACTCAGCAAAATTGATTTAATCAATGAGCAACAGGTTTCTGATGTTATGGAGAATATAAAGCTTCGAATTAAAAATATTCCGGTTGTTGCTATAAGTAACGAGTCACAAGATGGATACGACGAATTAAAAAAGATTATTGAAAAAGGAAAAACATATTGTATGTTGGGTTCATCGGGTGTTGGCAAATCCACACTATTGAATAATCTTTCCGGCAAAAACCTTATGCGAACCGACTCCATAAGCCAGAGTGCAAATAGAGGAAAACATGTTACCAGCCACAGGGAGTTAATTATTCTTGACAATGGAGGAATTTTAATTGACAATCCCGGAATGAGAGAAGTTGGCATTGCCGATTCATCCGGTGGATTAGAAATTACATTCGACATGATTGTAAGTCTCTCTCAACATTGCAAGTTCAAAGATTGCACTCACACTAACGAAACCGGTTGTTCAGTTCTTGAAGCCCTTGAAAAAGGAGAAATAGACAAAGCCTCCTACGAAAATTACCTTAAAATGGAAAGAGAGAAAGCACATTTTGAATCTACAATTGCAGAGAGGCGAAAAAGAGACAAAGAATTTGGTAAAATCATGAAGAACTATAAAAAAGACATGAAGAAAAATAAGTTCTAAACAAACACCCGATAAAAAACAAAGAAATGAGTAAACTTAGCCTGCAATACCTGTCTTTAGGCAGGCAACAGTTAAACAAGAATATAAACAAATATTTACATCAGAATGTTCTTGAATACCTAATATTTTAGTTTGAACCCTTAAATAGTAACAATAAAACAGGAGGACACATGAAAAAATTAATTGCAGAATTTATCGGTACCTTATGGTTGGTATTGGGCGGATGCGGAAGCGCAGTTCTGGCAGCTGCATACCCTGAATTAGGAATTGGATTTGCCGGAGTAGCTATCGCTTTT
The DNA here is from genome assembly GCA_001768235.1 of Bacteroidetes bacterium GWB2_32_14. GTDB lineage: Bacteria > Bacteroidota > Bacteroidia > Bacteroidales > UBA12077 > UBA12077. The sequence goes on from MENK01000014.1 coordinate 17,343, forward strand.
GGTTTAACTGTAGTAACAATGGCTTATGCTATTGGGCACATCTCAGGCTGCCATCTTAACCCTGCAGTATCTATCGGACTTTGGGTTGGTGGCCGTTTCGACAAAAAAGAACTACTCCCCTACATTGCAGCACAAGTGCTGGGTGGAATTGCCGGCGCAGGCATTTTATACATCGTAGCAACAGGGAAAGCAGGATTTGAAATTGGCGGATTTGCTGCCAACGGGTATGGCGAACATTCTCCCGGCGGATACAGTATGCTTGCTGCTTTAGTTACTGAAATTGTAATGACCTTTATGTTTTTGATTATTATTTTAGGAGCTACACACTCCAAAGCACCCAAAGGTTTTGCCGGTTTAGCAATTGGCTTGGGATTAACCCTTATTCATTTAATCAGCATCCCGGTAACCAACACATCTGTAAATCCGGCAAGAAGCACCAGCCAGGCTATATTCGCCGGCGACTGGGCTTTAGGTCAATTATGGTTATTCTGGGTTGCTCCTGTCATTGGTGCTATTCTGGCAGGAATTGTTTATAAAATGATATCCCCTGAAAAAGAATAAAACAACAACTTAAAAAAAATGAAATTTTAGCGGAATTCTATATCTATAAGAATTCCGCTAAAACTTAAAATAAACTGTCATTTCCCAAATCAATATTCCGAAACCTCAACCAGCATATCGCGATAAGAGTTAAATATTTTAGATTTTGAAACAAAGCCAAAATATTTACCATCTTTAATTACAGGTAAGTTCCATGCTCCAGAAACAGTAAATTTTTTCATTACCATATCCATTGAATCAGAAATATCAACAATTTCAGGAGGTGTATTCATAACGTCAAAAACCAGCGTGTCGTTATATTTTTCCCTGTCGAACATGATTTCCCGGATACTGTCGAGAAGTACAATTCCAATAAGCTCATTTTCTTCACTAATAACCGGAAAAATATTTCGTTTTGATTTTGAAATTACCTGTACCAAATCTCCTAAAGTATCGTAGGGATGAATAGTTGAAAAATCATTCTCTATCACCTTCTCCAGTTTCATTAATGTAAGTACAACTTCGTCTTTATGATGAGTAAGAAGCTCCCCCCTTTCGGCAAGCCGTTGAGTATAAATCGAGTGTTTTGAAAATAACTGAATAGTGATATACGAAATAGTGGCAGTTATCATTAACGGGATAAATAAACCATATCCCCCTGTAATTTCTGCAATAAGGAATATTGCCGTAAGCGGGGCATGCATAACACCCGCCATCAACCCTGCCATTCCCGCCAAAGCAAAATTGCTTTGTGGCAGCTGAACTATTCCTAATGATTTAATTAACAATGTCCACCAATACCCCACTACTCCGCCAACAAACAACGTGGGGCCAAAAATACCACCAATACCACCACTCCCGGTTGTAATAGCCATTGCAACTACCTTTAATAAAACAATTATACCAAAATAAACCAGCAAATACACATTATTCTGAATAGCAAAAGAGAATAGCTGGCTTTTAGGTAATCCGGCAAGAGAACCGTTTAATAATGATTGCAATGTTGTAGTTCCTTCTCCATAAAACGAAGGGAATAAGAAGATAAGTATTGCCAGTAAAATCCCTCCAATAATAATTTTTGTTGGTTTGTTTTTAATTTTCTTTAGAACCGACTCCAGCTTAATAGTTGTTTTTGTAAAATAAAACGAAACCAAGCCACATAAAATACCGAGCAATATATAATATGGAATATTGCTTAAATGAAAAGGCTGAATACTTGTTACAGAAAATGTTACACCATTACCCATTAAGAAGTATGCCACAGTAGCTCCTGTAACAGATGAAATTAAAAGCGGAACTATTGATGTAAGTGTTAAATCGAGCATGATAACCTCGAGCGTAAAAACCAGCCCTGCTATAGGTGCTTTAAAAATACCCCCGATAGCTCCCGCTGCACCACATGCTATAAGCACCGCTACCGATTTAAAATGCAACCTGAAAAAATGCCCCAGGTTTGAACCTATAGATGCTCCTGTAAGAACTATGGGTGCTTCAACTCCCACAGAACCTCCAAAGCCAATAGTTAAAGTGCTTGAAATTATTGAAGAGTAGTTATTGTGGGGTTTTATTCGCCCGTTATTCTTGGATAATGCATAAAGTATTCGGGATACTCCGTGTCCAATATTATCTTTTACAAAATACTTTACATACAACACGGTTAAAGTAATCCCGGCAATGGGAAAAATAAGATACAGGTAATTAAAATCAGTATCAAAAAGATTCAATAACAACAGATGAGTTGCATGAACCGTATTTTTAAGAATAACAGCCGCAAGCCCGCTAAGAATTCCAATGATAAAACTAAGAATGATTACCAGTTGTCGTTCACTGATATTTTTATTTCTCCAGATTAAAATTCGTCTCGAAAATCGTTGGCTTCTCATCGTATTAATAATTCAATTTTAAAATTGAAAATATAAAAGAACGCAATTTTTTTAAAATATCCATTTTAAAAAATCAGTTTTTAAAAACAAAGTTTAATATTCATGGTTTATTCATTATGTTTGTACAAAATCATACTCTGAAAAACCAACATGATAAAATTCGACCGTTTTATACTCGATAATGGATTAAAAGTAATTGTTCATAACGACCCATCGACAACTTTGGTAGCTGTAAATCTGCTGTATAATGTAGGTGCTCGTGACGAAAACCCTGAAATGACTGGATTTGCTCATTTATTTGAACATTTAATGTTTGAAGGAAGCATCCATATTCCATCATTCGATAACCCGCTGCAATTAGCCGGTGGAGAAAATAACGCATACACAACCAACGATATTACAAATTACTATATCACTCTTCCTAAAAAGAACCTGGAAACCGCATTTTGGCTGGAATCGGACAGGATGATAAGTCTCGATTTTTCAGAAGAAAAACTCGAAATACAAAAAAATGTTGTGATTGAAGAATATAACCAGCGTTACCTGAATCAGCCTTATGGCGATGCTTACTTATTTCTCAGGCCATTGGCTTATAAAGTACACCCTTACCAATGGGCAACCATTGGTAAAGATATTTCGCATATCAGAAATGCACGCTTAAAAGATGTTAAGGATTTCTTTATGCATCATTACGCCCCCAATAACGCGATATTGTCTGTAGCAGGAAATATAACGAAAGATGAAATTGAAAAACTGGCAATAAAATGGTTTGGGCCAATTAAAAACAGGGATATTGCAAAACGAAATATTCCACGAGAACCAAAACAAACCACACCGCGAACGCTGACTTTAGAGCGAAATGTTCCGTTTGATGCAATATACAAAGCATATCATATGAGCTCTCGAATGGAACATGATTATTTTATTACCGATTTGATTTCCGATTTACTTTCGAACGGTAAATCATCACGACTATATCAAAAACTGGTTAAAGAAAATCAATATTTCAGTAGCATTGATGCTTCAATTACGGGCGATATTGATGAAGGATTATTGGTTATTTCCGGTAAAATCATGAAAGGAATATCATTTGAAATAGCAGAAAAAGCGATTGAAAACGAACTGGGAAAAATAATTTCGGACAATATTGATGATTATGAATTGAATAAGGTGAAAAACAAATACGAATCGGTACATCAGTTTGGGCAAATGAATGCCATGAATAAAGCAATGGAACTGGCATATAATGAATTATTGGGTGATGCAGAAAAAATTAACCGGGAAGTAGAAAATTATCGAAATGTTACACTGAATGATATCAGGAAATCCGCATTAATTCTATTCAACAAAAACAACTGTTCGACCTTGTATTACAAAACAAAAAATTAATACCTGCAAAAATGTCTATTAACAGAACTATTCAGCCACCATTTCAGAGTATAGATTCAATAAAACTTATTGAACCCGAAAAAATTATTTTAAACAATGCTATTCCATTATATAATATTAACACGGGAACACAGGATGTTTTAAAAATAGACTTATCGTTTGATGCAGGGAGCTGGTTTCAAGAGAAACCACTTATCTCAAACACGGTAAATGAAATGCTTGCTGAGGGAACAAGCCATTTAACATCGATGGAAATTGCAGAAAAGCTGGATTATTACGGGGCATTTATTCAATCCAATCCATCGAAGGATTTTGCAGGAATGACCTTATTCACGTTAAAAAAATACCTGCCCGAAACAATTCATATCCTGGAAGATATCATTAAGAACCCTGTTTTTCCCGAACATGAATTACGAACTTACATAAGTAAACGAAGACAATCGTTTCAGATTGAAATGGAAAAAGTATCGAACCTGGCACGCAGAAAATTCAACGAACAATTATTTGGCAAAGATCATCCTTATGGTAAAAACCCCAACCTTGACGATCACGACAAAATAACCCGTGCTGACCTAATTGATTTTCACGAAAAATATTTTCATGCCGCAAATTGCAGAATTATGGTTTCGGGCAAAACAGATCAAGAAACCATAGCACAAGTAAATGCCCGTTTTGGAAATACCGATTGGGTTAATAAAACGAAACCGGGTATAATTTCAACATCAATAAATGAAACTATTGAAAAAGATGCCTTTATAAAAAAAGAAGATGTTACACAATCGGCAATTCGTATCGGGAAACAGACAATAAATAAACATCATCCTGATTACCCGAAATTAGAAGTTGTAAATACGATCCTAGGGGGTTATTTTGGTTCACGATTAATGAAAACCATTCGCGAAGAAAAAGGTTACACCTATGGAATCAGTTCCTTTTTAGTCAGCTTAAAAAACGCGGGATTCTTTGTAATTGCTTCCGAAGTAGGAGCTGATTCAGCACGCAGTGCAATAGAAGATATCTTAAATGAAATCAGAAAATTGAGAGAGGAAAAAGTAAGCCCGGAAGAATTAAAGTTAGTTAAAAATTTTATGATTGGCGACATGATGCGCTCGTTCGATGGCCCTTTTGAACTGGCACAAAGCTATCAATCTATAATCGACTTAGGCATCGACAATGCTTTTTTTAACCGGACAATTGATGCAATTAAAACCATTACGCCTGAAGAAATTATACAATTAGCCAATACTTATCTGAATGAAAAAAGCATGGTAAAAACTATTGTTGGAAAATTTGATTAAGCAAGCAATGAATAATAGATCTTAGATTTAAAGAATAATAATCAAAATAAATCGTTTATGTAAAAATTATTATCATAAAACTTACCCGTTAAACAAACAAAATTGATTTGTTATATTTGTAAACAATATTACTGTTTTAATGAAATCAATTCAGTTCATATTCAGGATTCTGCTATTTCTGTTGATTTTTATCCACACTCAATTTACTTATGCTCAATTAAACCCTCCCGTTTTCAAAGAAGCAAGTGTAATACCCGGCACAGGAAATGTGCTGTTAAAATGGGAACTCGATCAGGAAGCTATTGATTCAGCTGCTATCGTTTATATTTATAGAGATTCTGTTGAATTACAAGGGATTAATTTAATTGATACAATAAGCAATACTTCAACATTAAGTTATATTGACAAAAATGCGAATGCAAACAGCAGGACACGTCTTTATATTTTAAGAGCTGTTATAAAAGAAGATATTTTAAATGCATCAGATTCTAAAAAATTTCCAACAATCCTTCTTAATTTTATTTATGATAGTTGCAAAGCAGAAGTAAACTTAAACTGGTCATATACAATTGCAAATTATGACATATTACCCAATGTAAATTTCATGAATTACGAAATCTATGTATCTGAAAATGGAGGAAGTTTTCAATACATCGATCAAACAACTGAGAAAAATTATACCGTTTCAGATATTGAAGAAAATACATCTTATCAATTTTATATTGCTGCTATCGCGGATCATGCACCTGATTCAAAATCTGCATCCAATACAATCAGTTTTAATGCAGATATTGCAGAAACCCCCGATTATATTAATACCCTATTGGCTTCGGTGAATGGCGAAAACATTGAACTCCAATTTGATGTCGATCCTTTATCCGAGCTTACAACATACAAACTCTTACGAGCAGAAAATTTATCAGGGCCTTTTGATACCATACAAACAATCCATACTTCAGAACACCTTATTTATATTACTGACTCCGATGTAAAACCCGCTAAGAAAATCTATTATTATAAATTGGCATCCATAAATAATTGTGGAACTCCAATCATGGAATCAGATATTATCAATACCGTTTTACTCAAAGTTGAAAATTCAGATTTTATAAACATGCTCGAATGGAATGCTTTTGATGAAAATAATTCTTCTACCTGCTATTATAGAATATATCGAATTATTGAGAACCAAGATACTCTTCTATTACATACTTCTACAAATGAATACTCTTACACTGACAATATTGAAGATTTATTAGCAACAAATTCCGGGAGTAAAATTTGTTATTCCATTGATTGCAGAATCAGCGGAGAAACAAATCATAGCAATTCAAACATCGATTGCAGCACTCTGGAACCCAGGATTTTAATTCCAAGTGCGATAACCCCTAATACCGGAAATGAAAACTGTTGCTTTAAACCTGTTTTTTCATTTAATCCAGACAACTATACTTTAATTATTTATAACCGTTGGTCGAATGTAATTTTTGAAACAGGCAACCCTGATGAATCATGGGATGGACGTTACCCTAACGGACAATATGTACCTTCCGGTTCTTACATTTACTATCTGAAAATGAAAACAGAAAACAACCAAACAATAGAAAAAAGGGGAAACATTACCGTAATCTATCCGTAATAATTTTTACAAACATCCGTATTTATTCATTAAATTTGTAGTTTACTTAAAAATATGATCTACTCGATTCCTCAAAACGATATTGAATTTAAAAAAGAAGAAGAATATATTTTCAGTTTGTTCGAAGATTTACTATCGAGCACATCAAAACATGTAAAACCCGAAGATGAAGTTCTAATTCGCAAAGCATTCAACCTTGCATACGAGTCACACAAAGGAACAAGAAGAAAATCGGGCGAACCATACATATTGCATCCTATTGCAGTAGCAAAAATTGTTACATCAGAAATCGGGCTGGGAACTATTGGAATTGTTTGTGCACTTTTGCACGATGTTGTTGAAGATACCGATTATACCCTTGAAGATATCCGCCACTTGTTTGGTGATAAAATAGCATCCATTATTGATGGGCTTACAAAAATTTCCGGCATGTTCGATCAGCAATCCTCATTACAAGCCGAAAATTTCAGAAAAATGTTACTTACTCTTTCAGATGATGTTCGTGTAATTCTTATAAAGCTGGCCGACCGGTTACATAACATGCGAACCTTAGACGCCATGCCTCCCAACAAACAAATGAAAATTGCCGGAGAAACCATTTACCTTTATGCTCCATTAGCCCATCGCCTGGGTTTATACGCAATAAAATCAGAACTGGAAGACCTCAGTTTAAAATACAGGCATCCCAAAATATTCCAGGAAATATCAAATAAAATAAAAGACAACGAAAAAAAACGACAACAGGAAATCAATCGTTTTTCGTTACCAATAATTGAAAAACTTGAAAAGAACAATATCGAATTTGATATAAACGGAAGGCCAAAATCCATTTTCTCCATTTGGAATAAAATGCAGGTTAAGAATATCCCATTCGAAGAGGTATTTGATTTGATGGCCATACGAATTGTTTTTAGATCATTGAATAATGAAACTGAAAAAGCACAATGCTGGCAGATATATTCATTAATTACCGATATTTATACTCCAAAACCTGACAGGATAAGAGACTGGATAAGTTCGCCAAAGGCAAACGGGTATGAAGCATTGCATACAACTGTAATGGGTCCAAACGGTAAATGGGTTGAAGTACAAATTCGTTCGAAACGAATGGATGAGATTGCCGAACGTGGATTTGCTGCACACTGGAAGTATAAAGGAGAAAAAAATTACGAAAGCGAACTGGATAAATGGATTAAAAAGATTCGTGAAATGCTTGAGAATCCAAATTCAAATGCACTTGAATTTCTCGATGAATTTAAAATGAACCTCTTTGCTTCTGAAATAATGATCTTTACTCCTAAAGGCGACTTAAAAACATTACCCAAGAACTCAACAGCCCTCGATTTTGCTTATGAAATACACAGTGAAATAGGGAATAAAGCAATCGGAGCCAAAGTTAATCACAAACTTGTACCTTTAAATCATATACTCTATAGCGGCGATCAGGTAGAAATAATTACATCGAGCAAAAAAAGAATTCAAACCGAGTGGTTCGATTATGTTAAAACAGCTAAAGCAAAACTAAGTATTACCAATGCCATAAAAGCCGAAACAAAAAACAGGATTGAAAAAGGAAAAGAAATGCTCGATGCAAAACTCAAGGAACTTAATTTACATCCAAGCTCCAGGGTATTCAGAAAAATTTTACCAGAATACGATGTCTTAAACAAAGACGAACTTTACAGTAAAATTGGCAGTGGAATAATTAAACTCGACGATCTGAAAAAGATTCTTAAAAAGAATACAAAAAACAAACTTATCAGGTACTGGGGATTACAGATTTTAAAATCATCGAAAGATAAAAAAGAAAGTCTGCAAACGAAAGATCCCGGGAAATTCAACTATAAAGAACCTATAATTATTCGCGACGACACCAATATCACTTATAAAATTGGTAAATGCTGCAATCCTATCCCTGGTGATGATGTAATGGGATATAAAAATCCTCAAAACGATTATATAATCATCCATAAATCAAAATGCCCGAATGCAATAAAAATAATGTCGAGCGAGGGGAATTATATAGTACCCGTAAAATGGACATCACAAAAACTACTCTCATTTTTAGCAAAACTAAGTTTAAACGGAATAGACCGGGTTGGTATTGCCGCTGATATTACAACGGTTATTTCCGACGAGTTAAATGTAAATATCCGTAAAATCTACATCGAAACCCACGATGGAATATTTGAAGGCAGCCTTGATCTTTATGTTTATAGTGTTGCCGATTTAAACAATTTAATACTGAATATTAGCAAGATTAAAGGTGTTGAATCTGTAAAAAGAAATGAAGATATGGCCTCATAATTTTCTTTAAAATTATTCTAAATAACAAAAAAAAGAGTATTTTTAAAAATTCGTTTTAAAAATGATTACCTATGATTTGTACAGAAACTAAAGAAACCGTCAAAAAAATTTTCACGGAATTTTTAGAAAAACGCGGGCATAGAAAGACTCCAGAACGTTATGCTATTCTGGATGAGATTTATTCCCGTGATAGTCATTTCGATATCGAATCGCTGTATATCTCGATGAAGAATAAGAACTATCGCGTTAGCCGTGCAACATTGTATAATACTATGGATTTATTATTAGAAAGCAACCTTGTAATAAAACACCAGTTCGGTAAAAACATTGCTCAATTCGAAAAAGCACACCAATGCAAGCAGCACGACCATTTAATTTGCCAGGAATGTGGAAAAGTATTCGAATTTTGCGACCCGCGAATTCTCGATATCCAACAAACAGCTTCAGAAATGCTTAACTTTAACATAAACTACCATTCATTGTATTTTTATGGAACATGTAACGAATGTGAGTTAAAAAAACAAAATGAATAAAGTTGAAAACTATTTAAAAAATATTTGAATAATCCCCTGTCAATCGTCGGGGATTTTTTAATTTTAAACAATACTTTTGTAAATCAGTTAATATATTTAAACGCGATGAAATTGGACGTACTATTAGGACTTCAGTGGGGCGATGAAGGAAAAGGAAAAATTGTTGATGTTCTTGCACCAAAATACAATGTTATTACCCGATTCCAGGGTGGCCCCAATGCAGGGCATTCTTTGGAGTTTAATAAAATTAAACATGTTTTACATACCATTCCATCTGGTATATTCCGACCCGATACCATAAATATTATTGGGAATGGTGTAGTTATTGATCCCGTAATTTTTAAAAAGGAGATTGATGCTTTGGAAAATATGGGTGTTAATATTCGCAAGAACTTGTATATTTCAAAAAAAGCACACCTGATATTGCCATCACACAGGATTTTGGATGCTGCTTCGGAAGCATCGAAAGGGAAAACAAAAATAGGTTCAACACTAAAGGGAATTGGCCCTGCATATATGGATAAAACCGGGAGAAACGGAATCCGTGTTGGAGATATTATTAGTCCTGATTTTATTGAAAAATACAACCTGCTTACCAATAAACATAAGGATATTCTCAAGCAATATAAGTTTGAATATGATTTGAAAGAATATGAAGAAAACTGGTTTATCGGGATTAATTTGTTAAAAAGTTTTCAAATCATAGAAAGCGAGCACCAGATAAATCAATATCTAAACGATGGAAAAACTATTCTGGCCGAGGGTGCCCAGGGCACATTGCTCGATATTGACTTTGGTTCATATCCTTTTGTAACATCATCGAATACAATTTGTGCAGGTGCCTGCACCGGACTGGGAGTTGCTCCAAACAAAATTGGAAAAGTATTTGGTGTTTTTAAAGCTTATTGCACTCGTGTAGGCAGTGGCCCCTTCCCTACTGAATTAGAAAATGCTACCGGTGAATCAATTCGAAAACAAGGCCATGAATATGGTGCCACAACAGGCCGGCCAAGAAGATGTGGATGGCTGGACCTTCCTGCTCTTAAATATGCAATTATGCTTAACGGAGTTACCGACCTGATTGTTACTAAACCTGATGTTTTATCAGGATTTAAAACAATCCGGGTTTGTACGCACTATATGCATAACGGTAAAAAAATTGACTATTTGCCTTATGAAATAAACGAACCTATTGAACCCGTTTATTCAGAATTCAAGGGATGGGATATGGATATATCGCATTGCAAAAAATATTCAGAGTTACCTGAAGAATTTATAAATTACCTGAAATATATCGAAACCGAAGTAAAGGTACCAATAACTATCATTTCCGTTGGGCCAGACAGGGAACAAACCATTTATAAATAAATAAAGCTGCCCTCCCGGGCAGCTTTATTTATTTCTTATTTAGAGGTTTATCAATTCCCAGGTTATATTTTTTATCGTTTCGTTTCAGCATATAACTGAAAAAAAGTCCCAAAAAACCTAAGCTTGCAAATAATAAGATTGTATAAGAGTAGTTCAGGACAGCCAGATTACCTTTATTTGTTACATCTAATATAAAACCAGCCAGAATCGGGAATCCCCATAAGCCCAGGTTTTGAATAGAGTACATTAAACCATAAGCAGTTCCTATCTGCTTCTCATCAACCAGCTTTACCATAGATGGCCACATTGCAGCAGGAACTAAAGAAAAAGCAATTCCAAGGAGAACCATTAAAGCATATGGAGGAAAAGGAGTTAATGCAAACGTGATATGTATAACTAACAGAGTAAATGATCCAAGCATCATCACTGTTGCACTTTTTCCAATCCGATCAATAAATAGTCCGAATAATGGAGTAAAAATCATGGTTCCTAATGGTAACAGTGAAGTAATCTGGCCGCTTAATACACGTGACATGCCATATTTATTTGCAAAAAAATCGGGCGCAAAAGCTACAAAGGGAAATACCGCTGAATAAAAGGTTACGCAAAGTAATGCAATAAATATATATGCTCTGTTAGTTAATAAAGCAACGATATCGTTAATCCTGAACTTTTCTTTTTCAGTAATCAGGGCAGTCTTTTCAATTTGTTTATCCATTTTAATATCTATAAGAATATAGACCATAAATGCCAACAAACCAATACAAACAAGAATTGCAGCAAACCAGACAGCAATATTTAAGCCGGCACCGCCATTAGCTAAAACTGGTGATATATTTAAAGCAGCAAAAGTACCTAACCTTCCAAATCCTACTTTAAGGCCGAATGCTAGAGCAAGGTCTTTTCCCTTAAACCATTTAACCAGAATTTTACTCACAACAACAATGCTTGTTTCTGCTCCAAGTCCAAAGAAGAATCTCCCTAATAACATCATTTTCAATTCCGGAGAATAGCCGGGTAAAAATGATTTCATGGAAGCATATCCAACTCCGCCATTCTGATAAATATCTGATGCGCCATAAGCTGTAAGCACCGCACCAAAAGCCATAAAAAACACAAACATGAAACCTGTTCTTCGAATGCCCAGCTTATCGAGAATTATCCCTCCGATTACTGCCATAAAAAGAAATGTATTTGGAATTGAATAAAAAGCTACAAAAAGCCCATATTGTGTATTCGAAAAGTTGAACTCCTGTTTAAGTAAGTCCTTTAACGTTGAAAAAGCATCGTAAAAATAATAATTTACTGATAAAACAAATCCTACAAGGATTAATATTCCCCAACGTAAATATTTAGAATCAATCATTTTTATTTTTAATCTTTCCATATCATTTTTTTATCGTTCACAATAATACAAATAAATAATTATAAATGATGTTTAAGAATATATTCCGGTAAAAATCCGCCAAATAACAATACATAATACTGATTATATGATATTTATATGCAAACAACTGCCTGTTTTTAATATTAAATAATTTATACCCTAAGCAGACTATCGAGAATATTCAAATTAATTTTTTTTATGATTGTTTAAATCTATAATTTTGGAACATAAATTAAAAAAATCTATTAAAACCATATCATCATGAAGAGAGATACAAAAATTTTTGATCTAATTCAGAAAGAAAAAGAAAGACAGATTAATGGAATCGAACTTATAGCATCTGAGAATTTTGTTAGCGAACAGGTTTTAGAAGCAATGGGCTCGGTAATGACAAATAAATACGCCGAGGGATATCCTGGTAAAAGATATTACGGTGGCTGCGAAGTTGTTGACCAGTCGGAACAAATAGCAATCGACAGATTAAAACAGTTATACAATGCCGAGTGGGCAAATGTACAACCACATTCAGGTGCACAAGCAAACATGGCTGTATTTATGGCTGTTTTACAGCCCGGAGATACATTTCTTGGTTTAGATCTTTCACATGGCGGACACTTATCACATGGTTCACCTGTAAATATGTCGGGAATGTGGTACAGAGCCGTATCGTATGGTGTAAAACAAGAAACCGGAAGAGTTGATTACGATATGATGGAAGAAGTAGCATTGCGAGAAAAGCCAAAAATGATTGTTGGTGGTGCATCAGCTTATTCACGTGAATGGGATTATAAACGAATGCGTCAGATTGCCGATAAAATCGGGGCTATTTTTATGTTTGACATGGCACACCCGGCAGGATTAATTGCTGCAGGAATTTTAGATAACCCTGTAGAATACGCACATATTGTTACATCAACAACTCATAAGACACTACGTGGCCCTCGTGGTGGTATTATTTTAATGGGAAAAGATTTTGACAATCCCTGGGGGAAAACTACTCCAAAAGGAGAAATCAAAAAAATGTCTGCTTTATTAGATTCAAGCGTTTTCCCGGGAATACAAGGCGGCCCGTTAGAACATGTTATTGCAGCTAAAGCTGTTGCTTTTGGCGAAGCACTGACTCCCGAGTTCAAAGAATACCAGTCACAGGTTAAAAAAAATGCCGCTGTTATGGCTGAAGAGTTTATTAAACTTGGATACAAAGTTGTTTCCAATGGTACCGATAACCATTCAATGCTCATTGATTTGAGAACAAAATTCCCTGATATTACCGGCAAACAGGTTGAAAATACTTTAGTAAAAGCACATATCACGATTAACAAGAACATGGTTCCTTTCGATTCACGTTCCCCGTTCCAAACATCCGGGTTCAGGGTTGGTACTGCTGCTATTACCACACGTGGTGTGAAAGAAGATAAAATCAGCATTATTGTTGGTTTGCTTGATAAAGTTATAAGTAATATCGAAAATGAAACTGTAATTGCACAGGTTGGTAAAGATGTTGTTGACTTAATGAGTAAATATCCTTTGTTTGCTTACTAATAAATATTCGGTTAAAAATAACTGCGAAAATTTTAAAGGATGAATTTTTCGCGGTTATTTTATATCTGTTAAACTATAGAAGTGAACTAAATAATGAGATTTAGCCCTGTTTTTTACCAGGTATTACTAAAATAAACTTATATCTATGGAATGGTATGTTGTTTTGGCTGTAATTGGAGTTGGAATAGTTGCCGGGTTTATTAATACACTTGCAGGAAGTGGATCATTGTTAACCTTGCCCTTACTCATGTTTTTAGGTTTGCCTGCCAATGTTGCCAATGGAACAAACCGGATAGGTATTGTTTTCCAGGGAATAGCTGCATCAGGAAGTTTTAGAAAACAAAAAGTTCTTGACTTGAAAACAACAACATGGCTCATTATACCAAGTATAATTGGAGCCATTGCCGGATCAATATGGGCTGTAAACCTGACTGATGAAATCATGGAATATATTATCGGTGCCCTTTTGATAGTTATGTTCTTTATTGTTTTATACAAGCCCGAAAAATGGTTAAAAACACAATCTGAGCATGTTCATAAAAAGCCTACATTAATTCAGATTGTAATATTTTTCTTTATCGGTTTATACGGAGGATTTATTCAGGCAGGAGTTGGTTTTTTTCTTCTTGCCGGATTAGTTCTTGGTGCAGGCTATGATCTTGTAAAAGCAAATGCAATAAAAGTTTTTATTACACTGGTTTTTACTTTATTTGCCTTGGTCGTTTTTATTGTTAACGATCAGGTAAATTATATCTTAGGATTTATTCTTGCCATTGGAAGCATGATTGGAGCCTATATTGGCGCACATGTTGCAGTAAGCTGGGGGCCAAAATTTGTACGCGTAATTCTTCTGGTTGCCTTAGTAGCATCAGCACTCAAATTACTGGGATTTTTTGATTTGTTTTTCAAGTAGTAATACTACTGCAATTTGAAATAGTATGTAATTGTTCCTTTCTGAAAAGCGGGGGCATCCGGGTTCCTGTCGAATTTAGCTTTTAAAGCAGCTCTTTTCGCGGCAGCCAATAAATTTGCATCCAATGTTGTACTTCCTTTAACACCTGGAACAGCATCAGTAACAACTCCATTTTTATCAACAGTAATTTCAACTACAACTTTTCCATCTATCTGAATCGTATATTCTGGTTTAGGGATTGATTCGGGGTTACGTCCGGATAAGCTATAATCCGTTCCATTACCTCCAGTACTATTTCCCCCGGTATGATTATCGGAATCTACAGATCCTGTTTTATAACCCTGGTTACCATCACCCTGTGTTTCGCCTTCGCCTGAAGAACTATCGCTGTTTCTATCATGCCCCGGGAATAATGCCAGTTCATTTACTTTTTGCTCCTGTTTTTCTTCAGTTTTTTCTTCTGCCTGTTGTTTAGGCTTTGTTTCTGTTTTTACAACTTTCTTTTCTTCTTTTTTTGCTTGTTCTTTAACAACAGGCGCTTCTTCAAAATCCTGGGTTATGTTCCCATCATTGGTTTCATCAGACACGGCCTCTTCAGCCAACTCTTGTTCTGACTCTTTATTAACAGCTTGCTTTTCTATAGATTCAGAATATTTTGGTTCAGTTTCTCCAAGACCTTCGTCATCTGTTCCAAAGTTGACTAATATTCCTTCTTCTGATGGTAACGGCAAAGGAGTACTGTATCCAAAGAAAACAACAAGAAGAACAATAATTGTATGAAAAATTATTGTGCCCGTTAAACCTATTCTATTTTCTTTATTTGCTTTAATCATGTTTTAATTTGCAGTTGTGGCAAGAATTAATTTCCACTTATTGTCTTTAGCAATGTTCATAATTTTAACTACATTTTCAATAGGTACTGATTTGTCGGCATGAACAGAAATTGTAGGTTCAGAAATATTTTCACCGGCAAATCGGTTTTTTAGAATTCCTTCAATATCTTCGAGCGCAACCGGCGTCGTTTCTATATAATAATCTAATGATGCATCAATTGAAATTGTTGTAATAGCACTTGCAGATGTTTGATGCGGACTTCGTGGCAAGAGCAATTTTAATGCATTAGGGGCAACCAGCGTGGAAGTTATCATAAAAAAAATCAATAACAGGAAAACAAGGTCTGTCATAGATGCCATACTAAATGCTGCACTTACTTTATTTCTTCTTTTTAAGGCCATGGTCCTTTGTGATTAAATTTAGTTATTCAACAGGTTCGTTAAGTAAATCCATAAATTCGGAAGTGTTCGCTTCGAGTTGAAAAACAACTTTTTCTACTTTGGCAACCAGAATATTATAAGCCAGATAAGCAATAATACCAACAATAAGGCCGGCAACCGTTGTAATCATTGCAGTATAAATACCATCGGCTAAATCGCTAACCACAATGTTATTCCCTCTCATAGACATAGTGTAAAACGCTTTAACCATACCCATAACTGTTCCAAGAAAACCAATCATGGGTGCTGCTCCGGCAACAGTAGCTAAAGTAGGTAAGTTCGTTTCAAGCTTAGTTACTTCAAGATTACCAACATTTTCAATTGCCGTGTTAATATCATTTAATGGCCGGCCAATACGCTGAAGGCCTTTTTCTATCATTCGTGCTACAGGGCTGTTTGTTGACTGACAAAGTGCTAATGCTGATTCCAGTTTATCATCATGAATGTAATCTTTTATTTTATTCATGAAATTGATGTCTGTTTCAGATGCTTTTTTAATAGCAAAATACCTTTCGAAAAATATATAAACTGCAACAATCGATAATAATGCTATGGGAATCATTATCCATCCGCCTTTTAACGACATTTCCCAAAAAGATAGTTTAAGCTCGCTCTGAATTGCCGCATCGGTTATGTTTTCGTTCAGAGGTACTTGCAAGAGCATGAATAAATTATTCATATAAAATTTATTTTTAGAATATTTGTATTATATAAACGTTACTGATTGTTCAATATTTCGCAAGTTAAAATTTTTACACCCGATAAAAAATTAATTTAACGGAATTTCTTCTTCTTTCTTCCCTGTAAGTTTATTCCAAAAACGGTGAAAAAGCTCCGGGAAAGTGTTAAACTCTTCGCGGTAAAAAATACCAACCCCCTGAGTATATGGCGAGTCTTCGTATATTAATTTATCGTTTGCCTCGTTAAATGCTTTTAATCTTAATTTTCCACTCTTATTCAATTTAACATCCACGTTAAAGTCGCCAACGATATTACTTGCTTGTTCTGTTTGTCCGCCATAACCCAGGTTTCCATTAATATTCACTCTGTCGTTAAGAATTTGAGTAGATAAAGCCACTTCAACCTGATCGGTAGAAATTTCATCGCCAGGACGATAGTTTACACCAATATCCCATTCATCGCTTATTTGAGATAACCAATGACTCAGTTGGTTCGAAAGAAGTTCTGTTGTTGTTGTACTTGCTGAACCTGAACCATAAGAAGCTAATCCGAAATTAGTTTGATCAGGTTCTTCATAAAAGAAGTTATTTATAATCAGCAATGAAAGAAACTGTTTATTTAACTTCTCCTGAGTATTTATTATAGTGCGCACTCTATTTTTAGTATCCTCATCGGTTGTTGGAAGATTAATATTAAACACCACATCCGGATTCTTAAGGCTTTGTGTCATAAATATCTGGCACTCAACAGGAATTCTTTTTCTGTAAAAATCGCTGGAATCTTCGGGGAATAAATTACTAAGCGGAGCACGTAAATTGTATATTGCTTCAATATCAATATTTGCATTGTAAGGGTCTCCATTCCAAAGGATTTTTCCTCCCTGTTCAATCTCAAATTTTTTATTAATAATATTCTGAAGTGTAAATAAATAATCTCCTTCAACTATATTGTAATCGCCAAACATATTAAAGTTACTATTTTTATCGATTTCAAGTTTAAGGTTCCCTTCGCCTGTTGCCCGAATAACATCGCCAATTTTTGAATCGAATATAAGCTGTGTTTCAGCATCGGGTGTAACTTCCAGGTCGAAATTTAATCTAAAGCCAGATAAATCGACCTGGTAATCATCTGTTACAATGTTTTGCTTAATATTTCCCTTATTAATAAATGTAACAAAACCAGACTCAACAATATTTTCCGATTTCGAAATTGGAATATTCAACTTTGTATTTTTTTCTGTTTTGCCTGAAATATCGATATTTATATTACCTGAATTTCCACGAAGATTAACCACCCCTGTCATAAACGCTGTGCCATAGAACATTTCGTTGTCTTTTCCGGTAGTATTTAATGCATGAAAATTCGTTGGCCTGATTGTAAAATTAAAATCAATACTTTTTCTTGGTCCAAATGTAACATTGCCATTGGTTATTGCTTTATTTTTAAACTGATCGAGAACTGTAATATCATTAAAAACTATTGAGTTCTTAACAATTAAAACCTTGTCAGTAAAATTATACCTTGTTTTCAGATAATCGATAGTTAAAGTCGCTTTTTGAGCATCAAGTTCTCCATTAAAATCAGGATTATCAAGAGTTCCCTTAATTGTTACACTTCCGCTGCCCGTTCCTTTCACATCAGAAGAAAAACTTCCTAAAAATGAATTCAGCAGATTTAACCTGAATTTATCTAAAGTAACTTTAAAATCAAGGCCTTTGTTATTTGGATAATACTCACCATCAACATTTAAATTTTTCTGTTCATCTTTTTGAGTAAATGCTTTGATATTTATTCCTTTTCGAACGTAATCCCAAGTACTTAGAATATACATATCACCATATTCCTCTTTGTTCAGACTAAATTTATTTACAATAATATTCGAGCTAAATAACGGGGCGGAATATAAATTTGAGAAATTGGCATTTCCATTTATTATTCCTTTAAAATCAAGCTTAATTTTTTTCGTAAATATATTGATATATGCCAGGTTTAAATTTCCAAAATCAATAAACAGGGTATCGTTGTTTATTTCTGAAATTCTCCCGTCAATTTTAAAAAACTGGTTCTTATGATTAATAATAAAATTATTTATTGATATTGATGTAGTGTCGATTTTTACAAATGCTTTATTCATTCTCCATAACGAATCGTTAACAATAATTTCAGAAGGTAAAATTGTAACATTAAATGATGCCGGTGAGTTTTTATCTTTTTTCTCTATCGTTGTCGATGCGATTAATCTTCCCTGGTACAATGTTGTATCATTATTTTTCCAGTCAATTTTTAAATTAATATCATTATTTCTTGTTATTGAAGTTGTCCTGAAGTCTTCCAGTGTAACAGATTTACCAAATACAGCTCTCTTACTTTTTGTAATGGCTGTAAATAATGAATCGTCGGAGAAAGTTACAACACTTAAATCATTAAATGTATTTGTCTTGTATCTTAAAAGTAATGAATTTGCCGTTAAAAAAAACCGATTGTTATTTGCATTAAACTTAAAATCGATTTTTGAATTATCGGAAATTGTTATATCGGGAATAAATATTTTTGTGAGCTGGTTTGTATTTTTTAATAAAATATCGGCAGTAAAACTATTCGGAAAATCAACCTTTAAGGTATCCGATGGATTATTAACAAGGGCAGGTAAATAATGTAAAAACAAACTTTTTATTGAATGCACGAGAGTCTTGTACTTATATTTCCCATATAAAACAGCATCAATATAATCTGATTTCAGCTCAATTCTGTGTGTGTCGGACAACTGTTCCGAAACGATTTTTAACGTATTGAAAGTTAGGTTTTCGTTGAATTTAACAAGTCTGGAATTGTTAATATTGATTTCTCCTATTGCATTATCAATATTATTCCCAACAAAATTTGCATTCATCTCGAATGATAAAAACGATGTTGAATCTTTTTTATCTATATTCAACCCATACAGATTTGCTTTGGGAACATTTGCAGAAAAATTAAAAGCAGGAACTTTTTTTGAAAAGTCGATACCCCCGCTAAAATCTAAGATAATATTGGGGTCAGAAATTTTCAGGAATCCGTCATATTTTTTCTCGGTGAGAAAACCATCAATAATAATATTCTGATAATTGTAATTATTTATTTCAACAGTATGGATAATTCCATCGGTACGTGCGGCAATTGTTTTATCCCGTCCAATTTTACCATCAATTTGAGCATCAAAACTGATTTTGCCAATTTTTTCACTTAACAACTCTCCAATTCTAAAATTGATGGTTTTAAGTTTTCCATTGATAGCAAGTTTTTTTCCTTCGACAGGTTTTAATGAAATATCGGTTGATGCTTTTCCCAACGCGGAAATAAATTTACCATAGGTTACAAAATCATCGATAAATCCTGTAAAGTTACCTTCGTAACTCATCTTCCCCAGTTTTTTTAAGTTTTCGGGAAAGTTAATCTTTTTACCAGGTTTAACAAAGCGGTTAATCAGTTCAAAATCATTTGCATACGTTGTAAATTTTTTAAAATCAGCAAAAATATATGTTTGATTGATATCGGGTAAGCCATTGAAGTTAAAATCGGTAATAAGTTCGGTTTGTTTACCTACCTGGAAACGAACATCTTTTCCTTTAAGAGAATTTATACGTCCATAAATATAACCCGATAAACCCACGTTTAATGGAATATTTTTAAGCTTTGGGGCAAAGAAACCAATATCAATAAAACTTACATTTGATTCCTGGAATGCAAAATCGAGTTTAATTAATGCATTAAAATTCTGGTAATCATCAAAACTGCGCTGCCTGAATGAAATTGAATCTGATACAATAAATGAATTTTCGGTACGTATGGTTATATTTTTAAATTTCATGTGATCATCGGCTATGCTCATATTCGATTTAAAACTATACACATTAAATCCTGATCGTTCTGTAAACTCAAGCTTTTTTATAAAAAATTCAACGGTTCCTTTCTCAACAGTTAAACTCCGAACATCAAGAGTATGAATAGCACACACCATGTTATTAAAATTAACTCCATATGGCTTATTAACTATCCTGTTTGTACGATACCTGAAAAAAGACTCGTGCATTTCAATATTTCTGATTGCAACTTTCCATTTTGGTTTAACAGAAGATGTATCGGTACTTTTAAACTGATCGGTAATAAACTTGATGTTAATTGATTGAGTTGTATCTTTATATAAATAGAACTTCGTGCGATCCAGCGTTATTCTCTGTATATCAACAACTTTAGATTTTCTGTCAATAGCCTTAATATTTACAGTTAATTTTTCTGAAAAAAGAAGTGTGTCTTTAAACTGATCTTCGACATAAACATTTTTTAATATGAGTTTATTAAAGAAACTAAAATTCACCGCTTCGATTTTAAAATTTGCATCCAGGTTTTTAGATATTTCGGATGTAATTATGCCAACCAGGTAAGACTGAACACGAGAGCTTTGCAAAACAAAATAAGATATTACAAGCAATAAGATTATTGCCAGCAAAAAGCCAACCGATATTTTGTAGAATTTTTTAATACTTTTGTACTTTAATGTCTTAACGCAAAAGAAATAAAAAAAATTATAAAAACCTCTTATTCTCAATAATAAATGAGCATTACAATACTCGGTATTGAATCATCGTGCGACGATACTTCTGCTGCAATTATCCAGGATGGCTTCCTGCTTTCCAATGTGATTGCAAACCAGGATGTACACAAGAAATTCGGGGGTGTTGTTCCCGAACTTGCATCAAGAGCCCATCAGCAAAATATTATTCCGGTAGTTGATTTAGCGATTAAACAAGCGGGAGTTAAGAAAAGCGATATTAATGCCGTTGCCTTTACCCGTGGCCCCGGCTTATTAGGTTCTTTACTTGTTGGAACATCTTTTTCAAAATCATTTGCCCTGGCTTTAAACATTCCCCTGGTTGAAGTTAATCATTTACAGGCACACATGTTGGTTCATTTTATTAAAGAAAAAAATAAAGAGAATCAAATCCCTGAATTTCCGTTTTTATGCTTGCTTGTTTCTGGCGGGCATACTCAACTTGTAAAAATAAACAATTATCTCGATATGGAAATTGTAGGGCAAACCATTGATGATGCCGCGGGTGAAGCTTTTGATAAATGTGCGAAAGTTATTGGTTTACCTTACCCCGGGGGGCCTGTTATTGACAAAAATGCTCAGCTTGGAAATATAAATGCTTTTACTTTTAGCAAACCCCGGATTAAAGAATATGATTACAGTTTTAGCGGATTAAAAACTTCGTTTCTTTACTTTATTCGCGATAGGATTAAAGAAAATTCCGGCTTTGTGAAACAAAACATGAATGATTTGTGTGCCAGCATTCAACATACTGTTGTTGAAATTTTAATGGATAAACTTATTGCTGTAAGCAAAAAAACGGGTATTAAAACGATTGCTATTGCAGGAGGTGTTTCGGCAAACTCCGGTTTACGAAACGCGATATTGGAATCGGCTAAAAAATACCAATGGGAAACATTTATTCCCGATTTTAAATATACAACAGACAATGCTGCAATGATTGCTATTACCGGTTATTATAAATATTTAAACAAAGACTTTGCAAACCAGGATATTGCTCCACTGGCAAGATTCAAATATTAATTTTCAAAAATTATTAAATGCAATGAATAAACATCTTGTATCTTTGTCGTCTATAATTTTCGTGTATATCGTATTATGAAAGAAACAACAAAAAATATTGCAAAGTCAACATTAATAGCACTTTCTATTTTTATTGTTTACATTAATCTTACCAATATTTCATTAAATTTAAGTATTCAGCAAGAACCTTTCGGAAACCCTAATCAACATGTATTATTTGAAAAACCGGATTGGTACTGTGTAAATTTCCAAAAAGAACAACTCAATAATTTTCTTTCAAGCATTTATACTTTAAATTTTAAAAAACACCTGAATGATTTTTCATTTCAAAAGCAATCCATTTTATTTTTAAATGAAAACATTATTTCACAATATATTCAGAATACAAAAACAACTCTATATAGTTTTGAACCTACTATACTCCTTTTTCCTTATCATTATTTCTGGTAGTTATAAATTTCCACATAACTAAAATCGAATATTAAATTTTATAAATATTTGGAATTAACCTTGTTTATTGAAACAGAGGTAAATTGTAACATTGTATTGACTTATAATTAAATAATAAAGAAAAATGGATACATCAATAATAATAATGAGTATTGTAATTGTTGGACTTATTGCAATACCTGTACTACTATTAGAGAATACTAAAAAGAAAGGAAAAAGATTATTAACAACAATTCAAGATCGTGCCAGAAAAAATAACAACAAGATTACAGAGTACGACAAGTGGAATAGCTATGTTATAGGAATTGATATGAATTCACGAAAACTATATTATGCATCAAATATTAAAAACGATGAACAGAATTTAGAAATTGATTTAGCATTAGTTCAAAACTGCAAAATTTCGAACATAAGAAAATCAAAAAATTCTAAAACAGAAGAAGAACGCCTTGTTCTGGAGTTTTCGTTTACAGATAAAAAATATCCAAATGCAACAATCGAATTCTACAATTCTGAAATTGATGGACTAACAATGCAGGGAGAGTATCAATTAGCTGAGAAATGGTTGCATATTATTAATAAATAACTACTTAGAAAATACACAAAATTAGCCCCGGGAGTGTTTTACCGGGGCACTGTGTTTCTCATTCTTCTTTGTAAAGATTTTGAGTTTTAGAGTCACTGCTGCCAGAGAACGTTGTTTGGCAGGCAGATCGCCAACCCGACAAGGCGCACAAAGTCAGCGCCTTAAACACCCCGTTGTACAACGGGTTAAAAGAATTTATTTACATTTAGCTAAATAAATAAGTTAAATTTATATTTTTACTTTAAATGAACAGTAAATAATCCTTTTTCCTGAACAGATGGAAAGCAGCAGCAATAAAGTAAATACAGGAGATTATTTTGCATTAAAAAAACTAATTCCGGGATATAATCTTTAGAACCTGATGAATCTTAAATTTGTAGATATCCTCAATAGCATTTCAATGTTTCAATTGATATTGTTTATTGTGTTTTTACTTTATAAAAACAAAAAAAACATTTCAAATTTGCTCCTTGCTTCATTTTTTATTTGCCAGTTTTTAAGTATTTCAAATCACTTTGTATCAAACCAGGAAGATTTTTTTCTTGCCATATCCCCGCATCTGTTTTATATTGGCCAGCCATTTCCCTGGTTATGGGCACCCTTGTTTTATTTATATGTAAAATCTTTATTTTTTTCCGATTTCCGGCTTAGCATAAAGCAAGTTCTTCATTTTTTACCTTTTATCGCTTTCTTTCTCTATGTTTTGATTTATTTTCATTTCCAAAGTCCTGATGAAAAAGGAATACTTATAAAAGAAAAGCAATTGCGGAGCTTTGGATTTGTATTTATAAATAATCTGCTTATTACTTTGCAAATTGCAGGATACCTGGTGGTTGTTTTTCTTATGCAATACAAGTATAAGAAGGAATTAAAAAACAAACAATCAAATATAAATCCAAATCAGATTACCTGGCTCAATATATTTATTTATGGGTATTTGATTGCTTTTTTAATTACAACTTTATGTCGAATTGGGCTATATGTTAATGTCGGATTAAAAGACCTTTTTGTATTCGTATCATTTTTTTCATTTTTTGTTTATTTTATATTACTCTTTTTTAAAGCAATTACAAATCCTGAAATTTTTTTAAAAATTGAAGAAAAACAGGAATCAAAAACTCACAGTATTCCAAAACAAGAAGCCTATTTCTTACTTAAACAGGTAAATGATTTTATGATTTATCATGAACCATTCCTCAATCCAGATCTTTCTTTAAAGCAGCTTGCTATTAAACTAAAAACCCCGGAGAGACTTCTTTCCGGAGTTATAAATCAATACAGAAATCAAAACTTTTATGATTTTATAAATTCCTACAGGATTGAAAAAGCGAAGAAGTTACTGGTTGAAGATATCTCTAAAAAGAAAACTATTCAGGAAATACTTTATGATTCTGGCTTTAATTCCAAATCCACTTTCAATCTTGCATTTAAAAAATATACAGGAATAACTCCAACTGAATTCAAGAAGAACCATCAAAAAACATAATTTTTTAATAAAAATTCAAAAATCACTTTCTTTTTTTCTCTTACCAGGTACGAATACATGTATTTGGACAATTTTATGTATTTGATTATATGCAATATACAAAAATAACAGTCCGAATACATGGATTCAGTCGATTATAAAAATCATACATCATAATTTTGTTTTGTCCTGAAAATTGAATTTTAGATAATTTTATATAAAGGCACTTAAAATCAACTTAATATGAAATACAGGCAATTATTTATTTTTTTCAGTATTTTATCTGTTTTGCTATCATCAACAGGAAGAGCTCAAACCAAAGTATATCTGATACCATCACTACACGGCCTGCATAAGCAAAACCAAAATTATTCATACGACTCGTTAAAATTATTAATCAACAGGTTAAATCCTGATTTAATTGCTGTTGAAATAAGAGAAATAGATGTACCCGAGGATACCAATTATCTTAAAAAAAACTATCCTTTTGAAATGTGGATGATGAAGTACTGGTTTCCGGCAACAAAAGTCGAAGGGTTTGACTGGCTGGGTGAAGAAATTGAAGGAAAGTTAATACCACTTAATTATTGGAAAGAGATTTCGTCAGTAAAAAAATGTGAAATAGCTCTTAGCAATGACAGTTTATATAAAGTCAGAATTTCGTCATGCGATTCATTCGGAATTGCACGGATGGAGATATTAAAAACATCTTCCCTTAAAGAAATCCTTGTTAGTAATGATGCGGCACTTTGCACCCAATATTACAACTGCTATTCGACTTTATTAACCGGGAGTGATTATGAGCTGATTCCAAAATTTAACAACAAAAGAAATGAGAAAATATTACAAAATATTAATGAAATTATAAGAAAAAACAGGAACAAAACCATTGTAGTTGTCACTGGTGATGATCATTATGTATATTTAAAGCACAGGATTTCTCACTGTCAAATCTATTAGTAAACCCTATTTTAAATATCACAACACATAAAAAACTTTAAAATAAATATGAAATTTGAAAATTCATGGGACAATTCTTTCCGCTCCAAATCCTATTCAAAACTCGAATTCCCCAACACGTATTATTTGGCATACCGGGACTTACCAGTAATTATTACTAAACATATTAAAGGTAACCTGGCTATAGACTTCGGATGTGGTACGGGACGTTCGAGCAGGTTTTTAAAAAACCTTGGATTTACAACCATTGGTATCGACATTTCGCAAGATATGTTAGACTATGCACAAGAGCTTGATCCCTCCGGAGAATATAAATTGGTTTCTAATGGCAAATACAGTCACCTGGGACAAGGGAAATTCGATTTAATTCAATCAATTTTTACATTCGATAATATTTCTGGTTGGGATAACCGGGTAAATATTTTACGTTCATTGTCCGATTTACTTTCCCCGACCGGAAAATTGATCTGTCTGGATTCAAATTCAGAGATATACACTCACGAATGGGCATCATTTTCAACCAAAGATTTCCCGGAAAATAAAATCGCTAAAACCGGCGATGTTGTAAAAATTATAATGAAAGATGTAGAAGATAAAAGTCCTGTAAAAGATATTTTCTGGACTGACCACGATTATCATAAATTATTTAATATGGCAGGCCTGGATATCGAAGCAATCTACAAGCCATTAGGTTCTGAAAGCGAACCCTATAACTGGATAATGGAAAAAGAAATTGCCCCCTGGATTATATATGTATTAAAAAAACTAAATAAAATAGAATAATGAAAATGAACAAAATTTACATTACTGCACTTATTCTTTTGTATTCGATACAAGGAATTTCGCAAACAATACCAATGTTTCGAGGCAACCTGGATCATTCGGGAGTTTTTAATTCCCCTGAAATCTCAAACCCTGTATTAAAATGGGAATACCGTACTGGCGGTCAAATTTATTCATCACCCGTGGTGGTTAATAATGTATTGTATGTTGGCAGCAACGATTCGTATTTGTATGCAATAAATATAAACAACGGAAGCTTAAATTGGAAATTTAAAACCGGACGAAGGATAAAGTCAACACCATGTGTAAATAATGAAACAGTTTATTTTGGGAGTTTCGACAGTACTTTTTACGCCATTGATGCTAAAACAGGGACAGAAAAATGGCATTTTAAAACCGGCCGCGAAGCTGTTTTTAGTGCCGAAAATATATTTGGAGTTAAATCCGGAAACCTGAAATGCCCCGATCCCTGGGATTTCTATTCATCATCACCATTGTATTATAATCAATCTGTATATTTTGGAAGCGGCGACAGCTCAATATATTGCCTGAATGCTGAAAATGGCAATAAAATCTGGAGTTATAAGACTAAAGGTGTTGTTCATTCGTCACCTGCTGTTTATAATAATATTATTTATTGTGGAAGCTGGGATAGCAAAATTTATGCACTTGATGCCCAAACAGGAGAATTAATTTGGGATTATCAAACCGGAACAGACACACTGCGTAATTGTTTTGTAGGTATCCAGGCAAGTCCGGCAATATCCGATGGAATTGTGTATTGTGGATCGCGCGATGCATACATGTATGCATTAGATGCAAAAAGCGGGAAAGTAATCTGGAAAAACAAAGATCCTTATTCATCATGGATGCCAAGCTCAACTGCTATTAAAGACGGCCATTTGTATTCTGGTTCTTCTGATGCCTTGCGTTTTTATATTTTTGATAAAAATAACGGGAATATAATCAGTGAATACAAAACAGGAATTTACACTTTTTCTTCACCTTCTGTTTCCGGGAATACAGCTTACATTGGAGCAATGAATGGAAAACTTTATGCTTTCGATACCAATACAGGATTTCCCAAATGGATTTTCTCAACCGATGCTTCGCTAAATTCATTGTACTTAACCAAAACCGGGGATTATAACAACGAAAACTTAAATGATATATTTGAGTTTGGCATGTGCTGGGAAATGACAAAAATCATCGAACAAATAGTATCAAGCGCCGGGAGCATTCTCTCATCGCCCTTTATTAACAATGGAATAATTTACTTTGCTTCTACTGATGGCTCTATTTACGCTCTTGAAAATGGAAACACCCCGTCTCAGAATATAGAATTTTTTGATTTTTCAAATTTCAAGTCAGAAGTAAAATCAATAAACGAAATAAACTATTCTTTTGATAAAACATCAAAAGTTTCAATACTGGTTTTGAATGAGCAGATGAAACCAATTAAATCTCTTGTTAAAGAAGAAAAACAAGGTGGTTCATACACGGCTAGTTGGAACGGAACAGACGAAAAGAACATGGATG
Source organism: Bacteroidetes bacterium GWB2_32_14 (assembly GCA_001768235.1). Classification (GTDB taxonomy): domain Bacteria; phylum Bacteroidota; class Bacteroidia; order Bacteroidales; family UBA12077; genus UBA12077. The sequence goes on from MENK01000014.1 coordinate 45,491, forward strand.
TAGCAACCGGAACTTACTTTATAAAGATAAGCCTTGGTAAATATGCAAAATATTACAGCATTGAGAAATAATGTAATCAAATGAATTAACTATTGTTAGCATGTTTAAATCTGAGTAATCCGGATTTCTATAATTTTACTGTTGCAAATTGTAAAAAAAAATATACCTGATTTAATACGTTTATAATTAATGAAAAATGAGAACGAACACTGTTGAACACTCAATTTTAAAGTCATTAATTTTGCATCTTCTTCCAGGTTTGCTTATAGGCATTTGCTATTTTGCCTTAGCCCCGTTGGTTAAGGCAAACGGGTTTCCATCAATAATGGCGTTAATACTGGCAGGAATATTTGTTCTAATTCCATTTGAGTTCGGTTTTATTTTACTCCAAAGTAAGAAAACCGGAGAAAAGCTGATTAATGGAATAATTAAATATTGCAAACCCATACCAAAATGGCAATACCTGGTATGGGTTCCAATAATTTTTGTTTTATCAGGAATTCTTTTTACGCTGTTTGAATTTACAACTGAGCACTTGCATGTTTTATTCAACCGGATACCTTCGAATATGAATTTAGATATGGGGCTTAGTACGGAATTTTCTAAGCAAAACCTAGTTGTTACGTATGTCCTTTTTTTGATTTTTATTGTTTTAATATTGCCGGTGATAGAAGAATTCTATTTTAGAGGATATCTTTTACCCCGAATGCCGGCTAAGTTAAGAGGTTGGTCTGTACCAGTTCATAGTGGGCTTTTTGCTTTATACCATACATGGACTCCATGGATGTTTATAACACGTGCAATCGGCATTTTGCCATTGATTTATATTGTAAAGCGTAAGGAAAATATCTATTTAGGAATAATTGCACATTGCCTTTTAAATTCAACAGATTTTATACTGGCACTTATTTTTCTTAATAATTATTAATTTTACTTAATTGATCGCGATCAGTATTTTATATTAAAACCGAACTTAAATCTTTAAAAATGCATGAGCCCAATAATTCAAATGTATAATCCGACAACCAAAATGTTAATAAAATCTAAAGATTGCTATCAATACGATTCCGATGGCAAAGAATATATCGATTTTGAATCGGGAGTATGGTGCGCCAATATAGGGCATAGTAACGACAGGCTTATAGAACTTATAGGAGAACAAATAAAAAAGTCAATTCATCATGGCTATAAATTTCGAAATCAGTTTTCCGAAGATTTATCAGAAAGACTTAACACTCTTACAGGTATTACCAATGGGGCTAGTGTTTTTATAAGCTCCGGTTCAGAAGCCGTAAACCTGTCAGTAAGTTTGTCTTTTCATTATACCGGGCGCAAGAAAATACTTAAAATCAACAACTCCTATTTAAGCGCCTTTGGATTTGGGCAGAATTCTCCAAACAATGATTCTATTGTGAATGTACAATTCAACGACATAGATTCAATAAATACTATTGATTTTAAAGAAATCTCTGCTTTTGTGCTGGAAACCGGAGGAGCTTCAATAGACATGGTGCAATTTCCGGAAAAGAATTTTATTTCAAAGATCGTAGATATGGCAACTAAAAACGATTGCCTTATTATTGCTGACGAAGTTACAACAGGTATCGGGCGAACAGGAAAATGGTTTGGTTTTCAACATTATGATATCAAACCCGATATTGTTGTAACTGGAAAAGGACTTGGAAACGGATATCCTGTAAGTGCAGTAACAGCAAATTCAAAAGTTACTGATTACTTTAACAAGAACCCATTCAGATATGCCCAATCGCACCAGAATGATCCTTTAGGTTGTGCCATTGGTTTAGAAGTTTTAAACATTATTGAAGAAGAGAAGCTGATTGATAAATGCATTGAAACCGGCGAATACTTTAACCTAAAATTAATTCAACTGGCTGAGAAATATCCCGAAAAGATAAAAGAAATAAGGGCAAGAGGATTAATACTTGCCCTGGAACTTAAAAAAGATATAGATGGAGATTTCATTCATACTCATTTGTTCGGACACGGCTTTGTTACAGGATTTAAGTCAAATACCTTCAGATTTCTACCTCCCTTTACCATTAAACAATCAGATATTGATAAACTGGTAACTAAATTAGATGACTTATTAATAAGCTCTAAATCCAAAAAAATCTTTTAATAAAAAGGTGTGATTTATGAACCCCTTATTTTGTGCATATATAATCGTTATTACAAGCCTTTCATCCTGCAAAAAATCTAATAATCAAGATATTGTACAAAAATGAAATCTGGCATATTACTTCCGGTTTGCAGAACTGGCAATTAAATACCTTGAAACATAAGACTCTGCTTTTTTAGGAAAAATTGCCTTAATTCTTACATCGAACTCATGTTAAATAATAAAGACTGGGAAAAACTCCCGGTTTTATCAGATAACAAGCGATTATGGTACAGAGCAGGTGCAATTATGGCACAAGAAATTGATTCAAAACCCGGAAGAAAAAGGCTGACGCCCTGATAGCTGAACCATCAGAAAAATTTATTAATACATATCTTACACTTTCTAAATATCCATTAAGAAAATAAAGTACTATTATGAATGACTATGCGGGATATGTATTAAAAATTTAAAAAAGCTAAGCGTCATTTACTCGCTCATGAGAAAAGTTGTAATGGCACTTTCTTTATTCGGGCAACTTGCCTGATCGGCAGGCAGGTTTGTAATTGCCATTATTTTAGAAAAAACAGAAAGCTGAATTGCAAATCAGCTTAGCACAGAACTAGCAGAGCAATTAAATAAATATCATCCATTAAAATAAAACCAAAAGTGAGTAAAAAACGTTAAATTTGCAGAAATGAAAAACAGGAATACAATGAAAGGAATAAACTTTGTAACTAACGAGAAAAATGAACGAATAGCAGTTCAGATTGACCTTGACAAGTACAGTGAACTTTGGGAAGATTTTTACGATGTTTTAATAGCCGAATCCAGAAAAGATGAAGAAACAATAAGCCTTGACGAGTTAAAAAACGAGTTAAAAAACGAAGGTAAGTTGTAATGTATAAAGTTCAGTTTAGTAAACAAGCAGGAAAAGAACTCCGCAATCTTCCTAAAACAGTTATAAAAAGAGTTATTATAGCTTCTGAAGGATTAGCAAAAAACCCACAGCCAAACGGATGTAAAAAACTTCGTGGTACGAAAGAAAATTTATATAGAGTCCGGGTTGGAGAATATCGAATAATTTATGTTATTGAAGAAACCATCCGAATAGTAACAGTAAGAAATGTCAGACATCGCAAAGATGTTTATAGACTATAGAAACACTATCCTTTGAAATAATTGTTTTTGCTTCATGCCTTTTCTTCACTCCAAAGCGCCCCAAATGTTCAGAAAAAGGTAACCAGCCTATCGGCTGGCAGTTCCATCACAAAAAGCATTATCGCCCGTATTGTAATATAATGCAAATTATAAAATGGCTTTGCTCGATTACGCTGTCAATTATAATTTGCATATATTATGAATTGTCTTTAAAAAAATAGCCCCGGAGTTTTACTGGGGCTATTCATTTGAAGTATGATATGACAACTATTTTACAGCTTCAAAAGTAAATTTCCCTTCACGATAATCTTCTATCGGAGCACAAGTACACATTAAATTTCTGTCACCATAACCATCATCAATACGGCTAACTGTAGGCCAGAATTTATTTTCGCGCACCCAATTTAAAGGGAAAGCAGCTTTTTCTCTTGCGTATGGGCGATTCCATGAATCAGAAACAACCACTTCCTGAGTATGCGGAGCATTTTTCAATACATTATTTTCTGCATCAGCTTTTCCATCTTTTATTTCAATTATTTCATTATAAATTGAAATCATGGCATCCACAAAGCGATCGAGTTCCTGCAAAGATTCACTTTCTGTTGGCTCAACCATTAATGTTCCATGAACGGGGAATGACAATGTTGGAGCATGGAAACCATAATCCATTAATCGTTTAGCTATGTCGGCTTCTGTAATGTTTGCCATAGGTTTAAAGTTACGGCATTCTAAAATCATTTCGTGAGCAACATAGCCGGTTTCACCTGAATAAAGAACATCAAACTGATTTTTTAATGATGCTGCAAGATAATTTGCATTCAGGATTGCCATTTTACTTACACTGGTTAATCCTTCGCCACCCATCATTTTAATAAATGCATGCGAAATGGTTAATACGCTGGCACTACCCCAGGGAGCAGCAGAAACGGCTTTAACACCTTTCTCGCCACCTACTTTTACAACAGAATGCGAAGGTAAGTAAGGTACCAAATGCTTTGCAACACCAATAGGGCCAACACCCGGGCCACCACCACCATGAGGAATTGCAAATGTTTTATGCAAGTTCAGGTGACAAACATCGGCTCCAATACTTGCAGGATTTGTTAATCCTAATTGGGCGTTCATGTTTGCACCATCCATATATACTAAACCACCATTTTTGTGGATAATTTCATTCATTTCTTTAATACGGCTTTCGAATACTCCATGTGTTGAAGGATAAGTAACCATAAAAGCAGATAAATTATCTTTATGTTCTTCTGCTTTTTTCTTTAAATCATCCACGTCGATATTTCCGTTTTTATCACACTCGACAACCACTACTTTCATACCAGCCATTACAGCACTTGCAGGATTTGTTCCATGTGCTGATGATGGGATTAGAACAACAGTTCTGTGTCCTTGTCCTTTTTCGATATGATACTGACGAACAACCATTAAACCGGCATATTCGCCTGCAGCACCTGAGTTTGGCTGAAACGATATTGCGTCAAAACCTGTAATTACTTTTAAATCTTCTTCCAGTTCCTGAATTAACTGGTGATATCCTTCAGCCTGATCAGCAGGAACAAATGGATGAATTCCTCCAAAATGGGGAAAGCTTAAAGCAAACATTTCTGTTGCTGCATTCAGTTTCATTGTACATGAACCAAGCGAAATCATTGAATGTGTCAATGAAAAGTCTTTTCTTTCCAATTTCTTGATATAACGCATCATTTCAGTTTCTGAACGATATCGATTGAAAACTTCAAGAGTTAAAAAATTACTTGTACGTTTGAATTTATTATCAAAAGCAACCTTTTCTGTTAAATGACTTGCTACATCATTCTTTTTAACTACCTGGGCAAAAATTTCAATTACTTTATTTACATCCTGAATTAAAGTAGTTTCGTCTGTACTTATTCCAACAGTTTTTTCATCAATATAATTCAGGTTGATTTTTCTTTCTAAAGCCAGCTTTTGAATATCTGCAACTTTTATCCCTTCCGGAAGGTTCACTTTTAATGTATCAAAGAAATCTTTATTTTCTTGTTTAAATCCAAGGGCTAAGAGTTTCTCGTTTAAAGTAACAGCCATATAATGAATATGCAAAGCTATTCGTTTTAGGCCTTCAGCACCATGATAAACTACATACATTCCGGCCATAGTAGCTAAAAGCGCTTGTGAAGTACAAATATTTGATGTTGCTCTTTCGCGTTTAATGTGTTGCTCACGTGTTTGCAAAGCCATACGTAAGGCAAGTTTATTTTGTGCATCTTTCGATATACCAATAATACGGCCAGGCATGCTTCGTTTAAATTTATCCATGGTTGCAAAATATCCGGCATGAGGACCTCCAAAGCCCATAGGAATACCAAATCGCTGGGTAGAACCAACAACTGCATCAGCTCCCCATTCACCCGGAGGTGTTAAAAGCACCAAACTCATAATATCTGCTGCAACCGCAACTGCAATTTCTTTTTCGTGTGCTTTAGCAACAAAATTTTTGTAATCAATAATTTTACCATCTGCTGTAGGATATTGAACAATTGCTCCAAAAACCTTATCTGTAAATTCAAACTCATTGAATTTTCCTTTTACTATCTCTATTCCAAGCGGATTAGCACGAGTTTCCATAACATCAATAGTTTGTGGAAACATGTTCTCATCAATAAAGAAAATATTAGCTTCGTTTTTAACCTGGGTTCTTGAGCGTGAATTATGAAACATAATCATAGCTTCAGCTGCAGAAGTTGCTTCATCGAGTAATGAAGCATTCGCTATTTCCATCCCTGTAAGTTCCATTACAACAGTTTGGAAATTCAATAATGCTTCTAAACGGCCTTGTGAAATTTCTGCCTGGTAAGGAGTATATGATGTGTACCAACTTGGATTTTCAAGTATATTGCGTTGAATAACCGCCGGCATAATCGTATCATAATAACCTGAACCTATAAATGTTTTATAGATTTTATTTTTCGAAGCAATTTTAAATATCTTTTGTTGATATTCGTACTCACTCATTCCTTTTTGAAGATTCAGTGGTTTTGGAAGGCGAATTGTTTTTGGAACGGTTTTATCAATTAGTTCGTCGAGACTTGATACACCGATTTTTTTAAGCATCAAATCAATTTCATGATCACGTGGACCATTATGACGTTGTATAAAGTTATCAAGAGCCATAGCAAAAAATTTATATCAGTTAGTATTAATTATTTATAAAATTGTTCAAAATTAAAAAGAAGATTAATCAATAAAAATAAAAACAACATGATATTTTCCTAACAAACATGTTTTAGAACAACATTTACTTTATAATGTTCGCAATATTATTCAAGCTATTGGAAGTACGGGTTTGTATTTTTTTCATGTTCAACTGTTGTACTGTTACCGTGGCCCGGATACACAATCACTTCGCCAGGCAATGAAAAAATATGATTTGTAATACTAAGTATTATCGTATCATAGTCGCCCCCGGGTAAATCTGTACGTCCAATACTCCCGGCAAAAAGAACATCGCCAACAATTATAAAACCATCTTTTTCACAATAAAAAGCAATACATCCGGGAGAGTGCCCGGGAACATGGAGAACTTTAAGACTTGTATTTCCAAATTCGATTATTTCGCCATGATTAACGTATTTTGATGGCACAGGTGGTTTCCGGATAGTAAACCCAAATGCAATTGCCATATCGTTTGAGCGTTGTAACAATGGCAAATCATCCTTATGTGCTATTGACGGGACATTATATTTCTCAACTAAAAACGCATTCCCCATAATATGATCGATATGGCAGTGCGTATTTAATATCATCTTTAATTTAAGTTCATTTTCTTCGATAAAGGTAAGTAGTTCCAGTTGTTCATTTTTATCGTTACATCCGGCATCAATAACCACGCATTCGTTGGTTTCATCGTAAAGCAGAAAAGTATTTTCCTGGAAAGGGTTAAATATAAATTTTTTGATTTTTACCATAATCTGTTTAATTATTGTTTTCCTTTTAATAATGGAACAAAAGCAAAATACCCGTGTTCATTCTCAACATAATCATTTTCACCGGTTCTGTCAACAGACATCATAACCTGCCCTTCGGAGCCACCAACTGGTACAACCATTCGTCCGCCAATTTTTAATTGACTTAATAGTTCTCTTGGAATTTCGGGAGCTCCGGCTGTAATTAAGATTTTATCGAAAGGAGCAAAGGATGGCTGCCCCAAATAACCATCGCCATAAAAGAAATACGGTTTATAGCCCATTTTATGTAATAATGTTCTTGATTTCAGGTACAATTCTCTTTGACGTTCAATGGTATATACTTTTACACCTAATTCCATTAAAATTGCCGCCTGGTAGCCCGATCCGGTTCCGACTTCAAGCACTTTCTGATGTTTCTCAACTTGTAATAATTCTGTTTGAAAAGCCACGGTATATGGTTGCGATATTGTTTGCCCTGCTCCTATTGGAAAAGCCTGGTCGCGATATGCAAACTCGACAAATCCGCTCTCCATAAAAAGATGACGTGGTACTTTCCCTATGGCTTCGAGAATACGTGTATCCTTAATTCCCTTTTCTTTAATCGTTTCAACCAATTTCTGCCTTAATCCCTTATGCCTGTAAGTATCTACCATTAACTAATTCCTCTAGGTTTTTTATAATTCCGAACAAAGATAAAAGAACAAATCACATTTAGCAACGTTGATTTTTTTATCTTAACTAAAAAATCGTTTTTAACAATCCCGAATCATTTTAACATCTGTTGTCCATGCATTTGCTAAATTATTCAGAAACATAAATGAATAAGTTTATTAACACAAATTCGTTAATAAAATGAAACCTATTAATCAATCCGGAACATTTAAATAAACTAAGTTTGTAAAAACAACTCTGATTTTATGAAAATAGGTTTAATTGGAATAAATTCTCAAAAAGACGGGAACAAAGCAGAACAGTTAAAAAGTATATTAAAACAAAACCTGTTTGGGATTTTTTCTCCAAACGAAGAAGATATTCTGCCTATTTGTAAAAACTTTAATATAACCCTGTTTCCGTCAGCCGGTGATTTGTTCGAAAACTCAGATATTATTTATTTTGCCAATTCAATTAAACCAAATTTTGATTTTGCTATAAGTGCTTTAAAAAAGTCATGTCATTTATTTATTGAAGATATTTCGGAACTCAGTTTTGAAGAAATCAAAAATCTTTATAAACTGGCCATTGAAGCGCAAATAAAAATTCAAATAAAGAAAACCTATTTATTTGCTCCTGAATTTTTGGTTTGTAAAAATGCTGTTTTTGCACCTCAACTCATTGAAATTAACCAGGAGCAGAATTTCTTTTACAGGCCACAAAATTATTTTTACGAGATATTCAACGATACGTGTTTAGCTATAAATAAAGCAAGTTCCATCGTGAAAAAAATATCTGTAAGCGCTATTCCTATTGACTTGAATCATTTTAGTTTAATTTATATCAGGCTTGAATTTGACAATGGGTGCTTAGCTGCAATAAAATACAATAACATAGCCAAAGAAAAGAAAAACGAAGTTTCGTTTTTTCAGTCGAACCAATTGATTAAAATAGATTTTTCGAATCATGCTGCAACCAAATTCGATATTATTCATGGGCAAATAATTACTTCGGATTTCACTATTGAAACAACATCGCCATTCGAAATAGAGATGAGTGATTTTATTGAATCAATAAACAAAATTGGCTCGACCCATGTAAACGATACTCCCGATGAACTTTACATGATACAAGTAACCCAAACAATAATGGAAAGGTTATACCAGGTATTGAATCCTGGTTTTTATTCCGTGTAATCTCTTAAATTATTACTTAAAAAATCATAACAAACTATAAGATTTTTCGTTTTAGGAAATACTTAATTGTTTTCTATTCTTTAAAAAAATTAATGAGTAAAACTTTACACACCATAAAATACATTTTATTCGATTTTTTTTCTGCCGTTCTTAGCTGGGCAATATTTTACAGTTACCGTAAAATATATATTGAAACAGAAAAATTTGGTATTGATTTGCCTCTTGAGTTTACTTCACGGTTTTATCACGGGATAATTCTAATACCTGTTTTCTGGCTATTTCTTTATTACCTGAGTGGTTACTACAAAGATATTTACAGGAAATCACGATTAAAGGAGCTTGGGCAAACATTTTTTTCAATATTATTAGGCTCATTAATCCTTTTTTTTACTTCAATTCTCGATGATGAAGTTATTACGTATCAAAATTATTACAGCTTATTTTTTACATTAATTACCATACAGTTTATTGCAACTTATATTCCCCGGTTAGTTATTACAACAAGAACAAATAACAAGATTCATAAACGAATTTTTGGATTTAACACACTTATTATCGGAGGAAATAAAAAAGCTGTAGATATTTACCAAAATATCGAAAATCAGATTGAATCTACAGGAAATAAATTTATTGGTTTTATAAGTCTTGTTGAAAAAGAAAAATATATTCTGGAAAAGTATCTTCCAAGGCTGGGTGAATTGAACAATGTGCCCCAAATTATCGACAAATATAAAATTGAAGAAGTTATTATTGCCCTGGAATCGACAGAACACAGGGAAATTGAAAAGATAATTAACTCGCTTGATAATAAACGAATAATAATTAAGGCCATTCCAAGTATGTACGATATTCTTACAGGAAAAGTAAAAATGGCTCATATTTTTGGTACACCACTTATCCAGATTTCTCACAGCTTAATGCCTACCTGGCAGGAACATGCCAAGCAAGCTATCGATTTTGCTTTATCATTAATTGCCCTGGTTATATCATCACCACTAATTTTATTTCTGGCAATCGGGATTAAATTAACTTCTAAAGGCCCGATAGTTTATAGTCACGAAAGAATCGGGCGATTTGGAAAACCATTTACCTTATATAAATTCAGATCAATGTACGAAGATGCCGAATCGAACGGGCCGGCACTTTCATCAATAAATGATGAGCGTATAACTCCGTTTGGTAAATTTATGCGTAAATCAAAGCTCGATGAGCTCCCTAATTTTTACAATGTATTAAAAGGTGATATGTCTTTGGTTGGCCCAAGGCCTGAACGAAAGTTTTATATCGATCAGATTGTTAGCAAAGCACCACATTACTTGCATTTGCAGAAAGTAAAACCCGGCATTACCTCGTGGGGACAAGTAAAGTTTGGATATGCAGAAAATGTTGACCAAATGGTTGAAAGACTCAAATACGATATTCTTTATATTGAAAATATGTCGCTCTATGTAGATTTTAAAATTATGATTTACACTATTCTTATCATTTTAAAAGGAAGACATATTTAAATATTCTAGCTATTTTTTACCGTACTTAACTTATACACCTGAATCTCTTTATATATAGGGCCCTGTGAAGTTAATATACTCTCATAAAAAATTACTTCATTAACCGGAATATCCTGGAATGCGTAATCCCTGTATTTTTCAACTAATTCTGCAAGTAACATTTTGTTTTTTATAAACTTAATCCTTCCAAGTGTTATGTGTGGTTTAAAATCCGGGGGCTCAATCTCAAAACCCATATCTTGCATTACAAAATCAATATTTTGTTTTAAACCATTTAAACTATCGGATTTTTTTATGCCAAGCCAAATCACACGCGGATCATGAATATTCTTAAACAAACCCAAACCTTTACAGGTAAATAAAAATGGATTTGTTTCTCGTGCAATCCTTTCAATTTGACTACATATTTCAGGAATCTGACTTTCTTTTGTATCTCCCAGAAAAAACAGTGTAATATGCATATTATGGGTATCAACCCAGTTTATTTTTGATTCATTTAACTTTGATTTTATCTCATTAAAGAGCTTTTCTGTTTCTTTAGAAAGAGATATCTTAATTGCAATAAATGTTCTTTTCATTACACCATGAGCTTGAATTCATTGCAAAATTCGCTTATATTTACAATTAAAACAATAAATACAAAAAATCATGAAAAAGATTGCAGTAGTTTTAGCAGGTTGTGGTGTTTTCGACGGGGCAGAAATACACGAGGCAACTCTAACATTATACTCAATTGTAAAAAATGGTGGTATGTATGAAATTTTCGCGCCAGATATTGAACAGCATCATGTAATTAACCATATTACAGGTCAGGAAATGCCTGAGAAAAGAAATATTTTAATTGAATCTGCCCGTATAGCAAGAGGAAAAATTAAAAATTTAAGCGAATTCAAGGCTAAGGATTTCGATGCATTAATATTCCCAGGAGGATTTGGTGTGGCAAAAAACTTATGTTCATTTGCTTTCGATGGAGCAAACTGTAAGGTAAATCATGATGTAGAAAAAGCTATACGAAGTATGGCAGAACAAAACAAGCCCATTGGTGCTTTGTGTATTTCCCCGGTATTATTGGCAAAGGTTTTGGGCAAAGTAGAAATTACAACAGGCCAGGACAGAAACACGTCTGATGCTGTTAAAAAAATGGGTGCCACACACACAGAAACCACTCATGGTGAAATAGTTATCGACAAAAAGAACAAGTTAGTCACAACTCCCTGTTACATGCTTGATGCCCATATCGGGCAAATTGGTGATGGAGCAAATAACCTTGTGAAAGCAGTTTTTGAGATGATTTAAATTTGCCCGTGTTCAATTAGAACCACTATTCGTTCAATTAGAATATCGTCGCCTTCGGCATTGTATTCCGCTTTTAAATCGGAACCAAACAACCGGGCAATGGTTTGCCAGAATACTGCAGAAAATGTACCTCGTAATTCTTTTAACAACTCATACGAAGTGTTGCCTGTTTCTCTGTCAATAAGTTTTAGAAGCAGCCTTCCCTGGGTAACTGTTAGTTTTTTCAGTTCGGCACCAAATTCGTCAACAAGCTGTTTTTCAACTGTTTCTGCATATTTTTTTCGTTCCTTATCGGTTTTTAATTTATTATATTCGCGTTCCATTTCGTCGAGCTTATCTTTTGCCAATCGAGCATAAGGATATACTCTTTTTAAATCACGCATCAGTTTTGTGTATCTACGGGCTTGTTGCTTATTTTTAAAAACCATATCAGGAAAAATAACAATCTCCTTTAAACGAATATTGGGAATAGTGTCTCCATCAAGAACAACAGCCCTGGTTATAATAATTGAATCGCCTCTTTCAATTACATTCTGTGCCTTTAATGAAACTGTATTAAAAAGTAAAAATAAGATGAATATAGATTTCAGAATTTTCATGAATACAAAAAAATATTTCTGACAATATTACGAATGAATCAGCAAATTGTTGTTAGTATTTTTTATTTTTAGCAAAAATCGAAATAATTTATATCAAATCGTGTACAATTAACATGCTATAATTTTATGTATATTTAACCGAAAATAAATTTTATATGGATAAAAATAACAGGGATTATACAAACGGGGAAATAACTGTTCATTGGCAACCCGGCAAATGTATTCATTCAACAATCTGTTATACACGATTACGAAGTGTTTTTGATCCTGTAAAAAGGCCATGGGTAAATATGCAGGGTTCAACGACCGAAAAAATTATTGAAATTGTAAATCAATGCCCAACCGATGCGTTAACCTTTTCGTGGAATAAATATCTTAAAAAACCAATTGATACTTATGATGTAAATACCGAAATAACACCAATATCTGAGCCATCAACAAAAGTTCAAATAATTCAAAACGGGCCGGCAATTATTTCCGGAGATTTTATAATTACCGACATTAATGGAAATAAAGTACCTAAAGCCAATACCATAACTTTGTGCAGATGCGGAAACTCAGGAAATATGCCATTCTGCGATGGAACTCATAACAAAATCGGATTTAAAGAAAAAAGATAAACAGGTTGTGGATAAACAGGTAAAGCATTCATCAAATAAAGCCATCACGTTTTTATTTGTTATACTCGGGTTAATTTCTTTAGGACTTGGAATATTAGGAATATTTTTACCATTATTGCCCACAACTCCATTTTTATTACTCTCTGCAGCTCTTTTTACGCGAAGCTCAAAAAGGCTTTACAACTGGTTAATAAACCATAAATATTTGGGAACTCATATTCAAAACTACATTCATCATAAAACCATTTCAAGAAAATCAAAAATAGCATCTGTCCTTCTATTATGGCTTACAATTCTTTCATCGGTTTTCTTTGTTGTTAATCATATCTGGTTAAAATTACTACTTTTGTTTATTGCACTAGCGGTAAGCTGGCATATATTATCGTTTAAATCAAACAAATAAGGAAAAATGATTATCGTTCTTTCGCTAATGAGTTTAGGAATAATTATTGGATGGATTTTTCATTCCAGGAAAAAATTTCTCAAACTTACCGGCTATTTAACCAATTGGGCTATTTATTTGTTATTGTTTCTCTTGGGCATATCTGTTGGTGCTAATGAAAAAATCATTGCTAATTTTGATAAAATCGGGTTTCAGGCAATCTCATTAACATTATTTGCAGTAGGGGGAAGTATTTTATTTTCCTGGGCCGTTTATCATATATTTTTCAGAAAAAAATGAAAGGAAGTTTAATCATATTAGCTTTTTTTGTTGCCGGGGTAATAACCGGTATTTACAGATTTTTACCCGGGCAAATATTTCAAACCGATTACAGTTTATATGCTTTGTATTTACTCATGTTTTTAGTTGGCATTGGAATTGGAAGCAATAAAAAAGCACTAACTCTTATAAAAGAAGTTAATTTTAAAATCCTGCTTGTTCCATTGTCTGTAATTACAGGAACTTATATTGGTGTTTCTGTGTTTTCACTAGTACAAAGCAATCTCAATCTCCCTGATTCATTAGCTGTAGGATCCGGCTTTGGTTATTACAGTCTTTCGAGTGTTCTTATAACTGAGCTATCGAATGAAACTCTTGGTGTAATCGCGTTACTTTCAAACATAACCCGTGAAATAATAACCTTATTGCTTACTCCTGTTTTTGCACGTTATTTTGGAAAGCTTGCTCCAATTGCTTCGGGCGGGGCAACTGCAATGGATACAACACTGCCTGTAATAACAAAATATATTGGTTCCGATTATGCAATAATTTCAGTATTTAGTGGTGTGGTTTTAACCATTCTGGTACCTTTTCTTATAGAAATCATCTTATAATTCAACTTGATTCTGAAAAATCTATAATTATTACCATCAATTAGTTGATTATATTGCCTAACAATTCATAATTTTACAATATCTGTTTAGAAATTCATTTGAAAAATATACTATATGATTCCAAAAATTAATGTTGATGTTCGCTCTGAAATAGGTGAATTGGAAGGAGTTATTCTTCATACGCCAGGCAGCGAAATTGAAAATATGACTCCCGAGAATGCCGAAAGAGCATTGTATAGCGATATTTTAAATCTTAATGTAGCCAAAAAAGAATATGCCCAGTTAAGTGGTGTTCTTGGCAAATTAACAAACACATTTCAGGTAACCGATTTATTGACCGATATATTAAAAAACCAGAAAGTAAAAGAAACCCTTCTGAATAAAATTTGCCGGTATGAAGAAAAATGCAGTTTAAACAGATATCTTACAACTCTTGATGCAAAGGAACTTTCAAGGCAGTTAATCGAAGGTGTAATTGAAGAAAAAAACACACTTACAAAATATTTGAGCAAGGAGCGGTATTCATTAAGGCCATTACACAATTTCTTTTTTACCCGTGACTCTGCTATTTCAATACTTGATAATGTTTTAATCGGGCGCATGGCGAATACTGTTCGTGAAAGGGAGTCGTTAATTATGGAGGCAATTTTTGATTATCACGAACTCTTTGTAACTAAAACAATAAATCCATTAAATAGCGAAAGCTTTACTCCTGATACAACTATTGAAGGTGGTGATGTTTTAATTGCCCGCGACGACATTTTATGTATCGGGCAAGGTACTCGAACAACTTCACAAGGAATTGATTTTGTTTTAGAAAAACTTAAAAATCAAAAAGATAAAGTAAAACATATCCTTGTACAAGAGCTGCCTTATAAACCAGAATCATTTATCCATCTCGATATGGTATTTACCTTTCTTGATATGGACACATGCATGGTTTATGAGCCGTTAATAATGCAGGTAAACAGGTTTGAAACCATCCATATACAAGTTGAAAATGGGAAAGTAACAAAAATATGCACCGAGGAAAATATGTTAACCGCATTGAAAAAACTTGGAATGGATTTAAACCCGATTTATTGCGGAGGAAAAAAAGACCAGTGGATACAAGAACGCGAACAATGGCATAGCGGGGCAAACTTTTTCGCAGTCGGGCCGGGTAAAGTTATTGGTTACGAACGCAATACATATACCATTGAAGAAATGAACAAAAATGGATTTGAAGTTTTAAAGGCAAACGATATAATTAAAGGAAAAGTAAATCCAAACGATCATAAAAAATATGTAATAACCATAGAAGGTTCAGAGCTTCCACGTGGAGGTGGCGGGGCACGATGTATGACTATGCCTGTTCGGAGAAAACCTGTTAATTGGTAAAAAGTAAAGGATGCAACAAACAACGCATCCTTTTAATTTTTAGTATTTTCTTGGTTTGGGGCAATTGCACCCTTCAGGGAAACGGTAATACAATCCCAAATTTATTGATGGTATGAATGGAGAATCATAATCAAAGGCAAAACTAAAATTCTTTTCCGTAACGCTTTCCCATAAAATACAGGCAACTCCAAGTTCAGTAAAGATACCAAAAGAATGATTCAACGAAAACTCGCGCCCGATTCGTAAATCTAAAATAAAATATTGTTCCAAATGTGAGTTTATTTCCACACTATTATATACAACCCCCGGATTTACATACCACGGTTTAAGTAATGAATATTTTCTTTTACCATAAAAATGATAGAGGAATCCAGCCCTGCCGGAAATCACGAATTCATTATTTGAAGGAAGTAGCCCCAGTGAAAACCCAAAGCCCATTTTTTCCTTATGGAAACGATATCCCGCATGAAAAAACTCAGGTACCCCAAATCCAACGGAAACACTGCTTTGAGCTTTTAATTCTTTATTTGATAATGAAATCAAACAATACAGAACAACACAAATAAAGAATAATTTTTTTTTGATTTTCATTTATAACCCGGGAATAATAAGGACTATACCAATTCTTTAACTAAATCGGCAGCTTCCTGTAATGTAATTGCCGAATACACTTTTAAACCCGATTTATCAATCAGCATTTTACCTTCGGCAGCATTTGTTCCCTGCAAGCGAACAATTACCGGGATTTGTATAGAGCCGATTGCTTTATAAGCATCCACAACACCTTGTGCAACGCGGTCGCAACGAACAATTCCCCCAAAAATATTAATCAGGATAGCTTTTACGTTGGGATCTTTTAAAATAATCCTAAACCCGGCTTCAACAGTTTGGGCATTAGCTGAACCTCCTACATCGAGAAAATTTGCAGGATCACCACCGGCAAGTTTAATAATATCCATTGTAGCCATTGCCAACCCGGCACCATTAACCATGCAACCTACATTGCCATCGAGTTTAATAAAGTTAAGATTGTATTTCCCGGCTTCAAGTTCATCGGAATTTTCTTCTGTAACATCACGCATGGCAGCATAATCCGGGTGACGGAATAATGCATTATCATCAAGATTTACTTTTGCATCGGCAGCCATTATTTTATTATCGGATGTTTTAAACACGGGATTAATCTCGAAAAGTGACGCATCGCTTTTTTCGTAAGCATTATAAAGAGCAATTACAAATCGAATCATTTCTTTATATGCATCCCCGCTTAAACCCAGGTTAAAAGCAATTTTACGAGCCTGAAAAGCCTGTATTCCAACTTTAGGGTCAATTTCTTCCTTAAAAATTAAATGAGGTGTTTTTTCTGCAACAGTTTCAATATCCATTCCTCCTTCGGTTGAATACATGATAATATTTTTCCCGGAAGCACGATTTAACAATACACTCATGTAAAACTCCTGTATTTTACTTTCTCCGGGATAAAAAATACTTTGCTCAATAAGCACTTTATTTACTTTTTTCCCTTCAGGCCCTGTTTGATGAGTAACCAGGTTCATTCCAATGATATCAGCAGCATATTTTCTAACCTCTTCAATTGATTTGGCGATTTTAACACCGCCGCCTTTTCCGCGCCCACCCGCGTGAATCTGCGCTTTAACAGCCCAGGTTTCCATACCTGTTTTCTCTTTTATATTTTTTGCAGCTGAAACAGCTGCCTCAGGATTATCAACAACTATTCCTTCGGGAACAGCAACCCCAAATTGTTTTAATATGCTCTTTGCTTGATATTCGTGAATATTCATAGTTTTAAATTTTCTTTCGTAATTTAATCTTCACGAAATTATTGATTTTTTATACATTTAACCAATTTTTAGATTACAAAATACAATATCCTAACATGAGAAAATTAAAGAACAGCGAGCTTAACAGGCTAAGTGTGGATGAATTTAAAAACTCTGAAAAAACACCTATTGTTGTGGTTTTAGATAATATACGAAGCTTAAATAATATTGGAAGTGTATTCAGAACATCGGATGCGTTTGTAATTGAAAAAATAGTTTTATGTGGAATTACAGCAACTCCCCCTCACCGGGATATTCAAAAAACAGCACTTGGTGCTACCGAATCAGTTGACTGGAAATACTATGAACATATACCTGATGCTATTTTAGAGCTAAAAGAAAAAAATTACAAGATAATTTCAATAGAACAGGTCAATAATTCCATATCGCTTGAAAGATTCGCCGTATTACCGGGTGAAAAATATGCTGTTGTTTTTGGCAACGAAATTAAAGGAGTACAGCAAGAAATAATAAATATGAGTGATTATTGTATCGAAATTCCTCAGTTTGGAACAAAACACTCCTTTAATATTTCTGTAAGTGCAGGTATTGTTTTATGGGAGTTATACAGGAAAATCAAACTTGATGTAAAATAAAAAGCGATTCTAACGAATCGCTTTTTAAAATATGTTATTTCAAATATTATTCAACTAAAGCTTTAAAAACTTCGTTAGCTAAGAAAGTTCTGAATTCTAAATCAGTTTTAGCTAATTCTTTAAGTTCAGCTTTCTTTTCGATAGCAGTTTTTAAGTTTTCTAAAACAACACCTTCGTTACCAATTCTTGCAGCGATAACAGCTTTTAAATAATAATTCATAGCATTATCTCCTTCAACTGCATCAATAGTTTTCATAGCAGAATCGTTTTTACCTGC
Source organism: Bacteroidetes bacterium GWB2_32_14 (assembly GCA_001768235.1). Taxonomy (GTDB): domain Bacteria; phylum Bacteroidota; class Bacteroidia; order Bacteroidales; family UBA12077; genus UBA12077. Next base: position 63,966 of record MENK01000014.1, read on the forward strand.
CAATAACATAGCTAATGCAGTGTTGAAAGTTGTGTGATTCTGGAAATAATTAACAGCTGCTTCGTATTCGCCGTCCATAATTTTAATAATGCCTAAGTTATAATCAACAGAGTTGCCGGCATCAGTAGCACTTAAGAAAAGTTTTTGAGCATTTTCTTTATCGCCGTTTAATAAAGCAATTACACCAAGGTTGTTAGTAATAATAGGATCGTTAGCTTTAAGTTCGTTCGCTTTATCAAAGTTTGCTTTAGCATCAGTTAAGTTCTTTAACATCATGTTAGCATAACCTAAGTTATTCCATGCTCTGAAACAAGTAGGATATTTAACAGTTGCCGCAGCATAAATTTTGGCTTTATCTTCGTTAGTTTGAGCTAATTTCCCAGCATACAATAATTCTTCAATATTTAAAGTATCAGGTTTATTAATAGCAAAGTCTAAAATTTGTTCATCACTAAAACCAGTTTTTTCAATATTTACAACAATTTCAGATCTTCTTAACTGTGGAAGAATCTGGTCAGCTAATACTTTGTAAGTAGCAGAAATATTTTTAATTTCTTTTTCGCGAACAACTGGATCAGAATACATAGAAAGAACTCTTAAAATAAGGTCTTTATCTTGTATTGTAGAAGCTTCAACTAATTTTTTGAAACCGTCCCAATCTTCAGCTGTTGATTTCATTTGGTAAATAGCAGTTGCATCTTCTTTACTCATTTTGGTTTTACCAACAACTTTAGCTAAATACTGATCTGCAGATTTTTTTCTTTCGGCAGATAATTTTTCGTTTAAGGTTTCAGGTCCGTCTGGTGAAGCATAAGCAGAAATTTCAATTCCTTTAAATTTTTTGTTTGCAGTTTCAACACTTTCTTTAACAAATGCTTCAAGTTCTTTAACATCTTCAGAAGTTAATTCTGTTTTACGAACATCTGAACGTTGAATCATGTAATGAATATCAGCATTTTTTGATTCAGCAAGAACTCTTTGGAAGTTATCGCCAAAAGTAATAGGCATCGGGTCAATCATCACCAATAATGGAGTAGAAATAACACCATCAGCTAATTTAAGAGTACCTAAATCTAAACTTTTATCTTTTAAAGTAGCAACCACCCTCATTTCTAGTTCGCCAACACGCATTGCCTCTTTGTATTCAAATTCACCGGCAAAATCAATAGAACCACCAGTTTCGAAAGCAATAACTTTATTATTACCTTCAACTTTTTCGCCCTGGTAAATTTTTGATTCTAATTTAACTTCTTCCCCGTTAAATTTATAAACAGGAGTAAATTCGGCAGTACAGCTTTTATTAAACCATTCTGCAGGGATATCTCCAGTGATAGCATATTTAACTTTACCACCGTGCATTTCCAATACTTTTGGGGTAACATTGTACTTGACGTTAGAAGCTTCTTCTTTCATTTTATCTAATCCGCCGCAACTACTTAATATAATTGCTGCAAATAAGAAAGACGCTAAATAGTTGATTCTTTTCATAGTTTAATTGATTATTTGTTATAAATTACTAGTTAATTCTGTCAATAGAATACAAACTTACTAATGTTTAAGCAAAAAAAAAAAAATACATACAAATTATTTAGGTTTCAGCACTTAAATAATAATTCTGTGCATTCCTTTCTCATATTTTTTCTTAAAAATAACTTCTTTAATTTTATCGTAATCGCCCCGATATTCAACGAAATCTAAGTTACTTATATCAATAATTAAAAAAGGGATATCGTGGTGTTGTTTAAAGAAATCGAAATACCCGTCTTGAAGTTTCACAAGATATTCAGCACGAATACCTTGTTCATAATCACGTCCTCTTTTAACAATATTCTTTATAAGTTTATTAACATCCTGGTGTAAATACACATACAAATCGGGTTTTGGGATTGATTTATAAATAATATCGAATATCTGCCTGTAAAGGTTATACTCATCTTCTTTCAGCGTTGCACGGGCAAAAATAAGAGATTTCATAAAGTAATAATCTGCAATAGTAAACGATTTAAATAAATCCCTTGAAGTAAGTTCATTATTTAACTGGTGATAACGTTCGGCGAGAAAAGATAGTTCGAGCTGAAAGGAATATTTTTCGGGTTCAATATAAAATTTTGGAAGAAATGGGTTATCTGCAAATTGTTCAAGAATTAATTTTGCATTATAATCATCGGCAATACGTTTAGCAAAACTGGTTTTTCCGGCTCCAATATTTCCTTCGATAACGATGTAACTTAAATCCACGTTTTAAATTTTACATATTTTAAATTAAGAAAGCTGTTTCAAAGATAAACTTCAAAACAGCTTTAAAAAACAGAATATTATATTTTTTTATGAACAGGATAAAATTTATTCAGCATATATGGGTTCCACATTCATATTATAAAAAGCAAATGCCCACCTGTCTGCAGCTTCTTCAATTTTCATGCTTGTTGGTTTTCCAGCGCTGTGGCCTGCTTTAGTCTGAATACGGATAAGTACCGGATTATTGCCTGTATATTTCTCTTGTAATGTGGCAATATATTTAAAGGAATGGGCAGGTACAACCCGGTCGTCGTGATCCGCGGTAATTACCATAACTGCAGGGTAATCAATCCTGTCACTTATATTATGTAATGGAGAGTAATTGTATAAATTCTCGAACTGAATTGAGTCTTTGCTTGAGCCATACTCGTCAACCCAGGCCCATCCGATAGTAAACAAATGGAATCGTAACATGTCCATGACACCTACTTCGGGGAAAGCAACAGCATATAAATCGGGCCGTTGATTTAAAACTGTTCCGATTAAAAGGCCCCCGTTCGATCCTCCCCGAACAGAAAGTTTTTTTGGTGAAGTATAACCTTCGTTTATTAAATATTCAGAAGCTGCAATAAAGTCATCGAAAACGTTCTGTTTATTCAAACCCACACCTGCTTTGTGCCAATTTTCACCATACTCGCCACCTCCGCGGATGTTTGCAAGTGCAAATACGCCACCATTTTCAAGTAAGATTAATCGTTCAACGCTGAATGATGGCAATTGGCTAACATTAAAACCTCCATATGCATAAAGTTGGGTCGGGTTTTTCCCGTTGAGTTCCAGCCCTTTTTTATGTATAATAAACATAGGAATTTTTGTACCATCCTTGCTGGTAAAAAACACCTGTTTTGTTTCGTAATTCTCAGTATCAAAATCAAGTTTGGGTTCGAAAAATATTTTTGAAGATAACTCAGCTAAATCATACATAAACACGGTAGAAGGAGCAGTAAATGATCTAAAGGAGTAAAATGCCGTATTATCATCGTTTGTCCCGTTAATTTGGTTAACGCTTCCTGTAGCTGGTAATTTTATTTCTGACAGAAAATTTCCTTTAAAATCATAGGTTTCGAGTTTTGAGTATGCGTCGCACATGTATGAAGCTATAACTTTACCTCCGGCCAATTCGCAACTGCTTAATACATCTTTTTTCTCAGGTATAATATCAATCCAATTTCCTACATCAAGGGTATTCACATTAATTCGAACAAGTTTATACTTAGGTGCATTGTAGTTTGTTATAACAAAAAGATTATCATCAACATGATCGAGTACCGTATAATCGTAATTAAACCCTGTAGTAAGCTTTACAAAGTTGTCATCTTTATTCAGATTTTTGACATACAAGTTATTTCCATTTGTAGATTGCGTTTCGTAAATAAACAGGTATTTCTCATCGTTTGATACCTGTGCCGAATAATTACGCAACGGGAATTCCTGGTTATTATAAATTAACTTATCATCCTGGGATAAAGTGCCAATTTTATGATAAAAAACTTTATGAAATTTATTCACACCCGATAATTCTTCTCCTGAAGCAGGTTCATCGTAACGGCTATAAAAAAAGCCATCCTTGTACCATGATATTTTTGAAAATTTAACCCACTTTATATTATCAGGTAATTCTTCTCCTGTTTCAATATTTTTTACAAGAATCTCTTGCCAGTCTGAACCTCCTTTCGAAATTTCATAAGCCAGATATTTACCATCATTTGAAACTTCAAATGCACCAAGTGCTACTGTTCCATCTTCAGATAGTTTATTTGGATCGAGCAAAACAACAGGTTCGCCATCAGGTGTATTTTGCATATATAATACATCCTGATTCTGAAGCCCATCGTTTTTTAAAAAATATAATTTCCCTGCCTTTTTAACCGGTGTTTGCATTGTTTCAAAATTCCACAACTGGGTTAAGCGTTCTTTTATTTTTTCGCGATAAGGTATTCGTGATAAATAATCGAAAGTTACCTGGTTCTGAGCTTTAACCCAATTTTCAGTTTCTGCTGATTTATCATCTTCAAGCCAACGGTATGGATCTACAACTTCAACCCCAAAATAAACATCCTTTTGATCAGCTTTTCTTGTTTCGGGATATTGTATTGTTCTTTTATTGCATGAAACCATAAATGTTAACGCAACAAGAAGAATAGTCAATGCTTTTCGTATCATATATAATAGTTTAAATTTTTCTTTATTCATCAAAAAAGATATCATGAAAATTAAGGCCAGTATAAAATTATAAATTATTCTCATGAAAAAAGATAAATTTATAAAAGAAATGGTTGTTTTCAAAATTCAATTTTTACCAGGATGCTTGTAAAATAAAAAAGGCATGATAAAAACCATGCCTGAAATATTCGATTTATTCTTCTTTTTTCTTTTCGGGTTTGGGCAGCAAGGCCTTTCTTGACAGTTTGAGTTTACCGCTTCGTTGATCAATTTCAATAACTTTAACTTCAATTTCCTGACCTTCTTTCAAAGCTTCTTCAACTTTTTCGAGGCGTTTCCAGTCAATTTCTGAAATATGAAGTAATCCATCTTTACCCGGTAATATCTCTACAAATGCACCAAAAGCAACAATTGATTTTACAATCCCTTTATAAACTTTACCAACTTCAGGTACTTCAACAATACCATTTACTCTGTATAGTGCTTTTTCTATAGCTTCAAGGTTGTCGGCAAAAATATCCACGATGCCTGTGTCACCTTCTTGTGTAATTGTAATTGTAGAACCTGTTTTTTCCTGAATATCCTGAATGATTTTTCCACCCGGGCCAATAACTGCGCCAATCATATCTTTAGGAATTCTGATTTGTACAATTCGTGGAGTATGAGGTTTATAATCTGCTCTTGGCTCCGAAATGGTTTCAGTAATTTTATTTAAGATATGCATTCTACCCTTGTTCGCCTGGCCTAATGCTTTTGTCAGAATTTCATACGATAATCCTTCAATTTTAATATCCATCTGGCAAGCTGTAATTCCATCAGCTGTACCTGTAACTTTAAAATCCATATCACCCAAATGGTCTTCGTCACCAAGTATATCAGACAATACGGCAAATTTTCCTTTTTTAGTATCGGTAATCAAGCCCATCGCAATACCAGAAACTGGTTTTTTCATTTTGACTCCTGCATCCATAAGAGCAAGAGTACCAGCACAAACGGTAGCCATTGATGATGAACCATTCGACTCTAAAATATCGGATACAACCCGAACAGCATAAGGATTTTCAGGCCCATTAGGGATCATTCTTTTTAAAGCACGGTGAGCCAGGTTTCCATGTCCAATTTCGCGGCGTCCTACACCTCTGTATGGACGTGCTTCGCCGGTCGAGAATGGTGGGAAATTATAATGTAAAACAAATTTTTCTGTACCACGAACTAAAACCTGATCGATCATTTTTTCGTCGAGTTTTGTTCCAAGTGTTACCGTGGTTAACGATTGTGTTTCGCCCCTTGTAAATATTGCTGAACCATGAGCTGCAGGCAAATAATCAATTTCGCACCATATTGGCCTGATTTCATCTGTTTTTCTTCCATCTAAACGTATTCCCTCGTCTAGAATAAGATTTCTCACTGCTTCTTTTTCAACATCGTGGAAATAGCGAGAAACAAGCATTTCGTTAACTTCTTCTTCGGGTTTTTCAGCTTTTAACACCTCAATAAAATCAGTTTTAATCTTATCGAAAGCATCTGAACGTTCGTGTTTTGCTTTAAATGTTTTAGCCGTTTCGTATGTTTTGTTGTACAATTCGGATTGAACACGGGTACGAAGTGCTTCGTCTTGTGTTTCGTGGTTGTATTCTTTCTTAACAATACCAAGTTGTTTGGCAAGTTCCAGCTGAGCAACACATTGAATTTTTATTGTTTCGTGAGCAAATTTTATTGCTTCAAGCATTTCTGCTTCAGAAACTTCGTTCATTTCACCTTCAACCATCATTAAATTGTCAATGGTTGCAGCAACCATGATATCAATATCGGCACGTTCAAGTTCTGTAAACGTGGGATTAATCATAAGTTTACCATCAACACGTGCAACACGAACTTCAGAAATTGGCCCGTTAAATGGAATATTTGATACACTTAATGCAGCAGATGCAGCTAAACCAGCTAAAGCATCAGGCATAACGTCTTTGTCTGCTGAAATCAAATCGACATTAACAAATGTTTCTGCATGAAAATTATCGGGAAATAATGGTCTTAAAGCTCTGTCTATTAAACGAGACACAAGAATTTCATAATCAGATGGCCTTGCTTCGCGTTTTAAAAATCCACCAGGGAAACGTCCGAACGAAGCAAATTTTTCTTTATATTCAACAGAAAGGGGCATAAAATCGACATCTTCTTTTGCTTCTTTTGCAGATACAACGGTGGCAAGAAGCATTGTACGTCCCATTCTAACTACAACTGATCCGTCAGCTTGTTTTGCAAGCTTTCCTGTTTCAATGGTTATAATTCTTCCATCACCAAGATCAATTGTTTTTTCAACTAAATTACACATATATTATTTATTAAATTTAATGTAATACCGGCTTTAATATATTAAGAAAAAAGGCAATCTGAAAATTGCCCTTTCTAGTATTATTTACGTATGTTAAGACTTTTTATTAAAGCACGATATTTTTCAATATCTTTTTCTTTTAAGTAATCAAGCAATCTTCTTCTTCGTCCTACTAATTTCAGAAGAGCTCTTTGTGTACTATAATCTTTTCTGTTAATTTTTAAATGATCGGTTAAATGACCAATACGATGAGTATAAAGAGCAATTTGTCCTTCAGTTGAACCAGTGTTGGTTTCAGATTTTCCAAATTCTTTAAAAATTTCCTGCTTTTTCTCTACTGTTAAATAGCTCATACTTTTTTATTTATTAATTTATTCTACTCTTGAATATTAAAGATTTGCAAAAGTATTTAAATTTTTCAAATCATCAATACAATTTAACAAAAAAAGTATCATTAGACACTTAAATAATTATTAAAACAATTAATTTTATTAGGATTTAAAATAATAAGAAGATTTAAAAAAATCAATACAGATTATGAAAAAACTCACGTTGATTAAAATGTGCCTTATTCCTGAATTTTAATCACCTGATTACCAATCTGGCAATTCAGGCAATTTTTAATATTACAGTATTTGCTTTTAAGATGAATGAGGGCTTGAGAGCTTTGGGCACTATTCGATTTTATCCCTAATTTCTCCCATGATTGAAGAATCGAATTTTTTTCACTTTTAATTTTTTCGAGAAACCCGATGGCTCGTGTAGCAATCTTTTCGTCTCTTTTATTTTTCCCGTAAACAAACAAAAATGGAATTACAGTATTAATAATTAATATATCAACCGAATTTTCTCCAAGGCTTTTTACTTTATTAACTGATACTTTATTAAAAAGATAATGATTAGTCCAGTACTCTGATGTTTCAACCAATAACAGCTTTTTAATTTCTTCCGGTTTTACCGATTCGATTATTTTCGAAAATAACGATGATGATTTATATATAAGCATTGCAAATTGTGCTATTCGGATTGTAGGAAAATTTCCCGGCCGTGAACGAAGGAATTTCCACAGGTGTTTTTCAATTGGCTTGAGGTTGAACTTGGCTTTTAAAAACAGGTATTCTTTTTGCAGAGAATTGTAATACTCATCACCGCCGGTATCGATAAGAAAACCTGCTTGTCCAAATAACAAGGCTTCAATTTGCAAAAGGTTATTTTTATGTTTTGCCAAATAATTCAGTGGTAGCGATTTAGCAAGCAATTCGAATGGTTCGCTGTTTAATTTAAACCCAAAGTTACTTGCTAACTGAGTATAGAAAGCCGTTTCCCAATTATTATTGTTTTGTTTTAACAAATCATTTACACTGTCCGATTTTTCTTTGAGCCGTTCAATAGAAAGTTTTTCTATCCACTGACTAATAATAAATTTATCGATTTTTACAATTTCCTTTTCGCAGGGAATCCATAATTTATTCTGTAGCAGATTCTCATAATTAGTTAACAATCGACTATCGAAATCTAATACAAGTGTCGGAATTAACTGCCCGTTAGTACGGTAAACATCCTTATCGTGATGATATACCGCCTGCAAAATTACATTATCAAAGGCCTTATTTGTATGATGGTTATGGCTGTACCAATCAGATGAGTTTACATGTATTTCGACATTCCCGTTCCAAGTTATGTCATCAATTTTTATTTTTGCGTTAAAGAAATCTGGCCCCGAATCGAAGTTATGTGTACCCGGTTTTATTATCTCTATTTTTTCCCCGGAGCAACATTTTAAGTTACCTGTTTTTAACAGCCTGTATTTCCAAATATAATGCAGAAATTCTTCTTTCATTACTTTTTTAATGAATAGTCAAACTACCTATAAAAATAATAAATCCGGAATTATTTACAATACAATTTGTTACAATCCTTTTAATTTTAAGAGCGAAGCCATTTGTTGCTGCATTTCTTTAGCTTTTTGAGCAGCTACCTTATCGAAATCTTTTGATTTATCGGCATAAATAATGGCACGAGATGAATTTACCAGCAGGCCGCAAGAATTGTTCATTCCATTTTGGGCAACTTCATTTAAGTCGCCGCCCTGGGTTCCTACACCAGGAACTAAAAGAAAATGTTCAGGAATAATTTTCCTTATCTTTTTTAACTGACCAGCTTGGGTAGCGCCAACTACATACATCAGGTTGTTTCGTGTACCCCACGTTTTTGATTTTTCAAGCACGGTTTCAAAGAGGATAGTCTCAGAATTTTTTATTTCAAGTGTTTGAAAATCAGTAGCGCTTTCGTTTGAAGTTATAGCAAGTAAAATAACCCACTTGTCAGTGAATTCAAGAAAAGGGCTCACAGAATCCTTTCCCATATATGGAGCAATAGTTATTGCATCGCAGCTCATTTGTTCGTAAAATGCACGGGCATACATTTTTGAAGTATTTCCAATATCTCCGCGCTTGGCATCGGCAATAATAAATAGAGAAGGATAAATTAACCGAATGTAATTAATCGTTTTTTCGAGACTAATCCATCCTTTTACTCCATTTGCTTCATAAAAGGCAGTATTTAATTTAATTGCAATTGTATAAGGAGCAGTTGCATCTATAATTCGTTTATTAAATTCAAAAATTGGATCATCGGTTTGAATTAAAAAGCCGGGGATTTTTGTAATATCCGTATCCAAACCAACACACAAAAAGCTTCTTTTTTTTGTAATTTGTTGAACTAACTGATTGTAATCCATAAAATTATACTCCAGCTTCTTTTAATCGTTCCGTGTTTTCGGCCATTTGCAATTGATCGAGAAACTCCTGTATTGCACCATTCATAATAGTTGGTAAATTATAAACAGTATAATTTATTCGGTGATCTGTTACCCTCCCCTGAGGGTAATTGTATGTTCTGATTTTTGCTGAACGGTCGCCGGTTGAAACCATCGTCTTACGTTTTGATGCAATTTCATCAACATACTTTTGGTACTCGAGATTATAGAGTCTTGTTCGTAACTCTCCCATCGCTTTATCGAAATTCTTAATCTGCGATTTTTCATCCTGGCAGGTAACAACTATGCCTGAGGGAATGTGTGTTAAACGAATGGCAGAATAGGTTGTATTTACAGATTGTCCGCCCGGGCCTGATGAACAGTAAGTATCTTTTCTGATATCTTCCATTCGTAAATCAATATCGAATTCTTCTGCTTCTGGCAAAACAGCAACAGTGGCAGCCGATGTATGAACTCGTCCCTGTGTTTCGGTTTGAGGAACACGTTGTACACGATGAACCCCTGATTCGTATTTTAATACACCATAAACACCATCGCCAGAAACCTTCATAACAATCTCTTTATACCCGCCAACTGTACCTTCGCTAATATTTGTAACTTCCACTTTCCATCTTCGGTCTTCACAATATTTTACATACATTCGATACAAGTCTCCGGCAAAAATGCTGGCTTCATCGCCACCGGTTCCTGCACGGATTTCGACTATTGCATTTTTAGTATCCTGGGGATCTTTGGGAAGCAATAACAGTTTTATATTTTCTTCGAGCGGATCAATTTTTTGCTCGAGCTCATTCAGTTCAACTTTGGCCATCTCGCGTAAATCTTCATCCTTCTCGGTTGCTATTATTTCTTTTGCTGATGTTACATTACTTAAAATATTCTTGTATTCTTTATACGCATCAATAAGTGGCTCTAAATCGCGATATTCCTTGTTGAGTTTAACATATTTTTTCATATCGTTGATTGTTGCCGGATCGGTAATCAATTGCCCTACTTCTTCGAAACGAAGTCTTATTCCTTCTAATTTATCTAATATTATATTACTGCTCATAATCCTTTTTTTCTAAATCGATGCAAAATTAATAATTAATTTAATAGTTAAATCAAATTAACTGTATTGAAACTCACCAAATTCACTTTGAATTGTTAATTGTTTTTTATCTGATTGCTTACAAGTACCAACAATCCTGGCATCAATTCCAAATTCTTTTGATATTTGAATTATATTTTCTGCATATTCTTTGCTAATATAAATTTCCATTCTGTGTCCCATGTTAAAGACCTGATACATTTCATCCCAGGGAGTACCCGATTCTTTTTGAATTATTCTGAACAATTCAGGAAGCTCAAAAAGATTGTCTTTTACAACATGCAAATTACCTATAAAGTTTAATACTTTCGTTTGTGCCCCGCCAGAACAATGAACTAATCCATGTATTTGCTTTCTATATTTCCCGAAGATTTTTTTCATCACGGGAGCATAAGTACGAGTAGGTGAAAGAACCATTTTACCTGCATCAATACCTAGTTTTTCAATAGTATCTGTTAATTTATAATTTCCTGAATAGATAAATTCAACAGGGACCAATGGATCAAAACTTTCGGGATATTTTCGGGCCAGGTATTTTGAAAAAACATCGTGTCTGGCTGATGTCAGTCCATTGCTTCCCATTCCCCCGTTGTACTGTTTTTCATAGGATGCTTGCCCGTAGGATGCCAAGCCAATAATAACGTCGCCATCCTGAATCTTTGAATTATCGATAACATCCGTTCGAAGCATTCGTGCAGTAACTGTAGAATCGACAATTATTGTACGGACTAAATCACCAACATCGGCTGTTTCTCCTCCGGTAGAGTAAATTGAAATACCCAGGTTTCGTAATTCAGCCAGCAATTCTTCTGTTCCTGAAATAATCGCTGAAATCACTTCGCCTGGTATCAGGTTTTTATTACGGCCAATAGTTGATGACAGCAAAATATTTTCTGTTACCCCAACGCATAATAAATCATCAAGATTCATTACAATAGCATCCTGGGCAATTCCTTTCCAGACCGATAAATCGCCTGTTTCTTTCCAGTATAAGTAGGCTAAGGAAGATTTTGTTCCGGCTCCATCGGCATGCATTATGTTACAATACTTCTCATCACCACCCAAAACGTCGGGTATTATTTTACAAAATGCTTTAGGATAAAGACCTTTATCCATTTTTCTTATTGCATTATGAACATCCTCTTTTGATGCAGAAACTCCTCTTAAATTATATCGTGAATCTTGACTCATTTTTTGGGGGATTATTAAAGTACAAATTTAACAATTAGTTCGCATGAAATAAAATTATAGTGTTTCGTGTATAAAATAAAAAAACCCGAATTATCGGGAATTTTTATTTATATAAGATATTTATTTCCGGGGTTGATAATCGGTTGACAACACCTGGAATTCAGTTCTACGATTAATCTGATATGCTATTTCTTTTTGTTCTTCGGTTAGCAATGAATCGATGTATTCCTGGGTAATTTCAGTTCCTTCTTTCAAGAACGGGTGTTGAGAAGCAATTTTCATATCAACAACTTTTGGCATTGTAGCTGCATACCCTTTAGCTCTTAAACGTGCTGGTTCAATTCCTTTTTCGATCAGGTAATTTACAACCGATTGGGCCCGTTTTTGTGAAAGCTCAATATTTGTCTGAACACTTCCCCGTGCATCGGTATGAGAACGTAACTCTATGGTAACATGCGGGTTATCATTTAATGTTTCTACCAGCTTGTCGAGAGCAACCATTGATTCAGGCCGTAAATCCCATTTGGCAAAATCGTAGAAAATATTTGGCAACTCTATTGGTTCGGCTATAGATGATAATCGAATCTCGGATTTAAAATCCTGGCTTTCGATTAATCCTTTCGTTGTTTCTTTACCTTTACCAGTTAAGAATCCTTTTTTAGAAGCAACAAACACGAAATCAGTATTTGGGCGAAGGTTAAATTTAAATACGCCATCGGAACTTGTTTCTGCCGCAACTGTAATCCCGTCACTACCCACAAGTTTAACTGTAGCATTTGCAATAGGATCGTTTGATTTCTCGTTACGGACAATTCCTTCGACTGTAAATTTTAGTGGAGGCAAAACAAACGAGTATATTTCGTCATTCCCGTCACGAGATGTACTAAAATAGCCCCGTTCATGTTCTTTTTCAATTACAATGGCAAAATCATCGTATGTAGAGTTAATCGGGTAGCGCATATTTTCAACTTTCCATTTGTTATTCTCGGGTATTGCCCTGAAAATATCCAGTCCGCCCATACCTAAATGATAATCAGATGAAAAATACAAGGTTCCATCATTATGAATAAACGGGAACATTTCGTTACCGGGAGTATTGATATCACTTCCAACATTTTCTGGAGTTCCCCACTCAGATTCCTTTGTTTCCCTGGTTACTTTCCAAATATCTTTATTCCCCATCCCCCCGGGCATATCAGACACAAAATAAAGAATAAATTCATCTTCTGATAATGTAGGATGCGAAACAGTAATGCTATCGGCAGTAATAGTCCAGGGTTCTGCTTTACCCCATTCATCACCTTTACGTACAGATGTAAAAATTTTACATCCCATAGTTTCTTTTTTCACTTTCTCGCAACGACTAAAGAAAAGAGTATTATAATCTTTACTTAACGAAGCTCCTCCTTCTTCAAACTCAGTATTTATGTTTTCACCAAGTGGCAATGGAGTGCTCCAGTTTCCCTTCCTGTCCTGAATCGAGAAATAGATATCCGAAAAATTCTGGCCTGTAGCACCATGTTTTTCTTTCCCGGCAGATTCTTCGCGGGATGATGTAAAAAAAACTTCAGAATATTCAGTATTTGCATAAGCCGGGTAATATTCGCTTTCCTTTGAATTAAAAAATTTCATATTTGCTACTTTGTATCCATTTGGATTTTCTTTCCACTTGATAGCCATTTCGCATGATTTGATTCCATTTTCGCCACGAGGATCAGATGGCACTAATTTTTTATATTCCCTGTAATTTTCTATAGCCAATTCAAATTTTTCATTCATCTTTAAAGCATCGGCATAATAAACATACATTAAGGGATTTTCGTATTTCTTCAGAATAACTCTTTTATACCACATTTCTGCTTTTTCAGGCTGCGATGTTAACCGGTAACATTCAGCAATCTTATATGTAATATCTAACTTAATATCATTATCCGGCTCATTTCCATATGCATCTCTCAACATATCAACAGCCATAAAATACTGGCCATTTGTAAAATACTCGAGAGCTTTTTTTGATTTTGCTGTTTGGGCATAAACTTGTGTTAAAATAAAAAGTGAAACGATACCAAAAAGAAATGCTGTCTTTTTTCTCATGTTATTTCTAGTTACTGAATTGTAAAATGTAAAAGTAAGATTTTTTAAATAAAATAAAAATATAGATCAAATTGAGTTATCAGCTATTTATAAATACGTTTTAGGGATGAATTTATTACTTGTAAGAACAGCAAAAAAACCTGACCGGCAAAAGTCAGGTTATAATTACAAATTATTAAAAAAAGGTTCTTAGCGAGTAAACAACATCTCCCTGTATTTTGGAAATGGCCAAATAGAATCATCCACGATTAATTCCAGTTTATCAACATGATACCGGATTTTATCGAAATAAGCAACTACATTTCGGGAATAATCTGTTGCTTTTAGCACTATATCTTCAATTTCGTTTGCTCTTTTACGTGCTTCGATCATCAATTCAACCAAATCTTTAACAATGGTCATATGCTCAGAAATTGTAGTAATTGTATCGAGTTGTGTTTTTGATAGTTTTTCAAACAGTTCTTTTGGATAAAGCTCCTTTAAGCCCATAACATTCTGGATAAGCACATTCTGATATTTAATTACTGTAGGAATAACATGATTACGTGCTAAATCGCCCAATACACGAGCTTCAATTTGAGCACGTTTCACATATATCTCCAAACGGATATCATATCGTGCTTCAAGTTCTCGTTCTGAAAGAACCTGTGAATCGCCAAATAATTTAATTGTTTCAGGTGTAATAAATTCTTTTAAAGCATCGGGGATGTTAGAAACATTTGATAATCCTCGCTTTTCAGCTTCTTTTACCCAGTCATTACTATATCCATTACCTTCGAACCTGATTTTTTTTGATTCGATAATATATTTTTTCAATACCTGGAAAATTGCTTCATCCTTTTTCACATTCTTTTGCATTAGAACATCAACATCTTTTTTAAATTGAACAAGTTGATTTCCAACAACCGAATTTAAAGCAATCATTGGTGCTGCAACATTTGCAGATGAGCCCACAGCCCTGAATTCAAAACGATTTCCTGTAAACGCAAACGGGGACGTTCTGTTTCTGTCGGTATTATCCATTAATATTTCAGGTATTTTACCTATATCGAGTTTTAGCTCTGTTTTTTCATCGGGAGTCATTTTTTTATTGGTAACTCTTTTCTCAAGTTGGTCAAGTATGGATGTAAGCTGAGACCCAATAAAAACAGACATTATTGCCGGAGGAGCTTCATGTGCTCCCAGCCTGTACTCATTTCCGGCAGTTGCAATGCTTGCCCTCAACAAATCGGCATGATCGTGTACTGCTTTTATTGTATTTATTAAAAAAGTAAGGAACTGCAAATTACTCTTTGGTGTTTTACCCGGCGACAACAAATTTCTTCCGGTATCAGTTAACATCGACCAGTTATTATGCTTTCCCGAACCATTTATTCCCTTGTATGGTTTCTCGTGAAATAAAACACGAAAGTTATGTTTTTTAGCTACTTTCTCCATGATAGTCATTAACATCTGGTTATGATCGGCAGCGAGGTTAGCTTCTTCATAACGGGGTGCACACTCGAACTGGTTTGGTGCAACTTCGTTATGGCGGGTCTTAATTGGAATACCCAATTTATAGGATTCTATTTCGAAATCTCTCATAAAATATGTTACCCTGTCGGAGATAGAACCGAAATAGTGGTCGCTCAACTGTTGATCTTTTGCTGAGGCATGGCCAATGAGAGTTCTACCAGTGAGGTATAAATCGGGACGTGCGTTGTATAACGCGTTATCAATAAGAAAGTATTCCTGCTCCCAACCCAATGTAACATTGACTTTAGAAACTTCTTTTTCGAAAAGCTGGCATACATCAACTGCAGCTTTATCAATAAAATTCAACGATTTTAATAGCGGGGTTTTATAATCGAGTGCTTCGCCTGTATATGAAACAAAGATAGTTGGAATACATAAAGTATTTCCATAAACAAAAGCAGGTGATGAAGGATCCCAGGCGGTATATCCTCGAGCTTCAAAAGTATTTCGCAAACCACCACTTGGAAAACTCGATGCATCAGGTTCTTGCTGGACCAGCATTTCGCCCTGAAAATTTTCAATTACACCACCATTATCCGCGGGTTCAAAAAAGGCATCATGTTTTTCGGCTGTTGAACCACTTAGAGGATGAAACCAATGAGTATAATGCGTTGCCCTGCGATCTATTGCCCAGGCTTTCATCCCTGAAGCAACCTGATTTGCAACTTTACGATCAATCCGAACACCTTGATTAATAGCCTGGACAACACTTTCATATGCTTCGCGCGATAAATACTCCTGCATCTTGTTTTTATCGAACACATTTATACCAAAATATTCGGATGTTTTAACCGATGGAAGTTCTACATCAACAGGCTTCCTGTTTAATACTTCTTCCAATGCTTTGAGTCGGACTGTTGCCATAGGATGAAAATTATGAATTATGAATTATGAATTAATCAACAATCGCAAATTTATATTTTTTTTCATTACACCCCCATTATTTTATATATTGATTTTATTTTTTATGCATTTTATTTAACACACCCCCATATTTTTATATCATCAGTATTATATTTTATCTTTTTTCTACAAAATTAAAATAAAAAAACCTGTCATTTCTGACAGGCTCAATCTTTTTAAATTCGTGTGTTTAAATTATTTTTGCATTTCTGAAAAATATTTATAGAAATAAGGTATTGTATTAATTCCATTATAAAATTGTTCTAACGGAAAATTCTCGTTAGGAGAATGAATAGCATCCGCCTCCAATCCAAATCCCATGAGAATTGATTTTGTTCCCAGAATTCGTTCGAACTCAGAAACAATAGGAATGCTACCACCACTACGAACAGGTATAGGTTTCTTCTTGTAAATCTCTTCATACGCTTTCTCGGCAGCCCTGTATGCAGGCGTATCTATTGGACAAACATAAGCCTGGCCACCGTGCAAATATTCAACATTTACCTTTACATAATCAGGCGCAATACTTTCGAAATGTTCTTTAAATAGTTTAGATATCTTCACATTATCCTGGTTAGGAACTAAACGAGATGAAATTTTTGCAAAAGCTTTTGATGGAAGAACTGTTTTTGCACCTTCACCGGTATATCCACCCCATATACCACACACATCAAATGTTGGGCGAATACCAGTACGTTCTGTAGTAACATAACCTTTTTCTCCAAATACTTCTTTAATATCAAGGGCTTTTTTGTAATTATCAAGATTAAATGGAGCTTCGGCCATTTTTTTTCTTTCTTCCGGGGTAACCACCAATACATCATCATAAAATCCGGGAATAGTGATATGTCCATCATCATCAACCATTTTGGCAATCATTTTAGCTAACACGTTTATTGGATTAGCCACTGCTCCACCAAAAATACCGGAATGCAAGTCGCGATTTGGTCCTGTTACTTCAACTTCCCAGTAAGACAAACCACGCAAACCTGTTGTGATTGAAGGTTTGTCGGGTGCTAACATACTTGTATCAGAAACCAAAATTATATCCGCTTTTAAAAGTGACTTATTTTTTTCGAGCCATGCAGGAAGATTTGCTGAACCTATTTCTTCTTCACCTTCGATCATGAATTTTACATTACAGGGTAAGGAATCGGTTTTGACCATGGCTTCGAATGCTTTAATATGCATAAACCCCTGGCCTTTATCATCGTCGGAACCACGGGCCCAAATTTTGCCATCTTTTACTACCGGTTCAAATGGTTTTATATCCCATTTTTCAATAGGATCAACAGGCATAACGTCGTAATGAGCATAAACCAAAATTGTTGGCATTGACGAATCTATCATTTTTTCTGCATAAACAACGGGATTCCCTTCTGTAGGCATAACTTCCGCTTTATCTGCTCCTGCTGCAAGCAAAGTTTTTTTAATATGTTCGGCAGCTTTTATCATATCGGGCTTATGATCCGATATAGAGCTAATTGAAGGAATACGGATTAGCTCGAATAGTTCATTTAAAAATCTGTCTTTATTCGCGTTAATGTATTGTTTTACTTTTTCCATTTTGCTATGAATTTTCTATTAATAATTTTTCTGCACAGGTTGACTAAAATACTAATTTATTGCTGATAAACAAATGAAAATTATCATACACAAAAAATGATATCATGCAGGAATTATTTTTTTATTTTTTTATAATCCGCAATATAAGCCTGAGCCACATCATTTAGTTCATTATACCAATTTTCACCGTACTTTCGAATCAAGGCATCTTTGAGAAACTCGTAAACCCTGACATTTTTTTTACATCCCAATTCACGAGCTGCCTCACACACACTCCACCGATGATAATTCACCGCATCAACTTTATCATAAAGATTTTTTAACCGAATCGGATACAAATGGCACGAAATGGGTTTTCGGAAAGATATTTTTTTCTCGAAATACGCTTTTTCTATTCCACACTTGGCAATATCATTTTCGAAAATGGTATAAACACATTCTTCACCATCGAGCAATGGAGTAACCAAATCGCCGTCCCTGTCGGTTACAGTAAAACCCTGCTTTTTGATTGATTCACAAGACTCTTCGCGTAAGTACTTTTTAAATCGCGGGTAATTCTTTTCGATTAATTCTTTTTCACCATCTTCGAGTGGAGCCCCCGATTCACCATCAACGCAACAGTAACCCTGACATTTTTCAAGATCGCAAATAAATTTTTCTTCGAGTAGCTCTAAACTAACTACTGTATTACCAATTTGAAGCATTATAAAATAAAATTTAATATTTAAACCAATATATTCCCTTTCATTTCTGAAGGAATATCTAAGCCCATGAGTATTAGAATTGTTGGAGCAACATCTGCAAGAATGCCATTTTTAACTGACTTAAATCGGTCTGATACAAGAATAAATGGAACAGGATTTAAAGAATGGGCTGTATTTTCAGACCCGTCATCATTTATTGCATAATCGGCATTGCCGTGGTCCGCGATAATAATTGCTTCGTATCCATTTGTTTTTGCTGTTTCAACCACTTCATTCACACATTTATCTACTGTTTCCACGGCTTTTGTTATTGCAGAATAAACGCCTGTATGGCCAACCATATCTCCATTTGCAAAGTTCAGGCAAACAAAATCAGCATCTTTCTTCTTTAGTTCTGAAACAATAGCATCTTTAACCAGGGGAGCACTCATTTCGGGCTGCAAATCGTAAGTAGCCACTTTAGGCGAAGGAATCATGATTCGTCTTTCGTTTTTGAATTCTTCTTCGCGACCACCAGAGAAAAAGAAAGTTACATGTGCATATTTTTCTGTTTCGGCAATACGAATTTGCTTTTTGCCATTTCGGGATAATATTTCACCCAAAGTATTTTCAAGATTATCTTTATCGTAAACTATTTTTACATTTTTAAAGGTTTCATCGTAGCGGGTCATTGTAACATAATGCAAAGGCATGGTTTGCATTCCAAACTCGGGCATATCTTTTTGAGTAAGCACGATGGTGGTTTCCCGCAACCTGTCGGTTCGGAAATTAAAACATATTACCACATCACCGGGTTGAATTTTCCCAACAGGCTCACCTTTATCATTAACCTTAACTATTGGTTTTATAAATTCATCGGTAACACCAGCATTATACGATTCCTGTATAGATTCAATAATATTCGTAGTTTGCTTTCCTTTGCCATGAACCATTAAATCGGAAGATTCTTTAATTCGTTCCCAGCGTTTATCACGATCCATTCCATAATAACGGCCAACAAGAGAAGCAATTACGCCATTTGATTTATCTAAATGATTTTGCAATTGTTTTACAAAACCCAGTCCTGACCGGGGATCAACATCGCGGCCATCGGTCAAGGCATGTATAAAAACCTTTTTTAATCCATAATCTTTAGTCAAGTCGCATAGTTTATACAAATGCTTATCTAACGAATGGACTCCCCCGTCGGAAACCAACCCGATAAAATGGACCGCTACACTCTTTTCTTTAGCATATTTAAAAGCATTCACCAATGTTTCATTTTGCGAGATACTATTGTCTTCAATCGCTTTGTTAATGCGAACCAAATCCTGGTAAACAATACGGCCGGCACCAATATTTAAATGCCCCACTTCAGAGTTTCCCATCTGTCCATCGGGCAAACCAACATTTTCGCCACAAGTCAGAAGTTGAGCGTGCGGGTATTTTTTATATAAACTATCTATATATGGAGTATTTGCGTTGTAAATTACATCCGATTTTGATTTATTGCCTATTCCCCATCCATCAAGAATGAGCAAAATAACTTTCCTGGTTGTTGTCATGGCACTATTTGAGTAGTTGAATTATAATGATTAAACAAGCTTTGATTAATTTTGTTTGTACAAAATTATTCAAATTAAGCACTCAGGCATTATTAATTTTATAAAAAGATTTTCAAATAGTATTAAATAAAAAAGAGAACAGCCTAATGAACCGTTCTCTTTTTCCTAACCCTAAAAATTTACCCTAAAAAATATTTACCCTTTTTCAGGCTGCAAAATTACACATTCGTTTAACATACCAACTATTTATTTAAAATAAAATTATATGATATACAACATGTTTCGCAAAACACTAACTAACAACATGTTGCATGCATTAAACCTAAATATTAAAATATTGTCAAATGAATTATATTTGAATTCCGTACTCATTTTTTTATTGTAATTAAAAACACATCTTTGCAGGAAAGAATTAAACAGAAACCAAATGACAACACTAAGCAGAGTTTTCCGGAAACTACCAAAAACATTCTGGATAGCGAATACCATGGAGCTTTTCGAACGATGGGCGTGGTATGGCTTTTATATGCTTTTAGCAAACTACCTGACCAAATCAACCGATATCGGGGCTTTAGGGTTAAGCCAGGAAGAAAAAGGAATGATTATGGGAATTGGTACAGCCATATTGTATTTTTTACCAATAATTACTGGAGCAATAGCTGATCGCTATGGATTTAAACGTGTTCTGTTTATTGCATTCTTAATTTATTTTACCGGATTCCTGGCAATGCCTTACTGCAAATCGTTTGTTTCGTTCTTTGCTATTTTTCTTTATGTTGCTATTGGAGGAGCGTTATTTAAACCAATAATTACAGCAACGGTTTCAAAAACAACCGACGAAGAAACATCATCCATTGGTTTTGGTGTTTTTTACATGATGGTAAATATTGGTGCATTTGTAGGGCCGCTTGTAGCTCTTCAGTTTACAAAGCTTTCTTACGAATCCGTTTTCTACCTGAGCGCCATATTTATTGCAGTTAACTTCCCAATTTTATATTTTTATAAAGAACCAGGAAGAACAAAATCTGATTTACCATTTATTCAATCGTTAAAAACCATTTTCAAAAATATTGGTGTTGCCCTAAGTGATTATAAATTCATTATTTTCTTGGTTATTGTTGCCGGATTCTGGTCGATGTACTATCAGCTTTTTTATACACTCCCCGTATTTATTGACCAATGGGTTGACACGCATACCTTGTATAACTTTATTCATGACGTTTGGCCCTGGTTAACAAGCAAGATTGGTTCGCCTGACGGAACAATAAAAGCCGAGTATATAACAAATATCGATGCCATGTATATTATTATATTCCAGGTAATGGTTTCCACTATTATTATGAAATGGCGCCCGTTAACATCGATGATGACAGGGTTTTTAGTTTGTGCAATAGGAATGGCATTAACCCTGTTTACAAATAACCCGTTTTTCATTATTGCATCGATTTTTATTTTTGGA
This sequence comes from Bacteroidetes bacterium GWB2_32_14, assembly GCA_001768235.1. Taxonomy (GTDB): domain Bacteria; phylum Bacteroidota; class Bacteroidia; order Bacteroidales; family UBA12077; genus UBA12077. The sequence goes on from MENK01000014.1 coordinate 85,604, forward strand.
ATAGGCGAAATGGCCGGATCGCCCAAAGTTACAGAATATATAGGCCGGATTGCGCCTAAAGACAAAATTGCACTATACATGGGCTGTGCCTATTTGCCGGTTACTTTTGGAAACCTGATGGCAGGATATATATCGGGAAGTGTTTATGGTAAAATGGCTGATAAACTTACTTTATTAAAAACCGATTTATCATCAAAAGGATTATCCATTCAAGAGATTTCAGAAAGTTTTACGCAAACCGATTTTTACAACAAAGCCGGCGAGTTATTGAATATGACACAAACCGAAATGACCAATTATTTGTGGGTAACTTATCATCCAAACCGGATTTGGGTTGTATTGCTTGCTATTGGTGGAGGGGCAGCTTTTTTGTTGTTTTTGTATGATCGGTTCTTGATTCGAAAAACAGAAAAATAGAGATGGCTTATAAAAAGTTTTATTCAAAAAAAGAGCTTCGATTTCTCGAAGCTCTTTGTGGTACCACCTGTACTTTTGTTAATCAGCTGTATGTATTGTTTTTTCGGCATGTGTGTTATTTTTGAGTGCTATTTTTGGGGCGGTTTTGGGACTGATTTGTAAAAAAATAGGAGCCGGCCACCACAGCCGACCCCCCAGATCAACCTTTCGGTTGTTCTAACCAAATACCACCTTTCGGTGGGTTGCCTTTCTGTTATATAACATCTTTGTTTTGTTCTTCATCGTTAGTACATTTGAAACAGTTTGGTGAACTATATACTAATTTTAACCAGTATTTGTTTTTTGTTCGCAACCATCTTGTTTTAAGCGTTCAATTTCTTGCCGTAACAACTCGTTTTCCCGCTCCAATGTTGAAATAAGCTTCTCTTTTAAGTCTTCTTTTCCGTAACGTGCTGCGGGTTCTGATGCTATATTATTTTCACACTCCAACATTTCTCCTTCTCCAAGTACAAACCATTTGACATTTATCTCGGGAAATTTATTTAAGACCTTATACATGAAATCCCAGCTAGCAGTGTTCTTGTCGTTTTCAATATTACTAATAGTTTGACGCGTAACCCCCAGCCCTTCAGCAAAATCTTTTTGTGAAAGTTTTTTATAATTTCTAAACCGTATAACCCTTTGATTAAATGTCATTTAATAATTTATGTTTAAAAACATATAAACTTTTTGCAAATATATTTGCATTTTATGTAAAAAGCGTTTTACTTTGTTATATACATTTTCACTACAAATGTAACACTAATTTAATACTAAATCAATACTAATAAATAAGTATGTTAACCAAACACCATCTTTCGAAAATAAAAGAAAAGCTTCCAAACAAATACGTAACGGAGCTAATGAAAAGATTAAACAATCCTGAAATAAGCAAAGGGCTTGTTTATGCAGTAATGAACGGAAATAAAGAAGATTATTATGGAATAGTGAATGCAGCAATTATGTGGGGAATTGAAATAGAACATGAAAAACGCAAGATGTTAAAAAAAGCAGGTTTAAACGAATAAAATTATTATCATGGAAAAGAAAATTAAAAAGTTTTTAGAATTCAACGGCAGAAACATATTGTTTTTAAATGTTGATGGTACGTTCTGGGTTGCAATTAAACCCATTTGTGATGCTCTTGGGGTTGAATATACCCGTATTTTTAAAAATATAAAAGCAGATAAAACACTAAATCAACTATTGGCTAATCAGCCTATGGTTGGGGCAGATTTAAGGGTAAGAAACATGGTTGCTCTCCCCGAAAAGTATGTTTATGGGTGGCTATTCAGCATAAACAGTGACTCAGACGCGTTGCAAACTTACAAATTAAAGTGTTACGATTTATTATATGATTACTTCCAAGGCGCAGTAACAAAGCGTTCTAACGAATTAACAGAAAAAACATGGGCGGTTCGTCAGGCACAAACCATTCGCGAAAAATTAAAATCAGAAAACGAAGATTATAAACAATTGTGCGAGCTCGAAGGTAAGGTTTTAAAACATTGCCGAAACCTGAAACAAATAGACAAAGAGCTTGTCGATTCGCAGTTAAGCTTATTTATGAACTAACCGGTTCTAACCAAACACCACCTTTATTATGATAACACAACACCACAATATTGCTCCTGATCTTGGCGGCTTGGGAGCCCAAATCCCCGGGGGAATCGTCGATAAAAATGCAGAGATATTTGCATTAACCGACGGTTCCATTTGGGGAACACACAACGGTAAAGTTACTCCACTGGCTAAAATGAAACCTTTTGTATTGCTCCGCTTAACCAGAACATTCAGGTTCGAAATGGAAGCACAAAATATGTTGCGCGAATACTTTAAATGTGCAACGTATAAAGCCGAAATTCAGCAATGGATTAAATGCAACTTCGGCGGTTTCGACGTGGAGCCAGATTTTGAATCAGGTAAATCGCCTGTTCGTGAGTATTGGAATTGTGGCCGACGTGGAAATTGTATTTGCGAAGGTGTTGTTTGTAAACCTACCTGTATTACAGCAAACAAACTTACGCGCACCGAAGCCGAAGTAATTAAGTGGATTGCAGAAGGTTTGATTGCCAAAGAAATTGCGAATAAAATGAACATTACCGTAGATACCGCTCACACGCACGAGCGTAATATTCGTAACAAACTAAAAGTAAACTTCAGGGCTGAGATTTCAAAATTCGCTTATAAAAATCATATCACTTTTTAATAACAACCAAACACAATGGGAAACGAAGCAAATACACCTAAGCCAAAACAACATATTCCACGCAGTTTTAGAAGAAATGTTGATAGAGCAGATGCAAAACTAAAGGAATTTGTATCGAAGTTTTTTGAAAAATTTAAGTACAACGAAGAAGAACATGATTGGAGCATAAAAACAGGATGGGAATTCGAGTGGTACGATAATCAATGGAAACTTTATTGTGCTAAAAAACGATTTTTCCAATTTAGAGATTATTTTAAGCTAAGTGCTTACACGTTAAGAATTCAGTGTATTCTCCAATCAAAATACCAGGGCAAAGCATCGATTCAAACTATTCAATATTATATTAAAAAATACAGAAACACAGACGCACAGGGTTTAGCTGCTAAAATTATTGCCGATAACAAATTTGAAATCATAAATTAAACCAAACACTACCATGAAAAGAAAAACCATTTACCTAAGTATCCCTATTACAGGAATTGAAAATTCAATAGAAAGTCGCGAAAAAGCTGCTTTAACACAGGCTAATTACGAGCGGCAGGGATTCATCGTGAATAATCCGCATGTTATTGCCGACGAGCTTACCGAAATTTTAAACCGAATACCTATTGAAGCCGAGAAAATGGCTGCCGATATCGATTACCTTGCACAATCCGATTTAATGGTATTGTTCCCCGGGTGGCAACAATCAGTAAACTGCCGACTCGAAATTGCCTTCGCATCTATTTATAATATCCCTATTTGGGAAGCTGGAACAGATCATCGAATTAATTTTAAAATTAAACTTGAGCCCAATATTATACACACATGTAAAGACTCATGGATATTTAATCCAATGCACTCCGATGGCAACGATCCCGAGATTAATATTATGGAAAAAGAACTTAAAACTGCTTAACCATGACCGACAGATTTACAAAAACAATAGTTATTGTTTGCCTTACATCTATACTGTTTATGTTTTTCTACTGGATGGGTTACGAAACAGGAATAAACGACAGTATTGAAATTAGCAACAATGTAATAGATGCAGCTTCAGAACCTTATAAAAACAACGCCAATGATACCAGTAAATTTAACCAAACCCGAATTGAGAGCTTCAAAAAGCCAGCTTCTGACACAGTATTGCCGGCTCGTTTTAGAACAGAAAAAAGCGTACTTCAGAGCTCGCAAAATTAGAAGAGTAAAACAACTCGAAAAAGAGATATCTGAAATAGCAGACGATATCGACTTAATCGACGAAGAACTAAGTAAAATTATTGAATCAAACATTTAGTATTATGACAAAAATAGAGTGGACAAACGAAACATGGAACCCGATAATAGGTTGCTCAAAAATATCGGAAGGATGCAAAAACTGTTATGCCGAAAAGATGGCAAACAGGTTGGCTTATATGGCAATTAAACAATCGAATTCTGATTTTTTAAACATAAACGGAATCGGTGCTTATACGCTGGTTACCCTTGATGGAAAATGGAACGGCAAAACAAAGCTTGTTCCATCCGCATTTAAAAAACCACTTGAATGGAAAAAACCACGAATGATTTTTATTTGTTCCATGGGCGATTTGTTTCATGAATATGTGCCATTTGAATGGATTGATGCTGTTTTTGCCATAACTCAAAAATGCATGCACCACACTTTTCAGGTATTAACCAAGCGACCTGAACGAATGCTCGAGTACTTTAAAAGTCGCGGTATTACAAATCCATATTTAAATGTTTGGTTAGGTGTTACCACCGAAAACAAGGAAGAAGCAAATAAACGTATTCCGGTGTTGCTAAATATTCCTGCAGCAATTCGTTTTGTTTCTGTTGAACCCATGCTTAGCAATATTCAATTATCGGGATATACAGACGAAGGTTACGAAAACTTATTAACTGGCGATGTATTTTGCGAAGGAATGAATGAACCTACAAAAAGGAATAAAATAGACTGGGTTATTTGTGGCGGCGAAAGTGGAACTAATGCACGGCCAATGCATCCTGATTGGGTTGAATCTCTTCAAAATCAATGTAAAGAAACAAACACCCCTTTCTTTTTTAAATCGTGGGGCGAATGGGCTCACATTCATGTACTATTATGTAATGCAAAAGGAATAAAAGGTAAAAAATGGTACAACATAGACCCTGAAACAGCTTTGTGTAAAATAGGAAAAAGTAAAACCGGAAACCTTATTGATGGTAAAGAATACAAACAATTTCCAACGGTTAAATAATATGAGCTACGAACTTTTAAAACATGTAACCGACATCGATGTAATTGTTACAATTAATGGAAAGCATCATCATGTTCAACCAAAACCAGGTGTCGAAAAAGACGACATGATGAATAAGATGGTTGCTTTAAGATTGCTTCTCGACTCTCATTTTATAAATATCATTTCAGAAGAAGAACTGATCAAATTTGTAAACTCAGGAATCAAAAAAAGCCGAAAACGCAAAACAACAAAATTAAAACGATGAAATCCAGAGCAGCAAAACAACCATTACATCCCGACGAAATAGTTTTTTTAAAAGACAACTTCTTTAAACTTACAAATGCCCAGCTGTGCGATCACATAAATAATTACCGATCAGTAAAAAACCAATATACCGTTTCTGGATTACGCCACAAATGCCAAGGGTTAGGTTTGTCTCGAGGAGTTCAAATTCGATGGAGCGAAAAAGATATTATAAAACTTAAAGCCTGGTATAAAATTCTTGGCGATAAGCAAATAGCCGAATTACTAAACAATGTTGGCACATCAGGCGGAATAAGAAATGGAGTGAAAATTAAACGATCGTTTACCCGAAAACATATCGATAAAAAAAGAAGGCTTTTAGGATTAACAAGAACCGACGAACAAATAAAAAACATAGTTGCAGATAATAAACTTTGTGGCGAATCGAAAAGCTTTACAAAACAAAACAACTTCTGGACTATGGGAACAAAACCCATATCAAAAGAAAACGATACACGAATATGGAAAGGTCGAAGATATATAAAAATTGATGGCTGGTTTATTCCTTATACCCGATGGTTTTATTCAAATTTTATTGGGAAAATTAACAATGGGTTTATCGTTTTTCATACCGATATGGACACCCTAAACGACGAGATAGACAACCTTGAAGTTCGAAAAAGCAAAAGACTTAGCTCTGATGATTACAAACGTGCCTTAAAATTAATTGAAATCAGGTTAATAAAAGCTCAATCTCGTACATCCCGTTCATGGGACACATTGTCTAAAGTACAAAAAAGCAATATAATGAAAGATATTTCCAGACTAACTAACATTAAAGAAGAATTAATTAAGCGATTAAACAGTCATGCGATTAAAGAAGAAAGCAAATATTATGAACCAATAGAAGCATTTTAAACTATGGCCTATTGACCATAGATAATTTTCTAACCAAACACCACCATAAATGAAAAAATGTTTAACTCACGGATGTAAAAACGAAGCTATAGCTGGCAATTATTGCTTCACGTGTATATCAAAAAAATACAGGGAACGGCATCCGGTTCGGTCGGCATACTTAAATCTGAAAAACAATGCCAAACGAAGAAACAAATCGTTCACGCTTACATTCGAACAGTTTGAATCGATGTGCGCCGAAACAGATTACATCAGAAAAAAGGGGCATAAAAAAAGATCGTACACCATCGATCGCATCGACGAGCAGGGCGGATATTCAATTGACAATATCCAGATATTAACAAACTCTAAAAATGTAAAAAAGTTTTTGGATTATCGTTACAATGGTGGCAAAATGGAATTTAAGACTGTAACCTTAAAGCCTGCAGTAATCGACAATTGTCCATTTTAATTAATACTAATTACTAAAAAATGAAACAAACTTGGGATAATTTATTTGTGGATCTCGACACGTTTGCCACATCAATGAAAGAGTTTTTTGCTATTGTTCCGCGATCACCTGCGTTCGCTTCAGAAATTAAGAAGCTCGAGAAACAATGGCGAAGCATTCAAAAAAATGTGAATAAGTTCGAAGCTGACTTTAATCCGGCAAAGCCTATAATTATACAAATTCCAGACGAATTTAACGGACCAGATTTTGAAGAAGCCTGGCAAGCATGGAAAGATTATCTCGCAGAGCAGCACAATATTGTTATGCTCTCGCGCATGGAGTCTCAATCACTTCAGTTACTCCTGGAACTTTCAGAACGCAATAAAACAGAAGCCATGTACATGCTTAAATACGCATCAGCTACAGGATATCCTAAGTTTTTTAAAGTAAATAAAACCACAGTTAATAATCAAAAACTAAATAGTGATGCAAAAACAACTGACCCGGATTTCGGCAAGTAATAAATCGGATGATATTATTTCCAAAGAAACAGAAGAGATATTTGCTCTTAAACAGGATATATATCATAAAAGACTTTTTATAAAATGTACATACGACGAATTTTTAAGACTTGTTACGCTAAAGGGTGAACGTATATTTCGCGAACAGGGGCAAAATAAAACATTCGATATCGATAATTACAATAATGATGTTTTAACAAACCTGTATTATTATGCTGTTGGCGATTCAAAATTCTCAGGCGATCTGCTTAAAGGATTATGGTTTTGGAGTGAAGAATTTGGCACAGGTAAAACAACCATAATGGACATTCTGCGCGAATTATTTAATGATTACAACAACAAAGTAACTCCATTAACAGAATCAAAAATTCTTCACGAAATAATAACTCGCGAATCGTGCGAATATTTTAGAAAAAGGGTTTTGTATTTCGATGATTTGGGGCGCGAAATAAAAGAAATTAACGACTTCGGAACAAAAATAAAACCTATTCCAATCATTATTCACTTACGCGAACACGAAGGTTCGTGGACACATATTACAGCGCAACGTCCAATATTGCAATTTGAACCTGTATATGGATCAGTAACGATAAACCGCATGATTAAGATGTTTAATGAAATCGAATTTAAAGGTAAAACACGCAGAAAATAATGACACGCAAACTCTCAGACATAACTCACGACGACAGGATATTAATCAGTCTCGACCGGATTAAAAATATTACCGATGCTATTAACGACGAGTTCGATATTAAAATGAATGTTTTCGATAAATCAAAGAGTATAATCGTGCCAAAAAACGATAAATACAAAGATGTTCCTATTACGATTGACGAAATATCTCTTCATTTACATTCGGCCGGAGTAAATCATTCCGATACTATACTCAGGAAGATACTGAAATCGCCTTATTATACCAAAACATATAATCCTATTATGGATTATTTCAACAGCCTGAAATTCGAAGGTATATCGCACATCGATATCTTATGCGATCATATTAAAGCGCGCGACTTTGGCGATAAATCAAAAAATTATTATCAGAAACGATTTAACAAACTGTTTAAAAAGTGGCTTGTGGCTGTAGTTGCATGTGCTTTCGAAGTATATAAAAACGAAGTGATATTCGGATTGGTACATCCCGACGAAGGCATTGGTAAAAGCTTCTTTTTCGAAATGCTTTCGGCTCCGTTTAAAGATTATTATATTATAATAACAGATAAAAAAGAGCAAAAAATAAACATGACAGAAGAGTTTGTTAAAAATGTACTTATAAATTTCGACGAAATGTGCGGTATCGATAAACGAAACCCGGAAGCGTTTAAAAACCTGTTATCATCTTCAGAGTGTTTAGTAAAAGAACGTAGCGATCCATTTCCTGTAAAACGAAAACGAATAGCTTCAGGATGTTTTACATCAAATAAAAACCCCGAAATGGGTGGATTCTTAACACCTGATATGGGCTATCGTAGATTTGGAGTTGTGGAGTTAGATAAAATCGACCATGATTATTCAAAGAAAGTAGATACAAATCAGTTATGGGCCGAAGCAGTAACCCTTTTTAATTCAAATTACGATTATCAGTTTGCCATTCCCGATTTCGAAGAGTTTAAAGAGTATAATTCGCGGTTTGTAATTGAAACTCCGGCAATGAAATTAATAAAACTATACTACGAAAAACCGATGGATGGCAACGAACATGAGTGGATGCAGCCAAAAGAAATAGCTCACGAGCTTATTAGTAGTAACCGTGTTAGGGGTGATTATGTAAATCGAATTTCGCCGGAATCAATTGGTTATGCATTAACCGCTTTACATTTTGATAAAATTTCGAAACGGATTGATGGCTTTCCGCGAAAAGTTTATCACGTGAAAAAATTATAATTATATTTTATATAATATTAAATATCAATCAGTTATAATAAATAAATAAAACACATGACAAAACAAACAATAAAGTAACCTACTACACTTACTACACTCGTCAAATGTTTTAATTTGCTGAAAAAAAACGTAGTAGGTTGTAAAAAAACAAACCTACTACATACCCACTACAAACATACTACAGCTATCCTGTGGCATGTGGTTACTACACTTAACTTACAATGTAACAATTATTTACAAGCTTGTAGTAAGTAGTAGGTTACTTTCTGTTTTAAATTATTAAAAATTAACTTTTTTCGATATGGACACACAAACACGGCACCCATTTTTAATACACAAACTTAGTCCCCTTGCGGCAATCGGATTATTGCTACCCACTTTTGTAATTGAAAAAGAAGATCCAGATTTCTTCAATTTTGATGCAATTTATTCAGATGAAATTGAATTTGACTTACTACAAATAGTAGAATTAGTATGTGAATCTACTTCAATTCCTATTGAAGAAATGATAAAAATTAGCAGAAAAAGAGAAATTGTTTACTCTCGTCAACTGGCAATGGTAATGGCTTTATTATATACACGGTTTAGTACTACAGTTATTGGGAATCAACTGGGAGGAAAAGATCATGCCACAGTGTTACATGCAAAAAAAACAATTATAGACCTTTATGATACTGATTTTAAAATAAAAACACAGGTAGATAATTTAATAACACATTTAAATTTTTTAACAAAAAGTAATATGTCTGTTAACATATTAAGAAAAAAAATAATAGGAAGGTGATGAATACAACAACAAGAAGAATAATAATATGTACAGAATGCCACGGCGAAGAGTTTAAAACACACAATGAGTTTCGTGGCCATACCGAAGGATGGTGGCCGGTAGATGTAAAATGCAAAGATTGTAATGGCACAGGAAAAATGATTGAAACAATAACCATAAACCACGAGCCTTATGTTAACAAAGGTATTTATACCGAGTATTTATCTCCTATATGAAATATGGGAGTATAACGACTTAAAGCATAAGTGCCGTTACAGCGGTTTTGCGTAGCAAAAGTAAAGCTGTAAGGCGCTTCACATGCTGTAATGGCATTTACGCATGGTTACAAACCGTGCGCTAAGTACAAGATTAAATTAGAATTGCTAAACTAAAATAAATTTTATATGACAAATGCAGAAAAACGCCTTTTAAAATATGTTTCAAATCCAGATGAATATAATGTTTCGCACACAACGTTTCCTTGTAGTGTTTCTCATTATGAAATATATCAGAAAAGCAAAGGTATTATAGATATTATAAAAGATATTACTGCAAATAATATGATTTTAAAAGGAATTATAACACAAGAGCAAATTGATAGAACAAATAGATTTAAATAGTATGGTTAAAATTTATTTGCATGTGTTATGGTTTCGTGCTTTGTTAATCAGATTGTTACACTTAAAATTATATCAAAATGGATTTATCAACTTACAAATTTCCAGAAGTAACGAAAGCCGATTTAGCCTTTCCAACATTTAACACACCAAAAGAATTGGTTTCAGAAGCGGAAAAAAGAAACCCACAAAAGGGAATGAAAAAGTTTTCAGAACTATTTTATAAGGGTGGAAAATTTGACTTTAAGGACGATGTTAAAGGAACATGGAAAGAAAATGCTTTTATGTATGCACGTGCTTTAATGGGGTCGTGGGCTCCTAAACATGAACATAAAGAACTTGTTGTCGGGATGATTTTAGAAGAGTGTCTGGTTCTTTAGCATGAACCATAACGGTGGTAATATGATGCAGCGAAGCGACCCGTAGGGTGCATTATATTACGTGTTATGTACTGGTACGGTAAATACAGTACAAAGTTGATTAAAAATACAAACGTAATAATTTTTAAAAATGTGGGATGGCAAATATGCTTTTGAAAAAAGCAAAATAATACAAGGTGATTGCCTTGAAAAAATGAAACTGATACCTGATGGAAGTATTGATATGATTTGTTGCGATTTACCATACGGTTTGACTAATAACAAACTTGATATTGTAATACCCTTTGAGCCACTTTGGAAAGAGTATTATAGAATACTTAAGCCAAACGGTGCAATAACACTTTATGCACAGGGTTTATTTTATGTGGACTTGGTACAAAGCAATAGAAAGCATTTTAGATATGACTTAGTATGGAATAAAGAACTTGTTAGCGGATTTTTAAATGCTAACAGAATGCCATTAAGGGTACACGAACAGATAGCTGTTTTTTATAGGAAACTACCTACGTATAACCCACAAATGACAGAAGGAGAGCCGCTACATAGCAAGGGAAACGCTTACAAAGTAAAAGACCACAAAAACCAGAATTACGGATATTTTAAACAAACAGATGATGAAAGAGCTGGAGAAACTTTGAAGTACCCTAAAAGTATAATTACATTTCAAAAACCACACCCAAGTAAGGCAGAACATAGAACAGAAAAAAGTGTTGAATGTAATGAATGGCTTGTAGAAACTTATAGCAACAAAGGTGATTTAGTTCTTGATAATACAAGTGGGGTTGGAACACTTGCAGAAGCTTGTATAAATACAAACAGAGACTTTATAATTATTGAGAAAAATCCAATTGACTTTGAAAAAGGCAAAAATAGGGTGGGAAAAATTTTTAAAAATTATGGACTTGACCTACAACCTTTATTATATGAACAGATGTAGTGCTTGTACATAATGTTGCAAGTTATATGTGACGGAAAAATTAAGAACATTAATTATACAACCAATAACTTATGAAAAAAATAGAAAAGAAATTAGTTACTGAAAAGCAATTAATTGAAAAAGCAAAAAAATTTATGAATAATAATCCTGATTTGTGCAAAGGGGTTAAATCAATGTATCATGTTGCCAATCTAATGGCTAAATTTTGCTTTGAAATTAATGATTTAAAAGAGAGTTCTTAATTTTTATGGCATATGATAACTTAGTTAGAATTAGTTATGTGGATGATCGAACTGGATTTTATTAGAGTATCATATGGCATGAGGGAAGGCATATAACTTGCAACATTAGAATTAATTATTTTAGGCATTTTGAGGGCTGAAAGGAAGGAAAAGCGAAGCTGAGCGAATAATTAATTCTAACGCTTTGGCTGTATGGCGAGAGCCGAAGTTTACGAAGGCGAAAAGCCATTCAGATAATGCTTTCGCTATACAGCCTGTTGGCAATTGGACTGCAAGATTAAGTAAGTAAAATGTAAATAATTACGAATAATTTAAAATTTTTATTATGACACAACATATATATTTCATAGCACTTGGGGTGTGCTTAGTATTGATAAACTTTAAAATAGAAAAAATTTTAAAAGCATTATCTGAAAGCCAAAGCGTTGGCAACAAGAAAGGCAAGAAAGAATTTTGCCTTAATTGCCAACATGGAACTGGATATAATTATGATTACTGTGCAGATTGTTTGGCTAACAATTTTTATAAATACAAAAAGGCAAAATGACTTGCCTGACTGCTTGCAGTCTTGTTGCCAACGGTCGGTTACATGTTGTCGAAAGCCAACCACTACCGCCCGATTCAGCGCACCGCTTTTGTATGGCTTTTGCAATATGTAACATGTTAGCCATCTGATGCGGATTTTACGAACTAAAGTTGATACGAGAATGAATGAAAAAAAAGAAAAAAAAGAGGGGGGATTTTTAGACGTTATTTCTTTGGGAGCAGGAAAGCAAAGTACTTATATGCTGTTGCAGGCACTTGAAGGTAAATTTAAATATAAACCCGACTTTGCAATATTTAGTGATACTGGTTGCGAACCAGACTATGTTTACTCATATTTTGAATGGCTTAAAGACCTTGTAAAAACTAAATACAACTTTGATGTTATTGTAGTAAGTGAAGGAAATATTTTGACCGATACGCTTGAATATGTGAACGGCAAAAAGAAAAGAGTTGCTTCGCTTCCGCTTCGGCTTGGTTCTGGTTGTTTGATAATGCGACAATGTACTAATGATTATAAGATTAAACCACTTAGACAGCATTTACAAGCCGTAAGGGGTGAAAATAAAATTCGCCTTTGGATTGGCATAAGCCTTGATGAAATGGAGCGAATGAAAGAGAGTAATGTGAAGTACATTAAAAATTACTATCCATTAATTGAAAAACAGATACGTATTGACAGTATTGTAGATTGGTATAAGAAAACAAATACACCGGAACCAATGAAAAGTGCATGTTTAATTTGCCCTTTTCATTCTGATGCTTACTGGAAGCGATTTAAAAAGGTATTTCCGAAAGAATTTAAAAAGGCTTGTGATTTTGACGATGCTATTAGATTATATCCAAATTTGAAAAGCAAAGCCTATTTGAGCAAACATTTGAAACCATTAAAAGAAATAGATTTTAGTTATGAAAACAGTTTATTCCCTGAACTTATTGAAGAATGCGAAGGACTTTGCGGTCTTTAATCCAAATTGCCCAATAGGGCAAAAGTGCGTGGGCTTTTTTTTCTTTTTTGGTCAAATACCCACTAAACTTTATACGAGCCACATCAGTAGCATTTGTGGCTAACTACCTTATAGATTTAGTTCAAAAAATTGCACTATGAATAAAACTATTGAAAATACCAATAAACTATTAAATTTTGTTTCTAAAAAATTTGAATCAGGAGAATTGAATAATGAAAGTTTAGTGCAATTAATTGAACTATCTGGAAGCTATCTAAATTTAAGAACTATTCCAAAATACCAGCATGATACTGGTTTAAGTTATAATGGTGTGAAAAAAAACCGTATAATTAAAGTGCTTTTTAGTGTAAAGTTCGTGATAGATAATGATTAAAATTTTAGACAATAGTTTTATTAACTAATTTGTTGTTAATAACTTATATAATCCTGTACTTGTTAATGAGTACAGGATTTTTTATACTTGTATAACCAAATGCCACCAAATATGAATGAGTTGATATTACCATGCAAATCGTATGTAAAACGATATTTAATTAATAACTATGGCAATCCTGTCGATTTTCGGAAGAACAGGTATTTTGGCAATTACTTCAAAATGCTCCTTGAACGTAAAATTTGCCAACATAACAAACGCATCCACCTGAAACAATATGGCAAGCAGATTTACAAAAGCGAAGTAATTGTTTTTATAGATGATGACACATTTAACCGTTTTGGTTTCGACCTTACTGCACAATCTGTTGTCGATTTCAATATGTTTATCGAAGATTATATTAAATCACAATCGCGGGCAATTATTTTTACAGCAAACTCGTTTGGGCAGGCATGGGTCGATGCCATAAGAAACTTTCAGAATGCCTTTGGTTTTAGCGAAGACGACTTTTCTACAGAAGCCATAAGAAAGGATTTGCAACGAAACAAGGAAATCTTAGAAATACTTGAAAAAAGTTTCGGGACAAATGTCCCCGATTTTGGGACAAATGTCTCAAATACAGTTTGATTTATGGCTACATATACTAAACCAGCAGATACTATTGGGGGAATAAAAGGATTGTGGTTTATTCCTGTTGACGATGTAGCATCGTTTGGTGATGTTATTTTAAACGAACTGCAAAGCATTACTTTGCTAAACGGTAAAAGCTGGAAATACATCTATAGCATTTATTCAGATAGGGAGTTCTACGAAAATAAAAAAGAAAATAAAGAAGGAATATCTTTCGAGAAATCGTTTAAAGCATTCTTCCCTGGTTATTCGGTAGAAAGTCTTTTACAGTTCGAAGAAATGAAATATACCCGCTTTTGTATAGCTTATCAAGACAATAACTACCTCTTTAAACTTACCGGAACAATTAATAATCCGCTTAACTTTAGATATAAGTTAATCACCGGAAGCACTGGAGCAGACAATAGTGGTGTTGAATTTGAATTTTACGGGAATAGCAAAATAAGAATCTTAGAAGTAACAAACGAAATATTACATGTTTTACCAATTACTTACACCGACTGGTTTTTGCCAAGTATAGATGAACTTCAGGAAATAAAAAACAATCTGTATAATTATGGTCTCGGTTCATTTAATTCAGGGTATTATTGGTCTAGTTCAGAATACGATGCAATATCATCATATTGCCTTGATTTCACAGGTTCGGCATCAGTACTTGAAAAAACAGAAACTGCACACGTAAGAGCATGTCGTTCATTTACAGATGTTTCTGGAAAGTATAATTTAAGAGATATAGGCCCTGCCGGGGGATTGATATTTTACATTGATGACACGACATATTATGAAGCAGCTCCTATAGATATTGAAAGGAATACATTTAGTAATATAACAGACAAGGCAATTAGAACAACAGAAACGGCAATTGGAACAGGCGCCACAAACACGGCAGCAATTATTGAACAAGCTAGTGGGGCGAATGATTGGTTTTTACCAAGCAAAAACGAGATAGCCGCGATGTATAATAACTTAAAAATTTATGGATTAGGAAATTTTACAAATAATTTTTATTGGACATCTAGCGAATATAATGCATCTTATGGTGTTTTATTTAATTTTTCAGATGGTACCAATTCTATTTTATATAAAAATTCTTCCATAAGAATAAGGCCTTGCAGGAAATTTACTTCATTAACTCAATATTCTCTAAGAGATATAGGACCTGCCGGTGGATTGATATTTTATATAGATGGAAACAATTATTACGAATCTAATCTATATGATCTTGTTGGTATTTGGTCAAATGTTTATCCTGGATTAATTGGAACAACAAGCGCCAATATAGGCGAAGGATTGAATAATACGAATGAAATAATAGCTCAGGCAGGCCACATAGATAGTTCGGCGAAGCTGTGCTTAGATTACGATAATAGATACGCGCACTCATATTCAGCAGCCAAGCTTTGTAACGATTTAGAAATAACAGCATGACAAATATAATCCAGATATCAGAAGTTTTTGCAGGCTTGCGTTCCATTAAAATTTATAAAACAAGTGATATTGTAGCTTTTGGCGATGTTATAAATGGAGTTGTACAGGGAATAAGTGCATCGGATTATACCGAAATACAATTTTCGCAAGGTGCGGGTAATTACGAACACGAGAGTAAAAATAACAAATACCTGATTAATGAATCGGGATTTTCAGTCTTTGTTCCAGGAAATGATATTGATCAAATACTTCAGTTAATTAATTTAGACAACGAGCGCTTTGTTGTTGTTTTTACCGATAGAAATGGAACTGAGTGGATTGCCGGAACAATTGATAATCCATTAAGACTAACAGATAAATACAGCACAGGCAAATCGCCTTCAGATAAGTCGGGGCGCGAATTTATTATATCCGGCAACCAGCTTAAAACAATTTATTCGTTTACGCAAGTTGATAGTTTTCAGCTTGATTTTTATGTATTTGACATAATTGGAGATGTTGAAAATGCGTTAATTACAATAGGAACACTATCTATTTTAACAAATAGTGATGGTTGTGCAATATTTAATATTTATGAAGGAACATATAATTATATGATATCTAAGATAGGATATTTAGATAGTGTAGGTTCGGTTGTAATTAGTGGTTCAAATGTATCAGAAGAAGTAGAAATGAACGGGAGTTGTGAAATAACATTTCACGCTGAATACAATAGCCAAAATCTGGAAAATATATTGATTACGATTAAAGATATCACAAATACAAATACAATAGATTCGGGGTACACAGATGAAGATGGAGATTATAGTGTTACACTATACGATGATATATATTATATCATCGTTGGAGAATTACAGTGGGATTTAAAATGTACAAATCATTTTATTACGGCTCCTGTTCCTTCGTATACAGATAATTTAATTATTATTCAAAAAGACTTATGTGCAGTTACCTTCGCGGTTAAAGATTCTTCTAATAGTCCTATTATAGGTGCAGAAATAGGAGGTGCGTTCTTTGTTTTATACAATGATTTAGATAGTTATTTTGGTCATCAGGATCATATATTAATAACAAACTCAAATGGGGAAGTAACCGTTAATGAAATTTCAGGAGATTATACTTTTGAAATTAAGAAATCTGGATACTCTTTTGCCAATCCTGGGAGTGTACTTGTTAACACTTCCGAAAATGAAACAATGACAGTAAATATTGTAATGACATAAATTCCCTGTCCTTTTTTGCCCGTTTATACCTATATAATATTGTTTGCAAATAGATTATAATCTAATCAGCAAACAATGCATAACCTGATTTCAGAAATACTTTCCGGTGTATGGCTTATTGAACCACAAAAAGCAAGTGGTTATTTACCTATTGTGGCCAACCTTTTAAAGGGAGAATCAAACGACCTTATTAAAAACCTAAGCGAAAAAAGGCTAGAAAGCAAGGCTTTATTGTTTGATGCCGCTACTGGTTATCGTATTTCCGAGTATGGTGTTGCAGATTCACCCGAAAAAGCACCCGAAAATAGCGTTGTTATAATTCCTGTTGCTGGCCCAATTACCAAATACGATCAGTTTTGCGGACCATCAGGAACAAAAACAAAAGCAGATATACTTCAAAGAGCTGATTCAAACCCAAATATTGTTGCTGCTATTTTAGAAATTGATAGCGGTGGTGGCGAAGGTGCCGGAACACAGCATTTTGCCCAGGTAATTAAAAACACCAATATGCCGGTTATTGCTTTTGTTGAAGACATGGCAGCAAGTGCCGCTTATTGGATTGCATCTCAATGCGATATTATTGTTATGCAGGAAAAAACTTCTCAGGTTGGAAGTATTGGTGCATATACAACGTTGGTTGATGTTAAAAGATATTTTAAAAACATTGGCCTTGATATATTAGAGGTATATGCAAAACAATCAACAGAAAAGAATAAGGCTTTTAGAGAAGCTTTTAATAACGACGACACCTCCTTAATCAAAGATAAAATATCCGAGTTTAATCAGTTTTTTATTAATGATATAAAATCATTTCGCGGCGAAAAAATAAAATCAGACCCATTTAAAGGGCAGATGTATTTTGCCGAGCAGGCAGTTGAAATTGGACTTGCTGACGAAATAGGAACGCTGGATTATGCCATTAAAATAGCTGCTAATCTCTCAAAAAACTATAATCAAAACCCAGATAAAATGAAAATTAAAGAATCATGGAAAGCTCTTGTGGCTCTTTTCGGATCGGATACAACCGAACTTAAAGAAGAAGGAGTTGAAAAAATAAACAATGAGCTTCAAAGCAAAACCGATGAATTGGCAACAAAAACATCGGAAAACAGTCAGTTAAAAACTGATCTCGAAACCGAAAAAGCTGCTCGTGTAGCTGCCGAAAACTCTCTTAAAACAGAACAGGAAAAGGTGGCAACACTCGAAACCGAAAAAGCTGCTCTCGAAACAAAACTAGCTGCAAAACCAGCAGTAAGCTCTGCTTCTCCTGAAGGCACAGATCCTAATCCTGTATTAAACTCAATCGAAGAGCCATTTGATGAAGCCGATGAAGTTGCAAAATCAATCTTAAAACATAAATAAAAAATGGCAGACTTAACCAAACCTATTGACATTTCCGCGTTTAACGACGTTGCAAAACGATACGAGCAGGAAATAAAACCGCTACCTTTATTAAAGGCCAGCGACGCATTGCAATACATGACTCCAATGACCGGAGTTGCAAACTCGGTTGTGATCACCAAAATGAAAAAAGGGGCAATCTCTAAAAAGTACACCGGTACTTTCTCTGCCGATAAAACTATCGGTACTCCAGAACAACGCACATTAACTGTTTACCCTTGCGTGGCAGAAATGAGCGACGAGCCCGAACGTTATCGCAAAACCTTTATAGATTATATCTATGCCGAAGGTGTTCGCGCCGATGTGGAAGAAGCTAAAAACCACCGATTTATTAAGTGGCTTGTTCAGTATGGTATTAGTGTTGCTAGTGAAGAATTGTTCGACGCAATTTTTATTGGCAAGCTAACCAGCGGAGCACGCTTACAAGATTCTTTCGATGGTATCGAAGAATTGGTTCGTAAAGCGATTGTTGCAGGCGAAATTGCAACTTCAGAGTTGAACTATTACGATGCTTTAGCAGAGTTTTCATCTGCAAACATTGGCGATAAGCTGAAAGAAATGTGGAGAATGGCTCACAAATCAATGCGCGACGCTGGTGGCGATATGTTTATGTCTATCGACTTAGCCGACATGTACGACGATTGGTATCGTGAAGAACACGACAAACCCCCAATGGTTGACGCAGCTGGCCAGTTGTATCTCGAAGGATCGAATGGCAAGTGCCGCATTGTACGAATGGGCAACTTTAACAACCAACGCGTAATATTGACTACTAAAGACAATATCCGTTGGGGAACCGACAATCCAAACGACATGCAAAACATGCGTGCTTTCAATAGCGGTAATCCTTATGTGTTTACAGCAACTATGAAGTGGGTATTCGGATTGCAGTTTGCAACCGTAAACTGGAAAGAGTTTATCGTAAGCAAACGTTACGACGAATCAAGCGGAAGCGGATCCTAATAAATAATATACAAAGAGCAGGGTTCCTGCTCTTTGTTAACTAAAATTTTAAGAAAGGAAATTATTATGGATTTAAGTGATATAACCTACACTTCGGGTCAGGATAACACCGGGGGATTAACCCAGGAGTTTTGGTTTGCGAAAGCATCCGACATTGCCACGTGGCCTACTGTAAAAACAAAGGCGTTGGCTACAACGGTAGAAGAGCTGATGAATTATAGTGGAAATTTTACCATGAACAGTGGTAAAAAATTCTTTACAGGATATCTTACATGGGGCACAGGTGAACTAAAGTGGAGTGCACAAGGTCCCGTTGATAGTAAATCGTTCAAACATAGCTTTGAATTTAGCCGCCCTGGTTGCAATGCCAATTCTCTAGCTTTACTCGACTTGGTTAAGAATGATAATCTTGTATTCATTGTTCTCGACAAAGATGGAAATAAACGTGTATTGGGATCTGAATTTTTGAGTGCTAAACTCGAAAGTGCCGAAGGAACAACCGGCAAATCTGGTGAAGATTCAAAAGCAGATGTAATGACATTTGTTTCTGAGCTACAAGGGCCACCACGTTTTTACGTGGGAACAGTACCAACAACAGAAGCATCTTCATAATTAATATTTATGTGGCGTAAATATTTTACTATAAAAGGAATTAAGCCGGGACCAGTTGTGTTCCCGGCACCTTTTAATAAAGTGGATTTAAGAAGAAACGATCTTGATCCTGATATGCTTAGAAGAATGTACGAAGCCGATTTGCCATATATTAAAATGACAGAAGAAGGCCTTGAACATTTTTATAGCGATAAGGTACTAGAGCTTCGTTATAAAAACGACGACGAGTTATTTAATGCTGCTAACAATGCCGAAGAAACAGAATCACTATTTACAGCCAAAGACCTGGTTGCCAAAATAAAAGATGCAGAAACAGAAGAACAAGCCCGCTATTTTTATGGCTTAGGCAAACAATACAAGTCGGTTAAACAAGCTTTCAATAAAAAATTACAGGTATTTTAAACCGTAACAGTGGCTCCCAAAGCCACATTTTTCTTTATTATTTTGAAAAAGACATTTCGCATATTACATCCTTACTCGCTGGAGAAGAACTATTTTTTAGCCATCGACGAAGAGATGAATCGTTTACAACCACACGAATGGGGTTGTATAATGGACATTGATACCATGCCGCTACAACCCAACTTTGGTCATCAGCTGCAGGAATATATCTACAAATATCCCGATACCGGATTATTTACCTGTTATGCTTCTCGATGCCATTACACCGTACAGGTGCGCAAAGGTACTAATATGATGAACTCCGACATATTGTATCACAAACGACATTCGGATGCTTGTGCAAAAGAGTTAAATCTTACAGTTAAAGAAATTGACCGCAAGATTGCCGGACACCTGATGATGATTAAAAAGTCAACATGGGATCTTATACGTGCCGATGTTAAAAAACAATGTAGCAGCAAAAAAATACTGGGAGTTGATACTAAAATAAGTCTCGAAATATTAAAACACGGGCTTAAGATAAGGCTTATGCGCGGTATTTACATTTTCCACTACCTAAGATTAGATACCAATTTTGGATATAAAAATCATTTGTTATGAAAATAATTGGATTAACCAGAATACGTAATGAAGCAGGCATTATACAAGAAACACTTGATCATATGGCAACGTTTTGTGACGAAGTATATGTTTACGACGATTTTTCGACAGATAATACGGTAGAAATATGTGAAAATCATCCTGTTGTAAAAGGGATTATAACAGCCAATCATTGGGATACTGATCGTAAACGTGCCGAATGGCAAAACAGGAAATCGGTACTAGAGATGGCTCAAAAATACGCATCGCCATTCGATTGGTTTGTTTATATGGATGCCGACGAACGTATCGATTTTGATTTTTCTATGCTTAAAGCAATGCCTTTGCAGGTTGTTGGTATAAAAATGAAGCTTTTCGATTTTTATATTACACCAGAGGATGTTAACCTACACTATAGTGAACGAAAGTATTGTGGTCAGGAATATAGAAATATATTAATGGCTTTTCGAAACCTTAAAACACTAGATTATTCGTCTCCTGATCAAAGAGAAATACACTTACGAAGCAGTGGGCAGGTTTTAAACATAGGCTATGTTAAGCATTACGGCAAAGGAATATCTGTTGAGCAGTGGGAAGATACGTGTAACTATTATGCAAATCACTTTCCTAAATATGCGAAGAAATGGAAAGCCAGAAAAGGAAAAGCCATACACACCACATCGTCGTTTGGGAGCAAACTTATTCTGTGGGAACAAAGAATAAGTAAAGGCGTTCTTTTAACACCTGAAATAGAAAAACATAACATTTATGAAGATATTACTAACGAACCACTGGCTTAAGAAGCTGGGTGGATCAGAAACATTTACATACACACTTGCCGGCGAACTTACCCGCCTGGAGCACGAAGTACATTTGTTTACCAACATACCTGGCGCAATAAGTCAACGTATTTGCTCCGACTTTAGTATTCCGCTTATTACAGATCCACGAACACGCAAATACGATATGGTGTTGGCGAATCACAACAGCTGTGTAAGCAAGATTTATCCTACAAATAACAAGGTAGTTCAAACTTGTCACGGAATAGTGCCACAACTGGAACAACCTTCGTCGTTGGCCGATTTGTTTGTTTCTGTATCGGAAGAAGTGCGAGATCATCTTTTATCTCTTGGTTTTGAATCAACAATTATCCGTAATGGGATCGATTGTGAACGATTTAAGCCAACCACTAAGTTAAACGGTGAGATTAAAACAGTATTATCATTATCACACTCCGAAGAGCTTAATGAAATGCTTCACAATGCTTTTGCCGGCCATAAAATACGATTCATTAGCCTGAATAAATTTAAAAACCCTGTTTGGGATGTAGAAAAATACATTAATCAGGCCGATATGGTTGTTTCTCTTGGCAGGGGTGTCTTTGAAGCAATGGCTTGTGGACGACCAGTACTTGTTTTAGATCACAGGCCATACCAGGACGCAATGGGTGACGGACTACTCACTTTTGGAAATATCGATAAATCTATTTATAACAACTGTTCTGGCCGCGCATTTAAAAATA
Organism: Bacteroidetes bacterium GWB2_32_14; assembly: GCA_001768235.1. Classification (GTDB taxonomy): domain Bacteria; phylum Bacteroidota; class Bacteroidia; order Bacteroidales; family UBA12077; genus UBA12077. Next base: position 108,052 of record MENK01000014.1, read on the forward strand.
AAAACATAAAACCAATGATTGATTTTGCTATCGGGTATTACAGGTCGTCGATAGGTGAGTGGTGCAGAAATTACGCACTTAAAGAGCTGAATATTATTAATCAAACACAGAAATATTTACAACTTTATGAATCAATTTGATGTAGTTTATGCCATCGGAAACGGTAGCCGGTGGCACGATAACGAGCTCCGATTCTCGTTACGCGCAATAGAAAAAAACCTGAAAGGGGTGCGCAATATAGTTATTGTTGGTAAACAACCCAATTTTATTGACAAAAACAATGTCATTTTTATTCCTGCAGACGATCCATTACAGTCAAATGCCGATGGCAACATTGCGCTTAAGGTAATGAAAGCCTGTATGGATGAACGTATATCTGAAGATTTTCTTTTCATTAACGACGATCATATCATTAACGCTCCTATGCATGTTAGCGATATTGGGTTTTACCATTGTGGTAATTTCGAAAGTTTTCCAGAGACTTTCTGGCATTCTGAATTGCATCGTCAACGTTTAAAAAGAACATACGAAGTGTTAAGAAAAAAAGGCTATTCAACATTTCATTTCGACATTCATGTGCCCATTATTATTAATAAAAAGAAGTTTTTAGAAATAGTACCTACATTCGATTTTAAATTTGATATCGGGTATACCATGAAGTCTATTTATGCAAATCCTGTTGTCCCTGCCAATAAAAAAGAACATGTCGGCGATTTGAAGATAAAAATATTTAATTTTAAGACTCTCGAGAAGCTCAAAGAGATATTCGAATCAGCAACATTCATTTCGTATAACGATAATGGTTTAAACGGGTATTTAAAATACTTCCTGGCCTATTATCTTTCGTTGCCATCAAAATATGAAACATACGACATGGAAAAAGACCCCGTAATTCATATTTTAGAATATCTGAGCATAGAAAACAGGGATTATAAAAAAGGTGTTGAATTGTATAATAAATATGGTCGCAATACAAATTTGAAGGTAATATTCAGGCACAAAGAATCGGAAAAAACAAGAGAAAAGCTGATGTATAAGCTTGCGCAGCTCTGTGAGAGTTAACTGTCCTTTTTTAGCAATTGCCATTGTATAACCTTTGAATTTCAAGTTTTAATACATAATTATAAACTAAATTCTAAAAAAATGATAAAAGACGAAGTTTTATCCTGGTTACGTGCCGGACAACCTTATGAAGAAGGCGTTGATTTGTATGCAAAACATTGTAATAATGCCACATTGCTTAAAAATTTCCAACGTAAAGACACCGAAAGTCGCAAGGAAAAGCTTGCTTATAAGCTGGTAATGAAAGCCGGACTGCCGGAAAAGTTTATTCATGCCAAACCATCCGATTTGCCAGGGTATAAAGCCACATCTAAGCAATCAGCTCCTCCAAAAAAGGAAACAACACCAGCCCAGCCACAAAAACAAAGCAAAAATAAGTCTGATGGCAAACCAATGTTTCGTGATTTGCCAAAAGAAGTTCAGCTTATGATTGTTGAACGCGGTGAAATACAAAAGGAAAGAGCTGCTATTCATGCCCAAATAAACGATGTACCAAAACAAGATACCAGGGCAAATAATGCAAAACGTAAAGCACTTGGCGAAAAAGTAGATCAATTAACCGGTCGTATTAACGAACTTAAGGCTAAAATTGATGCCTACGAAAAAAAACTTACGTTGCCAGCCGAAAAAGCTCCCGAAAAAGATCAAACAAGTGCCCATGATCTTCAACGACTAAATAACCTTAAGTCGCAACGAACAAAAGCAACAAAAGCCATTGAAGATTTGCCTCCTGGACCAAAAAAAGAAGCTAAAATTAAAAAGCTGTCCGAAATAAACACAGAAATTGAGGAGTTGAACAAAAAGCTGGGCAAATAGTTTCGCATGAAGAACTATGTATCAAAAACCGACGATATTTTAATCAAAGAGATTAAAACAAACGGTACTGTTTTAGATCGTATTAAAGGGTATATGATATATGGCGAAAGCAGAATTCCTTTAAGCAAAAAAGAAAAAGACGTGCTCGAAAGGCTCGATGCCGCGTTTACGCTATTGGTTAATTATAACAGCAACGAGCAGGCTATTCCGTTATTAATGAATCGATTTACAATAAGCCGCGCACAGGCTTACAGAGATGTAAGAGCTGCACGCGATTTATATGGCGATATTAATAAAACAAGCAAGGAAGCCGACAGAATTATCGCCCTGGAGTGGACAATTAAAACCTTTCAGATGGCAGCCAAGCAACGTCCACCAGATCTCGGAAATATGAACAGGGCAATATCAAATTATGTTAAACTTAAGGCTCTCGACAGAGAAGATCCTGAAACATTTAGAGAAGAAGATCTGCAGCAACATAATTATTATATGATTTTACAGATTAACGGCGAAAGCCATCAGCTGGATTTGAACGCAAAAGGAATAGAGAAAGTTCCTAAAAAGAAAATGTCGCAAATCATTAATACCTTATATAACGAAATAGAAGATGTTGAAGCAGTTGAATTACTAAAAGAAGATGGCAAACAGGACGCTTAAATTAAATCCTGCCCAGTTAATTTCTGTTTTATTAAATCCCAAACACGAGGTTCAGGTTTGGGGTCGTGGAACAGGAAAGTCGAACAGTCAGGGAAACAAGGTAGATCGGATCGTTAAATCAATGCCCCGGTCTAGCTCTGTTATGACAGGTAAAACATATATGCAGCTTTTAACCAGGACACTTCCCCCAATGATTTCTTTTTTAGAACGAATGGGTTATTTACGTAACCGCGATTTTTTTATTGGTAAAAAACCACCCAAAATATGGGGATGGAGAGAGCCATACGAAGCTCCACTATCATACGAACATTATATGGTTTTTGGGAACCCACAAGGATCAGTTGGTTTTCATTTAACTAGTCAGGACAGAGTTGGATCTGGTCGTGGTTTAAACACCGATTTTGAACTTACAGACGAAACATTAACCATCGACATTGATCGATATAATAAGGAAATTCATGCAACAAACCGTGGTAATCTTAACAGATTTGGCAAGTTGTCCTGGCATCACGGAACACATCATTCAACATCAATGCCATACTCAAACGAGGGCAAATGGCTGCTCGATGCCGGCGATTATTACGAAAAAGAAGCAGGCATTCGTTATAAAGAACTGTGGAATCGTATTGTAAAAATGCAGTTAGATCTTCTCGAAATAGAAAAACCAAACGAATTTGCTGCTCAATGGAACGAAATACAACGCATACGCAAAAGAATGACTCCTTTTGTTTCAAAAAAAGGGATGTTATTTACCCTGGCAAATGCGTTTGATAACATCGATAATGTTGGAATGTCATATATTCGTGAGCAATACAGAACAACTCCCCGACTAACGTTTTTTATCGAAATTATGAATATGATTGTCGATAAGGTTGAAGATTGTTATTATAACATCAACCTTGAAAAGCAGGTTTATCACGACAGTTATAATTATAGCTTTATCGATAGCCTGGATTATAACTTTAAAAAGTTAGGATCTCCAGATAGCCGGTTCGATAAAGATGTAGAATCAAACAAGCCACTTAAGATTGTTCCTGATTGGGGTGCGTCTATATCATTTTTAATAGTTGTCCAGGATAACACATTGGTTGATCCAGATAAGAAGCTTACCAAGAATTATGTTAAGGAGTTCTTTGCCAAGCCAAATACTGGGCATGTAATGATTGACGATGTTGTTGACGACTTCTGTAAGTATTATCGCTTTCATAACGACAGAACAGTTATATATTACAAAGATAAATATGGCGACGAGCGACAACCAAACACAGGAGTTACATACAACCAACAAGCAATAGATAAGTTCCGTAAGCTTGGTTGGAATGTAATGTTAAAAGAAGACAAAGCCAAGGAACCACCACATCACGAGAAGTATTTGTTATGGACAAATGTGTTTAAAGAGAACAACGAGAAGTTTCCTGTAGTTCGTATCAATGGCAACAACTGTCAGTTCTTGATTATAGCAATGCAGAACACTAAAGTGATAGAACGAGAAGGACAGTTTAAGAAAGACAAAACATCTGAACACATAAAGAGCAAAACACCACCAGAAGAAGCAACTCACTCAACAGATGCAGCAGACAAGATCCTTTGGGTAGACTATAACTCTTTATCGAAAGGAAGCGACTTCATCGCAGCAAGGATATAGTATAGCTTTATTCATTCTTTAAAACCATTATATTTATTGATATTTATTGATATTTCATATATCTATTATTTTAGATATTGGAAATTTCTTTTTGCCATAGGGCGGTAATGCGTGCCACAGTTACAGATTTATGATACGTTTCGGGCTGTTTTTTTTTATAATAAAATAAACATCAAATTTTTAAGACTTAATTTTTGAGAAAACAACCGTAAAAATTGCCTGTCCTTTTTTTTGAGAACTCTATAAGCCCATATTTGAATAAAAAAAGATTATGCCAGGTACTATAAGGCTCGATCAGTTGCTTAATGAATGGGATAAAATTAAAACCGGTGACGTTGACGCATCGTTCTCTATAGCTTTTATAACAAAGAACGGTGAGTATAGATATTATAAACGCGCGGTTAAATCTGGTGCAAACATGAATTTAAAAGATAACGAAATGCGCGGATGTATTCCTATTGATGGAGAAGGCAAAAACAACGGGCATTATACCGCCATTAGTATTTGGAAAATAGTAGAGTTTAACCAACAGAAAGTTGTTTTATAATGAAAGTATCTTGGAATAAAGACGGCGACCCAATGTTTGCTGCTGGTAGTAACAGTATTGTTTCGGCAAAAGAAATTACAACCGCAAGCCCTAAGTCTACTACCGTAAAAGAAAATAAAGACAACGAGATAAAGATTGACAATTATATTATTGCTGCGTGGTTTGAGCCGGGTAACGATTTTCCAAACAATACCTTAATGCCTTATTTAAGAAAATCTCCTGCGCTTCGATCGGGTATTGATTACAAGATTGCGCTCCATGTTGGGCAAGGATTGTACGCTGTAAAAGTTACGGATTATAACCAGGATGGATCTGAAATAACAGAACCCTACTTTAACCCCGCGCTTGATAAGTTTATTAACTCGCGAATGATTACAAAATACAGAGCAGACGCATACCAGAATCTTTTTGAATATGCCATGGCTTTCCCACAGATTATAATGAACAAAAGCGGAAATACTTTTGCAACCATTAAAAGTATTGACGCTCCATGGTGTAGGTTTACCAAGAAAGAAAACGGTGTTATTAAAAAATGCTTGATATCTTCGTTGTGGCCCGATGTTTCTGGTAAAGAAGATTACGAGGTAGTTGATGTTATTGATCTCGAAGGCACCGAAGACGAAATATTGGCAAGAGCAAAAGAACTGAAAAACTTTATTTATCCATTAAATAAAAACACCACCGGAAACATTTACTACCAGCTCCCTTCGTGGGACAGTGCTCGTGAATGTAAACATCTTGATATAAGCATTAAAATAGGTGAGTTTTTAATGTACATGTTCGACAACCAGATGAGCATAAAGTACCACATTAAAATACCTTATGCTTATTGGGATAAGAAATACCCTAAAGAAGATTATGTTTCGAATGAGCAAAAGACCGAGCGAAAAGCTAAAATACAAGCCGATCTTGATGCTGTTGAACAAAATCTTACTACAACAAAAAATGCAAAGAAAGCCATTATAACACACTTCGAACTTAACCCACAGGGAAAGCCAGAAGAAAAGTGGGAGATTGATGTTATTGAAGATAAGTTTAAATCGGATGAGTACCTGCCGCAAGCTGCTGCAAGCAATGCCGAGATATTTACCTCGTTAAATATTAACCCTGCAGTAAAAGGTTTATCTCTTAGCGGAGGACCATACTCAAACAGTGGTGGTGGATCTGATATTCGCGAAGCATTTTTAATTGACAATGCCCTGGCATTTTTATCTCGCCACGAGGTAAACGCACCTGTTGAAATGATGGCTCGCCATAACTTTAAACTGGACGATGACATTAAGATAAAAGACCGAAGCATAATATTAACCACGCTCGACTCTGGATGCGGGACTAAAAAATTAAGCTAATGTTAATAACAACAGCCGACGAAATAAGAAACTACATACCCATTTCGGTTTCTGCAACCATAGATAAGGTGCTGCCATTTATTGATGTAGCCGAAAATAAGTATTTAAAAGAAATACTTGGGCTGGATTTTATAACAGATCTAAACGTTTATAATGTACAATCGGCACAAGAAGAACCATTAATGGATAAGGTACTTGGTATGTGTAAGCGTGCCATTTGTTATTTGGCTTACTTCGAAGGTTTTGAATTGTTAAACATAAAGATTACCGATGCCGGATTCCACCGCGTGGAGTACGATGCTGACAAATCGTTGTTTGGTTACCAAGAGCGAAACATAAAAGATTATTTTGCTACCACTGGTTACAATGCGCTCGAAGATATTTTGGAATACATGGAAGCCAATGTTGACGAAAGTGTATTTTCTAAGTGGGCCGATTCTGATGAGTACCAGGAACAGCGACAGTATTTTATAAAATCGAGCAAGGAGTTTACTAAGATTTACAAACCGCTTAAAGGCAGCCGGCTTGTTTATTTAAATATACTTTCTTCGTTAAAGCTGGCCGAAGACTTTAATATTAAACCGGTGCTTGGTACTGAATTGTTCGACACTATGAAAGAGTTGGTATTAGATGGAGATATTGACGAAACCGAAAACTCTGATTATAAAAAACTATTGCCATACATAAATAATGCACTGGCTTATTTTACAATAGCAAAAGCGGCAGGAACACTCGGCGCAAACTTTACCGACAAAGGATTATTTTTTACTTCTTTTCTTGCATCTGGATATAAAGATAAAGACGAACGATCTGATGGAGAAAAAACAAAGGCTATTGTTAACTCGGCCACAGAAACAGCCATCAAATATACCGAGGCATTACAAACATATTTAGACGATAACATTGATAACCTGCCAGAATATGCCGATTTTATTGGCGACGATGACACAACATTTAATCCAAGCTTTGATAATACAGATAGAAAAATAATAATAACTTAAACCATAAAACCATGCAACAAGTAAAAGATGGAACATTTTTCCCGGCCGACTCCGATGGAGGATTCGATATTGTACAAAAACAAACAGGTGTAGGGAATTGGGAAATACAAGAATACTTTAACGACGCAGGTAAAGTAGTTTTTCGATTGTACATACAATGGAATAATTATACCGACAGAGATTATCCTGTTAAATTTAGAAAACAACCATTACAAACACCAGCAACCCCAGCTCAAACTTATGTAAAACCATACTAGGTATGTTTAATCGTTTTAAAAATATAATAAGCCCAATACTACACCCTGTTGTACCGGGAGCAGCTTTGATTACACCCATAGCACCAACAGGTTTAACATTGCTTGTTGTTTCCGATACCGTTATTCGATTAACATGGACCGACAATTCAAACAACGAAGCTGGATTCTCTATTGAGCGTTCAGACGATTTAGGACTTACATATACCGAAATAGATACCGTAGCTGCAGGCATAGAAACTTACGACAGCGAAAGTTTAACACAAGAAACAGAATATTACTATCGTGTACGTGCTTACAAAGGCTCAAAATATTCAGCTTATTGCGATGCTGCAAACGCAACTACTTACACATTCTCTTTTACTAATCTTACAGGATTTTATACACAATCAGCAGAAGGAGAAGATTTAGTTGATAAACTAGGTGGTGTTTCAATTCCTTATGTAAGCGGTTCGGGATTAGATCAACTATTTGATTTTTCAGTTTTAAACGACGATCGATTTGATAAAGGTTCGTATGTTGGCAACGCTTTTGGATTACCCGAAACCTACAATTTTCCTTATGTTGGTATTTATTACGATGCCACAAGTGAAATGACTAGACATTATTGGAAGATGACTGATTTTGCTTATGCTGTTATTTTAAGTCAATCGCTTTTAGCAGATAATATGTTCTTCTTAAAAGCATTAGCCACAACAGATACAAGTAATGTAATAGCAAGTTGGAGCGAACTATTAATTTATTCAGTTGCTCAAACATCGACGAATTTAACTAAGCTAAAAAATTACATAGGTATTCAAGATACATTCTATTCTGCCAATATAGCAACCAATGGGGATTTTGTTACTGATAGCAACTCAGATGGATTAGCGGATAATTGGGATGGGATTAAAGATACTACTAACTCATCTTATGCTATCAATATTATTCAAAATGGATTTACAACTAAAAATCAGAATACTACTAAAATAACAGTGACAGGATATGTACGAATAATGAGAGTTACCGGTAATATTTATACTATTGGCAAAAAATATTTATTACAGTATGAATACAGGTCTAATGGTTTGTTTGTTGCTAATACGTATGATGGTGTTAATGTGTATGCCAAAAATTGTGCAATAAATACAGCAAATGCAATAGCGTGTGAACTTGAATTTACAGCAACAGGTATTGGAGGGCTTTATCCTGTCAGATTTTATGGATACGGTGCGGTAAATAATGCGCCTATTGGTCAATACATTGAGATTGGCAATGTAGTATTAAGAATTAAATACGAAAACTATTACGCATCATGAGATATCCGAACGGAATAGAGATATACATAGATAAAAGCAAATTAACAGACGAGCAGTTTGCTTACTTGCAGGAAAACTACGATGTTGAGTTGTACGCTGCAAAAAATGAATTTACCCTATGGATTCACGACGATGGCTATAAACCTTTTCAGACTGAGTTATTTCAATATTTAGGAGCAGCAAAAGGGTGTTTTAATAACAGAACTAAACAAGATCACTTAGATTTATTTATCGAAGCTATTGAAATAGATGAATTTGGAATTGAAATAAACGGGGTAAAATACAAAAACTTAACTTTTACCGAAATACTAAAAGGAGTTGATTTATCTAAAGTTATTTTTAAAAGAGAATTATATAATCTTTATAATTAATCTAACCACCACCACAAATGAAACAAGAAGAACGCGAGTTAATTGAGGAAAAGTTCAGGGGTGTGTATTTGCACCAGGAAAATAACTTTAACCTGATTAACGAGAAACTCTCTCACATACTCGAGCAAACAACCAAAACAAACGGGCGTGTTACAGTGCTCGAATGCGAAACAAAGTCGGTAAGATTCTTTTCTAAAAAACCTTTGTTTTTTGTCCTTATACTTTTAGGATTGATGTTGCTTGCATCAACAATGAATTTTGCAGAACTAGTGAAGTTATTAATTAAATAAACCATGAGAGCATTTGGCAAAACATCAAACGACAGGTTAAATACAGCTAACAGCGATATTCAGCTTGTAATGCGTAAATCGGTTGCAACATGCCCTGTTGATTTTGGTATTGCACAAGGTGGTAGAACCTACGAACAACAGCTCGAGTATTTTCTTAAAGGCGCCAGCTCGTTAGATCCACGCGATCTAAAACAAAAAGAAAAAGCAAAACACCTGCACACACCATCTGATGCTGTAGATATATATATTTATATACCGGAACGAAACGACATGATGTACGATAAAGAACATCTTGCTTTTGTTGCCGGGTGGATTCTATGTACTGCCGATAGGTTGTTTAGAGAAGGCAAAATCAAAAGAAAGCTTCGCTGGGGTGGCAACTGGGATGGCGATGGTATTTTAATCATAGACCAGCAACTACAAGACAGGCCCCATTTCGAAACCATATAAAAAATACACATATGAAAATTGGAACTAAAATAATTGAAGCAGCAGGTTCGCTTGTTAAAAACATTGGCGATGCTTTCGATAGTAATTTAACTACCCAGGAAGAAAAAATAGAAGCCAAAACAAAACTGCTTAACGAAGCTAACAGCTTAACCAGTTTATTAATTGAATCGCAAAAAGAAATACTAACAGCAGAAATGCAGGGCAATTGGTTACAGCGAAGCTGGCGGCCGATTACAATGCTTTGTTTTACACTGGTTGTTATTTATGCCTATTTCTTACAGCCTGCGTTTTTTCCAAACGCTGTAAACGTTTATAAAGTATTGCCTGGCGATTTTTGGGAGCTGTTAAGTATTGGAATGGGTGGTTATGTTATTGGCCGAAGTGCCGAAACAATAAGCAAAAATGTTGCTGAAGCAATTAAGAAAAAATGATAGAAATAAAACACGGCAAAAATGTGCGCAGGTCTAAGTCGTGGGATGAGTTAACCCAGTCGGAACTGCTTGAAGTATTCAGGGTGATGAATGCTCCATGGTATGATTCAACATCGCGGCTGGAGTTGTCGAAGTTTCTAGACCAGAAAAGAGAAACCAACAGGTTTGTTATTCAACATATTGCTGTTTATCCAGAAATGAAAACCATTGAGAAATGGGCTGTATTTTTAAGATTAAAAAATGGGATGCGCCTGTATGGACCAGAAGACGGATTTAAAAATGTTACCATGGGTGAGTTCTTATTTGCCGATACCTATTACTTTGCATATGCCCGCGATAAAAACCCGGAACAGCTGAATAAATTTATTGCAACACTCTTTAGGCCCAGGCGCAAAAAATACAGGAAAGGCAATCGCGATGTACGTGAAGACTTTAACGAAACACTTATTCCCGGGCGATCCATGCTTATTGAAAAACTAATACCCGAAGCACGTTTGGCAATACTATTTAACTATGGAGCCGTGCGCAAGGATATGTGTAAAAAGTTTACCCATCTTTTTCCTGTAAGAGAAAAAACACAGCCCGTGGATAATAAGCCCATAAGTTTGCCAGAATGGCATAAGTGGATGTGGAACCTTGCCGACGGAAACACCGACGAAGATTTCGATAAGGTAGCACGATCATTGTGCTTAAATATTCTGAGTAAGATTGACGATTTAATTAAGGATAGTAAAAACAAAAAGCGCTAGTAGTTTGTTACACTAAAAAGGAGAGCCCACACCCTCCTAAAAGACCGATACTAATTATCGATTTTTACCCAGAATCTAAAGAATCTGGATCGTATTGGATAAATGATCTTTCCATTCTTACGAATGAAACGACAAAAAACCAACTTATAACCAGGACGATCTTTTTGTTCGTTAATTGTATTCATCGAAGTTTCCTCCTTTCTGGGATCTTTATATTGGCAGATCGCCTGGCCATGTCGTCCCCACAGACGACAAAAACCCGGTTGTGGGTTCCGGGCTTTTTTCAATTTTGCGGTTTTCTCATGTTAGTAAGAGGAATCCGATTGTCATACAATTAACTCGTCAAATATATGCAGGATAAAATACAAAATCTATGTTATAAAACATATTTTTATTATTTCTCCTTCAGCATCCAGTACAAATCAAACCCTGTACTTTTTTTAATCATTGTTGTTTTAAATCCACATGTTTCGAGAGTAGTCATTACCTGGTTGTCGGTAATTTCGGGAAGTATATCTGCAAACTTGTCGGTAATTTCCTGTGTTGTTAACAAGAGCGAACCAACTTCTGTATTAACCGGTTTATAGTTTTTAATAAACAGGTCGGTTAACTTCTTTAACAAGATATCACTTATTTCTTGTTGTTGCGCGGGTGCGTTTTCATCGTTATCCATGGTGTATATTTTGGTTAGGTATAATGCAAATGTATAAAATGTAAATACAAAAAGCCTGTTCCCTGTCCTTTTTTTGCATTCATCAGCCTTGCATATTTGCAAATAAAAAGCGTATGTACAGCGAACTGGAGCAATATTTCGAGAACATTGCCAAAAATCACATATCCATAAATCACACGGCAACAAACAAACACTTTTTCAGGATCGATGTTGAAGAAGTGTTAACCAGGATTACTACAAAGGTAAACTATCCTTTTCTTTCGCTCGAGCGTGCCGAGTTTATGTTAGCGGGGCCTAACAACGATAACGTATCGCAACAACGAACTGTTGCGCTCATGTATATCGATAAATATGCCGAAGGCGATTACGACGCCATAAATACCATTTACGACCTGAGCGAGAAGGTTGCGCAAGACATTGTTAACCGCTTGTTGTACGACATGGAAACAGGAGTGCAACCATCTATATTACGTGGCTTTAACGTGAACACGGTAAACGTGCAGCATTTGCCATTGCATCCAACGAACAACCATACAGGGGTTCGAATAACACTAACCCTTGATAGTAAATATAACCGAACAATTGATAAATCTAAATGGAAGGATTTATAAAATGGCAATAACAATAAACCAGGCGCCGGCAATAGTTGATTTCTGTTTTAATAAGCCCGCGTTTAAAATAACAAGCAATGCATCACCAGTAAAACTTGTAGCACGTATATATGTTGAAGTGGTCAGGTGGTCAACTACATATGAACAGGTTCCGGATATTTATCTCGATCCAGATAGTAATGATTCTGCAGTATTTTACATAGGTAATATTTTAAGAGAATATTTTGATATTATAAAAACAGACCTTTGGAACCTGGCAGACCCAGAACAAGATTTGTACGCGTTAAAATACTACTATGTTAAGTTTTACGAATGGGATGGTGATTCGTTAAATAATTTGAATCAGCCTGATGGTTGCTGGATGCTTTACGGCAAACTTGATTATCAGGCTTGGCCAGGGCATTCATTTTTTACATCACTTGCATCAAAATTGAACTATTTAAATAACATAGGTACAAGAGTTCGTTGCTGGGTCAATTCTAAACACTTTATTTATTTTTTAAACCATGTAGGAACAGAAGATATCGACCTTGTTGCCCAGATTTTTTATACCGACAAAACCAACGAAACACAAGTTATTAAATCGTTAATAGAAGTTCCCCGGTACGATGTAATTGTTTTTCCTGCAGGATATGGGCAATTAAACATTGGAAGTTTTACACCGGCAAAAACCGTTTATAGGTACGACTTGTCGGTTTATATTAGCGGTGGTGCACAGGTAGGTAAAACCGTTTCGTTCTATATCGAAAACAAACCTTGGTTTGGAAAACAGTTTTTATTCCGAAACAACTATGGTGTGTTTGAATCAATGCTATGCGAAGGAAAAGAAGAAGCGGAGATAAATGCCACTTTAGAAACAAGCAAAAAACGATTGGCTTACGATTACAGTGCCACCGACTTTGAATATGTGCAGCGGGTAAAATCTAAGACACAGGAGTTTAAGGCAAATACCGGCGGACTTATACGCAGCGAAGCAGAACACCTGCACGAGATGCTTAACGACAAGTTTTTCAAAATTGGCGAATCATCAATTATTCCATGCAACATTTTAAGCAAATCGATTAAGGTGTATAACGAAGAAGACGATTTACACAGCATTGAGTTTAGTTACCAATATGCATTCGAGTTATGATTGAATTTATAAAAGATAATGTAGCGCTGGCGCTCGACCCGAAAACAAAAATACGGCTTGAGTTTAACTCTCCGCTTTTTGCCGAAGATGTAATAGAAGCTACCAAAGTATTTTGGTTCGACCTGCCTTTAAACGCCACCAACATAAAAGCACTGGGGCACAGTAACCAGCCCGGGGCAAGTGGCAAGATGCAGGTTTACAGCAACTATTATTTACGCATAATGGGATTTATTGAGCTAAAAGGCTCCCTTGTCGTGAGAACAATTTCCGACAAGTTTAGAGTTGCATTTACAACCAACGACCTGGCACAATACAAAAAAACCCTGCTAACCGATTTCGGCTGGGGCGACGACATAACGCTGGGTGTTACAACCGAAGATGTGTTCGACTTTGCCGAAGCACAGATACTCGAAGAATTTCCCGACGTAGATTTTAATTTCCCGCGAATTTACAACCCTTCGTTTTACGGCGATATAAACCCGGCATTCGATGGCTTTTTAAACAACTACACTTATAAGGGAAACCTGGGATTAACCGATGGCTTTTTAAGAAACGGGATAAATGAAGACCCGGGCGAAGAAGATCTGCCAACGGGTGTTGTTAACCAGAATGCCTTAGTTCCCATGTTTTATTTACAACACATATTAACCGAGCTTGCCGACATACTGGGGTTTGTTTTTACAGGAGAGTTTTTTACCGATACCGACCTGCAGCAAATTATGTTGTACAACGATTTCGATTTAGCATGGAACGAAAAAGAATACTGGATTGAATGTAGTGGTGGAAGTTATGTGTTGGGTGCACACCCTATAACATTTTCCACTTATACAATGGGAGATAATGCAACATTTAACGGTTCGTACTTTACAGTAGAACACGTGGGGTTACACGAGTTTTATTTACGCGTTGTTTTATCGAGACCTTTATCTTATACCGATGCTCCTGTAATTTCTGTATGGAATAACACGACTAACGAAATATTAGGAACTGCTACATGTGATGACGGATTAACAGAAGTAACACTTATTCTGTATTGTTCGGCATTTATGGAAACTGCAAACATAGGTGATCATGTTTATTTTTATTGTACCCTGGCTCATGTTTTTACAGAGTGGACTATGGTAGAAGCAGAAGGAAGTGTTGTAAACTCTAGTCAAACAGATTTAAACCGCCTTGCCAAATCGGCAAATTTAAAAAACCATGTTCCTAAAATGATGCTGAACGATTTTTTAAAAGACCTGAAAATGTTTTGGGGATTAAGCCTGTTTTTCGATAATCAAATGCAAAGCGCACAGTTTTCTTTCAATAAAGATATTTTAGATGCAGCTATACTCGATATTACCGATATTGTTGCTGTGGGAGAACAAATAGAAATTGCCGAAAAGAAAAACATGTCTATTGATTTCGAATGGGATGGCGAAGATGCTGCAACCGAAGACAATTTTTTAAGTATATCAGACTTTGAGCAACTCGACGATGTGCTTATACTTACCGATGCTCCACGGGCTAAATCAACAGGAGAGATAGTAAAAGTTGCAGTTACCAATACCTATTTTAAATCGGGTGATGCCGATAACAACGAACGACGATGGTTATTTTATTCCGATATTCCACAAAAGTGTTTTATAAACAACAGCGCCGATGAAACAACGGAAATAAAACTAAATGCAAACCCGCTGTTAATGAAAAATATTGCGCACGTAACCGTTGTTAATAATATTATTGATATAGAACAGTCGCTTGTAGTGCCACAGATATTAAAAAAAGGAAAATCGATACTGGGAGTAAGCGAAGAAGAAGGCAGCGAAGAAGTACTGCGTTTTATGAACTGGGTTGGAATGAGCACATATCATGTAATTGTAGGAATAGATTCAGATTACCCATTCGCCACTACATCGAACTACGAGCTCGACAAAACAAAGTGTAAAAACATTACTCTTTTTTTAGAAGGTACCGACGGCATATACAACAACTACCTTAAAACATGGTACGAGTTTATTTCGGCAACCGAAGAAGTTACATTTAACATGGGAGTTAATTTCGGTGCAAAACACCTGTTGCAGCTTATGCAAATAATTTGCCAGCCACAAAGCGGGGATACAACAAGCAACATTCGTTGGTTAATGATAGAATCGATAAAATATTTACCCAAAAAGCTAACAGTAGAAATTAGCATGAATAACATAGAATCTGCCGAACTGATTGCCGTTAAGCAATCGATACAGGCAACAGAAACGGGAGGGGAAAGTGGATCATAACCACACCCCCCAGCTTCGCTATTCACCCAGTGGGTGGATTAAGGGGTGCAAATTATAAATTATTAATTATTATGGGCGGCTTTAAACCTACGGCATATAACCAGGAGATAGTACAGTGGAAAAGCGATACCACCAACTTGCTGCGTGCTCAAATTGCAAGCATGACAAGTAAAGGTAAGGGCGAGCTGCTGGCATCGTTGCGAGGGTATATCAACTTTAGTGCCGAAGGTGATGCCTACGCCGCGGTGTGGAAATTCGAACGACAGGGTATATTTATTTATAAAGGTGTGGGGCGCGGGTACCAGGTTGCCAATGGTAAAATTATTCGCGTAGTGCATAATAAAGACAACACCATAACCATTGGGCGAAGGCTTGAACGACAACCTAATGATTGGATTAACCCCGTGTTTAAACAACGTATTCCTGTGCTTGTAGAAATACTGGCAAACTATTATGCTGATAAGGCTGTACACGAGTTTTTTGTAAAAGGAATTGGTACCGATAAAAATATAAAAATAGAATAACATGGCTGCAACAGAACGAAATATGAAAATCACCCTTGTTAATGGCAAGGAAATAGTGAACAACATAAAAAATATTGGTGGTGAGTTTAAGAAAGCCAGCAACGAGATTAAAACCATGACCCGTGGCAGCGAAGAATACAATGCCAAGGCAAAAGAAATAAAACAACTAAAAGGCATACTCGACGAGCATCGCAAATCTATAGGTAGTGCAAGTAGCGCATGGAGCAGTTTTAAAAGTATGCTGGGTGGTGTTGTTGGAGCTTTGGGAATGGGCGCAGGATTGGCAGGAGCATTAACTATTGCCAAGGGAGTTATTAACTCTACAGAAGCCGGTGCCGACAAGTTTAGAGAAACCATGAGCGGATTAAAAGAAGTGCTTGGTGTTATGAGCAGAGCTTTATCGACCATGGATTTTAGCAACCTGATAAAAGGAATGCGCGATGCTTATAACGAAGGCAAGAGATATGAGCAAGATTTGGATTTGGTGGAAGACTTAAAACGAGCAAACGAAATACAAAATAAACAAATTGATGGTGAAGTATTAACACAAAGGACTATTGCGAAAAACAAACAACTCGAATTAAGCGACAGACAAGCTGCCATAAATGAAATTATTCGATTAGAAGAACTCAGGCTTACAAAAACAAAAGAAATAACCGACAGGCAATTAAATAACCAACTTACAAATGCAGAGTTTACAGCAAAGGCAGATAGAAGTCTGATTTTAGAACTTGTTACAAACAGGGATAAATATATAGATAAGCTTGAAGAAGCTGCCGCACTGGAGCAAAGCATTAAAGATAAATCAACAACACAACAGGTATCGCGAACTGGTGTTTATTATGATGTTGTGGACTCTAAGCTACAAGCCGAATTAATGGCGCAGTTAACCGACGAACAACGTGAACTAATTAAGTTAAATCAATTAGATAAGAAACTTGTAGGCGAAAAAAGAGATTTAATTGCCCAGGCATTAAACCAAAACTTGGATGCCGATAACGCATTGAAATCGAGTAAGGAAAGTTTAATTCGACTGCAAAACACATTGTACAACGAGCTTATAAAAGAAGCCGATGAGAAGAAAAAAATTGACGACGAAGAGCAAGCAGCCCGCGACAAAAAAGCCAAAGAAGAACAAGATGCCAGGGATAAATACATAGCTGCCGAAAAAGCGCTCCAGGATAAAATTAAAGCTTTAAAACAGCAGCTCGACATTGATTCGTTCGACGATGCCAAAACACGCGAGTTAATTGCAACCCGTTATAAATACGAGCAACTGATTGCCGAAGCCGAAAGCCACGGCGAAGAGAAAAAACAATTAGAAGAGTTAATGCAACAAGAGTTGCAGGCTATTCGCGATAAGTATGGCGACGAAGAAATACAAAAACGACAAGATGTTGAAAACAAGATAAACGAAGTTCTTGGCAAATCGGGCGACGACCAGGCCGATGCTGTTCGCAAAAAATACTTCGAGCTTATCGATTTGGCAGAGCAATACGGGTTTGCAACTACCGAACTATACACGAAGCTTGAAGAAGAGCTCGATAAGCTTGCTGAACGTAAAGATAACGGCGAAACATTGGCCGAAATATTAAATATTCCGCAAGAAGTAATTGATTCAATTAACGATGTTATTGATGTTTCGCAGGGGGCCTTAGATGCATTGGGTGCTTATTACAACTTACTCGATGCCAACGAAAAAGCGGCCTTACAGGATTTCGAAGATAGTACAAATAAAAAGAAAGAACTTCTCGACAAACAGTTGAAGTACGGATTAATATCGCAAGAACAATACAACGCACAAACAAGTGCACTCGACAAGAAATTAGATAAAGAAAAAAGAAAATTAGCAAGGGAAGAAGCAAAAAGACAAAAAGACTATGCCACATTTGCAGCTGTTATTAATACTGCTGGAGCAATAATGAATGCTCTTAATATTCAGCCATTTTGGGTTGGACTTGTATTAGCGGCATTAGCAACAGTAGAAGGAGCATTACAAATTTCAGCCATTCAAAGTGAACCATTGCCAGCGTATGCAACAGGTAAGCGTGTTCAAAAACCAACAGTAGCAATCGTAGGAGAAAAAGGCGAAGAGTTTATTTTAAGCAACAAAACCATTACCGACCCGCAACTTGGCCCAATGGCCGAGTACATTATGCAAAAGCAGGAAGGGCGAAACCCCGCTTTCCCTGTTTCGGGGCTTAATGTTGCCGACAACGAATCGGTTTCGCGGGCTATGGATTACAACGCCTACCAGCGCTCCGGTGGTTCGTTTTCGCAACCCGTGGTAAACAACTATTACAGCAACACCACGCAGCAACAGGCAGAGAGTATCGATAACTCAAAGTTTGCCCAAAACATCGAAAAACTTACTAACTTTATGAGCGACCCTAAAAACAGGCAGGCCTTTATCAATTACGACCTGCAGCTCGAAAGCGAAAAAGAAATGGATTATTTAAACCGGATAAATAAATTTTAGTAACTTTAATCAAAAAATTTTATGAAAAAGATAATTTTTATTTTATTGATTTTGGTTTCGACTTTATCTGTTGCTCAAAATCCATATGGTTTTGAAGATATTATAAAAGTAGACAGCCTTTCTAAAGACGAAATATATGATTTGGCCAGAATATGGTTTACAGAAACATTTGTAAGCGCAAATAATGTTTTACAAATCCAAGACAAAGAAGCCGGGCAATTAATCGGGCGTGGATCTATTGGTTATACAAGCGCAACATTTATGGCAAACGAAGCAGTTAATGGAAATATAAGTTTTTTAGTGAAGATATTTGTTAAGGATGGTAGGTTTAAATATATTATTACAGACTTTAATCATAAAGGTACTCCATCAAAATATTGTAGTTCTGGAGTAAATTTTGGCATTATTACAGAACAGTCAGAAAGCCCAATCATATCGCGAGGAAATCCTGCAGGATGGCATAACAAACAATGGGAAAAAATGAAACACGAATCGGCGGTTGTTGCTGCCAGCTTAATAAGATCTATGAAAGAAAAAATAAAAAAAGACAAGCTACAAAACGACTGGTAGTATATAGCCCGAAAATTTTCGGGCTTTTTTATTGACTTTTAATTAAAACAGTTGTATGTTTGTAGAGCCAAAATAAACAAATGTTTTTATGAAGATGTTACAATCACAAATCAAGTTTCGAATGAATGTTATACCAATACCATGGTGGTGTTTGTGTAAAAGCATTTTAAATTATTGGCAGGGAGATTGGTCGGGTAACCCAGCGGACCAGAGACTTCACTTCTTGACATCGTCAAGTTTGTTTGTTTTGGCAGCTCCCTGCTCTTTTATAAACTTTTTTAAATTACCGTTTTATGCCAAAACAAACATTAAAAAAAGAAACCCCCATGTCGGGTGTCGTGTACGATTCGTACAACGATAAAACATGGAACTTCGAACGCTTCTTCGAAATCTTAGCCGATTATTTCGATGGCAACCCCGAGCGTATGGCCGAAGACATTGTCGAAGCCCTGCACACATTTGTTACCAACGATTTAAACGACATTTCGAAACTTGCCATTCAACAAAATGCTGCCAACTTATTTTTATTGCGCAGAGCAATAAAAGGAATTGAGCTTGAAGTTGAGTAAACTCTAATTCTAGCCTGCCGGCAGGCAGGCAAGCCAAATACCACCACGGCGGGTTTTTAAATAAATGAAAATAATTAAAAAAAATATTGCAAAACACTTGCATAATATCATAAATGATATTATATTTGTCTATACAAATTACCAAACAGACCGGAGCAGGTCTATAAAGTCTGCGAAAAAGCAATGACAACAACAGATAATTTTTACAAAGAACTTTCTGCCAAACATTTCCCGCACGTATGCTGTAAATGCAAATCAGTAATTACAGGAAAAGCAAGAAAAATAGTACATGTTAATGGCAATACAGCATCTTTACTATTTTTTATTATGGATTCAACAAAAAGATGGATACCATTAACAGGAACAAACTATATGAAATTTAATTTTTCAACTTTTAAAAACCTTCCTGAATTTATTAAAAGACATATAGATGTTGATGTACTTCAGGATTACACAAATCAAAAAGAATTAGGAAATTATAGTAAATATCCATTTGGTTTGTATTTCGAAAATCAGGAAATAGTAAATTTTTAATAATGAAAACCCTTTGCTACTCAGTACGATTAGAAAGCCTTGTCAGTATATCTGACAAGTGCTTTTTAGCAAGGTCGTTCAATGGTTCGGAAGACCTTATACCAAAATCACAGGTATTCGGGCAAGATTACAGCGTTCAAAAATCACAAGCTTACTGGATTAGTGCATGGATATTAGAAAAGAAAAAGCTGCAATACTCAAGTAAAAAAGAAGCGTGGTTTTATAACGATAGCCGAAAGATGGCCCCGCAAATTACAATTACAAAACACGTTCCCGAAAAAGTAACAAAAGAAATTATTCACGATGCAAGTCTTACTCGATAACCAGGTAAAAGCTATTTCAAAGCTGCAACAATATAAGGTTGGGGCTTTGTTTATGGAAGCAGGAACGGGTAAAACCCGCCCTGCTGTTGAATTGGCTAACTCTGTAAATCCCGATTACGTGCTTTATCTTGCACCATACCAATCAATTAATACCGATAAACACGAAGAGTCGGTTGTTTACCAGGTAAATCTATGGGGCGGATTTTCGTGTAACCACGACTTTATCGGAATAGAAAGCCTGAGTAGCTCCGACAGGATATACCTTGAGCTGCTCGCCAAATTAAATCATGCACAACGGGCAGTTATTATTTGCGACGAAAGCC
>MENK01000014.1:128976-226579 GCA_001768235.1 Bacteroidetes bacterium GWB2_32_14
TCAACCTATAAGTTGATTTTAAACGGAACACCATTAAGCCGCAACCTGCTCGATTTATGGGCGCAAATGGAGTTTCTTTCGCCAAAAATACTTAACATGGCTATGGTAGAGTACAAAAATACATTTTGCGAGTACCTTACAATTACCAAGCGGTTAGGTTACAAGAGCCTTACTAAGGAGTTTATAGTCGGGTATCATAATGTTGATTATTTATACAAGCTAATTGAGCCATACGTGTTCGAAGCCGATTTACAAATCGACACCAAGAAGCATTACTTCGACCTGGATTATTCCCTTACAGAAGCAGAAAAGAAAGAACACGAAAGGTTAAAAGAAAAGTATCTCGACAACGACAGGATGGAAATTCGCAACAACAACATCTTTTTAGAAATAACACAGAAGTTGCAGCACAATTACAGTTGTTCTCCCGAAAAGTTTAGCATAATTAGACAAATTTTGTCCAAAAACGACAAATCAAAAGTACTTATATGTGCTAAGTATATCGATACTCAGGAAGAACTACGAAAGCGATTTCCTGATGTTCGTGTATTATCGTGGCAAAAAAATGCATTTGCATTAAACCTGCAACAATATAACGTTTTAATTAAGTTCGATAAGCATTGGGATTACGCCCTGCACGAACAAATAGAGCACCGCATTTACAGGCAGGGGCAGCACGACGATTGCAAGATTTACGACCTTACAGGAAACATCGGCCTTGAAGATATGATGAACAAGAACGTTGTTAAAAAAGGCATGTTACTCCAGTATTTCAAACAAAAATCAGTAACCGAATTAAAGAAAATATTATGAACGTTTACGAAGCTGCAATAAAAAGAATCGAATTCATTTTTAATGAGTTCGATAACGTATTGGTTGCTTTTTCTGGGGGCAAAGACAGTGGAGTATGCCTTAACCTTTGTTACGATTTTGCAAAACAAAACAATTTGCTTTTTAAATTGGCTGTGTATCACGAAGATTATGAAGCTGGTTATCCTCACACGTTTGAATACGTTGAAAAAGAATTTGATGCTAAGTCGGACATTAAAAGATACTGGTTATGCCTTCCTATAAAAGCTGCCTGCTCAGTATCGATGCACCAAACACATTGGATACCATGGGATGATGACGATAAAGAAATATGGGTTAGAGAAATGCCTTCAAAAGAGTATATCTATAATATTAAAAATATCTGGTTTCCTTTTGAAAAAGGTACTTCGGGCTTCGATACACGAATAATATTTGCGAATGAATTTGCAAAGAAATTTGGTAAAACTGCTGTAATTGTTGGGCTTAGGATGGATGAAAGCCTTTCAAGGAGATCAATAATTACATCATCTATGCGGGTTAATTTTTATAAAGAAAAAAGATATTCTGTAGTCAAAGGCGAACACACTGTTAATTTTTATCCAATTTATGACTGGCGAACAGATGATATTTGGATTGCCAATTATAGATACAGATGGAATTACAACAAACTGTACGATTTATACTACATGGCGGGACTTAATGCTCCTGAAATGAGAACGGCAAGTCCATTCCATAGTGCCGGGCAAAAGCACCTCCGATTGTTCAAGGTAATATGCCCTGCCATGTGGGGTAAAATGGTCAGCCGTGTTAATGGTGTTAATTTCACTGGAATTTACGGTGGAACCACCGCAATGGGCTGGAAAAATATCAAAAAACCTCCGCATTTTACGTGGAAACAGTACATGGAATTTTTGCTGTCTACTTTGCCTGATGACATTAGGAAGAAGTTTGAAGTTAAAATAGAAAAATCAAAATGGCATTGGCGAGTCCAGGGCGGAGCAAGAAACAAGAGCTTTATCGAACATTTAGAAAAAGAAGGGGTTCCGCTAAGAAGAAGCGGGCTGAAATCTGCATCATGCAAGGTTAATACAGATAAGGAGATAATTTACATCGATGATTGGTTTGACGACACATCGGTTGATGATTTCAAAAAAGCACCAACCTATAAAAGAGCCTGTATTGCGATAATGAAAAATGACACTCAATGCTTGTTTATGGGATTTAGCCGGACAAAACAAGATATGGAACGAAGAAAAAACATAATGGAAAAATATAAAAAACTACTATGAATACTTTTGAAGAATTTGAAAAAGGAATGAAGATAAGAGAACTTATTTCAGACCTGGTCGAAGAGATTGACGAACTTGCGGATATTGATGAAAAAATAGACGTTCTCAATTATGTACGTAAAATGCTTCACGATGTTAGTCCGCTAAAGCATCACCCCGTTGACTATGTTATGTGGGAAAAATCAGACAATGTGGAATGCAACGACTATAACCCAAACGCAGTTGCACCCCCTGAATTTAAATTACTTACTACGTCCATTATAGAAGATGGGTTTACGATGCCAATATATACTAATCCTGAAAATAGTCATAAAACTATAATTGATGGGTTTCATAGACGAAAAGCAGAAAAGAGCAATAAAAACATTAGCGATTCAACGTTTAATCGAATTCCTATTACATTATCCAGAGAAGATAAACGCGATGTTTCAAACCGCATGGCATCAACTATACGTCACAATCGGGCACGTGGCAGCCACGATATTGATTTAATGGTAAATATTATTAGTGAACTTACCAAAAGTGGAATGAGCGATGCGTGGATTATTAGACACATAGGCATGGATGCAGACGAATTGCTCAGGTTAAAACAAATATCAGGTTTGGCAGAGCTATTTAAGGATAAAGAATTTTCAAACTCAAAAGAAATATAAAATGGAAACAGAAGAAAAATACAAAGAAGCAAGGCGCATGTTGTGCCAATACTTACGAAAACTAGCAGCCGAAAAAGGAATAACACATGCAGAAATTGCCGAAAAAACAGGATTCTCGGCAAATAATGTTTCACGCATGTTAATGGGCAGATACCCGCCCACGCTCGATAGTTTTATTAAATTAGCCGAAGCCGTTAATACATTCTTTTTTGTTATAGACAAAGAAGCCAACGACGACCTGGTAGAAACAATGAAAAACAGGTGGGGAAAAATTGAAAATAATTAAATTTTAAAATCATTAAAAACTTCCATTTCTTTTTCAACATCTTCGCCCAGCACGTGCGCGTATATCATAGTTTCGCTTATGTTGGTATGGCCGAGAAGCTTTTGCAATACCGCAATGTTTTTTGTTTTACGCAAGAAAAGAGTTGCAAAAGTATGCCTGGCGCTATGCGAAGATATTTCCTTATCAATACCAGCAGCGGTTGCAATCTTTTTTAAATGGCGGTTTGTTACCTGGTCGGAATAAGTATCGAAAATAAAACCAACCGTCCGCAATGGAGCTGCATTTTTAATTAATATTAATGCCGGTTCTTTTAACGGGATCTTAATTACTTTCGATTTTGTCTTATAAGCATGAAATACAAGGGTATTATTAACAATATCGTCGTGTGTAATTCTTTTCAGGTCGCTCACGCGTAGGCCCGTGAAACAGGCAAACAAATAATACCTTAATACCCGTTGGTGGTTTGGTGTAAGTGTGTTTTTGCGGTATAACTCAATTAACTTATCGAGCTCTTCCGGATCAAGATAAATACGATCGGGATTTATGCGTTTAATTTTAATGTGATCAAACGGGTTTTCTGTTATAATCTTTTTGCGAATGGCAATATTAATGTACGATTTAAACACGGCCATATTTTTCTGTATCGTGTTTTCTTTATTATCAAGCCTGAGTTTAAGATACTTTTTATAATCATTAATCATCTCCACGGAGATCTCGCTAAACATGAGTTGTTTTTTATATAACTTTAATTTATTTAGTACCGATTCGTGCATGGCGATGGTGTTTGGCGAAAGAATTCCTTTTTGTTCCAGGATTGTTTTTTCCACGAAGTCGTAAAAGTCGATGTAAGTAGATGGAATTTTATATTCCTTCCGGAGCAGATCAGGAGTAAGCTCTTTCCCTTGCAACCGGTAACGAACAAAAGCATCGGTAATTCGCTTTTTGCAATTGTCGATAATCAGGTTATCGTCTTTAACCGTTTTCGAAGTACCCTTAATTCTTTTTTTAATGGGATCCCAATTATCTGGATTAACCGAAACACCCGTATTAAAACGTACCTTCTCGTTCATCAGGTGAGTGTAAATGTACACCGCAGATGTTTTGTCTGATTTCTGGTAATCTTTTAAGTAAACAGTAAGTTTATTCATAGCAAAAAGTTTAAGTCGTTTTTGGGACGGATTTTAACACTTTTTCGAAAAACTCACATAATCCAGGCGATATTGAAAGCCATACTACGCGAAAAGGAAAAAGCCGCCCATTAAAAGATGGCGGCTTTTTTGTGGTACCACCTGGAATTGAACCAGGGACACACGGATTTTCAGTCCGTTGCTCTACCAACTGAGCTATGGTACCGAATGCTCATTGGCGGTTGCAAATATAATTGAAAAAATTCGTTTACAAAATATTTTTACTCAATTTTTAAAAAATCTCAAAAACTCACTTTAACGATCTATTTATTAGTTTGATGTATAGAATTTTATATTTTTGCTCTCATATATAATTTAAAATGAATTATCAAAGTTTTACTCTCAATAACGGGATACGCATAATACATTTACATACTTTATCGCATGTTGCACATTGCGGTTTACTCATTAATGCAGGTTCGCGCGATGAGCACGAACATGAACATGGCATGGCTCACTTTATTGAACACGCCATATTTAAAGGTACAAAAAAACGTAAAGCATATCATATTCTCAGTCGTATGGAAGATGTCGGAGGCGAAATTAATGCTTATACTTCAAAAGAAGAGACAGCTATACATACTTCATTCTTAAAAAACGATTACGAACGGGCTATAGAGCTCATTTGGGATATCACTTTTAACTCTGTATTTCCACAAAAAGAAATTGACCGCGAAAAAGAAGTCATTATTGAAGAAATAAAATCCTATAAAGACGACCCTGCAGAGCTTATTTTTGATGAATTCGAAGAACTGGTATTCAGAAACCAGCCATTGGGTAAAAATATCCTGGGAAATCCTAAAGATTTAAGAAGATTTACCAAAAATGATGTCGAATCGTTTATTAAAAACAATTACCACACTAACGAGATGGTACTTTGTTCAATTGGTAACATTTCGTTCGAAAAGTTTAAGAAACTTGCCGAAAAATATTTTGGCCAAATAGCATCAAATCCACGAACAAAAAAACGTGCATTAATCAACAATTATTTACCCGAAATAAAAACCCTGCACAAAAAAACACATCAAACACACTTTATTATTGGTAACCTGGCATACAATGTTCACGATCCCAAAAAGGTCGGACTTACTTTACTCGACAACATGCTTGGTGGCCCGGGATTAAATTCACGTTTAAGTCTCGTTCTTCGTGAAAAATACGGTTATGTTTATTATATTGAATCAAACTATACTCCCTATAGTGATACAGGTATTTTCTCTATTTATTTTGGAACCGATAAAAACAATGTTGATAAAAGCTTATCGCTTGTAAAGAAAGAGTTTGATTTACTTCGAAATAAAAAGTTGGGAATTGTACAACTTAGAAAAGCAAAAAAACAGATATTTGGCCAGATTGCAATTAATTCGGAAAATAGCGCCAACCTGATGTTGTCTATGGGTAAAAGCTTTTTGCTTTTTAACAAAGTAGATAGCCTGGAAGAGATTCGAACAAAAATTGAGTCAATAACCATTGATGATATTCAGAAAATAGCAAACGAAATCCTGGATATTGACAACATGTCGATGTTAATTTATAAATAATAAGTGCCTGAAATGTCTGATTTTTATTTCAACATTGAAGAATACATTCTGAATCATTCTGACGCAGAAGACCCCGTTTTGGCTGAGCTTAACCGTGAAACGAATCTGAAAATTCTTCGCCCCCGGATGCTTTCAGGACACTTGCAAGGTAAAATTCTTGAAATGATAAGCAAGATGATTCGTCCAGAGAAAATCCTTGAGATTGGCACTTACACGGGATATTCAGCTATCTGCATGGCTAAAGGGCTAAAAGAAAATGGTATTTTACATACCATAGAAATAAACGACGAGCTTGAAGAAATCATTTCGAGATACGTTGAAAAATCAGGACTGCGAGATAAAATCATGATTCATTTTGGTAATGCATTGGAAATAATTCCTTCGTTGAATGAAATGTTCGATCTGGCATTTATTGATGGTGATAAACGTGAATATATGGATTATTACAATCTGGTTTTAGGGTATATAAAACCCGGGGGATTTATTCTGGCCGACAATGTACTTTGGAGTGGAAAAGTAGTTGAAATGGAATCTCCAGACGATGAATACACCAAAGGAATTTTCGATTTTAATGATTTCCTGAAAAACGATACCCGCGTGGAAAAAGTAATTCTTCCTTTACGCGATGGACTTACCCTGATTAGAAAAATTAGTGAGTAGTGACTTGGAGATTATTCACTATTCACAGAGTACTATCCACCAGCTATTCTTTCATTTTTTCCTCATTTACCACACTAAACCCGAATGATTTAATTACTCGCATATCAGGCGGAATTGAGAAAATCCAGTCGATAATTTTCTTATATTCCACATCGCTGGTATAAGGAATATCTTCTTTCATAAATACCATGATCATACGGTGAATTTCTGATTTTTTTTCGGTATAGAGCGTGTAATCCATTGTTTCTGATGGAAAGTTGTATTGTGTATTTGCATTAAGCAGATAAGAAGCTTCGTAATCACTGGGAAACAATTGAAAAGCTTCAGTTTCGCTAAGGATAAAGATTTTCACATAAGCATCTTTCGATGGTTTTACCTTGAACACCAGGTTTGTTTCGCTGGGATAAAACATACCAACACCGTCAACCCAGGCATCGAAAGCAATATCTTTTTCGGTTAAGTATTTTACAACCGTGCAATTGATGATAACTTCAACCTTTAAATGCCCAATTTCATCGAATGATTTTTTAGTATTAGTTATCTCAATATTTTTAACTGCACCACGAATATCAGATAGAAAATCAGAGGTGAATACATCTTCATAAGAACCTTTATCTTCTTTCTGAAAATAATCGGTGTACGATGCAATATTCTCTTCTATACCTGCTAACTTTAAAGCTTCCGTTTTTGCTTCATTTATTGCCCGCTGGGTAACCTGTTCAATGGATTCGTTATCGCCTCCAATGGCCATTCCTTTAATCTCTGTCATTTTTATTTCTTTCACATTTTTATCGGCAAAAACAGTGTGAAAAGCAAAAAAAATCTGAAAAATAACAAGTAAAGCAATCATCCTTTTTCGTTTCATAACAAGCAAATTTAAATTCTGACTAAAAATATAAAATCATTCCCCAATTAAGAAGTATTTGAATAAAAAACATGAATCAAATACTTTGCCAAAACAAAATATTCAAATTCACTTCAATTTTCGGGCTTGAAATTATTTTAATTCTTTATATTTAGCTTTCTTTTTTTGCAATAAAAACATGATGAGAATTGAGATTAACCGTTTAAAACTACTGATTTTTGCTGCTTTTGCTATCTTTGTTTCCTGTCAAAACAATCAGAAAAAGACAATTACCTTAATCGAAAACTGGGAGTTTAAAAACAATTTGTCCAATCAATGGTATCCGGCACAAGTTCCCGGAAGTATTCATTCCGATCTTTTCAAAAACAATTTAATTCCGGATCCTTATTTTGAAAAAAACGAACAAAAACTTCATTGGATTGATACCTGTGATTGGGTTTACAGAACAAATTTCGAAAAACCAAAATATATTCAGCAAAACGAACATGTTGAACTTATTTTTGATGGATTAGACACGTATGCAGATGTATATTTAAATGATTCATGCCTTTTTTCAGCGGATAACATGTTTATTCCGTGGCAAAAAGAAATCGATATTGAAAACCTAAAGGATACAAACTCATTGGTTGTAAATTTAAAATCAGCTTTAAAAGAAGAAAAGAAGAAACACCAGCTATTGCTTTACGAACTCCCTGGTGGAACAAGAACATTTACCAGGAAAGCTGCTTATCAATATGGATGGGATTGGGCTCCGGCATACGTTTCTGCCGGTATTTGGCAGGATGTGAAATTGAAACGATGGAATACAGCCATAATCCGTGATATTAAATCAACTATTGACACATTAAATGCTGAAATTGCATTCGTTACATTACAACTCGAAATACAGTCGGATATTGATTTTAAAGCAAGAATAAAAATTAAAGGACGAAATTATTTTTTAAGAAAAACATTCAAGGATATTGCCATAAAAAAAGGAAGACACTTTTACTCTTTACCATTCGAAATAAATAAACCCAAACTGTGGTGGGTGCATAACCTGGGTGAACCTTTTTTATACAAATTAAATATTCAGCTTTCGAACAACAACAAATTGATTGATTCAAAAAGCATTTCCCTGGGGTTACGAACAATAAAATTAGTAAGGGAAAAAGATGATACGGGCGAATCATTTTATTTTAAATTAAATGGTGTTCCGGTATTTATGAAGGGAGCTAATTATGTCCCACAAAGTTCATTTCCGGGAACAGTAAAAGATTCAGGTTACAATAAAATAATTTCTGATGCCTTAAAAGCCAACATGAACATGCTTAGGGTTTGGGGTGGTGGTATTTACGAAAAAGATATTTTTTATGATTTATGTGATAGTTTAGGAATCATGGTCTGGCAGGATTTTATGTTTGCTAACGCCATGTATCCGGGCGATAGCACTTTTCTTGATAATGTAAAAAAAGAAGCAGAATACCAGGTAAACCGGTTAAGCAACCATCCATCAATAACTGTTTGGTGTGGCAATAATGAAATTAACGAAGCGTGGCACAACTGGGGATGGACGCGAAGTTACTCCAAGCAAGATTCTACAGAAATATGGAATAATTACCAGAAATTGTTTCATTCGATTTTACCTGAAATCGTTCATAAAAATAGTCCAGATATTCCTTATACACCATCATCACCGGTATTTGGCAGGGGAAATTCACGAAGCAGCTTCGAAGGCGATAATCATTACTGGTATGTTTGGCACGATGGATACGATTTTGATTGGTACAATAAAGTTACAGGAAGATTTATGAGTGAATTTGGTTTTCAGGCGTTCCCATCGATAAAAACTATTGAAATGTTTGACTCTTCAGAATTTAGAACCATCGATTCTGAAATCATACTGGCACATCAGAAACATCCAAAAGGGAATGAAAAAATCAAACAATATATGCAGAATTATTACCCTGTTCCTGATAATTTCTCAGATTTTGTTTATGTAAGTCAACTGTTGCAGGCTGAAGGAATACGAACAGGTATTCTCTCACAACGAAGAGCAAAACCCTTTTGCACGGGCAGCTTGTACTGGCAATTAAACGATTGCTGGCCGGCCATTTCGTGGTCGGGCATCGACTATTCCGGCCAATGGAAAGCTTTACATTATTTTGCAAGGGAAGATTTTAAAAACATCCTTATTTCCCCATATTTATTTAATGATTCGCTTGAAATTACTGTTGTTTCTGATAGTTTAAAAAGTTTCCAGGGAGAACTCCTGTTAAACCTTATAGATTTTAATGGAACGAGAACTCAGGAATGGAAACTCAATTTTAACATAGAAAGTAACCAGAGTCAAAAAGTTTTTAAAACTTCAATCAAGGAACTTTTAAACGGGAAACTAAAAAATAAACATCTTCTTTATATCGAATTAATTAACAACAATAAGATTCTTGCAACAAGAGTAGTATATTTTGAAAAACCAAAAGATTTATTACTCGAAAATTCCGATTTTGAATACCTGGTAGCAAGAATCGACAATGGTTATGAAATTACTTTAACAACAAAGAATCTTATTAAAAATATATATCTTGATTTGCCTTTTGATGGCTTTTTTACAGATAATTTCTTTGATGTAATTCCGGGAATACCTAAAAAAATTGTTTTCGAGTGTAGTAATAAAAAAATTAAAATTAATAAAGAATTGAAATATAATTGTTTGAATAGAGTTTTAGCAAAATCTAAATAAGTTATAATGAAAAAAATAATTGTCCTTATCAGTTTAATAGCCGTATTCTGCTATTCGTGCCAAAACAATAATCCTGCAGATTATGTCGATCCATTTATTGGTACAGGTGGCCATGGGCATACTTATCCCGGAGCAACCATGCCTTTCGGAATGGTTCAGCTAAGTCCTGATACCCGGCTCGAAGGCTGGGATGGCTGTTCGGGTTATCATTATACAGATTCAATAATCTACGGTTTTTCACATACACATTTAAGTGGTACAGGCGTTCCCGACTATTGCGACATTTTATTCATGCCTGCTACCGACAAATTTTATCTGAAGAATGGGTACAACGATACTATTGAAAAAGGCTACAGTTCTCGATTCAGCAAAAAAACAGAATATGCAAAACCCGGGTTTTATAAAGTAAAACTCGACGATTATGGCATTTTTGTTGAACTTACGGCCAGCAATCGTGTTGGGTTTCACAAATATATTTTCCCAGGAAGTAAAAATGCCTTTGTAACTATCGATCTTACACATAGAGACGAGGTTCTGGAATCATCATTAAAACAAATTAATGAATACGAGATAGAAGGTATGCGCCGTTCACGTTCATGGGCAAAAGATCAACATGTTTATTTTGTTGCTCGTTTCAGCCAACCCATTAAATCCCTGAATCTTGCTGTTAATGATATTATTAAATCCGACCTACAGGAAGCATCAGGCAAAAACATTAAAGCAGGAATTGATTTTGGACAAATCAGAAAAAAAGAACTTTTAATAAAAGTGGGGATTTCAGCAGTAAGCTGCGAAGGAGCCAGAAAAAACCTGGAATCAGAAATTCCTGATTGGGACTTCGAAACAATAAAAAAATCTGCTTACGATACATGGAATAAGGAGTTGAGTAAAATCAATATAAAATCTGATAAAAAAAATAAAACGATATTTTATACGGCACTCTATCACTCGATGGTAGTCCCCAACCTGTTCATGGATATTGATGGGCAATATCGCGGAATGGATTTGCAGGTTCATAAAGCAGAAGATTTTACCAATTACACTGTTTTCTCTTTGTGGGATACTTACAGGGCAACACATCCACTATACACTATTATTGACCAAACCAGAACAAATGATTTTATCAGGACTTTTATAAATCAGTATAAAAATGGTGGCAGAATACCAATTTGGGAACTTGCAGGCAATTACACAGGTTGTATGATTGGATATCACTCTATTCCTGTTATTGCCGACGCTTATTTAAAAGGAATAAGGAATTACGACACCGAACTGGCTTTTGAAGCAATGAAACATAGTGCAATGCTCGATTGGCTTGGATTGGAAAGCTATAAAAAATACGGGTTTATACCTGCCGATAAGGAATCTGAATCGGTTTCTAAAACTCTCGAATATGCTTACGATGATTGGTGTATAGCACAAATGGCAAAAACCATGGGCAAAGAAACCGATTATTCCAATTTCTTAAAACGGGCACAGTCGTTTAAAAACCTGTATGACCCATCGACAGGATTTATGCGTGCCAAACTTTTTGGAGCATGGAAATACCCGTTCGATCCTACAGAAGTTGATTTTAATTACACCGAAGCCAATTCGTGGCAATATTCATTTTATGTTCCACAGGATGTCTCCGGATTAATAGATTTAATGGGTGGAAAAGAAAAGTTTTCAATAAAGCTTGATGAGCTTTTCTCAACAAGCAACCAAACATCAGGACGCCACCAGGTTGATATTACGGGATTAATTGGACAATACGCACATGGCAACGAACCAAGCCATCATATGGCCTATTTATACAACTATGTTAATCAACCCTGGAAAACCCAGGAAATGGTCCGCAAAATAATGAATGAGATGTATTCAACAAATCCTGAAGGACTTATAGGAAATGAAGATTGTGGGCAGATGTCAGCATGGTATGTATTAAGCTCAATGGGTTTTTATCCTGTTACCCCGGCATCTGGTATTTATGTAATTGGAAGCCCGGTTTTAAAAGAAGCCCGAATAAATCTTGAAAACCTGCCTGACGGTTTAACTGCCGGAGGAAGTCGGGCAGGCGGAAAATCATTTTTGATAAAAGCTGAGAATATCTCTGATAAAAATATTTACATCCAGTCTGCAACATTGAATGGAGAAGCATATACAAAATCCTATTTAAAGCACGAAACCATTATGAATGGCGGTGAATTGGTTTTTGTCATGGGAGATAAACCCAATATATGGGGTTCAAGTAATGATGATATTCCTGTTTCATCAATATCTGAACAACGAATAATGCCAGTACCTTTCACGAATGCTAAATCGAGAAGTTTTAACAAGAGTACCAACATAGAATTTTACTCGAATGTGCCTGATGCAAAAATATTTTACACCTTAAACGGGGAAACCCCGACAACTCAATCCATTTTATATACATCACCCATTTTTATTGACAAAACAACAACCATCAATTATTTTGCCATTGCTAATGAAAGGCCTGCCAGTAATGTTGTTGAACTTAATATGGTTAAATTCCCCGAAGGCAGAAGTATAATACTTAAAAACAGGCCGCATCGTCAATATACTGGTAATTCAGATTCCACATTAATCGACGGGATTTATGGAAATATTGACTTCCGGCTGGGTTCATGGCATGGATACAATGGTGTTGATTTAGATGCTGTAGTTGACCTGGGTAAACCAACTTGGATTTCATACCTGTCAGTTAACTTTTTACAAGATGTGAACTCATGGATATTTATGCCTGCCTATGTTGAATATTATTCATCTGAAGATGGAGAAAACTTTAAGCTAATCGGAAAAGTTGATAATACTATTGATGAAAATAATTGGGAAGTAATTATTAAAGACTTTACTTTAAAAATATATCCTTTAAAAACAAGGTATATTAAAGTTGTTGGAAAAAGTAACATTATGTGTCCCGAATGGCATAAAGGACGTGGCAACGAATTGTTTATATTTACAGATGAAATAACTATAAAATAATCTAAAATGACTGATCAGAAACCAGCCTTGCCGGCAGGCAGGAAAAATTACACCAGTGCACTTATTGTGCTTACCAGTTTATTTTTTATGTGGGGATTTATTACCTGCATGAACGATATTTTAATTCCCTTTTTCAGAAAGATGTTCGAACTCGACCGCTTTCAATCCATGATGGTTCAGTTTGCATTTTTTACCGCTTACTTCGTGGGTTCGCTCATTTATTTTATTGTTTCGGCCCGCAAAGGCGACCCTATATCAAGAATTGGGTATAAAAATGGGATTATCTGGGGATTAGTTATTTCAGCTTTTGCCTGTTTGTTATTTTATCCGGCAGCAGAACTCCAGATTTTCGGGTTATTCCTTGGTGCATTGTTTATTCTTGCACTCGGGTTTACACTGTTACAAATTGCAGCTAATCCGTATGTTGCCTTATTAGGGCCTCCAGAAACCGCATCAAGCAGGTTAAACCTGTCGCAGGCATTTAACTCGCTTGGAACAACCATAGCTCCTATTATTGGCGGGTATCTTGTATTCCACTATTTTGCAAAAATGGGAACACCTTTGATTAACCAGAACGGAATTCCTGTTTTAACCGATAGTGGTGAGCCTTTATCTGCATTAGGAGTTCAATTACCCTATTTGATTTTTGCGGGGGTTTTCCTGTCATTGGCTGTATTGTTCAGATTTACTCATCTTCCACGTTTTACCAGCTCATCAAATATAGAAAAAGGTGCAGGCGCATTAGGACACAGGCACTTGGTTTTGGGCATGATTGCTATTTTCATGTATGTTGGAGCCGAGGTTAGCATTGGCAGCTCATTTATTAACTATGCAGGTGAATTATTGGCTTATCCCGAAATGGAAGCTAAGAATTTTCTTGCTTTTTATTGGGGTGGCGCTATGATTGGCAGGTTTTTGGGAGCTATTTCATTAAGCGATATCCAGAAAATAAAAAAATACCTGCTTATGCTGGCCACATCTATACTTACATTCTTTTTAATCTACGGTGTTATTTATTTAGAGAGTGGTTCTCAATTTGAATTTAGCAGAATAACACCTTTTCTTATTTTCTTAGCATTAAACTACATCGGCTTTATAATAGGGAAATCATTGCCCGGCAGAACTCTGGCAATATTTGCATTCATTGTTATCGGATTGCTGGCAACAACATTGGTGAGTGATGGAGCTGTTGCATTATGGACAATTATTGGTATCGGCTTATTTAATTCTATCATGTGGTCGAATATTTTTACATTAGCCATAAAAGATTTGGAAAAAAATACTGCTCAGGGCTCATCCTTACTGGTTATGATGATTTTAGGCGGAGCCATTATTCCTGTTTTACAGGGAGCAGTTGCCGATGCATTGAACGGGTACCATTTATCTTACTTTGTACCGATTTTCTGCTACATTTACCTGATGTATTATGGCTGGAAAGGATATATACCAAGGAAAACTTTGCAATAAGTTGTTTTTTTCGCAATTTTAAAGTCGTATAAATCAAAACACCATGCAACGATTAGCAATAGGAATAGATATAGGTGGGACAAACGTTTCGTACGGATTAGTAACCGAAGATGGTTTGGTAAAACTTAAAGAATCGTTCCCCATAAAAGATTTTGAACAAGTAACTGATTTCGTGGATTATTTATCTGCCCGAATAAATCATTCTTTAAAAGGATTAAGTAAAACCGATTTTAAGCTTATCGGCGTTGGGATTGGTGCTCCCAATGGTAATTATTACAAAGGAACCATCGAGTTTGCTCCAAATTTGAGATGGAAAGGTATTATTCCACTGGCCGATTTATTGAGAGAAAAAATTTGTGTTCCCACCTATTTAACTAACGATGCCAATGCAGCTGCAATGGGAGAGAAAATCTACGGCGGTGCAAAAAACATGAATGATTTCTTTATGGTAACTCTTGGAACCGGTTTAGGTAGTGGTTTTTTTGCAAACGGTCAGCTTATATTAGGGCACGATGGCTTTGCCGGCGAACTTGGCCATGCTATTGTTGACCCCAATGGGCGTTTATGCGGTTGTGGAAGAAAAGGCTGCCTCGAAACTTACGCTTCGGCAACCGGAATAGTAAAAACTGTAAGAGAATCACTTGAAAGCACAGACGAACCAAGTGTATTAAGGAAATTTAACATCGATGAAATTACATCAGAAAAAATATATAAAGCAGCTCTCGAAAATGATCCAATTGCACTAAGAGCATTTGATTTTACAGCAAAAATGTTAGGATTAATGCTTGCAAATACTGTTGCCATAACAAGCCCTGAAGCAATTTTCTTATTCGGCGGATTGGCCAATGCAGGAGATCTTATTTTTAAACCAACAAAAACCTACATGGAAGATTACCTGCTTGTAATTTATAAAAACAAAGTAGAAATAAAACCATCCTCATTGCCCGAAAACGATGCTGCTATTCTCGGCGCTGCTGCTTTGGTTTGGAATGAAAAAATTGGAGATTAGAGAAAAAACAAAAAACCGATGATTACTCATCGGTTTTTTGTACCCGGGGCGGGACTTGAACCCGCACAGCCATAATGGCCACAGGATTTTAAGTCCTGCGTGTCTACCAATTCCACCACCTGGGCATTAGTAATAAAAAAGAGCGAGAAACGAGACTCGAACTCGCGACCCCGACCTTGGCAAGGTCGTGCTCTACCAACTGAGCTATTCTCGCATTTTGCGACTGCAAATATATCTAAAATTTTTGTTTCGCAAAAAATAATATTCAAAAAATGTTCTTATTTTTTTTGATTTTTACTACAATCCTATATGTCGCTTAATATCATTCAGTTTATTCAGGGCTTCAACCGGAGTGAGATTATTTATATCCAGTTTCTTAATTTCATCCCGAATTTGTTTGAGTACCGGATCGTCTAACTGGAAAATCGTTGTCTGGTATCCTTCGCGATGTTGAGCAATTTCACCTACAGGTTTTGCTAAAGAATCTTTCTGTCCTGATTTCTCGAGATCTTTTAAAATTTCGTTCGCCCTGTTTACAACGCTTTTTGGCATACCGGCCATTTGTGCCACATGAATACCAAAACTGTGTTCGCTCCCGCCCCTTTTCAATTTCCGAAGAAATATCACTTTATTATCGAGCTCTTTAATCGACACATTATAATTTTTAATTCGGACAAATGATTTCTCCATTTCATTTAATTCGTGGTAATGGGTTGCAAAAAGGGTTTTTGCTTTTGCAGTAGGATGTTCATGTATGTATTCAGCC
The DNA here is from genome assembly GCA_001768235.1 of Bacteroidetes bacterium GWB2_32_14. GTDB lineage: Bacteria > Bacteroidota > Bacteroidia > Bacteroidales > UBA12077 > UBA12077. Next base: position 145,217 of record MENK01000014.1, read on the forward strand.
ATAGCCCAGGCAATGGAAATGCCATCGTATGTACTTGTTCCACGACCAATCTCATCCAATAAAATCAGGCTTCGATGTGATAAATTATTCAGGATGCTTGCAGCTTCGTGCATCTCTACCATAAAGGTTGATTCGCCCAACGATATATTATCTGAAGCACCAACACGGGTAAAAATTTTATCAACCAGGCCTATTTTAGCAGAAGCTGCCGGTACATAACTCCCAATCTGAGCAAGTAGCACAATTAAAGCCGTTTGACGTAACAATGCCGATTTCCCTGACATATTCGGTCCGGTAATCATAATGATTTGTTGCTGGTCGTTATCGAGTAAAATATCGTTGGAAATATACGGTTCATCAATGGGCAGCATCTTTTCAATAACCGGGTGCCTGCCATCCCTGATATTAATAATATCGGTATTATTAATCTCGGGGCGAAAATAATTATTTGCTTCTGCAACAACTGCAAAAGATAACAGACAGTCGAGTTTTGCAATTAGCGATGCATTTAACTGGATTGCAGGAATATAATCAGAGAGACTTGCAACAAGATCCAAGAACAGCTGATTTTCGAGCTCAAGAGCTTTTTCTTCAGCACCCAGAATCTTTGTTTCGTATTCTTTAAGCTCTTCGGTAATGTATCTTTCGGCACTTACCAGGGTTTGTTTTCGAATCCATTCAGCGGGTACCTTGTCCTTATGCGTATTTCGTACTTCAATATAATAACCGAATACATTATTAAAACTTATTTTTAACGAGGCAATTCCTGTTCGCTCAATCTCTCGTTGCTGAATCTGGGCAAGGTAATCTTTACCTGAATATGCAAGCTTTCGGTACTCATCAAGTTCTGCTGATATTCCGTTTGCCATAAAATTCCCTTTGCTAAGCAATACCGAAGGATCAGGAAGAAGTTCTTTTTCAATTCTGTCGCGAATAGCAAAACAAGGATTTAACTGATCGCCAATTTTTGTTAGCGCGGCATCTCCCGACTCAAGGCATGCTTGTTTTATAGGTTGAATAGCTGTTAAGGCTATTTTGAGCTGAACCACTTCACGAGGATTTACCCTTCCTGTAGCTACCTTAGAAATAATTCGCTCCAAATCACCAATATTTTTAACATGTTCTGAAAGCAAATCCCTGAAATCATTATTTTTAATAAGGTGTTCAACCACATCATGCCGTTCCTTAATTGGTTTTTCTTCTTTCAGCGGAAGTGCTACCCAGCGTTTAAGCATCCTTGCTCCCATTGGAGATAGGGTACGATCGATAACATCAATTAAGGTTTTTGCTCCCTCGTTTATAGAATAAAACAATTCAAGATTACGAATAGTAAATTTATCGAGCCACACGTAATGTTCTTCTTCTATTCTCGAAAGCGATGATATGTGTTGTGTTTTATCGTGATGTGTTAATTCGAGATATTGCAAAATGGCTCCTGCAGCAATAATACCATATTGTAAATTATGAACGCCAAATCCTTTTAATGAGGCTGTTTGAAATTTTTTAAGTAGTTTTTCTGTAGTATTTTCTTCGGTAAATACCCAGTCGTCGAGTTTATAGAGATAAAACTTTTCTCCAAAAAGTTCTTTAAATTGCTGTTGCTTGCTTCTTTCGCACAGTACTTCTTTGGGGCGAAAGCTATTTAACAATTTGTCGATATACTCGAAGCTACCCTCGGCAGTAAAAAACTCGCCGGTAGAAATATCAAGAAAAGATACTCCTGCAATATTTTTTTCGAGATGTACCGATGCCAGGAAATTATTTTCACGATGTTCAAGCACATTATCATTAAGCGAAACACCCGGGGTTACGAGTTCTGTAACGCCTCGTTTGACAATGTTTTTTGTTTTTTTGGGGTCTTCGAGTTGTTCGCAAATAGCTACACGCTGCCCGGCTCTTACTAACTTAGGTAAATACGTGTCGATAGCATGATAAGGAACTCCGGCAAGTTCTACAAACGAAGCCGAACCATTTGCCCTTCGGGTTAATGTAATTCCAAGTATCTCAGATGCTTTTATTGCGTCTTCACCAAAAGTTTCGTAAAAATCTCCAACCCGGAACAACAAAATGGCATCAGGATGTTTCCTCTTGATCTCATAATATTGTTTCATTAATGGTGTTTCGGCGTATTTCTGTTCTACTGTAGGTTCCTGCATCATTATTCAATTTCTCAATATCAACAAAAATAGAATTAATCCATCATTAATTAAAATGAATACGTTTTGTTTTTTTAACAAGCGAATAAATATTTTAAAAGTATGCTAAAAACCATTTTTCTTGGAAAAAAATAATTATACATTAGCGCATCGAAATAAATTAAACTTATTGATATGAAAAAGATATTAATTCTGGGAGCAGGATTATCCTCATCAAGCATGATAAAGTACATGCTGGATCATTCTGAACAATACAACTGGAAAGTACGAGTTGGAGACATGTCGTTAGAAGTTGCAAAACGAAAAATTGCAAATCACAAAAACGGGGAAGCATTTGAATTTGATATATTTAACGAAAAGCAACGTCACGAAGAAATTCAAAAAGCAGATGTTGTTATTTCCATGTTACCTGCACGATTTCATTACCTTGCAGCTGAAAAATGTGTTGAGTTCGGCAAACACATGGTAACTGCATCGTATGTATCGAAAGAGATAAAAGCAATGCACGACCAGGCTCTTGCTAAGAATATCTTGTTATTAAACGAAATTGGTGTTGACCCGGGAATTGACCACATGTCGGCCATGAAAGTGATTGATGAGATAAAAGCAAAAGGAGGCGAATTGATTTCATTTAAATCGAGCACAGGGGGTTTGGTTGCCCCGGAATATGACAACAACCCCTGGAACTACAAATTCACATGGAACCCAAGAAACGTGGTTGTTGCCGGTCAATCGGTTGCTCAATACATTGACCATGGCCAGCTTAAATTTATTCCTTATCATAAATTATTCACCCGTTCAGAAAAAATGTCGGTATTGGATTTAGGTGATTTTGAAATGTACCCAAACCGCGATTCATTGAGCTACCGTGAAGTTTATGATTTACAAAACATTCAAACACTTTTAAGAGGAACATTACGTCGCCCCGGGTATTGTGCCGGCTGGAATGTATTTGTTCAACTTGGGGCAACAGACGATACCTATGTTGTTGAGAACTCAGAGAACATGACTTACAGAGATTTTACCAACAGTTTCCTTCCATTTGACGAGAAAGATACTGTTGAGCAAAAGCTGGCCAAATATGTGGGTATCGATTTAAAATCAGAAACCATGAAACGACTCGAATGGTTAGGAATTTTTGAAAAACGTAAAATTGGTTTACCAAATGCCACTCCGGCACAGATTTTACAGAAATTGCTCGAAGAAAAATGGGCTCTTGGCCCTGAAGATAAGGATTTAATCGTAATGCAACATGAGTTTATTTTTAAACTAAAAGGAAAAACAAAACGAATAACATCATCTTTGATTGTCAGAGGACAGGATACTGTTCATACAGCCATGTCTATAACTGTTGGTATTCCGGTTGCTATTGCTACAAAACTTTTACTTACCGGAGTAATTACTAAACGGGGAGTTGTTATTCCTATTATGAAAGATGTTTATTTACCGGTTCTGAATGAATTAAAAGAATACGGGATTGACTTTATTGAAGAAGAACAGGATTTGGATTAATACAACCGTTATAATTTCAAAACCGCCAAAACACGAAGAATCCTGTTTTGGCGGTTTTTTATTTTGACAATAGAATATTGACAATAAAACGCGAATTAAACCCCAGCATTATATTTTGTTTCTGAATTATTTTTGGGGAGTATAAGTATTCACGCCTGTAACCTCAAGCCATTTTGAATTTTGTTTTTCTAAAATAAATAAAGATGCGATTTCAGTACTATCAATTTTCTCATTTCCAAGAGAGTCTATATTTGAGTAAAAAACTCTCATATTCACCATATACCAAGCCATAGTAGCATCTTTCGAAATATGTATAATAGTTTCTTCAAGCTCATTAAATTCTGTATATTTAAACTTTTGATTAGAAAAAACCTTTTCAGAATCCTTTTTTATATCTTCCTTAGAAAGATGTACAATTTTTCCTCCTATAGGATAAACGCAACTATCTGCATAGAGTGAACCCCATTTCTCTAAATCTTTTTCAATGTTTGCTTGCACTGCTTTTTCAATGTAATTTGTTATTTCTTCTTTTTCCTTATTTAAATCAACCTTTGATTGACAAGAAGAAAGAAATAATACAATTAAAAAAATTCCGGATAGTAACAATTTCATTTTTTTCATAATAGTTAGTTTTTAATTATTAAAAAAACAAATGCAAGTTACTCAATATCAACACAGAAGTCAATTTTCAGGATAAAAATCTTCGTAAAACAATAATTGCTGGTTACTCGGTTAAATAAATATAGTTTTATAAGAACAAATAAAAATCCCGTGTCAATTCTTTATAATTTTCCGAGTATTCGTGGCGGTTTCCTGACTCAATGATCAAATCCTGGTCAACAAACGTTTTTTTTGTTTTTTGAAATTCGAGTAATAAGCGTTTGGTTGCTGCTTTGGGTTTTGGCAACACATTTGTTTGTCGAACACAATACAATCCTTCTTCTGCGGCATAGGTAATAAATAAAACCCCTTCGATATAAGGAAGAATAATACTCAAAGTACCCTTATCGGCAAGTAATTTTGACGCTCCTGAAAGAATATCATTTAATTCAAGTTCTTTATTATGCCTTGCTGTTGAACGTTGTTCACCGGGAGCATGTAATGAATTCTGGAAATACGGTGGATTGGAAACAATTAAATCGTATTTTTTACCTGTTTCATTTGCATAATCCTGAAACGATTGATTTATCAGGCTTATTCTGTTATTCCACGATGAATTTTTAAAATTTTCTTTGGCCTGCATACAGGCATCCGTATCTATTTCTATAGCATCAATAATTGCATTTGATCGCTGAGCTAACATAAGAGCAATTAACCCGGTTCCTGTTCCAATATCTAAAACCGTTGTTGCATCATCACATTTCGCCCATGCGCCAAGCAATACTCCATCGGTTCCCACTTTCATGGCACACTTATCCTGGTGAATCGTAAATTGTTTAAACTTAAAGTAGGTATTTGCCATAATTTCCTTTATTATAGAACGCTGATGACGCGGATAAATATGATATATATGATTTTATATGCTTAATCAGCGTTATCCCTGCTTACAGCAGGCAAGTGTTTCCATTTTTAAAACTTTTCAAATATTCCCAAGCCAAATAATGCAAAATCGTATTTTACCGGATCGTTTGCATCTAATATTCTCAGGTTCGATGTTACTTCTTCAACAGCCTGCCAGTCGTTTTGTTTACGTTTTAATAATCCAAGCTTCCGGGCTACATTCCCGCTATGAACATCCAAGGGCAAATATAATGCAGACGCGGGAATTTTATTCCACAATCCAAAATCAACACCCCGTTTGTCGTTTCGAACCATCCATCGCAAAAACATGTTTAAACGTTTTGCTGATGCACCTTTTAGAACATCTGCAAAATGTTTTTCTGTTCTTTTGGGGTGATCAATTTCGAAAAAAGTTTTCCTTATCCCTGACAAAGTTTCTTTAATCTCTTTTTTATAGAGATAAATACCCTGAAACAACTCTCCCAGCCCGCCATGATTTTTATAAATATTTTGTAACGATTCTAAAAAAAAGATACAGTCTGTTCCATTGAATGTTCTGTGAACAAAAAACCTGAATCGTTCACGTTCATGCCGGCTACAATTAACAACAAAATCATGAGGCGCATTATCCATCAGAGACATTAACCTGGCCATGTTTTTGATAATTGTCGGCCTTTGCCCCCAGGCAATTGTTGCAGCAAGGAAAGCTGATATCTCAATATCATTTGGATCGGAAAATAAATGAGGTATCTGAACAGGGTCACTCTCAATAAACTCAGGACGATTGTATTTATCGAATTTTTCGTCGAGAAAATCTTTTAAGTCGGGTTGATTAACATCTGGCTGTAACGAACTCATTGAATAAATCTGCCATCCTTCATTAAAAGTTTACGGTCGGCCATATTTGCAAGGCCTTCGTCGTGGGTAACAATAACAAACGATGAGTTGTATTTTTTACGAATAGAAAAAAACAGTTCGTGCAGTTCCTTCTTATTCTGCGAATCAAGATTCCCGGAAGGTTCATCGGCAAAAATAACCGAGGGATTATTAATTAACGCTCTTGCCACTGCAACACGTTGTTGTTCGCCACCCGACATTTCTTTGGGTTTATGATCAACCCGGTGACTCAGGTTTAAAAAACCCATGATTTCAAGAGCTTTATCTTCTGCTTCTTCTTTTTTCGTTTGAGCAATAAATGCAGGGATACATACATTTTCGAGTGCAGTAAATTCAGGCAACAGGTGATGAAACTGAAAAACAAAACCGATGTTTTTATTCCGAAAAGCCGCCAGTTGTTTGTCTTTGAATTTATTTACTTCGTCGTTTTCAAAAAGTATTTTTCCTGAATCGGGCCTGCTAAGGGTTCCAAGTATCTGGAGAAAAGTTGTTTTACCTGCTCCGCTGGGGCCAACAATTGAAATGATTTCTCCTTTACCGATTTTTAAATCAATACCTTTTAGTACCTGTAATTCGCCGTATGATTTAGTAATATTTTGTGCAACAATCATCTGATGAACATTTTAAATTTATTAAATAAATATCACTTTTTTGATTAACGTGAGTTCGATTTAAGTTAATTGTTATTGTCTATCCATTAAGTTGTAAAATAGAACGCAGATGACACAGATGCAACGGATATACACGGATTAAATCAGTGAAAATCAGTCAAATCAGCGTTATCAGTGTTCCATTGCATTTTATTTTAGCGACATTATAGGCAGTCACTAATTAATATAACTTAATAATGTATATTTTTAACCTAATATGTCGTTTTTTGTTTTATCAATATCTTTTTTTATGTCTTTTAAGTCATTCTTTAAATCGCTTCCCTGGCTGTTTATTTCCTTTTTGATTTCGTCGGCAGCTTTTTTAAACTCCCTCGCTCCTTTTCCAAGTGCTTTAGCTATTTCAGGAATTTTATCGGCCCCGAAAAGCAGTAATATAACAAGAAACACGATAAATATTTCCGAACCACTGATAAACAGAAAAGGATAAATCATAGAAAATCATTTTTAACAAATATACATTTTATATCAATGTCGTTTAGTCGGCAAATTTGTTTTTTTATTCAATTTCTGCACAAGGTTTGTACTTTCTGGTGGCAAAAGAAATTCTTGCCATAAAGACTTAAAAACACTAAGAATCACCTGGAAGCTTTAGCTAAACCATTGCATTAAAATACAAAAAAGCCCCGAAATTTCGGGGCTTTTGGTTTCTTAAAGATATTTTTATTCTTCGTTCTCAGTTCCTTTTTCGTTGTCTTTTCTTTTATATGCAGTTTCATAAACCACGGGAGAAGCAACAAATACTGAAGAATATGTACCAACAGCAATACCAATTAAAAGTGCGAAAACAAATCCGCGGATAACCTCACCACCCAACAGGAATATAATAATTAAAACCAAGAGTGTGGTAAACGATGTATTGAATGTACGGCTTAATGTATCGTTAATAGACATATTCATAACAGAACGTTTGCTTCGTTTTGGGTGCAACCCGATGTTTTCACGGATACGGTCGAACACGATAACTGTATCGTTCACAGAGTAACCCACAACAGTTAAAATTGCCGCTATAAATGCCTGATCAATCTCGAGAGAAAATGGTAATCTTCCCCAAAACAATGAGAAAATACCCAAAACAATCGTAACATCATGAATCAATGCAGCAACAGCCCCAAAGCCATACGACCAGTTTTTAAATCGGATAAAGATGTAAATAAACATTGCTATAAAAGCAGCAAGCATAACGATAAATGAACCAAAAATAATATCATCGGCAATGGTTGCCCCTACTTTTTGAGAACTCATTTTATGATTTGTATTGAAATCGTCGAAAGTAACCTGGCTGCCCAAAATTGGTTTTAAGCCTTCGTACAATTTGGTTTCCACATCAGCATCAACGGCAACATCATCTTCGTTTATACGATATTTGGTAGTTATTTTTACCTGGTTGTCGGCTCCAAAAGTTTTTACTTCGGGTGCTTGTCCATATTGTTCTTTTAATAAATTAGCTACATTATTTGTAGTTACCGATTGGTCGAAACGAACCACATAAGTTCTACCCCCGGTAAAATCAACACCCATATTTAATCCACGGGTAAACAATGATCCTAAACTTAAAATTATAATAGCACCAGAAATTACATAAGCATACTTTCTGTTATCAATCCATTTAAAGCGAATGTTTTTGAATGCTTTATCAGTAAGTTTTGATACAAATGAAATTGGTTTATTACGATCTAAATACCACTCGAAAATCAAGCGGGTTAAGAAAATAGCTGTGAATAATGAGGATATAATACCAATTATAAGAGTCGTAGCAAAGCCTTTAATCGGCCCGGTACCAAATACATAAAGAATAACAGCTGTTAACAATGTGGTTATGTTCCCATCGAGGATTGCAGAATATGAATTTTTAAACCCGTCTTTAACCGCCAGTTTAATTCCTTTGCCGGCAGTTATTTCTTCACGGATACGTTCGTATATAATCACGTTGGCATCAACAGCCATACCGAGAGTTAACACGATACCGGCAATACCGGGCAATGTAAGAACTGCACCAAGTGAAGCCAATACACCAAATATAAAAAACATGTTTGCAAGAAGTGCCAAATCGGCAACTAATCCGGCTTGTCGGGTGTACCAGAAAATCATATAAGCCATAACCAAAAGGAAAGCAATTAAGAAAGAATTTAATCCTGCATTAATCGCTTCTTTACCTAAAGAAGGGCCAACGATTTCTTCCTGGATAATACGGGCAGGAGCAGGTAATTTACCTGATTTAAGAATGTTTGCCAAGTCTTTTGCTTCGTTTACAGTAAAATCACCTGAAATTGAAGAACGTCCGCCTTTAATTTCGTCGTTAACACGTGGTGCAGAGTAAACATAATCATCAAGAACAATTGCAATGAAATTGCCAATATTGTTTTTTGTTAAACGGGCCCACACTTTAGCGCCATCGGCATTCATCGACATGGATACTTCGGCAGCGCCTGAATTCTGGTCGAATTCTGAACGTGCATCGGTAACAACGTCGCCATCGAGTGGAGCTTTACCATCGCGGCCTGTAGCTTTTATAGCATGTAACTCGTAATAGCTTTTTGCAGGATCATGTTTGTATGGTTTTACACCCCACATGAAAACGATATCGCGTGGGAATACTGAACGAACCTGTTTTAAATTTAAATACCGGTTTACTTTAGCTGTATCGCCAAAATGAGCCATACCAACTACAGAACCTTCCATAGGTGCATTTGTATTTGGGTTGATGCTTGGACGCAATACAGAGAAAAGAGGATATCTTTCTGCTATCTGTGACTGCGCTAAGTCTGAAGTATCTTGTTTCGTTGAATCAGAAGCCAGCTGGTCAACCAGTGACAAATCTTTGGTTTCTTCTGCCTGATCTTTTGTTTTAGCTTCTTCTTGCTGAGTACTTCCATTTTCAGTTTTATCAAGTTCTTTCTGGGCTTTTTCAAGTTCATAAATCACGTTGTTTGCCTGAAGAATATATGAATAAACCTGTGTATTGTTATATGTTTCCCAGAATTCGAGATTTGCAGAACCTTGCAGAAGGCTGCGAACACGCTTCTGATCTTTAACCCCGGGTAATTCAATCATAATTCTGCCTGCCTGCTCTAGCTTTTGAATATTTGGCTGAACAACACCAAAACGGTCGATACGGCTACGAAGAATATTGAATGAATTATCAATAGCATCTTTTGATTCCTGGCTGATAACTTTTAGCACTTCTTCGTTTGAAGCGTTGAAATCAATTTTATCTTTTAATTCAATGGTATTAAATACAGCTGCTAATCGTGCATTTGGATCAACTGTTTCGAAAGCACGCCCAAATAATGTAATAAAATCTTCGCGGCTGTCTTTCTGATATTCCTTAGCAAGTCTGATTGCTTTTTGGAATGTTGTATCCTTACTGTTGTTTGCCATTGCCTTGATAATATCTTCAACCGATATCTCAAGAATAACGTTCATACCACCTTTTAAGTCAAGGCCAAGGTTGATTTCTCTTTCCTGACACTCACGCAAAGTGTATTTACGAAACCCAAGGTTATAAACAACTTCGCTTGACAATGAATCCATATATTGATATTCTTTGTCAGGATTGCCTTTCGCATATTCTTTTGCATCTTTAGCTACATTTTGTGTAATCACAGTAAATGATAGGTAATAAATACATATACCGGCCAATAATACGGCCACAGTTTTAATAGCTCCTTTAATCTGCATTTTTCAATCTATTTTATTGATATTAATATATTTTTTAACTTTTAATCTAATAGAAGTGCAAAGATAAAATTATTTTTAATATACACACTTTTTCAATTCATTAAGATGAATTAAGATTTTTAATATTTAATCTTGACCTGTGAATAATATAATTCTGGGTAAGTATCTATTATTAAAAAATTAAGCTGCGAGCTATGAGCTATGAGCTGTGAGCTACGAACTTTAATTCATTTAAAAACCCTGAATCCTGTATCTTGCCTCCTGCTACTGCCAAATGCCGCTTCTTTCTTTCCATTCTTTATCCCCTATACTTTACACTCTTTTTATTTTTTTTAACCACTAAGCGCACAAAGAAATACACAAGCTCAATACTTCCCGCTTACTTCTACTGCCAGCTGTATCCTGCATTATGAATTCTTTTTTAAAAAATCTATTTGAGAAGTTCTTTAAAATCCGTTTCCAGCGGTTGATCTTTTATAAAATCGAACAGTGTAATTCTACGCAAAGTATAAAAATCGGCCCAATATTGACGAAGGGCAGAGATGTAATTAATTTTTGCCACATCTTTTTCAGATAAAGCAACATTCAGGTCGAGTACATCCACTTTACCTATTAAGAACCGTTGTTTAGTAAGATCGTATCGGCGTTGAGCAATGGTGTCGGATTTGGCAGCAATTTTCAACTGATCGTCCTGTAAATTAAACTGCATAACATTTAAATACACGCTTTGGGTAAAATCGGTTCGAGACTGATCTACAGTTGTTTTAACAACTTCCTGGCTCGATTGCGCCATTCGGTATTTTCCCCGTCCCAACCCCCAATCCAGTATTGGTATTTGTAAGCCTAAGGTTACCCGTTGCTGATCCTGCGGGTTTATGTAAACGGAAGAAAGTTCGTTGGACTGTTGAGTATATCCTACACTTGCATACAAATCGGCCTGCAAGCCTTTTTCTGAGCGAGCCTTAGCAACATCTCTCCGTGCTTCAATCAACTGGCGCTCAAAGCTTATAATATCCGGGTTATTCCGGGTCGCTATTTCCAGAGCCCGATCAACCTGAACGGTCAATTCAGGAATTTCTTTTGGAATAATAAGTTTCAAATCAACTTGTTCGTTAAACCCCAGGAATGATCGCAACTGGAACTTTTTCACTTCCAGATCAACCATTGCCGAATTGAGTGAAGAGCCTGCATTCAATAAACTCAGCTCCATCTGCATCAGTTCGTTTTCGGCTATTGTTCCTATATTGTATCTTCCTTTGGCAATTTTATACAAGGTATCGGCATTTGAATAATTGATTTTAGCAACTTGTAAATTCTGTTGTGCCAGTGCCAAATCGAAGAAATAATTAACAGCTTTAATCGATACTTCTTCAAGAGATGAAATGTAATTCTTTTTAGCTTCTTCGTATTTTAAGGGTTCTATCTTTTTTTGCCAGCGATACTCGTTGTAAAACAATACAGGCTGACTGTATCCAATACTTACCGGAGTAGATAAATAAGAATACGAACGGTCGCCCCCCAATTCATCGGTACGAACCAGGTTCGATGTTGCAAAAATCTGTCCTCCTGTAAAACCAACATTCTGCCTAAGATTTAAATTGAGTGTTGAATAATTCACGTTATCTTCAACGTACGAATAGGTTCCGTCGGCATTTTGATATTTTTTAATTACCCTGCTAAATTCAGGAAATGTAGCACCTAATGAAAGATTGGGCAAATAATCGGCTTTATAAGTCCTGTATTGCCAATAATTTGCACGAAACCTGTGTTTTGCCATAATGGCATCGGGCGATTGCTGACGTGCAAGCTGGATAACTTCTTCAAATGTCAGCTCTTCGATTACATTTTGGCTTTTAAGTTTTACACTAACAGAAAGTATTAAAATCAAAAGCAACCCTGAACAAATTTTATATTTAATCATTTTCAATTTTTATTTATTCGTATCTCAACGATTCAATCGGGTCTCTATCGGCTGCACGTTTTGCAGGAGATATACCAAAAATTACACCAATAATAGCACCTACACCAAAAGAAATAATAACATTCAATACTTATTCATATCACAATTGACTACAATAGCATTATAAATTTTTCAAAATTTTCTTTATTTACAATTTCTATTTCCGGACTATATGCTTGTATAAATGTTTTTGAGATTCTGGCTTTAGCTTTTACATTCCATTTAAACTCGTAAGCATATATCTTTCCATCTTTTTCTTCAATATAATCAATCTCTTGTTTTTGTGTCGTACGCCAAAAATAGATATTAGCTGATATTTGATTATTTAATAAGTATTTTTTACGTTCGCTTATTAAAAAATTTTCCCATAAAGCCCCTGTATCCTGCCGCATACTTAAAGGGTTGTAATTTGAAATAAGAGCATTACGAATACCATTATCGTAAAAATATATTTTTCTGTTTGTACTAATTTCATTTCTTAAATTTCTGCTAAAGGGTTCTAAGCGAAATATTATAAATGTTTTTTCTAATAAATCAATATAAGATGCAATGGTATCCTTACTAACTTTTAACAGATTTGACAACTCATTCATAGAAACTTCATTCCCTAATTGAAGGGCAAGTGCTTGAAGAAGCTTAGGTAATAATTCGGGTTTTCGAATAGATTTTAAAGCCAATAAATCTTTATATAAATAACTATTACTTAATTGTTTTAGCAATTCTTCCTCATCACTAAAATGATTTATTACATCAGGATACATTCCATATATTAATCGTTGTTCTAATTGTTGTTGAGTTTTTAAATATCCAAAATAAGAATAAAACTCCTGCCAACTTATAGGCAATAGTAAATATTCCCACTTTCTGCCAGTAAGTGGCTCATTTATTTGATCAGCTAATTCTAATGCAGACGATCCACTTACAAGCAGTTGCACATTTTTAATTCTGTCTGCAATAATTTTAAGGCTTAAACCTATATTTTTTACTCGTTGAGCCTCATCAATAAAAACAAGATTATGCTTACCTATTAATTGTTTTAAATTCTCAATATTAGCATCTTCAAGCTTTTCTCGAACTAATATTTCATCGCAATCGAGTAATAGAAAATCACCTGTTTCGGTTGCAATTTTATTTAACAATGTAGTTTTTCCTGTTTGCCTTGGACCAAGCAATATTATAGCTTTACCACTATTTATACGTTTCTTTATTATATCTTCTAATTGACGTTTAATCATATTCACAATACATGTTAGCTATATATTATGATTTTTGGCTAATATAGCTGTAATAATTACAAATTACAAAATTTTATTCATATCTTAATGATTCAATCGGGTCTCTGTCGGCAGCACGTTTTGCCGGTGATATGCCAAAAATTACACCAATAATGGCACTTACACCAAAAGCAATAATGATTGATCCCGGAGAAATAATTGTTAATATTCCGGAAAATTTAGTAATTAACTTTGACAGAACTACACCTAAAATTACCCCAATGAGTCCACCCGAAACACTTATCATGATTGCTTCGGATAAAAACTGGGCGATAATATCTGCTTTCTTGGCTCCAAGAGCTAATCGTATTCCAATTTCTTTTATACGCTCCATTACCGTGGCATACATGATATTCATAATGCCTATACCCCCCACGATAAGAGAAATGCTGGCTATGGCTCCAAGTACAATATTGAAAATATCTTTTGTTCGCTGTTGTTGTTTTAGTAAAAGCTCGGGTACCGTAATCTCGTAGTCTTTAACTTCCATGTGCCTGCGTAAAAGCATGCGGCTGAGTATTTCGGTTGTAGCTGTAATCTGTTCTGTTTCTTCAACCTGAACAACAATTTTATCGAGCTGGTTGTAATTGGATGATGTTGTTGTTTCCTGTCCGCCTGAAAAAGAAAAAAAGAATCCTCCCATAAAGCCCGAACCGCCTGTTAATTTTTTCGAGTTTACCAGTGCCCTGTTCTTATATCGAAGCAACATGGTTTGTACCGGAATAAAAACATTGTCGTTAACCAGGTTTACTCCGGCATTTTCGGAAGCGGAAAGCTTGATATCACTTTTCTCGAGAACACCAATCACTTTTAACCACACGTGGCCAAACTTCAGGTACTGGTTTATTGGATCAACGTCACTAAATATTTTTGAGCTGATGTTAGCCCCAATAACACAAACCGGAATTCCGTTATCGACCTGGTAATCGTTAAATACAGTACCTTTCTCAAGTTTTACATTGTATAAATCGAAATAATCGTTATTTACACCTACTACTTTTGCAGGAACACGTTTGCCATTCTGAACAACAAACGAGTTGGTTATAATTTCCGGGGCAATTCGTTTAACCGAGGGAACCACATTTTTTATGGCCTGCACATCTTCGAGTGTTAACCCGGGAGAAAATTTTTTCTTTTGTTTCGATTCGTCTCCGCTTGATTCATCCGATTCTTCGCCATTTTCGGTAACATCAACAATTGGAGTAATAACAATATTATTTACACCAACCATTTTAATTTGTTCCAGAATTTCTTGCTGGGCCCCATTACCAATGGCAAGCATACTGATTACCGCTGCTGTACCAAAAATAATACCCAGGGCAGTGAGACTTGATTTTAGCTTATTATCTAAAATTGATTCAAAAGCAATTTCAAAATCATGGAAATATCGTTCAAATATCATTTCTTTCTTTTATGTAAGTTCATTATTCTTATAGTAATTAATTTCCAATTTCCAACACACAATATTGAATGTAGATGGACTAAACCTATTTCTTAACATGAGCAACTTTATTTCTTTGAGCTGTATCAATACTCTTGACAAAAATTGCAATTAATTCGTCACATTCTTTCAATGCCTCATCAATAATTTAATCAGATTTAAGAAGAGGTTTTCTTTTAATAATCTTCAATGAAATTTTTGTTTCACGTAATTCTTTCAAACATATTTTCATTTTATGAATAAAGTCATTAATCGACTCTGCACTTTGCGCTTCACCATAGTTAAAAGCAGGGGAAGTTCCCGATCGGAGTAACTGCCCACCAATATGATTACCTACTTTATTATCAGGAAGTATTTCTACAATCTGAATAACCAATAAAGCGAATCCTATTAATCGTTCCTCTAAATCATATTTTCTTGTGTTTTCTGCTGCCATATTTTTTACATTCAACATTTGATATTGAATGTTCATTATTCATAATTGAATTTATTAATTCTTTTTAAACGAGTTTTTCCCATTCTGTCGATTATTCTCTTTCATTATTTTTCGTTCTTCTGCTTTTTGTTGTTTCAATTGCTCATTAAGTTTTTTTTGTTTTTCCCTTTCTTTTAACACAGGAATAAGTTCTAACCCTGAATATTTCATTTTTTCTTCTTCTTCAGGAATTGATAAATAAACTTCTTCACTTTCCTGTATGCCTTGTTCTATAATTATATGATTTTCATTTGATACTCCGGGAATAATAATTTGCTTTTTATTCGATGTAGTATAAACAAAGCTTAAACTGTCGTTTGTATGAATTGCTTCGAGCGGTAAAAAAACAACATCGGTAAACACTTCAGTAATTATCTGGTTGCTGGTAGTCATCGATGGGCGTAAAATACTATCAGCCTGATCGACACTAACAAGCACTTCAAACACTTTGGCATCGGTATTTGGCAGTTGTTCTCCAATGTTTGCCACCTCGAGTACTTTACCCGTGTATTTCTTTTCAGGAAAAGCATCTATTCCAATTCGAACATATTGCCCTGACTTTACTTTACTGATATCAATTTCGTTTACAAACGTTTTTGATAACATGCTCGATAAATCCGGTAAAGTAGCAATACTTAAATCCCAGGGATTAATCGTTGAACCTACCTTACGTTTCTCACCACTCCATTCTTTTTTATAAATTACCATACCGGATGAAGGAGCAAAGATTGTAAACTTACTAATCACATTTTCGAGTTCAATAACTTTTCTGCGTGCTTTTTCAAGATTTATACTTGCTTCACGCATATCGGCCCTGGCTTGTTCTTTTTTTAAGGAATAGTTCTTTTCTGCCTGATCGAATGCTCTGTCTGATTTTTCCAAATCTATTTTTGCCTGTCGTATTGTTGCCGGGGGTTCGAACTGGCTCTGATCAAGCACGATTTGCTTTTCTTCTCTTTCGAATTTCAGGTTCACTAACTGATCGCGCAAATCTCGAAGTTGCATGGTTGTATCAAGCTGGATTTTTATAAATTGCGATTCGGCTTTTTCAAGTTCATCTTTTAAATCTTTTAAACTTATTGAAACTTCCGAGCGATCCAGATCGCCAACATACTGGCCGGAATCAACCAATGTTCCTTCGGGAACCAAATCCTGTATTTTTATTTCACGAATACGCAATTCGCGACTATTTCCCAATTCTGTTGGCCCGGTTATATCAATTGAACTTTTAGCCTGTAACTCACCTGTAGTAGTAACAAGAATCTCAAATTCGCCTTTCTGTGCTTTTACAGTGAGCTGATTATTGGGTTTTTCTTTCCCAAGCTTTACAATTACCATTACCAAGATAACTATAGCTACTATGGCTATAATGATGTAGTGTTTTCGGTTCATTATTATTTGTTGTTTATATCATTTTTCTTATTTCGCTGATTATCTTTCCTGCAAGCTCATTGGCGCTGTTCATATCTTTACTTTCGGCATAAATCCGAATAATCGGTTCTGTATTTGATTTTCGCAGATGTACCCAGCCATGTTCAAATTCAATTTTTACCCCGTCAATATCAACAACCTGAAAATCACTAAACTTACTTTTTACAGACTCTAAAATCTGGTCAACGTTTATTTGTGGAGTTAATTCAATTTTATTTTTCGAGATTACATATTCCGGATATTGTGCCCTGAGCTGCGAACATTTCTTGCCTGTTTTAGCCAGATGAGTTAAAAACAAAGCTATTCCGACCAAAGCATCGCGGCCATAATGTATTTCAGGATAAATAACGCCCCCGTTACCTTCACCGCCAATCACCGCATTGTACTTTTTCATGCTTTCCACCACATTCACTTCGCCCACGGCTGAAGCAAAATAATTACCTCCATACGATTCTGTAACATTTCGTAATGCACGTGTAGATGACAGGTTGGAAACCGTATTCCCGGGTTTGTTTTTCAGTATGTAATCGGCCACTGCAACAAGTGTATATTCTTCTCCAAACATGGTTCCATCTTCATTTACAATTGCTAATCGATCAACATCAGGATCAACAACAAAACCCAGGTGTGCTTTATTATTTTTAACCACCTTCGATATTTCGGTTAAATGTTCGGGTAATGGTTCCGGGTTGTGTGGAAATATTCCATTGGGTTCGCAGTACAATTCAATAACTTCCTGTACACCAAGGGCTTTTAATAAAGCTGGAATTGCTGTTCCTCCCACAGAATTTACAGCATCCACGGCAATCCTGAATCGGGCTTCTTTAATTGCATTTACATCTACTAATGGCAAATCCAGTATTTGTTGAATATGAATACCGAGGTAATTGGTTTTTATTTCAACCTTGCCCAATTCATCCACGCCGGAAAAGTTAAAATTCTCTTTTTCTGCAATATCAAGTATCTGTTCTCCATCGGCAGCTGAAAGAAACTCTCCTTTATAATTAAGTAACTTTAAGGCATTCCATTGCTTCGGGTTATGACTGGCAGTCAGAATAATTCCCCCATGTGCTTTCTCGTTGGTAACTGCTATTTCTGTTGTGGGAGTTGTGGCAAGGCCAATATCTATTACATCAATACCCATACCCATGAGTGTTCCAACAACAACATGATTTACCATTTCTCCAGAAATACGGGCATCACGGCCTACAACTACTTTTCTTTTTTTATCTTTTGTATTATTTATTATCCACTGTGCATACGCCGATACAAATTTCACGGTATCGAGCGGGCTTAACCCGTCGCCGGCTTTTCCGCCAATAGTTCCACGAATACCCGAGATTGATTTTATTAATGTCATATTTTAGATGTTTTTTATTTGACGATTTATGAAAAATCGACTAAAGATACTGATTTCATATTATATGAATAATATTTTATGAAAACTTTAACACTTGCCGGGTGTTTATTCTAAAAAAATTATCGGTATTTGAAACTTTATGCTGAAATTAAAACCATTCTGTACGAATGAATTATGGGAAATAAATTGTTACCTTTGCAAAAATTTAAAAAGGATTAATACCAGAGCAAACGACATGAACAAGCAATATCATAAACCTGAACGAAGAAATCAGAAACCAACGGGGAAGCCGGAAAGAGCGGGTATAAAAAACTCAACATTCAACAAGGATAAAGGAAAAGAGAAACCTAAAAACTTTGACGAACCAAGCCGTTTAAATAAATACATTGCTAATTCAGGCGTTTGTTCTCGTCGTGAAGCAGACGAGCTAATCGAAGCAGGATTTATAACTGTAAATGGCGAAGTAGTTACCGAGCTTGGAGCTAAAGTTATGCCCAAAGACGTTGTACGTTATAAAGGGAAGCTTCTGAGCAATGAAAAGAAAGTCTATATCCTTTTAAATAAACCCAAAGATTTTATTACAACTGTTCGCGACCGCCATGCCGAGAAAACAGTACTTGATTTAGTAAAAAACGCATGTGAAGAACGTGTTTACCCGGTTGGGCGGCTCGATAAAAATACTACCGGTGTTTTACTTTTGACAAACGACG
This sequence comes from Bacteroidetes bacterium GWB2_32_14, assembly GCA_001768235.1. Lineage (GTDB taxonomy): Bacteria > Bacteroidota > Bacteroidia > Bacteroidales > UBA12077 > UBA12077. The sequence goes on from MENK01000014.1 coordinate 164,282, forward strand.
GCGAATTAACGAAACAATTAACTCACCCGAGCTATATTAAAAAGAAAATCTACCATGTATTTCTTGATAAACCAGTTACTAAAGCAGATATGATAAGCATAGTGGAGGGCATCCAGGTTGATGAAGACTTTGTTACCGCCGACGCTATAAGCTATGTCGAGGAAAATGATAAATCGCAGGTTGGCATTGAGATTCATACAGGACAGAACCGAATTGTACGACGTATTTTCGAATCGCTGGGTTATAAAATACTAAAACTCGACCGTGTATATTTTGCAGGATTAACCAAGAAAAACCTGCCCCGTGGCAAATGGAGATTTCTTACACCACAGGAAGTTGCCCAGTTAAAAATGAAATCGTTTAAATAATGCGTTCATTTGGATTATCTTTATTCCTGCTGCTTATTTCATATATAGCTGGTGGGCAAAATTATATCCTGTCGGGTAAAATTCACGATCAAAAAACCAAAGAGAACTTACCTTTTGTACATATCTGTTATGGCGAAAACGGGCTCGGTACAGCAACAAATATTGATGGATATTTCGAGATAAAATCAGAAAAACCAATTTCCCGGATTATTGTTAGTTATCTCGGTTATTCGACTGATACAATCAGGATAAACGAAACCTATACTCAAAAAGAAATACACGTTGAACTTGTTCCAACTTCGTTCAATATTGAAGAGGCAATAATACTTCCGGGAACAAACCCCGCACATCGTATCATAAACAAAGTAATTGAAAACAGGGATAAAAAAAATCCCGAGAAAATGCAATCGTTTTCGTACAAATCGTACAATAAAATGCATTTTACTGCCCGGAAAGATACATCGAAAATGCCCGATTCACTTGTTGCTGCAACATACAAGATTGATCGCAAACTCGAACAACAACATATACTCATACTGGAAACGGTTAATGAAAAAGAGTTTATTTATCCCGATAAAAAAAATGAACGAATAGTTGCAAGTAAAGTCTCGGGGTTCAGCGACCCCATAATTTCTTTAATTGCATCTCAAATACAGTCGTTTTCGTTTTACAACGATTATTTTTCCATATTCGATAAAATGTACATTAACCCGATTAGTAACGGAAGTACAAACCGGTATTTTTTCTTACTCGAAGATACCATGTACACTGCACAAGGTGATACTGTTTTCATTATCTCTTACTGTCCCAAGAAAGATAAAATATTCGACGGATTAAAAGGTTTTTTACATATCAACACCAATGGTTACGCCATTCAGTCTGTGGTTGCCAAGCCACTCGAAAAGGACAACGGCATGATGGTAAGCATTAAACAAAACTATGAATTTGTAAATAACCAACAATGGTTCCCGAAAGAATTACATACTGAAATTATTTTCGATAATGTTCTGAAAGCATCGCAGAATATAACATACCAGATGGTTGCTGTCGGGAGATCATATGTCACGGATATTAATCTGAATCCATCGCTAAATTCAAAAGATTTCTCGCAGGTGGAAATAAAAATTCTTCCTGATGCGAATCAAAAACCTGATGCATACTGGAATGAGAACCGTACAGAGCCCTTGTACAAAAAAGACTCCCTGACCTATGTTCGTGTTGACAGTATCTCGAAAGCAAAAAATCTAGATACAAAACTTTCTGGTTACGAAGCCATTGTAAATGGTTCTATACCCTATGGATTTATTAATTTCCCTATTAATAAAATTATTGATTATAATCTGTACGAGGGTTGGCGGCTTGGATTTGGATTCATGACAAACTATAAGTTATCGGCTGTTTTTGAGCTGGGAGGTTATTTTGGATATGGATTTAACGATAAAGCATTCAAATATGGAGGCGATCTTATTTTAAATATCCATAAAAATTCCGAGAGTAAACTACATTTCTCTTACTCTTACGATGTTACAGAAAAAGCAGGCTATCATTTTTTTGAAAGATTAGACCTTACAACGACCGAATTATACAGAAAATACATCATATCCAACATGGATAAGATTGAGAAACAGGAATTTTCTTATTCATTCAGGGCTTTTAAATACCTGAACACAAACCTTTATCTCAGTAACGAAATTATCGAAAGTACCGATGGATATACCTATGAAACGACCATTGACAATGCCACAAATCGTTTTTCTTTTACCGAAATAGGTATTCAGCTCAAGTACGCATACAATGAAAAATTTATGCAAACCCCAAAATTTAGCTATTCTTTGGGCACTGATTATCCTGTTTTCTATGGGAACCTGGTAAAAGGAATAAGTTTTTATACCGGCGAGTTCGAATATTCAAAATATGAATTAAAAATTATGCAAACCTTCAGAACAAAAGCATTAGGAAAAACAAAACTTACTTTTGTCGGAGGATTTATAGATGGGGATGTGCCTCTTTCCAAACTATACACAGGGCATGCAAATTACTATTCTTTCGATCCGGATGCCGAAAACAGTTTTGCAACCATGCGCATGAATGAATTTTATAACGATCGTTTCATATCTCTATTCTTCAGACAGGAAGTCGGAAGCTTATTTAAGATAAAAAGTTTTTCACCCAAGTTCGTACTGGCAAGTAATTTTGGAATAGGAGAAATCAATTACAATCCCAAACATCATTCGGTTGAACCAATACAATCGACAAACAAAGGTTTTTACGAAAGCGGTGTGCTGGTAAATAATATCTTGAAACAACAATTTATAGGTATCGGGTTAGGCGTATATTACCGTTATGGCCCATACACTTTTATGAAAACCGCCGATAATTTTGCGTATAAATTTACATGTACAATCAACCTGTAAACACATAATCTACAGTCAGGCAGTGCATTATTTAAATTGATTGGTTATTGTAGTTTACAACCTGCGAATACAGTTTGGTACAGGCCAAACAAACATTTTTTACTTCTTTTTACTCAGAATCTTCGATAAAACAATCTCGATAATATGAATTGGCTTAAAAAATAAATTTCAAAAAATATTTTTTTGTTAGATTATACTAACTATATTTGCCTTATGGAAAATTTAATACCGGTTATTTCAAAGCTTTCTCAGTTTATTAGCCAGATGGAAGAATCTGCAAAAGAACAATTTAACCTGTCTTCCCTTACTTTTTCACAAATGCATTACCTTGAAACAATTAATCTTCTTATCAATCCAAATATTACCGAGCTGGCTGCAGCTATGAAACTTTCAAAGCCAACAGTAAAAGTTGGAATAGACAAGCTTATCGAAAGAGATTATGTGTTTAAAGTACAATCAGACGAAGACAGGCGAAGCGCACACATACACCTTACCGAAAAAGGAAAACTGATAAACCTGATGCACGATTATGCCCATAAACGAATAGCCGAATCAATTACCAAGAAGCTTGATGACAATGAACAAAAAATACTGATTAAATTATTAAATACCGTTTTTCCGGAAAAATAATAACAAACCATATCGTTAGCATTTACTAACGATAACAAACCTGAATTTGATGGAACCTTTTTTAAAATCCGAGAATTATACAGGGCTTACTGAAGGCCAGGTGTATCAAAAACTCATTTCTGAAGGATATAATGAATTGCCCTCATCTAAACCCAGGGGAATTCTCCAAATAGGACTTGGTGTGATAAAAGAACCCATGTTCCTGTTATTGGTAGCCTGTGGCACTTTATATCTCATCCTGGGTGATATCCAGGAAGGATTAATGCTTCTGGGGTTCGTATTTGTAATCATGGGTATTGAGTTTTATCAGGAGAAAAAAACAGAAAAGGCTCTGGATGCATTGAAAGACCTTGCAAGTCCCAGAGCTTTGGTTATTCGGGATGGAATAACTAAAAGAATTGCCGGGAAAGAAGTTGTTACAGATGATATTGTTATTTTACAGGAAGGCGACAGAGTTCCGGCAGATGCAATAGTTCTGAATTGCAATAACTTATTAGCCGACGAATCATTATTAACAGGAGAATCGGTACCTGTTAGAAAAAGAGAATGGAAAGAAGGAGATAAAACTTTTATTCCCGGGGGCGATGACATTCCGGTTGTTTATTCAGGTTCAATGATTGTTCAGGGTAATGGAATAGTTAAGGTTATTGCAACAGCAACAAACACTGAAATTGGAAAAATCGGCAAAGCACTAGAATCAGTAAAAGAAGAACCTACCCGATTAAAAAGAGAGATGGGTGTCTTGGTCAGGCGTCTTGCCATAATTGGTATTACATTATGTATCCTGGTTATTGGTATTTATACATTAACCAGGGGTGATTTATTAAAAGGGTTTCTTGCGGGTATTACCCTTGCAATGGCCATGTTGCCTGAAGAATTCCCTGTAGTCTTAACCGTTTTCCTTGCCCTTGGCGCATGGCGGATATCAAAAAAGAACGTTTTAACCAGAAACCCGGCTGCAATTGAAACACTTGGTTCGGCTACTGTTCTCTGTACTGATAAAACAGGGACATTAACCCAAAATAAAATGACTGTTACACGTCTTTATAACGGGGCAATTTTTCATAAAATAATATCCGGGAACATCTTGCCTGAACCATTTCACCAAGTCATTGAATACGGGATTTTATCGAGCCAGGCAAATGCCTACGACCCAATGGAAAGAGCGATAATTAATATTGGGAACCAATTCCTGCAAGATACCGAGCACATTCATACAGATTGGGTAATGGAAAAAGAATATCCATTATCAAAAGAATTACTGGCAATGTCGCGGGTGTTTTCAAATACGGGAACAAATGAACGGGTAATAGCAGCGAAAGGTGCACCTGAAGCTATCTTCGACTTGTGCCACCTGAATAACAATACAATAGCAAATTTTGAAAAAGCTGTAGCTGAAATGGCATCATCAGGGTTAAGAGTACTGGGAGTTGCCAGGGCTAAATTAATCCCTGAAGAACTGCCGTCCATTCAACATGATTTTGATTTTGAATTTATTGGTTTAATCGGCTTGTCAGACCCTATTCGGGAAAATGTTCCGGCTGCAGTAAAAGAATGTTATAAAGCGGGTATAAGGGTTATAATGATTACCGGAGACTATCCTGTAACTGCAACCAATATAGGCAAAGATATTGGAATTAAAAATTACGAGCTTTGTATAACAGGCCCTGAATTACAGGATATGACCGAAGAAGTTCTTTGTGAACGTATTAAAACGGCGAATATTTTTGCCCGTGTTGTTCCTGAACAAAAACTTAAAATCGTGAATGCCCTTAAACGGAATAATGAAATTGTTGCAATGACCGGCGACGGGGTTAATGATGCTCCTGCACTAAAAGCTTCAAATATAGGAATTGCCATGGGAGAAAAAGGTACCGATGTAGCCCGGGAAGCATCGTCGCTGGTTTTAATGGACGATAATTTTGCTTCCATTGTCGGAGCCGTAAAAATGGGACGAAAAATATTTGATAACCTTCAAAAAGCTTTAGCATATATTTTTGCTATCCATGTTCCTATTGCAGGCTTATCTCTAATTCCGGTATTTTTTGCAGATTTACCCCTCATCCTGTGGCCGATACATATTGTTTTCCTGGAACTAATTATAGATCCTGCCTGTTCTATCATTTTTGAAGCAGAAATTGAGGAAAAAAATGTGATGTCGAGGCCCCCGAAAAATATTGAAGAACCATTCTTTGGTGCCAAAAAAATAATATTAAGCTGTATTCAGGGAGTTGGAATCTTAATTATTAGTTTACTGGTATATTTTATCAGCATCAAAATGGGATATTCCGAAAAAAGTGTAAGAACGCTTACATTTGTTACTTTAATAATCTCAAATATTGCCGTTATTCTTTCAAACCGTTCATGGTCAACAAATATATTTAAAATCATCGTTACTCCGAACAAAGCCGTTAAGTGGGTAATTGGCGGGGCTGTAATTTTTCTTATCCTGATTCTGAATATACCGTTTTTATTAGACTTGTTCCTGTTTGAGAAAATTGGCATCCCGGAAATATTAATATGTACATTTGCCGGGTTTTTCAGCATCTTATGGTTTGAGTTCTATAAAAAAATGAGACAGGCTAAAAAAGCAATCATTTAATTTTAATTAAAAAACAATATCACAAAATAAAACCAAGATTAGAAGAAACAAAATAGGTTTATAACACGAACTAAAACTATGAAAAATCAAGCAGACAAAGAAAGGAAATTTTGGAATTCATTTGCCGGGAAATACGATAAGTTTATAAGTAAAGCATTAGGCTCAACCTACGAGAGTTTATATAAAAACCTTATCGGAGATGTTCAAAATACAGATAACGTTTTGGAAATTGGAACCGGAACAGGCCTTATTGCCTTCCGGATTTCCGAATATGTAAAAAATATAACCGCACTTGACTATTCCCCTGAAATGATACAAATTGCTAAAAAGAAACAAACAGGTAAGCAAAATACCACTATTCATTTTGAAACAGGCGATTGTTACAATCTTAATTTTAACGAAAAAACCTTTGACCTGGTAATTGCTTCGAATATAATGCACCTTTTAACCGAGCCTGAAAAAGCATTATCAGAAATTAAACGGGTAATGAAATTAAACGGCAGGGTAATTCTTCCAACTTTTTGTCATGGCGATACAACAATCAGTCGTTTTTTATCAGGCATCTTTGGGTTATTTGGATTCCGGGCTTATAACAAATGGAGTACAGGAAATTTTAAAAAATTTATTGAAAATAACGGGTTTAAAATTATCAGGAGTGAAGCAATCAGGAGTAAAATCCCGCTGATGTATATAATAGCAGAAAAACATCCGGTTTAGTATATAGCAAGTGAAAAACACGGATAACAAGCCGGCTTTTGTAACTGCCTTTTTAAAAATCTATGAATCCAAAATGGTTTTTACGCGCCCAATTTCGCCTGAAGAAAGCCTTACTTTTATTCCATGCGGGTGTGTTGCCGAGTTAGTTAGTATATCCTGAACAAACCCTTCGGTTAATTTTCCCGTGCGTTGATCTTTTTTGAGTACAATTGCTACCTTCGTACCCGCTTTGATACCCGATCTGTTTGTTCCACTCATTCCTTTTATCCTTTAAAAAATCTGTATTTATTGAATTAACAACGGTAAGTATAAGAATAGAGCCGACTGCGGGCTACATTCCTGTCAAGTTGCACAAGAGTTTAAGCGGGCTACAACCTTTGAATTTACTACTGTCTCGGCTATTATTTTTATACATTGTTGTGGTACGTTTTTCTAATTCTATTATTGCTTTAATAATTCAATCAGTCCATTGAATAATGTTGTTCCAATTTGAATTCCATTTTTCATAAAGAAATCTTTTAATTTATGTGATGATTTATCTTTTGATGTTATAATTTCATTTAGTTCCTTTTTTTGAGTCTCACTTAATGAAGATATTGCATTTTCAAAATTTCTGAGTGTCGTTTTATCTTCAAATGATAGTTTCAATGATTTCAAAACTCCTTCAATATTTACATTTTGAATGTTCTGGGTTTTTGCATTAAATATTAGTTTCATAGGTTATAATTAGTTTCATTATTAATTATTGTGATATTTTGTGTTTCAGAATTGAATTGTATTGAATTCTTGGAATACAAACCAAGTAGTTTCGGGATGTCTACCTCGATTGCACTAATATTGCAAGTAATAACTCCTTTCCCTTTCTTTTGAAAGTTTATAATTTGTGAATAAGAAAATAGGGATGGATTTGAAGATTTACTACATTCTTTACATATACATGGTATTTTAAGGTCGTTAGTGGGGTTATTAAGAGATATATGTATTTTATCTATTTCGTGAATAATAATGTTTAATAAATGGTTTACATTGTCACCATTTAAATAAATGGTGATTTTTCTCTCAAAAGGCTGAGATATTACAATACCCTTTGTTTCTTCAATTACTCTATATTTTTCTTCTCCGTATTTTTGATTAGGAATTTTCTCCGTCACTGTTTTTTGCAACTCAAAACCATCTTTCCAAATCTTTCTTGTATTAACAAGATGTTGAAGTTTTACCATAAGCCTGGTTACTATTCCTGATGGCATGAATGGGTATTCAATTACAAATCTTTTATATCCATTGAATGAAGATTTTGAAAATGGAGAATTTACTGACAGCAATTCCGGGACAACATATTTATTATCTCCAATACCAAATATTATTTCAAATTTTTTCATTAGTTCAATGAAATATTTGTAATGTTCTTCTTTATATTCTTGCCACACTTTTGAAAGGTCTGCACTAGAAAATATACCATAATTTTCTTGAATGAATTTTGTGTCAATCAACTTGTAGACAGCTTCTGTAGCCCAATCAGGATTGACAAATATTAAATCCTTAAGAATATCGTGCTCCTTAAAATGCAAAAAGACTCCAAGGTCATGATAGTATTCACTGAGAAATAAGGCACTAGATTTATTTAATCCATTTTTTTCGCAAATTTGGATGTAATGCGATATGCTTAAGTAATTATAATTTTCTTTCTCAAGATATTTTCTTATGTCAATCCATTTTTTTGGCAAATAATCTCCTATGTGGTCTAGTTTTTCAATTTCATTAGTAATAGCTTTTATAAGTTCTTTAACACCTTCTCCAGTTTTTGCGCTTACCTTGTGAAAGCCTTTTATATTTTTGAAGGTGGTTTTTAACGTTGCTTCATCAATGTTTTTATATCTCTCATCGCTTTTATTACATACGATTAATATTGGAGAATCTTTCCCAAGTAGCGATATAACATTCAACCAATAGTCAAATTGAACGTTTAAATCATCTCTTCGAGCTTCCCATACAAAAATGTATATAGACCTACGAGTCAAAAAAAATTGATGAGTAGAATGGTATATTTCCTGCCCCCCAAAATCCCATAAATTCAATTTTATTTCAGTTGAATTATTACTTATCAAAGTCATAGAATCAATATCAATACCTTCTGTGCTAACTTGATTTTCATCAATTTTGTACTCAAAATCTTTCAATTTTTTTAACAAGCATGTTTTTCCAACAGCTCCTTCACCAACTGTTAATAGCTTCGCCTCAAACAACTGAACTTTTTCATCAGTAGATAATTCTTTCAAATAAGTTATAATCGCTTTACTACCTTTGGAGAAAATTTCTAAAGGAATATTTGAAATATTATTTCCTTCGTATAGAATGAATGAGAGACCTTTTGCATTCCCTAATTCTGTTGGTAATAATTTAATATTATTATTTAAAATAAATAGTGTCTTAATATTTGTTAGATTTCCAAAATTCAGAGGTAAAGAATTCAATTTATTATTACAAATATAAAGATGTTCAAGTGATTTTAATCTTCCGAATTCAGATGGCAATTCCTCAATTAAATTATTATCTAAATATAAAAATTTTAGTCTTTTTAGGTTTTCTATGTTTTTGGGAATAGTTTCAATGAAATTATTAGATAAATAAATTGTTTCCAATTTTTCCAATTCAAATAGTTCAACTGGGAGTGATTTAATTTGGTTATTCCCTAAATCTAATACTTTCAAATTTTGCAAACGATTTATGCTTGGGGGAATTTCCGTAATGTTATTTGAGTTAAGAAATAGGTATTCAATATTGGTACTTTCAAATAATTCTTCAGGAAATACATTTAGTCCTTTTCCCCAATAACTTATTGTTTTATTTAATGATTGTATACTATTGTTGTTATTCATTAATTGTCAATTCTATAAGTTACATAAACTAACATAAACGTATATTTTGAAGCAGGTTAAAATTTACCACAACTAATAAATAAACCTGAATATAATGGTTCAAAGTTAATCTAATACATCTATTTTAAAAACACTGTACGGATTTCTATTTTGATATTATTTTTGATCGGCATATCTCCACCAGGTTATTGTGCCAAGGAACCCGGCCAGGCTGGTTATAATCACGATAAGGTAACTCCCGTAAAACAATTCCATTCCTTCTGTTCCTTCAGGCACTGAAAGCACACCCGGAACAGCCCACGGGAAATACGGCCCAAGACCCACTAAGGCAATAAATTGGGACATTATAAGCATAAGTATTACAAATGCTAACGCTGCTATTATACCTCTGCCATAACTTGCAATGAAAGCTACAGGGCTACTTAGCAATATGGTTAAACCTGAAATCAGAATGTATTTAGAAAAAAATTGTGAAAATAACTGATCAGACCAACCTGGAATACCAATTAAATATCCGATAGAAATTCCTGCCACTAATATAATCAGCACCAATAATAAACACCATAAAACAACAATGCTAAACTTAGCAGTTACAATCGCTGTACGAGATACAGGCAAGCAAAGAATATTTGTAATAGTCCGGTCGATATATTCGCGACCAAAAACCCAGCTTGTTACAAAACCGAATCCGATAAGTCCAATAGTAGCTACTAACTGATTCAGCATCGTTAAATACCCTTCCCAGTTATTTTCGCCAAATAGTTTGGCTTTTGCTCCAACCAGTCCTAGTTTTTCTCCAATTTCCGGATGTTGAGCTACAAGCATTAACAACCCCATCATCAGAGGAACGAAAATAAAAAAGACAATGGTAATCCAAAATATTTTCGACCTGCGTAATTTCATGCATTCGGTAACTAAAGCTGCTGTAAAATTTTTCATTTTATACCTCCATTCATCTCAATTGTTCTTAAAAAATACGATTCCAGATTCTCCTCATCAACTTTTAACAAGCTTGGCGGACATCCGGCATTTACCAAAATTGTCGCAATTTGTTCCGGATGCTCAATGGCTCTACTGTCATCAAGATGGATTATTCCATTTTGAGCTACAGGATTTGAAAATCCATTTTGCAGGATGATTTTTCCTGCCAACTCCAAATCTCTCGCTCCAATCAACAATTGCTTTTTACATAAAATATCCAGTTGATCTGCATCAAATTCCTGCACCATTTTACCCTGATGAATGATCCCGATACGTGTTGCAAATCGTGAAATTTCGCCAAGTATGTGGCTCGAAATAAACACAGTTACCCCGTGGTTTTTAGCCAAATTGCTTAGCATTTCACGAATCTCAAAAATACCGGCAGGATCGAGTCCATTTGTAGGTTCATCTAAAATAAGTATTTCGGGATTGTGAATTAACGCATAAGCTAATCCAAGCCGTTGAGCATTTCCAAGCGACAGGTTTTTTGCTTTCCGGTTTGCATAAGCCCCCAGCTGCAATTTATCGATAATGTCATCAACCGGTTTCTTACCTGAAATAAATCGTAAACGACGTATTATTTCGAGGTTCTCGCGAACAGTAAGGTTTGGGTACGAGTACGGAATCTCAACCAAGTAACCAATCTTTTTAAATAACTCATTGTGGTTTGCATGTACCTTTTCGTTTAATATAAATGCATTCCCGGAAGTTGGCTTTATTAAACCAAGAAGCATTCGAATGGTTGTTGTTTTTCCCGCCCCATTCAATCCGAGAAATCCATAGATTTCACCTTTTCTAACATTCAGGTTAATTTCCGAAACTGCTTTCACATCGCTGTAACTCTTCGATAAATTAACCGTTCTGATAACATTTTGCATATTTTTCTTAAATTAGTTCGACTAGAATCCTTTTGGAGTTACTTTTCCCCAGGGTTTAACCCGTTATTTATTTTCTTTAATTTAAATTATTCTCATCAATTTTATACCGAACGTTCGGTTTGTTGTTGTATAAAAAAACTCACGCTTTCAGGTTGCTGTAAATAGAATCAAAAGCATTGAGTAAACTGGTTTCGTAACTCGTATTTTGATCGCTGTTAACAAACCTGATAAAAACCCCGTCGGTGCAATACAAAAACAAATTTGCAATTTGTTCATCAGACGAAACGGTTTTTATCTCGCCTGTTTCTTTCGCGTGTTTTATTACTTTTACCCATGCATCAATATCCTTGTTATGCTGTTCCAATTCGAATTTTAAAAATTCGGGAAAGCGGCCAACAGCTTCAAACATGATCAGGAAAAAATTTACCGAAACCTTCCCATCCTTTGAAACCCCAACCAATTCGTACATTTTATGAAATGTAATGCGCATGTATTCGACATAGTGATTGTAAAACGTTTTTAGAGAATCCCCTGGAAAACGTGTATAATCAATAGCCCCACTCGAGAAAAACAAGTTTACTATTTCTTTATACAGTTCTTCTTTGCTGGTAAAATAATGATAAAACGCTCCTTTTGAAAGGCCTGTTTTTTCAACTATCTCTTTCATGGTTACATCTTTATAACTCATCTGCAAAAAGAGCTTTAAAGATGTCCTGAGTATATGTTCTTTTGTTTCATTCATACAAACCGACCGTTTGGTATGCAAATATAGGTAAGTTTTTTTAATACAAGAAAGAAACTAAAAAAAAATATTTACAGGATTAAATTACAAGAAAAAAGCTATTCCTGTTTTATACCTATAACTATAAATTCCTTCGATTTTTCATTTAGTTCATTTCCCCGATAATCACCCAGAATTTTATAGTGTTTAAAACGCGAACGTTCAATTAAATGTTCCAGCTCGTACCTGAAAAAGAACCGTAACGGGAACTTCCAATCTTCGTGCATTACCCTGTTGTTTTCGTCCCATTCGAGCCTGAAATGAATATTTATCAACTGATTTATTAAATCCGGCCTGGTAGAAACGATTCGTTTCAGCTTTTTACCGGGTTCATATTCCCCGTCAAAATCGGTATGATTGTGCAGCCCGGTAAGTAATTGTTTTAAATCGGGAATAAACGTGTCGAATATAAACCTGCCACCAGGAGCTAAATGTTTGTACACATTGTTCAACGCTTCCAATTGTTCTGATTTTTCCAAAACATGCATCATAACCCGGAATGGGGCAATAATAAGGTCGAACTGGAAATCAAAATTGAAATCTGTTATACTTTGTACGCTAATTCTGCGATGTTCCTTCTCGTCCAGTTTCCCAAGTAAGACACCAACCATAGTTTCGCTAATGTCAATTCCATAAATATCTGCACCTGTATTCAACGCATCGGTAAAAAAGCGGCCGGTACCCACTCCTATTTCCAGAACTTTTCCTTTAGTTTGTTTTATCTCGTTCAGATGAAAATTATTATCGACACCATCACGCAGTTGATGATACATGGTATCGTAGAACCTTGCAAAGTTTATCGGGTATTCGTGCGACATCGTTTTTTATACTATATATTTTTTTAAATTTTCTTTATATTTCATAATCTACAGCAGCTCTCAAATCTCTGACTTTTGCAACCCATTCGGCAACTTTTTTATGCTCGGGATGGATTTGGTATGTTTTCATTTCCTCGTAGTTTTCGAAAAACATATCCAGCACCAGATCGTAGTTTGAATATTCCGATGAATCCATATTTATACCTACCTCCATCTCTTTTATTTCAGGTATTTTTATTTTCAGGTCTTCAAGTTTTTCCTTCATCAATTCCGCGTTCTCCCCTCGGGATTTTCCCTCGGCAAAATCTTTGAGTTTCCACATTACAATATGATGCAGCATATTTTAAGGAGTTAAGTTACTAATCTGTATGTAAATTCAGCCCTATAATGAATTGTTTATTGCCCGTTTAAAAATCTTACTCATCATTATGCCAGCTATTATTAGTGCCATCCAATCGATTGCAATTACAGCCACTTCGAAACGGTACTCGCGGTTTATTCCAAATTTCAACGAAACAATAAGTAAAGAAATAACCATGAGAATAAAGCTAATTATAAAAACCCGGCGTATTGAATTTTCCATCCTGCCGGATTTTGAAAAAGCAAAAGCCATAAACAGAAACGACAAACTCATCATGATGTACCCGATATCTTCAAGGGCAATAAATAACCCGTGCGAATTGAACTGGGTTAACAGGGCTATTCCATCGGTTTCGCCAAGCAAAAGGCTCTGCTGAACCACCGAAACCTGAACAAAGTAATCAACAACCAGTATGCTAGTTGAAATAACAGCAAACAATACAGCTGCCTGGCTAAATATCTTTCTTTGTTCGTTTATATAATTATGAATGCTAATCATAAATACCAGGTAACTCAAAGTTAAGACTATGGCCGGGTACATCCAGTAATAATCCCTGGGAAAACGCGAAATAATATCGGCATAAGGGTATTCGTAACAATTACCTGCACAAAAAGGGCCGGACAGGGGTGGCGTACAAATGGCTATTCCAAAAGTAATTAGAATAAGTACTATTGTCAGAATTGAAGTATAATATCCAAACCTGGAATTAATAACTTCTTTGCCTGGTTGATTTTTCATATTCTGGTTTATTTTAATCGTTCGATAATTACTGATTTAAATTCATAATTCCCAATATTTCCATGAGCTAATTTGTATTTATTTATATCTAAATAGCTTTCAATAAACGAGATACCCGGGGCGTAATAAAATTTCCCGCCAATTTTCAAGGACTGTAAAATATCCATATATGTTTTTGCATAGTTTATAAAATCGCCATCGTTCCTAAAATGGTGATGTTTAAAATGGTTTGTAAACCCAAGGTTGCTGATTATTGTTCCCCATTTATCTGATCCAAAATCATAATCGAACCAGTCGGAACGGGTAAGAAATGGTTTCTCAAATGCAAAACGGTCAAATCCACAGGCTTCAAACCCAAGTTCACGAAAATAATACACCAGGTTGCCCTGCTTTCCACATCCAACATCCAATACCGGTTCAATGAGTCGCGTGATATCAATCTGAAGAAGTTCTACCTGCAACCCGGCACTGTACTCTGAACAAGCTACCGGCTCTATGTTCTCATTTTTGCCCGAGTATATTTTCTCTGCAAATGAATTGGTTTCGCGTAGCCAGCGGGTTAAATTTTCATAATGTATCCTTGAAACTGAATCAGCCGGATAGGAATAGTTTTTAATGTTCATGAACAATTCAGCGTAAATTGTTCGCAATCTTTCTCGTGCTTGTTTATCGAAGCTATAGTATTGATTCACCCTGCAAAACTCATCGAGTGCCCTGTTTGTAATGTAATCTATCAATATATTTTCTGAAACCTTATCTATTTCTCCTATTTGCTCAATTGCACGTATCGTTTCCGGAATAAACTTCAACGAATCCTGAATTCCATCAGAAAAGATATTTTTCCCTTTATTCGATTGAAACTGTTTATCAATATTTTCAAGAAACTTTTTCAAAATATCGGGTTTTATTAAAAACAAATATCAGAAATACTTTTATGCAGTTAAAGGTAAAAAAAATTCAGCTATTTTCCTTTATTAAACAGTTTATCTACCGGGCAACCCATCTCCTTTTGCCTGCAATATTTACAGGCAAAGTTACCACGAATAAAACCATTACCAAATGTAGATAAAACGATTAGAAGTATTACACCAATTAAATATTTTATATCAAAATGAATAATTAGTAAAACTATACCTGTAACAAATGGAATTAATGAAACCAGCATATCAGGTATCATTTCATTCCAGGTCATTTCGTGTAAACAAAATTGTGAGATATCTCCTTTTTTAAAAAACCACGAGCTTATTTTCCCGTTTCCAAATCCACATATCTTTCCCCAATAAAAACAATTGGTACAATGATTCTTAACCAGCCTGTATTCCAAAACCAAAATATAGGCTAAATAGATAATTGCAGCAATCCATCCTAACCTGAACATGATTGCAAAACCCAGCCCGCATATTGATAAAGATAGCAGGTTAGACAGCAGCACGATCCACAACGGGAAGTTGTCATATTTTTCAGATTGTTCCATAATGCCCGGTTTGTGTTTGTTTGCTTTTATTCTGTTGGTATTGGCAAGTGATGTTGCCGGAGGAAAGAGAGTTTATCCCAGTATCCGCGCTGGAATTTTATTTTGCCATCAACAACATGAAAAAACCCGCATCCCCTGAGGCCGAGTGGATCTTTCCATTCCAGGACAGCCCACTCCCCGTCTTCAAAAATATGTTCCACGATACAAACCATGTCGGCCATGGCAAATTCGTTTGTAAACATTTCCGTTATTGCCTTTTTACCAACAACCGGCTCGTTGGCTACCTGGTGATTTATGGCATCATCGTGATAAAGTTCAGCCAATCCGTTTATGTCTTTTTTGTTGAACAATTCAACAAACTTTTGCACGATTTCCTTAGGTTCCATGGGTTTATTTTTAATTAGAGCCTTAGGCGTAAAAAGTCAGTTGCCCGCCTTCAGGTTTTTTTCGTATTCTTCAACAATTAATTTCGCGTTTTCATAATCCGCGTTTGAAATAAAAATTTTTATCGGGCTGGCACCCCCCGGCGATGTCCACCAGGGGGTTAATGTACCAAGAATTCCATCTTTCAAAAACGCTTTAATGCCTGCATTTTCCAACAAACTCTTGACAATAGCTGTTTGCCATGTTGTTCCGGCAAAAATTTCAATTATTTCAACTTCTTTACCCGTGCTCATGGATATTTTTTTTAATTATCGCTTTCGACAAACAGGGAGTTTAACAATCAGTTATAAATTTAGATGATATTTATTTCAAATTCAAAAATTTCTTTGCATTAGTAAATGCTATTCGCGTGAATTCCTTGTCAGGAAATACCCTGTTGAAATTGCCCAGGTAAATATTTAAAGAATCGGTATATAGCAAATCGAGATAAAAATCGGAACCGTAAAGGATTTTACTTTTCACATAATCCGACGCGTTTTTATAATACATATCGTAAAATGATTGCAAGCCGATTTCATCTTTACTTGGGTCGTTCAGGTTGCACCAGCACGATAAATCGGTATGCATATTCGGGTATTTCGGATTACCAATCATGCTGTAAATTTTTTTCTGCCAGTCGGCATTCCCGTTTCCAAAATGGGCCAGGTTTAATTTAAGCGTCGGGTATTTTTCCATTACTTTTTCCCAAATATCGGGATGATTAAATTTTGTAGCCCTCTCCTGCACCCAGCCTGTAGAAAAAGCTTTGCTTAAACTCACCGGGCCATGCACTTCTTTTACCCCATTATCGTAAATTAATCCATCTATTTCCACGCTGCCAAGCGGTGTGGCAAAACCACCAAACGAGTGGTGTGCAGTAATCGGGATGTTATGCTGAACACAAAAATCGTACAACCCGCCCGGTTTCATTAAATCGGTATCGGCTGGCGAATACCCGTTTGGGGCATACAGCTTTACCCCGCAAAATATGTTTTCTGCATATATTTCGTTTATGAATTTATCAATAATACCTTCTCTCCGCGGGTCGATAGCAATAAACGGATATACATCGTCAGGATGGGTTGCTTTAAGCTGGGAAATATCTTTTAATTGAATATCGTAATTGGTAACAAGCGATACCATCAGGTTCTGGCTTGCCATTTTTTCATCTTTGAAAAGGTCAAGCTCTGCTTCCAGTTCCTTGCTTAGCTTTTGTAATTCGGCCAAATCACCGTGATCGTGGTTTAACCTGTCGGCCATTTTCATACCCGAAATAATAATCATTGCTTCCTGGATAAACGACTTATTGCTTGCATGCAATTCGTCAACAATTCGTTGGTATTCTGCAACGATAAGGTTCTGGTGCGACATAAAATCTACGCTACCCCCGGTACGTTCGGCAACAAAAACACATTCCAGGTCGAACATAAGCGGGGCAACCTTAAAACTTACCCCATAGCTGCTTTCCATTTTTGCCAGGATATCCTCTTCCGAACCCGAGAACCCTGTTTTAAGAAAATTCAGGATACGCCTTAACATTTGTATTTTCCCGCGTACGCGTTCAAAAATATTTTCTTTTGCAGCCAAAGTTTTCTGAGCGGCTTTGTCTTTTTCCTGTTCTTTAGGGAAACCAAAAATGATTTCGAATAATAAACGCAGGTTAATCGTTTCTTTGCCTGTAAACAAATGGCAATGACTGTCGTAATTGGTAATGTTTTGCATGGTTAATGAATTCGTTTGATTTTAGATTTATAATAGTTATTAGTACATTCTTTTTTAAATACAGTAGGACGTTTATTTATTTTTTATTTAATGCATTAGTAAAAGCCCATAATGGTTGACGGGATTGTGCGTGTGGGATTACGTGGCGATTCCCTGTCAGTTTACACCGACTTTTTTTACGAGCCACAAACATTCGAAAACATCTGAAACCCTTATTGACTATGAGCCGATATTAGCACACGTTTATTTTATCATATTATTAATCATTTCAATTATTAATGGAGTAGCAGCATTTCCAACAACTCCCTCCAATATGCTCCTAACAGTCTTCAAAGATTCTGTCAGAATGATATTTTTTGGTTTTGGTGATTTAATCTGAGATTTAAGTGTCTCTATTTCGGAAACTAATTCATCAAACATCAATCTATCAAGTATAATTTGCTCTTTAATATTCTCAATCTCGTTAATTATCTTTTTTAAGTCTTCTGTCTTATCAGCACTAAAATTAATTGTTTGAGTCGAATAACTTGACCCTTGTTGGATCGCTGAGTTATTCATATTCTCTATGTGTATCACATTCATAGGTAGAAAATGTTGAGTTGGAAAATCTGGATTTGATTGAACTTCTTCAATTTCAATTATCCCATAATGTGTAATCGCAATTCCTCCACCTAATGCTTTGGGTTCTATTAATCCCTCGCCAATCAGATAATCAACTACATTATGTATTTTTCCTCTATCAAATCCCAATTCATCTCCTAATTTCCACATATTTATCATATATGCTGAATTACCATCTGTAGTGTCATATAGTTTTTGTAAGAACAAAAATCTATCTTTCTTTTTATCTTCTATACTCATTGGTTGTTTTTATTAAATGGGTGCTAACATGTGTTACGCACTCTCATTGTTCTAAAAAACTAATGTTCTTAATAGGATCAATATTTCCAATTTATTTGTGTCGCAAGCAATCTCCAAAACCATCAAAAGCATCTTTTACTTCTCCATCGGAACTTGCTCTACCCAGATTAACTTCTAAGTTCCTAAAACATTTAGATAGTCTAAATCTAATTTGAATTGCTACATCTGTCGTCAGTTTATCATCAAAAATATCTTTAAACTCTTTTGCTTCCGGCAATTTTTCAATCATTACGGAAGCATATTCTTTTTTTGTCATTAAAATTGATGCCGCTATCAAAGGATATTCTTTTACCACTGATTTCCATTGACTGGCAATTTCTTTTTCCAAAAACCCTTTTAAATTGACTTCTTTTGTTTTCATAAATATATACTTTAAAAATTAGTATCTTTATTTTAGTGGCGTCTCTTTTTTAAAATCTGTCATCGTCCGCACTTTGTCCTAAGCATGAAATACAATCACAATCAAATAAATATTAATGCACCAAACTTTAAGCGTAGTAGAAAATTCACTTAATTGCTTAATAATCAGTGTTTTATGCCGTTTGTTGTATACCGTTTTTCTTATTACTTAAAAAGTCTAAGTCTTGTTGTCTGTTGCGTTAAAACATCAATAATGTGCCTTTCGTTACCCGGCTTTTGTCTGTGCTTTTCGGCATCTTCATATGCCTCATCTGAATTATTCCGCCATTTACCATGATAGTTGCAAGTCATACAAACTGCTTGATGTTTAATTAACATCGAAGCCATTTCATTTGAAAATGTTGTCTTAGCCATATTACTTTGATTTTACGTTTGTTTTAAAATTGAATGGAAAAGTGACTCTTAATCCGTAGTCACTCCTTTTTACCAAACTTTCTTCCGAATGTCTATTGTTTGCCAAATCGAACAAATTTGCATAGGGTTCTATGTTAACAATATTGCCGCTTTCAGTTTTGTTTTTAAACGTAAATAAAAAACCAAAACCAAGATTAGTAATAGGTTCTATTCCTGTCGCAATTTTTTCTTCTGGGTAGATGTGAATTGCTGCTTTATTGTCTTTAAAAAGAAAATAGTAAAAGTCAGCGTTGAATGACACTGTGTGTAAACTGTCTTTGTATGCACCTTTGTATGCGTTGTATTTATCAGTAATTTTTCTTTCATTGTTTGGTCCATAGCTTTCTGCTTCACTTATTTCAACTTTTGTAAGACTTGAAAGGTTATCTTCGAATGAATATTTTGCACCAACCGATATGAAGAATGTTTTATATGCAACAGGTGTATAGATGTAATAGTTGTATTTTAATTCAACCGAATGGGAAAGAAAATTGTGCTTAGAAACTTGGCTATCAAAAGGTGATGAAGGGTCAAAAAGTTTAAATGAATTGTTTGAAATACCATACCCGATGGAAAACCAACCTAACTTAAATCCTGAAATTTTTATATTCGACTCAATTGTATCTAACTTTAAATTATACCAATTATTTAATTCTGTCTCTTGTTGTGATTTTGATGGGATTTTTGCGAGTTGGTCTTGATTGAACGCTAATTCGGAATTTTGTTTTTCCAAGTCAATTTGTAATTTCTTTGTTTGCAACGCTAAACTGTCTTTGTTTAATGTAGTGGTTGTATCTATTAGCTTTCCAATATCAGTTATTGCTTTTTCTTTTTTCTTAATTTCACTTTGGATTTTAACAATCTCAATATTTAATTCATTTTTAGCATTTTCATGCTCTAATTCAATTTTCTTTATTTTATACTCTTGCTTTAGTTTCCCTTCCTGCTTTTTGTATTTTAAATATTCAGAACGAAAGTATTCTATGGTTTTCTTTTTGTGAAAAAGAAAATTATACTGAACGTCTGCTCCAAATTTTGTATTGAATTCTGTGTTTGAAAAGATTGAAAGTAATCCGTCAGTTATCCCACCATTTGCTTTGATTCCAAGTATTGAGCCGTTTTTGAACACAATATTACCTGCAAAATTAAGTTCTGCATCTTTCGCGTCGATTGATGCAAAGTTCCCAATAATATTATTGGATTCTGGATTTATAAGATTAGCGAATTCTTTGTAAATTAATCGTTTCACTAACTTTTGGTCAAAGTGAATACTCGTGTCTTGGACTTGTCCATAACCTTTTAGGCATAGAGCCAATAACAATATTAAAGTAAATTTCTGTTTCATATTCGTGTCGTTTTAAAATGGCACACAACTAATTTATAGGAACCTATTTATTATATTTATATTACCATTTTGGATATGTAATTAATCCATTTAGCATATATAAATCAAACTTCTTAAAAATCACGTTCTTAAAGTTGCAATAAATATTAACCAAAAAGAAAGTTCATATTAAAAAATTGCACATCCTTTCACTTATATGTGCTGCTTTTTTAAAAAAGGTAACCCGGTTTGCTGTATGTTATAAAACATGTTTGAACATAGAGACGTGCAAGGGTTTGGGAAATAAAAGTCTAATGTTTTTAAGGCATTGTTATATATTAAAATTTTGTTGCCCGGTAAAATCTTTAATATCTTAATTATATACTGAAATATAAAGGCACCCGTGTTTCTGTCGCCCGTATCGGGCTTCCTTTTTTTATTTGTATAGTTTTAGTTCCAATGAAACTAACAAGCCCCATCGGGCAAAAGGAAGGCAACAGCTCGTAAATAAGAAAAGTACCGCTGGTACAACAGGTTTACAGATTTTCAGGTTTAACCAGACAGCGATATAAAAATGCACTTAACAAGAAAATAACATCGAAAAACTTTTGTATAAGCGGGTTAAAAGGTTAAGAAAAAGAATCCCGAAAAATTGGCTTATCTTTGCAGCAATCTATATAATTTTTTAAATGTCACATAAATCAGGTTTTGTAAATATACTGGGTAATCCCAACGTGGGCAAATCAACTTTAATGAACGCCCTGGTGGGAGAGAAACTTTCAATAATCACATCGAAAGCCCAAACCACCCGCCACCGCATAATGGGTATTGTTAATGGCGACGATTTCCAGATCGTGTATTCCGATACCCCGGGTATTCTTAAACCCAACTACAAGTTACAGGAAAAAATGATGGGCTACGTGGGTTCTGCTTTCGAAGATGCCGATATTATCCTGTATTTAACCGATGTAATCGAGAAATCGGATAAAAACCAACTGTACATCGATCGCCTTTCGCAGGCAGATGCCCCCGTGTTATTGCTTATAAATAAAATTGACCTTTCGAACCAGGAAGATTTGGAAAAGATTGTTGACAGGTGGAAAAAGATTTTACCAAAAGCAGAAATAATTCCTATTTCGGCATTAAAGAATTTTAATCTCGAATATGTATTAAAACGTATTATTGAAAAACTTCCCGAAAGCCCGCCTTATTTCCCGAAAGATTCGTTTACCGATAAAACGGAACGTTTCTTTGCATCTGAAATTATTCGCGAGAAAATATTGCTCAACTACCAGAAAGAAATTCCGTATTCGGTAGAAGTGGAAATCGAGGAATTTAAAGATACTGAAAAGCTGCTCCGCATGCGTGCAATTATTTACGTGATACGCAGTTCGCAAAAGGGAATTATTATCGGCCACAAGGGCGAAGCACTAAAAAAAACGGGAACAGAAGCACGCAAAGATCTCGAAGATTTTTTCGGCAAAAAAGTTTTCCTGGAGATGTTTGTTAAGGTTAGCAAAGACTGGCGTGACAAAGACCGGACATTAAATAATTTTGGATACACTATTTAAAGAATAACAAATGCAGGAGTTAGAACAAAAAACATACAATTATACAGTACAAACCATCGGTTTTATTAAATCGCTGGAAAAAGAATTGCCCCACCTGGTAAACGAAGAACTCAGAACAACTGCCGGAGCTGTGTCGCTTAAGTTTATGGATGCCATGGAGTCGATTGAAAACAAAGATTTTTCCGACAATATAAAAAAAAGTTTCGATAATGCCAGGCGCTCGTTCGAAATCTTAAAAACACTGAATTGCAGTGCGAACAAAGAACTGGAGAAACAAAAAGCATTTTTGTTATCCGAATCGCACGAGATAATTGAGAAACTCAATTTTATAATCAGCAAGTTAATTTATTAAACAACATAAAATCAAATGATATTAGCAATTGTAGGAAGGCCCAACGTAGGTAAATCAACGCTTTTTAACCGTTTAACAGGAACAAAACATGCCATAGTTGATGAAACCAGCGGTGTAACAAGAGACCGCCTTTACGGAAAAGCCGAATGGTCGGGGAGAGAATTTTCTGTAATCGATACGGGGGGGTACGTTCGTAATTCGGACGATATTTTCGAGGAAGAAATACGCAAGCAGGTTGATATTGCCATTGAAGAGGCCCATGTTGTTCTTTTTGTTGTTGATGTTACCAGCGGTGTTACCGACCTCGATAATTCGGTAGCCGAAATTTTACGCAAGTCGAAAAAGAAAGTCATCCTGGCTGTAAATAAAGTGGATAACAACGCCCGTATTATCGAGTCGCATGAATTCTACAAGTTTGGTTTAGGCGAACCATTCTGTATATCATCGATAAACGGGAGTGGCACAGGCGAACTGCTCGACGAGGTAATTAAATATGTTGAAACAGACCTTCCCGCTGAACTCGAAATACCCAAGTTTGCTGTCGTGGGACGCCCGAATGTAGGTAAATCGTCGCTTGTAAATGCTCTTTTAGGTGAAGAACGCAATATTGTTACTCCAATTTCAGGTACTACCCGCGATTCCATTTACACCCGTTACAACAAGTACGGGCACGATTTCTACCTTGTTGACACGGCGGGGTTACGTAAAAAGGGCAAGGTTAACGAAGACCTAGAGTTTTTCTCTGTAATGCGTTCCATACGCGCAATAGAAAATGCCGACGTGTGTCTTTTAATGCTTGATGCTGCCCAGGGCCTCGAAGCCCAGGATATGAACATTATAAAAGTTATCCTTAAAAACAACAAGGGACTGGTTGTCCTTGTAAACAAGTGGGATTTATACGAGAAAGATACCAATACATCAAAACACTATATCGAACAGATAAAACAGAAAATCGCTCCTTTTGTAGATATTCCAATAATTTTTACATCCACGGTTACCAAACAACGCATAAACAAAGTATTGGAAGAAGCAATGCGGGTTCACGAGAACCGTCAGCGACGCATTTCTACAGCTAAACTGAATGATATTATGCTTGAGGTTATTGCCAGCTACCCGCCACCGGCAGTAAAAGGGAAATATGTAAAAGTAAAGTATGTTACCCAGTTAAATACACATTACCCATCGTTTGTATTTTTCTGTAACCTGCCTCAGTACGTGACCGATGCATACAAGCGGTATCTGGAAAATAAGCTTAGAGATAAGTTTGACTTTACAGGAACACCCATACAGATATATATGCGAAAAAAATAAACAGGTGACTCGTTTTGTAAAAATATCGTTGGTTTTGTTTATCGGCATAGTGCTATCATGCGAAAAAGCTGAAGAATATTCGATTGTACCCGAAATAAAATACAGCGATTTTTATTTAATACCCGGGGTTAGTGGTTCTACTATTGCTACAGGAGTTCTTGTTTTTTCATTTACCGATGGTGATGGCGATATTGGCAATTTCAACAATCCCGACGAAGACAATGAAGCCGACTCGTTGAACATGTTTATTTTTGGCTCGTACATTGATGGCGGTGAATTAACTCCTTTTTATACCAACAGCTTAAACCTGCCGTATATTGAAGAAGGTATTTACAGGAAAAGTATCAGGGGCGATATTGAAATTGAAATCGACCTTACGATACTGACTCCCGATACTTTGCAATACTCTTTTTATTTAGTTGACAGGGCAGGGCATCAGAGCAATACCGAAGCAACCCCTGTTTTGATTATTTCTGAACTTTTGGAACAATTATAACATTATCTTGTTTTTAAACTAAACCGATTACAAAACAATGATGATAACAAGAGATATAAAAATGGCTGATGTAATTCATATGAATCACTTTAGCCTGTCGATACTCGACCGCTTTGGCATTGAGCTGGGTTTCGGTGATAAAAGCGTTGACGAAACATGCAAAGCCTATAACGTTGACACCGATTTCTTTCTTGAAATCATTAATGCCTTTGTTGACAAGGATTATTTTCCTAAAAAACAACTGCAAAGCTTTCCTGTAAAACTGATTACCGAGTATCTTCAAAAAACACACGATTACTACATGCAGGTTAAAGTTCCTGAAATTGAATCGCTCATTGAACAAATGGTATTAACCTGCTACACTCAAAAAGAAAATATAAGTCTTTTGGAACGCTTTTTCTCGGGATATAAAACAGAACTTAAAAATCATATCCAGCGCGAGGAAAAAGTAGTTTTTCCATACACTCACCTGATTGAAAATGCCTTTTATTCAGAAAGAATCGACAAGAAGGTTCTCCAGCAAATGGAAGATTATTCGATAGATATTTTCGAAAAAGAACACGACGATATTGAAGAAAAACTTTTTGATCTTAAAAATATAATCATAAAATACCTGCCCCAACCCAATAACAAAAACCTGTGCCATAATTTATTGCACGAGCTTTTCGGGCTGGAAAAAGACATTAACGATCATTCCCGGATTGAAGACAAGGTGCTTGTACCCAAAATCCGAGAAATGGAAAAAGGAATCAAAAAGAAAGCCGGAATAATTGCTTAATACTATGCCAGGAATTCAACTTCTTATTTTGGAGGAATCAATAATTATTCAGCATGGATTATCGGCTGTTATTGAAAAAATACCGGCAATTCGTGATATTCGTTTTGTGAATTCATCCCGGGAATTGTTATCGTTTTTAAAACATATTACCCCTGGTTTAATCATTTTAAACCCCTGTTTAATCGAAAAAAATCATTTAAAATCGATCGATGAAATTGTTAAAAAAGAAAAAATAAAAACCATTTCGATACACTACGATAAAATACAGGCCACACCTTCGATTCACGGGAATAATACCATTGATTTGAGCTACAGCGAAGAACAAATCAGGGAAGTAATAAGGGCTGAACTGGGTACCCTGCAACAGGAAAAGAAACCGAAAGAAAAAGAAACATTAAGTACGCGCGAAGAAGATATCGTGCGTGAAATTGCAATGGGTTTATCGAATAAAGAAATTGCCGACAAACTGTTTATAAGCCAACATACCGTGATAACCCACAGGAAAAATATAACCCGAAAGCTTGGAATAAAATCCGTTTCGGGTATTACTATTTATGCTATACTGAACAAATTAATCCGGATGAACGAAATGGAATAAAGATTAAATCTGAACACCCATAAAGAGTACGTCATCAATTTGGTTAAGTTTTCCTTTCCATTCATTAAACGATTTGCTGATATAAGCCTGTTGTTCTTCCATTGTTTTATCGCAAACATCGGCCAGCATATTTTTTGTACGGTCGATTTTGAATTTTTTACCACGTGGCCCGCCAAACTGGTCGGTAAACCCGTCGGAGAACATGTATATAATGTCGCCCTTTTCGAGTTGGAACCCCGTGTTTTCAAATTGTTTCTCGGCTTTTGCATCGCCTCCGATGGAAGCTTTGTTTCCCTTAACGTATTGTAACTTCTTGTTTTTGTACAATATAAGCGGACGCATTGCCGAAGCAAAACGCATGTAATGTGTTTTAATATCTATTTCGCAAACAATAATATCCATACCATCGTTAGCACGTTCTGCATCTATGTTTTGATTTAATGTTCCCTGCAAATCCTGGTCAAGTTTTTCGAGAACCTCTGACGGGGATTTAATTTCAGTGCGCAAACAAATATCCTTTATCAGGGTAGTTCCGATCATCGACATAAAAGCACCCGGAACACCATGACCGGTGGAATCGGCACAAACTATAATAAATTTATCGTCATTCACCCTGTCGTACCAGTAAAAGTCGCCACTGACGATATCGCGTGGCTGGAAATACACGAATGCTCCCGAAAAATACTTACTTATAGTATTTACAGAAGGCAGAATACTATGCTGAATGCGTTGGGCATAATTTATACTATCTGTAATATCGCGGTTTTTGATTTCGAGAAGTTCTTTTTGTTCAACTACTTCTTTCGTTCGGGCAGTAAGTTCAGTTTCAAGATATTCCTGGAGGGCCTTTTGCTTACGTTCCCTGTTTTTAATGAATGCTATAATTAATCCTATTCCAAGAATAATCATTGATAAAATAAACCACCATGTTTTCCAAAATGGGGGATTTATAACTATTGGAACCTGAAATGGTTCTTCCACGCAATACCCGTCGGAATTGCATGCCTTAATCAGAAATGTATAATTACCATCTTCGATACGCGGGTAAAAAACCTCCCTGTTTTTAGTAATCTCCGACCATTCGAGATCGTACCCATCGAGTTTATATTGATATGTAACTCCCTGTGGATCGGAATAACTTAAACCTACATAATCTATTTTTAATTTATAAATACCATATTTTAATTCAACGGGTTTAGTTATGTCGAAAGGATTATCTGAAAACAAAATACCGGATAAGTTTATTTTGGGTTTAATCGTGTTCTCTTTTTCTTTCGAACTGTCGTAGCGTATAACACCATTTGTTGTACCTATATAAACTATCCCCGACTCTTTCTTTAAAGCAGCATTGTAATTGCAATCGCCCGCTATTCCAATTTCCTTTCCGTAGGTTTTTATCTCCAGGGTTTTAATGTTAATACTGCTTAACGACAACCTGTGCCCAACCCATATTTTGCCTGCATTATCGGCAATTAAACTGTAACAGTAATTTGATTTCAAACCATTATCTGTAGAAAAATACTGAATAGTATCTTTTGAGAATTTAAATACCCCGTCGCCATATGTTGATGCCCATAAATTGCCATCGCTATCTTCAGCAATTGATGTAAAATCGAGTTTTACATTCCCTGCAATTATAAATTTTAACGTGTCGTTTAATACAAATATCCCATTGCTCTTTGTAGCAATCCAGGGATTTTTGTACGAATCGATAAAAACATACCTGATATCGTTGTGAGGCAAACCCTGGGTTGTATTAAAAATTTCTTTCGTGCCTGTTTTGATATTGTACCGGAACACCCCGTTTTTTGTAGCAACATATACCAGATCGTCAGTTCCTTTTATTGAGTTTATATTGTTTTCGAGCGAATTTGAAGAAAACGAATACCGTTGTATTGAATTTGTGGTTGTATTTAAATGATAAATACCTGCTTTTTCGGTACCTATCCACAAAATATTATTTTTATCAAGATATAATGAAACTATTTTCTCTTCGGGAAGGCCGTTTTTTTTATCGAAAACCCGTTTTTCATTCGTTTCTTTATCAACTTTAACAATTACTTTTTCTCCACCAAGCCACATGCTTGATTGCGATTCTTCAAACGAGATTATGTTCCCGTTTAATTCGCGAATATCCTGAAATAAAAATGTAAATGCCTCATCAATAGATAAAGCAACACCATTGCCATAGGTTGCAATCCAGAAGTTATTTTCCCAATCCTGGTAAACCTCCTTAATAAAATTGTTTGGTAATCCGTTTAACGTGGAGTAATGAATAAACTTACTAAACTGGTATTCGCCTTTTTTATCGGGGATAAGTTTTAATATTCCTTTACCAAATGTACTGATCCACAGGTTATCGTCATGGTCTTCGAAAACAGATTGTACATTTTCGAACCCAAAATCAAATTTTTCTCCAACGTTTTCTATTTGGTACGACTCAAAACTATCATCTTTAAAATTGAGCAAATAAAAACCCGAATCTTCGGTTCCTATCCAGAATGAATTCTCTTTTTTCCCTTTATTTATTGATTGAACAGAAATATAGGACAATTCGCTTACTGAAAGCACTTTCTCAATTTCTTTATTTTTTATTTTATATATATGCAATCCGTCACCTGTGCCGATTAAAAAATTTGAGTTCCCTGCATACTGGACAGAATATATTATTTTGCCCTTAAATACAGTAGTAAATGTGTCAATATCAAATTGTTTATTTACTCTCAGCAAGCCATTATTCTGAGAAACAATATACACATTGCCTTTATCATCGCCTGCAATATCGGTAATTGAGCTGCTTATATAACTTCGTGAATTTAGCCGTTCAAATTTCTTTCCATCATAATATGTAATATCGCCTGAATTATGGCCAAACCATAACAGGTTTTTTGAATCGCGAAAGCTTGATGTTACAAAGCCATTTGTAAGCGTATCATTTTCTTTACAAATATTAAAGTTAAATCCGTCAAACCGGCATAATCCTTCACCAGTACCTACCCAAATGTATCCATTAACATCTGTGTTTATAGTATATACAAAAGGATGACTCAAACCTTCTTCAATGTTGTATTGTTTGAACTGGTAAATCTGTCCATGAACAAAAAGGTTTGTAAAAAGAAAAAATGAAATTAACGTAAGTTTACTTCTCAGGACGCGCATATATTTTTATTTTTAAAAAGTTATTCTTTCTTTTTTACACCGATTGAATATTTGTATTTTGGAACCCCCCCGATAGGAATTGTATAAAATGGCAACAACTCACCATATTGGTTTTTAACTGAAATCACTACATTGTTATTTTTAACAGGTGGCGATTTCTTTTTTATAAACTGGAAATCGAGTGATGTACTTATTTCTTCATCCAGAATTTTAAACTGGTTTTGTTCCCACAAGTCATCGTTAGATATTTTACATAATAATCCCTGACGGGCAACAGAAACAACACGGATAAGCCCATCGTTATCCCAGTCGAAATTTTTCTGTTCAACAGAAATTGTCCTGTCGTCGATATAAGGATAAATATGTGAGACTTCGTTGGGGTCGTTATGCATTCTGAAACTATACTCGTAGGCAAAAGCATTTGCACCTTCAATACGTTTGTTTTCTGTTCCTGATGTACTTACAAAATAGCGGTACATATTTCCGTCATCGCCCTCGGTACCTTCGCAAATGATTTTAAAAATATACCCGCCGTATTTTTTCACAAGTTCCCCTTCGGTAGGATTAAAGGGGCCAAAAGTAAACCAGTTATTATCGTATCGCGGATTTTCGCCAAAAACTTTTGTTGCAAGCAAATTACCGCTCTTGTAGTTTCCGGCAGGATCAACTCCTTGAGCATCGGGGTCGGTATAACATTTTAACCCACCATATACAGAATATGTAATTTTAGTATCCCAAATGCCGTTAATTTCATCAACTTCGCCACCGGCATCGGGATCGAAAACACGAATAAATAAGGGGCTTGTAAACTCTTCGGGAATAACAAAAAAGAATGTTTGCGAAAAATCGTCATCACCCCACGATGTTTCTGCCTTTGGGCCGAATGTCATCAGAAATGGAATGTTTTCATCCTCGGCAGGAACCGGTTGTGCATTCGAGTTGAAAAAAAACAATATAGAAATAAATACAACTAAAATTTTTCTCATAGAATTAACATTTTCATTATAAAAGTATCTAATAAACAAGAAATAAGCCAATTTGTTAAAGATTTTCATTAATCCCTTTTTCGTTTATCTTTTGCTGACTGTAAAACTACAATATTTGTAAAAACACCCTGTTTTTCAGAGTTTCCCTGTTTATCGGTTTTACTGGTAACACCAAGTTGAACAATATACTCGCCGGGTGACGTGTAAATATGTGTAACTTCAATTCCTTTTGCTCTTCTGCCATCGCCCATATCCCAGGAATAACTTTTAATATCAAATTTTTTCAAATTTGATTTTCTCCCGTCAAAAACTACTTCTTGTCCAACAAAAACGGTGTCGGGGCAATTAATATAAACCTGTTCAATATCTTCAATCTTAAAAGGGTAAGTAGCTTCATTAAAATACACTTCGCCGGTTAACCTGTCGATAACATTTAAAAGTACGGTATAATCTCCCGGCCCTGCAAAACAGTGATCTACCTCGAGCCCGCGGGTTTTACTGCCATCGCCAAAATCCCATTCGTAATCATAACTCGTAACATCAGGATTTTCGGCACTTGCTTCGTAAAATACATAACAGTAATCGTTTTTTTCCATTCGTTTTGTATTTTCAAAAATAGGGTAAAGTCCCACAAAACTGTAAATATCTTCATTTCGTTGCCTGTCGGATGAAAAATACCCGCTTTTTTTAAAAGGATCGATTATGAATGCATAATCGTTAAACCTTGAATTTATTGGGGTTTCTAAAGAAATGGGTTTATGCCATTCGTCATCCACTTTTTCTGTATAGAAAATGTCGAGCCGGCCAATGCTTCCATGCCTGTCGGATGAAAAATACAAACGCCCGCTGCTATGCACAAACGGGAAGGCTTCATTGCCTTCTGTGTTAATCATATTTCCTATATTTTGAGGCTCGCCCCAATCGCCATTTTCCAATTCACAAAAATAAATATCGGAACCCCCAAAGCCTCCTGGTTTGTCGGATGAAAAGAACAAGTATTTTCCATCTTCACTCAATGAAGGATGAGCTACATTATATTCTGGATTATTGTATTTAAACTCCTGTACGTCCTGCCAGCCATCAGATTTAGTTAACTTTGAATAAAAAATACCCAGCCTGTTTTTCCTGTCGATTGAACTTCCGAATTTTTTCTTGTAATTCAAATTACGGGTAAAATAAATAACATTCTGCCTGTCGTTAAATGTTGCCGGGCCCTCATTAAAATTTGATTTGAATTTTTTCTCAAAAATATTTACTTTACCCCAATCTGTTTTTGAAATTTGCTCGACATAAAAAATATTAAAGGTTGGCTTATTATCCTTATCATTGGTGTAATCAACAAAAAAACTGCTTCTCCTGTTCGAGCAGAAAACGAGCCCGTCTTCGTAATACACCGGGGAAAATTCATCGTAGTAATCTGAATTGAAAGGCATTTGAATTACTGAGAAATCCTGACTTTTTAATGGTGATATCATTAATAAGAAGTAAATGAAAACAACTATTTTTATTTCTTTTATCATAAATTAAAAAAATCGTGGATTTTCTGCCTTTATTCTATATTTAAACTCGTAACGTAAAATGATTTCAAAAGATCCATCGTTTTTGCCTGCTAAGTCGCCCATTACAAAATCGTAAGCAGCTCCCACACGAATTTGATTGTTTACCTGGTATTCAAGCATGACGGCAAACTCATCGTTGTGCCTGTACGATAATCCAAACCAAACAGTATTATACAATATCGCATTTGCCCCGGCATCAACCTGAAATGTATTATTGAGCCTGTATCTTGCAAGGATTGTAGGCCTGAATTTTAATATATCAGACTTACCTATCAATACACCCGCGGAAATAAGAAAATCATAATTATTAATATCGTTATACATTTGGTATTTACTGCTTGCTATATCTTTTTTGTAACTTAAAAAAGAAGGTATCGATGCCCCAAAATAAAACCTGTTGGTATAATAATATAACCCAAATCCAACATTGGGCTGATAAACGGTTTCATTTTCATCGCCCGTAAATTCGGGATCGTATTCTTCGCCTGCTTCAATCTGTGTCCAATCGTTTTGAATAATTGAGGTCCCTGCTTTTAATCCAAGGGCAAATTTCCCGCCCGCAAATTTGAACCGGAAAGCATAATTTCCATAAATATCGTAATTATTCGAAACACCAATTTGTTCGTGAAAAAGAAAAAGGCCCACGGCATGTTTCTCGTCAGGAAAAGAAGAATGGCTGCTTAATGTTTGTGTAACGGGAGCTCCTTCGAATCCCATCCATTGGTTTCTGTACAAAACGGTATTACTAAAGCATTCCCTGCTACCGGCATACGCCGGATTTATTGCCAGTCCATTTAGCCAATACTGGCTGTAAACCGGGGTAAGCCTTTGTCCTTGCATTAAAAAAGGGATTAAAAGAAAAATTATGATATGTATTATTTTTCTAATCATTTCCCTGGCCTTTAAGAACAACAAATCCTTTTTTAGAATGAGTTCTATGTTCAATATTATCAGTAATTGTAAAGATGTAAAAATAGGTTTCTTCCGGCAACAGATTTCCACTCATATTTTTACCATCCCATGCAGCATCGTTGCTGTAATCTTTTTTCCTGTACACTTCTGTACCCCACCTGTTATAAATTATAAGTTCATTTGATTCTGAAGTGCTTATATCAACTCCTTTTAAAATAAAATAATCGTTAATACCATCTCCATTGGGTGAGAATCCTGTCGGTGTAAAAATTGATTCCAGGGTTATAGTAACCGTATCAATAATATCGGCACATTCTCCTTTCCTGATAATCCACTCCACATCAATATCTGTATTATATGCTCCGTATAAATTCGATATTTCTGCAGATGTATCCTGTTCGTTGCTTATCGTGCCCGGGCCTGAAATAATATTCCATAATGATGTTGTTTCACGAATAAGATCCAAAGTATCATATGACCCATTTAGCTGATATTCATCAACAAAATACAAAGTGGTATCTGGTCCGGCATTCACGTTTACCGTTTTACGATACATTAAAATATCAATTATTGATGAGTCGGAACATTTCCAGTTTGTTTCCTTCCATTGAATAGTGTAATTGCCTGCAACATCAATATGCATGGTTGTATTAAATACGGTATCATTTTCAAAAATAGCATTCCCTGCTCCATTGATATAACTCCATATCCCTTTGCCTAAAGTAGGTACCGCTTTTAAAGCTATTAACGTATCGCAGATTTCGTTATCCGATCCAGCGTTTGATTCAGGCCAGCCATAAACTAAAATTTTTGAAAGCCCGTGTATATTTGTAGCAAAGCAACCATTAACATCAGTTATCGAATCAATAACATAATTAAAAATAGAATTTGTTAACCCAGTTACCGGATTTACATTAATCAGGGTATTTGTACCATTTATTCCATTCTGAGTATAAGATTGGAATCCATCGCTGTAGTACAAGGTATAAGGATAAGTTCCCGAGGTAATAGTAAAATCCAGTTCAATGGCTTCGTTACTGCAAATTGTCGTGTCGATATCATGAATAACTCCGACAGGTAAGGGGTGAATATCAATAGTTACAGGGCTGCTTACATCCTGACAGCAACTATCTATTCCCGAACGGACATATCTTCTGAAATATGATTTTTCTTCCAATTCCGCAGACTGGTAATCACGAGAAAATGCATCATCAGAAATTTCTTCCCATGATGATAAATCTAAACTTTTTTCCCATTGATAATGGTACTCCCCGTCGCCACCAGATGGATTCGTGCCAACCAGTAATTCGGGAGATGTGCTATCGCAGGTAAAAATTAATGCTCCATTGGTAATTGTATTTGAGCTGATTAGCGGTAAAACATTTATTTTATGATATGTACTGGTATCCTGGCAATCGCCCGAAATAACGATTCTTCGGTAATATGTAGTTTCAAATAATTCATCGGGGGCAAAATCTTTCCTGATGGAATCGCTCGCGATTGTCCAGCTTGAACCATTCAAACTTTTCTGCCAGGAGAATTCGTAAGAACCAGCCCCCAGGCCATTTACCGGGGTTTCGCCAATTATCTCAACGGGTTGCTGTCCATAGCATTTTTCCTGATCGGGGATTAAAATATTATTCTGTATCCGGGGTAATCCAACAATTTGAATGATATTGCTTGTGTCGTAACAAGCACCGGAAATAACTGTTCGCCTGTAAAACGTTGTATCAATAATAGTCCCGCCCCAGCACACGGTATCGTTAACAGGAGTTAACGAATTCCATGCTGAAATATCGTTGCTGTATTGCCAATCGTAAACATAAGTACCAGTGCCAATTCCTCCAGACAACACCGTAGTACCTGTTAATGTATCGGCCTGATTTTCGATACAAATGGTATCGGTTCCGAATATGTTGTTACCCAGGATAGGAGGCTGAACAATAATTTTTACAATATTGCTTGTATCGCTATAAATGCCGGATTCAACAATTCTCCTGTAATAAGTAGTATCGATAAGCGATGGAGGCTGATAATCACGCTCGTTATTTGTGCCAACGGCACTTGCCCAAACGGAACTGTTTGTTTTTTGCTGCCACAAAAAGGTATAAGTCCCTGTACCTCCTTTAGGCGTGGATCCATCGAGTAATTCAGGGATATCGGCATAACAAACATCCTGATTGTTGAGAATTGAATTAAACATGAAGCCTGTTAAAGGAACGACAATCCATTTATTAAACGTACCGGAATTATAGTATATTACACCATCATCTCCGCTTGTAGCACCATAAGTAACAGAACCGGGGATATTTGTAAGAATACCCGGGGTGCCTCCTTTGAGAGAATAATCATTAGAAGGAGAAATATAATTTTTACCATACACGACTATACCGCCACCGCCGCCACCACCAGTTCCTGAAATATTCGGATTGTTTGTACTACCCCCTTTTCCGCCATTTGCTGATCGAGTAAAGGTTCCATCAACAGTAACAGCATCTATAATTATTGTACCACCGGCACCACCACCACCACCTGATGCTGAAGCAACAGCAGTAACTGATTCTCCGTCGGCAATCACTTTATAGTTGTTAGACCGGATATAGTTTGATAAAACAATAACTATTCCTCCTCCATTTCCGCCCCGGGTAGCAGTATAAGTATCTGCCTGTGTACCTGAACCACCACCACCACCCATAAGAGCTGTTGAATCATTATAGTAATTCATTTCAAAACCAAAACCATTTCTTCCACCCAAGAAATTAATTGAGGGGGAAACAAAACCACATTCCAGAGTATCTTCACCGCCGCCATTTCCGCCAATACCTTTGTTTCCACCACCACCACCACCGGCAAAACGCCCATTACCACCACCACCGGCATTTGCCCATCGGCCAAGTCCTTTTGCAAATAAAGAGTTGTATTTTGCTACTCCTTCGCCTTTATAGCCTGCACTATCGAATGACTCAGGGAAATAATAATCATGAAATATAGTTGTATCAGAACTGCCACAAACACCCGAAGAACTTACAGGTTGCGCACCAAGATAACCCTTACTGGTAACATCAATGTTTGCATTCAGGATAAGAGTATCGTTTGCAAAAAAAGCCAATACACCACCAGTACTTCCATCCCAGGGTTTGCAGGTTAATACACCTGTAATTTCCGCATTTATATACCGTGGAACTCTTATCAGCTGTACACTGTCCGATACATTATACGTGTAGGCCAATGGATTATTGAAAGTGATTTTATTATTGATATAATCCACATCATACACAATAATAAATTCATACCGGCCAACATTAAACATTCTGTCTGCCTGAACGGTTCCAAAATTTATAGGATTAGACATGCTGGTAGTGGGAGCTGCCCCTTTCATCTGCATAATCAAAACCGTATCATCGGCGAAGAATTGTGATGCATCATCTACAACAACATACCGCTTATTTGCTGCAACGGTATCAACATGTGTATAACTATTTATTATGCCCGATATTGGTGTTTGGGAAAATGAAACAGGGTTTATAAAAAGATTAAGTAAAAAAAATAAAGCTATTTTAATCGTGTTTTTCAAGTTTTAACTGTTTAAAATTCTTATAAACTCTTCAATCAATAACAAATATATAATTATTTTAAGTGAAAATGACAACTTTTCGTCAAATTAAATCAACAAAGTAATGATTAATAATTCTTTGCAAGATAAAAAAATGACTGCCAATTCATCTTTTCCCGAATCTTTAAAAAAGATAGACTTTTTAATTGTTTGATGGTTTAAATACGGGTAATGTAAAGTGGAATGAAGTTCCTTTAAGTATTTCGGTTTCGTACCAGATTTCACCCCCTGAATTTTGAATAATATTTTTAACTATTGCCAGGCCCAATCCCATACCGCTTGATTTGGTTGTAAAATTTGGCCTGAAAAGTTTTTCCTGCATTTCAGGTGCAATTCCTGAACCGTTATCGATAATTGTGAACCGGACAAATTCTGTTTCCCGGGTTAAATTGATTCGAATAATTCCGTCTTTCCCTTGCGGAATTGCCTGGATAGCATTTTGAAAGAGGTTCCGAAATACAATAAGTAACTGTTCTTTATCGGCAAAAACAAATAATTCTTGTTCCGGGTTATAATCGATTAAGAATTTTATGTTTTCGTGATTTTGAAATAAGTTAAGAGTTTCGTTTAATTTTGAAATAATATCAACCTGTTCGGCGTTTGTACGAGGCATCGACGCAAAATTTGAGAATTCTGTTGCTATAGAAGAAAGTGTGTTGATTTGCCCTA
This sequence comes from Bacteroidetes bacterium GWB2_32_14, assembly GCA_001768235.1. Taxonomy (GTDB): domain Bacteria; phylum Bacteroidota; class Bacteroidia; order Bacteroidales; family UBA12077; genus UBA12077. The sequence continues at coordinate 201,127 of MENK01000014.1, forward strand.
TGAGCGAATTGGTAAATTTTTTAAGAATACTATCAAAATCGGGAGTATTATCTTTCCATGCCCGTTGAAGATACTGGACACTCAGTTTCATAGGTGTTAGCGGATTTTTTATTTCATGGGCAATTTGTTTAGCCATTTCGCGCCACGCCGATTCGCGCTCACTCTTGGCAAGTTTTTTTGCATTTTCGCTCAACTCATCAACCATTCTGTTGTACTCTTTTATTAAACTCCCTATTTCATCGAGGCTTTCATATACAATCGGTTCATTCTTTTTTCCTAAATCAATCTCCCTGAATCGCTCCTGAATTAATTGTAATGGTTTTGTAATATTATTGGAAACAAAAATGGCAATTACAACAGATAAAAGAATTAAGAAAAAATAAATATTTACAACAGCTACAACAATGGTATAAGTTTCTTTTTTTAACGCGCTTTGTTTTGTAAAATAAGGGAGATTTAAATAAGCCAACAATTCATTGTCATCATTAACAAAAGGAACATACGCTGATAAATAACTCAAATCACCAATCTTTTCTTTGTGAATAAATTTCCCATTGTTATCAATAACCATTTCCCTGTAAGCTTCAACATTCATTTTTTTACCCATCAGGCCTTTTTCAAATACCTGGGGACGAGATGAAGCAAGAAGGTTTCCTTCAATATCATACAAATTAATATCTATATAAAAAACAGTTGAAAACTTGTCAAGTAAATAAGTAAGATAGTCTGAATAATCCGGGTTTAGATCGATTTCCCCGCCTAGTTTTTGTTTCATTTCAACAAAAACCGATTGTGTTTTTTCGCTTATGCTCTCGTATAGTTTTTTCTCGAACTGATCGATATTGTAATAAACTGTTCCAAATCCAACAATAAGTAGTGAAAGTAACAAAACACCTATCATTGAAAATTTTATTTTATTTTTAAAATCATACTTAAAACTTTGAATGTTGCCCGGGAATTGGATTACAAAAAGCACCAAAGTAAATAATAAGTAATAAAAAACAAAGATGTAAGAAAGTGATGCGACAATATCGATTACCCTGATGCTATTATTGCTAATAACTATTTGTGTTTCATCGTCAATTTTGTATATTAAATGATCATACAAATTATCGTTTGTGAAATAAAATTCTTCATTCGAAAACCACGATTCAGGCATTGTTCGTTGATATGTAAATTCCCCTGACCGTGTAATCAGCTCATTATTCCTGTATTTAGCATAGGAATAGTCGCTTAAAATTGTAGAAACAGCCAGCCTTTTATCTAACAACAATTCCGGGTAACCCAACTCCTGGGTAATAAGTTTAGAATCAAGAGAGACAAATAAGGATACCTCGTTATTCCATTCCTGTTTCCTGAATTTGAATTGCCCTAAATAGGTAATAATACCATTAACATTATCGAGAAAATAGAAATTGCTGTTTTGTAATTTTGTTCCCTGGGTTACAATATAATTATTAAAAAAACTGTAACAATGAACAATCTCGGTACTGTTTCCCAAATCCAGGGTAAGATTGTCAATTGAATCGCAGACAGAAATCTGCAATTTATATTTTATAAAATAACCCCCGAAATAGTTCATTTGCAGGTGCTCGAGAATTGCTCCCTCGTTTTGAATATAATTGCTTAACAAATCGATAACAACAGAATCTTTTTCAATTTTTTTAGCAGTAGATTCGAGTAACATTTCAGCAATCTGATCGTGTTCATTTGCCAGGTTTACAACAAGTACCTTGCGGGTTTCCTGATCCTTCTTTTTACTTGATGCCGTGATAACCAAAACAGTAAATATTGCAAAAAAGAGCAATAACAATATCATTACAGGGTAACTATAGCTCCTGTTTTTCAACCGGATATAACAGATAAAAATCAGTATTATGATATAAAAGAGAACAGAAACAAAATCTATCTTGTAAATTAAAAAATAAATAATTGCTGAAAACACGAATAAAACAGGTATTAACACTATTAATAATCTTTTGAATTGAATGCTTTCTTTTATTAAATAAGCTATCCTGTCGATAAACAAAAACAATGATGTTAACAGCAGGGCGATAATTACAAAACCAATCAATGTATATATCGATAAATCGAACAATTGATAAACATCAAAAGAAATGCTTGAATGAAGAATCAAACTTTGGAAGAAATAATGTAAAATCAGAAAATAAAAAAAACTCAATACAAACAAACCTACAGAAATAAAAAGCTGTCCCGAATTCCTGAATTTGCATAAAAAAAAGTTAAACTCAGTATAAAAAATAATGAAGAAATAGAAAAGGAATATCGCATTTATAAGCAAATCGCCAAGCGAAGGAACAATAAACGATATAGCAAAATGATGGGGCTGAAACAGCTCGAGCTGCTTAAAAACCTGGGGGAAATTATATATAAGCATTAAATACCTGCATAATGCAAGTAGTATAAATAAACCAAGAATACTATAATTGCGGGTAGTTATTGAATTTATCGCGTTTATTTTTTTCTTAATAAAAACAAAAATCAACAACAGTAAAAAAAACCAGGAACTTGCCGACAGGTACGCTTTTGTTAAATTATAAATTTTTTTCTCTTTATAAATTAGCGATAATACATAATCTCCTTCGGAGTTATAAATTTTTATACCTTCTTCCGGGTTATTGGAAATTTTAATATGTGCAAGAAGATTATATTCATCTCTGAATTCGTTTTTTATTATATTGTTTTCGTAAGAATATTCATTTTTAATAAGTATTAAAGCAAATATTGAACATTCATTAAATTCTTTATACCTGACAACATACCAGCCATTACTTAGCTGTATGGTACCGGAATACATATTCGTGTCAATGGAAAAATTATCAACAGGGATCAGGTTATCTGTCCAAAAAAACAACGAATCATTTTTATAACCCAGGAGGATAATACCTTCCTTTTCAAATAAATCAGGAGATACAATATCTCGTTGATTCATTAATTCATCAGGACGTAAAGAATCGAGCAAATGCAAAACATCCAGGATAGTTGCATCCGCTTTTTTTATTTTTTCATTAATAATTTGCTGAAAGTGTTGAATTTTATCGGGCCCGATTTGGTCAGTTTTACTATTACGCCGGAATAAAAAAGCAAGAAATGCAAAAATGATGATTCCGATAATAATCCTGTATTTATATAAAACCGAGAAGATATTCATTTATCCTTATTTTAACAGTACCAAAGTAATTAAAATATTAAAAAAATCATATTTATTGATGGTGATATGGTTCACCGCGAATAATAGTCATTGCCCTGTAAAGTTGTTCCATAAAAATCAGTCTTACCATTTGGTGAGAAAAAGTCATTTTAGAAAGTGCCAATTTACTTTTTGCCCGGGAATACACATCTTCAGAGAATCCATAAGGGCCACCAATAATAAATACCAGGTTCTTTGTCCCGGCAATCATTTGTTTTTCAACAAACCCCGAAAATTCAACCGAAGAATACTCCTTCCCTTTTTCGTCAAGCAAAACAATATAATCTCCATCCTTTATTTGATCCAGAATTAATTCTCCTTCCTTTTGTTTTTGCTGATTCTCGTTTAGTTTTTTTGTATTTTTTATATCCTGTATTACTATTGACGAGAAAGGAATATAAAACGACAAGCGCTTCTCGTATTCAGCTATCCCGGATTTAATGTAATCCAAATCTGTTTTGCCAATCATTACAAGTTTAACTTTCATCGGAAGTATTGAATTTTTTTATTCGGCATTTTTTTATAATTTTCGCAAAAATAATACCGAAAGTATTCTAACAATTTTTATTTATGGTTCAATTTTTGCAGCATAGCTTAATGCAAACTTAAGATTATTTAAAATGAAAACCATTAAAAAATCTGTCCCATTCATTATAATATTCACCCTTATTTTTAACCTGGGTTCATTTTCATACGAGCAGGAAATTCCGCGTGATATTTCTATAGCTTTCAAAGTGGGAAGCGCCGAAGAATTAGCCCGGTATTTTAACAATACAATAGAATTGGTTATTCTGGATCAGGAAGATGTTTACAGTAAAATTCAGGCCCAGCAGATAATCGATAATTTCTTTACCGACCATTTCCCTAAAAGCTTTGAAATAATACACCAGGGCGGAAAAGAAGAATCAAAATTTGCTATTGGTAAACTCGTGACATTTAATGGTACTTTCAGGGTTTACTTTTTATTAAAACTTAAAAACGATCAACCCTTTATTCATCAACTCAGAATTGAACAGGAAAATGAATAATACCTTCCTCGACGAATTCATAATAAATGCGATTCACGAAGATATTGGCGATGGCGATCACTCAACACTTTCATGTATTCCAATTACAGCAACCGGTAAAGCTCACTTACTAATCAAACAACAGGGCATTCTGGCCGGGGTAGAAGTTGCTCATCGGGTTTTTCAAATTATCGATAAAGATTTAAAAATAAATTTTCTTTTAAAAGATGGAGACACGGTTAAACCCGGCGACATTGCATTTATTATAAATGGAAAAACCCACTCCATACTTAAAGCCGAACGGCTGGTTTTAAATATTTTGCAGCGCATGAGTGGTATTTCCACAACAACAAACCAGTATGTTCAAAAAATTGCAGGTACAAAAGCAAAAGTTCTCGATACCCGAAAAACCACCCCCGGGATGCGTTATCTCGAAAAACTTGCCGTTAAAATCGGTGGTGGAGAAAATCACAGAATGGGTTTATACGATATGATTATGTTAAAAGACAATCACATCGATTTTGCAGGAGGAATAGAATCGGCAATTACAAAAACACTCGAATATCTCAAGACAATCAATAAAGATTTAAAAATTGAAGTAGAAGCAAGAAACATAGATGAAGTAAAGCAGATTCTGGCTGTTGGAGGCATTCACAGGATAATGCTCGATAATTTTACTGTTAAACAAACACGAGATGCCGTAAAACGAATAAACGGTAGATTTGAAATTGAATCATCGGGAGGAATTACTTTAGATACTATCAGAAACTTTGCCGAATGCGGTGTTGATTTTATTTCTGTCGGGGCATTAACTCATCATATAAAAAGTTTGGATATGAGTTTAAAAGCTATTTAATTTACGGGTAGTTTTTAGCTCAATTATTCAAAATGAAAAATCACTCAAAATTAGAAGCTTACTTTAATAAAAGATTAACAAGATTAATTGATAAAGCAGAAAAAATTTCTTTTCCCGGGTTCAATGACGCAGCCCTCTACGATGTTATAATTTTCTTTTACAAAGGCATTCAAAGAGGATATTTAGCCTCGCGTGCTTCTGCAATCGCGTTTAACTTTGCCCTGGCACTGTTTCCAACTGTTATTTTCTTATTTACATTAATTCCGTACATACCTGTAAATAACCTGCAAACAGAACTATTAGAACTAATTCATGATTTCTTGCCTCAAAATGCGTATCGTTTTTTAGAAAATACATTGGTTTCAGTTATTACCCAGAAAAACGGCAGCGTACTATCAATAGGGGCTATTTCGAGCTTGATTTTTTCAACCAGTGGTGTTCATGCATTAATTGATGCATTCAATAACACCTACCACTCTTTTGATACCAGGAACTGGGTTGGTACCCGCCTAGTCGCCACATTACAGGTCTTTATCCTTTTTTTATTAATTGCTGTTGCCTTATTAATTATTGTTTTTAGCCAGGTAATCTTAAATATGCTTGTAGAATACCAGGTTCTGGAATACAATTTAACTTACTATCTTATTATTGCCGGTAAATGGATTGTAGCTACAGCATTGTTTTTCTTTGCTATTTCGTTTTTATATTATTATGCTCCTGCAAAAAAATCACAATGGCATTTTATATCAGCAGGTTCGTCTATGGCTACTATCCTGATTTTTTTAACATCCTTGGGATTCTCTTACTTTGTAAATAACTTTGGCCAATACAATAAGTTATATGGCTCAATAGGAACTATGATGGTTATATTATTATGGCTCTATTTTAACTCATTTGCATTAATTCTTGGATTTGAATTAAATGCAAGTATTAATAATGCGAAAACTCAAAAAGCCTAAACACTCAACCTTATTACTATGGAGAAAAAAATTAATCACATCCGAAATGAGTACAAACTCAAATCATTAAGCGAAAGCGATGTTGATAAAAACCCATTCAGGCAGTTTAACATCTGGATGGACGAAGCAATACATTCAGGGATACCCGAACCAACAGCCATGGTACTTGCCACAACAGGTAAAAACATGCAGCCATCGGCCCGGATGGTTTTGCTTAAAGAAGTTAAACCTGAAGGATTCATTTTCTATTCGAACTACGAAAGCAAAAAAGGACATCAAATTACCGAAAATCATTACGGAAGTATCTTGTTTTACTGGACCGAGCTCGAAAAACAAATCCGGATAGAAGGCAGGATTGAAAAAACATCGGAAGAGATTTCGAATGAATATTATCTATCGCGGCCTGCAAAAAGCCGGATAGGATCATGGGCATCGCCACAGAGCAGAGAAATTCCCGACAGGCAATTTATTGAAACCAGGCAGGCAGAATACGAGAAAAAATTCGAAGGACAATTGCCCCCAAGACCCGAAAACTGGGGAGGATATATTTTAATACCCTACACTTTTGAATTCTGGCAAGGCAGGCCAAACAGGTTACACGATCGCGTTGAATATTATTACGACGACAATACCTGGAAAATCAGAAGGCTTGCTCCTTAAAATAAAAAAATAGCAAAATAACAAGTGAATAATCTTAAAATAAAGGCACAGATATTGATAATCGTTAATTTTTATATCTTTGCCAGCATGAAGATAAAAGCGTTTATATTCTGTATCCTGTTTGCTCTCCTGTCAACAACAATTTATGCCCAGGTTGATAGTTTATCGAACCGGCTTATTTACAATTGGACATTAAGTCCCTCCGATTTAAATCTTGTATATGCTGATACCGATACTTCGCTGGAGTCCTTTCAACAATTTAATCCCATTTTACAATCCACAATTACAAGCAATTATCTTGGCAATCTTGGAACAGCAAGTCAATCGAACATCTATTACGACAGGCAAAAACATCAAACGGGTTTTATTTTCAGCGAACCTTATGCTATTTATTTTCACCTACCTTACGAGCACAAGTATTTTAATACCAAGCGCCCATATTCACTTTTCAGTTACGGAAACGGGGGCAAAAAAGAAGAAAATGAGCAGTTGTTGAGTATTCTGCATACCCAGAATGTAAACCAGGATTTTAACGTGGGCATTGATTATGATTTAATATCAGCAGCAGGCCGATATCAGCGCCAAGCGCTAAAAGTTCACGCAGCAACTTTATTTACAAGTTACCAATACAAAGGATACCGGGTTCATGCAAACTACACGTTAAATAAAGCAAAAGGCGAAGAAAATGGAGGCATCGACAGTTTAAGGTATTTGGGAAGTAATGAATATCAAGATCCGAACACCATCCCCGTAAAACTTTCCGATGCGAATATCCTCGTACAAAACAATTCTTTTCACCTTGTTCAGGAGTTTCGGTTCGGGAAATTCGCGGCACCCGCTAAAAAAGAAGAAAAAACAAACCAACCGGGAAAAACGGGAAAACCTGGTAAGCCGGGTAAAAAAACTCCACCCGTAAATAACAAAGCGAATCCAACAAATATTAAAACAGAAAAACCCTCAGCAGATACTCTGAGAAAAAATATCCGGGACGAAAGAGATGAATATCCTGACAGTTTACAAAATTTAGAAAAATCTATTCCCAAATCAGCCAGTGAAAATAAAATAGCTGTTCCCGAAAACGGAAACGGTTTTAGTATATCGCACGAGTTAAAGTACAATAAAGATATGCGTAAGTTTTATGATGCAAATATCGACGAACCATTTTACGACTCCCTGGATAAGTTTTTAAACCTGACAAAAACATACGATGCTGCTTATCAAAAACTTTTCAGTAATAAAATATCGGTTAACTACAGGTATAAAGATAAATTTTCAACCAGCCTTTCCTTCTACAATGAGCAACTGGATTATGAATATAAAACAGATACCATTTTTCAACAGTCGGATACTTTAATAAACAACCTGTTTTTAAATAGTTATAACAGTAACAGCGCTTCGTTTTACTTAGGGGCCGAGCTTTTTAATCATTTTATTATTGACGGGATTGCAGAATATTTTATAAATGGATACAAACAAGAAGATTCAAGAGTAAATCTTTTGGTCGGTTATAAATGGAAAACATGGTTAATAAGCTTAGAAGGTAATTATAAAAATAAAAAACCCGATTACTTTTATAAACAATATTCATCTAACCACTTCAGGTGGGATAATAATAATCTAATCAGGCAAGAAGAATGGGATGGTAATTTTGTTATCCGAAATAATAAATACAGGCTTGAAGCCAGGGCTGGCTATGGGCAAATTACAGGACACATATACCTTAACTCTTCTGCTTATGTAAAACAATATGGAAACCAGATTAATATTTTAACCGGGGAAATAAGCAAGAAATTTAAAATTGGCCCTTTCCATACCGATACCCGCTTTGTTTATCAAAAAAGCACAAACGATAGTTTGTTGTGCCTTCCCGAATACAATCTTTACCAATCGGCTTACTACGAGAAATTATTTTATTTTAAATCTACAGGAGGGAATTTATTAATGCATGCAGGTATCGACTACCGTTACTCGAGTAGTTTTATGGCCGACGGGTATATGCCTGTTACCGGACTTTTCTACAGGCAATACGATCAAATGCTTGATGATTATCATTGCTTCGATATCTTTTTCAATTTTACACTAAAACGTGCCCGGATTTATTTAATTTATAATTATCTAAATAGTGCAATTAACGAAACATATTTTTACAACGCCCCGTCATACCCGGCTCAACCAGCTGTTTTTAAATTTGGTTTTGCCTGGACTTTTTATGATTAAAATGTAAAATGCAACAAAGTAATTTTTATATCGTAAATTTACTTGTCTAACAAAAATTTACACGTTTGAAAGAAATAACTTCTTATTTCAGATTATTCCTTCTGATTATTGCTGCAGCAGTCATTTTCATGAGTTGCAATCAATCCAAAAACAGAGAATCCAAAAAATTAAATTCCTTGGAATTAGTAAAAAAACAAGGAAAACTTGTTGCTGTTACCGATTACAACTCAACCAATTATTTTATTTACCGTGGCGAACCCATGGGGTATCAATACGAATTGCTTAACCTGTTGGCAAATCATTTAGGTGTTAAGCTGGAAGTGATGGTAAATAATGACATTAGCGAGAATTTTAAAATGCTTTCAGAAAAAAAGTGTGATATTATTGCTATAAATCTTACAATTACAAAAGAAAGAAGCCAGAATATTGATTTTACTATTCCTCACAGCCAAACCAGGCAAGTGCTGGTTCAGAAAAAACCTGACAACTGGGAAAAAATATCAGCAAAAGAAATTGAATCCATGCTTATCCGCAACCAGTTAGATTTAGCCGGAAAAACTGTTCATGTTCAAAAAGAATCGTCGTATGCAACCCGAATAAAAAGCTTGTCTGATGAAATTGGCGATAGTATTAAAATTATAGAAATGGTCGATTTGGAAGTTGAACAGCTTATTGAACTTGTTGCCAAAGGAGAAATTGAATACACCATTGCCGACGAAAATGTTGCATTGGTTAATCAAACTTATTTTCCCGCGATAGATGTTCAAACAGCAATTAGTTTTCCTCAAAACCTTGCCTGGGGATTACGAAAAGACGACGATTCCCTGAGAGTTGAAATAAATAAATGGCTCGAAAAGTTTAAATCAACTTCAGATTACATCTTTATTTACAACAAGTATTTTAGAAATCGGCGTTCGGTAAAAATTGTCGGGAGCGATTATTATTCCATCTCGAGTGGCAAAATTTCAATGTACGATGATTTTATTAAAGAATATAACTACATTATTGATTGGGATTGGCGGTTAATAGCATCGCTGATGTACCAGGAGTCGAAATTTAACCCAACAGCAGAATCGTGGGCAGGTGCATATGGTTTAATGCAGCTAATGCCTACAACAGCCAAGCGCTTTGGGGTTGATAAAAAATCATTGCCAAAACAAAACATAAAAGCAGGTATCCGGTTAATAAAATGGATTGATACCCGGTTTGTAAACCTGGGAATAAAAGATAAAGACGAACGTATAAAATTTGTTTTGGCATCGTACAATGTGGGCGTGGGGCATGTTCTGGATGCGCGCCGTTTAGCCGAAAAACATGGCAAAGACCCCAATACATGGGATAATAATGTTGCCGAATATATATTAAGAAAATCAAATCCCAGGTACTATAACGATCCTGTTGTTGAATTCGGCTATTGCAGAGGAGATGAAACATTTAATTATGTTTTTCAAATTATAGACAGGTACGAACACTATAAAAACTTTATCCCTGAAGATTAGCTGCCGTTTTACCTTAAAATTCATTTTTTATTATCGATTACAATGGGTCGGTTATTAAAAAAAATCACAAATGGAAGCCTTGTAGAATATGACAAAGGTAAATTTGATGATTGGTGTGTTTATTTAACAAAGCCAAATTTGGGAAAATATGCCCCAAGAGATAATGAATATTTTAGTAAGTTCATTGAGTTTGCGGAAAAATTTGGTTATCAAACTATCTATGACTATTTCGTTCAGATTTATAATGAAACAAATAAAAATATTCATCCCGGAACACTGCAGATGATAACTAATATTGCTGCCAGATTTGATGAAGATAAGCATGAAATTGATATTTGGTTTACAGTTATATATGCCGGAATGGTTGCAGAAGAAAATAAAGAATTTACAAAACTCGGGAAAAGATTAAAAAGACTAGGTATTCATCAAATACTAATAGAAAGAATGAGCCCTGAACATGCTGCAAATTTTTCGAAAGGTAAAAAATGGAAAGAACTAGATGAAATCATGAAATCAAAAGGGTTTTAAGTGGTTTCACACTTCAATAATCAGGAGTTCTTTTATTAAAAACTTTACACTATTAAATACGTGCATTTTAGAATAAAAATATTTACCTTAGTAAAGTAAAAACCAGTAATAACAATGGCAAAGAACAAGTTCGTAGCACCATTTTTAAAATGGGTTGGAGGTAAAAGACAGATTATGCCTTCAATTGTTTCTGTTTTGCCAAAAAACATTCAAAATTATACTTACATAGAGCCTTTTGTAGGGGGAGGTGCCGTATTATTTCATCTTACACCATCAAATGCTGTAATAAATGATTTTAACAGTGAACTTATTAATGTGTATGAAGTAATCAGGAATAATCTTGACGAATTAATTATCGATCTAAAAAAACATAAAAACGAATCCGATTATTTCTATAAAATAAGAGGAATAGACAGAACAAAAGAATTTGAGAAATTATCAAAAGTTCAAAGAGCATCAAGAATTATTTACCTGAATAAAACCTGTTTTAATGGCCTTTACCGTGTGAATAACGCGGGGGAATTTAATGCCCCGTTTGGGCGATATAAAAATCCTAATATTGTTAACGAACCTACATTAAAAGCCGTTAGCAAGTACCTGAATACCAATAATATTCAAATTTTAAATGGTGATTATAAGGCTGCTTTAAAACAAGCCGATAAAAATTCATTTGTCTATTTAGACCCTCCCTACCATCCTATTTCCGAGAATTCAAATTTTACCGGGTACATACGGGGAGGTTGGGATATGCAGGATCAGATTAAACTACGTGAAGCCTGTGATGATTTGACAAAAAAAGGAATTAAATTTTTATTATCTAATTCATCTGCGCCTCTAATAAAAGATCAATATAAAAAGTATAACATTCAAACGATTAAAGCAAATAGAGCTATAAATTCAAATGGTTCTAATCGTGGAGAAATCGAAGAAGTTTTAATCAGAAACTATGAATAAATCTAAAAACGATTTCGCCCGGGAAAGAATAATATTTAAGAAACAAATTTCACAAATACTTTTTCATTATAAAGTAACAAAATAGAATAACTTGTAGATAAAAAAACCTGCCGTTTTTATTTGGGCAGGTTTTTTAATTTGGTTTAAAATAAATTTATTTACAATGTATATATTTCATAACAAGTTCACAAATTTCATCATCTTTCCCGTATAATTTCTCGCTTAAATTCAAGTCGTTATATGATTTAAGCTTTTTAACCGTATTGTCGATAACCCCTGCAGGGAAAATACCGTTATTTTCAAAAGCAGCACGTTTTTCCAGTAGCTTATCAGCAGATTCCCAGCATGAAGCAGGTAATTTTTCCAATTTAGCCAGTTTTTCTTTATGTTCTTCGTGGAAAATATTTACATCCATGTATAATTTTTCAGCCTTTTTGAGTGCATCGGGCATTTGCAGGCCATGTTGCGCGGCAACAATAATACCTGCAATATAACTATAAATATCGGCAGAGCCATCACCAGAGCGTAATTCAACGGTTTGTTTACCGGGCACATAAGGTATTCTTCCTGTTTCCTGAGGGTTGGCATCTTTAATCATACTCGTATCGGCAATCCATCCAAGAGGAACACGTACCAAAACCGAACGATTCCTGTCGCCCCAGCAGATGTTTGTCGGAGCTTCCTGGTGAGGTACCAGTCGTAAATACGATGTTGGAATAGTGTTTCCAAATGCAGTCAGGGGAGCAGCTAAATCTAATATACCGGCAATCATCTTTTTGGCAATATCGCTTAATCCATCACCTTCAACCATTGCATTCACGCCATTTTTCTCGAGCAACATGTGAATATGTAACCCGCTGCCAGCCTTACCAACGGTAATTTTAGGTGCAAAACTGACATCAACGCCATGCTCGCTGCCTAACATGCGTAAAATCCATTTTGCAACGACAAGCTGATCGACTGCATCCATTGGATCTACAGGCAAAAACTCTATTTCCTGTTGTTCATAAGCTAAGTCGCCACTAACAAAGTTTCCCACCTCGGAATGGCCATATTTAATTTGCCCGCCACATTGAGCAATTAAACTCATTGCATCTTTTCTTAAATGCCCGTATTTTGTAAATGGCGGTGATTCATGGTATCCTTTTTGATCAACAGCAGGATACATTTCATCTTTTTCATAAATAATATAATATTCCAATTCACCCATGCACTTGAAATCATAACCTGTTGTTTTGCGGAATTCGGTTATTGCTTTTTTCAATAAATATTCAGGAGCGCTTTCAAGGGGTAAGCCATCGCGGGTATAAAAGCTGCATAAAATATCCAGCGTGGGGTATTCTGAAAATGGATTTACAAAAGCGGTTTTAAAGCGTGGAATAACATATAAGTCACTCGATCCGGCCTCGATATATGAAAACAGGCTTGAACCATCAACACGTTCGCCGGTTGAAAGCAAATCTTCCAAATGTTGTTTGCTATTAATTACAAAATTTAACGATTTTAATTTTCCATCTTCGCCAACATACCTGAAATTAATCATTTCAATTTCATTCTCTTCGATAAAATAAATGATATCCTGGCGTGTAAATTCCGATGCGGGTTTCTTTAAAAACTGAACCAACGGGTTAGGATTTAGTCTGATTTCTAATTCTTTCATAGTTAAATGAGATTAATAGTTACAATTGCTAAACTAAATATAAAATTATACATTTCAATGCATTGTATAATTTTATGGATATGTTTTACAATACAACAGGTAATCAATAATTAAAAAATTAATTTTTCTTTAAGCTGAATATTCGTTCTTCAAGCATTTGGATTTTTGCCTCGGCATCTGCTTTCTTTTGTTTCTCAACCACAACAACATTTTCAGGGGCATTCTGAACGAACCTGTCGTTACCCAGTTTCTTCATTACAGAACCTAAAAATCCTTTGTAATAATCGAGTTCTTCGTTCATTTTTTTAATTTCTTCTTCAACATCAATCAAATCGCCAAGTACAATATAGAATTCGGCAGATTGAATAAGGAAAGTAACAGCTCCGTCAATTTTTATTTCAGTTGATTTTATTTCCGAGAGATTTGCCATTTTTTTAACACATGCATTAAACTGATTATCGTATTCTCCTTTAATTGCAAGCATTAAAGCATCTTTCTGGGCAATCGAATTTTCATTCCTCACATTCCTGATTGCAGTAATTGTTTCTTTTACATTTTCGAAACTATTTATAATATCATCTTTATAAATACCAGCTTCAGGCATTTTCTCAATCATCATGCTTTCACCGTCTTTGCGTTCATCAATCAAATGCCATATTTCTTCTGTGATAAAGGGCATGAACGGATGAAGAAGTTTTAGTAAAGTCTCGAAAAGAGCGATTGTCTGATCGTATGTTTTTCTATCAACAGGTTGCTGATACGCCGGTTTAATCAATTCAAGATACCACGATGAAAACTCGTCCCAGAACAATTTATAAACGGCCATCAATGCTTCCGAAAGCCTGAATTTTTCGTAAAGGTCGTTTATGTTTTCTATCTCGCTGTTGAGTTTATTCTCAAACCATTGTGTTGTTTTTTGAGCATACTCAGGCTGTTGAATCGTATCATCAATTTTCCAGCTTTTAACCAGGCGAAAGGCATTCCATATTTTATTTCCAAAGTTACGGCCTTGTTCGGTTAAACTTTCGTCGAACAACAAATCGCCTCCCGCGGGAGAGCAAAGTAACATCCCGACACGAACCCCGTCGGCCCCGTATTTCTGCATCAGTTCAATAGGATCGGGTGAATTACCGAGTGATTTAGACATTTTACGGCGTAAATGATCGCGTACAATACCTGTTAAATAAACATTTTTAAACGGTTTTTCATCTCTGTATTCATATCCGGCCATAATCATGCGGGCAACCCAGAAAAACAATATTTCGGGAGCAGTTACCAAATCGTTGGTTGGATAATAGTAATTTATGTCTTTATTTTCAGGATTCCTTATCCCGTCAAACACTGCTATTGGCCATAACCACGATGAAAACCAGGTATCAAGGACATCTTCGTCTTGTTTTAAATCATTTACTGTAAGATTTTTGTTGCCTGTTTTTTCTTTTGCAATTACAAGTGCTCTTTCAATGTTTTCGGCAACAACATATCCTCCACCGGGAAGATAATATGCAGGAATGCGATGTCCCCACCAAAGCTGACGCGAAACACACCAATCTTTAATATTCAGCATCCAATGCTTGTAAACATTTTTAAATTTAGGTGGATGAAACTGAACATCATCGTTCATTACATGTTTAAGTGCAGGTTTAGCAAGGTCGTTCATTTTACAAAACCATTGCATTGAAAGCTTGGGCTCAATAATTGCATCGGTTCTTTCGGAATAGCCTACATTGTTAACATAATCTTCGAGTTTTACTATGTGCCCCGCGGATTTTAAGTCAGCAACAATTTTTTCACGAACAACAAAACGATCTTCACCAACATACAGTTGAGCATTCTCGTTTAATGTACCATCATCATTAAAAATATCAATCGTTTCCAACTTATGTTTATCGCCCAATTCATAATCATTAATATCGTGGGCAGGAGTAATTTTAAGAGCACCCGTACCAAATTCGCGATCTACATATTCGTCCAGAATTATTGGAATAGACCGATTGATAAGTGGCACCAAAACTTTTTTATTGTGCAAATGTTTAAACCGCTCATCTTTAGGATGAACACAAACAGCAGTATCGCCTAGTATTGTTTCCGGACGGGTTGTTGCAATAGTTACAAAACCATCATTCCCATCAACTTTATAACGAATATAATATAATTTTGATTGAACTTCCTTGTAATTAACTTCCTCGTCAGAAACAGCAGTTTTTGCCTGCGGGTCCCAGTTAACCATTCGTACTCCGCGATAAACAAGGCCTTTATTGTACAAATCAACAAAAACTTTGATCACGCTTTCAGACATATCCTGGTCCATGGTAAATTTTGTGCGGCTCCAATCACACGATGCACCAAGTTTTTTTAGCTGTTCAAGGATTATCCCCCCGTGTTTTTCTTTCCATTCCCATGCATGTTCAAGAAATTCTTCGCGTGATAATAAATTTTTATCTATTCCCTGATCTTTAAGTTTCGCAACAACTTTTGCTTCTGTTGCAATTGAAGCATGATCCGTTCCCGGCACCCAACATGCATTTTTCCCCTGCATACGGGCTCTTCGAACAAGAATATCCTGAATGGTGTTGTTCAACATGTGCCCCATGTGCAATACACCCGTTACATTTGGCGGAGGAATTACAATGGTATAAGGTTCTCGGCTATCAGGCTCTGAATGAAAAAAGCCTTTATCCATCCAGTATTTATACCATTTATCTTCGGTTAGTGCTGGATTATATTTTGCGGGAATTTCCATTTTTTGATAAAAAATTCTATAGTTTCTTGTAATACATTTATTTGAAAAAGAGTGTAAAAATATAAATTTATTCCTAAAATATTCTGATAATTAAAATAATCATGATCTATTTCGTAATAAATATTTAATAACATCATTAAATTTGTCAATAAAAATTACTTTTGTATCATTAATTTAAATTTTAGAATTATGAAAAACATATTATTAAGCTTAACTATTTTATTAAGCATCTCATTTTCTGCATTTAGTCAGGATGAAATTAATACAAACAAAGACAATAAAGACCTCCCCGAGATTTTTTTCGAAAAAACAACACATGACTACGGAACTCTAAAATACGATAGTGACGGCACATGTGAATTTACGTTTAAAAATACAGGTAAAGAGCCTTTGTTATTAACACAGGTAAAAGCATCGTGCGGATGTACAACTCCAACATGGCCTAAAGAACCTATTAAAAGTGGTGATACAGGAACAATCGTTGTTAAATACAACACGAAAATAAGCGGGGCTTTTACAAAAAGTATCCGCGTGTATTCAAATGCAAAAACTGCAATGGTTACACTTACAATTAAAGGTTCGGTTGAAAACTCTCCTGCTGAAGCAGAAAGAAAAAACCAATAAAAGATTTTTAAAAATATATCTAAAGCGTATGCCTCAAATATCAGATAAAGGGAAATTGATGCCTGCATCACCCATTCGTAAATTGGTACCTTATGCAGAAGAAGCAAAAAAGAGAGGAAACAAAGTTTACCACTTAAATATTGGCCAACCCGATATTCCAACTCCTGAAGTTGCTTTAAATGCAATTAAAAATATTTCAGAAAAAGTTATTGAATATAGCCACTCTGCAGGAAATGAATCGTACAGGAAAGGTTTGGCTAAATACTACCAGAGTGTTGGCATTCAGGTCGATCATACTGAAATGATTATCACAACAGGTGGTTCGGAAGCAATAACCTTTGCTTTTTTAGCTACATTAAATCCAGGCGATGAAGTAATTATTCCGGAACCATTCTATGCAAACTACAATGGTTTTGCTGTTTCCGCGGGTATTGTTGTAAAACCAATTACATCTTACATTAAAAATGATTTCGCATTACCTGCAATTGAAGAATTTGAAAAAATTATTACTCCAAGAACCAAAGGTATTGTCATTTGCAATCCAAACAATCCTACAGGGTATCTTTATTCTGAAAAAGAGTTACAGCAATTAAAAACCTTAATTCAGAAATACGATTTGTATTTATATTCTGACGAGGTATATCGTGAGTTCTGCTATGACGGGAACACGCATTTCTCCGCGATGAACCTGAAAGGAATAGAAAACAACGTGATATTGATGGATTCTGTTTCGAAACGATACAGCATGTGCGGTGTACGCGTGGGAGCTTTAATTACAAAAAACAAAGAAGTAATTACAACAGCAATGAAATTTGCCCAGGCTCGTTTGTGCCCTCCATCATTCGGACAGTGGGCCAGCGAAGCTGCTTTAAATACTCCAAAAGAATATTTTACCGAAGTTTATAACGAGTATATCGACAGAAGAAACTTTATGGTTGATGCGTTGAATAAAATTGAAGGTGTTTACTGCCCAAAACCTAAAGGTGCTTTTTATACCGTGGTAAAACTACCAATCGATGATTCTGACAGGTTCGCACAATGGATTTTGAGCGAGTTCGAATACAAGAAACAAACGGTTATGGTTGCTCCTGCAACCGGGTTTTATGCTACACCGGGTTTAGGTAAAAATGAAGTTCGTATTGCTTATGTTCTTAAAAAAGAAGATTTGGCCATAGCAATGGAAGTTCTTGAACAAGCATTAAAAGTGTATCCGGGAAGAACAATCTAAAAAATTCAATTATACTGTTATACAAAAACAGTGGACATTCCTGTCCGCTGTTTTTGTTTTCAACACTCCTTATTTCCTGCTTAATTTTTCTCTTGCTTCATCTATTGAACCAACAAAATTAATTCGCCCGTGTTTATTGCTTTCAAAAATAAAATCCCTGAGACTTTTGCCCGGATATTTCGAAAAGTCCCCGACAATTGCCAGCCTTACATTATATGTTGAAAATTTCTGCAATATTTCGCCTGCAATTCCGGTTTTTAAATCAAAAAAATCAGAAACAAAATGTTCCTGCAGTAAAATCAGCTTATTCGATCCCTGATAGCTGCAATCTGCCATTAAGTCTAATGCATCTTGTGTTTTTTTAATTACAACATTGTCTGAAATCACTTCAGCTATATTTTCGTCATGAATCTGGTTAAAAACAATTCTCATTTTAGTTTTGATTAATTCTGAAATCTTTGTAGATTAGATACTTCTTTCTTACATTTTTGAATTTTGCCAACTCCGGTTGCCAGCTTTCATGTATTTCACGTACTGTTTTCTTTTGAATAATCTGATCTTTAAGCTGTTTTGTACCTGAAATATTATAGAAATATAAATTAAAAAAACCCTTTGAATTATTAGAATAACTGAATCCCAAAACCAGCCAGTCCAGGTTTATTGATTTTGATTCTATAACTTTTTTTACAGGATAATTTCTTAAATCTACCCCGTAACATTTTTGGTTTTCGTGCAAGGGGAACTTACTTGCACCATCAATACTTCTTGGAGTATAACTAAATCCGGAATCTTTAAGATCGGGGCTTCCAAAAACCTGAAAAGGGAATTCGGTGCCACGGCCTACATTTAAAACTGTACCTTCGAAGAACCCCAATGATGGATAGAGATATACAGCCTGCATGTTTTGCAGGTTTGGCGACGGAGGTACAGGTAATTTATACAAAGAATCGTGTGTATAATTCTGGCAGGGAATATAATTAAGCTTGCACCGGATACTATTTTTCAACCAGCCTTCCCCGTTAATCATAAGCGCGTATTCGGCAATTGTCATCCCATGAACAATTGGAACCGGATGCATGCCTACAAACGATCTGTAATTGGTATCAAGAACAGGGCCATCAACGTAAAACCCATTTGGGTTAGGCCTGTCGAGAATCAATAACTCAACATTATTTTCGGCACAGGCTTCCATAACATAATGCATGGTTGAAATATAGGTATAGTAACGAACACCCACATCCTGCAAATCAAAGATTACAACATCAATACCTGCTAAATTCTCTGATGTAGGCTTTTTGCTGCTTCCGTATAATGAAATTACAGGTAAACCGGTTTTTTCATCGACAAAGCTGTGAATGGTTTCACCTGCATCGCCATTGCCCCTGAAACCATGCTCGGGACTAAAAACCTGTTTTACATGAACTCCTAATGCCAATAAAGTGTCTAAAAGGTTCGTGTTATTTACAACCGAAGTATGATTGGCAACCAGTGCTATATTTTTATCTTTTAATTGTTGAATATATTTACCTGTTTGCTCAGCCCCTGTTTTAATTCGCTTATTGCCGGCAACATCAGGGGGTGCACAACAATACAAACTAAAAACTAAAAGAGATAATATCAATTGTATTTTACATTTCATAGTTGATCCGCTTATAAAAAAGTCTAAATTAATAATTTTATTACGAATATAATAATCTGTACTTTCATCTGATTTATTCATTTGTATTCTGAGCATGAACATTTTTTACTACTTTTGTAACTGAACTAAAAATTTAACATTGAATACAGAGCTTTTTATTGCACGTAGAATTTTTTTCGACAAAACCACAAAAAAGGGAATTTCTCAACCTATTGTAACTATTGCAATAATTGGCATAGCTCTCGGATTAGCGGTTATGATTCTTTCCGTGGCTATTGTTACCGGGTTTAAATCTGAAATAAGCAATAAAGTTATAGGGTTTGGGTCGCATATCCAGATAATCAACTACGATACAAATGTTTCTTACGAAACGGTTCCTATAAATAAAAACAAAAGTTTTTATACTGATTTAATTGATCTTGATGGAGTTAAGAACGTGCAGGTATTTGCTACAAAAGCAGGAATTATTAAAACAAAAACAGATTTTAAAGGCATTGTATTAAAAGGAGTTGGAACTGATTTCGATTGGTCATTCTTTTCAAAATATATCGTTGAAGGCGAAACATTTGTTGTTCGGGATTCAATTAAAACAGATAAAATATTAATTTCGAAATATCTGGCTGATCTTTTAAAACTACATTCGGGAGATAAGGTTCAGGCTTATTTTATCCAGCAACCACCCCGCATGAGAGCTTTTACAGTTTCAGGAATATACCAGACTAATCTTGCCGAGTTTGATGAACAGTTTGCATTGGTTGATATTGGTCATATTCAAAGTATAAATGGCTGGAACAGCGATCAAGTGAGCGGAATTGAAATTACCATTGACAATTTTTCCCGGCTTGAAGAAATGACTGAAACAGTTAAAGATATTGCAGGTTTTAGCTTTTCATCCGAAGGAACAAAATTGAGAATCCAGAATATAAAAGAGAAATACCCGCAAATTTTCGATTGGTTAAACCTAACCGACATGAATGTTTGGGTAATCCTGATTATTATTACACTCGTGGCCGGGTTCAATATGGTATCCGGGTTATTGATATTGATCCTGGAACGAACAAATATGATTGGTATTTTAAAAGCTATCGGAACAAATAACTGGTCGATACGAAAAATATTCCTGTACCAGTCTGGTTTTTTAATTACTAAAGGATTGCTTTGGGGAAATATTGTAGGAATAATTATTTGCATATTACAGAGTCAATTTCAAATTATAAAATTAGATCCTGCAAGCTACTACCTGGAAGCTGTTCCAATAAATTTAAAACTATGGCATATATTGGCTTTAAACGTAGCATCCTTAATAATAACCGTGTTAATGCTTGTTGTTCCATCATATATTATTTCCCGGTTAAGTCCCGAAAAAACCATTCGGTTCAACTAATTTCATTTTTTATTTACCCATACATCCGTTCTTTATTGATGTGTTTATATTTTGTTTAAAGAATACTTTTCAATTCTCATATTTTTTTTACTAATTTAACGCACAATATTTTTTAGTTCCCATCCCTAAAAACAAATATGTGTAAAAGAATATGAAAACTACATCAGACGAACCTGCTCAGTTAAATCCAAAACAGAATTACGAAAAAACCAGGAAAGAAATTGGATACGTACCTCGCAAGAAAGCGAAGCTTTCCGATTACCAACGAATTGGTTTCATGTCCGGATTAGAAGTGCATCAACAGTTAAAAACAAAAGAAAAGCTTTTCTGTCATTGTCCCGCGGGTATTTATCACAACCATAATGATTTTAATGCCGAAATTATACGACACATGCGTCCTACACTAAGTGAGCTTGGAGAATATGATGGTACAGCACTTATGGAGCAAAAAACACGCAAAGAAATAATTTACCGCATAAACAACAAAACGGCCTGTACATACGAAATTGATGATACTCCTCCTTTCAAAATCGATCGCGAAGCATTAGAATATGCGTTAGAAATTTCGTTATTATGTAAATTAAACATTGTTGGCGAAGTGCACATTACCCGGAAACAATACCTCGATGGCAGTATCCCTACAGGATTCCAAAGAACAGCCATATTAGGCGTTGAAGGTGAAATACCATTAAAAAACAAAAAAGTACGGTTAATTCAATTAAGTATTGAAGAAGATTCGTGCCGCGAGATTTCAGATATCCGCCATACACGAATATATAAAACCGATCGTTTAGGAATGCCTTTAATTGAAACTGTTACTTATCCTGAATTATTTACACCCGAAGAACTTAAAGAAGCCGCACAATATATTCGTTTCTTAAACCGAAGTACAGGGAAAGTAAGAACCGGGATAGGTGCGGGCAGAGAAGATGTGAATGTAAGCTGTAAAGGAGGTACCCGTGTTGAAATAAAAGGAGTTGCTCATAACAAATGGATACCTGAACTTTCTCACAACGAGGCATTCCGTCAATGGGCATTATTAAATATTCGTGAAAAATTAAATAACCAGGTAAAAAATTCTTCTGGCTGGAAAATTAAGCATATCGAAATCGATTATCGTGATTACGATTTAAAGTATCAACCCATAATAGATGGACTTATAGATAAATACAGAATTATAGCTGTTAATTTACCGGATTTTAAGGGGATCATGTCTCATTTCACACAGCCCGGGAAAATGTTTGCTGACGAGATTTGCGACAGGCTAAAAGTAATAGCATGTCTCGAAAAACCAAACATGACTCATTCTGAAGAGATTGAACCAGTTATTATTCCTGAAAATTTCGAAAAATTAAAAAAAGCATTTAGTGCCGGCGAACATGATGCCCAGCTTATATTCTGGGCTCCCGATGCTGATATAAAAACAGCCCTTGAAGTTATTGAAGAACGTTGCAAGATGGCTTTTGAAGGCGTTCCTAAAGAAACCCGTAAAGGATTTGCCGACGGAACAACTATTTTTGAACGCGTACTTCCCGGAGCCGACAGAATGTATCCCGATACCGACTCTGCTCCAATACCATTAGAAGATGAATACATTACTAAATTATCAAAAAGAGTTCCTACCGATATCATCGAGCGGTATAATCAGCTTAAACAATGGGATGTACCCGAAGATACCTATACCTATATTTTTAGAAATAACTTATATCCTTTAATCGAGCGAATTGTAACTGAACTTAAACTCAACCCCAAATTCGTGGGTTCATTTATTGGTCATCGTTTAAAATTCGTTGAAGGCCATAATAAATCAGCAAATACTTTCGATTATGATAAAATTTATGATCTCTTTAAATTCTTAATTGATAAGAAACTTGAAATTAATCTTAGTAAAAAAATCCTGCCTGTATTTTACCAGTATCCCAAAATGGATTTCAACTCCATACTCACAAGCCTTAATTTTAAACAGGTACCTCACGAAGAAATTATTTCAAAAATTCCTTTCTTAAAACATAAATTTTCAGAGATAAAAATCTCAAAAAAAGATGAGGTTGCTGTACACTGGATCATGGGTGAATTACAAAAAACAGCAATTGGGAATATAGCACCTGAGCAACTTGCTAAAGCTATTGAACAGTAATTATTTAATTGTAAAATTTCAAAAAATAACAGAATGAGCGAAGATATTTTTCAAGGATATAAAGGTAAAGCATTAGAAATACTTAAAAAATACAATGTCCGGGTATGGGGCCTTGCCCAGATTCAAACATCACGTGGAAATTTTAGCGGTACCGTTTTACCCCGTTCCGAAACCGACGACGATAAACATATTGTACTAAAAATTATTACCGGATATAATATTGGAATAGATACCGCTACCATACTCGATATGAAAGAAACAGGGTATCAAAAAGCAAATTATAAAATCCCCGAGAAAGAATTTCCATATACCAAAGGCAAGCCAAACGTAAAACTCTTGGGAACAGGTGGTACTATTGCATCACGCTTAGATTACAGAACAGGAGCAGTTATTCCGGCTTTCTCTCCAGGAGAATTGTACGGAGCAGTTCCCGAATTAGCTGATATTTGTAATCTTACAACCGAAAAATTATTCGCTGTTTTTAGCGAAAATATGGGACCCGAACAATACAAAGCCCTTGCTATTGCTATTGGAAAAGAAATTGAAAACGGAATCGACGGAATAATAATTGGGCATGGTACAGATACTTTAAGTCATACTGCTGCTGCTTTAACTTTCATGGTACAAAACTCACCTGTACCAATCGTTTTAGTAGGCTCTCAGCGTTCATCAGACAGGCCTTCTTCCGATGCCGCGTTAAATCTTATGCATGCTGCATACACTGCCGGCCATTCAGATATCGCGGAAGTTATGGTTTGTATGTTTGGCCCTACTTCAGACGAATATGGATTTTTACATCGAGGTACCCGTGTTAGAAAAATGCACTCATCCTATCGTTCAACATTCAGAACTATTGGTGATGTTCCATTAGCTACAGTTCGAAGAGGAAGTGTTACTCCTATTAAAAAAGAATACAATCATCGCCGTAAAGACAGAAAAGTAAAAATCCTTCCCTATTTTGAAGAAAAAGTCGCTATTGTCTATTATTACCCCAATATGCAACCCGATATGATAGATTCATTAGTTGATAATGGATATAAAGGTATAATAATTGCCGGTACAGGGTTAGGGCATATAAACAAACCTCTATACCCTGCGATTGATCGTGCAACAAAAAAAGGGGTTCATATTTTCATGACAGTTCAAACACTTTGGGGTTATGTTAATATGTTTGTTTACGACACGGGCCGTGATTTAATGGATAAAGGTATTATTCCCGGAGAAAACATGATCCCCGAAATTGCTTATATTAAACTTGGCTGGGTGTTAGGTCAGACAAATGACCCTGAAGAGGTCAGAAGGCTAATGCTTACACCAATAAATGACGAGATAACTTCTAAAGAACCTTACAATGGATATTTAATTTATCAGGGAGGTGTTCCCGAAGTTGAAGACTTTATCAAACGTTTCAGAAAATAGATTTTTCTTTATGTATTCAGATTTTTTTAATTCTTTAAAATACCAATTACAAAAAGAATTACCTGGTCTTTCGGCTCAATTAAAAATGGCCCCTTCGATAAGACCAGGGTTAAAATCTGAAATTACAAACCTGAATGCAGCCGTATTAATCCTTCTATATATTAAAAATAAAAATATCAATATTGCCTTAATAAAAAGAAGCGAATACAATGGGCCTCATAGTGGACAAATTTCTTTACCCGGAGGAAAATTCGAACAGATTGATGTATCATTAATTAATACAGCTATTCGTGAAACACAGGAAGAGATAGGAATTAATCCTGATCATGTTGAAATTCTAGGAAGTCTTACACCTCTTCATATCCCTGTCAGCAATTTTTTTGTTCAACCTGTCGTTGGATTATATAAATCAGAACCTTCGTTTAATCCCGATAAATCAGAGGTCGAATATGTTATTGAACTAAATCTTCTTGATTTAATTAAACCTGAAAATTGTACTGTAAAAGACTTTAATTATAAGCAAACACTGTTTACTGCTCCGGTTTATAATTGTAATGGGTATGCAATCTGGGGAGCAACTGCAATGATATTATCAGAGTTTCTCGAGATAATCAATCAAATTAAACTAAAATTATAGGCAATTAACTTGATTCTTTCTCGATGTTCAAGTTATTATCCGGGCTACAAAAAAGAAAAAAGCCCCATTCTTTTGAATGAGGCTTTTATAA
>MENK01000015.1 GCA_001768235.1 Bacteroidetes bacterium GWB2_32_14
AATGAAGAAGAAGATAAAGATTATAAACTCTTTTAGAGTTAAAAGTTTTTAAAAGCCACCACCTTTGGTGGTGGTTGTTTACTAAACCTGTCACGTTAAAATACCTATTATTTGGTATTGCCGCTTATTTAGAATGATTCTAATTTTGTTGCGATAACTTTAACGATAATATAAAAAGCAAAATGAAAAAAATACTATTATTCGCACTTGGCAATTTTATACTTGTAAGCATGATAGATGCCCAGATTAATGAGAAGGAAGCCCAAACGCCTGAATCTATAAGTGAAAGTATTTTCATTCCTGAGAATCAGGATAAATTAAATTTTGGTGGTTATGGACAAATTGATTACAACCAGCCAATTGATAATGATTTTCGAAACAATGGAATACTTGATGTTCACCGCATTGTCCTTTTTGCAGGATATCAATTTAATGAAAAGACAAAGTTTATTACTGAAATTGAGTTTGAGCATGTTTCTGAAGTGTATATTGAGCAAGCCTATTTGAATTATGAAGTATTAAACAACCTGTCGATAAAAGGCGGGTTGATTCTAATTCCAATGGGAATAATTAACGAGTATCATGAACCCCCGTCGTACAATGGTGTTGAGCGCCCAAATACTGATAATGTAATTGTTCCTACCACCTGGAGAGAAATAGGATTAGGATTCGACGGAAGAATTAGTAATGCTTCATTAAGATATCAATTATACATTGTAAACGGATTTAACGGTTACGATGGAACCGCAAGGTTTAACGGTTCAAACGGATTACGAAGCGGACGACAAAAAGGTGCGGAATCTTACATAAGCTCCCCCAACATTTCTGCAAAAGCTGACTATTCGGGAATAAGCGGGTTAAAGCTTGGTTTGTCAGGATATTTTGGAGAATCACAATCGGAATTATACGATGGATTAGATAAAAACGACAAACTAGCACAATCTGCTGCAGATTCATCAGTAATAAGAATACGTATGGTTGGACTTGATTACAGGTATTCAATTTACGGGTTTCAAACTCGCGGGCAGGTTGTTTATAGCAAATTTACAAATGTTGATGAGTACAATTCATTTACCGGCAGTGATTTAGGTGAATCCATGTTGGGTTATTATGCTGAAGTTGCATACGATATTTTCAATACGAATGAGTCAATAAAAAACGAATTAACCCCATTTTTCCGGTTCGAACAATACAATACGCATCAATCTGTTGTTTCGGGTACGACAAAGAATAACGCTTACAAAAAAACTGAACTGTTTGTTGGTTTTGCATTTAAAATGGACAGGGGGGCTGTATTTAAAGCAGATTACCAATGGTATAAAAATGGTACTGAAAAAACATTTAACTCCATGATTAATATGGGTGTAGGAGTTTGGTTCTAATTAAATAGTTTCGTGACTTTCCATCGTCAGAAAGACATGGAAACGTCACGAAAAAAATTAACGAATAATTAAAAGATAAACCATGAAATATCCATGCAAAGAATTGCGCAAAACGAAAATGAATAGAATACAAACAATCTAAACATCACAAAAAATTTATACACATGAAAAAAATATTTCTTGCAGTACTCATTATCAACTTATCGCTTGGTTTAAGTGCGCAGAATTCTGATGCACGCGAGAAATTTGAAAAGGAGCTTGCAAATTACTTTTATCAAAAGAAGGTAGAAAAAACAGAATTGATAAATGATCGATCGTCTGATAAAATTTACAAGCTGAATATTGACGAAAAATTTTACGGGTATTCAGTTCTTTCGTCAGCAAAAGGCAGGTACGATTTATTTGATTTTATAGTTGTTTATAACACGAACAAAGAGGTAGAGTATATTAAAGTTTTAATTTACAAATCACAATACGGACAAGAAATTACCAATAAAAACTGGCTTAAACAGTTTTATAAAAAAACAATTTTTTTTGTATATGGAAAGGATATTCAAGCTATTTCGGGGGCTACTTTTTCTGCGGAATCAATTACAAATAAGATCAATAAATTAAACGAAATTCTTACAGATATAATTCAAAACTAAAGTTCAGTTTTTATAAGGGTTACGAGATTGTTAACAGTAAGATTTTTACCATTAACTTTGTATTTAGCCTGGCTGTAAAACTCATTTCTTTTTTCGAGTAAATTTTTAGCATATTCGGTTAAATCTGCTTTAGTTTTGCCCCACACAAGCGGGCGATCAATCTTTGAGTGCATCAACCTGTTTACAAGCGTCGGAATATCAACTTCAAGATATACAGTTATGCCACGGGAATTCATGAGTTGCATGTTATTAAAAAAACAAGGTGTACCACCACCTGTAGAAATTACGGCATTTTCATTTTCGTTTATTACTTTTTCAAGTATTTCCTTTTCTATTTTACGAAAAGCATCTTCACCGTACTTGTACATATACAAGCGGATGGTTGTTGCCTGGTTATTTTCAAATACTTTATCAAGGTCGATAAATGGCAAATTTAAATTATTGGCTAATTTCTTTCCAATAGTAGATTTGCCGCTGGCCATGAACCCTAGTATAAAGATTCTCATATAACGTGTTATTAATGAGTTCTAAAAAACATTAATTACTGTCCAAATCAAAAAGACTCATTTGAGAAGTATCTTCTTCGGTATGATCTTTTTCTTCAGCAACTTCTTCTTTTTCGATTTTAATAAGTGGTTCAATTTCAGTAACTACTTTTACTTCGTAATTTGATAACCGCTTGCCTTTAGCTTTATAGCTTTTTATTCCAATAAAATCAGCTACTTCGATAATTTCATTCTCCCTGTTTTTATGTCTTCCCCCAAAGGATACTTCAAGCCTGGGATAATCGACTTCTGTAATTTTTAATAATCTTGATTCTTCATTATCACCAATAAAACTAGTCAGTTTATCAGTAGGTTCAAAAGTAAACCGTTTAAGGTAATAAAACTCTAAATCGGCATCGTAGTAAACAGCCGAGAATATTTTCTCTGGTCTGAATTTTTCAATGATTAACAAATCGTCTTCGAAATGATTCATTAAATCGTAGGTCGATAACCTGAATTTTCCCGATTTAGTAATAACAAGAATTTTTTCGTCGGCATGAAACTCTCCAAGGAATATACCACGACCATCAGCATTTAGTCTAAGAACTTCTTCTTCGAACCAAATTTTCCTGCCACCCAGGGTGGAAATACCTTCTTCTTTGAGAATGATTTTATGAATAGCATATTTCGAAAGTACATTACCCATTGATTGTCGGCCTTTTATAGCTAAATCGCTAAAATTGTATTCAAAAACCGGTTTTTTCAATCGTGGTCGTGGACGCAAATATACTTTAACAACCTCGGCTTCACCGTTTGGGTTAACACTCATGTACAGAACTTTTGAACCCTTAGTTCCTTTTGAAATATCATATTCTTTATCGCGGGTAATGCCTGTAATTGCACAGCGTTTTACCATTATAGCCCCATTCAGCCCATCACGATATACAATATTGTAAATTGTACGATTATCATTTCGTTTGAATACAGCAGCATGAATAATATCTTTCCCGACAAAGTTTTTTTCAGCAACTTTTGTAATAATGTATTTTCCATCGCTCAGGAATACAATAACTTCATCAATATCGGAGCAATCGCAGATGTATTCATCTTTTTTAAGTCCATAACCTATAAAACCTTCTTCGCGGTTCACGTACAATTTTTCGTTTGCAACAACAACCTCGGTTGCAGCAATAGTTTCAAGGTTACGGATTTCGGTTTTACGCTCACGCCCATCGCCATGTTTCTTACGTATTTGCTTGAAATAATTTATTGCATATTCAATAATATGATCGAGATGATTTTGTACTTCTTTAATCTGGTCTTCAATTCCACGGATGAACTCATCAGCTTTTTTGACATCGAATTTTGAAATACGCTTGATTTTAATTTCGGTTAGTTTTTCGATATCTTCAATAGTAATATCGCGAAGGAATAGCTTTTTATATGGTTTTAAGCCATTATCAATAGCTGCAATAACTTCTTCCCATGTTTCGCATTCTTCAATATCACGATATATTTTCTTTTCGATAAATATTTTTTCTAATGAAGACATATGCCACGATTCCTGTAATTCAGCTTTTTTAATTTCGAGTTCTTTGGTAAGCAATCTTACAGTATTATCGGTTGAAATTTTAAGCATTTGTTTAACACCAATAAACAAGGGTTTTTTATTTTCAATAACACATGAGTTTGGCGAAACGGGGACTTCACAATCGGTAAAAGCATACAAGGCATCAATGGTTTGGTCGGGAGATATTCCGGGAACAAGGTGAATTAAAATTTCAACATTTTGGGCAGTATTGTCATCGATTTTGCGAACTTTAATTTTCCCTTTTTCAACGGCTTTAAGAATAGAATCTATAAGGCTTTGAGTTGTTTTGCCAAAAGGTACTTCGGTAATTTTTAATGTTTTTTTATCTTCTTTTTCGATTTTAGCCCTGATTTTTACAGAGCCTCCTCGTAAACCATCGTTATAACGGCTAAAATCGGCAATACCACCTGTTGGGAAATCGGGGTATAATTCAAAATCTTTTCCTTTTAAATGTGCTATAGATGCATCAATTAATTCATTGAAATTATGGGGTAAAATTTTCGAAGCCAGGCCAACAGCAATACCTTCAACACCTTGTGCGAGTAAAAGTGGAAATTTTATAGGTAAAGTTACAGGTTCGTCGTTACGGCCATCATAAGATTTTTTCCATTCCGTGGTTTTTGGGTTAAATACAACGTCGGCTGCAAATTTTGAAAGACGGGCTTCAATATAACGGGGAGCAGCGGCACTGTCTCCGGTGAGAATATTACCCCAGTTTCCTTGTGTATCAATAAGTAAATCTTTTTGGCCAAGCTGAACCAGTGCATCGCCAATAGATGCATCTCCATGCGGGTGATACTGCATGGTGTAACCAATAATGTTTGCAACTTTATTGTAACGTCCATCATCCAGACGTTTCATAGCATGTAAAATACGGCGCTGAACGGGTTTTAATCCATCGTTCAGGTGTGGAACGGCACGTTCAAGAATAACATAGGATGCATAATCTAAAAACCAGTCTTTATACATTCCGGAAAGATGTAAGATTTTATGCAACTCTCCATTACTATTTTCAGTGTTCTGATTTAAATCTTCTATGTTTTGTTGTTCCATATTATCCAATTGCTCTGTACTCATCCTCGTCCAAAATAAAAGTAGTAATTTGTATTAATTCACCAGGTTTATCTAACCTTCATCGATAACTTCGATTTTAAGGTTTTCAACGATAAAGTCCTGTCGTTCGGGAGTGTTTTTTCCCATATAAAACTCAAGCAAATCATTTACAGCATCATCGCGTCGTAAACGAACCGGATCAAGGCGAATATCTTTGCCTATGAAATGCGTAAATTCATCGGGTGAAATTTCTCCTAATCCTTTAAACCGTGTAATTTCGGGGTTTGCTCCTAATTTTTTTAATGCATCTTCTTTTTCTGTTTCGCTATAACAATAAAACGTATCTTTCTTGTTACGAACCCGGAAAAGAGGCGTTTGTAAAATATATAAGTGTCCGTTTTTAACCAAATCGGGAAAAAACTGCAAGAAAAAAGTAAGTAGCAATAAGCGGATATGCATGCCATCAACGTCGGCATCGGTGGCAACAATTACTTTATTGTAACGAAGATTTTCAATACCTTCTTCAATGTCCAGAGCAGCTTGTAACAAGTTAAATTCCTCGTTTTCGTAAACTATTTTTTTTGTTAAACCATACGTGTTTAATGGTTTTCCTTTTAAACTAAAAACGGCCTGGGTATTTACATCGCGTGATTTTGTAATAGAACCACTTGCAGAATCACCCTCGGTAATGAAAATCATTGTTTCACTTTTTAATTCATCGCCGGAATTAAAATGAAACCTGCAATCGCGCAATTTTTTATTATGCAGATTTGATTTTTTTGCCCGTTGTTTTGCAATTTTTTTAATATCAGAAATGGCTTTACGTTCTTTCTCCGAATCTTGAATTTTTTGGAGAAGGATTTCAGCAGCTTCCTGATTTCTATGAAGGTAGTTATCCAGTTCTTTTTTAAGGAAATCACGAATAAAGTTTGTTATGGATACTCCGTCGGGAGAAATATTTTTTGAACCCAGTTTTGTTTTTGTTTGTGATTCGAAAATGGGTTCTTCCACTTTTATGCTTATTGCAGCAACAATTGATGTTTTGATATCGGCCGGGTCGAAATCTTTGTGGTAAAATTCTCTGATAGTTTTCACTAACCCTTCGCGGAAAGCAACAAGATGAGTTCCACCCTGAGATGTAAACTGACCGTTTACAAAACTGTAATATTCTTCTCCATAGTGATTCCCGTGAGTAATAGCAACTTCAATATCTTCGCCTTTAATATGGATTATCGGGTACAATCCATCGGAGCTCATGTTTTCTTCAAGTAAGTCGCGAAGACCATTTTCAGAGAAGAATTTTTTACCATTCAGATTAATAACCAAACCGGAATTGAGATAAACATAGTTACGAATCATGCTTTCTACATATTCTTCCACGTAATGGAAGTCGCCAAAAAGAGACTCGTCGGGTTTAAAAGTTACCAGTGTTCCATTTTTTTCAGAAGCAGGCTGAATGTCATCTTCGTGAACAATAACACCATGCGCGAATTCAATTAATTTTTTTTCACCTTCACGGTAAGCTTCAATCTTAAAATGAGATGATAATGCATTAACCGCTTTAATACCAACGCCGTTTAATCCGACAGATTTTTTAAATACTTTAGAATCGTATTTAGCACCGGTATTCATTTTCGAAGCCACATCGAGTACTTTGCCTAATGGTACGCCACGTCCGTAATCACGAACTTTTACTTTCTGCCCGGTAATTTCAATATCTATCGTTTTCCCGTATCCCATCATGTATTCATCGATAGAGTTATCAATTACTTCCTTCATTAACACGTAAATACCATCGTCGTGAGAGGTTCCGTCGCCCAATTTTCCTATATACATTCCGGGACGTTTTCGAATATGTTCCTGCCAGTCGAGGGTACGAATGCTATCTTCTGAATAAATTTCTGCCATTCAATCAAATTTTTGTCAAATATAAATAAAAGTAGTGTTTGTAGTAAAAAAGTTTATCAACAGGCAGATGATAAACTGGTAATAAAAATTTTATTATGAATTTTAAAATATCTAAAAATTAATCAGATGGAAAGTTGTTTTGTTCTTTTTCCAAAATAATTTTCACTTGTTTTGCCAATTCGGCAGTATCAATATCCTTAAACTGAGAATAAGGGATTGGATTCATGACTTTTAAGACCACGTTATGCTTGCCTTTAAAAATCCCGTATTTTGAAAGGAGGTCATCATTAGTTCCTTTAATAAATACTGGCAGGATTGGTGTTCTTGTGTTTTGAGCCAATTTAAATGCTCCTTCTTTAAAATTCCCCAGCTGGCCGTTTTTTGAGCGGGTACCTTCGGGGAAAATAAATAATGTAATTCCTTTTTTCAGAACCTGCTCACCATCAACAATCATTTTTTTAATGCTGGTTTTACTGGTACGGTTTAATTTAATATCACCGCTAAGATACATGGCCCATCCGAAAAAGGGAATTTTAAAAACATCGGCTTTTGAAACCCATCGAAAAGGTTTCCCTAAACGGTACATTACTATGATATCTTCCAAGGCCTGGTGGTTTGCCACAACTACATAAGTATCATTTTTTTTAATTTTTTCTTTACCAATAACAGTTACATTCCAAAGCGGATTTAAGCGGGTATAAAGTGAACCCCAGAACAATGCCAACTTACTTAAAAGGTAAAGACGACTATCGAATAACACAGTTGTAAGCCATGTTAATGTAAAAACCGGAGTAAAAAAAAGTATAGTTAGTAAAATAAACAACCATATAATAAATGAACGAATAATACCAATCATACTCTTTAATCGTATTTCTGTACTTTAAAACGAAGCAAAATTAAAAATAAAAATTATTGAATAAAACTTTAAGTTGAAAATATGATGCTTAATTTAACTACTCTCATAAATCAATGAATTTTATTTTTTTTAATAAAAAATAAAGTCGCATGGTATATTTTTTGATTAATTCTAATTTACTTATTAATTTCACAGTCTGTTTTTGTAAATAAAAACAGCTCTAAAATTTAAAAATTATGATTCTAAAAAGGTTGATTTTGGCGGGATTTTTCTTAATTGTTAGTTTATCATTATTTGCACAGGAACAAACTCAGAAACTAGATACAATATTATTATTAAGTAGAAAAAAGCTTGTAGTACATATAAAAAATGTATCGTCGGCAACAGTACGTTATTTTGATCCCAAAACACAAGAGTCGATAACAATTGAAAGAAAACAAATTCAACAAATTGTATTCAGTAATGGACGCAAAGAAGTATTTAACAAACCTGTTTTTAGCATGGTTGATGAGGGTGATTGGAAAACAGTAATAGTAACAGACAGGAAAAGCGATGTTGAAGGATTATATGAACTGGGAACAGCCACGGGAATGTCACCTGCCGGTAGCAGGAATGCGAAAGCGGCTAAAAACAATGCCGTTATCAGAATACAAAAACGTGCAGCCCAAATGGGTGGTGCAATTGTACTTGTAACGAAGGAAGAACCTATTGGAGGATTTGGTGAATCTCCTTCATATTACATCGAAGGTATTGTTTACGGGTTCGAACCGCCTAAAGAAGAAGATAAACCCAAAGAAGAAGACAACTCCAAAAATGATAAGAAATCAAAAGAAAAGGATTGATACAGTTTATTAAACACTGTCTTTAGTTGAATAAGACAAGATTTTTTCAGATAATTTTTGAATCATATCCATTGCTTTCAGATCGTTTTCAGCATCTCCAACATTGTAAGATTCGGATGACACAACTCCAACAAATTCTACATCTAATGCCTGAAAAGAGCGTTTAAACATTTCAATGGTAAGATCACAATCTCCGGCACCTGATCCTGCAGGTAGAATTAAGGCAGCCTTTTTACCATTTAATTTTTTATTTACAAAATATGGCCTGAACCGGTCTAAAAGCAATTTAGTTTGAGCAGTCGGCCCAAACCAGTAAATAGGTGAAGCAAAAATAATTGTATCTGAAGCATCGATTTTTTCGTATAGTTCAATCATCCCGTCATTCAAAACACATTTCATTTCACCATTTTTGCAAGCCCTGCAGTCGATACATGGTTCGATATTAAAGCCATAAAGAAAAGCGGTTTCAATTTCTACTTTGCCTTTGAGTTTATTCGCCAAACTGGTTGTAAGGAATGCCGAGTTTCCCTTTTTTCTTGGACTACCGATTAAAATCAATGCTTTATTCATATCAAATTGTATTTTATTTAATATAAATTATTTGTTTCATGTCAACTTGTTCTCCATTAAGCAAGAATTTATAAAAATATATTCCATTTTCAATATTATTTCCTGAAGAATTAGTAGCATCCCATTTAATAACGTGCCTTCCTGAACTCTCCCTTTGATTTACAAGTACCTTAATCAACTGCCCTGCCATATTATGAACAGATATATATACATTAGCTGCTTGTTTAGTCTCATACTCCATATATACTTTATTACAAAAAGGATTAGGATAAATATTTAAGCCCGAAGTGTTTTCTAAAATATTGATACTGGTAGTATTGGTATAAGTAGATTGTAAATTCCCAATAATAGAGAATAATAAATTATGCCCGTTAAAGTTCGAACCAGCCAGTTGTACATTAGCCACTCCTGTTGACAGTGGAGTAAATTTCAGTTTTAATAATGTATCATTTTTAATTAAATTAGCAGTTCCTGAATAATTTAATTCAATGGCACCTGTTGCTGACAAGTCACTAATCGATCCCGATTCTGAAATTGTACTTTCCTTATCGTACCCGTTGTATTGAAATACATTATTATTGTACTGAACCTTTAATGAATATGTATTAATCTCTTTAGCTGACTGTAACATTGATATTTTTACAGGATAACTTATTTCAGAATTATTATCAACGGTTGAATCATCAGTAATAATAATAAAACCATCGTCTGCTGCCAGGATATCTGCCAATGATCTGGGTTGAATAGAAGTTACACCATAAGTATATGCAACCACACCTTTAATACTTTTAAAATTATAATCATTAATCAGGACAAAATCATCATTCATTAAACTATAAATACCCGGCCTTATTTCACAACTGCCTGTTCCATCATTAACAGCAAAGTTCCCATTTTGATCAAAAACAGTACTTACTGCACAATTATTTACTTCTACCAATACTCCTTCAAATTCCTCGTTTTCAATATCATTTGTTGAGATTGAAACAGCATCGGGTAAATCATTGCCTGAGCTTATTACCTGGAATGATGTTAGGTTTAGTAACTCTGTAGAACCATTGTATTCCGAAACAGTACCTGTTATTAAAACACTATCTCCAATCACGGGAGAATAATTATTATCGTACACCAATATTCCATTCCAGGCACCTCCTTGTGATGATGAAATAAAAAATCTGCCATATAAATATCCTGTAGCCGTAACAATACCTCCTGTAGTAACTGTTTGTCCATTCAACATTGAAGGATAGGTTCCATCGCCTGCTTCAGTTGTATGCTGAATATCATAAACAGAGGTAATATCACTGGATGAAATTTTTTCAATAGTTGTGGTTATTTGCCCATTTGCAGGAATAGATACTTCTACATAACATGTAACCGTAGAAGTATTCTCCACAAATTGCATCAACCTTCCATTGGTCACGTTATAGCCAAATTCACTGGGTGGCATAACAAATTTAACTAAGCCGTGATCGAAATTTAAGCTATAATTATTTTGAACAGTTGCTGATACCAGATTCAAGGAACCATCGTTAACCATGTTGTAATTCAATGTTAACATATCGCCACTGGAATGAGTGTGTACAGAACTTTCAGCATTTAAATTATCACCATTTACCCGAATTACTCTAAAGGTTCTGTTCCCATCGCATACACTTGCCGTTGAAATGTTATATGGATGAGTTCCATTATTATAGTCTGAATGAGTATGCCCCCATAAAGCCATATCAACATCTAAGGTTGAAAAATCTAATTCATGTTTAAAGTCGTAATGATAAAATAATACTTTTGTTTTGTCTCCCGCATTTTGAAGATCGTTCTGGAGCCAGGTAATTTGCGAAGGAATAAAACTTGTCGGGCCATAAACATCGTACATATAGCTATCGTAATTATCATAAGCTTCCAGGCCTGTGTAATGTACATTTCCATAATCAAAGCTATAATCATGGGTTAAATATTCAGTTTCTGTTGGAGGTATTTCCCTTTGTCTCCAGCCAAAAAACCGCCACCACTCGCGTCGGGATGTACCCTGAGGAGGAGGTGTAGCATCCCATCCTCCTAAATCATGATTTCCGGGAACAATATAAACCGGCACTTCGAATTTTTCTAATAATTCTACGGCCTTTGTAAAATTTCTGAGACATTCAAAATCTTCCAGCTCTCCTTCATTTATCAAATCACCTGTTAATAAAACAAACTCGGGATTAAGTAAATTAATATCTTTCATTACCTCATATAAATCATCCATTTCCGATTCATCTGTTTCATACCCGGCATCTCCGTAAAATGTATGTCCAAGAAGGTGCAAATCGGTAATATGTATAAAATAATAATCGTCTTTAAAAGTATCAATTATTTTTACAGCATTAGTTACATCATCAAGAATACCGCCATCGGCTGTTACCCTAAGGTCGTACAGTTCGTAAAAATCAACAGTTGGAATGTTTGTAGTCAAAGTCCATCGGCCTAAATCAGAATCATAATTTGATTGACTAATTTCTAAATCAACAGTATGATCTTCATAAACTAACTGAGCATCCCAACCAGTAGTTGATTCCGGGGCAAAACAAACAATGCTTAAATCTTGTCCGGGAATAACTATGGATGGAATATTAAGTAATGGCCGTTGTACAATGGTTAATGTATCGCCTATTGGAATATTGCATTCTGCAACACCATTCAGCAATTCTCCTGATGAATAGTACATCACATCGGTACCATTTATTGTAGATATACTGAACTGTACATTTGCATTCCCAACAGACACCGTTGTAAAATTAAGATTGATCAATGTTTCTATCTCATTGCATATAATATTGCCTGTAAAATTCAGTTCAATATTTCCTTCTATTGATTCATCGGTTATTGTTCCCGGCTCAGAAATTGTCCCGCTTTTTGAAAATCCGGTATATTGAATAATTGCAGGATCATATTGCATTACCAGAGAATAACTGGTTATAATTTCAGATTGATTTAATATGGATAAGTTAACAGGATAAGAGAAACTTCCCTCTGTTTCTACTGTTTTATCACTTGTAGATAAAACAAATGCTCCTGGGTTTGATTGAAAATCATTGATATCCCGAGGCTGAACAGAAATTGATCCATAATTTATACCAATAACTCCAATAATACTTGTAAATGAGTAATTATCCATTAATGGAAATCCATAATCTTTTAAACTAAAAATTCCGGATCGAATTTCATTCGCTCCGGAACCATCATTGATCCAGAAATTTCCATAAGAATCATAAACCGATGTTACAAAACAGTCATTTATTTCAACCAAAACACCTTCGTAAGCTTCACTTGTAATCTCATTTGACAAAATTTGAGCTGCATCAGGCAATGCGTTCCCTGTACTTTTTACAGAAAATGAAGTTAAACTTTTTATTTCAGTATATCCACTATATTCGGTTACTGTTCCTGTAATTATTATACTATCACCAATAGCGGGTGAATAATTATTATCGTAAACAAAAATTCCATTCCAAGCTCCTCCTGCTGTTGATGAAATATAATAGCGGCCTCCTAAATAATTTATTGCAGTAACAATTCCTCCGGTAGTTACTGTTTGATCAGCATAGGGCGATGGATATGTGCCGCTACCAGCATCTGTTGTATATTGAATATCATAAATACTTGTTTGTGCAATTAATAAATAGGGGAATAGTATTAAAAATAAAATTAAAAATTTTTTCATCTTGTTGATTTTTTAGGGATATAAAAATATAAAATAAGTCTCTTAATCTCTGGGTTTTGATTCTAAATAAAATACAATATGGCAGCCTTTAATCAAATCAGAATGCAATAATAAATTATTTTTTAATTGGTTCCCATTAATTACAACTTTGTTAACATAAACATTACCAGGTTTTTGATTTTTTGTTTCAATAACCAGTTGTTTTCCATTTTCGAGATTTATAACAGCCGATTTGACCATAGGGCTCCCGATAGCGTATTGATCGCTACCCGGGCAAACAGGATAAAATCCCAATGCGCTGAAAATATACCATGCTGACATTTGGCC
Source organism: Bacteroidetes bacterium GWB2_32_14 (assembly GCA_001768235.1). Classification (GTDB taxonomy): domain Bacteria; phylum Bacteroidota; class Bacteroidia; order Bacteroidales; family UBA12077; genus UBA12077. Next base: position 13,365 of record MENK01000015.1, read on the forward strand.
TGCATCGTCGTTTCCACATAATCCATCCGGTGTGTTTGAGTACATGGTTTCCATAATCATGCGTACCCGCTCCTGGGTTTTCCATGGTTGGCCTGTCCAATTGTACAGGTATGGAATATGATGCCCGGGTTCATTCCCGTGTATATAATTTCCAATAATTCCATCCCGTGTAATATCTTCTGTTTCTGCAAAATGTTTGTCATCAATTTGCATTGAAAATAACGAATCGAGATGTTGGGTAAATTTTTCTTTTCCTCCCATCATTTGTATTAATTGCCCGGGTTGATGGGGAACATACAAACTGTAATTCCATGCATTCCCTTCTATAAAACCCTGTCCGTGTGTACTCAGGGTGTTAAAATCAGGTTTCCATGTACCATCCGATAATTTGGGTCTCATAAAACCAGTAGAAGAGTCATAAACATGAATAAAATTTTGTGATCGGGTAATAAATTTATCATAAACTTTCTGATTCCCCAAATGTTTGGCCATTTGTGCAATGCACCAGTCATCGTAAGCATATTCGAGTGTTTTTGATACCGATGATGAATTTTTATCTTCGGGAACATACTCCAATTGCATATAAAAATTAAGTCCGTCGTAATAGTTATTTTCAGCAGTATTCACACATGCCCTGAGCAGGGCTTGTGGATCGGTATTTTTTATATTTCCTTTTATAAATGCATCGACAATTACAGGAACACTGTGATAACCAATCATACACCAGTTTTCGTTGGCGTAATGCGACCAAACAGGAAGCATTTTATGAACGCTCTGATTATAATGTTCCAACATGGAAGTTACCATATCTGAATTTCTTTTGGGTTGAATAATATTGTAAAGCGGATGTAATGCACGGTAGGTATCCCAAAGCGAAAAAATAGTATAATTGGTAAATCCGTTTGCAAAATGATTATTCTGATCTAATCCACGGTAAGCTCCATTTACATCCATATAAACAACCGGACTCAAAAAAGTATGGTACAGTGCCGTGTAAAATGTTTCTTTTTCTTTCAGGGTATTTGTTTCAATAACAATTTTACCAAGCTCGTCATTCCATTGTTCCTGGCTTTCGGATTTAGTTTTATCAAAGTCCCAGTGAGGAATTTCTGCAGCCAGGTTTTTTAGCGCCCCTTCGGTACTTACAGGCGATAATGCAAATTTGATTTTAATTTTTTCTCCTTCGGTGGTTTTAAAATCGAAATATGCACGAATATTTTTACCTGCCATTTCGGGAAAGTTTTGAGATTCGTCGAACTTACGCCAAAAACCTTTGTAAATGTTCTGATCGTATTTTTTATGGCCATATTGGTAAAATGGTTTTGAAAATACCATTGCAAAATATAAGGTTCGTGTTCTTGCCCAGCCATTGGTTTGTCTATAACCGGTAATTAACGTGTCGTTTTCAACTCGTACGAATGTCCAAACATTCTTTTCGTTGTAATTGTATATTCCCGAAATCATATCAAGAATTATATGCGAAGTATCTGATTGAGGGAAAGTATATTGATGAAAACCAGTGCGTGTTGTAGCAGTAAGCTCAGTTGTAATATTATAATCATCCAGGTGAACTTTATAATATGCCGGTTCGGCAATTTCGTTCGTGTGTGAGAATCTTGATCGATAGCCACTTTCGGGGTTTTCTGATGTTCCCGGGTTTAACTGTAACTTTCCAACTGTTGGCATAATTAAGAAATCGCCTAAATCGGAATGCCCGGTTCCGCTAAAATGAGTATGGCTGAATCCAACAATGGTTTTGTCATCGTATTGATATCCTGAACAATACCTGTAAACAGTGCTATTGTATTTTCCATTGAATTCGTACTGAACGGTATCGGTTTCGGGGCTTAATTGTACCATTCCAAACGGAACAGTTGCCCCGGGGAAAGTATGTCCCATGTTTTTTGTTCCAACGAATGGATTGACATATTGAATAAAATTTTGCGGTTTAGTTTGTGCAACTACATGAATAGATAGCACACAGAATAACATTGCAAGATACGTTCTCATAAAATCCTGTTTATAGATATTGACTTCCAAAGATATAAGAAAAGAAAACTTTCCAAAAGTTTAATGTTTTGGAAAGTTAATTTTTTTTATTTGCGAAAATAATTTAAGCAGATGTAGCTACTTCAATCATTTCGTGAGCTCTTTCTTTACCAAGATATTTGTCAATAATATAATGCATCCAATAAATAACGGGAGTCAATACTATAGCGATAGCAATTTTATAGATATATTGAATTAAACCGACAGATATAACCTGAATAAATGTCCAGTTTCCTAAAAGATAAAATGCTATAAAAAGAATTAAAAAACTGTCCACGAGTTGTGATACAACAGTAGATCCTGTGGCTCTGAGCCAAAGCCACTTGTGGTTGGTAAGGATTCTGAGATAATGGAATGTATATGCATCGACTAACTGACCAACGAGAAAAGCAGTTATTGATCCAACAATAATTCCCATACCTTGCCTGAAAATAGAGTTGTAAGCAAAATTAATATTAAACGGATTGCCATCGGGATCAACAGAATTATTTGCTAACCAGAAATCAGCCGGGGGAGATTGTGTTGAGAATACTACAATAATAAATGCATAAGATATAAGTAATGCTGCAATTACACTAATTTTTCGCACACCTTTCCGGCCATAATATTCATTAATAATATCAGAAATAATAAATACAATAGGCCAGATTATAACTCCCACACTCATATCTAGGTTGAGAAGTGAATCGCCAATAAACGGGATATTTAACGGATTAATATTTAATATCTTTTCAAGGGATAGAATTTTTACGCCTATAAACTCTGCCATCAGGGCATTTGTAATGAAAAGAGCTGAAAGAATAATGAAAAGGTTATGATTCTTTGCGGTAACTGATTGTTCCTTACTCATTTACGATTATTTATAAAATTGATTAAATCAAAGATATTAAATAATTAACAGATTACAATACAGAATGTTTGATAAAAATAATTTGAAAAATATATTGTTATTATAGCTATATTGACTGAATCCCTTTATTTGCGTGATAATTACGATATGTAAAATGAATAAAATTTTTGTCAAATTTATTTTTTCTCTCTTTTTATTTCACTTATTACCAATAAGAAATGAGATATTCCAAAAATCACAATTAATCCCCCGGTGAGATATGCTGCTAAATCAAAAATATCTGAAAAAAAGTAAGCAGATATGCAGCCATTAATAATTATTAAAGAGCCTAAAATAATAAAAGTAGGCATTTTATAGGCCCATGCAAATGGAAGGTAATGTGCACCTATTAAAATAGCAAATGCCGGGAAAAACCAGTTAATATTATGCTGACAGGCCATATATACAATTGGAATGCTTAATGGAATGGTAAAACTCAACAGGGGGAAAAGTTTTGCAAGATCGTTATTCTTGCTCATAATATCCGGATATTTAAGAATCTTTCGAAATAATTCTCCTATGGGAAAGTTTATAGCTGTGGCAAAGAAAAAAAATAATATTGCAGTTATAGTTGATACATAATTTGAAACAATCCCGCTTATTATCCATATCGTGCCTACAGTTATTGTGTGTGGCGCAGCTCCCAAATATGTTTGTCTGAATTCTTTATGGTTATTCATGTCGGTTTATTTAAATGTTGCCAAATCTAATAATTTAGTACAAATTAACAATTTTAATTTTTAAAACGAATGGGTTAATTATTGATTTTTTATTCGGGAATACTTGTTTTCTTCATCTTTCCTGTTCGAGTTAACGTAACTTTTTAAATATAGAATCATTGTAGTAAACAGGAATGCATAATTTTAATATTGTGTTTTAGAATGAAATACCTGGTTAAAAAACCGCTGTTGGGTTAATTTTTAAAATAAATAGTAATATATTTATCATTCAAAATTTACATTTACAGGAGGCATATAGCAGGATTAATTTATGAAACCGATTAAAACATTCTTGTTTTTATTTATTGTTTTTACGCTACTTGCCACTTTATCTTATTTTTTCCCACCTGAAGGGATTAAAATCGGGTCTGGTTATTTACGTTTTCCGCAACTTAAATCTATTTATATAATAGAGAATGATAAACTGGCTGATATTTCAGGAATAATTGAAAAATACCAGGTACATCAACAGGATACAACTATTGAAAATGATTTAGTTGATATTGATTCAGATAGTATTTTAATTTTATCCGATTCGTTAACAACTCAATTTCACACGGATTCAATTGATTTTACAGACAGTATAAAAACAGCCAACAGGCCATTATTGCCAGGTTCTGTAAGACAAAAGCTTGAATACCCTGAAAACAATACTCAAATTCTTTATCCTTTTTTTAATAGTTTAAAGAAACTAAAATCGTCGGATGATCTGATTCGCATTTTACATTATGGCGACTCTCAAATAGAAGGCGATAGAATAAGTTCTTATCTTCGTTACGAACTCCAAAAGGAGTTTGGCGGATCAGGCATTGGATTATTTCCTGCTGTAATAATTAAAGGAACAAGCATATCGTTGGAGCAGGAATTAGCGGGCGATTGGGAACGATATACAATGCAAAGTATCAGGAATGGGAATATCTATCATAAACGGCTTGGGGTACTTATGAGTTTTAGCCGGTTTGCACCTGTAGTAAATCAGGGCCAAAACATGTATTCAGGAGAAATTACTCTTCGCAAATCAAATAATACGTATTTAAACACGAGGAAATTTAAACAATGCAAGGTGTTTTACGGGTTTAATCAAAAACCTTTTATTGCCGAGCTAAAATACAGGGATAAAACCCTTGATGCAGAAATAATCCCGGTTTCACAACAATTAAATACTATTTCATGGGAAATTGATAATGCTATTGATGAGATTACAATTAGCTTTAAGGGCGAAGACAGTCCGGATATTTATGCTATTGCTATCGATGATTATAAAGGAATTGCAGTTGATAATATTCCTTTACGGGGAAGCAGTGGCACAGATTTTACAAAAACAGATATTCTTTTTTTACGATCAATGTACCAGAAACTCAATGTTAAACTTGTGCTGATGCAGTTTGGAGTTAATCTTGTGCCTCATGTAATCGACAATTACACCTATTACCAGAAACAGCTCGAAAAGCAACTAGAAACAATCAAAAGCCTTCGTCAGGATATTAGCATTGTTGTAATCGGAGTATCTGATATGTCGCGTAATGAAGGAGGAAACTATGTTTCTTACCCGAATATTGAAAAAATAAGAGATGCACAAAAAACGGCTGCATTTAATGCCGGTTGTGCCTTTTGGGATATGTATGAAGCTATGGGCGGGAAAAATTCTATGCCTGCATGGGTAAAGACAAATCCTCCATTGGCACGCCCTGATTTTACTCATTTTACATGGAAGGGCTCAACAGCAATTGCAAAAATGTTTTACGAAGCTCTTATGGCCGATTATAACGATTATTTAAGAATACAATACGAACAAGTACAATTAAGCAGTAATGAGAATAATTAGTTTATTTTTTATTTTAACAATGATATCTTTCTTAACCACAGCCCAGGGTTTATGCGATACATTGAGTTTTATTAATTGTACAAAAAACGAAATCCAGATACCATGCAGCACCCGGGTTAAAATTAAAAAAGCACTTGAAACCGGTAGTTTACAAATTGTACATATCGGGGATTCTCATTTGCAAGCTGCTTTTTTCACAGAAAAAGTTAAACAGCAATTGTACCAACACTTTCAGGGAGATGGCATGGTTGCATCACCCGGTTTTATTTTCCCGTTTAGTGTGGCACAAACCAATAACCCCTTTTATTATAAAGTGGATTATACAGGAAAGTGGATTAGAACAAGAAACGTGGATGAGGTAATGAGTTCAAAAATTGGTTTATCAGGAATAACAGTATCTACAAAATCACCTTTTGCAGAATTCAAAATTAAAATGCAGAACCGGAAATATAAGATGTTATCAACATACCGTTTCGATAGAGTGATTCTACTGCATAATGCTGATAGTTCAGTTAAAATATTGGCAAATAATGAAAATGGAATTATCAGTAATTTTGGATCAACATGGAAGTTCGACAAACCTGTTGATTCAGTTCAATTTTCAATAGCAAATACGGATACATCAAAAAACTTTGACCTTTATGGATTAATCCTTGAAAAGGAGAATTCAACAGTTCAGTACCATACTATAGGAGTAAATGGATCGATGGCTCAATCGTATCTCAAATGTGTATTGTTCGATGATCAGTTTAAATTATTAAATCCCGATTTGGTAATCCTTTCACTCGGAACAAATGAAGCTTTTAGCAAAGATTTTAAAAAAGATGAATTTATTTTCAATTTTACCAGTTTGCTTTCAAAGATTCACAATACAAATCCAGATGCAGTAGTGATAGTTACGATTCCAAATGATCATTTTAAGGATGGCAAACCAAATAAAAATATTGAAATTGTTCGGGAAAGTATGTATGATTTGCAAACATATTTTTCTTTTGGAATCTGGGATTTTTATGAAATAATGGGAGGCTCAGGATCAATAAACGAATGGTATAAAAAGCAGCTTACAGCCGAAGACAGGTTGCATTTTAATAAGAAAGGATATGAAATTCAGGGAGACCTTTTTTTCAATGCATTAATAACCCTTTTTAATAAAAATTAAAAACAAGAGCACAATTGGAATTCCTTAAAAACATATTACTGTATTCCGAAAACAAACCCTTGTTATTCACAAGTCTTTATTTCTGGGTGTTTTTTGCATTCGTTTTACTTGTTTACTCATTTATTTACAAAAAAAATCCACTTCGTAACGCCTTCCTTTTTTTCATGAGTCTTTTCTTTTATTATAAATCAGGAGGGTACTTTTTTGTATTACTTATCTTTTCTACACTCGTTGATTATACTGCAGGAATACTTATTTATAATTCCAGAACAAAATTTAAAAAGAAACTTTTCTTAACAATGAGTGTTGCCACAAATCTGTCATTATTGGTATATTTTAAATATGCTTATTTCTTTACCGGCCTGTTTAACCAGTCATTTCATTCCAATTTTGAAGTAATAAACAGGCTTGCTCTATGGACAAATCAACTTACCGGATCGGGATTTGATATTTCGAAAATTATTTTGCCGGTAGGGATCTCGTTTTTTACTTTTCAAACTATAAGCTATTCTGTTGATGTGTATCGTGGAAAGCTGGAACCTGTTCGAAGCATTATTGATTTTGGATTTTATGTTACTTTCTTTCCCCAGCTCGTTGCCGGGCCAATTGTTCGGGCAGCTGAGTTTATGCCACAATTGTACCAGAAATATAAATTAACAAAACAGGAATTTGGGCATGCTGTTTTTTTAATTCTGAATGGATTGATAAAAAAAACAATGATCTCCGACTATATATCAATCAATTATGTTGACAGGATATTTGATTCGCCATCGTCATTTTCTGGTTTTGAAAACCTGATGGCTGTTTATGGATATTCAATACAGATTTATTGTGATTTTTCGGGTTATACTGATATTGCAATCGGGGTTGCTCTTTTACTGGGATTTAGATTGCCAATTAATTTTAATTCACCATATAAAGCGGTAAATATTACTGATTTTTGGCATCGCTGGCATATTTCCTTGTCATCGTGGTTGCGCGATTATTTGTATATTCCCTTGGGCGGAAATAAAAAAGGAAAAACTAGAACAACAATTAACTTATTTATAACGATGCTTTTGGGAGGATTGTGGCATGGAGCAAACCTGCGGTTTGTAATTTGGGGAGGATTACACGGGTTAGGATTAGTAATTCATAAACTGTGGGTTAAACTAAATACATCGTTTAACAAGTATTACAATGTTCGTTCCAGCAAAAATTGGTTTACTCATTTTATATCTGTTTTTTTAACCTTTAACCTGGTTAGTTTCGCATGGATTTTTTTCAGAGCCGTGGATATGCAAAGTGCTCAGGCAATGATAAACCAGATTGCAGGGAATTTTTCGTTCGGGCTGGTTCCAATTATGATATTATCGTATTATAAAATATTCCTGGTAATTATTATCGGGTTATTGATTCATTGGTTACCATCTTCATTTAAAGAGAACAATAGAGGGAAGTTTATTCAAAGTCACATATCTTTTAAAATTTTAGTTGTAGTTGTTGTAGTATTTATAATTTACCAGGCAAAATCGGCAGAAATACAACCTTTTATTTATTTTCAATTCTAATTAATCCTTTCCTTTTAAAAAGCATCAAACGATAAAATTGTTCGTCTTTTAAAACAGAAAAAGACTAAAAATTTTATCAATGATGAAAATGAAAATTGTACTGTTTGTATTTTTAACAACAGCAGTAATCTCGGCATATTCGCAGCAAAATGGAGTTGAAAAAAGAATATATACCACGCAGCGGGTAAATGGAGAAGCGATTGAAATTAACGGGTATATCGACGAAAGCACCTGGAATCTTGTAGAGTGGTCGGGCGATTTTATTCAACGTGAACCTCATAACGGGGCACAACCTTCGCAACAAACAGCAATAAAAATTTTGTACGACGATGATAATTTATATGTTGCCATTAGAGCCTTTGATACCGAGCCTGATAAAATCGTAAAGCGGATGTCACGGCGCGACGGTTTTGATGGCGATTGGGTTGAGATTAACATAGACAGCTACTTCGATAAACGTACAGCTTTTTCCTTTACAGCTTCTGTTTCGGGAGTAAAAGGCGATGAAGCTGTTACAAATGATGGTGATATGTGGGATTCTACCTGGGATCCAATCTGGTATGTAAAAACCAGTATCGATAGTTTGGGATGGGTTGCCGAAATGAAAATCCCGTTTACTTCTCTTCGCTTTAGCAACAATAAAGAAAGCCAGGTATGGGGAATACAGGTTAACCGTCGATTTTACAGAAACCAGGAACGCTCCAACTGGCAATATGTTCCTAAAGATGCTTCAGGATGGGTTCACAATTTCGGCGAGTTACATGGTATTAAAGGAATAAAACCAAAAAAACAATTTGAAATTTCGCCTTATGTTTTATCAAAGCTCGAGACCTATACTAAAGATTCTGATAATCCATTTTCAAAAGGTAAAGAATTAGGTTATGGAATTGGTTTGGATGGGAAAATAGGAATTACTAACGATTTCACGTTAGATTTCACGATTAATCCTGATTTTGGCCAGGTGGAAGCCGATCCTTCTGAAGTGAATCTTACCGCGTTTGAATCTTATTTTGAGGAAAAACGGCCATTCTTTATCGAAGGTAGAAATATTACCAATTTTCAAATATCCGGGGGAGGAAATTCATTTGCCCTGGATAATTTATTTTATTCACGAAGAATTGGACGAAACCCGCAATATTATCCCGATGTTGACGAAGATAAGAATGAATATGTTGACATGCCTGAAAATACAACAATTTTAGGAGCATTAAAACTTACCGGGAAAACAAAAGACGGGTTATCTGTTGGAATAATCGAAAGTTTAACTGCAAAAGAAATTGCCGAAGTTTCTCGTGATGGAGCTAAAAGTAAAGAAACAGTCGAACCCATGACAAACTATTTTGTTGGAAGAGTTCAAAAAGACATGAACAACAGCAATACAATTGTTGGCGGTATGTTTACATCAACAAACAGGGCTATTAACGATGAACATCTGAATTATTTAAATAAAGATGCATATACCGGCGGTGTTGATTTTACCCAATACTGGAAAGAGAAGAAATATTATTTCAATTTAAATTACGCGATGAGCCATATAACAGGCGATAGTACTGCAATAATATCACAGCAAGAGTCCTCAAGAAGATATTTTCAACGCCCTGACAACTCGTACAATACATTTGATTCATCAAGAACATCATTAACAGGCCATGCCGGAACTGTTCAGATTGGAAAACAAGGATTCAGCAAGTGGCGGTGGGTATTCTGGACAACATGGAGATCGCCAGAGTTTGAAACAAATGATGTTGGGTACTTACATCATTCCGATGCAATTTTCCAGGTTTTTTGGGCAGGATATAGATTTACCGAACCATTCAGCATATTCAGAACTATGCAAATAAACTTTAATCAGTGGAGTGGATGGGATTTTGGGTTTAATAGCAGTTTTTATGGTGGTAACATCAATACGTATATGGAGTTTAAAAACTACTGGTCGTTTGGCGGAGGAATAAACTATGAAGGTAGTGCAGTATCTAATACCATGTTAAGAGGCGGGCCATCGATTAAATATCCGGGAGCATATAATTACTGGTTAAATTTTGGTACCGATAACCGAAAGAAAATACAGCTTTTTGGAGATGTAAGCAGCAACTATGGTTTCGAAAACTCATCAAAATACACATCATATGGCATTGATTTGATTTATCGCCCATTTGATGCTTTACGAATTTCACTTATGCCAGATATTTCATTTTCGAACGACAAACTCCAGTATATTACAACAGAGGAATACAACAATGAAGATCGCTATATTTTTGGTACAATCGATCAGGTAACTACTGATTTAACTATACGTATTGATTACACGATAACTCCCGAATTAACAATACAATATTATGGTTCACCTTTTGTAAGCGCTGTTGATTATTCTGAGCCTAAATACATTACAAATCCGAATGCCGATAAATTTGAAGACCGGTTCAGCACAGATGTTTCATTCTCTGGTGATGATTTTGAAAACGGGTATGATTTTAACTTCCGACAGTTCAGATCGAACTTCGTTGCCCGATGGGAGTATCGCCCGGGGTCATTAATTTACCTGGTTTGGACTCAAAGTAAAACAGGAAGTGTTGATACCGGAGACTTCTCTTTTATTGATGATTTTGATGGCCTGTTCAATATTCATCCATACAATGTTTTTTTGATAAAACTTTCATATCGTTTTAGTAACTAGATAATTATTCAACTCACGATTAAATCTCCGGTATGTAAAACCGGAGATTTTTTTGATTTGTGATTTTTAATTTAATATCTTTCAGATTATTCATAAAAAATAGTTGAAAATGAAACATTTAATGATACTTATTTGTGTAATCACAATAAACATTCAAACATCCATGGCACAAGAAACTCAAAAAGATCGATTTACTACTGGTCAGGGTGAACTTATCATTAATTTCGTTAAACATGCTTCTTTGTATTTCGAATTTGATGGTAAAGTAATTCATATCGATCCTGTAGCCCGAATGGGGAATTATGAATCTTATCCCGATGCAGATTTAATTATTATTACTCATCATCACGGAGATCATTTAGACTTAAATGCAATTGAATCTGTCAGGAAAGAAAACACAAAAGTTATTTTAACAGAAAAATGCAAGGAGTTGAGTGAAAATCTCTCAGATTATATAATCATGAAGAATGGGGATGTTTTAACAATTAACGGGCTTGAGATTGAAGCTGTTCCGGCATATAATATCGAACATAAGCGGCCCAATGGCGATCCGTTTCACATGAAAGGAGAAGGCAATGGATACATTATTACATTTGCCGAAAAACGGATTTATATTGCCGGTGATACTGAAAACACGGATGAAATGAAATTGTTAAAAAATATTGATATCGTTTTTTTACCTATGAACCTTCCATATACAATGACACCGGAAATGGTTGCCGATGCGGCAAAATCGTTCAGGCCCAAAGTTTTATACCCTTACCATTATGGCGATACCGATACATCTATTTTGGTTGAATTATTAAAAAAAGAATCGGGTATTGAAGTTAGAATTCGAAAAATGGAACTTCAATAATCAATCAGCAATAAACAATTCGCAATTTTTTATTTATAAAAAAATCAAAATAGATTCCGTCTTTTTTTACAACATGCAGTCTTTTAATTAAACTGTTTAAATTTTGGGCAAGGAAACTGTTGAAATACAATTAAAACTCATTGAGCGTGCACGCGAAGGCGATCAGCAGTCGATGTACAGACTGTATAAACTATATGTACAAGCCATGTATAATACTTGTGTCCGAATGGTTGTAAATCAATACGATGCAGAAGATATTATACAGGAATCGTTTACAAGTGCTTTTAAAAATCTAGATTCTTTTCGTGGAGAATCTTCGTTTGGAAGCTGGCTGAAACGAATTGTAATCAATAAATCGATAAGCCATTTACGAACTAAAAAACACGAATTTACCGATATCGATCATTTACATATTGTAGATGACGAAGATACAGATGATGAAATACCCGATATTAAACCGGAACAGGTACATGAAGCAATTAAATCACTGCCCGAAAAAGCAAGAGTAATTTTAAATATGCATTTGCTGGAGGGATATAAACATCGGGAAATTGCAGAACTGCTTGATATTTCAGAGTCAACATCAAAATCGCAGTATCAACGGGCAAAAATGCTATTACGCGAAAAACTGATAAAAGAAATGAGCTATGAAAATTGAAGAATACATAAGAAAAAATCGTGACAAGCTCGATACAGAAAAACCTGATGAAGATTATTTGTGGACAGGAATTTCTCAATCTTTTATGAAACCGAAAAAAACAAAACGGTTTTATATTATTCGAATCGCGGCAGCAGCATTAATACTAATAACTTTAACCTATACAGGATTTGAGCTTGCCACAATTCGAAAAAATCAACAGCTCATATTAAGCAAAATAGATCCTGTACTTGCTCAACAGGAAGCCCAGTTTCAAGAACAAATAAACAGTTATTACAAAATTTTACATCAAACAAAATTTGATAAAAATCAATTAGTTACCAATTACGGTGAGCTTCAAAATATTGATGAAATGATTCAACAATATTCTGACGATTTAAAAAAACATGGGCCCAATCCTAAAATTTTAAATTCTCTAATGGATTTATATCAAAAGAAAATCCTGGTCTTAGACCGCATGTTAAACGAAATTGAAAAAAATAAAAACTATGAAAACAATAAAACTCAAATTTAATATTCTGATAACCCTGGCCAGTATTTTATTTGTAAGCTTTAATTCACAAGCCCAGGAAAAGAAAGATAGTTTTGAAAAAACATATAACCTGGCATCAACTGGCGAGTTCACATTTTCATGTTACGATACCGATTTAAAAGTGAACACGTGGAATAAAAATGAAGTAAAAATTTATGGAGAAATCATTATTAAAGGGGGCGATGCAGATGATCAGCAAAAACTAATAGAAGTTTTTAAAAATCCTGAAGTAAATCAAAGTTCGAATATACTTGAGATAAAAACAAATATTGCTAAAAGTACTGTAATGATTGGCCCATTCTCAAAAACTACATTGGTTGATGGAAAAACAATTACAGTTGATAAATTCGAAATTAAATATACACTTTGGATTCCTGAAAGTATCGCGTTTAATTTAAAAAGCAAATACAACGATATTGAAACAGCCCTATTAAAGGGTAAGCTCAAATTCGATTTATACGATGCCGATATTACAATGGCAAGTTTTGGTTCTGATGCTCATTTTACCATGAAATATTCGAATGCATCAATAGGTACGGGCGGTGATGCTGTAATGGATATTTACGATTCGGATATTGAAGCCCTGGAAATGAATAACGTAGAAATAACATCGAAATATTCGGGAATAACTATTGAATCGATAAGTACGTTGGATTTAAATTCGTACGACGATAATATTCAAATAGGTAAAATCAATTCGTTAAAAAGCGAAGCAAAGTATTCCGAATATAAAATCAGAAGTGCTGTAGCGAATTGTATATTAAATATATATGACTCTGATGTTGAAGCACTGGATTTTGGGAAACTGGTTTATTCAGCCAAATATTCAGATATTAAAGCAGGAAATATCAATCAGTTTTTTGTAACATCAATATACGATAGCGAAGTTAAGCTTGGAGAAGTGGGAGAGTTTAGCTGTGATGAATCGAAATACGACAACTTTGTTTTTACAGGTATTAAAACATCTGTAAAAATGACAAATACTTACGATTCCGATTTTTCTGCCGGTAAAGTTTCAGAATCTTTTAAATTTTTCGAAGGAAATTTTAAATATTGTTCAATTACAATGCCGTTGGATCCGGCTCTAAATTTCTCTCTCGAATTCGAGACTACTTATGGAGAAGTTAAATTTCCCCGTGACCGTTTTTCTAAAAATATTACCAGTATAAAGGAAAACAGTAAGCATCAATTTAAAGGATCTACAAGTGAAAATGCTGCCTGTAAGATTTTATTTACAGCTTATGACAGCCAATTTAGTTTTTAGATAATTACGATTTTATATGTGATTAAAAATGCCGGATATTTCCGGCATTTTTTTCTATGCAACTAATCAGTGTGTTTATGGTGTTAAATTTATAATTATTACAAAATTTATTTTTACCACAATGGGCACAAAGTATTTACACAATGAGCACTAAGTTGTTGAATATGTATGTTTTGTGAATTTTGTGATTCATTGCTAACTTTGTGGTTAATTTTATTATTATACACTGATTACTTACTTTTCTTCTATTTTATTTCCATTTCATTCCATTTCGATCGGTCAGGATCGGCAGGTGAATTAACTTTTTTAACTGGATTTTCTTGCAATTGTTTTAATAAAACTTCAACAGCTTTCTCAATGCAAGGATCAATACCTTTGGCGATTAAATGCGGGGCATCAATTACTTCAATATCCGGTGATACGCCAACGCCTTCAATTATCCATTCTTCGTTTTCGTTGTAAACGCCAAATTGGGGAACATTAATATATCCTCCATCTACCAGGCCTGCATTTCTGCTTATTCCAACTAATCCTCCCCAGGTACGGGTTCCAATTAAAAGTCCTAATTCTTTCTTTTTAAAATAATAAGGGAAAGCATCGCCACCTGATGATGAATAACCGTTTATAAGCATTACTTTTGGCCCGTCGTGTGCAATGGCAGGCGATTTCATTGATTGCAATCCCCTGCGGTGCCAGTAGCTTAGTGTTTCACGATCGAGTAAATCGGCCATGTTCTCAGGAATAAAACCTCCTCCATTATCTCTGTCGTCAATGATTAATGCTTCTTTATCGTGATAAGCATACATGCCCCTGTGTAATTCGTAGTTTCCTTCTACAGCTGTATTCGGAACATGAATATACCCGATTTTACCTCCTGAAAGTTTATCAACCATCTCACGGCGTTTATCAATAAGATCGATATAAAATAATTCCAGTTCACTCTTTATGGGTTTTATTTCATAAGTTTTTGAACCATCGGTTGAAGGTTTTGAGTTAACAGTAATTTCAATTACTTTACCAACAGTGTTCTCCATGAATTTGTATGGATTATCGGCTAAAGTAACATTACTTCCATTCAGGGTAATTAAGTAATCACCTTCTTTAATATTAACACCTTGTTCTGTTAGCGGAGAACGGCGGTCTTCATTCCAGTTTTCACCTTTATATATTTTTGAAATAATATACCTGTTAGCAGCGGGATCTGCTTTAAGCTCGGCACCCAATAATCCACCGTCGATTCGTTTTACTCTTTCAAAATCGCCCCAGTTGTCGTATGCATGGCCTGTATTGCTTTCGGCAATTATTTCTCCAAAAATGTAATCCAAATCAGCTCTATGGCTCACGTAAGGTACCAATTTCTCATATTTTGCTTTTAAGCCGGCCCAATCGATATTATGAAGATTTGCAACATAAAAATAGTCCCTGAAAATTCTCCATCCATCGGTATATATTTGTTGCCATTCTTTTTTAGGATCGATTTTCATAACCAGGTTGCTCAAATTCAGCTTACCATCGCCTGATTTCTGCCCGGGTTTAATATCAACTATACCAAAATCAGGACCTGCATTATACATTAATTTTTTCCCATCGGCAGAAACTATTGCCTGGCGAATACCTGAAATGATTAAATCATCTTTTTCATCTTCAATAGCGAATTTATGTAATCCATCTTCAGACATAAAAAGAATTCCTCCATCAATAGCTTCAAGGTTTCCCATGTTTCCAGCCTTTACAGGGAAATCCATTATGCGTTCAGAAATCCCGTCGAAGTCAATTTTAATTAATAAACCTTCTTTTTCAGGTTCTTTAGTCTCTTTTGATTTAGGGTCTGTTGGTACTTCTTTCTTAACGGATTCAACATCATTTTTGTATTTAAATAGTTTTGGGCTGTCTTTTTTAAGAGCTAAGGCATAAATGCGTGTAGCATTATTATATAAGTATGTAAACTCAAAACTCGAGAATTCTAAATTAAAATCGCGGTTAGATAAAAAGAAAATGTAATTTCCGCATTTAGAAAACACGGGAGAAAACTCGCTAAAAGTATTATCTGTAAGTTTATTGCTAAGGCCGGATTCAATATTGTAAACCCAGATAGCGCTATTTCCATTTTCTGCGTTATTAGAATAAGTTACCCATCTTGAATCAGGAGAGAATTGATAATCCTGAATTTCATTTGAATAAGCATTAGCGATATCTTTGATTATACCTGTTTCGATAGTTAAAATCCGGAGTTTTAAGGTTCGGTCGAAGAATAAGATGTATTTACTATTTGGCGACCAAATGGGATTGTATTTCCACGATTTAGAGTTAAAAGTGATTTGCTTTGGTGCTGCTCCTTTTTTGTTTTCGAGAATATAAATTTCGTATTCGCCTGTAGCATCTGAAACATAAGAAATATATTTAGCATCGGGCGACCATGCAGGCAACATTTCACGAATGCCCTGCGTATTTGTTATATTTTCTGTTATTCCTTTTTCGGCAGGAACAGAAAAAATATCACCGCGGGCATCAAAAAGAGCACGTTTACCTGTAGGTGAAACAGAAAAATTTTCAATAAATTCAGATACATTCTTAAAATACGGGAGTGTATTTGGATTGTCGAAATTGATATTAACGGTTACCTTTTCTGATAAACCGGTTTCAACATTTAATTTATAGATGTACCCCCCGTTTTCGTAAGCCAACATTCCATTTTCACCTGAGGGCCACATTACATCAAATTCTTTATATGTAGTGATTTGTTTTGTTTCTTTGGTGTCAGTATCGTAACTATAAATGTTTAAAGTAAGATCCCGATCGGAAGCAAAGTAGATTTTATTTTTATACCAGGTTGGTATTTGGTCGGTACCTAAAAAGTTTGTAATTCGTTCTGATTTATCGTTTGCAAGATCGTAAATCCAAAGATCGGATGCACGGCCACCTTTATATCGCTTCCAGGTGCGGAATTCCCTATCAACAGGGGTAAAGCAAATTTTCGAAGCGTCGGGAGATAAAACACCGAAACCACCATTGATTATTTGTAGAGGTTTTTCTAATCCGCCATTGATATTCACAAGGAAATATTTCCCGTTTCTATCACCAAAAGGAGTTCTGTTTGCACGAATCAGGATATTTTTGCTGTCAGGAGTCCAATCAAGAACAACATTATCGAATCCGCCTCGTGGAGGCATTACACCAACCTCGTTGTAATAGGTTAATTGTTTTGGAGTTCCGCCATCAGACGGGATAATATATACCTGCCTGCTGCCTGAATATTCGGCAGAGAAAGCTATCCACTGTCCGTCGGGAGAAATTTTCGGGAATAGTTCCAGTCCTAAATGAGATGTCAGCCGTTTGGCATCGCCTCCATTTGAATTTACTGTCCATATATCCCCGGCATACACGAATGCTATAAGATCGTTGTTAATATCGGGGAATCGCAGTAGCCGCGAGTCATTTTCTGCTTTTATTATACTTGATGTAAAAAGTATTGAAAAAACAAAAATTGCAATTTTAAAGGGTAATTTTTGCATAATAATTATTTTTAGATTTAGTTTTTATTTGACCTTATTTCGCGAAAAAAGATTAATCTATTTCTGAATAAAATTTACCTCGAAAAGTTTGGGCCAGCGTTTACCTGTAATGAATATTTTCCCTGTTTTTGAATCACAGGCTATCCCGTTAAGCACATTATCTTGCTCTCCTTTGTATCCATCGGGAATAATTTTCCGGCAATCGATACGCTTTAATACCTTTCCTGTTTCAGGATCGAAAGCAATTATTTCTTCTGTTTGATAAACATTTGCATATACCAGGCCATCAATATATTCCAGTTCGTTTAACATTTTTACAGGCCCGTTATTGTCATAAATATCTATACTCCCGGTTTGAGTGAAATATTCGGGATCGAGAAAATAAATGGTTGACGAACCATCGCTCATAATTAATCGCCTGCCATCATTGGTTAATCCCCATCCCTGGGTTGAATATTGAAGTGTTGTAAGTAGTTTGAAACTATTTTTATCGTAAACAAAACCAAGGTTTGATGTCCATGTAAGTTGAATAATTTTATCGCCAAAAGAAGTTATTCCTTCACCAAAATATTGTGCCGGAAGACTTAATTCTGCCAGAAGTTTTCCTGTTTCGAAATCTGTTTTTCGCAAAACGGATTCACCATATTGCCCTGTTCCTTCATACATAATCCCGTTTTCGAAAATTAAACCCTGGGTATAAGCTTTTTTATCATGCGGATATGATTTGATAATTTTACATTCGAGCAATTCTGGTATTACATCAGACCTGAACCTGAGTTTCAGGTAATAACTGTCGATTCTGTTTCCCCCGGAATATGCATAAACCCGTAATTGATTGTTTCCGGTTTTAAGGTTTTTTGTTTGCCATGTATATTTTAAATCGGTTGAATTTAAAGATGTTTTACTTTTTTCATCTTCAACAATCAGGGAATCAATTTTTAATTCAGTTTTATTAAGGGTAATGTCAATGGGGATATTATCGCCAATTGTAAAAAGCTCGCCTGCTTTAGGTGCATTAATGGCTAATACAGAAATTTTTTCAATGTTATTTGAACTGGTTGATTGTTCTGATGAAATTTTATTTTCCGTTTTATTTGAACATGAAGCGATTAAGGAAAAAAACAATACAACCAGGATATTTTTGTGCAAAGTTCTCATTTTTTAAGAATTAAAGATTTTAAATAGTAATTTCTTTAGAATAACAGGTACTTATTTTTCCGGCGAAACAGGTTCCAGGTAAATTTTTTTCTTTTCGGAATTTTCTCCATTTGTATTTTTATGTCGTTTGTATATTGCTCGGGATTCAATATTTGCCAAATAGAGCTCCATCCGGGAAATCCGCCAATATTCCTATCGTCAATATAGATATCGGCATCAATTTTTCTACTTATTGAGTTATCGAATATTTCTTCGGGGTAACTCTTGTTTACAGCATAAAATTCTATCCCGTTTTTCTTACAGAATCCGATAGCCTCATCGAGTTCTTTACCATTTCTGAATGTCCAAAGAATTAATAAATCGCCTCTTTTCTGAAGAGCTTTTAATGTTTCAAAGGCAAAGAGTTTAGGCTTTCCTATTTGAGGATATTCATGATCAACGATTGTTCCGTCGAAATCTACTGCAATTTTCATTGTTAATTGGTTATTAAACAAAAGTAAGGAATATTTTAATGAAATAAATTAATTGTTATTCTTTGAAGATTTTTTACGATCAAAAGAATACTTCAGAGAAAAAATGTTAGAATACAAAGCCAGCGAGTTATCGCCAATATCGGTTAAAGCATAATCAATGCTAAATCCTTTAAACTGGATACCTATACCAAAATTGGGCTGAAAAGTCATTGATTCTTTATTATCGAACTCAACTACCCGTTGAAAATTACCAATACCAAAACGAATGAAAGCGAGCTTGTTATAATTAAGTTCGATTCCGGCGTGAGGGTCAATACTTACAGGATCACCTTCGATTAATACATGGCGTTGCCCATCAAATGTGAAGTCTGCATCGATTTCAATTATTCCGTTAAATTTATTATAAACAGGAAACTCGCGTGAAATGCCGAGTAAAACTCTTGGTAGTGTTATTTCCAAAGAGCTTTCAGGGGCGTAGTTAAAAATACTATCCTGAACTTCAACGATTAGTTCAGCCTCGTTAAACGACCACGCGTTAAATGTTGATGTAATATCGCGAGCAAGAATTCCAAAGTTCCAATTGTTGTATTTATATTGAGCACCTGCATCGAGTCCAAAACCCCATGCATGGGCAAATTTACCGATATTCCTGTAAATAATTTTTACATTGGCTCCATACGATAATCCTTGTATTTGCGATTTACGGGCATACGAAAAAAGAAAAGCATAATCCGCGGCAGAAAACTTTGAAATTCTCTCGTAATCAATGTTTCCATCTTTATCGATTAAATCAGTAGTATTTGGAATATCATCAACACCAAAGCGGATAATACTTGCACTAATCCATTGAACAGTATCTAAAGCCATTGCAGCTCCCATATAGTCGTATTTTGCAATACCTGCGAAATATTCGGCATGCATTACACCGGCATCAAAATCATAGTTCAGTGATGTTAATCCTGCCGGATTCCAATAACCTGAAGTAACATCGTTGTTACTTGCAATTACAGAATTTCCCATTGCCAATGCCCTGGCTCCAACACCTACTGATAAGAATTCGTTGCTATATTTAGGAGTCTGTCCCAAAGCAATTTGAACCACGAGAATTAAAAACGAAATCAGGAAATATCTTTGCATTTATTTTATATTCAAACTAATTTTCAGGAACCAAACTTAGTAATTAATAAAATATTTATCAAACTCTAATTTTTAACTTAAATTTGTGAATAATATTGTCCAAACTTATAAATCAAAAAATGGGAAATTCTATTAAGCGGCATATTCCAAATACAATAACTTCTTTAAACCTGTTATCAGGGTGTCTTTCTATCTTATTGTCATTTGAGGGATATATTCTTGCAGCAGTTTACCTGATATTTTTTGCTGCTATATTTGATTTTCTTGACGGGATGACTGCCCGGCTGTTAAAAGTTTACTCAACATTAGGAAAAGAACTCGATTCACTTGCCGATGTCATCAGCTTTGGAGCTGCTCCGGCATTTATTGTTTTTCAGATGATGAAAACAGCATTATACGGGACTGGACAATTGCCGTTTTATGAATATATTTCTGCTCAGGAATATTTATTTTTATTAATACCATTTTTAATTCCTGTTCTTTCGGCTGTTCGACTGGCGAAATTTAACCTTGACGAGCGTCAGGCAGATTCGTTTATAGGTTTACCAACTCCGGCAAATGCTTTGTTTTTTGTTTCTTTGTTTATTGTTACTTTAACTAATTCCAATGCATTTGTTTTGAATCTTTTCTACAACAAGTATTTTTTAGCCATATTAATCGTGATATTTTCACTTTTGCTTGTTGCAGAATTCCCCATGTTTTCATTAAAATTTAAAAACCTGGGTTTGCGCGATAATAAAATTCGGTATCTATTTATTGGCTTATCTGTAATTTTATTAATATTATTGCATTCGATTGCCGTTCCGGTAATTATTATTCTATATTTAATCTTATCAGCTATTAATAACTGGATTTTTAAACTGAATTAATTATAAAAAGATGAAATTTATTGCAGAAATAAACGTAATGCCCCTAAAAGCCCTACTCGATCCACAAGGGAAAGCAGTAACCAACAGCATGAAAAATATTGGATTTAGTGAAGTTGAAAATGTTCGTATTGGCAAGCACATTACTCTCGAAATCGAAGCAAAGAGTAAGGAAACAGCTATGAAACGGATAAATGAGGCTTGTAACAAAATCTTATCTAATCCAATTATGGAAGGTTACGATTACACGCTGAAAGAAATAAAATAGATTTATTTATTTTCCGAAGATTTTGCTTTACTCATAACTTCAGTTTGTCGTTGAATCGATTCTTTATGAACAAGCTGAAGTAATTTTCTTATAAACTCTTCTGATAATCCAAGTGATTTGCCCAGCCGTACTCTCGTGGTTACAATTTTTTCCCATCGGCGTAATTGTAAAATGGTAACCTGTTTTTGACTTTTATACTTACCAATTTCTTCAACCACATTCATGCGTTTAGCGAGTAATTCAATCATTTGTTGGTCAATGGAGTCAATGCTGCTTCGTAACGATTCAAGGGCATTTGCAAAACTTTCGTCGCTGGTTGATACTTTACGAACAATTAAATTATTGATTAGAATATTTAGCTGTTCAGGAGTAAGTTGCTGTTCGGCATCACTTAATGCTGCCCCGGGATTACAATGAGTTTCAATCATTAATCCATCCATATTCAGGTCGAGTGCTTTTTGAGCTATTTCGGGAATATATTCTGTATTTCCGGCAATATGACTAGGGTCGCAAATAATTGGCAAGCTATGGCATAAACTTTTTAGTTCAATTGGGATTTCCCATTTGGGAATATTCCGTAATGTTGTAGTTTCGAAAGGATAAAAACCACGATGTACAGCAGCCAATTTCTCAATACCGGCTTTATTGAATCTTTCAAGAGCACCAATCCAAAGCTGGATGTCCGGGTTAATCGGATTTTTTACCATGACAGGTTTGTCAATGCCTTTCATGTGATCGGCAAGTTCCTGAACCGAAAAAGGATTTGCCGTAGTGCGTGCCCCGATCCATAATACATCAATATCGTATTTAACTGCTAAATCGATATGTTCGGGCCTGGCAACTTCAACGGCTGTTAACAAACCGGTTTCTTTTTTTACTCGTTGTAACCACTCTAACCCTTGTTCTCCAACACCTTCGAAACTTCCTGGCCTTGTTCGGGGTTTCCATATCCCTGTCCTGAAAATTTTTACTTTTCCAATAGCTGCAATTTGTTTAGCCGTATTCATCATTTGTTCTTCCGACTCGGCGCTGCATGGACCGGCAATTATCAAAGGAGAATCATTAATTCCTTTGAACCATTTTTTCAGGGGTGCAATATTTTTGAGTTTGGGCATTTTCTTACAAACAGGGTTATATCAAAAAGAATTTATAAAATGTGATAATTAATGTTTTTTTATGAAATTGTTTTTTACTTTTTCAATAAAAGAGACATATTTAAATTCCACGGGAGAATTTTTAATGCCTGGTTCTTTGTATCTTTCTGATATTTGGTCTTTTATGAATAAGCTGACATTTCCATGGCCTTCTTCGTACGTGTAAACAGTTTGTTTATCATCATCGTTTTTTTCAATTAAATAATCATTTTCGTTGTATGTATAACTTTCTGTTTCATCTGCAATCCATTCAGTATCGTTAAAGTAAAAGTAGTTAGCCTGAATAATTAAATCTGAAGAATAATCGTAAATACATTTAAACCCTTCTTTCCAGGTATCCTGAAAATTAAAAAATTCAGTATAACTTATTAATTTGCCGTCAGTGTAACTAAATGTTTCTTTATCTGTTTGATACCAGTCATCAGTATATTCTGAACTAAAACCTAAATATTCAGATATTTTACCATCGGTATAGTTTAGAATTTCCTTGTGGTAGATTTCCCATTGGTAGTTATCATTCATATAATAATACTCGGCCATCTCGCATTTGTCGCCGGAATAAATGTATTTTATTTTTTCTTCGCCAATATATGATTGATCTTCATAATCCCAAGTAGTTAATTCTTTAACTAATTCATCGTCAAAAATAAAATCGAGTTTATAATTCAATACCCAGTTTTCGAGATCAAAATAATACTCAAGCATAGTTGTATTGCCATTTGCATATTCAATTTCACTTTTCCTGTAGTTTTCCCATGTGCCACTATCACTAAGGTTATATTCGTTTACGGCAATTAATTTTTCGTCGATATAATTAAACTCTGCTTTGTAGCTATTGTTTTCATAAGTTTCGATATATTCTTTAATTCTGTGAGAATTTTTTTTATTTACCGGTTCATCTTCATCACAAGATAAAAGGATAATTGCAAAATATGCAATAAGGATAAATAGATAGTTTTTCATAACAACGAGTTTACTTGTGTTTATCAAATTTGTGAATTGCAAAAACCGATAATTTATAGCTAACCCAAATAAATACAGGCCAACTGATTAACCAAATTATTTCTGTTAAATACATATTTTAATAGTTTAAAGTTGCGAGTTATTATTAGTAAATATGAATATTTTCACCCATTTCGCCGGCATCAATTTTTTTATTATTAATTGATTTCCACGCATACCAGATGTAAGCTGCTACAAAAGGAACAAGTAAGGAAACATAGCTCATTATGGTTAATGTATATTTACTCGATGATGCATTTTCAATTGTAAGTGAACTTTGCAAATCATAAGTTGATGGATAAAAAGCGGTATTGTTGAGTCCCGCTATTAAAAATAATGCTAAAACGGTTAATATAGTTCCTGTTCCCGTGTACCAAATTCCATTTGTGCAATTTTTCAAGATAGATTTACCAACTCCAAAAAGTACCAATAATACCCCTGCCAGAAAGATGATAAGTATGAATGGCATTTGTAAGAAGTTGTGTAAATATTTAAAAGGCTCTAAAGTTACCTGTTTGGTAATTGAGTCGTAAGCAAAGCCATCAATAAAAAGTAACCAGACAACAAATGTTAAAAATAAAACCACAAATGGGATGGTGTTTATTATCAATTGTTTTTTAGCACGGGAAAAAATGTTTTCATCATTAATGGTATTCATAAAGTAGAGTATTCCAAGCACTCTTGCTAAAAAGAAAACAGCCAATCCAAGCGAAAGATTATGAATATTTAAAGCCAGTTCGAGACCGCGGGCAGCACCTTCCCACTTTGAAAAATTCATTTCATTAACCGAGAATTCAGAACCTGTAAAAAAAGTGGCAACGGCAGTTCCCAGGAGAATAGTTCCAAGAGCGCCATTTATAAACAGGAATATTTCGTAAGTTTTGGCTCCCAGAAAATTGTTTGGTTTCGAACGATATTCGTACGAGATGGCCTGAATTATAAACGCGAACAAAATTATCATCCAGACCCAGTATGCACCACTAAAACTGGTTGAATAAAATAACGGGAAAGAAGCAAAAAATGCTCCTCCAAAAGTAACGAGCGTGGTAAATGTAAATTCCCATTTTCGGCCTAAAGAATTAATCAACATGCGTCGTTCCATTTCAGTTTTCCCCAGTGTATAAATGAGTGTTTGCCCGCCCTGAACAAACATGAGGAAAACCAAAACAGAACCCAGCAGCGAGATAATTACCCACCAGTATTGTTGTAATGCCAAGTGTGTTAATGATTCAACCATATTAATGTCCTCCATCTTTAGGTCCGATTTGAATTTGTTTTGTCATAATTTTAATTTCCGCGATGAGCAGGGTTGTAAATATCACCATGAACATCCAGAATGTTATTTGAACGGCACTGGCATCAATTTGAGAAACGGCAGCAACTGTAGGAAGCAAATCCTGAATTGTCCACGGTTGGCGGCCTACTTCAGCAACAATCCATCCCGACATGGATGCAATATAAGCCAAAGGTATAGTTAGTATTGAGATTCGCAATAGCCATTTCTTAGGTTCAAGATTGTTCTTGTAAGTAAAAAATAATACCAGGGTAAAAAACAGGATAAAGTAAAATCCTAAAGCTACCATAATGTGAAAACTATAAAAGGTCATGGGTACATTGGGGATAATACTTTTTGGATCGTTCAGGAAACCATAACCGAAATATTTAAAATTATCCTTAAAAACGATTAGTGATTTATCCATTAATTGTTGGTCGTTATTATCTTTAGCTGTTTTATAGTCGTGAAGAGCTGCGATAGCAGTTTTACCAATTTCAATTTTTTGTTCGGCCGATGGAGCAATTTGTTTATTTCCTTTATTCTCGGAATATTCATATTTCCCTTCAATTAAGTCTGTTACGCCCGGAACAAATGCATTGGCATTTCTGTAACCTAAGAGAGAAAGCATTTTAGGGATTTCAAACTTAAACACAAAGGCGTCTTTTTGATCGTTATATTCTTTGCCTGGAGTGAGCACGCCAATAACAATCAGCCCTGCACCTTCAGAGCCTTTGTACAGGCCTTCCATTGCAGCAAGTTTCATGGGCTGTTTTTGGGCAACCTGGTATGCAGAGCCATCGCCAGTATATACTAAGAACAAACTACTTAACAAGCCAAATACAGAGGCAATTATAATACTTCGTTTTGCAAGGATTTTTTCCCGCCCTTTTAATAAAAACCATGCACTTACACCAATAACAAATATGGAGGCCAGCACGTAGCCAGATGTAATGGTATGAAGGAATTTATTAATAGCAATTGGCGATAAAAACACTTCCCAGAAATTCAACATTTCGTTTCGGGCAGTATCGGGATTGAAGTGCATCCCTACAGGAGATTGCATCCATCCGTTTGCAACGAGAATCCATAATGCAGACAGATTTGAACCAAAGGCAACAAGCCAGGTTGATAATAAATGAAATTTCTTACTTACTTTATTCCATCCAAAAAACATGACTGCAATAAAAGTTGACTCGAGGAAAAATGCCATGATACCTTCAATGGCCAGGGGAGCCCCGAAAATGTCGCCAACGAACCATGAGTAATTCGACCAGTTAGTGCCGAATTCGAATTCAAGGATTATACCTGTTGCAACTCCTATGGCAAAATTTATTCCGAATATGGTCATCCAAAACTTGGTTATTTTTTTCCATTCAGGATCGCCGGTTTTAACGTAAATAGTTTCAAAAAAGGCTATCAAAAAAGTTATTCCCAGGGTTAACGGAACAAATAGCCAATGATACATAGCCGTGAGTGCAAATTGTGCTCTCGACCAGTTTACCAGTGCTGTGTCTAAGTGTTCAATCATTG
This sequence comes from Bacteroidetes bacterium GWB2_32_14, assembly GCA_001768235.1. Classification (GTDB taxonomy): domain Bacteria; phylum Bacteroidota; class Bacteroidia; order Bacteroidales; family UBA12077; genus UBA12077. The sequence goes on from MENK01000015.1 coordinate 39,916, forward strand.
TCAGTATTTTTAGGATTTGTTAATTGCTCAATTACATAATCGCTTCGTTCTTCATCTGTTTTGAATTTTGAATTTAAAAAATCAGGGAAGAAGAAAAGTTTTAATATTGCAAACATGATAAAAAGCTTGATAATAATTATTACCCAAAGCTTTTTTCCAACGGTCATACTTCTAAAACCTTCGTAGTAGAATAGAAATATTTTTTGTATAATATTTTTATGAGCCATGTTTTTCAACCTTACCCAAAGATAAGAAAATCTGTAAAAGAAAAACGAACTGAATGTTTCTTTCGGTTTGTTTCTAAATAAAATAAGTTGAAAAATAAGTTATAGCAGGGATTTTGAATAAATATTAAAAACAATATTTATTCAATTAGTTATCTTTTTGGGGATTAAATAAATGAATAAAACCAGTTTGTGCATCTATATTGGGGTCGTCTGAAGTTAATATATAATAATAAACTCCTTCGCTCATTATTGAACCTGAAGAATTGCGCCCATCCCAAACAATTGTAGGTGATTTTATTTTAATTACCTGAATTCCTGTGCGACTAAAAATTGTAAATTCCAATACGGTTACACCATCATAAAAAACAGTGAATAAATCGTTCACGTTGTCACCATTTGGGGAAAATACATTGGGAACTTTAATCAGGGCGGGCTTTGTTAAATTAATCGTTCTGGAAAATGTGAAATTTGTACTTGTTGATTTTTCAAGAACGGTTAAGTCAATGTTGTATGTACCATCTTCAACAAAATTATAAACTGCATAAGGCAATGTGTCAATTAGCGGGGCTGAATCGCCAGACCATTTAAAAGAATAACCGGAAAGACTGGTTAAGTTAAACTCACTCGTATCACTACTCTCAACATATAATGCACTAACATATGCACTTAAATAAGTCTCAGGAAACTGGATTCTAATATCTATGGTATCAATATTAGTCTGAGCAATTACTTTATTGGTTAATAAGAAGAATGCTACACAAATCAGAAGTTTTACCTTTTCCATTAAATATTTTATTACACACGTAAATATATAAAATACCATCAGAAAACCTTAAATTTTTTCAGTTAATTTTTTAACCACTTTGAAGTTGTTAAAGAATTCTTTAGCAAAAACCCGTATAATTGTATATGTTGGAACCGCCAGGATCATCCCTATGATACCCGCTAAACTTGCAGCTATCATTATTACAAGAAATATTTCCAGTGGATGAGCATTTACACTGCTTGAATAAATAAATGGTTGAAAAACAACATTGTCAACTACCTGGACTAATGAAAATACGATGGCCATATAAAGTAATAAAGGAAATAATTCTGTATAAAAATCGAGATTAATGTGGGTAGCAAAACCTATTATTATTCCTATAGATGAACCTATCAATGGCCCAATATATGGGATAATATTAAATATTCCTGCAATCAATCCAATAACTAAGGCACTCTGAAAGTTAATGCCTACAATTGTTAAACCGATAGATACTAAAGTGATTACTCCCAGAACTTCAATAATAATTCCTATAAAATATCTTGTTAATAACTTTTTTATTGAATTTAAAACATGAACAAAATTATCTGTTAGTTTTTCAGGAACAAAAATCAAAATTCCATTATAAAATAAGTTTTGGTCTTTTAGAAAGAAAAAGGTTATAAATGATATTGAAAATGCAGCTATAAAGATATTTCCTAAAATTCCAACTATTGAATTAAAGAAATTGGATAAAAACGTGCCATTCATAAAAACGATTATTTTCTCACTCATATAATCTTCAACTGTTTTAGCATTTTCGGTTGAAATATTGTAATCAATAATTAACTGGTTAATTTTATTTATAGGTTCCTGAAATTTTGAAGTTAAGGTATTTATGTCTATTAATGATAAATCGCTTGCCTGGTTTGCGATCAAAGGAATAAAAAACCGAAAAAAGAGAACAAAAACGGTCCATATTACTATTAATGTTGCCAAAGCTGATATAGCCTTTGGTATTTTAATTTTTTTAATATGGATTTTATCTAAAAGATCAACGAGAGGTTTCCCAACAATTGATAATACTGCCGAAATTAAAATATAGGTAACAATTGATTTAAAATACCAAAGTATAAATCCAACAATTAAAATTCCAAGTGCTATAAATATATATTTAAATTTACTGTTCATATTAAACTAATTTTAGATGATACAATCTAATCAAAAGCAAAAAAGCTAAATTAAACTTTTTTGAGCGATTATAAAATTTGATATTCGAATTACACCAACCAGTATAAATAATTAATACTTATGTTTCAATCTCATCCCGGCGAATTTGCAGCTTTATTAACAGCTGTATTCTGGACAATTACAGCTTTGGCATTTGAATCGGCCAGCAAAAAAGTGGGTTCGCTTTCTACTAACCTGATAAGACTTTTTATGGCATTTATATTCATTGGAATATACGGGCTTTTTTCACGTGGGCATTTTATTCCGGTTGGTGCTAGTACACATAACTGGGTATGGCTTTCTTTATCGGGCCTGGTAGGTTTTGTGCTGGGCGATCTTTTTCTTTTCCAGGCTTATGTGGTTGTAGGAGCAAGAGTCTCTATGCTTATTATGTCGTTAACTCCTCCAATTACAGCATTTATCGGATGGATTGTCATGGGTGAAAAACTTACCGCTCAGAATTTTTTAGGAATGTTTCTCACTCTGTTTGGAATTATATTGGTATTATTCGATCGCCAACCTCGTGTTGATGAAGAAAATAATACAAATGGACGTAAGAAAGTAAAACTAATTTACCCGATTTTTGGAATTCTTTTAGCCTTTGGCGGAGCCCTGGGGCAGGCCGGAGGACTGGTATTAAGTAAATACGGGATGAAAGATTACGATCCCTTTGCAGCAACTCAGATAAGGGTTATAACAGGTGTTTTAGGTTTTGCATTAATCTTTATTATTACACGAAAATGGAGTCGATTAGTTGATGCTGTAAAAAATAAAAAAGCAATGTCGAGGTTGGGTATTGGAGCTTTTTTTGGCCCTTTTTTAGGTGTTTCATTTTCTTTGCTGGCAGTGAAACATACAACTACAGGAATTGCATCTACCATTATGGCAATAGTTCCCGTGCTGATTATTCCCCCGGCAGTAATCTTTTTTAAAGATAAACTTACTTTGAAAGAAGTTATTGGTGCTGTAATTGCCGTAAGTGGCGTAATTTTGTTTTTTATGTAATGTTTTTTGTATTTTAGCAAAAAGCAATACAATGAAAAAAAATATCTTTCTAATACTAATTGTTTTATTAGCCGGTTGTACTACAACAAAAAATAATGAACAATCATTCTCAAAAATGAGTAAAGAAGAATTCTTAGAAAAACCGTTTGGTTTCGAAGAGAATATTAAAAACTTTTCAACCTTTACAGAGCCGGAGTTTAAAACCCAGAAATTACTGAGAAGAAATAGTCATTATCCTGAAAAAACAGATACAATCTATAAATTTTATTTTAGAAAATCTGAAATATTCTTCTATAAAACTCATACAGGTAAAGAGTTTTTGCTGGCCGGGAAGATTATGAATAAACAGGTATATCTTGTAAATAATATACATGTTGGCTTAGCAAAAAATGATTTTACAAATCGCTTTTCAACTGAATTTGAGTTTACAGGCGATAGCATCCAAATGATTGGAGAAGGTACAAAATACACCTTTATCTTTAAAAAGGATAAGCTCTACAGGATTAATATCGACAATTATTTCGATTGATTTTACTTAAAAGTAGCAATTACAGTATGGGTACCTATTGCTTTTTGTCCAATCTCAACATGAATTTTTGCATCCAGGGGCAGGAAAATATCTACTCTTGAGCCAAAGCGAATGAACCCAACTTCTGAATTCTGTGAAAATTCTTTACCTTCACGGGCATAACAAATAATTCTTCGGGCTACTATACCTGCAATTTGACGAAAGAGCACCTGTTGTTTATTTTTATTTTCAACAACAACTGTTGTTCGTTCATTTTCGGTTGATGATTTGGGTAATCGTGCAACCAGGAATTTGCCCGGGTGATATTTAAAAAACTTTACAATTCCTCCAACAGGAAACCAGTTTATATGAACATTCCAAACCGACATAAAAATAGAAACCTGTATTCGCCTGTCATTGAAATATTCGTTTTCTTCGGTTTGCTCAATAACAACAACCTTACCATCGCATGGAGCATAAATAGCATTGTCATCAGTATTGATTAATCGTGAAGGTTTACGAAAAAAGCGGAGTATAAAAACAAAAAACAATAGTGAAATCGTGAATAATACCCATGTGATAAGAGATATGGAAATAAAACTAAATGAAAATGCATTTATTGCAACAAGAATTAAAAAAAGTATTGCAATAATTTTATATCCTTCTTTGTGAATTTTCATGATTATAAATTGATTTTATTGAACAAATTGTAAATATAAATAAAACAGGGGCAGAGCCAGGAGAACGGCATCGAATCGGTCTAAAGTACCCCCGTGTCCCGGCAAAATTTTCCCGGAATCTTTTTCATCGACACTCCTTTTAAACGATGATTCAACTAGGTCGCCAAATGTTCCGGCAATAGCAACGATAAGAGCCGTTATTGCCCAATCAAAGAATCCAAGTTCTTTAAAAAATAAAGAAATAATATATGCAATACCAAGTGATGATAACGTTCCTCCTATAAATCCTTCCCATGATTTTTTAGGTGATATTCTTTCAAACAACCTGTGTTTCCCGAATGATATTCCAAATACATAGGCAAGAGTATCGTACGACCACATCAGGAAGAAAAATCCTAATAATAAGTTGGGGTTGTAATTTTGTTGATTATCGATTACAATATAATTAGCAAAAGATAACGGAATCGCGATGTATAATATTCCTAAAATAGTAAACCCAATATTTGTAAAGGGTTGATCCGACTTTCTGTAAAGTTCTATAATAAAGATTCCGATTATTAATGGTATTAATAGAAGGAAGCATTTATAGCTCATCAAATTATTAGCAAACAGGAAATTGGTTAATAAAGCAATTATTCCAACCAGGATACCATATATTTTTAATGGACGAATTTCGTCTTTTTGAGATAATGTATAAAACTCATACATGGAACCCGCGAGGATGAATGTAAAAAGTATTAAAAAAGTTACTTTTCCCAATGTAATTGCACCAATTACAATAATCAAAAAAATGATCCCGGTTATTGTGCGTTGAACAAGATTACTCAAAACCTTTTAATTTAATGAATTTTACAATTTATCTTTATCTGTTTTTTTAACCCTGGGTTTAGTAACCTTTTTTGGCTTTTCAGCAATTTCTTTAACTATTTCCTGAGTTGAGTTTTCAATTTTTTTAACCGAATTGTATTGTCTTTCTTGGAGTGTAAGCCATGGCCTTTTACCAAAAATATGTTCAAGATCTTCGGCAAATATAACTTCTCTTTCCAGTAAAATATCGGCAAGTTTATTCAGTCCGTCCATGTTTTTCTTTAGTATGGCTTTTGAGCGTTTGTAAGCTTCTTCGATAAGCTCTTTAACCTCGTTATCGATAAGTTCGGCGGTTTTTTCGCTATAGGGTTTGGTAAAAGCCATATCGGTTTGTCCGGATGAATCGTAGAAACTCACATGGCCTACTTTCTCGCTCATTCCAAAATAGGCAATCATCGCGTAGGCTTGTTTCGTGATTTTTTCAAGGTCGTTCATAGCCCCTGTGGATATTTTACCAAATACCAATTCTTCGGCTACTCTACCGGCTAATGCTGCACACATTTCGTCTAAGAGTTGCTCGCGGGTAGTTATTTGTCTTTCTTCGGGCAAATACCAGGCAGCACCTAAGGCTCTGCCCCGGGGAATAATAGTAACTTTTACAAGAGGGTGTGCATGTTCAAGTAACCAGCTTACAGTAGCATGTCCTGATTCATGGTATGCTATTGTTCGTTTCTCTTCTTTTGTAATAATCTTACTTTTTCTTTCTAATCCCCCAACAATACGATCAATGGCATCAAGAAAATCCTGACGTTCGATAAATTTCTTTTCTTTACGTGCTGCAATTAAAGCGGCCTCGTTACAAACATTGGCGATATCGGCGCCAGAGAAACCAGGGGTTTGTTTCGAAAGAAATTCCAAATCGAGTTTTTCGTCGATTTTAAGAGGTTTTAAATGAACTTCAAATATCTCTTTTCGTTCATTAATATCAGGTAATTCAAGATGTATTTGCCTGTCAAAACGTCCGGCACGCATCAATGCTTTGTCAAGAATATCGGCTCTGTTGGTAGCACCCATAATAATTACACCAACGTTATTGCCAAAACCGTCCATTTCTGTTAGTAACTGGTTAAGAGTATTTTCTCGTTCGTCGTTTGCTCCCCAGTTAGGATTTCGTCCACGTGCACGGCCAATGGCATCAATCTCGTCAATAAAAATAATACAGGGAGCTTTTTCTTTAGCTTGTTTAAACAAATCACGCACTCTTGATGCACCAACACCAACAAACATCTCAACGAAGTCGGAGCCCGACATGGAGAAAAATGGTACATTGGCTTCACCAGCAACTGCTTTTGCAAGTAATGTTTTTCCTGTTCCCGGAGGGCCAACTAATAATACCCCTTTAGGAATTTTTCCTCCTAAGTCGGTATATTTTTTTGGTGTTTTTAAAAAATCGACAATCTCCTGAACTTCGATTTTTGCTTCTTCTAACCCGGCAACATCTTTAAAATCAATTTTTATATTGCTTTCTTTGTCGAAGAGTTGTGCTTTTGATTTACCAACATTAAAGATGTTTCCACCTCCTCCGGGGCCTCCGGTTTTAGCCATACGCCTGAAAATAATTACCCAGATGGCAACAATAATAAAAATAGGGAGTAACCAGCTGAAAATATCACGCATGTAATTTTGTCGTGTATCGAAACTGTAGTCTAATGAATTGCCTGTAGGATATTTTATTTTCAACTCTTTAATCATATTATCGAACGACTGAATGTCGCCAATGTTAAAAATAAAATGAGGGCCTTCTTTCGACAGGCTTACAAATTTATTATCAAAAAGTTCCTTGTAACGGGTATTTTCCAGGCGGTCTTTCTTTATATATATTTCGGCATTTTCTTTATTAACGACAATTATTTTTTCAATATCGTCGTTTTTAAGCATTTCGTATTTATCGTTAATAAACTCGCCACGCTGAATTTCTTTAGGACTTGGTGATACACGCATAAATTGAAGGCCTATAAGAGTAACAGCAATTATCCCGTAAATCCAGAAAACATTAAATTTAGGCTTATTATTATTTGGCCCCATACTGCTTTTATTATCGGTAGGATTTTGTTTTTTTTCTTCTGACATTATTTAA
>MENK01000016.1 GCA_001768235.1 Bacteroidetes bacterium GWB2_32_14
AAAAAAATTTAGTTAGCAAAGCTAAAACATACATTACCACCGTCAAAGACGGTGGTTTTTTAGATTCTAATAAAAAAATCAGGGTTTCCCTGATCTTTTTAACAAATTCACTGATAAACAAACCCGTTTTCTTAATTCCAGGTAATAACTATTTCAGTAATCTTATCCCCATTGGCAAGGGACTTAGTAATTCTTGCACGTACGTTTTTACAATTTGTAAATTCAAGGGCTCTCTCACACCAACCGGCAATTCTGTGTTCAATAATTGTCTCGGGTTCTGGAAATTTTGTAATATGCAAAGTCAGTCCTTTATCATGATCATCGACCACGGCAATGTCTGATGGGCTGTAATACGAAGTAAATACACGGCTGGCACGTTGCATGATGTATTGTGGTTTAGCAATCATCACGAATATTTTATAAACTCCTTTTAGTCCCAGTTCCGCGCTATATCTGCCCGACTCCAATGCAGCCTGCTTAAAATCGTTATTATAGAACATCTTTCCAAGAGCTATTGTTGGTTCGACGGCTGCATCTTTCATTGGATACCAGTTATTGGCAAAAATACTGCCTTTCATTATTTCCTGAGAGGTTTGTGGCATTGATTTTAACCATTTTTGATAATCGTCCTTAAATCGTGTTTCTACAAATTCTTTTATCGATTTTACTGCTGAGCCTTTTACTTCCATAGTTTTTTATTATTTAATTCTATTTTTTTCGAACTTGAAATTACAATATCTTTTGATATTTATCAAAATGATTTTACAAATAGTCGAAAATTTTTAGCAAAAGTTTCTATTTAGTTGATAATTAAAAATAAAAACCAGAGTTTTTTTCTCCGGTTCTCATTTTATATTACTTTATTTCCTTCGTCAGGAATAAATATACAGGAAAATGATCGCTATACCCGCCCTGGTAAACTCCGCCGGCATGGGTTCTTTTAGGATAACCCTTGTACTTGCCACTTTCGTTTTTCAAAAAGTCTTTATCAAAAACCTTTGTTTTATATAATTTAAAACCCGTTTCATCTTTATTAATTAAAGGATATGATACAATCAGCTGATCAAAAATATTCCATGCATCACGATATGCAAGCGTTCCTATTCCCTTTTTATACATCTCGTACATTGGGTTATATAAATCGCCCGGTTTGGTTTCTTCAACTGTTTTTTTTGCTTTCAGGTGTTTCAATAAACTTTCATTACTTGGGTCGTCGTTTAAATCGCCCATAATAATGATTTTTGCATCGGGATCGATTAACATAATTGAATCGGCCAATGAACGGGTAAGATCGGCAGCGGCATTTCTTAAAGGACGGCTTGTTGATTCTCCTCCCGACCTCGATGGCCAATGGTTAACAATAAAATGTATTTTCTCACCATCAACAATTCCTGAAACAACCAACTGATCGCGTGTAAAAAAATCATCTCTCCCTTCAACCTTTAATGTTGTTGATGTCGTATTTATTACCTCCAATATAGCCGACTGATACAAAAGGGCAACATCAACTCCCCTACGATCCGGAGATTCGTAATGGACTACTTTGTAATTAAATGGTTTTAATAATGGCATCGCGACCAAATCTTCCAACACTTTTCTGTTTTCAATTTCAGAAACGCCAATAACAGCAGGAGGTGCCTTTGTTACATCGGCTCCTATCTGAACAATAGCCTCCGACATTCGTTCCAGTTTTGTATTGTATTTTTTTGAATCCCACTTATTATCTCCTTCCGGAGTATATTCAAAGTCATTCTTGTCGGGTGTATCGAGAGTATCGAACAGGTTTTCCAAATTATAAAATGCAACAGAAACAACCTTAAATTGCTTTTGTTGAGATTTTACAGAAAATGTAAAAATAATAGAAAAAACCACTATTATTATGGCTGTTTGTAAAATATTATTCCTTTTCATGGTGTATTGGTAAAAAATGTGTGTAATAGTACGATTATTTTTCGGAAGTTAAAAACATTGGTTGTATTTTTACCTCCATTTCATCAAAAAACGATCGTGTAACACCTGAATTTTAGAAAGGTTTTACAAGAAAATTAAAATAATTAAATTTAAAAAGAACCTAAACGCATGAAACATCTTACACTAACATTTTTATTCATGCTTTTTTTTGTTTCGGCTTTATTATCTCAAACTGGAATAATCAACGGATTGATTATAGACAGCAAAACTGCCGCACCAATTGAAGGCGTTAGCGTTTCTGTAAAAGGAACTCCGGAACAAACAACAACAAATTCCGATGGGAAATTTACTTTAACGAATATTCCTTCAGGAGAAGGAGTATTTATTTTTTCTGCAACAAACTACTTAACAAAAGAATTAGCATTTTTGCTCGACAGCAGCTCAATACTTGATATTGGATCTGTTGCACTGGAACCGGGAATAAGCGTTGAAGCTGCCACAGAAGCTGTACCGGTTATAATTCTTGAAGAATCAGACCTAGAAGATGAAAACTCTCAAAATGTGAGTGGATTGCTATATTCTTCCGATGATGTTTTTTCTTCGGCAGCAGCTTATAACTTCGGTTCAGCACGTTTCAGAACACGTGGTTATGACAGCGAAAATTCATCTGTTTTCATGAATGGTATTCTTATGAACGACTTGGAAAATGGCCGACCCGATTGGTCTGACTGGGGAGGCTTAAACGATGCACTTAGAACAACCGAAGTATTTTTTGGCAGCAACAATAATGATTTTTCATTAACATCATTAGGTGGTGGTTCCAATATTATTACCAGGGCTTCGAATTACAGTCCGGGCGTGAAAGTATCCTACATGTCAACAAACAGCAATTACAAGAACCGGGTAATGGCAACAGCATCTACCGGTTTAATGGAAAACAATTGGGCTGTTACTGTATCCGGATCGCGTCGTTGGGCTTACGAAGGATATGTTGAAGGTACATCTTACGATGCATGGGCATACTTTTTATCGGCAGAGAAAGTATTTAATAAAAAACATTCATTAGCTCTTACTGCTTTTGCCGCTCCAAATAAACGAGGCAAGCAAATCGGCTCTACACAAGAAGCTTATGATTATTTAGATGATAATTATTATAATGCCAACTGGGGATATCAGGATGGTGAAAAACGTAATGCAAGAGTAGCTAATTCACACAAACCATTTTTCTCGTTAAACCATTACTGGAATCTTAACGATGATCTTAAAATTAATACTTCTGTTGCATACTCATTTGGAAGAGATGGCAATACTGCATTAAACTGGTACGATGCAGCTGATCCCCGCCCAAATTATTATAAGTATTTGCCATATTATAATGTAGATGTTGAAAATTATACCTGGGACAATCAGCAGCTTGATTGGGATTTCTTCTATTTTGCAAATAGTAAAAATCTTTATACAGTTGAAGATGTTGATGGAATTAACGGGAACGATGTAACAGCTAATCGCTCTAAATATATTGTTGAGAATCAAAGAATTGATCACTCGAAAATAACTGCAAACTCTCAATTCTTATATAACCTGTCGGAAAAACTCAAATTAACAGGGAACCTGAACTACTCCTGGTATAAAGGACGACATTTTAAATTGATTGATGATTTATTAGGTGGCGACTGGTGGGTTGATGTTGATCAGTTTGCCGAAAGGGATTTTTCCGATAATGATCTTGCTCAGAGTGATTTGAATAATCCAAATCGCATTGTTAAAGAAGGAGATGTATTCGGTTATGATTACGATGCCAATATTCAAAAAATAGGGGGCTTTGCTAAAGCTGACTATTCTATTAATGAATTTGAATTGTATTTGGGAGTAGATCTTTCTAATACAAGCTTTTACAGAACCGGAAATATGAAAAACGGGAAATTCCCCGACAATTCTTATGGTGATTCTGAAAAACAATCCTTTTTTAATTATGGAGTTAAAGGAGGTATTACCTATAAATTAACCGGAAGGCACATTTTTTATGCAAATGCAAGCTATATAACCCGGGCACCATTTTTTGATGATGCTTACATCTCGCCACGTACACGTGATTACGTTGTTGACGGGCTAACCAGTGAAAAAATGACTTCGTTTGATATCAATTATGTTTTGAGGTTGCCTTATTTAACCGGGCGAATTTCTGGCTATTATTCTCTTCTGAAAGATCAGGCTGATGTGATGAGTTTTTATCACGATGAAGAAAGAACATTTGTGAATTATGCCATAACAGGAATTGACAAGAAACATTTTGGTACAGAAATCGGCCTTGAAAGTAAAATTTCTCCATCTTTCAGCGTTACGGCTGTTGCTGCCATTGGTCAATACACCTGGGATTCAAGGCCTAATGTAACAATTACACAAGATAATAACTCGGAAATTTTAGCTGAAAATGAGCCCGTTTATGTCAAGAATTTTTATGTTGACGGTACACCACAAACAGCGTATTCTTTAAGCCTGAATTATAATTCCCCAAAATTCTGGTGGGTAGAACTATCTGGCAATTATTTTGACAACATGTACCTTAGCTTTAATCCGGCACGTAGAACTGCTGATGCAATCATAGGTTTAGACCCTGAATCTGCATACGGAGCTGCTAAAATTGACGAAATAACTCACCAGGAAAAATTACCCGGACAATATATTTTTGACTTATCGATCGGCAAATCATTTAAATTTGGAGATTATTATATAAATATTAATGCCAACATAAATAATCTTTTAGATAACCAGGAATTTATTACCGGCGGGTATGAACAATTGCGTTATGACTATGAAAATATGGATATTAACAAATTTCAACCTGTTTATTTTTATATGTACGGCAGATCATACATGTTAATGCTTTCAGTTAGATTTTAGAAAAAAAGAAAAACAACTATACTATGAAAAAGTTAAATTTTAAATCAGTTTTATATTCATTATCTATTGTTTTATCAATAGTAATGTTTTCATGTGTCAATGACGATTTTGACACTCCCCCGTCAACAACTATCCCCGTGGGCGATACATTAACCATACAGGAAATTAAAACCCTGTATAATAATGTTGAATATTTATTTACTACAGATGCTTCTGTATTTGCTGTTGTTACCATGGATGACAAAAACGGCAATATCTACAAAACAGCATATATTCAAGATCATACAGGAGCTTTAGCTCTTCACCTTGATGCAGCAGGCGGATTGTACCAGGGCGATTCAATTCGTGTTCAGCTAAATGGCCTTAAAATTGGTAAATACCGCGAATTATTTCAAATAGATGCTACAGATGGCAATGGTTTTACTCTGGATAATTACATTACAAAACTCGATACCAAAGTTGTTATTGAACCAGAAGTTGTAACTTTTGACCAAGTATTTGCCGATTCTGCTTATTTCCAGGGGCGATTGGTAAAATTTGAAAACGTTCAGTTCAGCTTAGCTGACACTTCAAAGACCTATGCTGACGCTGTTACAGGCACATCAGAAAACAGGGTTCTTGAAAACTTTAGCAAAAACATAATGGTTGTTAGAAGCAGCGGGTATGCTGAAATAGCCGACATTAGTGTTGCCGATGGAAGCGGTTCTGTTGTTGCCATTGTTGGCCAATACGATACCGATCTTCAATTGTATTTAAGATCAAAAGAAGAAATCCTGATGACCGGCGAACGTCATTGGATGAATTATTCATTATCTGCTCCTGTAGCTGAATTAGAAGAAAGCTTTAACCTGGGAACTTCAGATTTACCAGTTACATATTCAGGATGGATTAATCATAACGAAGAAGGCAGATCATACTGGTTAAAAACTTATTATAGTGGTAATTCTTACGCAGAAGTTGGCGCATATAAATCTGGTCTTGATCAGGTAAAATCGTGGTTAATTTTACCTCAAATAGCAGTCGGAACAGACTATGCTTTATCATTCCAGAATGCAATGGCCTACTGGGAACATGGTAGCGACAAACCTTTAAAAGTAGTTATTTCTACTAACTTTACCGGTATTGTTGAACAGGCAACCTGGACTGACTTATCAGCTAAATTTGCCGATTACAATAACACAAACTACCAATGGGTAAGTTCAGGCAATGTTGATTTAAGGCCATACGATGGGCAGTCTGTTACTATTGCTTTTGTTTACACGGGAAGTGACTCAAAATCTACAACAGCTATAGTCGATGATATTAGAGTTGGTGTTGTTGAAGGTGGATTTGGACAGGAAGTGTTTGGTGAAGAATTTACAAGCAGCATAGGTAAATTTACTCAATACAGCGTTACAGGAACTCCGGTATGGGCTTATTCCAGCTCGTATAAATGTGCAACAATAAATGGTTATGGAAGTAATAACGAGGATTGGTTAATATCAAATGTTATTAATCTTTCATCATATACCGATATTACTTTAAGCTTTAGGTATGCTGTAGGCTTTGGTAGTTACGGAACTGTATTCGATGATATTAAGGTTTTTGTTTCTTCAGATTATTCAGGCACAGGAGACCCCAATACGGCTACATGGGAAGAAAAGACATTTACAGAAGCCGATCTGGATCCCTACTGGCAATGGACAAATTCAGGTAATATTGATTTATCAACATATGCCGGAGAAAGCACGGTTTATGTAGCATTTAAATATACTTCTACAAGTTCTTTAGCATGTGCATGGGAGGTTGACAATGTATCTGTAGTTGCAGAATAAAAAATATATAACCATAAAAAAATCCGAAGCAAATTGTTTCGGATTTTTTTATCTCTGTGAATTCTTATTTCTTTAATAAATCACGTATTTCTGTAAGTAAAATTTCTTCTTTTGTAGGGGCAGGCGGAGTAGCAGGTTGTGCTTCCTGTTTCTTTTTTGCTGAGTTAATGGCTTTTATAACCATAAAAACAGCAAAAGCCACGATTAAAAAATCAAAACATACCTGTAAGAAATTTCCGTAGTTTAATGTAACTGCCTGGTTCGATTCAAATACGGGTTTCATTACAATTTTCAGGTCGGTAAAGTTTACGCCGCCTATAAGTAATCCTAATGGAGGCATAATAATATCATTTACTACCGATGTTACAATTTTACCAAATGCTGCACCAATTACAATACCTACAGCCATATCAATAACATTGCCTTTCATGGCAAACGATTTAAATTCTTCTATTATTTTCATTTTTAAAAATTTAAGGTTATTTAATCTGTAATGGTATATAAAAAACGTTTTATGCTTCGTTTAGGTGTTTTTTCAAACTCCTCGGGATGAATTTTTATTTTAGAAATCTGCATGTATTTAGCCAGTGATTGATTGACTTCCTTTTTCGTTTCTTCCATGATTTCGAGCAAGCGGTTTTCATCAATTTTCTCAGCATCAACCATATCGTAATCCGGGTACACCAAGGCTACCAGTTTGTTTTTATGATCGAGTACAACCGATTCCTGTATATAGGGCATATTATTTAACCTGGCTTCAATTTCTTCGGGGTAGATATTTTCGCCCGATGGGCCTAAAAGCATGCTTTTGCTTCGTCCTTTAATAAAAACAAAGTTTTCATTATCAATTATTCCCAAATCGCCTGTATGCAACCAGCCTTCTTTATCAAGAGCCTGTGCCGTGGATTCCGGATTTTTATAATACCCGAGCATCACATTTTCGCCACGTACCAGAATTTCTCCAACCACATTATACGGATCTTCCGAATCAATTTTTATCTCGAGGGCATCAATCATCTTTCCTGCTGAACCCAGTTTTGTTTTATCCCAGTTTGCATAACTAATTAGCGGGCCACATTCGGTCATCCCGTATCCTATGGTAAATTTAAAGTTGATTTTCTTTAAAAACTGTTCTACTTCCTGGTTAAGTGCCGCACCTCCTATAACTACTTCTTTAAAATTACCGCCAAAAACATCGGTAAGTTTTGCATTAATCTTATTGTAAATGGCTTTATCAATAATAGGAATACTCATGAGCATTTTCATAGATAATTTCCCCAGTAGGGGCAAAAGCTGTTTCTTATAAATTTTTTCAATGATTAGAGGAACAGCAATAACAACTTCCGGCCTTATTTCGTGGAATGCCTGAACAATAATTTTGGGAGATGGTGTTCGGGTTAAAAAATGAATATGACAGCCTATAGAAAATGGCCATAAAAACTCAAATGCACATCCATAAGTATGAGCCAGGGGCAAGAACGAAACCACGTTATTCCCTGGTTCCAGGGGCAGGTTATTGCGGGCAAAACGAACATTTACAGCAAGGCTGTTAAGTGAAATAATAACTCCTTTCGAAAATCCGGTAGTTCCGGAAGTGTAATTTAAAACCCCGATTTCATTGTTCGATATTTCATCTATCATTAACTTCTCCGGTGTAATTCCCCCGGGATATTTCTTTTCATATATTTTATCCAGCGTTTGATAAATTGTCTTTATTTTTTCGTTTTTCCCCTCAACCAGCAACCTGAAATCGTTAAGGGCAAATATTGCACGAAGTTTTGGCATAGCTTTTTCGTCCAGATTTTCCCATACCACATCGCCCGCAAATAAAACAACAGAGTCGGAATGGTTTACAATATGATGTACATCGTTTGGATGAAAGTCGGGAAGTATTGGAACAGCAACTGCTCCATAAGTTATAATTGCAAGGTAAGTCATTGCCCAGTTTGCCGAGTTTTTCCCAATCAAAGAAATCTTGTCTCCTTTTTTAACATTACATTCTTCGAACATAATATGTATCCGGGCAATCTTTCGGGCTACATCTTTATAGCGATATTCTTCACCCATGTAATCAGATAAAGCAGGGAGTTCCCAGTTCTCTTTCAAACTGTTTTCAATGTACTTTACAAAATTTTCCTGTATCATAAGTTTAGGTTTTATGAAAAGCAAACGACTAATGTAAACAAAAAAGATGAGATTTCAAATGTCATGTAAGCCCTGTAAAATAGGTACTGTAAATTAAAATGAATACCGTTTCGCGGAATAATGAGCGAATTTAAAACAAGAGTTAAATTATTGATTTTATTGAACAAAGGTACCTGGGTTTTGTTCAAATTTAAAAACAGGTAAACTCTTATCAATTTTATTTAATTTTACCCATTCAAATTCCAAAAAAAGAGGAAATGAAAAGTAAAAACTTAGTACAGGAATTAAATACAAAATTATCAGGTTTAACACCCGAAGACGTGTTAAAATATTTTTTAATCGAATATAAAGGTAAAATTGCTCTATCATCAAGCCTGGGTGCCGAAGATCAGGTTTTAACCCACATGATTTGTGATATTGATAAAAACACTAAAATATTTACTCTCGACACAGGCCGTATGTTTCCGGAAACATATAAATTGATTGAAAAAACAAATACCCGTTACAAGATAAAAATCAATATTTTTTTCCCGGACTACAAGCAGGTTGAAGAGATGGTTAACGAAAAAGGGATAAACCTGTTTTATGAAAGTGTTGAAAACAGGAAGATGTGTTGCCATATTCGTAAAATAGAACCACTAAAAAGAGCATTTAAAGATTTGGATGTTTGGATTTGCGGGTTACGTAAAGATCAATCAATAACACGGATAAGCAATCAACTGATTGAGTGGGACGAACAAAATGGCCTGATTAAAATCAACCCGTTGATAGATTGGAGTGAGCAACAGGTTTGGGATTATATCCGAAAAAATAATATCCCCTACAACGATTTACACGACAAGGGATTCCCGAGCATAGGCTGCCAGCCCTGCACACGTGCTATTTTGCCAGGAGAAGATGTACGAGCCGGCAGATGGTGGTGGGAACAACCCGATAAAAAAGAATGTGGTTTGCATAACCGGGGTGAGTAAACAACCACCACCAAAGGTGGTGGCTTTTAAAAACTTTTAACTCTAAAAGAGTTTATAATCTTTATCTT
>MENK01000017.1:0-123092 GCA_001768235.1 Bacteroidetes bacterium GWB2_32_14
CTTCTTCTGTTTGCAATGAGTCATAAACTTCAGCGTCTTTTTGACACGAGTTAACTAAAAGCAGAATTCCTAAAACAACAGCGACAGAAACTGATGTGTTAAATAAAAACTTTTTCATTTGAGTAATAATTTAAAGGTTAATAAAAAGATTTAAAGTGATAACTAAGTAAAATCAAATTTTTGAATGATCAAAGCCTAAAATATAAGGATAAACAGACACGAATATCTTATTATAAATCAAATTTAGAAGTTTCAAAAGGTATGTAATTTGTTTAAAATCATTATAAATTAGACAGTTATCGATATTCGATAAACAATTTTTTTAAAAAAGGAAAATATTTCGCATTATCGTTTAACAATAAAAGTTATACGCGAAACAAAACAATGATTTATTAAAATTAATTTAAACATTCCTTCGTTTACTATTTTTAAAAAGAAATAGATTTATTTTTATTTTGAACTCGTGTTATTTACAAAAAGAGATTTAATTTTAGTAAATGAAATTTGAAAGCGCCGTGATGAATGAACATGTTATTAACCTGATCCGACAAGGAGAACACCAGAGACTTGATTTTAAACATTCAATAACTGATTCAAAAAAGATTGCACGTTCACTGGTTGCTTTTGCAAATACCGATGGAGGTAAATTATTGGTTGGCGTAAAAGATAATGGAGTTATTGCAGGTGTTCGCGATGATGAAGAGTTTTACATGGTTCAGGCTGCAGCCCAGCTGTATTGTAAACCTCCAATGAATTTTGATTCAAAAATCTGGGAAATAAACGGGAAATCAGTTCTTGAAATTACAATAGCCAAGAGTGAAAACAGTGTTTATTCTGCTCCAAACAAAGACGGTAAATGGATGGTTTACATCCGGGTAAACGATCAGAATTTTACTGCAAACAGTATTCTATTAAGAGTGTGGGAAAAGAAAAAGAGCAAAAAAGGAGTCCTGATTCGTTATTCCGATATTGAAAAACTTCTTTTCGATTATCTCCTTGAAAATAAAACAATTACTTTTTCGAAGTTTAAAAAAATGGCGAAAATATCAAAATATAAAGCCGAAAAAATCCTGATAAACCTTGTTGTTCTTGATTTGGTTGAGATTATATTTACCGAGAACCAGATATTTTATAAAGCTACAGATAAACTGTAATTTCTTTTTTTGAAATTATCTGAAAAACAAATTCATAATTAAAACAAATGTCAAATTATTGAATAAAATAATTTTGTTTTACTGATCGTTTTTATATTTTTAAGCCAGAAAAAAGAAAACTAATCCTTAACTAAAAAAGTTAATTATGATGAAATTAAATTTATTTAAAAAAGCAGCTTTGGGGATGTTATTATTTACCGGATTAACTGCTACATTAAATGCACAAACTGTTAACGATGCCCTGGCAGCGTTTAATAAAGGAATAGAGTTGTCGCAAACAGACAAATTTGATGAAGCAATAGCATCTTTTACAAGCGCTATTGATATTTTTAATCAAACCGAACCTGAAAATGAAACTAAGGCAAAAGCTCAGGAACAGATTGTAGTGGTTCAGTACAAAAAAGCAAGTGGGTTATTAAAAGAAAAAAAATATGATGATTGTATTGCTGCATTTGATAAATTGGTTGAGTATTCAACATCATTTAACAATGAGAAATATCTGAAAAGAGCAAATAGTGCAATACCAAAAATACATTATGCAAAAGGGAAAGATTTGTATGATACCAAACAATATGATGAGGCATTAGGATCGTTAAATAAATCTATAGAGCTTGATCCAAATTATCCAATGGCATATGTCAGGAAAGCGCAGGTTTTTGAAGATAAGAATGATGCTGAATCCTTTAAACAAGTTATTGATTTGGCAATTGAAGTATCTATTCAATCAAACGATTTAAAATCTGAAGAAACGGCCAAACAGATTGCCGGAAATTTCTTTTTACGAAGCGGGGCTGATGCATTTAAAGCAGAGAAATATAGTAATGCCGCTACTTATTTTAATTCGGTTTTAGAATATAAAGAAGGCGATACCGATATTTATTATCAATTGGCTGCAATCTATAATAAATTATCAAAATGGGATGAAGCAATTACCGCAGCAAATAAATCGTTAGAATTATTTAAAGAACAGGGAACCACAAAAGATGCCCGGATATATTTCGAATTAGGAAATGCATATGTTGGAAAAGCAGATAATGCTGCTGCTTGCGATGCATATAAAAAAGCAAATAAAGGAGATTATGCTGCTGCATCAAAATACCAGATTGAACAGGTATTAAAATGTCAATAAAAAATTCACTATATATTTTTAAGGTGGTTTCAGCCACCTTTTTTTATTTTTAAAATTACAGAATAAGTTCAACTAAATTATCAGGCCAAATTAGGGGTTTAAAATGGCTTTATTTGCCTTTTCGACAATAAAACCACCAATGGCTCAAAATAAAAAAACGCTTGAAATTTCAGGCGTTTTTTAGATTCCGGAGATGTTAAACATTACTTTTTCTGAAAATCGGTAATGTTATTTGATATTTTCAGTATTTTATAAATTTCTCCCTCGGTATTTCGAATCGGGGTATATGTTTCTGCAAAAACAAACTGTTTATTGTGAATGTTTACTGTTGATGTTTCTTTACGAACTTTTCCTGAGCGTAAGTCTTTCCAGAATTTATCATAATCGGTTTGTTGCTGATCGGTAAATTCCATATTCCCGGAATGGTGAGTACCTAAAACTTCCTGCCTGTTAACGCCAAGCAAATTTAAATAGTTGTCATTTACATTTTGTATGTAACCATCGATGTCATACTCGACAACAAAACTTGAAATATTGAGAGCTTCAATCAATCCTTCCATTTCTGCGCTTTTGCGGGCCGATTCTTCCTGGGTAGCTTGTAGTTCCTCCATGTTCTGACGGACTTCTTCTTCCTGGGCAGCCATTTCTTCGGCTTGTTGCTGCGAACGTTCTAAAAGCTCGCTGGTACGAATATTTATTCTCACTGATGATAATGTTGCTGCAATACTTTCTGCCAGTTTTTCAACAAACTCAACTTCATGTTTTTCGAAAATGTTGAATGATGCAATTTCCAAAACTCCCAGAACTGTTTCTTCCAGTTTAAGAGGGACAATAAGCAGGCTGTTGGGATTAGCTCCGCCTAAACCAGAAGTAATTTCAATATAATCCTGCGGCAAGGATGTTAAAAAGATTGTTTTCTTTTCCAGGGCGCAGGTTCCGACCAGTCCTTCGCCCAGTTCAATTCGCTTCTGCAAGAACTTGCGCCTGTCGTATGCAAATGCAGAAAGCATTGATAATTGAATATTTTCTTTATCGCCGTCATTTAATATAAATATCCCGCCCTGGTTGGCATTCAGGTAATTTACAAGGTTCATAATTATTTCTGTTGCCAGTATTTCCAGGTTGTCATTATTCAGGCGGAGGATATCCGCAAATTTAGCCAGCCCTTCGTTTGCCCAACGTCGTTTCTCGTCTTCAACTTTTCGCTTTTCTTCTTCTTCTTTTGCCTTTATAAGGCTGTTTCTCATCTCGATAAGTGATTTTCCCAATACATCCTCGTTGCTTAATAATGAGAATTCATAACTTAACTCGCCTTTGCCAATATGATTTGCAAACTCGACTTTTTTATTTAGCCCGTCGATAGAGCTATTTAAAGCGTTTGCCATTTCTTCAATTTCGTCGCCTGAATTCATGTTAAGGCGCATTTTTTCATCAATATGGCCTCTTGAAAGTAAATTAAGCAATTGAGTGATTTTTGTTATTGGATTGGTAATATTTCTGCCAATATAGTGAATTACCAAAATCATTACGAAGATACCAGCAAGTCCGACAAGTAAAGAAATCCTGAAGTTTCTGGCTGCTTTGCTCATAATATTTGAAACCGGAACGGAAATAGCGATTGACCATGGAGTTTGTGTATTACCAACAAAAATTGGAGCAAAGGAATAATACGTTTCAACTCCTTTTGAATTTTTATTTATGTAATTAAAACTTTCTCCGTCTTTAATTTTTTGAGGGATATTAAATTTCTTCACATCATCGGGGTAAACATCTTCGATTTTCTGATTTAAAAGCCCCATGTCGGGATGGCCGGAAATAACTCCTTTATTTGAAATTAAAAAAGCCACGCTTCCTTCGAAGGGTTTAATTTTTTCAACGATTTTCTGAAATTGTATTAAGGTTATATCAAAAGCAATAACACCAATAAATCGTCCATTTTCAACCATTGGAGCCTTAAGGCTTGCCATAAGCAATGTTTCTTGTTTTGATGTTGTAACTGCATCAAGGTAAGGTTCTGAAATAGATGGAACTAAAATAGCTTTTGTTTCGGTATATAATGGAGGGTCGCCGGTCATGCTTCTGTATTCAATACTGTTTTTTATTGAGCTGCCTTCTCTCCAAAAAGTATGGCAAATACGCCCATAGGGTTTGTCGTAATTTTTATCAATAGCACCAAGTTCCCAGCTGTCCCAAAGGCCATATACATTGGGATTGTTTTTAAATACATTCGAGTACATTCTATGTACTATATCCTGCCATTGGTCTTTTGGAAATTCTTTATACAAATAAAAGGCATCTGCAAGAGTTCTCACCACGCCAAAATCGGCATCGAGCTGAGCTTTAATATTTTTTGCTGCTTCCAACACATGCCGGTTGGTAATTTCTGTTGCATCATTATATGCCATTTTTCGGGCATTTAAACTAACATACCCTATAGCAATAACATAGATTATAATACTTGATGAAATAATAAAAAGTTGTATTTTTTGCTGGATTTTCAGTTTTAGCTTCATAGCTTTTAAATTTTTTCTTTTTAAAGAATAAATCTTTAATTATTTAAAATCTGATAATTCGTTTGATATTTTTAAAATCTTGGTAACATTTCCATATTCATCGAATAACGGGGTATATGTTTCGAAAAAATTGTATGTTTTGCCGTTTACAATTGCTTTAGTTCTTTCCTTACGGATATGCCCCAGGCGTAAATCTGTCCAAAATTTGGTATATTCTGTTTTTTGAGTATCATCAAATTCCATTTTGTCGGAATGATGAACACCAATAACATCGGAACGTTTAAGATCTAATATATTGAGGTAATTATCATTTACTTTGGTAATATACCCGTCGAGGTCGTATTCAATAACATAACTGGATTGGTCTAGTGCACTAATGAGGCTTTCCATTTCGGCATTTTTACGGGATGCTTCTTCTTGTGTAGCCTGTAATTCTTCCATATTCTGGCGCATTTCTTCTTCCTGGGCAGCCATTTCTTCTGATTGTTGCTGAAATTTTTCCAGAAGTTCGTTGGTCTTTATATTTATCTGTACAGATGAAAGGCTTGATGCAATGTTTTGAGCCACTTTCTCTACAAATTCTATCTGGTAATCTTCGAACTTTTTAAACGAAGCAATTTCTATAACACCATACACCTTTTCTTCAAGTTTTAAAGGCACAACCAACAAAGAATCAGGATTTGCCCCACCTAATCCGGATGTTATCGAAATATATTCCTGGGGAATATCTGTCATATAAATAGTTTCCTTCTCAACAGCGCAAGTGCCAACAATTCCATCACCCATTTCTACTGTTTTTTCAAGAAACTTTTTAGTATCGTAAGCAAATGCAGAAATTAATTTGAGATAAACCGCATTTTTATCATCATCATTTAATATAAATAAACCGCCCTGGTTTGCATCAAGATAATAAACAAGGTTTTTAATTATTTCGTTTGAGAGGATATCCAGGTTATTGTTGTTTTGGCGAAGAATATCGGCAAATTTAGCCAGCCCCTCGTTAGTCCAACGGCGTTTTTCATCTTCAATTTTTCGTTTGTCTTCTTCTTCCCTGGCTTTAAGCAAACTATTCCTCATATTTATTAAAGCAAGCCCCAGTTCGTCATCATCGCTTACAAGATTAAAATTATATTCAAGATTTCCTTCTCCAATATGGTTTGCAAAATCGGTTTTTTTGTTTAATTCGAGAATAGAAGTATTTAATGCGTGATACATTTCTTCTATTTCGTCGCCACTGGTAACAGCCATGTTCATTTTTATACTTGTCTGGCCACGTGCAATTTTTTTAATAAATTCTGTAATTTTTTGTATGGGGTCGGAAATGTTTTTTGTAACTATGTAAATCACTGAACTTAATATAATTATGCCGATTATCCCCACGAGAATTGAAATCATGAAATTTTGGTCAGCCATGGCCATAATTGAATTAATTGGCACGGAAAGTCCCAGGTACCAAGAAGTTTCTGTGCGGCCAATTTTTATAGGAGCAAAAGCAACAAAGTGGGAGTTATCGTTTTTGTCTTTAATAATGATTGAAAAATGTTCGTTTTTTTCAATATTCTTCAGAAGATTAAACTTTTCGCCTGTCTTTAATTGAAATTCTGCTACCTGGTTAAGCAATTCTGTTTGCGGATGGCCTGCATATTTTCCTTCCTGGGTTAATAAAAAAGCAAATGTTCCGGGAAATTGTTCAATGTTAATTTTTTTGACCATATCCTGAAATTTTTCAAGAATAAGGTCAACACCGACCATTCCATGGTATTCGTTATTTATAATTACGGGTGATACAAGACTTGTCATTAGTTTAATGTCTTCCATATCGTCTGTATAGACATCAAAATAAATTGGCAAAACAAGTTCTTTTGCATGAGATTTAATATATGCATAAACAGCAGGATCTCCTTCGAGACTTCTGATGTCTTGTTTAAAATGAACAGCCCCGTTTATTCGTGAATAAACATTGGCAATACGGCCGGTAGGCCTATTCCATGTCGGATCAAATTTATTTAATTCCCAGCTATCCCATAACTTGAAAAAGTCAGGATTATCGCGATAAACTTTATCGTACATGTTAATAAACAGGGGGTCCCATGTAGTGCGGGGCATTTGATTGTATATGGAAAATGCTTTTGAAAGTGTACGTACCGCTGAAAAGTATTCGTTTATATCGGACTGAATTAAATATGCATTTTTTTCGGCATATGAATTTACCAGTTCTACCGAGTTATTATAAGCTGCTCTTTTTGCATTTATACTGATATAGCCTATTGCAATAACGTATATAGCTACAGAAAGGCTAATCAGGTATAACTGCATTTTGTTTTTTAAATTGAGCTTAATTTTCATATTTTACAGGTTTGTTAAAATTCAAATTTTTAATATTTTCTATTGCTCAAATGTAATTTTTCAAAATTAATTCTAATATTAAAAATCCAAGTTATTTATTTTTATTTATGTTCAGATGTATCAATAGCAAGTAAAAGAATCTTTTCTATCTCATCATCAATATAAACGGGGATGAAAGAAATAATACAATTAAGCATTTTCCCTGTTTTTGTTTTTAGTTTGGAATATTCCTGGTGAGTATTACCGGCCATTACATTATTCCAGGTTTCCTGGAGTTTATTCTTATCGTTTTCAGCAAAAAAGGATTCTGCTTTTAACCCGGTTATTTCACTTACAGAATACCCCAGTTTTTGAGAAAATAAACTATTCGCATAAAGAATATCGGAATTAAAGCTAAATTCAGCTTTTAATAAAAAGCGATCAACGGCTTCAAGAACTCCTTTAAATTCGGCTTCGCGTCGGGCCGATTCTTCCTGCGTGGCTTGCAGCTCTTCCATGTTTTGTCTCATTTCTTCTTCCTGGGCTGCCATTTCTTCGGATTGCTGTTGCGATTGTTCTAAAAGTTGTGATGTGCGAATATTAATTCGTACAGATTTTAACGTGGAAGCAATACTTTCGGCAACCTTTTCTATAAACTGAATTTCATGTTCTTCGAATTTATTAAACGATGCTATTTCAATAACACCCATAATTTCGTTTTCAATGAGTAATGGAATAAGCAATAGGCTGTTAGGGTTAGAACCGCCTAATCCGGATGTTATCTGAACATAGTTTTGAGGTATTTCAGTAATATAAATGGTTTCTTTTTCAACGGCACAGGTACCAACCAATCCTTCGCCAATCTTGATTTGTTTTTTAAGATGTTTTTTCCTGTCGTAAGCAAATGCTGCGAGTAATTCTAAAACCACATTTCCCTTATCCTGATCATTTTTTATGAATAACCCGCCCTGGTTTGCTTTGATATAGTATATAAGATTTTTAATAATTTCATTAGCCAATATATTTAAATCGTTGTTGTTTTGGCGTAATATTTCGGCGAATTTGGCTAATCCTTCGTTTGTCCAGCGGCGTTTTTCATCTTCGGTTTTTCGTTTTTCCTCTTCGTTGCGGGCCTTGAGTAAGCTATTTCTCATTTCTAACAGGGATTGGCCCAAAACATCTTCCGGACTGA
Organism: Bacteroidetes bacterium GWB2_32_14; assembly: GCA_001768235.1. Classification (GTDB taxonomy): domain Bacteria; phylum Bacteroidota; class Bacteroidia; order Bacteroidales; family UBA12077; genus UBA12077. The sequence continues at coordinate 8,314 of MENK01000017.1, forward strand.
GTAATTCAAAATTCGTGTTTAATTCTCCGGCGCCAATTTGATTAGCAAATTCAACTTTTTTATTTAATCCTTCAATTGATAAGTTTAGCCCGTTAGCCATTTCTTCAATTTCATCGTGTGAATTTACTGTTACAACCATCTTTTTGTCGATATGCCCTTTTGATATCAGTTTAAGCAGATGGGTTATGTTTGTAATAGGGTTCGTAATATTACGGCTAATGATATTAATAACAAGAACCAATATTAATAAACCAATAAAGCCAACAATAAGCGAAATTCTAAAGTTTCGGGTTGCTTTATACATAATTGTTTTAACAGGAACAGAAATTGCAATAGACCAGGGTGTGTCTGTATTAACAACGTTTATGGGAGCAAATGAAATATAATGCTCCATCCCGGTAACATCATTTGTAATAAAATTAAAACTTTTTCCTTCTTTAATTTTCTCAGTAATTGAAAATTTCCCGTCTTCCCGGGGAAATAAATCAGCAATTTTTTTATTTAAAAGAGATTTATCGGAATGGCCTGTAATTATCCCCCCGTTAGATACCAGGAAAGCATAACTGCCATTGTATGGTTTTATTTTTTCTACCATTTTTTGAAAACGATCCAAGGTAATATCAACAGCGACAATACCAACGTATTTGCTTCCATCCATTATTGGAGCATTAATCGTTGTCATTAGAAATTTTTCGGCTTTATTATCTGTAAAAACATCTTCGTATGGTTCCCATATTGACGGGGTTGTTCTTTTTTTAATCTCTGCATAAAGTACCGGATCGCCCTCCAGGCTTCGATATTCAAAATTATTTTTTATTATTTCTTTTTCTCTCCAGTATATAATTACGAAGCGGCCAGTAGGTTTATTGTAATTGGGATCAACAGCATTTAATTCCCAACTATCCCAAATGCTGTAAATATGGGGTGCATTTTTAAAAATAGATCCATACATTTTTGTAACCAGGCTTTGCCATTTATCAATAGGCATTTCTTTATAAGTAACAAAAGCTGTTGCCAGGGTATTCACCATTGATAAATCTGCATCGAGAGATGCTTTTATTTCGTTTGCAGATTTCTGAACAATTTGATTCGTAACTTCAATGGCATCGGCATAAGCCATTTTTCTTGCATTTAAACTGATATAACCAATAGCTATTATGTAAATAATTATGGATGATGAAATAATAAACAGCTGAATTTTTTGGTTTATTTTAAGTTTAATTTTCATATCGTTTTTCTTTACTATTTATATTCAGGGAGTGTTTAAATATGTAGTGTTTAAATCATTTTAAACAGGCTAAAATAATAAATCGGGATTAATTCTATAAACAAAATCAGTATTAATTAACTTCTAAACTTACATTTTTTTGTGTAAAAATCAAATTTATGAATATCAATTATTCGTATAATTTTTAATAAATCTGTATGGAATGTTTTTTTAATTCTTTCGAAAGGCTTTTAGCATCGCCTAAAATGCTATTCATTAAATTCCAAAACCCGGCTTTGTGGTTTTTTTCAATTGTATGACAAAGTTCGTGAATTATAACATAATCTATCAGGTTATCGGGAAGTCGCATCAGGTGAATATTTAAGTTAATATTGTTAATTGCTGAACAACTGCCCCAGTTTGATTTATTATTTTTAAGAAAAACTTTTTTATAGTTAAAATTCAGTTGCTCTGCCAACTGTTTTGTTCTTCCGGGTAAAAATTCTTTTGCTTCTATCCGTAAAGCCCAATCTATGGATGTTCGTATTAATTTTTGGATATTTTGATTTTCAACATCTGAATTATCGGGGTATCTTAAATCTATAGTATCGGGAGTTAAGCGTGCTGTAAACTTAATGTTGTTATGGCTTGATATATTTAATATTCGGCTTCGGGTTTTAAATTCCGATTTTTCGTTGAAGCAGGTATATTTTTTTTCAAAAGCTTTTATCTTGGGAAGGTTTTCATAAATCCAGGGTTTACGTTTTTCAACAATTCTTAAAGCATCGGAATAGCTCACGAATAAAGGCATATTAACAATTACTCCTTTAAGTGGTTGTATGGAAATACGAATAGCTTTTGAACGTGAGTTTTTTCGGAATTTAACATTTCCTATCCCTTCAACAAAATACAATTTATCTGCCATTTACCAAGAAATTACTTATCGAGAAATTTTGAAATTTTGTTCAAAAGTAAATTTATTTCGATAGGTTTAATAACAAAATCATCGTATCCAATTTCAATTATCTCTTGTTTATCAGATTCCATAGCATAGGCTGTTTGAGCAATAATAGGTATTTTATTTCCGTTTTGTTTAAGTTGTTTTACCGCCTGATGCCCATTTAAAACAGGCATTTGAATATCCATGAGAATTAAATCAAAATCCGGATTATTACCAATGAAATCAAGAACTTCCTTCCCATTTTTAGCCCAGGTAATATGTATATTCGTTTTTTCAAGTATTGCTTCAAGGAACTTGAAATTTGTTGGAGCATCTTCGGCAATAAGGATTTTTTTTCCTCTCCAGTTCTTTTGTCCTAAGAGGGTTAATTCTGCTGATAATTCTTTCGTATTCACTTCTTTTTTATAAGGGAGCGAAAAATAAAAGGACGAACCGATACCTACTTCTGACTCGAACCACATTTTTCCCCCCATGGTTTCAACAAGGCTTTTTGATATTGTTAATCCCAGGCCGGTACCATTATATTTTCGGGTGCTTGTTTCATCTGCCTGCCTGAAACGTTCAAAAACGAAAGATTTTGTTTCGTTCGGGATTCCTATGCCGGTATCTTTTACATAACAGATTAAATTATTGTCAGCAACGGAATACCCGAATTCTATTTTCCCGCTTTCTGTGAATTTAAATGCATTGTCGAGTATATGAGTAAATATTTGTTTAAATCGTTTAGGATCGGTATATACTATTAAATCGTTATTTTTAATTTCTTTCTTTAAAATGAGCTGAACTTTTGTAATCTCTTTGGTTTTCTTAACATTTTCAAAATTGATTAAAAGATCATCAAGAATGGTGTTGATGTTTGTGTTCATTTTATTTACAGAAAGCTGTTCGGCTTCCATTCTTGATATATCTATAATATCGTCAATAATGTTTAATAAATTATTTGCGCTTCGTTCGAGAATGGTTAAGTATTCTTTTTTCTCATCAGGAGTTATATCAGGGTTTTTAAGAAGAGCGGTAAATCCTATAATTGCGTTCATCGGGGTTCGGATTTCGTGCGACATGTTGGTTAAAAATGCTGTTTTTAACCTGTCGGACTCCTCTGCTTTTAACCTGGCTTCGTTCAAACGTTGTTCAAAGTCTTTTTGATTCGATATGTTCCTGTAAATAACATATCCTCCCATTTTTATATTGTTAAAAATAACCTGTGTTGCAAGAATTGAAACATATATCTTGGAACCGTCTTTACGCAAACGAATCCCCTCTGATGAAACATCTAAGCCGCATTCAATTTGATTAAAATTATCCTGAGACTGATCTTTTAATTCTTCAGGAACAATAAAATCATCCACGTTTTTATTTTGAATTTCGGATTGAGTAAAGCCAAACATCCTTGTAAATTCTTTGTTTATACGGATAACATTATTATTGCTTCCTATGAGGACAATAGCTTCGGGAGCACTTTCAAAAAGCCCCTCGAAAAATGCCTCTTCTTCAACTTTAAGGGTCTGAACTTTTTTCATTTCCCGAATCATTTTATTGGCCGATTGGGCAAGCGATTTAAATTCGGAGAAATTAATTTTATTCTCGTCGATTAAAACAAAATCATGAGCAGCCTTTTTAAAAAAAACCAAGAATGAATCGATATTTGATTGTGCTTTTTTTGAAACATAAAGAGCAAAAACATAAAGAAATATAAGAAGGATAATTAATACAGAACCAACTATCAAAAGATTTTTTCTAATAGATTTGTTTAACTCTGCTTTAAGCTGCACGAGTGTTTTATCAATATCATCAATATAAACACCGGAACCAACCATCCACTCCCATTCGGGAATACCTTTAACAAAAGAAATTTTGCGCGAAATTTCTGACGATGTAAGTTTGCTCCACGAATAATAAATAAAATCACCATCCGGATTCTTAACAGCATTTCTTTCTTCCTGTAATACTTTTAATCCCGTGGGATCTTCAAGTTCCCAAAGGTTTTTAGGCTTGTTTATGAGCTTCCCGTCAGTAATCAGGGCATCGCCGTTATAGGTGTTGATAAAGATATATCCCTGCGATCCAAACCGGATATTTGAAACCCAGTCGAGAACTTCTTCCTGAACATCTTTCGTGTAATCATCGATATATTCACCGGTTCCTATATACCAGTTAAAGTGCTTAAATTGTTTTATAAACGAGATTTTCTGATGAGCCATTTCCCGTGTGCCTGGTTTTTTCCAGTAACCATATGTAAACCCCTCGCCAGATGTTTTTATAACAGAAATTTCATCACGCACCACGTAATTTCCCATTTCATCTTGTAAATCAAGAAGGTTTTTCCCTTCATAGTCGAGTGCAACAGGATAAAGAATATCGATCCCGTCAAGAGTCCCTATGAAAAAATACCCGCGGCCGTTGTTAAACCGGATAGGCCGCAATGCATCTTTTATCAGCTTTTGAATTTCGTGTGCCGGTTTTTTACCCTTGTTTTCTGAATAAATATTTTCGGCAATACTTATGGCCTCGTACGTGCGGTTTTTTAGCAATTCTTTCAATTGCTTATCGGTTTGCTGGCGTTTAAAATTTATATAGTCAACAGCGTCAAGGGTTTCTTTTCTGATTGATTCTTTCTGAGAACTTATATAGTCTCTCTGGGTTTCCTGAATAGTATCTTTAAAATGCTTATATTCTTTATAAATCCAGAAATAACCGATAATTATGGTTAGTATAAAAAACGCCAAAAAGGTCTCGAAAAGCAGAACCCTCACGATTTTTTTTTCTTTTCCAAAAAAGGTAAAAAACCAATTTAATACTGAAAAATTAAATTTCATTTTTCTGGTTTTACTTTGCATCAATAATACTTCTAATTATTTGTTTTTAAAAGTACAAAACATAAAAAATAAATCCAATTTAGATTAAAATGTAATGGTTTTATTAAATTTGTTGATTCTTATAAATTAAAAACAGAGAATAATCCAAAATAAAACATCTCATAAAATGAAAAATAACAAATTGTTGCGATACCTGGTAATAGCTGTAGTTGTGCTCATTATTTTTGCAGTAATAGGGAAAAAAGCAGGGTGGTTTGGGGGCGAGGTACTTATAAAAGTAAGTGTTGAAAAACCTGAAAGCAGGGCAATAACCGAAATAGTTACAGCAAGCGGGAAAATACAACCCGAAACAGAAATAAAAATTTCGCCCGATGTTTCTGGTGAAATTGTTGAGTTAAATATACTTGAGGGAGATGATGTTAAAAAAGGAGATTTGCTTTTAAAAATTAAACCCGACATTTATATTTCTGCTGTTGACAGGATGAAAGCAACCGTGAATTCTGCCAAGGCAAATTACGCAAATTCACAGGCAATGCTTGAACAAATAGAGTCGAAACAGAAGCAAACAAAAAACTCGTTTGAACGCAGCAAAATATTGTGGGAGCAAAAAACCATTTCCGACTCTGATTATGAATCGGCGTTATCGGCTTACGAGATGATCAATGCCGAACTGGAAGCAGTAAAAAAATCGGTTGAATCATCGAAATATTCTGTTCAAAGTGCAGAGGCAACCTTAAAAGAAGCCCAGGAAAATCTGAATAAAACAATCATTTATGCACCTATGAGCGGAACAATATCGCGATTAAATGTAGAAGCCGGCGAACGTGTTGTTGGAACCATGCAAATGGCGGGTACCGAGATTTTGCGTATAGCAAACCTCGACCGAATGGAAGTGAAAGTTGAAGTGAATGAAAACGATATTGTAAAAGTTAAATTGAATGATACTGCCCTCATCGAGATTGATGCATATCTTGGTGAGAAATTTAAAGGAGTGGTTACCGAAATAGCAAATTCGGCAAATGTTACAGGAATGACTACCGATCAGGTTACCAGCTTCGATGTTAAAGTGCTGATGTTAAAAGAATCGTACACCCATTTATTAAAAAATAACAATACAAGTCCTTTTCGTCCGGGAATGTCGGCATCGGTCGATATTCAGACAAACACAAAACGTAACGTATTGTCCATACCAATACAAGCGGTAACAGCACGTGCAGATACTACGGATATTACCGGTGGTGTTGATTCTGTTAAAACCGACGATGAAATTAAAGAAATCGTTTTTGTGGTTTCGCACGATTCGGTGTATTTAAGGCCTGTAAAAACAGGTATTCAGGATAACAGGTACATAGAAATCCTTGAAGGGCTTACTCTCGACGAATCTGTTGTTGTTGCTCCGTACAGTGCAATATCAAGAAAACTGAAAGACAAATCAAAAGTTACTGTAGTTGATAAAGATAAACTCTTTGAAGAAAAAGAGTAATTTCGGAGTCTGTAATTTTCATATTCAGGTATTTGATTATGGCATTAATTCTTAGTATTGAAACATCAACACGGGTTTGTTCTGTTGCATTAATCAGGCAGGGAGTTGTTATTGGGCAAAAAGAAAGTAACGACGAAAAATCACATGCAAAATTACTTACCCTGTTTATTCACGATCTTTTAAAAGAAAATTCAATTGATTTTAAAGAGTTGAATGCCATAGCTGTGAGCAAAGGGCCGGGATCATATACCGGTTTACGAATAGGTGTTTCAACAGCTAAAGGATTATGTTATGCACTCGATATTCCTTTAATAGCAATCAACACGTTGCAATCCATGTCGTACGGAATAATCCGACGTGTAAATTCAGGAGAAATGCAGGCCCCGGGTTTTGAAAACACGATTTTATGCCCCATGATTGATGCCCGCAGGATGGAGGTTTACTCTGCCTTTTATAATTCAGATGGTGAAATCATACGCGATGTTAAAGCAGAAATTATTGATGAAAACTCATTTTCAGAAACACTTGATAAAACAAAAATGCTGTTTTTTGGCGATGGCACTGAAAAAGTAAAATCAGTAATTAACAGCCCAAACGCCATTTTCGTTGATGGCATAAATCCTTCGGCAATGGATATGGCCACGTTAAGCGATCGGGCATATAAAAACAAACAGTTTGAAGATGTTGCTTATTTCGAGCCATTCTATTTAAAAGATTTTATTGCAACAATTCCTCATAAAAATATTTTTATCTGATAAATTGCATCCTATTTGTTTTAAAATAAAGAAGCAAATAAAATGAATTATATAATAAAATTAACAGGAATACTTCTCTTATTTAGTTTACAGGCCACGTTTTTTTATGGACAGGACTCTGTGAATAAAAATTCATACAAAACGGGCGAAAGGCTAAAATATATAGCCCATTTTGGGATGTTAAACGCGGGTTCTGCTTCTCTTGTAATCAAAGATTCCGTGTATTCAGGGAAAAAGGTATATCATGCCAAAGCACATGCAAATACAATTGGCCTGGCAGATAAAATTTATAAAGTGCGCGATATTTACGAGAGTTTCTATAATCCCCAGACAGGATTGCCTTATATGTCCATACGAAATATAAACGAGGGAAATTACAAGTATTACAACGAGGTACGGTTCTTTCATAGCGAAAAAAAGTTGCTGAGCCAGCGTTCCGGTGAGCACGAAGTACCTGAAAATATTCTCGACATGGTCTCCGCTTTTTATTATATGCGCGATGCCATGTTCGGCAAGATAAAAAAAGTGGGCGACCAGATTGTTCTCGACACCTATTTTGCCGATGAGATTTTTCCCCTTAAAATGCGGTATGTTGGTGACGAAACAATAAAAACAAAAATGGGGAAATTTTATTGCATGAAATTTTCGCCGGTTGTTGAACCGGGACGTGTTTTCGACTCCGAAGATGATGTTACTATCTGGATTTCCAAAGACAAAAACTATATTCCTCTCCAGATACGTATCGATTTAATTATCGGTTCCATTAAATGCGACCTTGTTGAATACTCAGGATTAAAATACAAGCTTATCTTCAGGGAATAAAACACACCTGAAATGTCTAAAACGCATAGAGTGCCTAAAAATTAACGTTTCCCAAAAAGAAAATATGAATCAGCTCTCTCTTTTCTAAAGGGGTTGGGGGATTTTATTTTTTATTTGTATTTTAGATCTACACTAGAAAACAAATGGGTAAAATCCAATACAATAAAGATTTAAGAGATTACTCAAAAGAATTAAGGAATAATTCAACAAAAGGGGAAATTATTCTTTGGAAAAAGGTTTTACGAGCCCGCAATTTTCATGGATATCAATTTAATCGCCAATTTGTTATAGGAAATTATATTGTTGATTTTATAAGCAGGAAGCTAAAATTAATTATTGAGATAGATGGTTATTCGCACCAGTTTAAAAGCAAAAAAGATGCAGAAAAAGATAAAAACCTAAGCAATTTAGGATATACGGTTTTAAGATTTCAGGAGAACGAAGTCCGGTATTATTTGGATGATGTTGTTTGGAAACTGGAGAAATTTTTGGAAAATATAGAAGATTCTAATCCCCCTTAATCCCCCTTTTTCAAAGGGGGAAAATTTAATCGGCTCCCTTTTCCAAAAGTGAAAACACAAATCAACTATCCCTTTTCCAAAGGTGGAAACATAAATCAACGCCCTCTTTCCTAAAGGGGAAACACGAACCAACTCCCCCTTTTCTAAAGGGGGTTGGGGGGATTTAAAAACTTTTTCACCTTGATTTTTTTGTCAGAAAAGGGGAGAATTTTAAAAAGCAATTGAAAAATTTAAAATGCTTTAAACAGGTATTCGTAATTGGTTATTGGCAATTGATCATCGATGCAGGATCGTTGTTTTAGCAAATTCAATTAACGTTTCAGCGTTTTTTCCCGGGTCGTCCTGTTCAAGAGCAACTGGAAACACCGTGTTTTTTTCGCGGCTGTCAACACCAAAACTATAGCTCTTGTCGTAATAAGTAAGTGTAATATCGGCAACATCATCTAAATGGCCTGATTTAAGGCGTTCCAAAGCCTGTTTTACATGCTGGCCACCCAGGCGTTTGCCTATTTTTAAAATACATTCCTCGAGAAAGGCCGGGTCGAAGCCGGCATACTCGGCTACAAGGCGTTTAATTCGAATGGATTTGGCTATTTCCATTTTAAGTACGGGTGCCTGCCGCATGATATCAAATAATTCGCCCGGGATCCAGTTTGTTCCAATAGAATGACTTTCGTCTTCGAGCCAGATAGGGCGTGATGCATCTAACTGTAAATACTGGTATATTAAATTGTTTTCGAACTGTTCGTTGGAGGGTTGTTTTTCCTGCCCCAACGCCCCGAAGGCGGAGCCTTTATGGTTTGCCAGTTTTTCCAGGTCGATAACCTGTTCGCCTTTTTCTCTTATTTTGTGAAGGGTTTCTGTTTTGCCGCTGCCGGTTAATCCGCCAAGAATAATAATTTTTTGTGCCCCGGACAGCTTCGATTTGCCATAGCGCCTGAACGATTTATACCCTCCCGACAGCGTGTAGGTTTTTATGCCAACCATTTCGAACAGCCAGGCCATGCTCGCGCTACGCATACCCCCGCGCCAGCAGTAAACCAGCAGTTGGTTGTTAATGGCAAGCTCCTGTGCTTTTTCGGCAAAAGGTTTCATCTTGGGGCCCACGATCTCAAGCCCTTTTAAGACTGCCGTGTTGCGGCTTATTTGTTTATAAACAGTACCCACAAGTGCACGTTCTTCGTTATCGAACAAAGGAATATTCACAGCTCCCGGGAAGTGCCCTGTTTCGAACTCGCGCGGAGAACGGACATCTACTACAGGAATGCTTTTCGACAACTCTAAAAAATCGGATATGTTTAGTTTCTGAACCATGGGTTTTTATAACGCTGCTAAATTACATAAAAAACATTCTCTTACTTAAACGGATTTGAAAAATCAACCTGTTTTGCCTTTGATCTCTGAAAAGACGGGCAGGGATATGAAAAAAGCGAATAATAGAATAGAGTTCCGGTATTAGTTAAAAGTTGATTTTAAACACGCTCCAATCAGGCCTCTTGCAAAAACGTGTTGTAAAACACGTCGATGGTTGGGTTACCTTTTTTAAAAAACAGGCACATGTAAGTGGAAGAGGGAAAGATTTAAGGAATAAAACAAGAATACTTATACGCTCTTTTTTAGGGTACAAGTGTTGTATAAACAAGTTGGGCATAATTTACAATGCCGTAAGACAAATTCTTATGAACATATGATAGGATAATATTGAATTGATAAATAATAAGCTAATTTAAATATTAGCATAATAATAATTTATTCACTAAAAACAATGTATTATGAATTTGAACAGCGATTTATTTAGAGCAAAATTTTCATTGCTAATTGTAAAAATGTGGAAAGATGAAAAACTAGAAAAAGAGTTTATTATTAATCCATTAGTAGTATTAAAAGCTGAAGGTTTTGAAATACCAGAAGGAATAGAGGTAAAAGTGTACTCAAACACTAAAGATGTTAAGTATTTACCTCTCACGAAGGAAATAGACTTATCTAAAGAAGAAGAGCAAAAAAGATTAATTGCTTTGTTTAGTCGTCATATTCCAATACCCAAAGGAAAAGAGGTTAGGTTTGTGCAAAGCTCAGATGATGAAATAGCACTTATTATTCCTCCAAAACCTCCTAAAGAAAGTATTGAGACATTGAGCCAAGTACAATTAACCAACCTGGCTGCATCTAGTGGTTTTGAAGCAACATATCATGACACTACACAAACATTAGAAGCGGAAACAACCGAACTTGTAGTCGCCGAAACAACCGAGGCAATGCATGCCGAAACAACTGTAGCTGTAGTTGCAGAAGTAGCTCTCGTCTTAATTTAACTATTTTTCAATTCAGTTCTGGTTTCATAAAACTTCCATAACTAGGAGTTTTATGAAACCTTAAAGAATAAAAGGATTAATCTATGAAGGAAATATTTTATAACCTAATTGGCAAACAAGGAGAAATACCGGGTGATTACCTGCAAGATATAGGAGAAACCAAACGAGTTCTGGAGCGTTGGACAATTGATGATGAATTTAGAAAAATGGATAACATTGAGGAAGGTCTTAGGATGATAAAAACTCCAAGAACGTTGTTGGAAATACTTCCTTTTATTGATAAAAAGGAAGGCACTGAGCTTCGAATAAAAGAGCGTAACAATGAAGACAATACCTACCCATTAAGTGTTAGAAGATATAGACACTTTATAAAGGAAAAGATGGCAGGGAGAAAAGATATAAGAATTGGCATCTTACCGGAAAACCAAAAGTTTAAATACTGGCGCAATCGACAAATAAACAGATGCATTGGAGAATTAGGACCAATAAAAGCGGACGGTTTGGTTCATGCACCACTTGCTTTTGAATTATCAAAGGGATGCTCTGTTGGATGTTGGTTTTGTGCTGTATCATCACAAAAGCTTACAAAAGTTTGGAGATATACTAATGAAAATGCAAAACTTTGGAAAGATTCTATCAATATCCTGAAAGAAACCATTGGAGACTGCATTAAGTATGGAGTTTGTTATTGGGCTACAGAACCATTTGACTGTCCGGATTATGAGAAATTTATTGAAGATTTTGTCCTGCTTACCGGAAGATGCCCACAAACAACAACAGCTATTCCTGATAGAGAAATAGAAAGAACTAGAAAGTTTTTAAAATTAATGGATAAACTAAATGGTGGTATTAATAGATTTTCAATCCGTTCAAAAGAGGCTTTATTTAAGGTACATACTAACTTTACAGCACAAGAGCTTACATATGTTGAATTAATTCCTCAAAACTTAGAAGCTTCAAGTCAATACAAAAAAGCATATGCAGGAAAAGCCCGTGAAGTAAAATTGTTTTCAAACAATTCAAAACTTAATGATAATGTACAAAAAGAAGAAAATGCATCAACCATTGCATGCATAAGCGGTTTCATTATTAATATGACAGAAAAGAGTGTTGAGCTAATTACTCCATGCCCAGCTTCTGTAGATTGGCCATTAGGATATTGGTCTTTAGACAAACAGTACTTCGAAAATGCACAAGAACTTTCAATCGTTTTAAATTCAATGATTGATAACCACATGAATCCTTCACTTCCACTTTTAAATATACTTAAACTAAGAAAAGACTTAACTTGGGCTAACTGTGCTGAGGATGAATCTGTTGAAATAGTATCAAAGTACTTGTCTATTAAGTTCGACAGATTAATTTTTACTAATAAAATGCTAGAGCTTATTTCAGAAAGTAAACATACAGCTTTTGAAATAGCCATAATTCTAGAAGATATTTATAAAATCGAACTTTCTCTTATAATGCTTCAAATGAATGAATTTTATGAGAAAGGATTATTTGATGAAGAACCTTTAAAGCTGTCAAAATGAAAAATAGAATTAACCCGGAAGTATGCTTAGTTTGTATGCCTTTTTCAAGTATCGTTAGACCATCAATAGCACTAGGCTTACTTCAAGGTCATTTAGATAAAGCAAACATTTCTTGTAAAACAAAATATGCAAACATTCAGTTTGCTGAGAATATTGGATTAAAATATTATACAATGATTGGCTCACTGGCTCCAAGTGATTTCTTTTTAGCCGATTGGATGTTTAATAAGTTCATATTTTCGTCAGAAGTATCAGACACAGAAGATTACATTACACGTATATATGAGTCCTTTATTATACAGGCATACCCAACAATGAATTACAATGAATGCAAAAATTTGCTCCTTGGTTTAAAAGAAAAATCAAGCCGATTTATCGAAGATTTGGCCATTCAAATTATAGAAGAGAAATATAGAATCATTGGAAGTACTTCATCGTTTCATCAGCATCTAGCATCAATTTCTCTTTTTAAAAAAATAAAAGAACTTGATCAATCTATCACAACAATTCTGGGTGGTGCAAATTGTGAAGGTAAAATGGGACTAACAACACATAAATCTTATCCTTGGGTTGATTACGTTGTTTCAGGAGAAGCAGATGAATTTTTCACATCTTTAATATCAAACATTTTAAATGGCTTAGAATATAAAAATTTAGAAAATTCGTCAGCTGTTTTAACTCCTGAAATCCGATTAAATAATTATCAGGAAATTGAAGCTGAAAACATGTTTGTTGTCTCAAAAAATTTAGATGATTTACCATATTCTAATTTTGATGACTATTTCATTGATTTGAAAAAATCAAATTTGTCTGAAATTGTAAAACCAGCATTGCTTCTGGAATCATCAAGAGGTTGCTGGTGGGGACAAAAGCATAAATGTACTTTTTGTGGGTTAAATCATCCAAAAGCACATTATAGAAAAAAATCGCCTGATAGATTATTGGCAGAATTAGATTTTTTAGAGAAAAAATATAGTGTTAGTATGTTTGAAATGACTGATAATATTCTTTCGATGGAATATTTTAAAGAAGTAATACCAAGGTTAAATAATAAAGAGAAAAGTCGTTACTTTTTTTATGAAACGAAATCAAATCTTAATGAATCTCATATTCGTGAAATGAAGGATGCTGGAATTACATGGGTTCAACCAGGTATTGAAAGTCTAAATACTAAGATTCTTAAATTGATGAATAAAGGAGTGATGGCTTGGCAGAATATTAAAACATTAAAACTTGCTCGTAGTTATGGAATTCGTTTATCATGGAATTTTTTATGGGGTTTCCCAAAAGAAGATGACAAATGGTATGAAGAGGTTTCTGAATGGCTTCCACTGATTGAACATCTTCAACCACCTTCATCTTTTTTACAAATACGAATTCATAGACATAGTACTTATTTTAATAATAAAGAAGATTATAATTTAAATTTGAAATATCTTCCAGCATTTAAGTATGTATTTGGTTTAGATGAGGTAAGTTTGATTGATGCATCATATACATTTAAACCAGAAGGATGGGCCGATCCTGTATGGGATTTTAATGATAATCAATACAAAGAAAGACCATCGACCAGTAAAGTAGGAAAATTAATCATTGATTGGCAAAGGAGTTTTATGAAATTTCAATTACCTGTTCTTTCAATATCTGAAAAAAATGAAAAGATAGAAGTACTTGATACACGAAAGTGTAGTTATGAAATTCAATATAAAATTCAAGATTTAGAAAAAGATGTTTATATCTCTTGCGAAAGGATGGATTTTAAAAAAAATATTTATTCTGAATTTATAAATAAAGGTATTGACTTATTAGAAATTGATTTGATAGTTGAAACACTTAAAAAGAAGAAGCTTATTCTTGAAATCGACGATCGTTTGATTGCTCTGGGGTTAAGAGGAGAAATTCCTCATTTACCATCTCGAAATGATTTTCCGGGAGGAGGAATTAATCAATCAGTAATAGAATTAAAAAATAATAAAACAATTTGGGAAATTGAAGAAACAAAGAATGAGTATTTGAGTAAAATTACATCAACAAAACTATGCCCAACTCGTGCTCATAAATAATTTCCTTATGGCAGTAAAATCGGGGGTTGTGACCCGCATCTGTTTCGGTGTAACTGAACAGTTAAGTAACTCGCAATCGGCAACTATTCATAGTGCAACACGTTGGCAACAGACACATACACTATAAATTATGGAACTATATCAACAATTAGGGTTCTCAAACAACCCTTTTTCGACTTTTTCTGCAGAAGAGGAAAAATCATTTTTAAATGACATCTATATAAATCCTCTTTTCTATGAGACGTTAAAGTCTGACTTATTAAGTGGTCATAGTAGATTTATTCTTGGTGCAAGAGGGATAGGTAAAACAGCTTTAATTCTTCAGTTAAGGAATGCACTTGATAAAGATGGAGCTTTTACTATTATTATAGATGAGTTTGATGGAGTGTCTTTAAAAAACAATCAAGTTGAATTAACTCGCTTAATTATTGAGCGGGTTATTACAAATTTTTGTATAAAAATAGCTAAAGATCCTAAGGGACTTAAAAAATTAGATAAATATCAAAAAGAAAAATTATCATTTATTATAAAAGAGTTTTTTCAGACATTAAGTAAGAGCCAATATGAGAAACTTTACAATAAAACAGATAATATTAGAACGAGAAATACATTAAAAAATATTTGGAATAACTTTTTTAATAAACCGATTAACTTTCTTATTTCAGGAGGTATAGAAATAGTTGCAGAAACAGCTAGAAAGTCGATGGGTTTACCTTCCATCGATGGTAAAGAATTTTATAAAAATTATGTTCCTGAGCTAACTATTGAACAAATTGAAAGAGAAAAGAAACCAGAAAAATTTCTTTCAAATATCAAGCCACTTAAAGAAATACTGAATGATTTGACAGAGATTATTCATGCCGCTGGGTTTAAGACTTCTATTGTGTTCTTTGATAAAATTGATGAATACACAAAGTTGAACGGAGGTATTTCTGCAGTTTCAGACTTTCTTTCAGCCTTTTTAAAGGATACGACTATATTAATGAATAAATCATACTCATTGGTTTTTAGTTTGTGGGATGTTTTAAAGCCAGAATTAACAAATAATGGAGTCAGGTTTGATAAAATTAAACCAATAGATATAACATGGCAAACGGATAATTTGAGAGAAATATTAAATAAAAGAATAAGATTCTTTAGTGGAGGTAAAAAAGTAATTAATGACATAATATTATCTGATAATAAGTTGAATGAGATTATTACATTGTCAAATAATTCTCCTCGTTACTTATTTCGTCAACTTTCATATATTTATGACCAACAAGCTGAAATTAACAAGGTTTCCAAAGTGTTAACAGATGAAGCAATTGATAAGGGACAATTGGTTTTTTCAAAGAGTTTTGAGTATTATGCTATTTATCCAACTAAAAGAGGGGCTAAAGAAGATATTTTGACAAACATAAATCGACTGTTGAAAATAGGGAAAACTACAATAATGACAAAAGACTTTGTAGATGCTTATAAAGTGAGTACTCCAACTGCAATATCATATATAAAAATTGTTCAAGAATATAATTTAGTGCGAGAACTTACAGAAACTGATGGTGGTGCGAAGATGTATGACGTTCTAGATCCTGTTTTGAGACACTTAATAAAATATGGTATTACAGAGATAAAAAAATAACTACTACCAACAACGGCTCTTACCCAATGTAGGGTTAAGTGTGTGTGGAGTTTAGCATTATACTTTAGCAAAACGCTCCCTGTTCTGCAAAAGTTTCCAGTGAACAAGCTTTTACAGATTTACCTCTCTTTTTTTCAAATAGTTCGAACTGAAACACCCCGGGGATGATGCTTTTGTAAAACATGTTATATAGCATACCGCTGACCGGGTTACCTTTTTTTAAAAACAGGCACATGTAAGTGGGGAACGATTCATGTTCAAAATATAATTTTTAAAAAAATAGAAATTTCATTATAAAACGGGATAAAAGAGATTATTGCAAACATTGCTGATGCAAAAGAGATTCTGATGAATTATAAATTTCTTTTATAAAAGGGTGTGTAATACTTTTGTTTCATAACACGGGGCTATTGGCAGGAATAGCAAAATCTGACTAAAAATAGAACAAATGAGTATATTTATTTTATATAGCATTAATAAGCGGGAGTTAAATAAAATCAACCTGGCAAACAGGTTGTTTTTTATTTTTTATGGCATATTATTAGGAATCTTTGGCTGGCTGGGATTGATTTCAGATTGGAAAGGTTTCAGGGGTTCATATTTTTTTATTTTAATCTTCACCTGGATAGTTATATTTTTTGCCCTTTCGTGTTATTTCCGGCGAAATAACAAAAAATTAAACCGCATTGGAGAACTAACGATATCAATGGAAGGAATTCATAAAGTGATTAACTGTGAAAAGGTGTTTTTTGATCACGATAAAATAAATAGCATAAAAACCAGGAGTTTTTTATTGACCCCGTTTTTCCCGGCCAATATTGACGGAACCAGGTCGTATTTAATAACAATAGATCACGGTAAATCAGTAAAAGAAGAAATGATAATTTCAAGCCAGTCGGTTGATAAACCGGAAACGAATTTTAAAGATGTTGTCAAAGGATTAGCAAAAAGAGTTTAATACAAACTCGCGATTAAAATAAAGATTTCCAAAGGGTTAATCTTTGGAAATCCCGGCATTAAATATCCTGTGAATTTGATTTCTTATCCTTCAAGGAAATTACCCAGTATCGATCGGCTTTCTTTGTGCGATGCAGGGCTCATGATGGATAACCTGCGTATGAGTTTGCTTATAGGCATAGATTGCAGCCAGATTTTTCCTGTTCCCCGCAGGGTTGCCACGAAAAACCCTTCGCCGCCAAAAACCATCGATTTAAGGCTGCCTGCAGCTTCCACGTCGAAATCGATTTGTGGTTCGAAAGCCACCACGCAGCCTGTATCTATACGCAGGGTTTCGTTATTCAGGGTTCGTTCAATTACAGTTCCCCCGGCATGTATAAAAGCCTTACCATCGCCATCAAGTTTCTGTAAAATAAACCCTTCGCCGCCCACGAGGCCTGCCCCAAGCTTACGGTTAAAGTGGATTGATATTTTTGTACCCATGGCGGCACACAAAAACCCGTCTTTCTGAACAATGAGTTGCCCCCGGCTTTGTTTTAAATCAACAGGGATAATTTTACCGGGATAGGGCGCTGCAAAAGCTACTTTCTTTTTACCAAACCCCCGGTTTGTAAAATGGGTCATGAAAATGGATTCGCCTGTAATAAGCCTGCTTCCAGCCGATAACAACTTGCTCATGAGCCCCTGGTTGGGTGTTGAGCCATCGCCAAGCTTGGTTTCGAAAGTAATGCCATCTTCCATAAACATCATGGCTCCGGCTTCTGCAACAACGGTTTCCTGCGGGTCGAGTTCAATCTCTACCAGCTGAATGTCATCGCCAATAATTTTGTAATCTATTTCGTGTGAGGTCATAATGAATTATAAATTTAAAGTTAAATGTTAAAAGCCTGCCTATTGACAGACAGGTAAAAATTGTTAGTTGCTACATTCTATAATTAGTACAGAATATCGAAATTTAAACAGATTCGTTTTTGTCTTGATACCTGATACTAAACACTCAATACTATCACTCAGTAAACCATTTAATCAGAACTTCCTTTACTTCTTCAATACGAACGGGTTTAGCCAGGTAGTAATTCATACCACTATCGAATGCTTGTGTTTTATCTTCCTCACGTGCATTGGCTGTCATGGCTACAATGGGTAATGAATATCCCATGCTTCGTATTTCGGCTGTTGCCTCAAGCCCGTCTTGTTCGGGCATCATAATATCCATGAAAACAATATCAAATTTATTTTCTTTAATCTTTTTAACACAATCTTTCCCGTTTTGAGCTAAAATAATTTCATAACCGAGGTTTTTAAATATAGTTTGCGCTACTTTCTGATTAATGATATTGTCTTCGGCAACCAGTATTTTAATATTCTTTTTTAATTTGTTCAACTCGGGCAGTTCTTTGTCTGTAACTCTGAGGCTGGTAAAATTTTCTATGAGTATCTCGTAAATTTCAGATGCTTCGTAAGGTTTAATCAGGTAATAATCGACCCCGTTTATTTTACATTTAATATAGTTTCCGGGTTGATCGTTCGAACTGATAATTGCAATGAGGTATTTTGATGAAAGCCCATTTTCGTGAATTTTACGGGCAAGTCCTATTCCGTCGAACTCGGCACAATCGTTAATTATCAGCAGGTGATATTTGTTTTCAGCACCCGAACTGTTTTTCTCGAGTAAGGCGATTGTATCTTCCCCGGGGATTATTTCTTTGTTGTTTGTTTCAAAGCTGTTAAAGGTGTGAAGGATTATTTTATCGTTTTTAGGGTTTTTATTAATGATTAACACGTTAATCTGGTTGTAATCTGTAATCTTTGAAAAATCGGTTTCTTTCTTTAGTTTCTCGTTAGAGAATACCTGTATGGTGAATGAAAATTTCGATCCGGTATATTGTGGATCGAAAGAGATTGATGAGGGGCTTTCGACCCAAATCTCGCCACCCATAAGTTCAACAAGCTGTTTTGCAATTGTTGTTCCAAGTCCTGTACCGCCAAACTTGCGGGTAGTAGAACCATCGGCTTGTGAAAACGAGCTGAATATTTCTTTTAACTTTTCCTTTGGTATTCCTATTCCCGTGTCTTCAATTGAAAACTGAAGCGTAATGTATCCTTTCTGCATTTTAACCATTTCAATGGTAATCAGGATTTTTCCCTCGAAGGTAAATTTTATGGAGTTCCCGATGAGGTTCGACAGAACCTGTCGTAACCTGAACGGGTCGCCAATGAGTTGATCGGGAACATTCTTTTTAATTTCGGTAATCAGCTCAATTCCTTTTTCTTCGGTTCTCAGCCTGAATAAAGATGCTGTTGATTCAATTTCTTCGCGCAGGTTAAATGGGGTTTCTTCAATAACCATTTTGCCGGCTTCAATTTTTGAGAAATCAAGAATATCGTTAATAATCGATAAAAGAAGATCGGCCGATTTTTTAATAATATGTACCGCGTCGGCTTGCTTGTCGTTAAGGTTTGTACCACCCAAAGCATCAGCCATTCCTATAATCCCGTTCAATGGAGTACGAATTTCATGGCTCATTTTTGCAAGAAACTCCGATTTGGATTTATTGGCTGCAATTTCCCGTTTACGGGCAATTTCTATGGGCGTAATATCGATAAAAGCTTCAAGGGAAATATTTTCATTATCCAGGATATAAGGAATTTCCTTCTTGTAAATAATGATTTCGTTATCGTTATCATCGTAATAAATATATTCGTTCTGATTGTCGGTATAACTGAACGAGTCGCTATCCTGAAAGTTCCTCGAAATAAGAAACTGATCGCTCAGGTTCTTGCCTACCAGCTCTGATTCATTTTCAAAAGCAAAAATGTTTAATGCTGTTTTATTCATACTTAAAACAGTTCGGTTTTTATCAACCATCATTATTCCAATGGGCAACGATTCCATTATTTCTTTTAGCGACGATTCCGATTTCCTGATCTGTTTTTCTTCGTGAAACCTCCGTTTAATAAATATCAAAAAGAAAATAATGATAAATAATAAAATCAGAATTGTTAATGACCCGACAATTATAGCGTTACTGATTATTGATTTTAAAACGATTTTTGTTTCCAGCGAGAAAACAATACCTATATCGTTATTTAGAATCCGAATCGGCTGGTAAACGGATATGATATCATTTTTATTCCCGTTAAATTTTACCTGGTTATGTACGGAACCTTTATATCCATTTTTAATATCAACTGCAATCTTTTCAATCTTGCTTATTTGTATGGAGTCTCTGGTTAAATTTTGATTAAATATTTCCCCGTTTGAATTTACCGACCATTGCCACAGGGTATTTCCCAGGTGATAATTCTCGAATACATTTTTAATAAAATCCTGAATATCAGCTTTAATAACAATATTAACAACAGCCTTGTTGTTTACAAATACAGGTAAAGTATAATTATACGAACCATCCGCATTTATACTAACATCTTCTTTTGCAAGCAATTCCTTTTGTTTTTGAGATATATAATAATCGGAAATAAAATGATTGGTTTTATCCTTGAATAAACTGAAAACATTTTTATTTTCATCTATAATCTTAATATTCCTGATAAGATTTTGATATTTAAAGTAAAATAACTCCAGCTTACGAACACGCATTTCGGTTTTTTCAGGACTGTCGAAAAAATTAGCGATATCTGACGAAAAAACAATGTAATTAATCTCGTTTTCAAACTCATAACCCGATTGTTCAATTTCCCATCCGCAGATTTGAATTTGTTTATCAAGCATGTCGGTTTGGAATTTAACCTGTTGATTATAAATATAATAATAATAATAACTGTTTACTAAAACGATTATTAACAGGACGATCATTAATAAGTAATAAAATCTTTTCATACTCCCTTTCAATTAATAATTTTAAGCAAATACCACCCGGTTTCTTTTAGCTTTGAACTATAAATAACAAACTTATGCGTGTTTTGATAAAAATATGTTTTGTTTTTCCCGTTTAGCAACAAATTTACTGCTTTTCGAATATCTTTTTCTTTGTGGTTCAACAACGAAGGCCCCGCGGGTAAAAATTCATCATTTATAACGGGTTTGTAATAATTCTTTTCTTTATGCCCGGGAATACATACAATACACGATGCTTTTCGGGTGCTACATATAATTTCCCCATTCGGGTTTACAAGAAGAAGCATTTCCGAATTGGATGAAAAATATTTTTCTTGTATTGTTTTTAGCATAATATCAGATGATACAATTCCCACGAAATGATCGCGAAAGGAAACAGGCGAAACAGCAGATATAATCCAACCCCTGCCGGCAGGATCGGCATAAGGTTTTTTTATCCAGTATGATTTAGTATCAAAAAAAGGTTTGTTTTTTACTGACTGGAAGGCTGTAAACCCGGTTAAATTTATTGATGGGGCAAATTGTTTTGTAAAATCAACATAGGGATAAATACGTAAAAATGAATTGCTGTCGAGAAAATAAACCTGCGAAACAATTGAATTCCGGTTGTAAAGAGTTATAAACAACGAATCCATTTTTTCTGAATTCACGATGATTTTTTTCTGCCCGGATGATAATCGGCGGACTGAAGGCAAAAAAACTGCAGACGAATTTTCAGAAAAAAGGGTATAAAGAATTTCGTTTTTATGAAAAACATAACGGGGATTGTTTTCCCATTTAACATCTGCCAGGAAATTAATATTATGTTGAATTTGTGAAGATAACGCGGCTGTTTCTTCGGAAACCTGCTGAAGCTCTGAGTTTATTTTATCTGAAAGGAGGATTATGTGTGCGAGATTGGTATCCTTTTCGTGCTGGTTTTTGCACGAGAAGAAAAGAAAAAGAAATGTTGCTGTTATATACAAGCCACTTTTCATTGATAAACTCAGAAATTATGTTCTAAAATTTGAACATACAATTTATGAAAAAAAATATGATTCGTAAAAGAATTGTGACCAAACGATTGGTTTTGAATATAAACCAGTTAATCTTGTTTATTAACGATGTTTTGTATCGTCGTTGGAAAGAATACGAATATAATTCAGATACCGCAATTCACTGATCTCTCCATTTTCAACAGCCTGAATAACTGTACAACCCGGCTCGTGCACATGGGTGCAATTATAAAACTTACAGTTTTCGGATGCTTTAAATATCTCGGGGAAAAAATGAAAAAGTTCCTCGTTTTTTATATCAAACAACCCGAATCCACGAATACCGGGAGTATCAATAATATAACCACCTGTTGAAAGTTCAAACATTTCCGCAAATGTTGTAGAGTGTTTTCCTGATTTATGATAATCGGATATTTTGGATGTTTTTAAATCAAGCAGGGGATCAATCACGTTAATCAATGATGATTTCCCGACACCCGAATTACCTGCAATTACACTTGTTTTACCTTTAAGCAATTCTCGTATGGAATCGAGATTTGTTTTTTTCTCAATCGAAATGGAGAAACACTCATATCCAACAGCCTTATAAATATCAATTAGATAATTCATATAAGCTATTTGACCCTCGTTGTATAAATCTGTTTTATTAAAAACAAGTTTAGTAGGAATCCGGTATGCTTCGGATGAAACTAAAAACCGATCGATAAACAGGGGAAAGGTTTCGGGAAAGGCAACGGTTACCATAAGAATTGCCTGATCAATATTTGCCGCGAGAATATGTGTTTGTTTCGAAAGGTTGGTCGATTTACGTATGATATAATTTTTGCGGGGTTCTACGGTATGTATTATTCCTTTGTCTGAATCATCGGAATCTTCAAAATATACAATATCGCCTACAGCAACAGGATTGGTGTTTTTAATACCATCGACACGCATTTTGCCCCTGATGTTGCAAAAAACTATTTTCCCTGATTCAACTTCTTTTACAGAATACCAACTACCGGTAGATTTTAATACAAGTCCTTTTTTCAATATTTTTTTGATTATACAGGTTACGAAATTATTAAATATTTAAGTATTATTGCCATATCGATATTAAAATCATTATGTATGGTTAAAAAGATTTTTTCATACAACGTAAATGGTATTCGTGCAGCATTAGCTAAAGATTTTATTGGATGGCTTAAAACAGCAAACCCGGATATCATTTGTATTCAGGAAATAAAAGCCAGTTCTGACCAATTGGATACAAGTGTTTTTGAAATTTTAGGATACAATCAGTATTGGTTTTCGGCACAAAAAAAAGGATACAGCGGTGTGGCTGTTTTTACAAAAGAAAAACCAGACAACATCATTTACGGAATGGGAATTGAAAAATACGATTCCGAGGGAAGAACCCTCAGGCTCGATTTTGGAGATATTACTTTAATCAACTCTTACTTCCCATCAGGAACAACAGGCGATATTCGTCAGGATTTTAAAATGGAGTACCTGGCTGATTTCCAGAAATACATTAACAAACTAAAAATTGAACGACCCCAAATTATTGTAAGCGGCGATTTTAATATTTGTCATAAACCCATTGATATTAATCATCCCGAGCGACATACAACCTCGTCGGGGTTTTTGCCCGAAGAACGTGCATGGGTTGACCAATTTATAGCGAGCGGATTTATTGATACCTTCAGGGAATATAATAAAGAACCGAATCAATATAGTTGGTGGAGTTACCGTGCAGGCTCACGTAATAAAAATTTGGGTTGGAGAATTGATTACCACATGATAAGCGAAACATTAAAACCACAATTAAAGGGAGCAGGAATACTGCAACAGGTTGTACATTCAGACCATTGCCCGATAGTTGTGGAAATGGAAATTTAAAAACTCACTCTAAATCTTAGAAAAAGCATATTCAGTTTTTCTTCGAAACCATCGAATTTTCCAAAAAATCGTTGGCCAAAAAGCGCAATTTCCAGGTTATTGCCTGCCGAATAAATGAACGATGGATTGATAAAATAACTGTTCCCAAACGAAGGGAAATACATTGCTGCCAACGAGGCATTTAATAAAGGGTGAATAGGGTATGAAACCTGCCCCATCCACGAAAATTTACTGAACGAAGTGGTTTTTACCGATAGAGGCATAAAATAAATATCGGTAAAAGAAGAAAGGTTGAGTTTATCGAAATAGCCGTTGTAAATACCTTCGAAGGTAAACGACAGGGAATTGCTGAACATGTAATTGATGCCGGCAGAAACCAGAAACACACCGGTTGTATCTGAAAAGTTTTTTTGCGGATGAAAATAACTTGCTTCGCCATTAAAGCCAATGTTGAAAATATTCCCCGTCCATCCAGTTCCAACAACAAAATCGGTTGTATCAAGTATGCCTCCCAGAAATTGCAAGTCGTAACCCCATTGATTAAACCTGTACAAAGCAGCAGCTGTTATGTTTTTATGCCGGTCGATTTTTATTGCAGCTTCGGCAACCGATGTATAACCAGGATAATACTGTACGCGCAAAGCATCGCTACCCGGGCGTTCTTCGTAGTCGAAATCGAAATACGAGTAGGCATTAAAAATATCGTTGGGATTCCATGCAAAGGACTGCCCCCAGTTAATTCGTTGCCGGCCCAGGGTTACTACAAGATTGTTTTTATTGTACTCAACGTACAAACGGTCAAACGTGGTTGTTAATACCGCCGAATGAGTTGATATTAAATTATTACTTAACGAACTCATGTACCCGTTATCGTAGCTTACAATTGAATCGTAATCAGGAATCAGCTTAACAAAATCACCGTAAATCAGACGGGTTCGAACATCAGTGGTAAATGTGAAATTGCTATTAATATACCACTTAAAATTTAAGCGGTTATGAATTAAGTTGTCGATTCGATAATAATCATCCACATCTTCGAACATGACGGTATTCATGTATTTTACGTAGCCATTGAGAGATACTTTCGGAGTAATTGTATCTTGAGCATTCGTATTGAATGCTATAAAAAAGATGATGAATATGAGAAGTAGTTTTTTCACAATTTTTCAAAAAATTTAATATTTTAAAACACAAAGGGCACAAAGTTTTCGGAATCACAAAGGACACAATAAATAACTTTAAAACGGCTAACTGTTTTTGTCAAATTTCAACTGTTTCCTGCTACTGCCTACTTAATTCTCTTTTCTCGTCCGAAACTACATGTCCATCTTCAACTGTAATTATCCTTCGGGCTTTGTTTACTACCCGCTGATCGTGTGTTGAGAAAATGAATGTAATATTTTCTTCTTTATTCAAACGTTCCATTATATCGAGTAATGTTTCTGTTGATTTGGAGTCTAGGTTTGCCGTGGGTTCATCGGCCAGAATAAATTTGGGTTTCGAAGCCAACGCTCTTGCAACTGCAACACGTTGTTGCTGGCCCCCCGACATCTTCGCCGGACGGCTTTCTGCTCTTTCTCCCAATCCAACAGCATTAAGCAATTCCATTGCCCGTTCTGTTCTTGCTTTCCGGGTTTTACCCTGCAGCTCCATAATAAACTCAATATTTTCTTTTGCCGTAAGCACCGGAATTAAATTATATGCCTGAAATACAAACCCGATATTTCGTAACCTGAAATCGATCAACTTCGAAGAACTTAACTGACTAATATTCGTTCCATCAATAATTATTTCACCTTCGGTAATTGAATCGAGGCCACCGATTAAATTTAACAGGGTAGTTTTTCCGCTCCCCGAAGGGCCTACAATAGCTGCAAATTCGCCTTGCTCGAAGTTTAAGCTGATTCCGTCAACAGCCTTTACTTTTACTTCTGAATCGTTATAGATTTTTACCAGATTTTTTAATTCTAAAACTTTCATATTATTTTTGATTTTAGATGTTCGATTTTTGATTTATTTTTTATACTTGCTACAAAAATTGATATAAGTTCATTTGTTTCTTTAATTAATTTTTCGGTTGTTTCGTTTTTAAGTAACCCTGATTCTTCAATAAGTTCTAACCAATAAATTGTTTCGTCAGATTCCTCTTCACAAATCTTTAACTTATTTTATAAAATCTTTATCAGATTTTGCCCTGGAAACAACACGATAATTTGCTCCAACAGATGTTGCAGAGCGAAGTATTTGTTTTGATATGATTTGTGAACTATTTAATTGTGGTAATAAATTCACAAGCTTTATTATCTCCAAAGCAAACACTTTCGTTCTTTTTTTCAAATTGGATGAGTTCATATTTTGTTGTTTAAATCGGCAATCATAATTCTAAGCTCGTATTTCAGTTTACATATCAATGCGTAATGCTTCTGCCGGATTTAGATGAATTGCTTTACGTGCCGGGTAAATTGCAGAGAGTATTCCTGTTAAAACAACGAGTATTGAAACAACAATTACATCTTTGAATCCAATTGCAGGGTATATAATTGCATCGTAACCCAATGAGTTTAACCCTTCTGCCCACATGCTCAGGTTGAGCCCGGTTCTGGCAGTCAGGGCTGTTAAAATCAGGGCTAAAACAATACCAACAATACCCCCTGTTAATGAAAGAAATACTGTTTCCAGCACAATCATACTAAAAACCCTGACTTTATTCATTCCAACGGCCATTAACATTCCCAATTCCTTAACCCGCTCCAGTATAACCATTAACATGGTATTAACTATTCCAAAACCTAAAGCCAATAAAATAATTCCAACAAAAATGTACATCATTAAATTCATGCTTTCGGTCATCATTTTCATATCAGGTAAAATTTCGGTCCATTTTAGAATCTGAAGTTCTGGATATGAAGATTTCAGTTTATTTAAAACAGGATCTTCCATGTTATTTTCATGGA
The DNA here is from genome assembly GCA_001768235.1 of Bacteroidetes bacterium GWB2_32_14. GTDB lineage: Bacteria > Bacteroidota > Bacteroidia > Bacteroidales > UBA12077 > UBA12077. Next base: position 35,059 of record MENK01000017.1, read on the forward strand.
GTAAAATAGCTATTTCGTGTCCTGCCCTTTCGTTAATTTTGAGCAAGTTGCGAAGGTCATCGACTTTAACAAATGCTTTCATTTCGTCGTAGGCCGTATTTGCTGTTTTGTAAATCCCTGCAACACGGAATGCTCCACCGGTAATCGTTCCATCCATTTCGGTAATCGTTACAACGATTTTAGATCGGACTTTAACCTTCAGTTTCTGGGCCAGTTTCTCGCCAATGACTATTGGATTGCTCTTAACTCCTTTGAAATAAGCACCATCAACAACTTTAGTATATAAATTAGTTACCTGTTTTTCGTTTTCGGGGTCAATTCCAACAAGCTGAACTCCCGCACCTGTTTCGGCTGATGCGATCATACAAGTGGCAATTACTCTTGAAGATACTGCCTTAACTTCCGGGTTTTTCAGGATTTCGTTTTGTAACGACTTAACATCAGGAATAAAATCGTGCACCTCGTATGTTTCGAGATATTGTGCCTGATGAACCTGTATGTGAGATATCTCTGTATTAATTACAGATTCAATTCGCTGGTTTACCCATCCAAGCATAAAAGCAATAGTATAAACACCTGCAAAAACACCCAGGGCAATAGCTGTAATTATAACCAGGCTTCTGGTTCTGTTACGCCAAATATTTCGCCACGATACTGACCAAATCATAGTTTTAGTTGTTAAATTAATAAATTACTATGCCCTCAGGGCTTTTGAAATAATAAGATTTTTAACTTTAAAAATAGGATACAACGATACAACGAGTGTAATTATAAATACAGTTAATACCTGGTTGATAAAAACATTCGGGGCTGTTCCAAAGAATAAATACGGGTCAAACCCATATTGAGCATAAATCTCGGCCATTTCGGCCGGCAATATGATTGGATTATGAACTAAAATCAGGATTATTGGTACGCTTACAGCAAATCCGGACAATACACCAACCAGTCCAATAAGGATAGTTTCGTAAAACAAAACTGTTGCCAATTTAAATTTTTGCATACCAACAGCAATCATTACACCCAATTCTCTTTTTCGCTCGGCAACCATCATAATAATGGTGCCAAATATTCCAAATCCAATGACAATATAGAGTATTCCAAGCATAAGATAAGCACTGTACTTATCGCTTTCGATATACTGAACCAGCTCAGGATTTAATTCTTTCCAGTTTAATACAGCAAGTGTGCCATTCGCTATTTCTGAAATTTTATGCTGAGCCGAAAGCACATTGGTATAATCGTCAACCATTATCATTAATGAGGTTATCATTCCTTCGGCAGAAAAGAACTGCTGTGCAAGTGGCAAATCCATAAAAACACCGATATTATTCATTTGTGGAGTGCTGAATGTAAGAATTCCCTTTATGCGATATTTACCTGCCGCGGTAACTCCATGATATCCCTGGCTTATTAAAATGATCGTGTCATTTACTCCAAGGTTTAAATGTTTGGCAACATTAAGGGTCACAAGGACTCCATTGTCACCCTTTTCTAAAAATTCTCCTTGTGAAATCCAGTTTTGAAGATTTGATGTTTGTTTATCATTTTCAGGTTCAATTCCGATAACAGCCCCTCCTCGTGTATTTTGTCCTGATGATACTAGTGCGAAGGACTCCAATCTTTGAGCAATGGTAGTTACTTCTTTTATATTTGCAAATTTTAGCAATTGATCCCGTGATGGGGAAAATACATTATTAATTGATTTGTTTTCATTGAATTCCGGGTTCTGAACCTGAATATATCCGGTTGAAAGCTTAACCATCATATCAATCATGTTGGAATAAGTCCCGTCCTGCATAGAATTCATTATGGTTGATATAATAACTCCGAAAAATATGCTGGCAACTGTAATTAAGGTTCTTCTTTTATTACGCCACAGATTTCGCCACGCTAAACGTATGTTTTTCATAATTAATTTTTTACAATTAATAATTAACAATTACTAATTTTTATTTTTTGATGATTTTAATATTGCTGTTAAAATTTTAAGAATTTCCTCAGAATCTTCTAATAGTTCATTTGCAATACCTGCATCTAAAAATTTGCTGTCTCTTAATAATCGGGTTTTATCTAACATTACATTTTCTGATTTACCTTGATTTTCCATTACTAATTATTCATTGCTTTTTATCTTACTTTTTTCATGTTCTGTTGTGAGAAGAAAGAGTCATCAATAGGAATATTAAATTTCATGGTATTAATTGTTACTACAGTTTTTTGATTTTTTTTATCTGCTGGCACAATTTCAATTTTTCCGGGTATTTTTCTTCCATCAAAAAGCGTAATATCTGATGCTATTTCTGTTTTTACAAGGTACTCATCCTCATCAAAATACTCCGATTTCATTTGAATATATTCTTCTTTGCTTATCCATTTCACAATTTTTCCCCAAACCACGGCTGCATCTTCATGTGGTAATAATTCAATTTTCCAACAATCCCATCCATCAATTGTTTCCGAACCAATTATTTTATGTTCAAAATCAACTACAATAGACGATTCCTTTAAAATATCATCATTGGTATAATCAGAACCCATCCAACCATCAGCCATCATAGAAGGAGGCAGTTTCACCATTCTGCCAATGCTTGGCATCCAGTTCCACATTTCGGTGCCTACTTTTAAAAATGCCTGTCCTTTTTCTTTTGCAGGTGCGGTAATCAGGGTTAAAGCATTATCTTTACCTTTGGTCCAGTTTTTAAATTCTATGGTTCGTTCCCAGGTAGGCCTCACAATGGTCATAATCATATAACTTTCGCTTGATTTTTCGCCATTCCATTTTTCGTCTGCTTTTTTTATTATTCCCGTGGCATCCTGGGCTTTAACCGAAAAAGAAAAGCCAACTATGATTAACATTATAAAAAGACGTGTTTTCATGTTTTTTATCGTTTAAATAATTCAAGTATTCTTTGTATTGATTTTTCTAGTCTTTCTTCATTTATATATTCTGGAGAATAAACAAGTTGCATGCTCAAACCTTTCATTAAAGATGAAAAGAGTAACATTTCGGTGTCAGGATCAGGAAAGGAGCTTTTAAAGTAATAATATAAAACAGTAAGTACTTTTTGTGATATGTTACTTATCTCCGAATTGGCAATTTCTATTATATTGGGCTGCAATAAAAGAATGTAGTACAATTTATAAAACTCCCTGTTTTCTTTTTGCAGCTTAAAACTTTCTCTAACAAAATATTCAAATTCATCACTTGTTAAAATATCATCGTGATTTTTATCGAAAGATGAATAAATTTCGTGAATAGTTTCAATTAAGATCGATTTCAGCAAATCTTCTTTGCTTTCAAAATAATTATACATCAACCCTTTCGACATACCCGCTTTTTGAGCTATTTTACTAATGGGTGTAACATGATAGCCTTCGTTAGCAAATAATTCGAGAGCAATACGCATAATGTGATTTCTTTTCTCTTCTCTGATTTCCTTGAATTTTTCTGCCGTTCTTGGTGCCATTGCTATTAAATTTTTACAATCAAAACCCGTTATTGACTGAACGATTGGTCAAAGATAAAAACATTTAATATTCAATTACAAATTTTTTCATAAAATTTTTTATTCACCAAAAGAAATGTTTAATTTTCAAAGAATTATTCTAATTTGAAAATTCTCTTTATGAAGAATTTTATTAATTTGCTCATATTCATCATCTTATTTTTTAATCTCTTTTTAGTTCATTCGCAAACAAATAATTCTGACAGTATTAAAAATATACCGGCAGATAAAAAAATCGATTTTTATATTCAATCCGGAATATTAAATAAACAAACAAATTTTAGAATAGCCGAAAATTCTTTTTTATTAGCAAAAAAAACGGCAGACAGCATTAAATCCTATGATAAATCAATAGAAAGCTTGTATCACCTCGGGAAATTGTACTATTATCATTTTGAATTTACAAAAGCACTGGAAGTATTTAATGCGCTTATAGAAAAAAACTCATTGTTATTATCGGATCAAATCCGGGCAGAGTCAAACCATTTTCTCGGGTTGACATACATTCGGTTTAATAATTACGAAAAATCATTGGTGTATATTCAACAGGCATTGTATTACTATGAATCAAAGGGGAGTAAGCCTGAAATAGCTCTTGCTTTAAAAGATATTGGGAATGTATATTTATCTTTAGGGAATCAGAATTCTGCACTCGATCAATACCAAAAAGCTCTTGTAATTTTTCTTGAACTGAAAGATGATGAAGGAATAGCCATGTGCTATAACAACATTGGAATGATTTTTAGTCAAAAAGAAAATTTTCCCTTAGCGCTGGATTATTTAAATAAGGCATTAGAACTAAAAAAGAAAAATAAAAACTTACAGGGTTATGCAAATACACTGGGAAATATAGGAAATGCTTTTATTAAAGCGGGGGAATACAATAAATCTTTAAATTATTTTTTTCAGGCATTAGAAATATATAAAGAATTTAATAATCCAAGCGGGTTGTCTGAAATTTATAATTGCCTGGGTGATGCTTATTTGGGTCAAAAAGACTATAATAATGCGGTTAAATACTTAAATAATGGAAAAGAAATTGCAGAACAAAACAACTTAACAAACCTGATAATTTTAAATTCCGAACTTTTTTCAAAGGTTTACTTGGAAAAAGGAAATTACAAAAGGGCAATTGAGTTTTACAAACAATATAGTACATTAAAAGATTCCGTTTTTGAATCATTAACAAATCAGCAAATAGCAGATTACAGGACAATTTATAATAATTTAAAAATAGAGAATGAATTAATCTTGCAGGAAAGACAGATTCTCAGGCAGAAGTATCAATTTAATTTTATACTTGTAATATTAATTACATCTCTTGTATTTCTTATTTTATTGATTCTTCAAAACAGGCAAATCAGGAAAAAAAGCAGGAGAATACAAAGCATCAACCGGGAGTTGGATGAACGGGTTCAGAAAAAAACTTCCGAGTTACGAATTTCTCAGTTTTCGGTAGATTTAGCAATCGATGCCATAATCTGGATGAAAAAAGACGGGAGGTTTATTTACGCGAATAATTCGGCTTGTAACCTGCTTGGGTATTCTGAAAGTGAAATTTTAGAGTTGTCGGTTTTTGACATTGTTCAAGAGTTCTCTCAGGATGTATGGCAGGAGTACTGGAACAAACTAAAAAAAAATAAATCATATGTAATCCAACTGTACTACAAAACAAAACAAGGATCAGAGATTCCGGTTGAAGCGGCATTTAATATCAGGGAATTCGAAGGGGAAGAATATAATTTTACTTTTAGCAGGAATATTACCGACAGAAAAATTGCAGAAGAGAAATTGAAAAATGCAAAAGAAAAAGCTGAAAAATCGGATCGCCTGAAATCTGCATTTCTTGCCAACATGTCGCATGAAATAAGAACCCCCATGAATGCAATTACAGGCTTTACAAACTTGTTAATCGATCCTGAATTAACATACAAGGAAAAACAAGAAATTACAGGGTTAATTAAAGCCAGCAGCAACGATTTATTAAATCTTATTAACGATATAATTGACATTTCAAAAATTGAAGCCGATGTATTGACAATAAATAAATCACTTCATTATGTAAATGAGATTTTAACTGATATGTACAAGCTTTTTAGTCAGGATATTAGCTTGAAAATTAAACATCTTGAGCTAATTCTTGACTTAGAGCAGGACTCGGACAGAATAGCAATTTATACAGATTATGCACGGTTTAGGCAAATACTAAATAATTTATTAAATAACGCGATTAAATTTACCGAAGAGGGACAAATTAGTTTTGGATACAGGCAAATTTCTGTTGGAAACCGAAAACTCCTTAGGTTTTTTGTGAAAGATACCGGAATTGGTATTACAAAAGAAAACCAGGTTTCAATTTTCGATCGCTTTAACAGGTTAAATGATGAACGCAGAAAGATTTACAAAGGAACAGGGTTAGGCCTTGCCATTTCTAAAAAACTTGTTTCAATGCTTGGAGGTGATATCGGGGTTGAATCTGATGAAGGCATGGGTTCTGAATTTTATTTTTCGCTTCCATACCAGGAAATGGATAAATCTGTTATTCCTTATTCCGCGAATATTTTAGAAAAACAATCAATTGACTGGAGTTCGAAAAGCATCCTTGTTGTTGAAGATACACCATCGAACTATATTTTAATTGAGAATTTTTTGAAATCATCAAAAATGAAAATTTTATGGGCAAAATCAGGAAAAGAAGCAATTGATATTTTTAAAGAAAATCCACACATTGATTTGATTTTAATGGATATTCAATTACCAGGAATAAATGGCTATGAAGCAACCAAATTAATTAAAGCACAGAATAATTCTGTTCCGGTAATTGCCCAGACGGCCTATGCTCTCGCGGGAGAAAAGGAATACAGTATTAGCGAAGGTTGTGATGATTACATTTCAAAACCAATTAAACAGGAAAACCTGATTGAGGTACTAATGAAATTTTTAAAATAAGAACTTAATAACTAATCAGTTTCGATTTTCTTAATTTGTATTTTTCTTGTTCCGGAAGATCCCGTTTAAACTCGTAAATTGGTTTTTCCCATGCTCCATACATTGGATTAGGTAAAACAATAAAACGATCACCAAAGTCATTCTTATATTGCTCTACAAGGTCAAAACCGTTATTTTGATTACGCTTATCAAAAATTTCCGAAAAATCACCCAGGTTATCTCCTATAAGAATAATTATCTCGTAATTTTCACTTACTTTTTCCCTTCTCGATTTTTTTGAACTATCCGTTTCTTTAAGTAACAAATGGTTGCTATCGGCAAAGGCAAAACCTTCTGATTGTAGATTTTTCAGGGTATTCTCGTGTTCATCAAGAGAACGATTGGAAATATAAAAAACATCTACACCCATTGATTCTGCATATTTTGAAAATTCAACAGCTCCGGGCAATGCTTTTGCCTGGGCTCTTGATGTCCATTTGATCCAGTTTTCATTTGTAAATGACTCGCCTGTTTCAATGCATTTAGCTTCTGTAGGGCTATTATCAAGCATTGTTTCATCAATATCAACTACAACAGCCTTTTTTGTTTCTGTGCCAGAATTAACCACCTTTTCGTTTAATTTGAATTTTGCAAGGTTAAATCCTTGGTAATACAAAGCTTTCATCTCTGCAGACTGTTGATACCACAATACCGACATGATTAAATGATCCTGGCTGGTGATTTCTTTTTCTACAGTATTTTTTTTACATGAATAAAAAAGAACTGTGCCACTTATAACGAGAATGATTATTTTTTTCATGTGTATTAATTTTTTGTGATGTTTAGATTGTTTGTATTTTATTCATAAAGTAATTTGTTGTCAGTTTTTTTTGCCTGCCGCAGGCTTCCTCACACGGCCTAAACACAAGCCGGCCGATAACTCCGAGTGGCTCAGCGAAGCTAATATCCGTACATATCTTTTCGAATAAGCATCTTCTCAAGTTTATTCATTTTTGTTTCGTGCAATTTTTTGCATGGATATTTCATAATATTCAGTTTATAAAAACTGGATGTTAAAAATAATACTTTTTAACTTACCCGCTGTAACTTTTTTTTTGGTTGAACGTCTTACATTCGAATATAGTATAATTTTAGTAATGACTGTTGAGGAATACAATAGATGTGTTGATCTTTTTTCAGACAATATTTATCGCTTTATCTTAAAAAATATTAAAAATAGCGATGAGGCAAAAGATATTGTACAGGATTCATTCGAAAAATTATGGATACGATCCAGCGAAGTTTCGTTTGAGAAAGTAAAATCATATTTATTTTCTGTTGCATATCATACAATGATTGATAAAATAAGAAAGAATAAACGAATGACAACAGTTGATAGCTATGATACTTTTACTATTTCACATTATGATAATTACAATAACATAAATGAAGTATTAAATGAACTTATAAACAAATTGCCCGACATACAACGTTCGGTTATTTTACTTCGTGATTATGAAGGATATTCTTACGATGAAATAGCTCAAATAACCGGTTTAACAGAAACACAGGTTAAAGTTTACATTTATAGAGGCAGGTTGGCATTAAAGAAATCGATTGGTAGTATTGAAGCATTAATTTAATTATAAACTCATATATGACTGATATTAACATACATAATTACGAATCTTTTTTACTTGACTATTTTGAAGGAAAGCTTTCTGATAGTCAGGCAGAAAAACTCATATCATTCATATATTCCGAACCTGAATTAATTGATGAATTCGAAAATAGTCAAAAACTAATTAAATTAAACCCGGGAAACACCAATTTTTCGTTTAAGCAAAATCTTTACAGGCAGGAAATATTTTCAAACAACACATCAAACTTTGATGAATTATGTATTGCAAAGCTGGAAGGGGATTTAACAAAGAGGGAGCTCGAAGAATTTAATAAGCTTTTGTCAGAAACCCCGAATCTAAATAAAGACTTTTCAATATTTGAAAAAACAGTTAGTACTCCCGATTTATCTGTTCGTTTTGAAAATAAAGACGGATTAAAACAGAAACAAATAGTAGCGAATTCTTACAGTCGATTTTTTTATTACTCAATAGCTGCTTCGATTGCAGTTCTTTTTTCAATTTTAATCCTTACCCCTGAAAATGTTCAGTTAAATAAATTTGATCAAAATGCGATTTTGTATTCAAACAGAAATAAAATACAGCCAACGAATAATAATGTCGAAATCCCAAATACAGAAAAAATTACAAACAAGATAGAAGGTATAAAATTAAATAATACAAATATATACGAAATATCAAATAGCAAAAAGGTTGAAGATACCAGCCAGATTATTTTCTCCCCGGATTTTGATAAAACACAAGTTATGGCACAATTAAATCCGGTTGCTGTTGGGATTTCAAATAACAAAAGTAAAATTCAGTTTGTAAAGGTAACTTTACCTGAAATGAAAGATAATACGCTTTATTCTGATATAAATAATGAAGAAACATCATTAAAAAGCATTGTTCTCGAAACAGTAAACACTCAGGTATTAAAAAAAGACAAAGATTTAAGTAAAATATCTGCATGGGATATAGCACAACTTGGAATAAACGGGATTAATAAAATTACCGGGAGTAATATTCAATTAAATAAAAAATACGATAATAAGGGTAATCTGGCAAAAGTAGAATTTGATTCTAAACTTTTTGCATTTTCAACTCCCGTAAAAAAATAAGTTTTCTCCTGTAACTTTTTAATACAATTACCCGTCGTACTAAAAAATCAAAAATATTAATCTAATAATAATTTAAAACTATGAAAAAAAATCTATTAACTTTATTTATCTTCTTATTTACTTTAAGTGTTTTTGCACAGGAAAGTGATTCTACATTAACAGAAATGAAAGAAGAATTAAACTCGGATACAACAAACTTGCGCTTTAAAAGAAAAACAGTTAAAATAATTGAAGAAGGAGACGAAACAAAAATCCTGGTACAAAAGAAAAAAGAATATGACTGGGAAGATTGGACATCTGATGAAACCCGCTTTAAAGGCTCGTGGTCTGGCTTTTCTGTAGGGATGAGCAACTATCTTGATAAAGATTTCTCTTTAAGCCGTACTGCAGACAATGAATACATGGATTTAAATACAGGCAAATCGTGGAATATGAATCTTAATTTTGCCCAGTATAGTATAAACTTAATTAATAATAAATTTGGAATAGTAACAGGATTAGGCCTCGAGTGGAATTACTACCGTTTTGATAACAACAATACTATTTATAAAGATGCTAATGGCGTTATTGCTTCTGATGATACGAGTTATGCATCAGTAAGTGTTGTAAAATCAAAATTATCAACAACCTATGCAATGGTTCCGGTTTTGTTAGAATGGCATTCATCTGCAAGTCAGCATAAAGGAGTTGTTATATCTGCCGGTGTTATAGGAGGAGTAAAATTAGGTTCAAACACAAAAGTTCTTTATAAAGAAGAAGGAGATGAAAATAAAGACAAAAAACGCGATGATTATAATCTATCTCCTTTCAAATATGGTGTTACTGCAAGAATTGGTGTTGGAGACTGGTTAATTTATGGGAATTATTATCTTACTTCATTGTTCGAAAAAGATAAAGGACCTGAATTGTACCCGTTTTCTATTGGTATAGCACTCTCTTTTGAATAATTTAAAAAAGTAAAAATAACTTTTAAGGCTGCTTTTTGCGGCCTTTTTATTTTTAGCTAATGAAGTAAAAGGGAAACAGATAGAAACAGAACCTTTAATTAATCTATAAAAAAGCCTGTTCAATACATTTTAAAATTATTATTTTTAATGAATTTTTGTATCTTTAGTTACCCAATAAATGAAAGATGAAATACAGTTTTCTTTTCGTTGTGTTATTTTTCCCTCTTTTTCTCTTTTCCCAATCCAAGGAAATTGATAGCATGGTTTCATTACTTAACCGGCCCGACGATACTGTTAAAATCAAGATTCTTATTGATATTTACAGTAAGTATGAAAATGGTAAAATCACCGACGGGGAAAAGTACCTGGAGCACGCAAAAACAATCGCAGAGGAAATTGAAAATGAAAAATGGCTGGCTCATGTTTCTTTGAATTACGGGAAATATTACAACATTATCGGGGAATTTGAAAGTTCACTTAGATACCTGGGTTTAGCAAAAGAAACATATCAAAAGTATAACCTGAAAACAGGTTTGGGTACAGCTTACAACAACATGGGCGTTACTTACGAAAAACAAGGTAACTACAATGATGCCATGGAAAGTTACATTGAAGCACTGAATATTTATGAAACATTAACCGATTCTTCAAGCCTTGCAAAAACTTACCTTAATTTAGGCTTACTTTATTTCAGGCAAGATGATTACGAAAAGTGTGGTGAGTTTTACAACAAATCACTTGAAATCAGAATTAAGTTAAAAGATAAACCCGGGATGGCCCTTGTATATAATAACTTAGGTATTTTAAATTACTATTTAGAAGATTATGATAACGTGAGCAATTATTTTGAAATGGCTTACAAAACATACAAGGAACTGGGATACCTTAGGCAACAGGCAATGGCCTTGGCCAACCTTGCAGAAATTCAAAATATTCTCGGGCAAAAGGACAAATCATTAAAATACTATTTTGAAGCGCTCAAAATAGAACAGGATTTAGAAAATAAAAATGAACAAATATCAACCCTTTTATTGATCAGCGATGTATATTTATCCCGAAATGACTATGCAAACGCTCTTAGATATACAAACGAAGGACTTGCTCTTGCAAAAGAAACCAAAGCAAAACCAGAACTTTCGGCCAGCTATTCATCATTATATCAAATAAACAAGGAAATAAAAAATTATGATGAAGCGTTAAAATACCTCGAACTACATAAACTTTACCAGGATTCATTATTCAGCGAAACCAAAACGAAACAAATAGCAGAACTTCAAACAAAATACGAAACAAAAAAGAAAGAACAGCAAATAGAAAATCTTGAAAGCGAAAAAATAATTAATGCATTAAAAATTAAACGCCAACGCAATTTTTCAATAACTCTTTTAGCAGGATTTTTATTCATTTTTCTTTTCTTACTCATTTTATTTAAACAAAATAATAAAATACGCTTAGCGAACAGGTTATTATCTTACCAAAAGAAGCAGATTACAGATAGTATTGAATATGCAAGTCGCATCCAGACAGCAGTTCTTCCACCCGCCGAATTTATTTCAGGTATTATTCCGGAGCATTTTATTCTTTATAAACCACGGGACATTGTTAGTGGTGATTTTTACTGGATTTCACAAAAAGAAGGTAAAACGATTGTTGCCGCGGTTGATTGTACCGGACACGGCGTTCCGGGTGCATTTATGAGTATGCTCGGGTTTGCATTTTTAAATGAAATAGTGAATAAAGATTTAGAACTAAAACCCAATATTATTCTAAATAATCTTCGTGAATATATTAAAGAATCTTTGCACCAAACAGGCCAGGAGAATGAGGCCAAAGATGGGATGGATATAGCTCTTTGTGTTATTGATCAGCAATCAGATACCTTGCAATTTTCGGGAGCATACAATTCTCTTTTGCTCATCAGGAATAATGAGATAATCACTCTCAAAGCCGATCGTATGCCTATCGGTATTCATTTATCAGAAAAAAAATCATTTACAAATCACGAAATAACAACTCAAAAAGGAGATAATATTTATATTTTCTCCGATGGTTATATCGATCAGTTTGGAGGAAAAGATGACCGCAAATTCAAGATTAAACCGTTTAAAGAGCTATTGTTATCGATTCAGGAAAAAACAATGAGCGAACAAAAGAAAATACTTGAAAAAAGATATTCTGAATGGAAAGGGAATCATGAACAAATTGACGATGTTCTTGTAATAGGAGTACATTTATAAAAAAACGCAGTATATTTATAACACGATAATTTGGCTATATATTATATAAATTAAATAATTATGAAACTACTTTTAATAAGCAATTCAACCAATGCAGGTGAGGCATATTTAGAATATCCCAAAAAGTATATGAAAGATTTTCTGGGGGGAAAAATTAAAAAAGTTCTTTTTATTCCTTACGCGGCAGTTACTTTTTCATTTGATGAATACCTGAAAAAGGTTCAGGAACGGTTCTCTGAAATAGGATATGAGGTAGAATCAATTCATAATTATCCTTTTCAGGATAAAAAACAAGCGATTAAAGATGCAGAAGCAATTGTTGTAGGAGGAGGAAATACATTTCAACTTTTAAAACTTATTCAACAGCAAGATCTTATAGAAACAATACGTTACGAAGCATTAAAAGGGAAACCGTATGTTGGATGGAGCGCGGGTTCAAACCTGGCTTGCCCGACAATTTGTACAACGAACGATATGCCCATTGTTGAGCCAGATAGTTTTCATGCAATAAACCTTGTTCGTTTTCAGATTAATCCTCACTACCTCGATGCTCACCCCGACGGACATGCCGGAGAAACCCGCGAGCAACGTTTAGAGGAATTTCTTGTTGCTAATCCATACGTGTATGTTGTAGGATTAAGAGAAGGAACAATGCTTAAAATTGAAGATGCTGTAATAAAACTGATAGGGCCACGAAAGGCTCGTGTTTTTAAACATGGGCAGGAACCGAGAGAGCTTGGACCAGAAGACGATTTTGATTTTTTGTTTGAATAAATACAAATCAAAAAATTTATGAATAAATGGCTGTTAATTTTTGACAGCTTTTTTTGCATCAAATTTTATTTTTTTTCGTCTTTGTTTTGTTACAAATGTTAAAATAGTGTTAAATACTACAACGTTGTGGATTAAAGTTAAAAAAAATTATAAATTGTAACAGATATAAATTATCGTCTATAAGATATCATAACATTAACTATAAAGAATGATAATATGATTAAAACAAACCAACTCGTAAAAGTTTTCAGAACAGATGAAATTGAAACTACGGCTCTGAATAAAGTTGACCTTGAAGTACAAAAGGGAGAATTTGTAGCTATTATGGGTCCATCGGGATGTGGAAAATCTACCTTGCTAAATATAGTAGGATTGCTGGACAACCCCACGGATGGACAATTGTGGTTCGACGGGAATGAAGTCTCAAAATTTAAAGAGAGGCAAAGAACCGAACTGAGAAAAGCAAATATTGGTTTTGTTTTCCAGAGTTTTAACCTGATTGACGAACTTACTGTTTATGAAAATGTTGAACTACCATTATTGTATCTTAAAGTATCGGCTTCTGACAGGAAAAAGATGGTAGAAACTGTTCTGGAGAGAATGAAAATTTCGCATCGTAGAAAGCACTTTCCACAACAACTATCCGGTGGTCAGCAACAAAGAGTTGCAATTGCAAGAGCTGTTGTAGCAAATCCAAAGCTAATACTTGCCGACGAGCCTACAGGAAACCTTGACTCAGCAAATGGTGACGAAGTAATGAAACTTCTTACAGAACTAAATAAAGAAGGAACAACGATTGTAATGGTTACACACTCTCCTTCTGATGCAGAATTTGCTCACAGAATTGTTCAGTTATTCGATGGGCATATTGTTACCGAAAATATTAAAAAACTTTTGTAACCGGGGTTATTCAAAAACTCAATAAACCATAGTTTTTGATTCAAAAAATAACGATTGATGAAAACAATTAAATTGATATTTTTATTAACCATTCTTTCATTACATGGTTATTCCCAAAATATGGAAGAACGAAAAACAGAAGCATTTGATAAAATAGATATTTTCGGGAATATTAAAGTGGAAATGAAAGCAGGACAAGGCAATACAATACAAGTTAAATCAGAAAACATTCCATTGAACGAACTGGAATCGACAGTTAAAAACGGGAAGTTAAATCTTAAAATTAAATCCAATCTTTTTAAAGATGAGTTTGTTCATGTTTTTGTTTATTATACTGATTTAAAAGAGATTTATGCAAATGGATCGGCAGAAATAAAAATTCTTGATACTTTAAAAACCAAGAACATAAATATAACTTCAACAACCGGGGCCCGGGTAATTTTAAAAGTAGATGCAGATACTTTAAACCTGAATGCATACCAGGGAGCACAAATTGAGATTAAAGGAAATGCAATATATATGAATTCTTTTGTGAACAATGGAGGAATTTTATCAGCCACTGATTTAATCAGCGAAGATGTAAAAATTAAAATGAATACCAGAGGAAAGGCAGAAATCACAGTAAGTAAAAAATTATCAGCGCAAATAAATACAGGTGCGAAACTGAGTTATTTTGGAATGCCTGAAACCGAAGATATAAAAACATCTCTTGGGGGTAAAGTTTCAAAATGGGATGAATAACACAATATTCGGATAATGAAAAGAGCTGTCAATTTTGACAGCTCTTATGAATATCAGGCAATTACTTTTTTTAATTATCGTCATCCTCGTCGTCATAATTAAAGTCTTCTTCTTCATCTAAATAATCTTCATCTTCAAAATCATCCTGATCTATATCCGACTCATAATCTTCAATATCTTCAAATTCGTCAATTTCATTAAAAATTTCCTTTTTAAAATATTTATCTTTTTTGGTTAAGGGAATTTTTTTTGCTTTCAAATCATTTCCATCATCTACAGGCTTTATTTTTTTAGCCTTATGAAAATTTTTGTTCGATTTCATTTTAAATGATTATTGGTTATTTATTATTAAAATTTGGTTTATAAATAGTATAGCGAAGTATTAATTGAAAGTGCCTTTCTTGATTGTAGTATATCAATAAAAATAACAGATTTGTAGTTTAAAATCAAGTGCAATTTATATAAATTTTTATTTATCAAAAAAACTTTATATAAAATTTTAATAAAAACAAATTATTTTTTTATCAGATTATAATTGTAGCTTCGGGTTACAAGCCTGGTACTGAATTATGATTCAAAAATAAAATCTTTTTAGTATATTTGAGATGTTCGTCTTTTAAAGATTATTTAACTAATTAAAGAGTTATAAATTTAAGTTAACCTAAACAAAATCACAATTTGTTTTGTTAGAAAACAATTTTAAATCTAAGTTGAATTAATAACCAGGCCAGATGAAAAAAATAATAGCAGATTTTGATTATGCAGAAATTACCTACAATTCATTATATAAAACAGGAATGATTGTATGGAAACGCAAAACAACTACCGAAGAATATCAAAACGGGTTCGAAGTATTAATTGAATGCAGCAAAACTCACCCGATAGAGAATTTTTTATCTGACATCCGTAACCAGGGAGTTGTTTCGCCGGAAACAAGAAAATGGTTCGAAACGGTTATGATTCCTAAGGCGATTGACCATGGGTTAAAACGTGCAGCTACCATATTCGATGGCAATGTTTTTAAAAAATATTACATTAATATGATTATACAGGCAACCAATAAATTTGGAATGCCGTTAAAACTTTTCAATACAGAAGAAGAAGCATTGGAGTGGTTTAAGAGCTTTAATAAATAAGATATTTTCTCACGTGTTATTGGGTTTTATTTAGTATTGTACTTCATAAAACAAATATATTTTTTCAAGTATTTTAAACAATTTATTTCTATAACTGTTCTATCTTAATAATTCTAAGGTAATTCAGGGGACAGAATTTCGCTAAAAATAAATCATCCCTTTATAGTTTAAAATACTAAAAATCACCTACCTTTGCACGCTCAAAAATTTGAATCATGCAAAAAATCAGAAATATTGCAATTATAGCACACGTAGATCATGGGAAAACTACTTTAGTCGATAAAATGCTCTTGTTAGGAAAACTTTTCCGGGAAAATGAAAATCCCGGAGATTTAATTCTTGACAGTAATGATTTGGAACGCGAAAGAGGAATTACCATTTTATCTAAAAATGTATCTGTAATTTATAAAGATTATAAAATAAATATAATTGATACTCCCGGTCATGCCGATTTTGGAGGTGAAGTTGAACGGGTATTGAATATGGCCGATGGTGTTTTGTTGCTTGTTGATGCTTTCGAAGGCACAATGCCTCAAACCCGTTTTGTTTTACAAAAAGCTCTCGTGCTTGGATTAAAGCCCATAGTTGTAATTAATAAAGTTGATAAACCCAATTGCAGGCCGGAGGAAGTTCAGGAACAGGTTTTTGAACTGATGTTTAATCTTGATGCAAACGAAGACCAGCTCAATTTTCCAACAATTTACGGATCCGCTAAGCAAGGATGGATGTCAAACGACTGGAAAAAACCTTCGACAGATATTACTGCTCTTATGGATAGTATTATTGAATTTATTCCTCAGCCAAAAACGTTAGTTGGAACACCTCAACTATTAATCACTTCTCTTGATTATTCTCCATATGTTGGACGAATTGCAATTGGCAAGCTGTTACGGGGAACATTAAAACAGGGAATGCAGGTTTCTCTGGTTAAACATGACCGATCAATAATACGAACAAAAATTAAGGACCTGTTAACTTACGAAGGGCTAAGTAAAAAGAAAACGGAAATTGTTGAAGCAGGCGATATTTGTGCTTTAGTTGGTATTGAAGATTTTATTATTGGTGATACTATTGCTGATTATGAAAACCCGGAGGGGCTTGACCCAATTGCTATTGACGAACCTACCATGAGTATGTTGTTTACAATAAATAACTCACCATTCTTTGGAAAAGATGGTAAGTTTGTTACATCAAGACATTTAAAAGAAAGACTAGACAGGGAATTGGAAAAAAACCTTGCTCTTCGCGTTGAAAAAACCGATTCTGCTGACGCATTTACTGTTTTTGGAAGAGGGGTTTTGCATTTGTCTGTTTTAATCGAAACCATGCGTCGTGAAGGATACGAGCTACAAGTTGGCCAGCCACGTGTAATTATTAAAACAATTGATGGAGAAAAGTGTGAACCAATAGAATATTTAACCGTTGATCTACCCGATGAATATTCAGGTAAGGCAATAGAAATAATTCAGCAACGCAAAGGGGAAATGCGAAACATGGAACGCAAGAATGATAGAACATTACTGGAGTTTTATATGCCTTCGAGAGGGATTATCGGGTTAAAAAACCTAATGATGACAGCAACAGCAGGAGAGGCTGTAATTGCTCACAGGTTTAAATCTTTTGAACCTTACAGGGGCGATTTTGAAAAACGGAATGTAGGTTCGTTAATAGCCATGGAAACAGGATTGGCAATTGCATATGCAATGGATAAGCTTCAGGACAGAGGACGCTTTTTCGTATCGCCAATGGAAGAAATATACGAAGGACAAGTTGTTGGAGAAAACACAAAATCAGGTGATTTGGTTGTGAATCTTACAAAAACGAAAAAATTAACAAACATTAGGGCTTCAGGCACGGATGATAAAGTCCGGCTGGCTCCGCCAATTAAATTTTCACTCGAAGAAGCACTTGAATATATTCAGGAGGACGAATATGTTGAATTAACACCAAAACATATCAGGCTTCGTAAAATCTATTTAAAAGAACACGAAAGAAAAAGATCTATAAAATAGATATTTTAATGATTTACATTATTTTTGCATCTCGAAAATGTTAATAAATTTTTATGGCAACAACCGCAGATATTAAAAATGGATTATGTATTGAGTACAATAACGATTTGTACACCATTGTTCAGTTTCAGCATGTAAAACCCGGGAAGGGTGCTGCATTTGTGCGAACAAAACTTAAAAACTTAAAAACAGGAAAGGTAATAGAAAATACCTTTAATGCCGGAGTAAAAATTAATACTGTTCGTATAGAGCATAGGCCTTATCAGTTTTTGTACAGCGATGATATGGGATATCATTTTATGCACCTTGAAACTTTCGAACAGGTTTCTTTCGATAAAGAATTAATTAATGCCCCTGACTTATTAAAAGAAGGACAAAGCGTAGAGGCTGTTTATCATGCCGATACGGAAACTCCTTTATATTGTGAATTACCACCATTTGTTGTATTGGAAGTTACATATACCGAGCCCGGGATTAAAGGAGATACAGCATCAAGCAATGCACTCAAACCTGCTACTGTTGAAACCGGGACTACTATTATGGTTCCTTTATTTATTGTTACAGGTGAGAAAATTAAAGTAGATACCCGCGATAAATCATATAGCGAAAGAGTAAAGTAAATTTTTACTTTAGGATAGTTTTTTTTATATTTATTCAGAATAATTTATTAGAATTTCTGAAAAAATGGATATTTCCGGCAAAGCATCAATAAACAGGTTAAAGCTTTATACATTCAAGCTGAACACATTGCTTGCTGTAACTAAATCGATTAATGCAAATCTTTCAACAGAAGAATTATTAAAACGTTATGAAATAATTCTGCGCGAAGATTTGAATATTGGGAAGATACTTATTTTTAAATATACTAAAGGCTGGAATCTGATACTGAAATCAGGGTGTTCTGATGAAATTGTTCAACAAATAAATGTTGAAAGAGATCTTCTTGAACATAAAGAAATTTCATTTATTACAGCATCACCCAACCCATCCCTTAGAGTATTTGATAATATTATTCCGGTATTTAACAATAATGTTCCCATTGCATTTGTTTTAATTGGCGATATTGAAGAAGAAAGCGAAGGTGTTAGTCCTACTATTAAACATCTTCATTTTATTCAGACTCTTTCGAATATTATTATTGTTGCAATTGAAAATATTCGCTTATACCAGGAATCCTTAAAACAGGAAGCGTTAAAAAAGGAGCTTGAGCTTGCTAAGAAAATGCAGGCAATGCTTATACCCGAAAATGATAAGTTACCACATAACGAAAAGATATTTGTTTCTACTTTTTATCATCCACACCAAGAAGTTGGCGGCGATTACTACGATTTTATCAATCTGAATAACGATGAGGTTGGATTTTGTATTGCCGATGTTTCAGGAAAAGGTATTTCAGCTGCATTGTTGATGTCAAATTTCCAGGCAAATCTGAGAGCTTTATTTAATGTTAAAACTCCTCTGCCCGAAATTATAAAAAGACTTAACGAACGGGTAATGGCGAGTGCAAAGGGAGAAAAATTTATTACCCTGTTTATTGCTAAATATAGTTATAAAACGCATAAACTTGAATATATCAATGCGGGGCATAATCCTCCAATTTTCTATAAAACAAAGGATAAAGAATTGGTTTTTTTACGCGATGGTAGTGTTGGAATGGGAATGCTTGAGGAGATACCAACCATTAAACATGGTTCATTAGAAATAGATCAGCACTCAAAGCTTTTCTGTTATACTGATGGTTTAGTAGAGCTTATAAATGAAGATGGGGTTAGCTTTGGAACCCAGGAAATTGAAAAATCGTTAACAAACGACGATGGAATTGATGAGAATATACAGGAAATTATTAAGAAACAATGTATTATGGAAGGCAGCATTGCCATCTTTGATGATATTTCAATAATAGGAATAGAGTTTTATATCTAAAACAAAAACCCCGATTTTTCGGGGTTTTTGTTTTAATCATATTTTAAAATTCATTTACCAATTTAAAATCCAGGCAAAAATTAAAGGAGCAACAATTGTTGCATCCGACTCAACAATAAATTTAGGGGTATTAATATCCAATTTTCCCCAGGTAATTTTTTCATTTGGCACGGCTCCGGAATAAGATCCATAGCTTGTTGTAGAATCTGAAATCTGGCAGAAATAACTCCAGAAAGGGATGTTATGCATTTCCATGTCCTGATACAACATGGGTACAACACATATTGGAAAATCACCGGCAATACCGCCACCAATCTGGAAAAATCCAACCCCTTTTCCTCCTGAGTTCTTAATGTACCAATCGGCAAGTGTTGTCATGTATTCAATACCCGACTTCATTGTCGATGGTTTAAGATCTCCTTTAATGCAATAGGAAGCAAAAATATTTCCCATGGTACTGTCTTCCCATCCCGGAACGATTATCGGAAGATTTTTTTCAGCAGCAGCAATCATCCATGAGTTTTTCCGGTCGATTTCGTAGTACTGTTCTAAAACGCCTGAAAGAATCATTTTATACATGTATTCATGAGGTAAATATCGTTCCCCTTTATCATTGGCTTCTTTCCATAATTTGTAAATGTGCTTTTGCAATCGTCGGAAAGCTTCTTCTTCAGGAATACAGGTATCTGTAACCCGGTTAAGTCCTTTTTCTAAAAGTTCCCATTCTTCCTGGGGTGTAAGGTCGCGGTAATGAGGAACTCTTTTGTAATGACTGTGAGCAACAAGATTCATTAAATCTTCTTCTAAATTTGCTCCTGTGCAGGAAATGATCTGAACTTTATCCTGACGAATCATTTCGGCAAGGCTTTTGCCAAGTTCGCCTGTACTCATTGCTCCTGCAAGGGTAATCATCATTTTACCCCCTTCTGCTAAATGTTTTTCGTAACCAACGGCTGCATCTTTAAGTGCAGCAGCATTAAAATGCAAAAAATGCTCTTCAATAAATTGAGATATGGTATTTCTTTTCATAGTATCTGTATTTTTTTATTCTTTTTAATTGATAAATGCCTAAATTTTAGAGTGCCTAAAATACTTAAAGTTTAATTTTTAAGTACTTTTAACTTTAGTTCACTTTAAGTATTTTTTATTATAAACGTAACTTAATAGTTTATAATAGAGTTTTGCTGCAAGAAAATCGGGCCCTTTGTTCGCTTTATTTGGACAAAGTTCCATGATATCGAAGCCAACAACATGTTTATTTTGAACTACAAGTTTTATAAAATCAATAACCTGAAACCAGTTTAACCCACCGGGTTCGGGTGTTCCTGTTGATGGCATTATGGAAGAGTCGAACACATCGAGATCGATAGTTATAAAAACAGTATCTGTAATTTTTGATAATGCTTCCTGCATCCAATCTGGATTTGAATGGATTTGATGAGAGAAAAAACAATTTTCTTTTTTCAAGTATTGTTTTTCTTCAACATCCATACTGCGAATACCAATCTGTACCAGGTTGGTTGTAAATTGGGCTTCGTGAACAGCACAGGCATGGTTACATGCTGATTCTTCATATTCTTTTCTTAAATCTGCATGTGCATCAAATTGTAAAACAGTAAGATTTTTGAAGTTTTCTTTGAATGCACGAATAGACCCTATGCTAACGGAATGCTCTCCACCAAACAGGGTTACAAATTTACCCTGTTTTATATATCCAGAAGCAATATCGTGTACAACATCAACCATTTTTTCAGGTGATGAGTTTTCTGTTACAGGATTGGCTAAAAATACGCCGTTTTTATATACTTCGGAATCGGTTTCAATATCGTAAAGTTCCATATTTGCAGAAGCATCTAAAAATGCATCGGGACCTTTGTCGGAACCTTTAATCCAAGTGCTTGTACCGTCGTAAGGAACAGGGATTAGTACTATTTTAGCTGTTTCAAGCTTTGCATATTCATCAGGGATACCAGCGTAATTCATGTTATAGGTTTAATAATTAAAAGGATTTAATACCCCAGAATCTGAAGCATATCAAGAGGAGTTTGCTCATCAGAAAATAATTCATAAATGAATTTTCCTTTTTTATCTTTATCAATAATGATTTGTTTTGGAAAAGGGATTAAACAATGTTGTATTCCTCCAAAACCACTGAGAGAATCCTGGTAGGCGCCGGTATTAAAAAATCCAATATACAGAGTTTCTCCGGATGATACTTTTGGCAGATAAATAGCATTGCTATGCTGCTCGGAGTTGTAATAATCGTCGCTATCACAGGTTAAACCACCAAGAAAAACCCTTTCGTAAGTATTGTTCCACTTATTAATGGGTAACATAATAAATTTCTTATTTATTGCCCAGCTATCGGGGAGTGTAGTCATAAACGAACTATCGATCATGTTCCAAACCTCACGGTCGTTTTGTTTTTTCTGGCCTAAAACAGAATAAATTAAACCACCGCTTTCGCCAACTGTGAACGATCCGAATTCGGTAAAAAGATTGGGCTCTTTTAAATTGTTTGCTTCACAATAAAGTTTTATTTGTGACACAATCTCTTCGACCATATATTCGTAATCGTAATCAAAGGACATGGTATTTTTTATAGGAAAACCACCACCAATGTTTAATGAATCGAGTTCGGGACACACTTTTTTGAGTTCGCCATAAACATTCAAACACTTTCCTAATTCACTCCAGTAATAAGAATTGTCTTTAATCCCGGTATTAATGAAAAAGTGAAGCATTTTTAATTTGATATTCGGATTTTCGCGAATTTTCTTTTTATAGAATGGAACAATATCTTTATAACCAATTCCGAGCCTTGATGTATAAAATTCGAACTTGGGTTCTTCTTCTGAAGCAATTCGTATTCCGACCTGGAAAGGTACTTCAACTCTTTCTTCGAATTGGTTTATCTCGTAAATATTATCGATTACAGGAATCGTGTTTTTAAAACCGTTATTTATTAACCGGGCAATATTATCGATGTATGCTTCGCGTTTATACCCATTACAAATAATGTACGTTGATTTGTCGATTTTCTTATCTTCAAAAAGTTTTTCTACAATATTGATATCAAACGCAGAAGAAGTTTCGATATGGATATCGTTTTTTAAAGCTTCGTGTAATACATGCTTAAAATGAGAGCTTTTAGTGCAATAACAATAAAAATAATCACTTTTATAGTCTGTTTTTTCCATTGCATTGGCAAACCATTTTTTAGCTCTTTTTATTTGATTTGATATCTGGGGGAGATATGTGAATTTAAGAGGCGTTCCGTATTGTTCAATAATATCCATTAATGGAATTTTGTGGAACAGGAGATTGTCATCATCCAACTCAAACTCTTTTTGAGGAAAGTCAAAGGTTTGTTCAATTAAATCAGCGTATTTGATTTTCATTCATAAAAAGGTATAATTGATTAATAAAGCGCAAAATAAACAAAATTAATTCAGAATATTTTATAAAATGTAAATGAATTTAAAGTTACGAATTAAATTGATGGGATCAAATTTTATAAAATAATAAAAGCCGCTGATTATGCGGCTTTAAAAAATATTTCAGGTAAATTAATAATATAATATCCAGGTTTGTACTTTCTTTTCCTGTGTTAAAAATTTATATTCTGCAAGAGCTTTTTGTTTATCGGTAAATGAACTATAACTTACTGCATGCATCCCGTTTCTTTCAGCAAGTTTTTCTGCGGGGTAACCTTGTTCCTGTAGTTTCTTTAAGTATGAACTTGCATAAGCATCGTTTTTAAAACTTCCTGCAATAATATAATATTTTTTTTGCCCCGGAACAGCTTGTTGAGTAGCTGTTATTGATTGTTTTTGTTCAACAACTTTTTCTTCTTTTGGTTGTTGTCCCCGGGTTGTTGGTTCTTCTTTAATTGTTTTTTCTTTCGATTCTTTTTTTGATTCCAGCTTAGTTGTTTTTCCAATTTCTTTTGAATTTTTAGTAAGTACCTTGCTTACAATATTAAAATTGAGCAAAGCCCAAATAAAAATTGCTGCAAGAGGCAGTCCAATAGCAATAGACCAAACAAGGCCTTTGTTAATTGATGAATTTGATTTTTTTGATTCGTATTGTATAACTGGTTTTGTTTTTGTCATAACAGGTTGTGTAATTTCAGTTTTAGGAATTTCCCTAACAGGTTCATCTACTGGTATAGTTTCTTTAACAGGTTCTTTAATTTCTTCAATTATTTCCACTGATTTTTTAGCTGGTTCTTTTATCGTTTTTTTCTGAGCTTCTTTCGTTTTTGGTTCTTTTGTTTTTTTTGGTTCAACAGGAATTTTATCCTGTTTTTGTTCTTTTTCAACAACATCGTGAACTACTGGTATAAACTGAACTTTTCCTTGTTTGTCGGATGTAAAGCTTCCAAAAGATTTTATTTCATAAGGGTTTTCGTTATCGAGCTGGCTCTTTACTTCTTCAATAAATTTTTTAATTTTTTCAGATGCTTCTGCTTTACTAATTCCTTCTTTTGAAATAATGTATTTCTCAAGTAGCTCGTCGTTAAATTTTAAAAAAGGACTGAAATAAACATCATTAAGTTTTTCTTCAAGAGTATTTGCATCTTTACTTTTTGATGTGGTTCTCACCAAAAATGCTCCATAGTTTGGTATAATAACCCTGTTATTCGTGGCAAGTAATTCCTGAATATAAGTTGCAATCATGATTTTTAGTATTTAATGTTTGCAAATAAAAATATAAAAGTAAGAAATTTATAATTAATATGATACAAATTGTAATTACAGGAAATTAACAAAAACAAAATTTATCGAAACTCTTTTAAAGATGTATGTTAATAAAAATCAGTCAAATAAAAATCAGTAATTTTTAGTTTGCAGAAAACGCTTTATTTATAGCATAAAGCAAGTTTTCCACGGTTATTGGTTTACACATGTAATTATAGAAATCAGCACTATTACAAAGATTTTCAATGTCAACCTGGTCGTATGCTGTTTGAACAATAATTTTAAGGTTTTTATTTAATTTTTTTATTTGCCGTGTAGCTTCTATACCATCCATTACAGGCATTTTTATATCCATCAAAACCAGGTCAATTTGATTATTGCTGGCACATATTTCAACTGCTTGTTTCCCGTCTTTTGCCCACAGGATTTTTGCTTTTGTTGGAGACAATGCTTCTTCAATAAACAAGTAATTTGTTGAAATATCTTCTGCAACAAGTACTACCTTATTTTGCCAGTTAAATTCATGTTCCTGCTGGTCTTCGTTTGTATTTTTCTCGAATTTTTGTTCAACAGGTTCTAACGGGAGAGTGAAAAATATATTTGTTCCCTGGTTTGGTGTTGACTGGGCCCAGATATCGCCACCTAAATAATGAATAATTTTTTTAGCTATTGTTAATCCTATTCCAATTCCACCATATTCGCGGGTAAATGATTCGTCTGCCTGGCGAAACATTTCATATATGCTTTCGAATTTTTCGCTTGCAATTCCTATTCCGGAGTCAATAATATAAAACTGAATTGAATTATCTTCTTTCAGCGAGTAACCAAATTCTATAAATCCTTTAGAAGTAAATTTTACAGCATTTTCGATTAAATTAAAAAATACCTGGTAGAGTCTTTGTGGATCTGTTATTATTGTAAAATTTTTTCTTTTAACACCTTTATTTACCGATAAACGGATTTCTTTATTAGGCATAGTCAAAATCCGACTGCTGAATTCCTGATACAAGTCAGAAATAAGGTTATTTACATAACATTCTGTTTTTTTAATTTCAATTTTTCCTGATTGGATTTTTGAAATATCAATAATATCGTCAATAATTTTAAGCAGGTTAAAGCTATTTTCGTTTATCAGGGTGTTTAATTTAACACGTTCTTCGTAAGGCACATCCTCGTCAAGCAATAAATTAGAGAACCCAATAATTGCATTCATTGGTGTTCTGATCTCGTGCGAAAGGTTTGCCAGGAATGCAGTTTTTAATTTATCGGCTTCTTCGGCTTTTTCTTTTGCTTTAATCAGTTCTTTTTCACTTTGTTTACGCGTGGTGATATCTTCAGATATAAATACAAAATGAGTTATTTCGCCTTTATCGTTTTTAACGGGTGAAATTGAAACCAGTTCCCAGTATTTGTCCCCGTTTTTCTTAATGTTTTGAAACTCCCCCTGCCAGTCTGAGCCTGTTACAACAATATCCATAATATCCTGATAAATACTTTTTGAAAGTTCTTCGGACCTGAGGATACTTATTTCTTTACCGGCGACATCATTGGCCGAATATCCTGTAATTTGGGTAAAACTGGGATTTACATATTCAATTTCACCTTTAAGGTTAGTAATAACAACACAGGTAGGTGAGTGTTGGATAGCATTTGATAATAGTTTAAGTTGAAGTTCTGTTTTTTTCTTGTTTGTAATATCAAGCGAAACGCCTCCAATATGCCAATTGTTATCGGTTCCCCTGAATCGAAACTTGTGAGTTAAAAATGAATTTAGATTTCCTGTACGGTCGGGAAGTTCTTCTTCTAAAACCAATATTTCTCCTGCAATAGTATTGTGGTCTTCCTGAATTATTCGTGTAGCATATTTTTCAGAAAAAAGTTCTTGTGGTAATTTCCCGATACTATTTTCACTCAGGATTGAATTTTGTAAATACTTATTAATGTAAACCATCCTGCTTTCTTCATCTTTAATAAATACACCAACAGGAATGTTGTCCATAAAAAAGGAGAATTGCTGTTCGGTTCTTTTTAGAGCCTCTTCAATTTCAACGCGTTTTGAAATATCTTTAAAATCTTCAATTATTCCTAATACTTCACCATTGTGGCCCTTAAAGGCTACGGAAGTAATTATACCGGGAATAATAACGTTATGGGCATTCTTCTTTTTTATATCCTGTTCAACATGTTCTTCTCCGTTTTTAATCCTGTTTAACGGGCACTCGGAAGTATGACAATGAGGCCCCGGAAATATATCATAACATTTTTTACCCTCGGCATTTTCTTTGCTTATTCCCGACATGGTTGTAAATGTCCGGTTTACACGCAGTATATTGTGATCGTTATCGATTAAGCGCATGCTGTTTCCCGTGGTATTGAAAATCTGGTTTAACTCGGCATTGGTTTTTAAAATTTCTTTCGATTTTTCGGCCAATCGTTTATCCACGGAATCGTGTAGATCGAAAAACTTATGTAATATGATATTAAAAGAAAAGTGAAGAATAAGAAAAACGGAAGAGAGAATAAGGATTATTATCAGCAACGATTTGTATACGGTAACCTGGAATTGATTTTCAAGCTGGGTAATTTCTTTTATAAAAACAACACCTGTAAATCCATCATATTTAAAACTGTTTTGAATGTCAACAATATCGTAGTAGTAATGTTTATCGTTAAATTTTACTTTCCCGGGTTGAATTTTATTGTCAATAATTTTTATTTGTGAAAACAGGGGGTTGTTATATTGCGAGTGGATTAAAAGATTACTGCCAGAACCCTGGTCGGAAATTGAACTTACAATTGATGCTGATGTTTGGTTCTTATTAAAAATACTGGCAACATGTATGGTAAATTTATTTGATATTTGATCAACAACTTCGTTTTCTCGCAACCCAAACTCGATACACCCAATATACCTGCCATTAAGAAACATGGGTTCAACAATTTTATAAAATAAATTTCCTTCACAGAACTCGAATCCTGAAACTTTTTTATTTGATTTGTTTACTCTGCCAACAAATGATTCTGATGATGCGGACTTCATGTACATTCCCGGGCCAATCTCTGTATTTAGCGCGAGGTTGTTATCTGCAGTATAAAAGTTTATAATAAAATAGTATGGATCTTCGGATTTTAAAACACTGTAAAAAGGAAATACTTTTTTATACAGGTCATCGGTATTGTTTTTGGAGAAATCAGCTTTAATTTCAGGATTATTTAAGAAAAATTGTATCTTCTCCCTATAAATAGTGTTGGTGTTATATAATACATTTTTTAATTCAACCTGAATGACCTCATTGTCTTTTTGAATTTGCCAGTTAAGATAATTTTTCTGATTATTTATATTTAGATAAAAATAGATCGCACAAAGTACTAACAGTACAGACATTACTGCTAATATTGTTTTAAATTTAAATCTTTTTTCGAAATCCATTAACTGTTTATAATTCTTAACAGTATTTAAAAGCACCAGCAAATAAAACAAAAAATTTGATACAAAAAAAACTACGGTCAATAGGTTTGTAAACTTTTTATTAAGAATAGATAAAAAAACATATTCTATATTTGTTAATAAAAAGAGACTTTATTCTATAAGCTCCATAATATCAATGCAATATAAAAAGTCTGGTATTTTCATTAAACGTTAAAATTTTGACGAATTGTTTTTATATTTTTATAATTGAATTTTAAAAGGGTTGTTTTAATAATCAAGAGAACAAGTATAAACAAAAAAGAACCTTATTTTTGTAAAGCGGGAAAAAATAAACATAAAAAATCTCTCTTAGAATTAATATAAAAAGATGCTTTGGAAATATTTTCTCATTTTTTCATTTTTAATTCAAGCTGTTTTATTGTTTGGAAACGATACTATTTCAAACCCTGTAAATTTTGCTATAAAACCACAATATGGATTAATTCTTGCGCATTCAAGCAAGATAGAGCATTTAACAAATACAAATCCGCATGGAGTTGAGGCAGAGCTGTCCTGGTTACGCATAAAGGGAAAAAACTACCAGCAATGCAACTGCTATTCAAAGGCGGGCTTATCATTTTTATATATAAATTATTCGAATCCGGGAATTGTTGGCAGTTCGTACAGTATTATTGGTTTTGCAGAACCTTTTTTAATCAGGACAAAATTTCTGCAATTATCGGCACGAATGGGAATAGGTATTAGTTATCTCGATCATATTTATGATGAAATTGATAATCCCGAGAATTTATTTTTTTCAACCCGTTTTGCATTTATTACTCACATTGATTTAAATGCTTATTTTAAAATAAGCAGGAATTTTAATCTCATGGCCTATGCTAAATACAACCATATTTCGAATGGAGGCATTAAATCGCCAAACTATGGGATGAATTTTCCCACATTTGGTATAGGGTTTAACTATTATCCAACAGGGATAATTGAATTCCCCGGTTTTTCAAAGCAAAAATTTATTCCGTTTAATTTCTTAAATCTTTACACTTTTGGTACAATAAAAACAATAGAAAAAGATGCTGTAAATCCTGAAGAACAAAGATTTATTTTTGGATTTTATGGTATTGCCGGGCGAAAAATCGCCAAAATTAATGGATTAAGTGCCGGGCTGGAATATATTAACGACGGGGCTTCAAAAGAGAAGATTGATCGACAAAATCTAAGTACAGATCATCAACAGGTATCATTTTTAATTGGACACCATTTTCTCTTTGGAATGTTTGATTTCTCGCAGTATTGGGGGATATATGTTTATGCGCCGTATAAAGTAAGTAATTTTTATCAACGATATTCAATTACTTACCGGCTTGCAAAACACATCTTAATTGGCGCCACACTTAAAGTGCATGGCGATTGGGCCGATAATTTTAATTTATTGATTGGATATTCGTTTTGATTCTAATTACCTTTGTAACTAATATAAATAATAAATTCCATGGATAGAAATTTAACTTCTGAACAAATAGAGGAAATCAGGAAATTTCAGAAAAATGAAATTACCGAGTATTATATCTATACTCGTTTATCGCGAAAAGAAAAAAATGAAAAAAACAGTAAACTGCTTGAAAATATTGGTAACGATGAAATGCGTCATTATCTTTTCTGGAAAGAGATTAGCAATACAGAAGTTAAACCAAACTGGTTTAAGGTTTTTAAGTTTTACTGGATAGCCCGTATTTTCGGTATTACATTCGGGATTAAACTTATGGAAAAGGGTGAAGGAGGAGCTCATAAATCATATTTAAATGCAGAATCATATGTCCCGGAGGCCCGTCAAATTGCTCTTGAAGAAGATGGCCATGAAAAGGAACTCATTGGAATGATAGAGGAAAAAAAATTAGAATATGTTGGTTCAATAGTTCTGGGACTTAATGACGCCCTGGTAGAACTTACGGGGACACTTGCCGGATTAACATTTGCATTGCAGAATACAAGACTAATCGCCATTGCCGGATTAATTACAGGTATTGCAGCTTCGTTTTCTATGGCTGCATCGCAATATTTATCAACAAAAGCAGATGGCAACGGTGCAAATGCTTTGCGTTCTTCTTTTTATACCGGGCTGGCATATATTTTTACTGTTGTAATCTTAATTCTTCCTTATTTTTTATTTACAAACTACTTCGTGTGTTTAAGCTTAACATTGTCACTTGCCGTTTTGGTAATCTTATTTTTTAACTACTATATTTCTGTTGCTAAAGACTTAGATTTTCATAAACGGTTCTGGGAAATGTTTGCTATAAGCATGGGAGTTGCGGCTTTTACTTTTGGTATAGGTTACCTGGTAAGAATATTTTTAGGAATTGATATCTAATATTCAGATTAATAATATTATCCTTTGCAGGATTCCAAAACCTGCAGAGGTTTTTATTCGTTTTACAGTAGAAAATATATTATATGATGTATTGGGATAAGCTACTTTCGGCTAAACGGCTTGGATTAGAAGACAAAAGAATAACAAATACTTATGAAATACGTTCTCAATTCCAGCGTGATTACGATCGTATTATTTTTTCATCGCCATTTCGAAGGTTACAAAATAAAACACAGGTTTTTCCATTGCCCGGAAGTGTTTTTGTTCATAACCGGTTAACACACAGTCTTGAAGTTGCCAGCGTTGGAAGATCATTGGCAAACCTGGTTGCCATGGAACTAAAAAAACGTGACGATATACTGAATAAAGAGATTCTCGATGAGCTTGGCTCCATTGTTTCAGCAGCTTGCCTGGCTCATGATTTAGGTAATCCCCCTTTTGGCCATGCAGGCGAAGACGCCATCTCAAGATTTTTTCGAGAAGGGAAAGGATTAGAAATTAAAGATCGGGTTACAGAACAGCAATGGCTCGATTTAACTCATTTCGAGGGAAATGCAAATGCTTTAAGATTACTTACTCATCAATTCAAAGGCCGCAGAAATGGAGGATTTGCTTTAACATATTCAACTTTAGCTTCATTGGTTAAATACCCGCAAGGATCCAATGCATTGAGTAAAGGTGAACGTAAATATGGCTATTTTCAGTCAGAACAGGAATCTTTTTTAACCATTGCCAATGAACTGGGATTAAAAAAAACAAACAATAATCCGTTAATATTTACACGCCATCCTTTGGTTTACCTTGTCGAAGCTGCCGATGATATTTGTTATGAGATTATGGATATTGAAGATGCCCATAAATTAAAAATCCTGAATTCGAATAAAACGTTCGACCTTTTACTCGGTTTTTTCGATACAAGCGAAGACCAAAAGTTTCTAAATCAGAAAGATGAAATTTTTAAAGAAGTAACAGATTTGAATGAACAGGTAGCTTTTTTAAGAGCATCGGTTATAAGCAAGCTAATTCGTGAAGCAGCATTGGTTTTTATGAACCATCATGATGAAATAATGAATGGTACTTTCAATAGAAGCCTGGTAAAAGAATTACAGGGTGTAAGTAAAAGAGCTTTCGAAACATGTAAGACTCTGGCCATAAAGGAGATTTATAATCACCCATCGGTTGTGAAAATTGAATTAACGGGGTTTAATGTTTTAGGAACTCTTTTAGAAGAGTTTACCAGCGCCTTGCTGAATCCAGGGAGCGATTACTCAAAAAAAATACTTTCAGTTATCCCGTTACAATTTAATGTCGAAGACCCGTGTTTTTTCACAAAAATAATGGCAGTCGTTGATTTTGTTTCAGGTATGACAGACCTGTATGCCGTTGATTTATATAAAGATATAAAAGGAATTAACCTTTAATAATAAAAAATATTCTTTAAAGATTGTATAATGAAAAGTCAAAAAAAAGTTAAAAATCATGAAAGGATTATTAATAAAAAACAGTTAAATGATAATAGAAAAGAGCTTTCAGATACTTTAGCACAAAATCTGATATTATATACAGAAACCGGTACCGAAAATTTCGAAACCGAAAATTTCGAACAGGTTCTTCCCAAATTAAAAAAAAGCAAGGTTAAATGGATACATTTCAATTCTATTCAGAATATTGATTCTATTGAAAAAGCAGGGCAGTATTTTGATTTTCACCCGCTTTTAATTGAAGACATTTTAAACCCGGGACTTCTTCCTAAAGGAGAGTATTATAAAAATCATTTGCTTTTTACTTTAAAAATGTTGTATGTCGATAAAATGAATGATATTGCCCACGAACAAATAAGTTTTATTCTTGGCAATGACTATTTAATTACATTACAGGAGCAACCCGGTGATTTTTTTAACCTGGCAAAAGAAAAAACACTCAATCAAAAGGGAAAAGTATGGAAAAATGGAACCGATTATTTGTTCTACATTATTGTTGATTTAATAGTAGATAATTATTTCAACATTATGGAATATTTAAGGGAACAATTGGATGAAATTGAAGATTTACTTGTTGAAAGCCCCAATCAAAATTATATTCACAACCTTCATGAGATCAGGAAAAAAATCGTTTTAGTTCGCAAATACGTGTTTAGTTTACTGGAATCGCTACAAAACCTAATAAGCGATGAGCCCGACCAGATTTCAGAATCGAATTATAAATACCTCAATGATATTAAGGATCATGTACAATATAATTTTGAACTTGTTGAGTCGTTTAAAGAAGACCAGAGAAGCCTTGTTGAGTTAAATCAGTCAAACCAGAGCAACAGCATGACCCAGGTAATGAAAACTCTAACCATTATTACTTCAATTTTTATTCCTTTAACATTTATTGTTGGTTTGTACGGGATGAATTTTCATTATATGCCTGAACTAAACTGGAGGTGGGGTTATTTCGGTGTGCTTGGTTTTATGGTAATAGTTACAGCTTTAATGATTTGGTATATGAAACGAAAAAGATGGCTGTAAATCAAAAAACAGGTAGGAGGAGACATTGTAAATATAAAAACCGACTGTTATTTTGGAAATAAGTTGCAACGCAATATCATAAAAATAATCAGATGAATAATCAAATTATTAAGAAAATATCTGGTATATACTTATTTTTCTTTATTTGTTTATCCGGGGCATATTCTCAAGAATTTTATGTTGATAGCCTTTTAAAAGATTTAAGTATTCGCTCAAACGACACAAACAAGGTAAAAACCCTTTATTTACTTTCAAAATATCATATCTATGGAGATTCTGAAAAAGCCATGGAATATATTAAAAGTTCAATTAAATTATCGGACAGTTTAAATTTCCCAACGGGTAAAGCTGCATCATTCGATATATCGGGGATATATTATCAGAACAAGGGAGATTACGACAAAGCAGAAGAGTATTACCAACAGAGCCTGGATATTCGTTTAAAACTGAATAATTCAAAACTAATAGCTACGTCTTACAATAACTTTGGAGTATTAAACAGAAAAAGAGGTTCTTTTGAAACTTCTAAGGAATATTTTTTGAAATCCCTGTTAATAAGTGAAAAAATACATGACAGCCTTGCATTATCGATGGTTTACAACAACCTGGGGCTTCTTATGGATAACCTGGGGCGGTACGAAGAATCGGTCTCATACCATCTTAAAAGTTTATCGATTCGTGAAAAGCTGGGAAACAAAAATGATATTGCTTCATCATTAAATAATATTGGCATTGTTTTTATTTCTATTGAAAAATACGATGATGCTTTAAATTATCTTTTAAGGAGCCTTACTATAAAAGAAGAATTAGGAAACAAACGCTCCTTAGCTTCTGCCTACATAAATATTGGAAATGTTTATTTCTATCAGGATAAATTTGACGATGCTCTTGACAACTTTACAAAAAGCTTGAAAATATATGAATCAATTGATGATAAAAGGAGTCTTGCTGCTACTTTTTCCAACATGTCTTATATTGCAAGAAAAAAAGAAGATTTGCAACTAGCACTTACTTACAACTTAAAAAGCATTAAACTTATCGAAGAAGTTGGAAGTCTGGATCAGGTATGTAGTTCGTACAATAGTGCAAGTGCTACTTACTTCGAATTTAAAGATTATGAAAAAGCAAAACACTATGCTTTAAAGGCACAAAAGCTTGCATCAGAAAACGGCATCATCCCCGAGCTTAAAGCTTCGTTAAACTGGCTTTATCAAATACATACAGCACTTAATGATTATAAAAGGGCAAATAACTATTTAACCCAGTATATTCAAGTAAAAGATTCTTTATTTAACGAGTCAAGTAATAAGCAAATACTTGAATTACAAGCGAAATTCGAAACAGAAAAGAAAGAAAAAGAAATTGCCCTGCTCTCTGAAAAAAACATACAACAGGAATTAAGCCTTGAGAAACGCAGAAAAATGATAATAAGCCTTATAGCAATATTCTTAATCATTATTATAAGTACTGTTTTTATTACCCGGCAAAATAAAATAAAACAAAAACAAAGAGCTATTCTGCTTGAACAAAAACTATTGCGGGTACAAATGAATCCTCATTTTATATTCAATGCCATTTCAGCTATCCAGCATTATATTTTAAAAAACGAACCTATAGAAGCAGGTTC
The DNA here is from genome assembly GCA_001768235.1 of Bacteroidetes bacterium GWB2_32_14. GTDB lineage: Bacteria > Bacteroidota > Bacteroidia > Bacteroidales > UBA12077 > UBA12077. The sequence goes on from MENK01000017.1 coordinate 69,547, forward strand.
GTATCTTTCGAGTTTTGCCAAACTCATGCGTTCGATTTTAGTTAACTCTAAACAAGACGTGGTAAGCATCGAAACAGAAAAACAAACCCTTGATGATTATTTGAAATTACAAAAACTCCGTTTAGGGGAGAACCTGGAATATACGATTAATGATATTTCAAATCTTGACTCAGAAGAAATAGCAATTCCTCCAATGTTGCTTCAGCCCTTTATTGAAAACGCTATTGAGCACGGAATACTAAAGAAAAAAGATGCAAAAGGAAAAATTGACATTGTTTTTTCTGAAAAAAACGGTAAGCTTTTTGTAGAAATTACAGACAATGGTATTGGCAGAGAAGAAGCAGCGAAAACAAAAACGAAAGAACATCAATCGGTTGCTACAGAAATAACACAAAGCAGGATTAAAACAATGAAACAGTCGTACAAGAAAAATATTATATTCAACATTATCGACTTAAAAAATGAGGATATGAGTCCTTCAGGCACAAAAATTATTTTCGAAATACCTTTAATTTACATTTAAACCTGTAAAAAAGATGATAAAAATACTTATTGTTGAAGATGAGCGCTTAATACAGGAAACTATAACAGAGGTTATAAAAAATAATTGTGAAGAGATAGACCTGTTAGGTTCGGCGGGAGACGTAGCATCAGCCAAATGGATGATAAAAAAAACGAATCCCGATTTGGTTTTGCTTGATGTTAATTTACCTGATGGTACCAGCTTTGACCTGTTGCAACAATTAGACCATATCTGTTTCAAAATTATTTTTATTACTGCTTTCGAAGAATATGCCATAAAAGCAATTAAATTAAGTGCCCTGGATTATCTGATTAAACCGATAAACCCTATGGAATTGATTGAAGCTATAAATAAAGCAAAAGACACCATACATAAATCAAATAATGATTTAAAATTAAATGCATTACTTTCTAATATTAAAACCATTTCCGAGAAATCGAAAAAAATAGTTCTAAAAACATCCGAAAGCATTTACTTAATTGACATTAAAGATATTATTCGCTGCGAATCAGATGGGGCTTATACTCTATTCTACTTAAACGACGGGAAAAAAATCATGATCTCTAAAGTCCTTAAAGATTATGAAGATTTACTCTGTGAATATAGCTTCATGCGTGTACATAAATCACATATTGTAAACCTGAATTATATAGACCATTTCGAAAAATCGGATGGAGGAAGTTTACTTTTAAAAGACCATTCGTCAATTCCAGTATCTTTTAGGAAAAAAGATCAGCTTATAAAGTTGTTTGAGCAATTATCTCAATTGTAACCCGCTGTTTTTTTACGTTAACTTGCCCGATCAATACGGTTTTTAAAAATATCCTTACGTTAATCAATCTCCCGAAAAACTTTCATTAGCTGAACGTACTTTTACTTTTAAGAAAGTTTAAAAAACCAGTTAACACCATCAGGTTATGAGAGAAATGTATAAATCAATTTTTTTGCTATTTGTTGCATTAATAAGCATTCAGAATATTAGTGCAAAAACAAATGACCCAACAAAAGATAAGGGAACAGAAGATTTAGTATTCATTGACTATACTATATCATCTCCGGAAATGAAATCGGCTACTCAAAGCGACGGGGATACAAGACTAAAACTAATTAATCTGCAAATAGATGTTTTAGGGATTGTATTTTTTGGTCCACAGGTGAGTCTCGATTTTCAGGTTGCGAATTTTATTTCAGTAGGTCCATATTTTCGATGGAACTATGGAGGATTAATGTACCAGGCAACAACATCTGAATGGTTTTCAGAAAGTCCAGATATATCTCCTGCGTCGTATGGATATGGATTTAGTGCAAAAGTGCTTCCTCCAATTGGTTCTGGCCGTCATCGCCCTTACATTGATTTAGGGTTTGAACGATTTAGCGGAAAAGAATCGTGGTATTCCGACAGTTATTCAGGAGATCACTATTACGAGTATAAGGCAAATATTTTCCATTTTGGAGCAGGATATCGTATGGTTTCTGATGGTGCATTTAATTTGTCGGTTGGTATTTTTGTGGGAATTTATCAAGAAACAGAAAATATCGACTATTATGAAAACAGTTCTGAAATTGAATATAATTCATTAGAAGATCCTCGTGTATTCCCGGGAGCAAACCTTACCTTAGGATGGCAGTTTGGAGGAAAATAAACCTGTTTCATAATTAAAAACAACATTTTAGTGTTATCATTTAAATTCTAAAAAGATGAAAAAAAAGATTTTTAAAGTATTTGCTTTAATTGCAGTATTTATTTTGGGAAGTATCCAGTATTCCTGTATAAAAGAAGAAACGGAAGAAATACGGTTTTATGTTACCGACTCAACACCAACCGACAGTTACTACATTACTGAACTGTACATTGTTAAAAGTCCTTCCGGTACACAGGAGAACTGGGGCTCAAGTATTCTTAATGGAAATACTAAAGGCCCCAATGGGTGGCAACAATATACTTTTGAACCAGGTACTTATGATATAAAAATAGTTTATTGGGGTAAAATGTGGTCGTCCGATCCAATAACTCTTAGAACAGAAACAGATTTTGATCATACCTTGGCTAACGGGAGAGGATTAAAATATGATATTGATGGATATACCTTATATACAACCCATTTTTCTTTTTCGGAATAGGAATTACAAGGATTTCTTGAACATAGGTTATTGATTTTATAAAAAAATTATTTTATAACCAACAACTTTGTTACATGGGTTTTTGAACCATCGTTGTTGGTGCAGAAAACAAGGTAAACACCGGTGCTGACTTTTTGCCCCGAGAAATTTTTACCATTCCAGGTTGCCTGTCCACCTTCGGCGGTGGTTTCGTAAACCAGGTTTCCGCTTATATCAGTTATTTTAACATTTACATCGGAAACTAAACCCCGAATGGTAATATCGCCAATATAGTTTTCACGAACGGGATTCGGGTAAGCATATACATCGCTGAATTCATCATTTCCCATTGTAGCAGTTCCCCGGTACGAGATCAATCCTTTTTCAGTAGCAAAAAATACTTCCCCGCTTTCGTGATCGATACCAATATCAAATATTCGATTCGATAATAACGGGCTGTTTTCTTCTGTAAAATGATTCTGTTCTTCTGTTCCGTCTTCAGAAATCAAATACACTCCCGAACTGTTTGTTCCAATCCACTTACGGTTAGCCCCGTCAACAGCTATTGCTGTAATTACTTCTGTTTTTAGCAAATATTGTGTTATGCCGTCAATCGTTAATACGATTCGTTGTGCATAAAAGCCTGATTCATCGAACACGTTTCCGGGGTTGAAAAAAACAACTATTCCCTGGTCTGTTCCTACCCAAATATCACCATCCAAATCTTCGGCTATTGAATATACATCATTAGTTATCAGTTTGCCATATTCGTCGAGAATAGAAATCCGCTTGTATGAATCATCAGATTCATTATCTATGGTTTGGTTCTCGTTAAATACAAATAAACCTTCACGCCCGGGTAAAACAACCCATTTATTATTATCTTTTGTAACAACAATATCGCCAACCCGAACATTGCTGATTACATCATCATAATTGTAACTGCGCCATTCACCATTTGCTTTTTTAACAGAAATAATATTCGCTACTTCTGAATTCGTAATCCATAGATTATGATCGGTATCAAAGGCCAGGCCTCCAATTCGAACATAATTTTCGCCGGTAATTATAGATTGCAGTGAACTATTAGATGTATTGTACGTGTTTAGAATTTCATTATCCAGGTATTCCATTAAACCATAGCCCCAACTTCCAGAATAGAAATGATTGTTGTTTTCAGGATCGAATCTTGAAACGACAATATCAGAAACAGAGTAATTAAAAATGGTTTGCCAATGCTGGTTTTCAAATAAATGTGCCATTCCATTAATATATACATTGCCTCCCGCCTGACTGATTCCGCCACTTGAAACCAGTACTTTTCCATTGCTTGTTTCAACAGCGAAACTTTCTGCAGCATACGGGGCATTGAACATAACATATTCAACCCCGGAATTACTGTATTTTACTAATCCATTTCCCATATCAGCTAACCAATACACATTGTTGTCGATTAATGCGTCAGAAATATTCGGATTAGAATAACTCGTTGTTTTAATAGAATCAACAGGATTAAAATCTGTATTATAAATAATAAGTTTCTGGTTTGCCAATAGTAACAATTTGGAATCCTGTTGTTTAATTTTTTTTACCCGTGAATAATCAGATGTAAATTCAGACCAAACGGTATTACTGTATTTGTAAACAATATCATTTGAACTATCGGATAAATAATTGGTAAAAACAACAGTGTTAAAAATTTCTATTGTATTAAAAACACCCGATGAATTTGGAATGCCTGTTTGTAATATCCAGTTATTGAAATCAACAAGGTTTGAATTTTGATAATCGCCTTTGTAAACACCCTGATTTGTTGCAGCATAAATATATTGCCCATCGTAAGCTATTTGGTTTACAAATACTTGTGTACCCCAATTGCCGATAAAATAAGTGTCTTTTATTTCCTTTTTAGTTATGTTTAAAACCACTATCCCAAATCCGCAAGATAAAAATGCGTATTCATCAATTATCAAAATATGATTTATCGATTTACTCCCGTTAATTACTTCCCGTTTGATATCGGAAATATTATATATATCCCTGTCTTTAATTAAATCGATATTTCCGTTGGAATATCCAACGAATAACATGTTATAACTTTCGGAATAAGTAAGGCTTGAAATCCCCACGTCGGAAAGCCCGTTTGTTTTGGTTAGTTTTTCAACAGCATTAGAATTTTTATTATAAATTAAAATACCATATTCAGTTGCCGCGTATATTTTTGTTGATGACCGGGCAATATATTCAGAAAAAGAAAAAGGCAAGTGGTCGCGCCATTCGCCAACTCCAATCTGGGCCATTGAATTATCCAGGGTAAACGAGATGAAAAATAAAATAAGAAGTACGCTTTTTTTCATTGGGGGTTGTTTTACTTAAAAACAAATTATTATGAGAATTATTACACGTATCATAACTTTTTCAGCAAGTAGCTAACCAATTTTTGAGCAGCAATTGCCCTGTGGCTAATGTTGTTTTTTTCAGACAATGGCATCTCGGCAAACGATTGTCGGAAACCATCGGGTAAGAATATTGGATCGTAACCAAAACCATCGGTTCCCTGTTTTTTGTTAAGAATAGTTCCGTTAATGATTCCTTCGAATTGTGTTTCTTTGCCATCAGTTATTAACGAAATTACGGTTCTGAACCGGGCATTCCTGTTTTTTACTCCTTTTAATAACTGCAATACTTTAATAATATTTGCTTCGGGATTTTTATCAGAACCCGCATAACGTGCTGAAAAAACGCCGGGTTCGTTATTTAAATGTTCAATCTCCAAACCCGTATCATCGGCAAAACAGTTTATTTTATATTTATTATAAATATACCAGGCTTTTTGTGATGCATTTTCTTCAAGAGTATTGTAATCTTCAGGAATTTCATCGGTACAGTTTATATCATCAAGGCATAATAGCTTAATTTCATTTCCAAGCAAGTGTTGAATTTCTTTGAGTTTATGCTTGTTGTTAGTAGCAAATACGAGTTCCATAATTCATTTAAAAAAAGTGGATGCCGTTTAGTTGGTCATCCACAAAGGTTATAAAAATTTATATTTCAATTAGTTAAATCCTTTGAATTTAGTTAAATCTTCCCGGGGGTTAATAACCATAACAGGTATTCTGGCACTGTTTGCTATTATGTATTGTTCTGAAGCTCCAAGGACATAATCAGAGAAACCAATATTTTTTGTTGAAACAATTAAAATCATATCGGCATCAATTTTTTTTGAAAAGTCTATTGTTTCAAGAGCAAAATTCTTATTTCCCTCGGCAGTTTCAATTTCATAATCCATTCCTTTTCCATCCATAAATTTCCTGGCAAAAGTAATGTTGGCTTTAATTTTATTAATAAACCCAACATCGGTAGTATTTGGTTTAATAATATGAAATTTTGGAGAAAAATAATTATAGAAATAACTTGCCCAGTTTAATTTTTCTTTATTTTCCCATTTAAAATCAATAGGGAAAACAATATCTTTTAAATCAGATTCTTTAGGAGGTTCCTGAACCACAACGAATGGCACCATTGAGCTTACAATTACTTTTAAAGCCCAGCTGCCGGTAAGTTTTTGCATACCACGTAAGCCGTGAGTCCCCATAATTACTAATTCAGCATTAATCTCCGATGCAACCTCACCTATTGTAGTAAAAATACTGCCTTCTTTAATTATGGCATCAATTTCTAACCCGTTCTTTCCTTTATTTTCGTTAGCAACCTGAAGAAGCTTGTTGTAGGCTTCATCGTATTCTTTATCTTTCTTGATTATATGAATTAATGCAATTTTTTTACTACCTATACCTTTTGCAATTTTAAACCCGTGTTGCAAGGCATATTCAGCAACAGGAGTAAAATCCCAAGGTATTAAAATGGTTCTATTATCTTTATCCATAACAATATTATTAGTAATTAACCTGTTTGCTTGAAATAATTTTAGTAAATTTCAGCTAATAATTTCTATTTTACTTGTTCCAAAATCCAAGTTATGCATTTTATAAGAAATTTTTGTAAAAATACCATTTTTTTTTCTATCATAACGAGTATTTTTTTACAGTTTGCCTGGGACAATAGTTTTGGAACAGAAATAGGCTCCCCGTATATACAACGTATTTATCTGAAGAATTATGGTATAATTAATACAAATTTTTCTCTTGTTCAGGATAAGTATGGCCTTTTATATATAGCAAATACCAATGGAATAGTACAATACGACGGAACTTTCTGGGATTTAATCTCAACGAATTCGACCCCGGTAATTGCAATTAACGATAGTAATGTTATATATGCAGGAATGTATAATGATTTTGGATTTCTTTCGACTGATAAATATAATAAATCTACATTTATATCATTGCTTCATGTAAATTTCAAAATTAATAACCCGGTAGGGCAGATTAAAAAAATAATTCCCAATAAAAATGAAGTATTCTTTTGTTCAGGGAAAGTTCTTTATAATTGGGACGGAAAAAATACCACGATTGTTGATTCGAGTACAACTTCAGTAAATATTTTTAAAATAGACGAATCCATATACCTGTATATGCCAGAAAAAGGGTTGTTGAAGTTGCTCGGGGGAAAATTTGAATCTCTTCCAAACAGTGAGTTTTTTAAGAACAAGAATGTTATTGATATTCTTCCATACAATCAACAATTGTTAGTTAAAACGAAAAACGAAAAACGATTTTATCTTTTTGATAATTTTATAGTACAACCATTTGAAACAAAGGCTGATGAATTTATATACAAAAACATATATTCATGTTCGTGTACATTAAATAACGGGAATTATGCCATTGGAACACAACTTAACGGGATACTGGTTATTGATAAAAAAGGGGAGATAATTTCACAAATTAATGTTTCAGCAGGCCTTTTAAATAAATCGGTTAACAATTTATTTGTTGATAAAGAAAATAACCTGTGGGCATTACACAATTTAGGCATTAGCAGGATAGAAACACCTTCGGCATTTAATTATTTTAATACTTCTGATGGTTTATCGGGAAATATTACAGATGTTATCCGGTTTAAAAAAACATTATATGTTGCAACCAGTACCGGGGTTTATTCTTTAAATGAAAAAAATTCAGGAAGTTCAGACAAAAGGATAATTCATGAATTTTTACCGGTAAGTAATATTAACTCAGAAAGCTTTGCTTTTCATGTTTTCGAAAACCGGCTTTTTGTTTCAACCCGAAAAGGGATTTTTGAGATATCGGGGAATAAATCGAGTCTTTTTTTCAATAAGAGCAACGAAATAACATGTATTTTACATTCTAAAAACCATCCTGACATATTATTTATCGGGACAGATAACGGTATTTCGGCAGTTAGATACATTAACGGTTTAATAATATCGTTAGAGAAAATAAAAGGAATAAAAAATTCAATTACCAGCATGGCCGAAGATGCCGATGGAACCATTTGGTTATCGTGTAAACATAAAGAGATATACAGGATATACCCATTTGATTTTTACAATTCAAATTTAATTTTCGATATCTATACCCCGGAAATATTCTCCCCGCAAAAAATTGACTGGATTGTTTTATTCGAAATAAAAAACAACGTGCTTTTTTCAACATCCGAGGGCTTATACAGGTACAATAAAAAAGAATCACGGTTTACGAAAGAATTGGTTTCGGGAACCTATTTGTCAATGGAGTCCTGTTGGTTTTACCCTGTTGCCGAAGACAAGAATAAAAATATGTGGTTTAATGTAATCGACAAGAAAGAACTTAAAAACAGGACTTTTGTAAAATACCAGGATAAAGATTCGGTGCAATTGTTTAGCCCGTTACCAATCAGCCGCTTAAAAAACTTCATGGTTACATCTATTCATCCCGATGATTCAGGGATAGTTTGGATTGGAGGTTTTGAAAGATTAATCCGATTTGATACAATGGCAGAGCAAAATGTTTCTAATGGTTCAAAAACGCTCATTCATTCTGTTACAGCGGTTAATGACACATTAATTGCTAATTTAGATATTATAAATTCACCCGGCTTTGCATTCGGGCAAAATCGGATTCAAACACTCCCGTATAATCAAAATACAATTAAATTTGAATTTTCATTGCCAGACTATAGAAGTGAAGATTTAATTCAATACCGGGTAAAACTTGATGGCTTTGATACTACATGGTCAAATTGGTCATTAAAAAGCTATAAAGAGTACACGAATCTATACGAAGGGAAATATATTTTTAAAGTTCAGGCAAAGGATATTTTTGATAATATTACTACAGAAACAGAATATCCGTTTATAATAAAACCACCATTTTATCGAACGGGAGTTGCTTATTTAATCTATTTATTTTTCATTTTTTTTATTACCGTTTTAGGAATAAAATGGAGAGCATATTATTTTGCAAAAGAACGGTTTAAGCTGGAAAACATAATCAACGAGCGAACCGAAGAAGTCGTATTACAGAAAGAAAAGGCCGACAATCTGCTTGAAAGAGTATTACCCAAAACAACTGCAAAAGAATTGAAATCGGGACATAAAGCCGGCCCTTATCATTACAACATGGTTACGGTTTTATTTTCAGATATTCAGGGGTTTACAAAAATTTCAGAACAGCTCGATTCAGAAATGTTGATTGACGAGCTTGATAAATTTTTCCTGAAATTCGATTCAGTAGTTGATAAATACAACATTGAGAAAATAAAAACCATTGGAGATGCATACATGTGTGCCGGAGGTATCCCTGAAAAAAACCGGACGAATCCTGTTGAAGTAGTTCTCGCGGCAATGGAAATGCAAAACTACATGAAAACATTAAAACATGAAAAAGGCGATGGGACAAAACGTATCTGGGATTTACGTATTGGAGTTGATACAGGCCCTGTGGTTGCCGGTGTTTTAGGACGAAGCAAAATTAGTTATGATATTTGGGGAGGAACTGTAAATACGGCTAGTCGTATGGAAGCAGCAGGCGAGCCCGGGAAAGTAAATGTAACCGAGAATACATTTATGATGATTAAAGAATTCTTTATTTGCCAGTACCGCGGGAAAATGCCTGTTAAATACAAGGGTGAAATCGACATGTATTTTGTTGAAGGATTTATGCCTCACTTGTCGTCAGATATTAAAGGCCTTTGCCCGAACGAAACTTTTTTTACCCAGCTTCAACTGCTTAGGTTAAACGATCTTGAAGAATTTGTTTTATCAAAACTGGAAGAAGGATTGCCCGACAATTTATATTATCACAATGTAAAACATACCATTGATGTTGTTACACAGGTTGAACTTATTGGACGTTCTGAAAAAATTTCTGACGAAGATATGCTGGTTTTAAAAACCGCGGCATTGTTTCATGATACGGGACACATGATTAATTACGATACTCACGAAGAAGAAAGCGTGAAACTGGCCAGGAAAATATTGCCCGGCTATCATTATAGCGAAAAGCAAATTGAACGAATATCAAAACTTATTCTTTGCACACGAATGTCTGACCAACCATCCAGTTTACTTGAAGAAATCATGTGTGATGCCGATCTCGATTATTTAGGGCGTACTGATTTTGTCCCTGTTTCAATTAATCTGTTTAAAGAATTGAACGAACGCAAAAAAATCGACTCGCTCCAGGAATGGAACAATCATCAAATAAAATTTATTCAGAATCATCAGTATTTTACTCAAACAGCCAGAAAACTAAGAGAGGTGAATAAGAAAAATCAGCTTGAAAATATCAGGGCAGAAATGAGGCGTATAATTGTAAACGAAGATGAGTAGTTAATACCTGAGTTCAATCTTGTACCCGTTGTGTTTTCGAACATTAAATACCGTACCATCTTCAAAAATAAGGTATTGACCTTTAATCCCTGATAGTTTTCCAACCAGCTCGTTATTCGTATCAAAGCCAAATGATTTTAGTTTCCGGGGAAAGGTGATTACAGGGTATTGAATAGTATGTATTTCCGTATCCTCTGTAAAATAAGGTACAAATTCCTTTTTTACTGAATTTAAAGCTCTTTTTTTCTCATCCACCAGGTTAATTGTGCCATCCATTTTATCGGACAACATAATTCGCCAGTTGGTTTTATCAGAAAAATACTTTTTTAAATCAACCTCAATTAAACCCGCTATATAGCGATTTGGGGCAAGAGCAATTTTTATGGCACTGTTTGCACCCTGATCAATCCAACGGGTTGGTATTTGCGATTTACGGGTAACACCCACTTTTAAGCCACTGGAAACAGCTAAATAAACATAATGTTCCTGCAAACAATTCTCTTTCGACCATTCCATATCTCTCGAAATTCCTTCATGTGCCCTGCACATCTCGGGTTTCAGTATGCAATCATCGGTTTCGGGGGCAGTCATAAAACAAGGGTAACAATATCCCTGGTGAAACGACTTTGATGTTTTTCTGCCACAACGAATACAATTTATCTCGTTCAGATAAATCAGGCTTAAATTTTTACCGATTATTGAATTCACATGTATTTTGTCATTCCCCGTTCCAATATAATAATCAACAGGAGAATTAAATACAGATACCATTTTTAATAACGATCCCTGAAATACCATGATTTAAAATTTCTTTAAAAATAATAAAATTTTTAATTGATTTTCAAATACTTAAAATGTGTATTAAAAATATTTTACTACTTTGTGTTACATAGTACCAAAATAAATTTATATCTTTGCTATGTATTTTTATTTGTTATGTATAGTACTATAAATTTATGAATATGAAAACTACAGTTACAATTAACATCGGGGGCTCAGTTTTTCACATCGACGACGATGCCTACGAAATGCTTCACACATATTTGCTTGCAATCGAAAAGCAATTTGCGAACGATAATGAGCGCAAGGAAATACTCTCTGATATCGAATCACGGTTGGCCGAGTTATTTACTGAAACTTTAGGGAATAAAAAAGATGTTATTTCTAAAGATGATGTGATAAAAGTAATTTCAATAATGGGCGAGCCACAGGATTTTTCAACTACCGATGAATCAAAAAATTATCAATCAGCAAAAAATACCATGTCATCGTACGAAACAACCAAACGACTTTACCGCGACCCCGACAATCGTGTTCTCGGGGGTGTTTGTGGCGGATTAGGGGCATATTTTAATAACGACCCCCTGCTTTTTAGAATACTTTTTATAATTATTTTCTTTGGTATGGGTTCTGGATTAATTATTTACCTTATACTCTGGATAGCTATACCCGAAGCACGAACAACAGCCCAAAAGCTCGAAATGCGGGGCGAACCGATTACTATCGAAAACATTAAAAAAGCTGTTCGTGAAGAATTCGAAAATGTTAAAAAGAATATGAAGTTTTAAAATTATTGAGATAATATAAAAACTAAAAACATGAATCTCGAAAATACAAAAGCGCAAATGAAAAAAGGCGTACTTGAATTCTGTATTTTATCGATACTTGAAAACAAGGATTATTACGCTTCCGACATCATAAATGCACTCAAAGATGCAAAAATGATTGTTGTTGAAGGAACTCTTTATCCCCTGCTTACAAGGCAAAAAAACGCCGGTTTGTTAAATTACCGATGGGAAGAATCGACACAAGGGCCACCACGAAAATATTATACACTTACTGATAAAGGAAAAGAAGCCCTTAGAGAACTTAAAAAATCGTGGTACGAACTTGTTGACGCCGTTAATTCGATAAATAACAAATAAAAATTCCTGAGAAATGAAAAAAACAGTAAAAATAAATATCAGCGGAGTATTCTTTAACATGGATGAAGATGCTCATGAGATTTTACAAAACTACCTTGCCTCGGTAAACCGCAAATTTGCTTCCGGACAGGAAGGAAAAGAAATCATCGCGGATATTGAATCGCGGATTGCAGAAATATTACAAAGCAAAATTAATGAGCAAAAACAGGTTATATCAAAAGAAGATATCGACGAAATAATCCAGATCATGGGTAAACCCGATGATTTTGAAAACGAGCGTGAATCAAATACCTATCAAACAACAAAACGATTGTACAGAGACGCTCAGAACCGGATTTTGGGTGGAGTTTGTTCAGGAATGGGTGCTTACTTTAATGTTGATCCATTAATTTTTCGTATAATATTTATTATTTTATTATTCGCGTGGGGTGTGGCCGGGTTAATATACATCGTGCTGTGGGCACTGTTACCTGCAGCTTATACAACTGCACAACGGCTGGAAATGAGAGGCGAAAGCATGTCGATTTCCGACATTGAAAAAAATGTTCGCAGTGAATTCGAATCCGTTAAATCGAACTTAAACAATTACAGAAATACGAAAGATTACGAAAGAAACAGGAATGCCCTGGAAAATCTTGTCCATGCCATTGGTCAGATTATTCTCGTATTCTTTAAAGTAATTGGCGGAATTATTGGTTTTGCAATGATAGTTGCCGGTGTTGGATTGCTAATAGGGCTTACAGGATGGTTAATTGTTGGTGAAGCATTTATGCCCTGGAACAATGTGTTTATTGATAATCAATTGGTTTATAACGATATGTTACATTCGTTTTTAGATCCACAAACCATTTGGATTTTCAGTATAGCCGCTTTATTGATTGTATTTATCCCTCTTGTTGCTATTATTTATGGCGGGCTTAAGCTGCTCCTTCGTTTTAAAATTAACGACAAACCTTTTGCTGCCATTGGATTTGTTTTGTGGGTTGCAAGTATTATTGTTGTCGCGGCTCTTTCTTTTTCTAAAGTTAAAATGCTTGCTATTTCTGTTCGGGATACCGAAAAACCTGAAATAAGTATTCCTGCAAACAAGACTTTTTACCTGAAGGCAACCAAGGACAGCACGTTGGAAACATCAAAATACTATATTTTCGATGATGAATTTTCGGTTACTTACGACAAGCAGAACAAGAAGATATTGTATGCTTTGCCCGAAATAGATATTGTCAGAGCAAATGACGGGAAGTTGTCGATAGAAATAGAAAAAGAAGGCCGTGGCCCCGACAGGGAAAATGCACTTGAAAATACCAGGCAAATACATTATTCTTGTAATCAGCAGGATTCCATTATTTTATTTGATGCTTATTTCCCTTTGGAAAATCTAAAAATATGGTCATTTCCCGAAGTTGATGTTACTGTTTCGGTTCCCGAAGGATATGTTATATACATCGATGAAAGTATAAAGAACCAAATTGATTATTTCGAAACCGAAGAATATATTCGTAAAGATGACAGGACAGGAAAGTACTGGATAATGACAAAAGAAGGTTTTGTTGAACGAGAAAAAAAATAAATTAGAAAATTTTTAATGAAAATGATTTGTAAGCAATATTTTTTTTTTAAACTTGCAACACAAATAATTTCATTTTGTCTGATGGTGTAATTGGCAACACGTCTGATTCTGGATCAGAAGAGTCTAGGTTCGAGCCCTAGTCGGACAACCAGAGGCCTTCACATATTGTGAAGGCTTTTTATTTTAAAAAATAAATAAATATTATTTGAAGACAAATAAATTTTTATAAATTTGCACACGCTAATCAATTCTTGTCCGATGGTGTAATGGTAGCACTGCAGATTTTGGTTCTGCCTGTCAAGGTTCGAATCCTTGTCGGACAACAAAAACCCCGCTTTTTGCGGGGTTTTTTGTTTTTAAACAGGCCGGACTGTCTTTATTTTAGCAATTTAAAATCTTTCAAAAAAATATCCTGAAGATTTTAAATATGGTATTAAGTTATTCATGTAATAAAAAAAACACTATTTTTGAATTCGTTTTTCGGCCCGTAGCTCAGCTGGTAGAGCACGTGACTCTTAATCATGGGGTCGAGGGTTCGATCCCCTCCGGGCCGACAACTTATTTCCCGAGTGTTTTCTTTTTCTTCTTGTATTTTTTTTCCATCTTTTCAACCCACGAACAGTTTGCATTTTCTGAACCACCCGAATATTTGTTTAGTTTAGCAGCTTCCTGACTGTTTCTTGGGCAACCGAGCATGAGGTTAAAGCCAAACCGTATATTCAGGTTTCGTGCATCGAGTGGGTTAAAAATTCCTAAAACATTGTCGCTTACCATGTGTAGTTGTATTCCCCGACCGTGCCATGCAAGTCCTAAGCCAATGTTTTTATACGTGTTGTTTAAGTACGACCAGCTTAAGCTTGCCGAAAACTTATTCCAAAGCACTGTATTTGCTGATAATGTTAGCGATGAATGCAATTTGTTTCGATAAATCACATTACGGCTTACGGCCCCAATTCCGAGCTTGGGCATGTATTGATACATTCCTCCCAGGTAAATTTGCAAGGGCAACCATGAATAATACGAATCCCGGGTAATATCCTGTGTAAATGAATTAAAGACAGAATCACGCAAATCCAGAATATATTCCTGTGAATCAAAATCGCTTTCTAATCCGGTGCCCGAGTAATCGAAAGAGCCTTCCAGGTGAATATTGTTAGGATCGGTTTTCCAATGTATAAATCCCAAATCAAGAATACTTCCCGACAGGGTTATGTTCTCATCGTATCGGTATATAGCGCCGAGGTCAATTGCAAACCCTTTGTTTTGTGAGTTGAACAGTGTTCCCATCGGATCAATTTCTCCCATACTGATACCGGTTATATTTCCATTGGCATCCTGATTTACAGTTAAAGGGAATGATGAGTTTGCAGTAATATTGCCTTCAAGATGTAAATCATACGTTGTTTCATCAGTATATAAACTCATTTCCGATTTACCTGAATAAACTCCCAGCTTACCAAAAAGAAGCTTCGCCCGGATACCAAACGTGCGGTAAGGATCAAAAACTTTGGAAATGCCCAGTGAATACTCCCTGTAATATGATGTATTGGTCCGGAGATTATTAAACCCGGCTGTTTCGCCTAAAAACTGGCTGTTTCCCTGCCAGGCCAGGCCAACTAAATCTCCCGGATAGGTGATTGCAAGATTTACTTTTTCAGCAATATTAAATGTGATGTAATACTCGTTGTGTCGGTACCCGATAGAAATTAAATCGAGATGCAGCTCTGTGGCCAATAAATCGGCACGATGAACATTATCGTTCAAGGCATCTATATTCAGGTTGCCCCCTTCTAAAATATCGTTAAATGAAAATGCGGTATTGCTGTAATTAAATTGTGTTGATGTTAGGGCGGGAATACCAACATACCACTTGCAATCAATTTGAACGGCAGGATTTAACAGGTTCGATTGCGGGACACGGTGCATGAGAAAAAAGGTACTATTCTGTTGTGCAAAAGAAACAAAAGAAATAAATGGTAAAAACAAAAAAAGGAGTACTTGTTTTCTGTTAGTCATTGTTATAAACCGAATTTTAAATTTGCTTTAACTCCTATCTGAACATCTACAAGGTAATCATCATAATATTCAACCAAATCCTTATCGATACCTTCTGTGCTAAACACGACAGAGACCATAACACGATCGACAAACTGCAAATTATCAATCCGTTCGGAATTAAACAGAATATCTTTTTGCTCATGTGGTTTACTTGTTATTTCACCATTATCTTTTGCCGTTGCCGGATTTAACCCGAGAGGGCCATCGCTAAAAACAGAATCGGTTGCAAATCCGGAATAATCCAAGAAATAAACCTGTACTTGTACATTGGCAGGAAATCCATTATAAATGTTTAACCTGAAGAGTAATTCAACAACTTCTTCTGAATTTTGATAAATATCTCCCATATTAAACTGCATCGAATAACTCAATGGTATTTGTTCAAATTCTACCCAATACGGTTCGTTTGTAAGAGGGTTTGTTTCGAGCAGGGCTTCGTTAAAACCACTAACAGAGTTTAATCCAACTGATGTTTTGCCCAGGGGGAATGCAATAGATGGATTCAACCCCGAATCAGAAGAAATTGAATCGGGCATATCGCTTAAACAAGAGGGAAAAAAGATTGTTACTATAAATGGCAGAAAAAGAAAAACCCGTTTCATATATTTTTTATTCTAAAACTCCAAGTTAGTTAATTTTGTTTTACAAGGAATAAAGAATATCAGCAAATTTTATTTTCGGGTTCTTTTTTTGCATTTTTGTATAAAAATTAATAGGGAATTTTAGATAACCGATTAACTACTATGGATATGAAAACACTGATTATTATAAATGATGCTCCATACGGAACAGAAAAAGCTTACAACGGGTTACGATTAGCAAACCAGATTCTTAAAGATTATGAATCTTCGGAAGTAACCGTTTTTTTAATGGCCGATGCTGTAACCTGTGCTTTGCCAAATCAGAAAACCCCGAATGGATATTACAATATCGAGAGAATGTTGAAATCCCTGATTCAAAAAAACGGAAAGGTTAAAATCTGTACATCTTGTGCTGAAGCAAGAGGCATTGATCAGATAAAGCGAATTGAAGGAGCGGAATTAAGTACAATGAAAGAACTTGCACAATTAACTGCCGAAAGTGATAAAGTAGTTACATTTTAATTTTTTTTATGAATTCAAATAATGAATTAACCCAATTCAGGACTAAATTCAAGGTAGAAGAATATACCATCTTTAAGAATAACTCCTGGACATGGTCGCTACGCCCGGCACAACCCACGCTGGGTTCAGGAATCATTTCGCTTAATCGTTATGCTTTACAATTATCAGAAGTTACACCTAAAGAAATGGAAGGCCTGGGTACACTAATTCAGATACTTGAGGAAACGATAAAAAAAACGTTTAATTATGATATCATGAATTATCTCATGTTGATGATGGTTGACCATCATGTGCATTACCATGTTATTCCGCGATACAATGGGAAAAGAATTTTCGCTGGTTTGGAATGGATTGATAATGGCTGGCCGGCTCCTCCTGTTTTAGGAGATAACCAATATAACGATATACCTGAAATTCATAAGAAAATGGTACTTGAATTATCAAAAAATTTGCACACGAAATAGCTGCTCAATAAAAATTATCCTGATTTTAAACTCATTTTATATTTTATAGTCAAACAATCATTTTATAGTTAAAACCATCTTACATGAAAAATCATTCTTCTTTTTTAAGAAAATACACGGTTGCACTAACAGTATTAGTCCTTGTACTTATTTTTACATTTACATCGTGCCAGGCAAAAACAACAGAGCTTGAAAAGTTTTTAAACCGCATTGAAATACAGTACGAACAAATTTCAATAGAACTTGGAACAGCTTATTGGAATTTTTACTCGGGTGAGGGTGATGCAGATCTTGTTACACCCAAAAACAAATATTATACTTTGTTAATCAACGATACGCTGAATAATTATATTGATACCTGGTATCCAAAAAGATCAGAAATTTCAGACACGATACTTCGAAGGCGAATAGAAGTATGGCATAACACCTTGCTTTCAGCCAAAGTTGAGTACAATGCCGAAGTCATGAAACTTAGAAACGAGCTTGAAGAAATGCTCAAAGTAACAGATGAGAACAACAATAAGACGGATAATTTTTCTGGAAAAATGTTACTTCTTATTCAGCTAAGAAATAAAAAAGCACAAGAGCTGGGATTTGAAAATTACGTTCATCTTTCATTCGAAAATAATGGATTGGGTTATAAATGGTTTACAAGTTTTGTTGAAAACCTGGATAAAGCGACTTTAGAACCATATAAAGCATTGGTTGAAAAAGCAAAAACAGAGAAACAAATAACACAATTTGATCAGCGAAGTGCTTTTCAATTTGTTGGAATGTTTTATGCAAACAATACACCTCCCGAACCTGAAAAAAGGAATATTGACCTTGTAAAAGAATCGCTTGCAAATATAGGTATCGACTATACAAATTTACCTTCAAAACTGGTTGAGAAACAACTCCCCGAGGGTGTTGGCGGGCAGGGAATCATGCTGAATATTCCTTATGATTTCAGGGCTGTAATGACTTTAGGGATGGATATTTCAGTTTGGATGCACGAAATGGGGCATGGCTTACATGGTTTATACAACTCAATCAACTCTCCAATACTAGAAGGTTACGAATGGATTCCCGGGAATAGCACTCCTGCTTTTTCGGAAGGAATGGCCGAAACTTCTGCCGGGTTTACCCAAAATACCGAATGGTTAAAAAAATATACTTCATTAACCGAAGAAGACATTCAAAATAGAGAGGAAATAATAAACACGTATGCACCGGCTTTTATTCGTTATCATCTGTCTAATTTTATGAAAGAGATGGAACTTTATTTAAATCCTGATAAATCATACGAAGAAATTCAAAAAGATGTAGCCCGAAAATACATGCTTATTGAAACGGATGATATACGAACACAGGAACTTAAAAATATTATTTATGTTTCCTATCCTTTGTATTTGCAAAACTATTTAATTGCAGATATTATTGCCGGCCAGGTACACCAGGCAATGGAAGAAAAATTTGGTACTGATTATGCTTTTAATAAAGAAACAGGGAACTACCTGCAACAGTTTTATAAAGGAGGTGAATACTTTACCTGGCAGCAACGAATGGTAAATGGAACAGGCAAGGAACTTGATGTGAATGCATATCTAAAGAGATATAACATCAAGTAATTTTATAGGAATAATAAGCTTTTACAGAAACTATGTATATATACTCTAATTTAATATTTGAAACATGAAAAACAAATTATTTTCTTTTATACTGATCGTTTGTATAGCCTTTTTATGGGCTTGTTCATCTCAAAACAACTATAAAGTTGGTGAAACCTATTTTGGGTTTAAGCTTGTCGAAAATAAATTCGTGAAAGAAGTAAATGCGAATTGTTTATATTTTATTCACGAGAAAAGTGGAGCCCAATTATTTAAAATTGCAGCCGACGACGAAAACAAACTTTTTGATATTTCGTTTAAAACGGTTCCAACTCACGATTATGGAACTCCTCACATTATGGAACATTCTGTTTTAAATGGTTCTGTAAATTTCCCTGTAAAAAGCCCGTTTGATGTACTTAGCAAAGGATCGTTAAATACATTTCTTAATGCGATGACTGGTTCTGACCTTACAACCTATCCGGTTGCCAGCATGAACGATAAGGATTACTTTAATTTAATGCATGTTTACTTAGATGCAGTTTTTAACCCTCTATTGCATACCGACTCCAGAATTTTAAAACAAGAAGGCTGGCATTATGAATTAGATGATATTAACGGCGACATTGTTTATAAAGGAGTTGTTTACAACGAAATGAAAGGGGCTTACTCAAGCCCGCAACGAGAACTCGGTTATCAGATTAACAAGATTTTATTTCCGGATAACACGTATGGAGTTTCATCCGGAGGATACCCGAGTGCTATTCCTGGACTAACAGACGAGTATTTTAAAAATTTTCACAAGAAGTTTTATCATCCATCAAACAGCTTTGTTTTATTATACGGGAATGCCGATTTAAATAAAGAATTACAGTTTATTGATGCGGAATACTTATCAAAATATGAGAAATCGAACGAGGTAATTGAAATACCCATACAAAAACCTTTCGATGCTAAAATAATAGCTGAAAAACCGTATGCCGTTCCCGAAGGAAGCTCAACAAAAGACAATACTTTTTTAAGTTTAAGTTTTGTTACAGGGTTAAATACCGATCAGGAACTAACAATGGCTTTGGATATCTTGAAAGAAGCCTTGGTAAACCATGAATCTGCTCCGTTACGCCTTGCTTTACAGGAAGCCGGAATAGGAAAAGATGTCCGGGCTTCGGTAGATGATATTCAGCAAAATGTTTTTCAGATTATTGTTCAAAATGCAAATCCCGAAGATAAAGAAAAATTCGACCAAATTGTTTTCAGCACACTTCAAAAAGTGAGTGACGAAGGCCTCGACAAATCAATGATTGAAGGCATTGTTAACCGGATGGAATTCCGTTTGCGCGAAGGCAATACACCACAAAAAGGGATGATGTATTTAATGCGTTTGTACAAAGGGGTATTTTTTGCTAACGATCCTTTCCTTGGACTGGAGTTTGAAGCTCCTTTAGAAAAAGTAAAAGCAGGAATTGAAACAGGATTATTAGAATCTATAATTAAAGAACAGTTCATTTCTAATCCTCATGCACTATTGATGGTATTAAAACCTCAACCGGGATTAGAAAAAGAAATTGCTGAAAAAACAGCAAAAGAACTTGCAGAGTATAAAGCAAGTTTAAGTAAAGAAGAATTAGAAAAACTGGTTGAAGAAACCAAAGCCCTTAAAGAATACCAGAAACAGGAAGATACTCCTGAAGCGCTTGCTACCATTCCAATGCTTTCTCTTTCTGATATCAGCCCCGAAGTGCAGTGGTATAAATTAGAGGAAAAAACTATAGAAAATATTCCTGTTCTGTATCACGAAGATTTCACAAATAATATTTTATATGCCAACATCTATTTTGATCTACGTGCTTTACCACAGGAATTAATCCCCTATGCAAATTTGTTAGCAGAATTAATTGGGTCGCTAAATACAGAAAATTATACTTTCGGCGAACTGGATAATGCACTGAATATACATACAGGTGGTTTCTTTACTTACATTGACACCTATTTGGAAAATAACTCGGATGACAAACTTGTTCCACGTTTTGTAGTATCAACCAAAGCAACAGTGGGAAAAAGCAACAGGTTATTTGAGTTAACCACAGAGATTGTAAATAAAACAAACTATAACGATACCGAACGATTAAAAGCCGTTCTTTCCCGTCACCAGGCACGGGTTGAATCAAGGGTTAAAAATAACGGGCTGGGATATGCCAGAACAAGGCTTGAATCGTATTATTCAAACGAGGGAATGTTTAATGAATTAACAAACGGCCTGGATTATTATCAATTTATAACCGATTTAGCAACAAATTTTGACACAAAGAACAAAGAGATTATTGAAAATCTTGCAAAAACAGCTTCTTTATTATTTAACCAGAAAAACATGATAGCTGCTATTACATGCTCAGAAGAAAATATGCCTGCATATACCGAAGGGTTTAAAATATTAACTTCTTCGTTGCCAGAAGGAAACGGGCAAATAAACCAATGGGAATTTGATTTAACAAAAAAGAACGAAGGATTAATGTCTGCTTCAAAAGTGCAGTATGTTCTTAAAGGCTATGATTTTAAAAAGCTGGGATATGAATGGAATGGTAACATGCAGGTATTAAACCAGGTGCTTTCTACAGATTACCTTCAAACACAGATACGTGTAATAGGCGGGGCCTATGGCGGATTTAGCGGATTTTCTCCATCGGGGAATGCTTATTTTGCTTCGTATCGCGATCCGAACCTGAAAGAGACGTTGGAAAACTATGATGCTGCACCAAAATTCTTAGAAGGATTTGCAGCTGACGAAAAAGAAATGACTCGTTTTATTATTGGAACAATTGCAAACATTGATGGCCCGACAACAGCATCACAACGGGGGAATATTGCAGTTACTAATTACTTTAACAAAAGTACTTTAGATGATTTAAAAGCTGAAAGAAGTGCAATTCTTACCACTACTGCTGAAGACATAAAGTCAATGAGTAAAATGATACAGGATATTCTTTCGCAAAATGCTGTTTGTGTTTATGGAAACGATGAAAAAATCAAAGAGAATAAAGATTTATTCGAAAGTATTTTTAATGTAACAAAATAATTTGTTTTTCTTATGAATTAAAAGTGCGAAGGATTTCCTTCGCGCTTTTTTTATTGTAATTTTTTAACTTATTCCTTTATCATTTTAAAAATCATCTCTTTTTGGTCAATAAAAACAACTTTTATAAAATAAAGTCCATTATTTAGTTTTTCTGTTTTTAACATATATGTACTACCATTACATTGGTGATTATTTGATAATATAAGTTGTGCTGAATTATTATAAATCAATATGTTTTTTATTGGTTTTAATTTTTCATTTATTTCAATAATTAAATAATTTGTAGTTGGATTCGGATAAATCTTAATATTCTTAAAATTTTCAAAATTTGTACTTAAAGCAGAAAGATAATAGCAATTAGAAGTTTTAGTACAATTGTTTTTTGAAATAATTACAGCATATTCACCATCTTCTTCAGCTTTAAAGAAATTCCCAGATGATCCTTGAATAATTTCATTTGTCTGGCAATTTACCCACTGATAATCTCCACTTTCTGATAAGGCTAAAAGGCCTGAATCCGTTTGTTGTACTTGTACGTCAATATTCTCAATAGTTAAAAAAGTATAAATTGTACTATCGCATCCATTTATGGTAGAAAGAATAGAAGTATCTGTAATATTTTCAAAAGAACTATCGCCATCCGGGAAAATATAATTATCACCTTCACAAATTATTGTATCAATGAAAACTTCATAATCAGGATTTACAGTAAGCTTTGTAATTATTATACTATCACAAACCATAATTCCTTCAAAAACACTTGTGTTTTCATCTGATACATCAGAGGTAGTTCCATCTGGGAAAATATATGTTTCACCTTGGCATATTTCGATATTTCTCAAAATTGAATAATTATCCATAACAGTTAATGATGTATAAATAACCGAATCGCATCCATTTACTGAAACAAATGTACTTGTATCAACTGTTGAAATATTTGATGTGTTACCATTTGGGAATGTATACGATTCACCACAAATAATAGCGTCAACGTAAATTTTATACTCAGGAAAAACAATTAAGTTGGTAATTATTACACTGTCGCAACCTGTAATACTATTAAAAACACTTACGTTTTCGATTGAAATATCAGATGCAGTTCCATCTGGAAAAACATATATTTCACCCTGGCATATTTCAACTTCGTTATCAATATGATATGTATTCCCACTAAAATGTAGCTCGGTAATAATTACTGAATCACATCCGTTTAATGAAATCAGAAAACTAGTATCTCTTTTGGCAACAATTGATGTGTTTCCATTAGGAAAAGTATAAATTTCTCCATTGCAAATAGTTGTATCGATACGTGTTTCGTAATGTGGTAAAACTGTTAAATGGGTTTTTATAATGCTATCACAACCAAATACAGATGAAAAAACACTAAGATGTTCACCTGTTACAAGTGTATCCGATCCATCTGGAAATTGATAATAATCTCCTTCGCAAATATTTACATATTCTTCGATATTGTATTTATCACTAAACAAAAGATTAGTAACAATAATACTATCGCATCCATTTTTAGTTATTAAATTACTAGTATGAATACTATCAATATAAGATGAAGCACCATCAGGGAAAATATATTCATCGCCTTTACAAGCTATAACATTTTGAATAAAATGATAAATTGGATTAACCTTTATACTAATTTCTTCGACCATACTTCCACAAGCATTTTTGCCAGTAACATAATATGTATTAAGCCCTAAATCAGGAACAAAAGGGGATCCGTTCTGAATGCTATCGCTCCAAAAATAAACATCTGCACCTGTTGCAGTAAGAGTAATTTCTTCGCCCTGGCAAACTTCAATTGAGCTGGCTTCAATTTTTATTTTTGGTTTATTACAAAATGATGTTAGTACCGTTGAAGGATTTCTTTCAGTAGCAGTTCCAAAATCATGAAGTTTGGTAAATGTATTTGAAATAAAATCATATTCAAATAAAGTTCCATTATAATAGATACCACCTTCATTAGTTACTCCGTATAGTTTCCCTACCGAAGCTTCGTATAAAGTATGATCGGGTTTGTAGCCATAAGGAACTTCTTCAAAATCGAATACTTTTTCAAATCCCCAGTTATTAAAATTAATTTTCACTAATGTTCCTTTGTTGAATGTTCCACCACTGTTCATTAAGGCATATAAATTATCATCAGAAGCCAATATAAAATTTCCATAAGGATTTTTGCCAGTATTAACTTGGTTTAAATCAAATTCTTTTTTTAAGATATCTGATTCAATATTATAACTGTACACCAATCCATTACTAAAAGCACCACCTGAAGAAGTCATTCCATATAATTTGCCATCAATTCCTTGAACAACACCTCCATAAGGATATTTTCCAGTGCTATCATCAGAAAAACTAACCAGGTTGCTTATTATATTTGATTCAATATCATATTCAAATAAAATTCCTGTGCCAGTTAAATTACTACTATAAGTAGTTCCATAGATTTTCCCGTTTGATGCCTGAATGATTGCAGCCTTAGAATAGTCTCTTTTGCCAGTAAAGTCAGCTCTTTTTATTACCTGGTCAGTATAAGGATCAAGTTCTATAATTGTACCACCACCATTTACACCTCCTTTTGTTGTTGTAGCATATAGCTTACCATTTTTAGCTAATAAAAATCCAGCTTCAGGTTTTGATCCTATTGTTGTTTCATTAAAGTCACAAATTTTTGTAAATACATTTGTCACGGGATTAAAAGAATATACTATACCAGCATTATTAACTCCGCCATTAAATGTAATTCCATAGAATTTATCGTTAGCAAGCGTTAATCCTCCTAAGGGAGATTCTCCATTGTATTTAGTTTGGAATTCAATGCAAACATTCAAACTCTTGTCATTTAAATTAAATTTAAAAAATGATCCTTTATTTAGTGGGCAACCAGTGTTGGTAGTAGCATATAATATATTATCTAGCAAAGCAAACGTTCCATTTGGAGAATTGCCTTCGGATGTAGAATTCAAATCATATTCTTTTGTAATAGTATTTGTAGTGGATGAAAAAGAATATATTGCTCCGGCATTATTAGTTCCGCCCCAGGCAGCCAATCCATAATAAATATCGGGATCTGTTTTTAATATTGTGCCTCTTGGAGCTCCTCCAATTGTTGTTGTATTAAAGTCAACAAGTTTTGTATAAACACCAGTACCAGTATCAAACTTAAAAAAAACTCCTTTATCGTTAGCACCTCCTAAATATGTAGTTCCATATAAAATATTCTCTTCACCTTTTACCATTCCCCCCATTGGATTGCGACCTTTTGCTGTTCCATCGAAATCCACTTTTTTAATCAGTTCGTTTGTTTCAATGCAATATTCAAATAAAACACCTTTTGCATTAACTCCCCCAACGTTAGTCATTCCATATAATTTCCCATTATCTCCTTCGACAAGTTCTGCAATAGGGTATTTACCATTTGTATTATCGAATGCAGCTTTTTGAACAACGGTGTTTGTTGTTATATCAAGTTCAATAATATTCCCAAGTACATCCGTTCCGCCATATGTTGTGGTTGCATATAATTTTCCATTCGATGCCTGAACAAATCTGCCACTAGGTAGCCTTCCAGTTGCTAAAACAAATTGATGAATAACAACGTATGTTTCGGTAGTAAGATCATATTCAAAAATAGTTCCATTGCCAGATGTCCCTCCTGTTTGAGTTAATCCATACAATTTCCCATTATTTGCTTCAATCACTCCTGCAATACATCCTTTTCCAATTATACTCCCTACAAAATGTACTAGTTCTTTGTATTCGTTATTCGATGGATTGTATTGAAATAAAACACCTCCTCCATTTAAACCTCCTGTCTCTGTAGTTCCGTAAATCAAACCATTAGATGCAACACATGGTTTCATAATATTTGGACTTGTTCCACTTACCTGCTGAAAACTATGAGCTATATGAAAATTTTGACCCAGACTATCGGTTTTAAAGATTATGCCTATTTGATATTCCCCACCGGAACCTACACCGAATAATTCCTTTTGAGCATTTACATTTTTTTGTATAAAAAAAATTGCAGTTATTCCCAGCAGCAGAGTTAATTTTCTCATAACCTCACAAATATATATATTTGATGCAAAAATAATATTAATTTATTTTTTAAAAATTATTTGATTGAAATCCATTCAAAATCAATGTTAAATAAACTGCTTTATTAACAAATATTTTTTATCTATTTTAGCCTTTCAATTTCCAATAAATGATAAACCGGTTTAATAATCTTACATCGAAAGAATGGCTCCCGTTTCAGAAATCGTGGTTTAAATTTACCGACGATGAAACCCTGTATCGTCAGAATATTCGGTTTTTCATTCAATTCGATGATCCTGAAAAAGAACCCAATCTTTTGTTTTGGGGTTCGGACGAACAACTAAAAACAATAAAAATTTTACAGAAAGAACTCGGGTTTAACCTGTTTGTCCCCGAAAATAGCAAAAAAGCAGACACGTTTCAATTCGTGTTAATTGATTTGCGAAGTTTTATCACGGGAAATCGAAGTTTCGATAATTACATGATAATTAAAAATCAAACACTGGAACTGATTTACGGGCTGAAAAACAAGATTCTTCATCGCCGGTTTATTTCTATACAAATATCAAATATTTACAACGAAAACGTTTTCTTTCCCTTTGCCTGGGATTTGGCAAAAACGATAAGTTCTTTTTATAGTTTAAAAGATGAAAAAACAGGTTGTTTAAATACAGGCCAGGTTTCAGAAAAATCCGATTACTTTAAAACATCAGGCAATTTATTTTACGGCTTGTATTTTAGAGCCGATGAAAAAAGTCAGTATCAGGCGAATAGCTTTGCTTACCCGTTTTTTGAAAATACCTGCCAGATAAAGGCAGATAAGGTTTTGTTCGACGATTTCCCTTCGTGGTATATTTTAAAACCCAAACCACGTAAAAAAACAGAAATTTTGCACCCTGCAAAATATCCCGAAGATTTAGCCGAAATGCATATTAAGGCTTTTACTAAAGAAGGCGAAAATGTATTTGACCCGATGAGCGGAACCGGCTCGACACAAATTGCAGCATTAATGCTCAACCGTAATGCTTATGGAACCGAATTAAGTCAGTTTTTCTGCAATATAGCCAATGAAAGATGCAAAAATTTAAAATCGGGAAATAATAAATCTTCGGAATATAAGATTTTATGTCAGGATGCCCGTAAAATAAAGCCGAAGAACTTTCCTTTAATTGATTATATTATTACGTCGCCCCCGTATTGGGATATGCTGAACATGAAAGGTGCCGAAAATCAGGCAAAACGAATAAAAAACGGATTGCAACTAAACTATTCCGAAAATATGGAAGATTTAGGAAATACAAGCGATTACAATCAATTTTTGAGTGATTTAACCAATATTTATTTTAACTTGATTCTTATCTTAAAACCAGGTGGTTATATTACTATAGTTGTAAAAAACATTAAGAAAAAAGGGAACAATTACCCCTTTGCCTGGGATTTAGCATTAAGGCTTCAGAAAAAACTTATTTTATTACCCGAAAGCTTCTGGTTGCAGGATGATATTTCAATTGCTCCATACGGATACGGGAACACGTTTGTAAGTAATACTTTTCATCAGTATTGTTTGACATTCCAGAAACCGGTATTGTAAAATTTAGTTAATTTGTCTTTAGATGAAAGAAAATGTCTTTAAATAAAGTATATTTAAATATAAAATTTTTATCCTTGTTGCATCAACCATGTTTTATTTTTATTTTTATAAAACCTTTTTTTGTATTGACGTATAAGCAAACAAACCTGAATAATAATAAAAAAAATATCTATTAACTATGAGAAATCTTAAATTTCTTTCCCTTATAATCATTTTTACTTCAATTTTTCAAAACACATTACAAGCACAAGAGCCACTTCAACATCCCAAAAAGATTTACATTTCTCCTGAAGGGATAATGTATGTAAATAAAGATTTACCCGTTTATTTCTGGGTATCTGTATCAGGTAGCGAAAATGCAAAACAATATTTATTAAATCCCGCAAAGAATTCTGAAAAATATGCCAATCCAAGTTACCTCGATACCGAAGGATACAACACTTTCCGTTCACCATCAAAGGTTGATACTTTAACTAAACAGGTTGTTGTTCCCGAAGAAGATATTATCTGGGAGCTTTATGCCGACAGCAAACCTCCCGTAACCACTTTCGCGTTTGACAATAAAAATTATTATAAAAATTCCGACATCTGCTATTTTAATGAAAAAATAGAATTGCAGTTTAAAACCTATGACGAAACTTCAGGATTAGAAGCAACGTATTTTTCCATAAATGGTTCTCCTTACAATGAACTCAAAGAAAATATCCGGATCGAGAATGAAACACTTCACGAAATACGTTTTTATTCTGTTGATCATGTTGGAAATGCAGAACCCCCAAAATCTATCCTAATCAGGGTTGATATTTCTAAACCTCGAACGGATTTAACAATCGATGGAGATATTTATACAACTATTTTATCACCCCGTTCAAGTATAAAATTAGTAGCAAACGACGAAAATTCAAAGGTTAAAAACACGTATTACTCAATAGACGATAAACCCTATCAAAGCTTTAAGCAATCAATAGCAATATCAAATCTTTTGGAGGGGGAGCATGTTTTAAACTACTATTCAGTTGATAACGCGGGAAATGAAGAAGAAAAAAACACGTACACCTTCTATCTCGACAAAACAGCACCAATGCTTGTTGATGAATTAATTGGTAATACATTTGTTGCTAATGGACGCGAATATTCATCGGGAAGAAGCAAGGTAAAACTTACTGCCATGGATAACAAGGCCGGAGTTAAAGAAATAAGATACTCAATTAACAACGGTGAATTTATTCTATACGAACAACCGTTTTATCTTTCTAAATCGGGACAATTAAAAATTCAGACTTTTGCAATTGATAACGTGAATAATCAAAAAATTTCAACAATAATGACCGATAAAACCAATATTTCTTTTGTTGATTTATCGGGGCCTCAGCTTGGACATGCTTTTGAAGGGCCAAGTTTTGTTTCGCGTGATACGGTATTTATTACATCAGGCACAAAAATACGGCTTAGCGCCAGAGACGAAGCTGCCGGATATAAAAGAATGGAATATACTATTGATGATAAGCCTTTTGAAGAATACGCGAAACCATTTTCCATAGATGGCGAAGGGAATCATGTAATCAATTATACAGGATATGATAATGTTGAAAACAGCAACTCAAACAACTTTGTAACTGTTATTGATAATACAGGGCCTCAAATTTTCTTCCGTTTTAGCATTGTTTCCGAAAATACGGCTGATGTGAACGGGAAATTATTAAACGTTTACCCGAGTCACGTGGTTCTGTTCCTTTCTTCAACAGATATGTCGGTAGGGTATGATAAAATGTTATATTCTTTAAATGGAATGGCCCAGAAACAATACACAAGCCCTATTGCTGATTTTCAAAAAAATAAAGCGTATAAAATTGATGTCGTTTCAGTTGATAAACTTGGAAACAAAAGCACCGAAACGATAGAGTTTTTTATTGAATAAAATCTTATTTACCATGCGTAGGCCTGATACAAACAAGTTCGCGGCAATATTTATTGTTATTTTCATTATTTTTAGAATAGGGTTAAACGCCCAAACAATAAGTAATGAAACAAAAAAATTAATTGATGAATATAATGCCAATGTCGAAAAGTTTAAACAGGAAAATAATATTAGCCAGCAAGCAAACTATTTAAACAAAATAGCTTATATCTATTGGGAAAATGAGAATTATTCAAATGCAATTGACTATTTTAAACTATCGCTCGAATTAAATAAACAAAGCAATAACCTGAATGGAATAAAATCACTTTATTACAATATCGGGTTAATTTGTTCCGATTTGGAAGACTTTAAAAAGGCGTATGAGAATTTTCATGAAGGATTAAGTTATGCCCGCAAACAAAATCAAAAAGAAGGAATCTATGACGGGCTAATCAATGAATCAGGATCATTAAAAAAACTAAACCGGTCTTCCGAAGCTATTCCTAACCTTGATGAAGCTTTGAAAATAGCCCAGGAACTTAACAATTTAAAGCTTGTTCGTACTTGTTACGGAATGTTGGCCGAAAACTATGAAGCACTGGGCAATTCTGAAAAAACAATTTACTATTATGATCTTTTTGCATCTGTCGATAAACACCTGAAAGCAGAACAAATAAAAGAAGTTGAGGCAAAATCGAAAGAAGAAGTTCAAAAAGCACATCAATCCAAAAATTTAACAGAACAGGAACTATCAGAAAAAGAAAATCAGCTCGAAGAAACACAGGAATCATTAAAAAAATCAGAAGCATTATCAGAACAACAACAACTCGAGCTCGATTTAAAAGAAATAACTATTCGCGAAAAAGAAGCCCAACTTAAAAATGAAAGACTAATCCGTTTTGGATTTACAGCAATTTTTATAATCATTTTACTTTTTTCTCTGTTATTAATCCGGCAGATTCAGGCCAAAAATAAAGCGAATAAAGCATTAGAGATTAAAAATCAGCAAATATCAGAACAGTCCAAAGAAATTGCTGCTCAACGCGATCTGGCTAACAAGCAAAAACAAAATATTACAGATAGCATTGAGTATGCAAAACGAATACAAACAGCTCTTTTGCCCCCGGCCAGTTTTTTACGTCGCAGCCTCCCTGAACATTTTATCTTGTTCAAACCTCGTGATATTGTTAGTGGCGACTTCTATTGGATGATGAATAAAGACAGCAAAGTTATAATTGCAGCTGCTGATTGTACCGGGCATGGAGTCCCGGGAGCTTTCATGAGCATGTTGGGAACAGCCTTCCTAAATGAAATTGTAAATAAAATTGTAGAAAACAAACATGTTCAATCTTTACAGGCAAATGAAATATTAAACCAGTTACGAACCTATATTATAGAATCGTTGCACCAAACAGGAAGAACCGATGAAGCAAAAGACGGAATAGATATTGCTTTATGTATTATTGATTACGATACGAAACAAATACAATTTTCAGGGGCACACAATCCATTATACCACATTACAAACAACGAGTTAAAAATATATAAGGGAGATCCAATGCCTGCAAGCATTCATCAAAATTCTGAAATTCCATTTACAAATCATGAGATTGAAGCTAAGGAAGGGGATATTATTTACTTGTTTTCCGATGGATATAATGATCAAATAGGTGGCCCGCGAAATAGAAAATTTATGTCAAGGAGTTTCCAGGAACTGCTTTTAAAAATTTACCAGAAACCTCTTGATATTCAACATCAAATACTTGATAATACTATTGAAGAGTGGAAAGGAAAGAATATACAGATTGACGATATTCTTGTAATAGGACTTAAAATAGAATTTTCAAACATTGTGCATAGAACCACCTCCCAAAAATATAATTGGAACAACAAAACGATTCTGATTGCAGAAGATACAGATATTAATTATATTTTTTTAGTTGAAGCACTTAAAAATACAGGGGTTCAAATTTTAAGAGCCAAAGATGGCGAAGAAACAGTACAAATTGTTGAGTCGGGTAAAAAAATCGATTTGATACTTATGGATATCAATATGCCAAAGCTTGATGGCTTTGAAGCAACACGAAAAATCCGATTGATTCATAAAGATATGCCAATTATTGCCCAAACAGCATTGAATATTGATGAAGCAAAAGAAAAATCAGAAAAAGCGGGGTGTAATGACTTTATTCTAAAACCTATCCGGCTTAAATTATTTTTATCGACACTTGAATCATACTTAACCGGGAATAAATAATATTGTTAGAATTATGGAGCCTTTACTTATTGAACAGACCGATTCAAATCCGGGAATTCATTTTAATAAAGAAGCAGGTAAATTTGAAATAAAAGGAACTTCGTTTCCTGAAGATAGCCGTGTTTTTTATACCCCTGTAATGAAATGGCTAAACGCGTACGAGCTGAACCCAAATGATTTTACACTTTTTATATTTAAGATGGACTATTTTAATTCATCATCGTCCCTTATGATTCTGGAAATACTACATTCACTTGACCGTATTTTTCAGAATGGTAAAAAAGTGAAAGTTTACTGGTTCTATTTATCTAATGATATTGATATGCTCGATGCGGGTAAAGAATATGCAACTATGGTAAGCGTACCTTTTACCTTTGAGTCAATTGAAGAGGAAAGTGAACAAAAATGAGCATAATAAACTAAATCGACTTAAATAATTAACCTTTAACATTTTAAGTACATAAAAATTTAGACATTTATTTTTAGGCACTTTAGGCATTTTAACTTATTTTAAACTTTTTCGTATGGACCCATTAAGCATTGGAGCTACCGAAGTTACTCCCGGAATCAATTTCGACAAACAACTGAATAAATTCTTGATGTTTGGAAAATCATTTCCCGAAGAATCGAAACGTTTTTTCACTCCAATTTTAGTCTGGCTTGAAGAATATGTAAAATCACCAAACGAAATTACTACGTTCGAGTTTAGAATGGATTACTACAATTCATCAACATCTACAATGATTCTGGAAATGCTGTACGTTCTTGAACGCATTCAAAATAAAGGAAAACAGGTAACAATTGTTTGGAATTACTTAGCTACTGATGATGATATGCTGGATGCCGGCCACGAATATTCCGAAATGGTTAAAATACCTTTTGAATACAATGAAATAGAAGATTATTAATTTTCGTTAAATCGGTTATTCAAAAATATTTCTAAATAATATTCCAATTTTCAGTACATTACCTTTTTTGTTGCCTGCCTGCCGCAGGCTTCCTCACACAGCCTAAACACAAGCCGATAGCGAACCCCGAAGGGCTCAGCGAAGCTAATATACATGCATACCTTTTCTGATAAGCATTTTCTTAAATGTATTCATTTTCGTTTCGTGCAATTTTTTGCGTGGATATTTCATACAACAAAACGATAAAAAGATGTGTTTTAGATTTATAAAGAACATTATTGAAGATAATCAAAATTAACATTTTTTATGAAACAATAATCTTCTTTTCCTATATAAAAGAGTATTACAGAATATATTCACGAATTGAGGAGGATAGTTATGAAAGGAATTAAACGGGAAGTAATAGCACTATTTTTTCTATTTACAATTATCAGCGTGATTTATTTTATATTCTACGATAGTATTGTAACACGTATTTTCCCGGGGATCTTTTCACGAGATACTTTTCAAAAATTTAAAAACTGGAACTTTCTGATTATTACTGTCTTTTTCATGGTAGAGATAATCAGGGCCGCTTTTAAAGGGTTCCGTGAGAAAGAAGAAAAACTGAAGAGCCTTACTGAAAGCGTCAGGATGTTCAATCGTGTACCTGCCATGCTTTTTACAACAGATGGTGATGAGCGGATAACCCAGGTGAGCGACTATCTCCTGGAAGTTCTGGGATATACCCGGGATGAGGTTATTGGACATGTATCAATGGATTTTTTAGTAAAGGATTCAAAAAAATACATTGATGAAGAAATTAGGCCCGGTTATCTTACATCAGGAACTATCAAAAATATTCAATGCCGGGTAGTGAAGAAAGATCAAAGCGAGATCAATGTAATCTTGTCAGCGGTTGCTGAAAAATCTGATTCTGGAGAATTTATCAGGAATCAGAATGTTATTACAGATATTACCAAACTTACTGATATTGAGAATACCCTCGCCGAAAGCAGAGATTTTTACCAAAAGATTATTTCTGCTATTCCCGATATTTTTATACAAACGGACGTAGAGGGAAATATCATATATGTAAATGATATCGGGTTAGAAAAGTTAAGAGAATATTCAATTTCCGATATCATGGGGAAAAATATTATATCGTTAGTAACTCCCGATTATATAGAGAAGGCAACTACAAATCTTCGCTTAATGTTGGAGAAACCTTTAGGTATAAATGAGTACAACCTGATAATGAACGATTCTGTCCAGCTTACTTGTGAGATTAATGGCCAGGTACTTCGACAGTTCGATGGAACACCATACGGAATGATATTTGTAATCAGGGATATTACCCAGCGTAAAAAATTTGAAAAAGAGTTAAGGGCGAGTGAAACAAGATCGCGTTCATTTATTGAAACATCAAGCAACATAGTTTTTGAGGTTGCAACAGATGGAAGCATTACATACTTAAACCCCAAATCACGGGAAATTCTTGGTTATCCTTTAGAAGAGTTGTACAAGAAACGAATATTTGATTTAGTTTCTCCCGATCATCTCGCCCGAACAATAAAGCGGTTAAACGAAGATTTAGAACAAAAGAAAAGGACGCTCTCTTTCGAGGTGGCAGTAATTCATGGTACAAATAACCAGGAGTTGTTCCTGGAGATAAACACGGATCCAATCTTGACTGATTCGGGTGATATTCTTGGTTTTCGGGGTATTGCACGCGATATTACTGCTCGTAAGCATTACGAGTTGGAGATTAAAGAATCCAAGGAACAATTGGAAATGGTGCTAAAGGAAGGGATGATGGGTTTTTGGTACACAGATATTCCCGGGGATTTAACTTATATAGATAACACCTGGGCATCAATACTTGGGTATAGCCAGGATGAGATTTCGGTAATCAACTATGAACGGCTTGCGCGGATTTTTTATCCTGATGATAAACTTCAAATTGATAATTTCATTTTGTCTCTGGGTAATGGGGCATTATCTGACAGCTCGTTAGAGCATCGGATGTTAACCAAACAGGGCGATGTCAAATGGGTATCTTCTGTTGCCAAGGCAGTTAATTATGATTCAAAGAATCGCCCTACCAGGATTATTGGATTAATGAGGGATATAACAGATCGTAAGATTGCCGAACTGAAAATTATTGAGGCAAATGCCACGAAAGATAAACTTTTTTCAATTATCGCTCATGATTTGAAAAACCCTTTCAGCACAATTCTCGGGTTTTCCGAGTTACTGAAAAATAATATTAATAAATACAATACTGAAAAGATTGCTGATATGGCTAATCATATTAACATATCCGCAAATAGTTTATACTCTTTACTTGTGAATCTTTTAGAATGGGCAAATTCACAAAGAGGAAAAACTCAGTTTAACCCTACACGGTTTGACTTTGAAAAACTTGTTGAAAATGAAATTAACTATATTAGTTACTTTGCAAAACAGAAAAAAGTGACAATAAATTCATTTAATAACAATTTAAATATTTCGGCAGATTACAATCTGCTGAAAATCATTACCCGGAATCTTATTACTAATGCCATAAAATACAGCAACCCTGGGGGCAAAGTTGATATTTACTCGATATTATACAAAGATCGGGTAGAAGTGACTATTTCCGATGATGGAATTGGGATGAGCGATGAGGTGAAAAGTAAACTTTTCACTTTTGAAAAGGTGAAATCTCAAAAGGGAACAGCAAATGAACAAGGAAGCGGCCTGGGACTTATGTTATGTAAAGAGTACATAGAAATGCATAAGGGCAAGCTATGGGTTGAAAGCAAACCGGGCAAAGGAAGCAAGTTTTCCTTTTCGTTGCCATTTCCGGAATAGTTTAATAAATCAAAAAAGGCCAACAATTCTGTTGGCCTTTCTGCTCCCCAGCTAGGACTTGAACCTAGGACCCCCTGATTAACAGTCAGGTGCTCTAACCAACTGAGCTACTGAGGAATTTTTATACACCTGTTTGGTGTTTCGAGTGGCAAAAATAATTTCTTTTTATTATTTAACAAAACTTATATCAAAAAAAAATGAATTATTTCTTTTTTTTCTTTTTTATTGATGGGTACTTTAATTTATGTTATTAAAACTATATTGAAAAACCCGGCAGTTTATTATTGACTTATTTTTTTGTTGTATTTTTGAAAAGGATATAAAAATTAATAAAACTATAAAATA
Source organism: Bacteroidetes bacterium GWB2_32_14 (assembly GCA_001768235.1). Taxonomy (GTDB): domain Bacteria; phylum Bacteroidota; class Bacteroidia; order Bacteroidales; family UBA12077; genus UBA12077. The sequence goes on from MENK01000017.1 coordinate 105,579, forward strand.
TGTACGGTAAACTTAAAGAATTTCTTCAAAAAGAATTGGCTGACATTAAAGAAGCAGGGCTATATAAAAACGAACGGATAATCACATCGCATCAGAAAGCAGAAATAACTATCAGTACGGGTGAAAAGGTTTTAAACTTTTGTGCAAATAACTATTTGGGATTATCCGATCATCCCCGGTTAATTGAAGCTGCAAAAAAGGGTGTTGAAAAACGTGGTTTCGGTATGTCTTCTGTACGCTTTATCTGTGGTACTCAGGATATTCACAAAGAACTTGAAGCAAAAATTGCCGAGTATTTTGGTACTGAAGATACCATATTATATGCTGCTTGTTTCGATGCCAACGGAGGTATCTTTGAGCCCCTGTTCTCTGAACAGGATGCAATTATTTCTGATTCGTTAAACCATGCTTCAATTATTGATGGTGTAAGACTATCTAAAGCTCAACGTTACAGATACCAAAATGCCAACATGGAAGATCTTGAAAACCAGCTTAAACTTGCACAGGCTCAACGGTTTAGAATTATTGTAACCGATGGTGTTTTTTCCATGGATGGTAATGTTGCTCCTATGGACAAAATTGTTGAATTAGCAGAAAAATATGATGCTCTTGTTATGGTTGATGAATGCCATTCTGCCGGAGTTGTTGGAAAAACAGGGAGGGGAGTTACCGAGCAGTTTAATGTTCGTGGCAAGGTTGATGTTATTACAGGGACATTAGGCAAAGCTTTTGGTGGTGCTATTGGCGGTTTTACAACCGGACGAAAAGAAATTATTGAATTATTGCGCCAGCGATCTCGCCCATATTTATTTTCAAATTCTATTCCTCCTTCGGTTGTTAATGCAGGAATCGAAGTATTTGATTTACTTAAAGAATCAAATTCATTACATGATAAATTAATAAATAACAGGAATTATTTTAAAGATAAAATGATTGCTGCCGGCTTTGATATTAAACCTACTGAATCAGCAATATTAGCAGTTATGCTTTACGATGCTAAATTATCGCAGGATTTTGCTGCTAAATTATTAAAAGAAGGCATTTATGTAATCGGATTTTATTTTCCTGTAGTTCCTAAAGAGCAAGCAAGAATTCGTGTTCAGGTTTCTGCAGGTCACGAAAAAGAACATCTCGATAAAGCTGTTGCAGCATTCACTAAAGTGGGTAAAGAACTTGGTGTTATTAAATAATTCTTTTTAATACAATGAAAAAAGGATCGGTATTACCGATCCTTTTTTGTTAAAATACTATTACTGATTAAAGTGTTGAAATATCAATTGGCTGGCTGGTAGTGATTCGGCTTTCAACTACTACATCTTCAACAATACCCAGTACTTCCTGGAATTCCCCGTCAACCGATGTTGCAACTACTAAATCGTAGGTCATTGGAGCAAGGAAAGCAAGGCAATAATGATCCAGACTGTCTGTTTTGGCACTTGTAACTGCATTTGGGAAAAGAGCAGTAGTATCGTTCACGGGTTCTACTGCTTCAGCCTCAGTATAGATATTATTTTCATAGGCGTAAATAATAATATCAACACCTTCCGGGATATTTGTTACATTACCAACAATTTTTCCAGCCTGTCCATCAACGATTAGACGAATTGTAGGTTTTAAGATATAAAAATCATTTGCTCCTTGTTTCATTATCGATTTACGGGCATCAAAATCGGCTGTTATTGCCACGTCACCATTTGATGGAACTTTAAATGCACCTATTGCTTTCCATCCTGATTGTCCTCCACTTGGAACAAACAATGGCTGATCCGGTGCATCGCTAAAAGTAATATAACATCCGGGATTTGACGGATTCCCATCAGTTAGTTCAGGGGCATCAAGAATAAAACGAAGTTGTGTGTAGTTTCCTGCTTCGAACGAAAAATTGCCCATCAGAGCAGATTCTCCATTGGTAAGTTCTAAAATGTTAAAGGTTTGAGGCCCTTCAAATTCTTCTAATGTAATCCAATTACTGCCACTTTTATTTATCTGTATTTCTGTAACAGTTAAATAAACTCCGGTAACGTTCGACATGTCAATAGGAGCATCGGTAATTGACAGGGTTAGTGTACCTTTTGTAGAATCTGAATTTTCGCAGCCTACAAATACAAATAACGCGAAAATCACCAGGGAAAATAAATTAAATACTTTTTTCATAACTATACTTTTTAAAGGTTTATCAAAAATGATTGTTTTGTTCTAACTAAGACGACAAAGAGAAATAAATGGTTGGAAGAACTGGTTTTTATTTTAAATTATATTTCAGAGACAGTGTAATATTTAATGAAGCATTGCTGGTTTTATTCATATATGCCGGAATATATTCATCGCCCGAAAAAATATTTTGCAATCCGTAATAAGCTCTAAACCCGGTTCCAAAACCAATTTTATTAGATACCGGAATTACATATTCGTATGCAATAAAAAGGCCATAATCGAAATCAGTATAGTAATTTTGTATAGAAAAAGATTTTCCATCGATTACCTGGTAAGCATTGCGTAAATACCCCAAATAGCCTCCCAGGTTTATGCCATGTTCACCTTTCATAAATCTTTTTGACAAGATATAATATCTTAGTGATAATGCAGCCTGTGAATAATTAAATTTCATCTGGTTGGAAACATAATGCCCATTAATATATTCGTTGTAATCCTGATTATTTCTTGCCAGTAAATTTAAATCGAACTGTATATCCATCCGTTTAGAGATATTTGTACCGATAAAAAGTCCAAAATTATAACCAAAAGAAGCATTTGCGGATGTTAAATCAGAACTTTCCAAACCGTTAACTGTTTTTTCATTGAGCAACCAGGTATTGGCAAGTTGTCCTGTTGTTCCCAGGTACATTTTTTTAAAAGAATTTTTCTCGCTTTTGCCATCAGCAATAGGTTGAATATTATTTGATTTTTTTAAATCATTTAGATTGCTTTGATATCCGACTAAACCTGGGTTTTCATCCAATAAAGCCAGCAGGGTTTCATTATCACGTGTAACTTCCGGGGCATTTTGGGCCTGGGATTCAGTTACAAGCAAATTTTTATTTTCTGTTTTATAAGAAGCGACTCTTTTTTCAGTCGCTTTATTTTTTTTAGTAGTTATTTCTTTTACATTTTCAATCTTGGCATTATTCCCATTGGTTTTAGTTTCTTTATTTCCTTTGTTATTTTCAGATAGTTGTTCTATTTTATATTGTTTTAACTGGGGTTTAAAAAACCAATACCCCCCGGCCAGAATAAAGAACAAAATAGTTGCGGCAGCAGCAAAAAGATATTGTCTGTTTATATATGATTTCTTATTAAGATGGGTTTTTATAAAAAGCCACGATTCTTCAATATCAAGCTCATCCTGAATGTTTCCCCAAATATTCTCTGGCGGTTCCTGGTTATTTGATTCGATCTTGTTTTTATACCACTTTAAAAAGTCCATTTTGCTATGCACTTAATTTATTTAACAACCCCATTAATAGTTTTCGGGCACGATTAAACTGCGATTTTGATGTTCCCTCTGTAATTTCTAATTTCTGAGCTATTTCCTTATGAGTATATCCTTCTAATACAAATAAATTAAAAACGATCCGTGCTCCGTCGGGCAATTTTGCCACCTGTTCAAGAATGTCTTGTGTTTGTAAGTTTTCGAGCCCTGTTGCTTCTTCTGTTTCCTGAATAAGTTCATCATTTTCTGAAATATATTTTTGCAACCTGGATTTTTGCCTTAAATGATCGATTGCAGTATTATATACTATTCTTCGAATCCATCCTTCTATTGAACCTTCTGATTTAAATTCCCTGATGTTCTTGAAAATTTTAATAAAAGATTCCTGTAATATATCCTGAGCCAACTCTCTTTCCCCGGCATAGCTCAAACATATACCATACATTTTCTTTGCATACTTTCGGTAGAGAACCTCCTGAAAAAACCTTGAATTATTTATGCATCCTTTCAGAATTTCCTCTCCGGTGTACAAATCAATCTTCATCCTTCATACTACTCAAAGACTACCTGTATTGAATTATCAAGTTTTGTTGCAATAAGATTGAAAATAGTATTATTTGTTTCTTTATTAATTCTAATTACTTCTTGTCCGTTTATCTGAACTGTTTCCGCGTTCTTAATCATATTCATATTTACAAATTGAAATAAGTTGGGGACATTAATTCGAACAGTTGCTTTAACCGGGTTATCTTTTGATAGCACAATTTGTTCTCCACCTTCTTTATTTCTGGCATTTATTCTAATCTGTTCCTGAAAAGCATATTCAAAAAGAACGGGTACTTCATCAAAAGGGCCACGGTTAAAATTACCTTCGAGGCAAAGTGCATTTTCGTTTCCATAGCCAATAGAAAGGGTTAATTCTATACGATTGTATATCCCTTGTGGAATATCGTATGAAACATTCTGATTCATTATTTGGTTATGCAACCCGGCTTGCAGAGGGGTTGAAAACTCGGAAGTAAAGAAGTAATCGTCGCCCTGTTCTCTTCGTCCGTCAAACTCTAATGTTTCAACAACCAGGCTTCCTTTATCAATGGTAAAGGAGCTCGACTTGGTCGATTCGGTTAGCTGTAATGAGTCCATTGTGAATCCGAAACTTACTTCTATTGGTTTTGTATATTCATCCTTTTCGCATGATGAAAAAAGGAGATTAAAGATAACGACTAAAAAAATTATTTCCCTTTTCATAATTTAAAATTTAGATGCTACTCATCTTTAAGACGAAATAAACATCTATATGGTTGTAACGAAAGGTAATAAATTCTTTTTTAAATTTTTTGAATAGGTTGTAGTTATTAAGAATTCTTAAATGTTTAGAATAACCCGTGTATCTGGGCATCAATTTTACTGATAACATGGCTCAAATCTTCGCGTACTTCGGTAAAATTAAGATTATCAACATCGATAATAAGAATTTTCCCAAGTTTATACGATTCAATCCATGCTTCGTAGCGTTCGTTCAGTCGTTTCAGATAATCGAGCCGGATAGAATTTTCATATTCGCGGCCACGTTTTTGAATCTGGTGTACCAATGTAGGAACTGAAGCCCGCAGGTAAACTAACAAATCAGGTGGTTGAATTAACGAGGTCATCAGGTTAAAGAGGGTAAAGTAATTGTCGAAATCGCGGGTTGACATTAATCCCATAGCGTGTAAGTTGGGAGCAAAAATAAAAGCATCTTCATATATGGTACGATCCTGAATAACCGTACGGCCCGATTGGCGAATTTTTACTATTTGATTTAACCGGCTGTTTAAAAAGAATATTTGCAAATTGAACGACCAGCGTTGCATATCTTCATAAAAATCATTCAGGTAAGGATTCTCATCAACATCCTCGTAGTGTGCTTCCCAGTTATAATGTTTCGATAATAATCCGGCAAGGGTGGTTTTTCCCGAACCAATATTCCCGGCTATTGCAATATGCATTGCTCCTGTTTTAATCGTTTTTGTCATATAATAAATCTTTATCGGCTGTTTGCGTTCTGATTAAATAGATTTGGTGTATTTTCAAATAAAGTTGGATAATCCTCATCAAATTTTTTTAACACCGAAGCAATAATCATTTCTCGCATCATCTTTGATTTGTTTTCAATTTTATATTTTTTACAATAATGATTTATTGCCTGAATCTCTTTTTTATTAAATAAAATAGTGCCCCGGAAAACCCGCTTTAAACTTTCGTCTTTTTCAATTTTTCTTTTTTTCACTATAAAGTTAATTAAATGTGTTTAGTTTATCTATGTTGTATAATGAAATTCTGTTTTTTGTTAATAAAAAAATTATTGAGCCTTCAATACGGCATTGTATAACGTTTTCCTCGGGTAACTGAATTGTTACTGTTTCGTAATCTATGGTGTTATATGCTTTTAGTTTATTCCCTGTATAATAAATAATATTGCTGTCAACTACCTGAAAATATGTAATATCTTCAATAGGAAACAGCTTGATAAATGTTCCGTAGGTATCAAATTGAAAAACTCCTTTTCCTTGAATGCCAAGATAAATGTATTCGTTTTTTTCGAACATTGAAATTTTTGATGATCCATTCATATTTCCAAGTAAGGCTTGCAAATTTGAACTTTTCTGTGCCTGCTTACGATTCTTGTCAATGTAAACAAGCTGAAATAAATCGAGATCGAAAATCCAGAATCCTCCATTAATTGACGAACAGGTTGCTCCAACCGAATAAAGCCCTAATTCGTTCAGGTAAACAGGACCTGTTATTTCTGCCAGCTTATTATTTAAAAAAACAATCAAATTAAAATCGCTGTAATAAAGCATTGTACGAAAAGGATCTGATGTATCAACCCATTTTATCTGACCGGTGAGCGTATTCGAGTATGAAGTTACAGAATTGTCGGATGCTGATATTTTCTGTGTTTCGTTTTTATTTACAACATAAATATTATTAAACTGATCTGTAGATATAAAATCAGCTTTTACCTGAATGTCTTTAATAAATTTAATATTTTTTATTTCCTGAGAATGGATGCAACAAGCGAAAAGAATTATTTGAATAAAAAGGGGCATGAATTTCTTATATTTTTTCGTTTAAAATAAGCAGTTCGTCAATATATTGACGGTTATTGGCAAGTCGTGGTACTTTGTTTTGCCCGCCCGTTTTTCCTTTCTCTTTTAACCATTGATAAAAAAGATTCTGTTTTGCTTTTGTAAGTTTTAACCTGGTTAAAGTAATGTTTTTATATCGTTTGGCTTCGTAATCGGAATTGACCTGCTGTAATGCAACATCAAGAATATTGGCAAACTCTTCAATATCTTTTGGTTCCCGTTCAAATTCAATGAGCCATTGATGTCCTCCTTTACTGTCGGATTGCATAAATATTGGGGCGGCAGTATAATCTTTAATCATTGCATTTGTTTTTTCGCATGCGATTTTTAATGCTTTTTCGGCATTATCGATAATCACTTCTTCGCCAAATGCATTAATGAAATGTTTCGTGCGTCCGCTGATTTTAATTTTATGAGGATATTTTGATGTAAAAGTAACTGTGTCACCGAGCATGTATCTCCACAACCCCGCGTTTGTAGAAATTACTATTGCATAATTTTTATTTAATTCGACTTCATCGATATGAAACGCTTTAGGAGTTTCCTTATCAAGTTCGTCGGTTGGAATAAACTCAAAGAAGACTCCATAATCCAGCATCAACAACATATCGTCACGTGTAGGATAGTCCTGAATAGCGAAGAAACCTTCCGAAGCATTATAGGTTTCCATGTAGTTCATGTTTTTCTTAGGGATAAGTATTTTAAATTGTTCGCGGTATGGCTGGAAACTTACTCCCCCGTGAGTAAATAGCTCAAGGTTTGGCCAAACATCAAGAATATTTTTTGAGCCTGTTTTTTCGACAATATATTTAAGCAATACTAATGTCCAGGAAGGAACTCCGGCAATACTTGTAACATTTTCTTTAATTGTTGCTTCGGTAATTTTATCGAGTTTTTCTTCCCATTCGCTCATGAGAGCTATTTCCTGGCTGGGTGTTTTTATAAAATGAGCCCAGAATGGTAAATTTTCAATTAATATTGCCGACAAATCACCATAGTATGATTCATTGTTTACTTTATTAATCTGGTGGCTTCCCCCGAGGGTTAGCCCTTTACCAGAGAATAGTTCTGTTTCAGGGTAGTTTGCGGTATAAAGTGCAAGAACATCTTTTCCTCCACGAAAATGACAATCTTCAAGAGCCTCTCGGGATACAGGTATAAATTTACTTTTATCGCTGGTAGTGCCTGATGATTTTGCAAACCATTTAATATCGCTGGGCCATAATATATTTTGTTCTCCCTGCATTAGCCTGTCAACATAGGGTTTTAGAGATTCGTATGTTTGCACAGGAACTCTTTCCTGGTATTCTTTAATACTTCGGATTGAATTAAAATGATGTTTCCTTCCAAATTCGGTATTTTTTGCCTGGCTTATGAGTTTAAAAAGAACTTCTTGTTGTGCATCGAATGGGAATTTTTTAAATAAATCGACCTGATAAAGTCGTTTAAAATTGATCCAGGTTACTATGGAATTTATTATTTGCATTGTATTTCTTTAAACTCAAAAAATCTATAAAAAATAAAACCAAATATAACGAATATTTGGTTTTTTCTAAATTTTTAAGAGTACAAGAAAATCAATTTATTGAATTTGTATCTTCTTTAGCTTTGAACAGGCATCAATTAAGATATCATTTTCGCGTGCAAAATTTAATCCTACGATTTTATTATCAATAGAATCGTGATAAAAAACCGATAGAGGGAATAATGCTACACCGTAATTATCAATTATTTTCCGGGCAAATTCTGTATCTTTTTCATTGCTTATCGCCTTGTAATCAAGCAGCTGGTAAAAAGTTCCCCGTGATGGCACAATTTCAAAACGGGAATCCATTAAATGGTTTAAAATAAGATTTCTTTTTTCTTCGTATTGATTAGCTATTGCTTCATAACTGATATTTGTTTTTAGAAAATCGGCAAGAGCATATTGCAATGGAGCATTTACTGAATTTACCTGGAACATGTTCGTTTTTCGAACCTGGTTCATCAATTTTTCCGGAGCCATGCAGTATCCGATTTTCCAGCCTGGAATACTAAATGTTTTCCCGAATGAAGAGATGATTATACTTCGTTCAGCTAATTGTGAATTACCTGAAATGCTCTGGTGGGTTTTTCTATCAAATACAAGATGCTCAAAAGATTCATCGCTTAACACCAGTATTTTAGTACCATTTGTAATTTTACGCAACTGGGCCACGTCTTCTTCTGTAAAAACTGCCCCGGTAGGATTATGCGGAGTATTCACTATAATCAACTTTGTACGGCTATTGATAACTTTCTGAACATCTTCCCATTCGATATAATAATTGGGCCTTTTTAGCTGAACAAATACCGGCCTTCCGCCATTGCTGACAATTGCAGGTACATAACTGCTGTAAGCAGGTTCAAAAAGTACAACTTCATCACCTTCGCCTACAAACGAGCTAATTGCTGCAAACATTGCCTGGGTTGCTCCTGCTGTTACTGTTATTTCATTTTGAGGATTGTAATTTATACCATATAGTTTTTCCGTTTTCTCCGAAACAGCTTCCCGGAGTTCCATTAACCCGTCAACATGGACGTATTGATTATATCCTTCACCGAAATATTTAACTGCTAAATCTGTTAATTCTTTGCTACAAGAGAAATCGGGTGATGTTTTTGCAAGATTAATAATGTTGCTGTCTTGAGTTAATTCAGAAATTACAGTAAAAATATCTTTCCCTATGTTCGATAATTTTGTTTTTATCATACCCTAATCCAATCTTTTCTTTTTAAGGAACGCAAATGTATAAAAATATCTTTAGCAAGTTACTTTTATTCAATTTACTTTAGCCATTTAATGCATATTTGGTGATATAAACATGTAAGAGTCAGGCAAAAAATTTTTCAACAAAGTTGAATTGTTTTTCTTTATGCTGGTATTCTTTTTGAAATTTTTTGGCTAACTGTAGTTTCTCTTTTACCAAAATATCCTGATGATGGATTAATGGAAAACCTCTTTTAAAACACTTAATGATTTTATATTTGAAACTCCTTCGTTATGTAAATAATAATATTCCAGAATTTTCTCAAGCAAGCCCATTCTTTGGGTATAACTCAAAATTTCATTTTCGTTTTGGCTGGTAGAAAAAGGAATCATCGTGCTAAACAGTTTGCTGTATTCGGTATTCATATAAAATGGATGAACCGGTTTTATTTGAACAAAACTCCCGTTTTTTAAATCAAAATAGCAATCCTTTTCCAGGTAAGTATTCCCCGGGTAAAATCCCAGGTATCTTGTTAACTGGATTAAGAAGTAAATATGAAAATTTGAAATCCCTTTATCTTTTATATCAAGATATTGAATAGTATGATATAAAAAATCGAATAATTCTTTATTTGCTTCCTGCTCTCGAATAGTTTTATACAGAATTTCGGCAATAAAAATGGCTATTGAGCTTTTTCGCAAATCATAAGGTATGGAGCTAAATATAAAAGCATTCTGAATTTCTTTAACACTTTGTAAGTCGCGGTTTGCCTTGTAATATATTTCCATATCAAGCAAAAAAAGCGGTTGTAGAATGTTTGCTTTGATTTTCGATTTTTTACTTCGCACGCCCTTGATTAAAAATGACTGCCTGCCATAATTTTCTGTAAATACAGTTACAATAACACTCGTTTCGGAGTATTTTATATGATGTAAAACGATTCCTCGTGTTTTAATAATCATTTTTGAATCTGATAAAACCCAAAATTATTCAAACTTTCCTTTTAATTTTTATGGTTCGTGTTTAAATTTGCAAATAATATTTATATTAAAATGTCTGTAATCATAATCATTTGTTTATATTGCAAATGAATAATGTGATTTGTTTAACAATGGTATATTATTTGTTTGATAGTAAATACTCAATTTACCATTTTTGATTCTAAAAAAATTTTAAATTAAATATTCCTAATCATGAGAACAAAATTTCTGATCGTACTCTTACTTGTATTATTTTCTTTTTCAGGAATAGCACAGATAAGTTTAACGCAAAAGTTCACAAAAAAAGGACATAAAGTTCTTTGTATAGCTTATAGCCCTGATTCACGATTCGTTGCAACCGGAGGAACCGACGATCGCATTGTTTTATGGGATGCACGAACCGGAAATCCCATTCGCGAGATGATGAATAAAGAATGGGCTTTAGCTGTTAAATTTACTCCGGATGGCCGCTATATTGTTTCAGCTGGCCGTGAAGAACGTGTTCGTTTGTGGGATGTGAACACCGGGAAAATGGTTCGTGAAATGAAAGGTCACCGCGACCAGATTCTTTCTCTTGATATCAGCCCTGATGGACGATACGCTATTACAGGAAGTATTGATAAAATGGTAAAACTCTGGGATATTCAGATGGGTGTATTTTTAAAGGATTTTAAAGGGCATCGCGACCAGGTTTCATCTGTTGCATTTAGTCCCGATGGTAAAAAAGTAGTTTCAGGTAGTGCCGATAAAACAATTCGCGAATGGAGTGTCCCCGATGGTAACGAGTTACGCGTAATAAAAACAAAAGCATGGGTTCGTGCCGTTGCATACAGTCCCGATGGGCAATATATTGCTACCGGAAGTGATAATAAGAAAATTCAGATTTGGAAAAATGGTATTGAATACAACACCCTGCTCGGACATAAACACATTATTTATAATCTTGCCTTTAGCAACGATGCTAAATATCTTATTAGTGGCGGGCACGACAGGTTTTTTATCCTGTGGGAAGTAGAAACCGGGAGGATAGTTTACAGCTCTGACAAGCAAAAAGACAAAGTAGCTTATGTTAATTTCAGTCCTGATGGAACAAAAGCAATTACATCGGAGTTTACTTTCGACATGAATGTATGGGATATTTCATCATTAAAAATCCCGGGAACAGCAATAGCAATGAAATCGACTTCTGAGAGCCAGAAAGACACAGAAGATCCTGATGATCATTTGTTAAAAAACAAGCCCGTAACACAAACAAAACCGGTAACAACAGTTACAAAATCAACTACAGCCGTTGTGCCGGGAATTATTGATGTTGATGTAATAAAACCTGTTGGTATTAAACCCAACCCCGACCGATATGCATTAATTATCGGGAACGAAGATTACAGCAGTTTTCAATTGGGATTACGCTCCGAAGCCAACGTTGATTTTGCAGTTCGTGATGCTGAAATGTTCCAGGAATACGCGAAACATATTTTAGGAATACCCGAAGAGAATATCATTTTCTTGACAAATGCCCGAGCTATCCAGATGCATCGTGCATTAAACAAAATTAATATGATAGCCAGCATTACTAAGGGGAAAGCAGATATTTTCTTTTATTATGCCGGGCATGGTTTTCCTGATGAAACAACACAGGAGCCTTATATTATTCCTGTTGATGTGAGCGGAGGGGATTTAGAGTTTGCTTTAAATTTGAATGATGTTTATGCAAAACTTACAGAATTTCCAACACAACGTGTAACAGTTTTTCTTGATGCCTGTTTTAGTGGTGGAGCTCGTAACCAGGGATTGGTTGCTGCACGTGGGGTAAAAGTAAAACCCAAAGAAAATATTTTTAATGGGAACATGGTTGTGTTCGCTGCCAGTAGTGGTGACGAATCTTCGCTTCCATACAAAGACAAACAACACGGGATGTTTACTTATTATTTGCTCAAGAAACTACAGGAAACCAATGGAAATGTAACGTATAAAGAGTTGTCGGATTTTATTACCGAACAGGTAGCTGTAAAATCTATTTTAATAAATAACAAGGAACAAAACCCACAAACAAACATTAGCTTAGATATTAAAGATACCTGGTCAACAATCAAGGTTAATCCATAATTAAAAACCTGAAAAACCCGGGGTAACTTCACTTCACAACTCCCGGGTTTTTATTTTATAGAATTTTTTAAGGAATTATTCCCCGCTTCGAATTACTGTTTTTAATACCGATTCGTTGCCTGCATCTATTCTTATATAATAAATACCCAATTGATCTCCCAATTGTTCCCTGCCAATTGTTTTGGTATAAAAACCAGCTTTTTGAGCTTGTTTTTGAGAAGTGTAAACTTTTTTTCCGGAGGTATCAAAAATCTGGATTTCTACTTCACAATCATTTTTTATTAAATAGTCAACATTAAGATTTTCGCCAAAAGGATTTGGGTAAATAGTTGCGGAAATATTTTCAAATTCAACTTTTTCATTTTCCGGAGATTCATTTAGTTTGTATTTCGAATAATATGCTGTTTGAATGGTTTTTGAGCCCTCATTAGATTGACTTTTAATTATGGTTAATAAAGGATAACGTACATCTTTTGAATACCATTTGTACGAAACAATACCACAATTGCACTTCGAGTTATTAAAACGTTGTTCTTTTACGGTCTTTATTCTGATTACATTATCATAAATACCTGTAGGTAATATTAATGTACCATAAGCGTCAGCTTCAAGAAGATAGCTTCCTTCGAAAGGTTGTATCGAATTATTTCCTTCGATGGTTCCTGAAAAATTACCAGAGTAAACATCGCCATACTCAAAGGGAAAAATCATTTTTACAAAAGGTTTATCGTATTTGGTTATTGTATTATTTGCACTTACTGTACCATATTGTTCAATTATATTACCGGATGTTTTAAAATAAAACTTTGTGCCAAATTCTTCAAGTACCGTATTTGCATTAGGAATATCAATACTATTAGGAGTTATTGAAGCATCATACATATAACTTGTTAGCTGTGATTGTGTTTCGATTTTAGAATAGTCCCAGGTTTGAGCTCCGCCAACAGGGCCTTCGTCAACATTATTTGTAATATTAAAATAATGTTCGTCGCCGGTTTTTAAAATATGCGTTTCGCTTTTCATTAGAAATTGCGCGTTTGTTGAAAAGAAAAGGCCGGCGATAAAAATGACTATTAAGTACGTTTTTTTCATATTTCTATGTATTTAAATGAGAAAGTTTACGGATTGATAAATTACGAAAAAAAAAGAGCGAAGTAAAGGGTTCTTTAAAAAAAGATATTATACCCTGATAAAAAAATGATAACAAGAGGAGATAGTGGGCTAAAATGCTGGTTGTCCACGCGATAAGTATTTATACCCATAGAATTTACGTTTTTTAACTGTTTACTATGATTGTTAAACCATATATTTTTGACAAGTTGGGATAAGATTCAACTTTAAACAGAATGTATGGGAAAACTCTACGATTTACTATTACAGGATATTCGTTTTGAAGAAGGCCTTAACGCGTGTATGAATTGTGGCGTTTGTACTGCTATTTGTCCTGCCGCAGAGTTTTATAAATATGATCCCCGCGAAATAGTTGATACCATTCAAACCAAAGATGAAGAAAAAACAGAAGCTTTGCTTAAAAGCGAAACCATTTGGTATTGTGGGCAGTGTATGTCTTGCAAAACACGTTGTCCGCGCGGAAATACACCGGCATTAGTAATTATGGCTTTACGTACATTATCTCAAAAACTGGGATATTTTACCGATTCAGAAAAAGGCCGCCAGCAGTTTGCTATTAAACGTACTGTTGGCGAAAATATCCTTAAATACGGGTATTGCGTTCCAACGTATGCTGTAGATCCAAAAATGCATCCCGAACAAGGGCCAATTTGGGAGCATATTTTTAATAACATCGATGATGTAATGGACAGGCTGGGAGGTAATTTAAAGAAAAAAGGTTCTGGTGCTTTACGCGAGATTCATCAAAAAAATTTAGACGAACTCGATAAAATATTTGAAGTAACAGGCGGATATAAACTATATGGTGAAATAGAAAATTATTCGGAAAAAAAAGCGGGAGAAATGGGCCTGGAATTTAAAAAAGAAGGAATTGATAACGAATACTTCAGGCATGTTTATACTTGTAATTCCGATAATCATGGTAAATAATGAAAGACGAAGGTAAAAAACAAATCTGGAAAGATTATCAGAAAGATATAGCTGACGATCATTACTATTATGTTCGAAGTTGTATCCGTCAGAGTTTTTTTCCTGCATCTGAAGAGTTTTTTTTAAGACTTTTAAAAGACGATTTAGGGAAAGATGTTTTTGATGATCCAAATCATACTACTTGCACAGGAATAGGTTACCATTCCGATATTGTATCTTTTGAAACCATAATGACAGTTGTAGCAAGACACTTTTCAATGATGAAAGAGTCGGGGTATAAAAACATTATTATCTCGTGTGTTACGTCATTTGGAATTTATACCGAGATAATTGAAACCTGGAAACATTTTCCCGAAGTACTTGCAAAAACACGTGAAAATCTATTTAAAGCCACAGGCCGTGAATTCGATATTCCGGAAAACATGGCCCATGCAAGCGATATCATTTATAAGTTCAAAGACGAAATAGCCCAAAAAGCAAAATACAGGTTAGTAAATCCAATAACAGGCAAACCTTTGAATATTGTCGAACATATCGGTTGTCATTATTCCAAGATGTTCCCAAAATATGGAGTAGGAGGAGCAGAATTCCCTGAAGTTTTAGCAGGAATGATTGATGCATGGGGAGGTAAAGTTATAGATTATCCCGAGCGCCGCCATTGTTGCGGTTTTGGGTTCAGGCAATACCTTGTACAGGCAAATCGAGGGTATTCTATTGCAAATTCGAAAAAGAAATTCGATTCAATGGAGCCTTATAAGCCCGATTTGATTCTTGCAAACTGTCCCGGGTGTACCATGTTTATGGATAAGTGGCAATATACCATTTCAGAAATGGAAGGGAAAACTTACGGAGAAAATCAGCAGGGGATACCGGTATTAACATACGAAGAGCTTGCCGGCCTGGTAATGGGATATAATCCCTGGGATTTGGGATTACAGTATCATCAGATTCAGTCGGAACCATTATTGCATAAACTGGGAATAGAATTTTCTATAGAAGACAAATACAAAACCAGGGACGGAAGGCAAATGCCAATTCCTGAATGTCCCGCGAATATAAATTACTGATTATGGGTAAAAAAGTTGTTGTAATAGGTGGCGGAATTACCGGGATGGAAGCATCCGTTCAGCTTTCGGCATTAGGGTATTCGGTTACGGTACTCGAAAAAGAAAGTCAGCTTGGGGGGCATTTGAACGACTGGACCGTTCTGTTTCCTAATTTGCGTAAAGGAAATGAAATTGTATCATTCCTTGAACACGGACTTGAGTTACAGGAAGTGAATGTAATTTATAATTCGAAAATCAGCGGGATAAAAAAAATTAATAAACATTACGAAATTGTTCTTGACAATCAAAAACAAATTATTGCTGATGCCATTCTTGTTGCTACAGGTTTTGATCTTTTTGATGCTCACCGAAAAGAAGAATTTGGATACGGAATTTACGAAAACGTAATTACATCATACGACCTTGAAAAAATATTCGCAGAAAAAGGAGAAATAAAAACACCATCAGGCATAAATCCTAAACGAATCGGGTTTATTCATTGTGTAGGCTCGCGCGACGAGAAAGTTAACAATCATTATTGTTCTAATGTATGTTGTGTTACCGGGGTTAAGCAGGCTATGGAGCTTAAAACACTTATTCCTGATGCCGAAATTTTCAATTTTTACATGGATATGCGCATGTTCGATACACACTTTGAAGAACTGTACCTGGAATCACAAAAAAAATATGGGATCAATTTCATCCGGGGCCGATTGTCGGAAGCAAATGAAACAATTGATAAACGAATAATTCTTAAAGTTGAAGACACATTAACCAGCCGGCCATTAAAAATGACAGTTGATCTGCTGGTATTGCTTGTGGGAATGGAACCATCGAAAGGTACCAAAGAAATTGCGAAACTATTGAATTTAAAGATGCGCGAAAGCGGATTTTTAAAACCCGAAGATGATCATACTTTGTCGAATGTTTCGAATATGCCCGGAGTATTTTTTGCCGGTACATGCAGCGGACCAATGTCGATAAAATACACGTTTACAGATGCACGTGCCGCGGTAACAAAAATAAATTGTTATTTGAAAGAATACGAGTTGCAACACAGGATTTTATTAAACTAGAAGAATGTCAGTTTTTGGATTTAAAATAAACGAAGCCAGAGTTATCGATTACGATAAAACCGATAAACGGATATTAAATTATTTGCTTGAAAACGAACCGAGCTTTAATCTTTGTATTTTTTGTGGTTCATGCACAGCAACTTGTTCGGCAGGTAATTTCACCGATTTTAATATCCGAAAACTGAAAATGTTTATTCGTCGTGGGCTGGTTAGCGAAATAGCAACCGAAGCAGAAAAATGTATGCTCTGTGGTAAATGTTTTTTGGTTTGCCCCAGGGGGGTTAATAACCGGAATATTATTTTAAAAGTACGTGATGCTTTAACTAAAATCGAAAATCATGAAATCTAGTTATTTTGTATGGCCATTTACTATTGGCTTAATTGCCCTGCTGGCATATTTGTTTGTTCGATTTGCCGTTTGGGTTTACAAACTTGAAAAAGAAGATAAGGCCCGGATTCGGAAAAATATTTTTTCTGTGAAATCAATTCAGGCAATAAAAGAGACTTTTATTGAAAGCTTATTGCATCACAACATATTTAAAACAAACAAAGTTCTTGGTTATATGCACATGAGCCTTGCATTTGGATGGCTTTTATTAATTGTTGGCGGACATATTCAAACATGGGTTTATTACAACAGCTTTTCGAATCCGGTATATGTACCAATATTTTTCGAGTATTTTGTACATAATAAAACGGGGATGTTATTTGGAGAAGCATTAACATTTACAATGGATTTTATTTTATTGTTTATTCTTACCGGTGTTGCTCTTGCTTATTTTAAACGATTTTATTCGAAGTTGTTCGGGATGAAAAAAACAACATCCCTAAAATTGGGTGATAAATTTGCATTAACATCGCTTTGGTTAATTTTCCCTTTGCGTTTATTAGCTGAAAGTACAACGGCTTCATTACATAATACGGGTGGATTTTTAACACAGAATTTGGGTAACCG
>MENK01000017.1:123129-128957 GCA_001768235.1 Bacteroidetes bacterium GWB2_32_14
TTTCGCGGTACATGCATATTCCTACAGAAATCCTGCTTATTGCATTACGAAAATGGGGAGTAAAATCGAAACAAACATTCGATTCTTTTGCCGATGTGGAGCTTCATGCCTGCTCACGCTGCGGAATCTGTATCGATCCTTGCCAGATGTCGTCTTCCGGTGTAAGTAAAAATACTCCCGCGAGTTACTTTTTAAAATCAGTCAGGGATAAAGAAATAAATTCTTACGATGCGCTGAATTGCTTAATGTGCGGACGTTGCGAAGAGAACTGCCCGGTTGGAATTACAACAACAAATCAAAGGCTGGCTCAACGAATAAATCAGGCGAATAACAAGCAAGGTAATTTTTCGTACTTAGAAGAAATCAATTATCAGGCTAAACCGGATGTTATTTATTTTGCCGGCTGTATGTCGCATCTGACTCCGGGAATTACCCGTTCGATGATTAAAATTTTTCGTAAAGCAAAAATAAACTATTGGTTTATGGATGAGGATGGTTCGGTTTGTTGCGGCCGCCCGCAAAAACTGGCAGGTAATTTAAAGGCTATGGAACAATTAATGGGTTTTAATAAAAAACGAATTGTTGAATCCGGGGCCAAAACAATAGTTACATCGTGCCCTATTTGTTTCAAGGTTTTTTCTGAAGATTATAACCTGGGAATAGAAGTTTTGCATCATACACAATATTTAAACCGGCTGGTTGATCAAAAACTTTTACCTGTACAGGCAGATAATAAAAAAGTAGTTTATCACGATCCTTGCGAACTTGGACGTGGAGCAGGAATATATGATGAACCAAGAAAACTACTTACACAGATTGCAAAACTAATAGTTACAAAACACGAAAAGCAAGATTCGTTATGTTGCGGGGGAAGCCTTGGGAATCTTGAAATTGAAGCTACAAATCGTTCCCGAATTGCTAAGGATGTTGTTGATGAACTTACCCGGACAAACCCCGATGTTATTGCAACAGCTTGCCCTTTGTGTAAGAAAACATTTATAAAAGTAGCCTCTGTTCAGGTTTTGGATATTGCAGAACTGATAGCTATGTCAATTCCTGAACCAAATGAACGAGTAGAAAAATATAAGGATATTACCGTGCTCCAGGAAGAATTGGTATAGAACCATCAGGGTGCAATGAACTGATTTCTCTCCCGGTGATTTAGCGAAATTGTTATTAAAACAGGTTATTCCCGTTATTTCAGACAGTTCATTTGCGCTGCTTCGGGGACTGATCAGGATTGAAAAAATCCGGATACCAAACGGTACTTGCCAGTATCAAAACCAGAGCCAGGAATTTATTGTATTGAAATCATTCAACAATCAAATTTAAACAGGATTTTTTATCTTATTAAGGTTATAGTACCTGAAATACGGCTTAATCCATTTTTTAGGTAAATGATATAATAGTACGAATCCATAGGAAGATCTTTCCCATTATATGTTCCGTCCCAGAATTGTGATTCTTTGTATCCTTTCGAGTAAAATACACGAACACCCCTTCGATCAAAAACTTCAATTTCTGCATTGGGGTATAGCTCTTCCATATCATAAATGCTCCAGAAATCGTTAATTCCATCATCATTTGGAGTAAATGCATTTGGAATCGTTATACAAAATTCTGTTCCGCTGGGTACTGTTATCATTGATGTGAGTTCACATAAGTTTTCATCCTGAATACTGATTTCATATCGTCCCGATCGGATAGTGCTTATGCTGTCAACGGTTAATCCATTACTCCAGAGAATATTGTAGTATCCCATTCCGCCGCTTATATTGAGTACTACCGATCCATCCTGGATATCGGGGCAGGATGAACGCACAATCTCTGGATTTATAGCCAGTTGTTCCGGTTCAATTATTTGAACAATTGTATCTATATGGCAATTTTGAGCATCGAATATATGGATAGCATAATCACCTTCACCCAGCATGGATGCTGAAGGTTCGAGAGTTCCGTTTTCCCATTGGTAAATATATGCAGGAGTGCCTCCATACATATCTATTGAAATATAACCATCTTGATAGCCAAAGCAAGTAATATCTCCTTTTGTTACCTGGGCTATAAGAGGGTCGGGCTGCGTTATTTCAAGCGCCTGTGTTTCAACACAGTTGTTCTTATCTGTAACAGAAATAGTATATGTTCCGGGTTCAAGCGATGTAGCTACGCTGTCGATTAATAATGCATCGTGGCTCCAGGTGTATGAATATGGCAAAACTCCGCCTGTTGGGGATAAGGAAATTTCTCCGTTATTATATCCAAAACAGGTAATGTTGATTTTTTGTAAATTTGTTTCAATTTGTTCAGGTTCTTTAATTTCTGCAGCGTTTGATGTTGAACACCCTTTATTGTCCAAAATATTTACAGAATAATTTCCCTGTGACAGGTTGTAAATGGAATTAGTTACTTCATTATTCGACCATAAAATTGAATATCCTCCATTTCCTCCACTAATAAGAACTTCGGCTGTTCCGTCGGCATTACCATAACAACTGATATCTGTTTTGATAATTTCGGCAACTAATTCATCGGGTTCGAGTATGGTATCAGAATTATATATTTTACAATTTCTTTCATCGGTTATTGTTACAGTATAAATATTGGGGCCAAGGTTATTAATAACCGCAGTCGTGTCGCCCGATGACCATAAATAGCTATGGGTTCCGTTTCCACCGGAAGATGTTAATTCTATTGATCCATCCTGATTGCCAAAGCAGGTTACGTCTGTTGAAACCAGGGTTGACCAGAATGGAGGAGGCTCATCAATTGTTGATGTATCAACAACTTCGCATCCACGTGTATCGGTAACAGTAACGTAATATTCTCCTCCCGAGAGGCCATAAATAGAATCACTGGTTGCTCCATTATTCCATGAGTAAGTATATTCACCTTCGTTACCTCCCCATGCAGAAACTTTGGCCGTGCCGTTGGCATCTCCCGCACAATAAATACTTGTTGATTCTGTATAAGATTCCAGTAACGGGGGCTCGCTTATTACAATATTTCCGGATGCTTCACATTCAGATGTTGATTTTAAAACAACAGAGTAATTTCCCGGAGGTAAATTATATCGTTCAGTTCCTAAAAATCCATCATCAACCCAAATTATTGTATCGGCGGGGCCAACGGTTGTAAATTTAATCCATCCATTATCCATTCCATAACAGGTAACATTATCCCAGTCATACGATGGCAATGAAACCTGTCCCGGTTCATAAACCAGTATAGTTGTGTCAATTGTACAATTTTTGTAGTCGGTAAGGGTTAAAAAGTAAAATCCTCCGGATAAATTTACAATTGCAGAATCAGTTGATAAAGGGCTGGGAGTATAAATATCTTCATCTTCCCAACTATATGAATATGCTCCATTACCACCTGTTTGTGACATAATAATATATCCATCCTGTAAACCAAAACACGATACCTGGTCTTTATCTGCCAATACAGGGGTTAACCTGCCTGGTTGTTTTATCTCTATCGATTCGGTTGTTGTACAGCCCTGGTTGTCTGTTACAGTAACCGTGTGAACTCCTATAGGCAAACTGTCGGCAAAGAATGATGTTTGATTCAATGGATCATCCCATGCATACGTAAAGACATTTATCCCGTTTTGAGCAACGAGAGTAGCATAACCATCTGAATCGAGGTAGCAGGTTACGCTGTCTTCGGTAAATTCATTATTTACACCATATTCAAAATAAGTATCAGCTGTTGGGTGAACAGTAACCATAGCTGTTACTTCCGATCCGGCAATACAACCTAAAGCCTCAATTTTCGGGGTTATGTAATAAGTTACTGTTTGAGGTGTAGCTGGTGGACCGGGTAATCCTGTCGGGTTATGTAATGAATCTTCGAAAACATACTGGTTTGTAAGATTTGAACCGGATGAGTTACCTGTTACTCCTCCTGTTGGAATCGAAAAATAATCAAATTTTACTTCTCCGTTTGTAAACACACTTTGTGATCTTAGTGTTACCCGATCGTATGTATCGTTACAAATGGTATCTCTGAAAACGGTTGCAGTAACCTCTGGTGTTGGATTAACATAAATACGAACAGTATCTGCAATTCCCTGGCAATAAGTAGAAAATGGGCCGGTCGGGACAATACGATAAACTACATAATCGTAAGTATTGGTAGGGTTGTTTAAGATTTGTTGTATTGTATTTCCCCCGGTTAAAATTGTAGTGGCTCCTAAAATGTTTCCTGCACGGATTACTTCTAATGTAAATGTTGTATTTAATACATCGCTGGTAATTAAAACGTTCGTTGTATTGTTATTACATAATGTGTCTGTTTGTGGTGTTGCTGTGGCAACAGGAATAGGATTTACAGTTAATGTTGCTGACGAATTGCTTATTTTAAAATTCCCGTTAGCATCTGTTACAATAACCCTATACTTATACCCATTCATGCTTAGGTCTGTTGGGGACAATAACAGGGTGTTTGTTTTAGTACCGGAGTATATGCCACCATCAGAAAGGTTACTCCAACCACCAATAAGCCTGTGTTCCTGCCATTGATATGTCAGCGGGTTTTTACCCGTTGCAACAACCGAGAACCAGGCATCTTCTCCATCGCAAACGGCGATGCTTTGGGGTTGAATCCTTATTCGCGGAGATACATGCCCCACGGCAAAATCATTGCCGGTACCCAGGATATCTCCTGTTAAGTTATTTCTATATGTTACAGTTCCAACAGCATCGCCATGCGATCCGTCCAATAACCAATCTCCTCCTTTAGGCCGTTTAATAATCCGGGTTATATCCTGGATCGAAGGGATAAATCCTGCACCATCTAAATGAATAGTGTAATTTGAGCTCGAAAAGCCATTCTTGGATGTCAGGCTCCAGTAACCATCATTAAAGGCTGAATCTACTTCAACACTATCTTCTTGTAACGGGGTTCCCGCATCAACTAAAGGTAAACCCAGGTTTCCCGGATCGGAAGAAATGAATTCTGAAAGTATTGAACCTGCTGTTGGTAATGAATTTGGTTTCAAATTTAAAGGGTTGTAATTGTCGGCGCTTCCAATAGGGAAAAGATAATTGTCAGCCGCGTTAATTCCACGTTCAAACTTACCTAATACACGGCTGCCGGTAACCGATGTATAGTTTAAAGCGGATGAAGCCGGATTGGTTAGAAATAAGGTGTTAACTCCGGGGTCGATATTTCCGAGCGATAAGGTAAGCCTGTTAGATACTGTAACCTGTTGGGGCAACAGAATTCGATTATTCGAGGCTGCGCCGGAATTATTAATTACCAGATTGTAAAAGCTCTCGCCTCCGGCTTTGGTAATTGTTTGATTGTTGTTCCCATTAAACTGAACCGTACTTGCATCAGGGTTAAATGTACCCGTGTTAATCCAGTCCCCGGCCAAATTAAAATACCCGTTACCACTTGTTGTGGCAGCATTTATATAATCGCCGGAAAGGTTAAGGATTCCGTTGTTAGTAATAGACCCTGAAATATTTGCAACGGTATCGGTATTTACCACAACACCTCCTGTTAAGCTTATATTTGCTCCACTATTGGATATTACCTGTGCATGGGTGTTTTTTAATTGTAAAAGCATTGCAAAACATATCACAACAGCAAATTTCAGAACGAAATCTGTTCTTGTGCTAACACTCATCATATGTTTAAATGCCTTGTTCACTTTTTAATTTTTCTTCCACTTTTCCTGTCCACCGCTAGCGGTGGATAAAAGGGGTGGAATTACCTTTTTTATCTTTTAATTTATTAGAATCTAAAAAACCACCGTCTTTGACGGTGGTAATGTATGTTTTAGCTTTGCTAACTAAATTTTTTTAAATTAGTAGCATGGT
>MENK01000018.1 GCA_001768235.1 Bacteroidetes bacterium GWB2_32_14
GAAAAGAAAAATGAAGAAGAAGATAAAGATTATAAACTCTTTTAGAGTTAAAAGTTTTTAAAAGCCACCACCTTTGGTGGTGGTTGTTTACTAAAACCTGTTGTGAAATAGGTTTTTTAACCCCTGTTTTTAGATTCAAAATGGTATCTTTGATTCGCAATTTTCAAACTAAAATTTCAATGTTATGGTAAATTTAGAATGGAGCAAGCTCCCTTTCGGGTATTTAAAAACCGATTATAATATCAGATGTTACTACCGCAACGGTAAATGGGGTGAGCTGGAAATTTCGTCATCGGAATATTTCAATATTCATATCGCGGCAACAGCTATACATTATGGACAGCAGGCTTTTGAAGGAATGAAAGCTTACCGGGGTAAAGATGGTAAAATACGATTGTTCCGTTGGGAAGAAAATTTTAAACGTATGGAACGATCAGCTCATGGAATATTGATGCAACCGATTACAAAAAATATTTTTAAAGAAGCGATAACTAAAGCAGTATTATTGAACGAACGATTTGTTCCACCATACGGAACAGGAGCCTCGTTGTATTTAAGGCCATTATTAATTGGTTCAGGAGCACAGGTAGGAGTCAGCCCTGCCGATGAATATTTGTTTCTTGTTTTTACTTCGCCCGTGGGGCCTTATTTTAAAGAAGGATTTAATCCTGTAAAGATAGCTGTTATTAGGGATTCAGACCGTGCAGCGCCACTTGGAACAGGAAATATTAAGGTGGGAGGAAATTACGCGTCCAGTTTACGCGGGATAAAAAAAGCTCACGATAAAGGATACGGATCGCCTATGTATCTCGATTCTGTTCATAAAAAATACATTGATGAAATTGGAGCAGCAAATTTCTTTGGTATAAAGAACAATACATATATTACTCCGAAATCTGATTCAATATTGCCATCAATTACCAATATGAGTATCATGCAGTTGGCTGAAGACTTGGGGTTAAAAGTTGAGCGAAGGCCTGTTGATATTGATGAACTGGATACATTCCAGGAAGTTGGTGCCTGCGGCACTGCTGCTATAATTTCGCCTATAGGCGAAATTTACGACATTGATAAAGATAGAAAATATGTATTCTGCAAAGACGGAAAAGCAGGCCCTGTTTCTACACAAATTTACAATAAATTAGTAGCTATTCAATACGGTGACGAACCCGATCCTCACGGCTGGGTAGAAATTATAAAGTAGAATAAGAAAGGCTGTCAAAATTGACAGCCTTTCTTATTCTTAAAGAAATTAGTTGAATTCCCTGAGTTCAATTTTAATACCCGATTCAGCTTCAAAATCTTCAACTTCATCAATCATATCAGGGTCTTCTTTATCGTAATACCAAACGACTTTAACTTTTCCTCCTTTATCCTCATAATTTTTTAAGATTTCAAGTATGTCGAGAATGCATTTGGTGGAGCTTGTGTTCAAATAAATAAGTTTAATATTTAACTCAATATTTTTATTTACGATATTTATATAATCTTTAATCCATGATGTAAGGGGCAAGAAAAACTTGTATGTTTCTTCCATATATGATTCGCCTGCAATTTCGCATAATCCGGAACTTGCGTTAAAATTTACTTCGGGAAAATAGGGAGTGTCCGGGGAACTTTTTATTAAAATATTTTCCATATTCAATGATTTAATTTTTATCTATTTTAACTGTTATTGATAAATATGCAAATCGTTCATCTACTTCTTCGTATTGATATTCGATTTTATTTTGTGAAAGCATTACTGCCTGTATAAGCCCTATGCGTGCTCCAAATTTTTCGCCGGGTGAATTTAACCTTTGTTCTCTTTTAAGTTGCCTTAATTCACTTATGTTGGATGAGTTTATTAAATTGCAACGGTTTACTAAAATAGTGCTATCGCTACGTTTTATCAGGTTTTTTGTAGTAAAGGTAAAATGATTTTCAAATTCTTTTAAATTTAATTCGCCCACGCCTATCCGGTATTCATTGTTAACCATGTGAAAATCTTCAGAATAGTTGGAAACATTTTGTGAAAGTTCAATAAAAATTCTAAACAGCTTTTTTCGTGCATTTGTGTATGCATTCGTGTAATTTCTGACATTGCTGCCAAAAACCGAAATCAGCTCAATATAAAAAGGGCCCCGATATGAAAGCAATGTTTTATTTTTCAAGTTAAGTATTAATTTTTTATAAAAATACAATTTTCTATTAATATTTTATTTTTATTCCAATTAAAGTTATATCATCTCGTTGTTCCTCATCTTGTTGAAATATAGCTAAATCGGCTTCAATAAGTTCTTTTTGCTTATTTAAAGGTTCGTTTCTGGATTGAATGATTAAATCGTTTAATCTTTGCGAACCGTATCTTTTTCTTTCAGGATTGTTCTGATCGGTTAATCCGTCGGATGAAAGGAAAAGCATATCCCCATCTTTCAAGTCTATATGGTTATTTGTGAAATCTTTTTCCCTGTTTTCGTTTTTAGAACCTCCTATTGCAAGCCTGTCTCCTTTTATTTCTTCGATAACCGATGATTCTTTTCTTAAAACGATTAATGGGCGTTTTGCTCCGGTAAATATTACTTTGTTTTTTTTACGAATATCTTCAAAACAGATTAAACAAACATCCATACCATCGGCATTTTCGGTTTCGTTTTGCCTGAGGGCTTCAATAATTTTAGCATTAAGCACAGCCAAAATTTTTGCAGGGTCGGTTATTTCTTTTTCAATTACTATTTCATTTAATAACCTGTTCCCAATCATCGACATGAATGCTCCCGGAACACCGTGCCCGGTACAATCAACAGAAGCTAAATAAACCCGGTTGTCTATTTCAGTAAACCAGTAAAAGTCACCAGAAACGATATCTTTAGGCTTATAAATTATAAAATGTTCAAAATAATTCCCTATTTGTTTTTCGAGTGGTAAAATAGCATGTTGTATATTTTGAGCATATTGAATACTTGAATTTATTTTTTTGTTTTGTAAATCCAGCTTATCACGCTGATTTTCAATTTCCATCTTCTGGGATTTGATTTTACGATATAAAAACAATAAAAGGGTTGCAACAATTAAAATGGCAACTATACCGTAAATTAAAATATTTCTTAATAACCGCTCGAATTTTAATTGTGCTTCCTGTGCTTTTATTTGCGATTCTTTTAATTCGAGTTGCATTTTTTGCTCGCGGCTTAACTCTTCTACCACGGCTAATGAATCTTCGGTAACTTTTAATTTGCCGGTTTGTATTAACAGTTCTTTCTCGGTTTTATTCTTTTCCTGTTGGGCTTTATTTACTTCACTTTCCGATTGTTGTTTAATGCCTTTTATTTCTTCGTTTTTTAAATATTTATCAAGCGAAGCAAACAAATCGAAATATTCAATACTTTTTTCCGAGTTTCCCATTTTTTGATAATTCTCGGCAATTATCCCGTAAAATGTACGTAATGATTTAATATCGTTTTGTTCTTTTGAAACTGAAATACCTTCTTGTGAAGATTTGTTCGATTCGTCGTAGTTTTTTTCGAGCTGATAGGTTTGTGCAATATTTATTAACCCGGAAATAATATTGGGTTTATTTCCTGAATTTCTGCTTATTACAAGTCCCGCTTTAAAATTCTCCAGTGCTTTTTGATATTTTTCTGTTTCATTATAAATCATTCCCAAATAGTTGTAGGTAAGTAATAAACCATTTGTATTCTTTAAAGATTTATTTATTTCAAGGGCTGTTTCAAAATAGGTAATTGCATTTGCAAATAGCTGGTTGTTCCAGCATAAAAATGCAGCTTTATTTAAATATTCTAATTCTGATTGTTTGTTTCCCTGGTTTCTGTTTTGAGTAATTTGTTTTTCTAAATCCGCGAGCTCAGATTTTATGTTTTCAGGAATCTGCTGACAAAATACAGAAATCGGGGAAAAAGTAATTAGTAAAAGGTTAAGGATTATATATATTTTCTTCACTTTTTTTAATTTAAAGAGTTAAAGTTATTTTATTTTCAAACCAAAAACAAGTACATCATCAATTTGATCGAGAGAACCTCTCCACTCGATGAACCTTTTTTCTAAAATTTCTTTTTGCTGATACATAGTCAGATGATTGATTTTAAGAAGCAGTTCCTGAAAATGTTTATACCTGAATTTTTTCCCATTCTCGCCTCCAAATTGATCGGCATAACCATCTGAAAACAGGTATATTTTGTCGTCAGGTTGTAAATTAATATCCTGATTGTTAAAAGGTTTATTGAAATTAATATGAATTCCTACAGGCATCCGGTCGCCTTTATATTCAATTAATTCATTATTTCTTATAATATAAATTGGATTATTTGCACCGGCAAATTGCAGCTTTTTTGAATTGCAATCAATAATACATAAAGCAATATCCAAACCATCCTGCGTTTCACCCATTTTCCCTCTCTGGTTTAACAGGTGCATAATTTTTTCACGTAGTTGCTCCAGGATATCGCTTGCTTTTTCAAACGATTCGCTTGCAATGATATCATTTAAATAAACTGTTCCAAGCATATGCATTAATGCTCCCGATACACCATGTCCGGTACAATCGCCAACAGCAATAATTATTTTTTCTTTGCTTTTCGATATCCAGTAAAAGTCCCCACTAACATAACTTCTTGGCAAATGTAATAGAAAGTAATGATTTGCCATTTCTTCTACTTTACTGATATCAGGTAATATTGCTTGTTGAATTCTGCTTGCATACCTGATATCTGCCATTATTTCATTATTTTTTTGAGTAATGATATCGCGTTGTTTAAGAACGTTATCATGTTGCCATTCAATATGCTTGTTTTTTATCTCAATTTCTTTTTGTGTTAATTCAAGCGACTTATACGTGTCTATAAATTTTATTGATGTTTTAATGGCTGCAGTTAAAGATGTTATTGAATACGGTTTTTGCAAAAAGAGAATTGCCCCGGATTCAAAAATTTCAGTAACTGTATTTGTTTGAGAAGAAACAATAACAGGAACTTTAACAGATTCAGCAACTTTCTTTAATGTATCCAATATTTTTTTCTCGGGGAAATCAATGTCAAATAAAATGATGTCCGGGGAATAATTTATTATTTGATCAAAAATATTGGTCAGGTTATTTGTTGTAAAAATATTAAGCTGGTTAAATTCTGAAACTATCAACGTGTTGATATTGCTCAATTCACTGTCGGAATGATTAATTACAAGGATATTTTGAACCATTTTTCACTTTTTTGCAATTAAAAGTAATGAATATTTTATTTATTAATGATTTCTACTAAAATAGTAATTTAAACCGTGGCAATTATTTTTTTTTGTTAAACATTTAAAAAAAATGAATAAACCGATGAATTATTTATATAAAAAATTATACTTTTAGCTAATTAACATTAAAAACTCTACAAACCCTCAATGAGTTATAAAATCCTGGTGGCTGATGATAATGGCGAAACCATATCGCAATTACATGATTTACTCATAGGCGATATTGATAATCTGGAAATTTTTCAAGCAAGCCACGACGATATTTATTTAAAATCAACAGATATCTTACCTGATATTATTCTCGTGTTTCCGAAAACACTTGTCCGAGGCGGGATAGAAAGTATTATGTCGTTGAAGCAGAATAAGTTAACGCACAATATTCCCGTTTTAATTATTACAGATTATTCTCCGGTTATAAATATTGATCGGATTTTTGAGTATGGAATTGTTGATATTATTCGTAAGCCATTTTCACGCGAAGAGTTGCTTTTACGGTTTGAAGCAGCTCAAAACCGCAGAGAATTTCAACACGAGATTTACAAAGAACATGAACTCTTGAGAGAGTTGTCGGTTGTTGCCAAGAAATCTGCAAATAGTGTTGTTATTATCAGCTCCGAGGGAGTTATTGAATGGGTTAACGAAGGATTTGAAAAAATGTATGGTTTTACATATAATGAATTTAAGGAGAAATACGAGAAGAATATTTTTAATCCACAGGCAAATCCTAAACTTTTCGATGCAATTCAAAAATGCAAGGAAGGATATGAAAGCGTTGTATATGAAAATAAATGGACTACAAAATACGAAACGCCTATTTGGATTCAGACTACATTAACCCCTATATATAATGAGCAGAACGAGATTATTAAGTTTGTAGCCATTGAATCTGATGTTTCTGCACTTAAAGAAGTTGAAGAACGATTGGAAGCCAAGAATCAAAGTTTGTTAATGTTAACCGAACATCTTGAAAAAACAAACCAGATTTTAGAAAAGCAACATGTTGAAATTGAAAACCAGAAACAGGCAATTGAAGAGCAGAAACAAAAGTCAGACGAGTTGTTATTAAATATTCTTCCATCGGAGATTGCAAACCAGCTAAAAAAGAAAGGCTCGGCAAAATCGAAGCAATATAAGATGGTTAGTATTTTATTTACCGATTTTAAAGATTTTTCGAAATTAGCAGGAATTATTCCCAGCCAGGATTTAATCACAGAACTTAACATCTATTTTCAGAAGTTCGACGAAATTATTGAAGGGCATTTTATCGAAAAAATTAAAACTATTGGTGATTCTTATATGTGTGCAGGTGGTTTGCCTTTAACAAACCGAAGTAACCCGATTGATGTTACTATTGCAGGGCTGAAAATCCAGAAATTCATGAAAGAATATGCCGGGGAAAAGAAGAAGAAAAATGAAGAAGCATGGGAACTAAGAATAGGCATACATACAGGCGAGGTAATTGCTGGTGTTATTGGTAAAAAGAAATTTGCATACGATATTTGGGGAGATGCTGTTAACAAAGCTGCCCGCATGGAACAATTTGGAGCTATTGCAAAGGTCAATATTTCCGGTGATACCTACGAATATATAAAAGATTATTTCGATTGTACATATAGAGGAAAAGTTGAAGTGAAAAATAATGACGAACTCGAAATGTATTATGTTAACAGGTTAAAACCTGAATTTTCTGATGATGATGCCGGCACTGAACCAAATGCTGAATTCTTAAAAATACTTGCCAAGTACTAAAAGCTTTTTACAAAAGACTATTTTTATTTTAAAAGCAAATCGCCATTAAAATTAATGGGTAAAAATTGATTTATACTTTCGGCCATTAATGTTTGTTTTTGTCCGTAAAGAAAAACTTTTATAGAAGATTTAGTTTTTTTCTCGCTTTCTAACATTACCTGTAAGCATGAACCACAGGGCGATATAGGTTCTTTTACAAAACTATTATTATTAATGGCTGCTACAGCTATTGCTTTAATTGATTTGTCGGGGTATTTTGCATTTGCATAAAAAATAGCCACTCTTTCAGCACATAAACCAGATGGATAAGCTGCATTTTCCTGGTTATTTCCAATTACTATTTCATCGTTTTCTAATAAAACAGCAGCACCTACTTTAAATTTCGAATAAGGAGCATACGCGTTTTCAGCTGCTTTTTTTGCATTTTCAATCAATCTTTCATATACTTTTTCAAGTTCGGCAGGAGAATTGTATTCATACAAGACTGATGTTATTTCTCTTTTTTTCATTCGACAGGTTTTTTCAGTTAGTTGTTGAAAAAATTAAAATTGTATTCAATCGAATATCTTTATATTTGTTCAAAATAACAAAAAAAATATGAATTCAGCATGTTTTAACACGATGAATCGGTTTATTTACATTGTAAACAGGAAATTAAACTATTTAAGATATAGTGTAATATTCCTTTTTCCTGTTTTTCTTTTCGGATGTAAAACATACCAGGTGCCACAAAATCAAACGAATAATTATACATCTCAAAACAGGAAATCATATATTGAAAATTATAAGGATTTAGCAATAAGAGAGATGAAACGTTGTGGTATTCCTGCCAGTATTACACTTGCCCAGGCTATGCTGGAATCGGATAACGGGAATAGTACTTTAGCACGTAAAGCAAATAATCATTTTGGTATTAAATGCCATAACGGTTGGAATGGAGAAAAAATCTATCACGATGATGACAGAAGAGGAGAGTGTTTCAGAAAATACAATACAGTTTATGAGTCATACCACGATCATTCCGATTTTATAGCCAATGGCAGCAGATACCAGTTTTTGTTTGATCATGATAAATCAGATTATAAAGCCTGGGCAAAGGGATTGCAAAGAGCAGGTTATGCAACCAGTAATACTTATGCCGGTTTATTAATCAAGATAATTGAAGATAACCAACTTTACCTTTTTGATTATGGAAAAGACATTGACTACAGCGATAATACTTATGTTGATACACAAAAAGTGCAACTCGGTGATATTGATAATTTTAAGATTAATGTAAATAAACACCAGGTTTTAACAAAAAACAGGATTGAATACATTATTGTAAAAAAAGGAGATACTTTTAAAACATTAACTGATGAATTTCAAAAAATAAGTTGGGAATTACCTAAGTACAATGAAATTCCCGAAGATGCAGTTCTTGCTGAAGGCCAGATAATTTATCTTCAACCTAAAAGGAATAAAGCTGAGTATGGTTCAGATTTTCATGAAGTTAAAGAAGGCGAAACCATGTACAGCATTTCTCAATTATATGGTATTAAACTGAATAGCTTATACGAAAAGAATTTAATGGAAAAAGGTACTGAACCTAAAGCGGGTCAGAAAATATGGCTTCGCAAATTAAAAACTGAATTTGATAAAGCAAAAGAAACACCAATAATTACTGATTTTGATTCGGAATAATAAAAAACAAGAGTTCGATATTTCTAGTATCTTTTAATGTTTATGATCCAAAGGCAGACAAGCTTATGGAGCTTTTTTCAAAACGAACTAAATGATTATCAATATATTTTGAATAGTTTAAGAATTATAAGACAAGAATCTATTTTTAATTCTTATATCGAATTCAGGTTAAATAACATCCGGAATAAAACAGGGATTGAAAATTCTTATTTCAGTTCATTTTTATTTTCCATTTCATAATATCCTGAAAACCGCGTAAAAATTCGGCAGTATTTAAACGTTTTTTACCTGCTTGTTGCAATTGAATAATGTGAATATACCCTCCATTAACAGTAATTTTCAAATATGATTTTTCATCGGAAATAATCTGCCCTGCTGATAATGAATGAGAAATCAATTCTTTTTTTGTTTCGAATATTTTTAACTGAATATTTTGATTCCCCTGATTTGTTATTTCCGTCCATGCTGCAGGATACGGGCTTAATCCCCGAATATGATTGTAAATTGAATGAATATCTTTGTTCCAATTTATTTCGCAATCGTTTTTAAAAATTTTAGGAGCAGGTTTTATTGCCTCGTCCTTTTGTAAAAAGTCAGATTGGTTTATTTGTGGATAATTCCCTTCAATAATGGAGTTAACAGTTTTTATTATTAGTTCCGATCCTAAAACCATTAAGCGGTCGTGTAAAGTGCCTGCATTATCAGTTTCATTTATTGGGATTTCTTCCCGATAAATAATATTACCCGTATCGATTTCATGTTTTAAAAAGAAAGTAGTTATACCAGTAGTTTTCTCCCCGTTTATTATTGCCCAGTTAATTGGTGCAGCTCCGCGATAATGGGGCAGGAGTGATGCATGTAAATTTATTGTTCCTAACCGGGGCATTGACCAAACTATTTCAGGCAACATTTTAAATGCAACAATAATCTGTAAATCAGCTTTTAAACCTGATAATTGGTTTAAAAATAATTCATCTTTGAATTTATCGGGTTGAAGTATATTCAGGTTTTTACTTTTTGCATATTGTTTTACTGCCGATTCTTGTATTTGTTGCCCGCGTCCGGCAGGTTTATCAGGGTTTGTAACCACTCCTACAATATTGTAATTTTCTTCTGCCAGCTTTTGTAATGGTGCAACTGCAAAATCGGGAGTACCTAGGTAAACAATACGTAAATCTTTTTTATTCATTTAATTCTAATGATTAGTAACTTTGAACAAATGTATAAAATTTTACTTTTAAACTATGGTTATAATAAGAAGTCTATTTATAAATTGATTGATATGAAAAGCAAATTTAACTGGCAGATATTTATAAGTTTTGGGTTGTTGTTTTCGTTTATTTTAATAGCTTTCTCGGGTGTAATTCTATACATAGCACCAGAAGGCAGTTTTTCGCGTTGGATCGGGTGGAATGTCTTGGGGCTTTCAAAAAAACAATGGGAAGGCCAACATACTGTTTTTTCATACATTTTTATAGCTTTCTGCATATTTCATATTTTCAGAATAAATTGGGAATTACTGGTTTCATATTTTAAAACAAAAAATTTTAAACTGATTTACATTAAAGAAATAGGCATTACACTTATTCTTTTAATTTTCGTATTTACAGGAACTCTAATGCAATTTCAGCCTTTTAGCGGGATTATGAATATTGGCAGGAATATTTCGCAAAGCTTTGAAAAAGGAGTTGAGCCTTACGAAATACCAGATGCTGGTATTATTACTTTGGAACAGTTTGCCGAAAGCTACCTGTTTATATCATTTAATGACCTTGAAAGCAGGTTAAATGAATTAGGATTTAAAACGATTCATAAATCAATTACAATTGAAGAGTTTTGTTTAAAAAACAATACAATTCCTTTTGAATTGTACCAGGTTCTTAAAAAGGAAGTCCCTGTGAAAAAGAATTATTAAGTATTTATTTTGTATCCCCTTTTTTTGGATGAACGTGATTTGGAACCAGTTCCAATGTGTGTCCCATTTTTACGCGTTTTGTTTCCAGGTAAAACTTGTTATGTTTATTAGGTTCAATTATTAAAGGAATGTTTTCAGTAACGATTAAGCCGTATGCTTCAAGGCCTTTTCGTTTTACAGGATTGTTGGTTAAGAGTTTAATTTTACCTAATCCTAGGTCCCTCAAAATGCTTGCGCCAACTCCATAATCGCGTTCGTCTTCTTCAAACCCGAGTTCTACATTTGCTTCAACGGTGTCGCGACCGTTTTCCTGAAGTTTATACGCTTTTATTTTGTTAAATAACCCAATTCCACGTCCTTCCTGGTTCATATATAAGAGTACGCCTTTCCCGGCTTTTTCAATTTTTCTCATTGCTTCGTG
This sequence comes from Bacteroidetes bacterium GWB2_32_14, assembly GCA_001768235.1. Taxonomy (GTDB): domain Bacteria; phylum Bacteroidota; class Bacteroidia; order Bacteroidales; family UBA12077; genus UBA12077. The sequence continues at coordinate 11,004 of MENK01000018.1, forward strand.
TAGTTGTTGCCCGCAATCGCAACGTTTAGAACCGAAAATATCACCAGTAACACATGACGAATGAACCCTGACACAAACAGTATCGTCTTTTGTCCATTCTCCTTTGATTAATGCAACATGTTCAAGTCCATTTGATTTTTGGATATAAGGAATAAGATCAAATTCGCCATATTCGGTGGGTAGTTTTACTCTTGCGCCTCGTTCGATAAGGCTTTCTTCGTTAAGCCTGTATTTAATAAGATCGGCAATTGATATAATTTTAAGGTCGAATTTTTTAGCTATTTTAAGAAGCTGAGGTAATCTGGCCATTGTACCGTCTTCGTTCATGATTTCAACTAATGCACCACCAGGCTTTAAACCGGCAATACGCGTGAGATCGACAACAGCTTCGGTATGGCCCGCTCTTCTGATAACACCTTTTTGCCTGGCTTTGAGTGGGAAAATATGCCCGGGGCGGCCAAGATCTTCCGGTTTTGTTGCAGGATCAACAAGTGATTTGATGGTTTTAGCGCGGTCTGACGCAGAGATTCCTGTTGTGCAACCATTTCCTAAAAGATCTACAGATACTGTAAATGGAGTTGCATGTAATGCTGTATTGTTTCCTACCATTAACTCTAAATCCAGCTCTTTACAGCGCTCTTCAGGTAATGGAGTGCAAATTAACCCTCTGCCGTGAGTAGCCATAAAATTTACAATTTCAGGTGTAATTAACTCGGCTGCTACAACAAAATCCCCCTCGTTTTCACGGTCTTCATCATCAACAACAATTAGCACTTTCCCGGCTTTAATATCCTGAATAGCTTCTTCTATGGTGTTGAGCGTGTGTTGCTGAATATCTTGATTAATTGACATTTTTTGAGTCCGTTTTAAGGTGAAAAATATTTTGCAAAAGTATAATAAGTGTTTATAAATAACTAAAAATCCCGTGTATAAATTACATGATTTATTCCCTGATGGATCGTTCCCAGGTTACCGGTTGTGATTTTTTTAAAAACCGGATAAAACCAAGAATCACAGAAAGATTCATTATAAAAAGATAGTAGGGCGCAAAAATCAACTTGATACTGGTTTTTTTTGATTGTAAAAGATACCCTATACAGACAAACAGGTAAAAAATACACTGAAGGCCAAAAGAATAATTGTAAAACACGGAATCAGGTTGTATTGTAATTATATACAGGTTAATTAAAAAAAGTACGGGAAATGAAAATGGCACAATTGCCCATCGGAGTACTTTATGAGAAATATACTGCAAAGATAAAAGGGTATTTCTAAAAGGATTCAGGAGTAATTTCAGCTTTATAATTGCCTGAAAGCCACCATAAGCAATCCGAATCTTTCGTTTTAATTCTTCATGAATATTTACTGATGCCCTTTCGGAAGCTATTGCATCTGATGCATATTTAATATGATATCCTTTTTGGGCTATACGGAGTGAAATAACAAAATCGTCAAGGATAATATCGGGATCAATTGCCGGAAATAACTCGGTTCGTATCGCGAACAATTCGCCAACCGCTCCAATAGCTGAATTTACATCCGATTCTGCTTTTTTTAAAATCGACTCGTATTTCCAGTAAATGCCCTCTCCGGAATTTACCGCATTATCTTTATTCAACGGGATGATTCTTTTTTCACCTGCAACACATCCTGTTTTCTTATTTTTAAATTCATTAACAATAGCCCTTATACATTCTTTATTTAACAGGGTATTTGCATCCGAAAAAATAACAACGGGTGTTTTTACAAACTGCATTCCCCTGTTTATCGCGCTAATTTTACCTTTTCTTTCATTTTCGTGATATACATTTAACCCTGGGAATTTCTTTAATGCTTCAAGAGTTCCATCATCAGAGCCGTCGGTAACCCAAATAAAATGAAGTTTTTCTTTTGGGTAATCAAGACACAATGAATTTTGAATTTTTGCTTCTACAAAATCGATCTCGTTATATGCAGTAACAAAAAGAGTAACTTCGGGTTCATAAACACGGGTATTGTTTTCATATTTTTTAAATAAATTTATAAATACTGAAAAAACAAGTATGACAAAAGGATATAAAAAGTAGGTATATGCTACAATACAAATCAATATCCAGAAAAGTGCTATCATAACTAGTGTTGATTTATAAATTGAATTGCTTTAGATGCAATTGTTTCAATATTGTATTCATTTAATACGAAATCGTGCGCGGTATTTCCAATGCTGTTTCGTAAGTCTCTGTTTTTAAGTAATTTTAAAACATTTTCTGCGAAAGAAAGAGGGTTGTTTGAAATTAAAATTTTTTCTTCATTTAACTTATCAATACCTTCAGATCCTTTTGGAGTAGATACAATAGCTTTTTTAAAAGCCATGGCTTCAATAATTTTAACACGCATTCCGCTACCCGAAAAAAGCGGGACAATCATTGGGCCCGGGATTGAAAAAAAATCATAGGCGTTTTCAATTTGTCCTACAAAACGAATATTATTATTTGAACTTAACCTTTTTACAAACCATTTTGGGGCATTTCTGCCTGCAATAAGCAGCTCAACATTTGAAACTTGGTTGATAATTAACGGGAAACATTTTTTTATGAACCAGATTAATCCTTGTTGATTTGGAATCCAGTCAAGAGCTCCAATATAAAGAATCGTTGGAGTATTTTCAGGCTTGCTTATTTGCGAATAAAATGAATCTGGTTGACTGATTTCAACGCCAAATGGGGTTGCCAGCATTGGTTTAATGTTTCCATTCCCTGTATAAAAATGAGCATCGGTATTACTTATGGGAAGTAATACATCATAGGAATTAATGTATTTCAATTCAAATTTTTTCAGCCTATTTGCTAAAACAGTAAAGTAGATTTTTTTTAGAATTGATCGTGTATTTTTTGCATTTTCGAACCAAATCTCAGATTCAATATTATGTGGGCGGTAAATGATTTTCCCGGGATAGTATTTGCGAATAATATCAATATAAAATAACACATATAAGCCTTCAATTTGAATAAAATCCCATTTTTTTTGCACGATAAGAGATATTAACCTGTTCGAAAAATTCTGGTTAATAAATCGCTCCAGGGTATATGGCCTTTTTGTGAAAAAAAAATTAAGTAACAGTTTTAAAACGGATATTTTTGTATTAACATCAATACCAACAAGTTCAATATTTTTTTCCTTTAAAACCCGGATATCGGAATCTTTATTATAATGCTTATGTGTTACCATATTTAGTAAAGTAACATTATGATTTAATCTTGCATAAGCATTCGCCAAATTTAGGATTGCAAGAGAGCCTCCATCGGGTGGAAATAAAGCCTTATTTGATATTTGTAAGATGTTCATTTTCGTTATTCTTCGGTTTTCTTTTTTGAAAACCGATTGAAGAGTTTCTTGAAGAAAAGCACGTAGGTGTCGGCATTAAGAATAACCGAGTCGGTAGTTGCTTTGTATGTTAGAAAAATACCCAATGGCATTAGAACAAAAGATGATATCCACATACCAATATATGCAGGCATAACTCCTTCCCGGGCAAACTTTTCTCCGGCAATGGAAAGGATATAGTAAAATATGAAAAACATGATAGAAATAACTACAGATACCCCAAAACCTCCTTTGCGTATAATTGCGCCAAACGGAGCTCCTATAAAGAAAAATACAAGGCAGGCAAAAGATAATGTGAATTTACGATGCCATTCAATTTCATGCCTTCTTATTCTTTCTTTTTTATAATTGAATTGTTTAAGGGAATTATCAACAGAGTTTTGCGCAGCTCGTGCATACGTAAGTGCATGATTTATTGCATCATTCTTTTGAGTTTGGGTGAGCTTTTGCAATACAGAATCAGGATAAAAAGCAGATTTTGTTGTTAGTAAATTCTTAATATTTTTTATAGAATCTGTTTTTTCTTTTTTCAAACTAGCTGTATCCGGTATATTTAGGGTTCTAATTGAATCCGGATTTTTAGTTTTTAACTTTGTTGAATCAATTTTAACAGCCTGAGGTTTTTTAATTACAGGCCTTTTATTTTTTTCTCCGGGATTTTTTTTTGTTGCCTTATTTTTTGGGGCGTTTGGTCTTGGCTTCAAATCTTTATTATTGTCATCATCCTTTTTTTTATTAAAGGAGGGATTCTTCAAATCACTGATTAAATTTTTTTCTTTTTTAAAGTAATTATTTTTAATTAATGTATTAGAGAAACTCACTACAAGTTCATTAAATTCATTTCGAAGAGAATCTTCGAAATATTCAAGTTGCTTTAAATTGAGCATTTGAAAATTGTTTTTAAACAAGTCTTCATCGCTTCTGCTAAAATCTAATCCTGTAAGTTCGAAATAGACAACTTGTTTTTCGAAATTGTGTCGTTGATGAGGGTGTTTTTTTTCACTTCTTCTGCGGTCTTTCCGGGGTTCATCCATTTCTTCGTAGGAATAGCCATTATACAGGGTAAGAATGATATGCGATTCATCAGCAGTCATTTTCATATATCCTGAATCGGCTACTGTTACATTCAGGTTTTCTTTGTTGTTTTTATGATCGTAAACCATAATATTCTGAAGGAGATTGGTCTTATGGTTTTTCTTGGCAATTTTAATACTATAACCTTCAATCCCGTTATAAAAAATACCTTCTTTAATTTGTAGCTCCGGCCGTTGATGTTTAACATCATATATAAGGGTTCCGGTTTTCAGGTTGGTGTAAGGAATAATATAATCAGAATAATAATAGGCCCCGATACTAATTAATATGGTAAGGTAAATTAGCGGCAACATGAACCGTTGCAGGGAGATTCCGGCCGATTTAATAGCGGTTAACTCAAAATTTTCGCCCATATCTCCAAAAGTCATGATAGATGAAAGGAGTATGGCTAACGGCAGGGCCATTGTTACCAAACGTGCCGATGCGTAGAGAACCAATTCTGCAATAATTGTCCATTCTAATCCTTTTCCTGCTAAATCATCGATGTATTTCCATAGAAACTGCATCAACAGGATGAACAGGGATATTAAGAATGTCAGGACCAAAGGCCCAAGATAGGATTCTAAAATAAATTTATTGAGTCGCTTCACCGGTTTATGTTTGTTTTAATTGTAAAACGATTACAAAAATAACTTATTTTATAATAATGTGCCTTATGAAGTACAAAAATCAGCTTATAAACCAAGAGTGCGTTTTAGTTCTGAAACCTGTGAATTCCATAATTCGCTTGAATCGTGTTTCTCGCCTTCGTCTGAAAAATCAGTAATAACAAGTGCCACATCGCCGGTAAGTTCATCGGTATGGATTTTAAACTCAAAAAATAATTCATCATCATCATCGAGCCAGTGAAAACGTATAAAGTGATTTTCTTTTTTTGAAATAAGTTCGGCTTGTTGTTCAGCTCCATCCCAAATAAAAGAATAAATGTTGCCAACAATGTTTACATCATCTGCAAACCACTCTGATAAACCGCTGGGAGTTGATAGCCTGGGATAAAGTATTTTGGGTGATGCATTTAGCGTAAACTCCAGTTCGTATTTTTTTTTCATTCCGTATGTATAATTTTCCTCTCAATACTGCAATATATAAAAATTTTTCAGATTTTTTGAATTCTTATTTAGAAGATAAAACAAAATAAATTATATTTGCAGCCCGAAAGGGTTTGGGAGAGTTCTTAAAATAAGAATATTTAGAGAGGGAGCTCAGATGCCTGCCTGCCGCAGGCAGGGTTAGAACGCATGATTTGGTTCTTGTTAGAAAAAGTTCTTTATAAATAGAATATTTGGCGAGGTAGCTCAGATGGTTAGAGCGCATGATTCATAATCATGAGGTCGCGAGTTCAATTCTCGCTCTCGCTACAAAAAAGGGAATTAAATATTTAATTCCCTTTTTTATTTCCTGAGCAATAAAAGTATAGTTTAAGAATCTTATTTACAAGTTGCCTGACTCATAATTATTTAACGAGCGGGATTTAAAATACTTGATCGTGAGAAATACTATAAAAACAATCCCGATTACTACCATTGCCATAGATAGAACATGGTAATTTTTTTGAAGCAATTCTTTTTGAGAATATAAGAAATATCCTAAAATAGCCAGGATAATATTCCATATACCAGACCCGATAATTGTAAATAATATAAAATCTTTAAGTTTCATCCGGGAAAGGCCTGCCGGTAATGAAATGAGTTGCCTGATAGCAGGAATAAGGCGTCCAATTAGTGTTGAGCTTTTCCCGTGTTTATTAAAATAGTTCTCGGCCTTGTCAACAGAATGCTCGTTAATAAGCATGAGGTTTGCAACACGGGTACGGGATAGTTTATGTATTATCTTTCTGCCTAAAATCAAGGCAATATAGTAATTAAACAAAGCCCCGACTAATGCTCCCGCGGTACCCGAAGCAACAACACCATAAATATTTAAATCACCCTGGGCAGCTTTATATGCTGCAGGGGGTATTACAATTTCGGAAGGAAACGGAATAAAGGAACTTTCAATACTCATTAATATAAACACGGTACCATAATTTATATGCGCCATGTACCATGTTGTGATAGCTTCGAAAATTTCTGCCATAATGTTGATAATGATTATAAAACAAAACTCATTTTAAAATGCCCGTAAATATAGAATAAATATTTGCAATATTTTAACGATGTTAATTGATTGAATATGCTGAATATTCCTTTTAGCAGTATATTTACGTGTGAATAATCCCGATTATTTTCTGACACTCGATTTCCTGATAATTAACTCCGTGCTTAACACGGTAGTTACCGGGTCGTAGTCATCGTATGTCTGCATCCTGTTTAATAAAAGCTGAGCAGCATTCTGTCCCATCTCGTACCCTTTTTGATCAACGGTAGTAAGCTCAGGGTCAGTCATGAACGAAATAAATGAGTTTGTAAAACCGGCAAGTGCAATATCCGATGGAATATGTTTATTTAATTTTTTAATGGCTATCATGGCGCCAATTGCAGTAGCATCATTAACAGTAAAAACACCATCAATTTCAGGATGTTTTAGCAATAATTCAGGTATCAGGTTTTGTGCATGTTCAAATGTATCGCAATATTGAATGGTGTAATCATGTAAAATCTGATTTTTTTCTTTTAAAGCGGTTAAAAACCCGCGTTTTCGTTCAATCCCGATAGTTAAGTTTTGTGGCCCGGCAAAATGAACCAGGTTTTTACATCCATTTTCAATTAAATGAATTGTAGCTTTAAATGCACCATTAAAATCATCAACAATAACCTTATCTGCTTTTACTTCTTCGCATGCCCTGTCGAAAAAAACAATAGGTACACCAACTTCTTCGATATTTTTAAAATGCTCGAAGCGGGTAGTTGTTTTTGCCATAGAAATAATAAAGCCGTCAATGTTGCTCGACAGCAATGCCTGCACGTTTTCCACTTCTTTTAAGTAGGATTCGTTCGACTGGCATATAATAATATGGTATCCGGCATCATTGGCTACTTTTTCTATACCACTGATTACGGTCGAGAAAAAATGATGAATAATTTCAGGAATGATTACACCGATAATTTTACTTTCCTGTTGAAGAAGGCTTAAAGCAACCTTGTTCGGTTTATAATTCATTTTTTGTGCAAGCTCCTGCACGTTTTTCTTAGTTTGCGGGTTTATATCAGGATGATCCTTCAACGCCCTGGATACAGTTGAAGGAGAAATATGCAACATTTTTGCAATATCTTTTATGGTTACCTGGTGACCTTTCACAAACTATTTAGCTAAATTTTTGTTTAAGATATAAATTATGACGGACTTTTCCATAAAATAAGAACAAAAATTAAAAAAATAAACTTTTTTTTCAGTTTGTTGCAAACGTTTGAAACAATACTTTGAGAGCTATTTTTGTCATTGTAACGCATTGATAGTAATGCAGTTAACTTTGACTTAACGTTTTTTTTTCTTATCTTTAACACAGAAATAAAACCTTAAAAAAAACCATTTTTATGATTAAAAAAATAAGGCTGACTTTAATATTCCTGCTTATTAAAGTTTTTATTCCCGGGGTATTAATGGCACAGGTTGCAATTACCGGTATTATTACTGATTCCGACGATCAATCTACATTACCCGGAGTTACTATTCTCGAAAAGAATACAGGAATAGGAGCAATAACCGATATTGATGGTAAATACAACATTACTGTCCCGAAAGATGCTGTTCTTGTTTTCTCTTTTGTTGGCTACAAACAACAGGAAATACCTGTTGGCACCCAAACAGTAATCAATGTAGTACTTGAAAAACAAATCGAGCTTTTAGATGAAGTAATCGTAATTGGTTATGGTGTTCAAAAGAAAAGTGATAAAACCGGCGCTGTTGCACAGGTTAAAGCAGAAGAAATGAGTGGTGGTGTGATAACAGATGCTATTCAGGCATTACAAGGTAGAACAGCAGGAGTTTTAATTACCAAAAAAGGTGGCGATCCCAACGAAGGTTATGCAGTTCGTATTCGTGGAGCATCTGGTTTTGATTCAAATACTCAACCACTGTATGTAGTTGATGGTGTTCCCGGTGTCGATCCTACAACTGTTGCCCCCGAAGATATTGAAACATTTAACATTTTGAAAGATGCAGCATCCTCTGCAATATATGGTTCAAGAGGTTCAAACGGAGTCATTATCATTACTACTAAACGAGGAAAAGTAGATAATTTCACAGTTCAGTTAAATATGAAAGTTTCTGCCGATCAGGTGGCAAGCAAGCTGGATTTGCTAAGTGCAAGCGATATAAGAAATTATGCACAAGGATTGCTTGAAGAAGCCCAAATTGAAAACCCTCAATATACCATTGATAGTGTATTTAACGATGGAGGGGCAAATACCGACTGGCAGGATGAGATTTTCAGAACAGGTATAACACAATCATATAATTTAAATTTTTCAGGAGGTACGGAAAATAATAGTTATTATGCATCAATTACTCATGCTAATTGGGAAGGTGTTATGGAAGGTACATCAAAAGTACGTACCATAGCAAAAATCAATGTTACTCAAAAAGGATTAAATGATAAATTAACATTATCGGGGAACTTATCAGGAACATTTGAAAATAACGACTATGAAAATTACGATGGATGGGATAAGGATGATATTTTATACCAGGCTTTTTCAAGAAACCCTACCGATCCGGTATATAATGAGGATGGTTCTTACTACGAAACAACCCGTGTTTTCAATTACCAGAATCCAATAGCAATTATTAATGAAGTTGATAATACCAGGGATGCTAAACGCTTTTTAGGGAATTTAAAAGCTGACCTGGAGTTATTTGATGGATTAATTGCATCAGCAAATGTAGGTTATACCCGTGATGATCAGGAATCTTATTATTTCAGGCCAAATGGATTAATCGATAATGGCTATGGAAAAAGAGAATACAAGAATACTACTCAAAAGTTAATTGAAGTAACCGGTAACTATACAAAGAGTATTAACGAAAAACACAATGTCAACGCATTATTAGGTTATTCATGGCAGGAAAGTGTTTACGAAGGTTTCTTTGCTCAGGCCAGAGATGCACAATCTGAATATTTAGCATCAAATAATATGCAGGCTTTAATTGATTTACAATATGGCGATATTGATTCCTGGAAAGGAATGTGGAGGCTTATTGGTTTTTTTGGCCGGGTACAATATAATTATAAAAATAAATATTATTTATCAGGTTCATTGCGTCGTGATGGTTCTTCAAAATTTGGAGCTAATAATCAATGGGGTTGGTTTCCTACTGTTGCTATAGGATGGGATCTCCAAAAAGAAGCTTGGTGGAGTGAAATGTTTCCTTGGTTTGACCAATTTAAGTGGCGTGCAAGTTATGGTGTTTCAGGTAACCAGGAAATAGGTGAATATAAAAGCCAGCTGGTTTTTCAAAATGCCGGGTTAACTGTAGATCCTGAAACAGGGAAAGATGTGGTTACTTTTACAAACCCATGGAATGCTAATCCGGATTTAAAATGGGAAGAAACAACTGAATATAATGTCGGACTTGATTTTGCCGTATTAAAAAGCCGAGTAAGTGGAAGCTTAGAAGTGTATTTCAAAAATACAAAAGATCTTTTAGGGCAATTCTCTGTTCCAAAACCACCAAATTTATCGGATAAAACATGGGGAAACTCTGGTGAGTTGCAAAATAGGGGTATAGAATTATTTGTTCAATCTTATGTTATTGAGAAGTCTAATTTGAAATGGAAAACCATGTTCAATATCTCACACAATAAATCTAAAATACTTGACCTTGGAGATTTTTATACAGAAGGAAGCAGTGTTCGGAAAGAAGGGTACATTTCGGGAAGGGGCATGGTTGGTGATGAGTATTACGTAATAGGTATTATAGAAGGTGAAGAGTTAGGCTCATTTTATTTACCTGTATATGTTACAATGATTGATGGTAAGTTTGTTTATAAATCTGAAACAGGCGGATATACCGATAATTTAAGTGAGGCTAAAAGAGAAATTGTTGGAACGGCTTCACCCGATTTGGAAATTGGCTGGTCGAATACATTTACTCTTTTCAAAAACTGGGATTTGGATATTTCTTTCAGATCAATGATTGGAAATGATGTATATAATGCTACAGAAAGTTTTTTTGATAATCCAGACTTACCTTCTTTAAATGCAAGCCCTTCTGCTTTAGATTGGGAAGAACAAGGACGCGTAAGTGGTTCAACGGTTATGGATATTTATGTTGAAGATGGTTCGTTTGTTCGTTTAGATTATTTAGCATTGGGATACAATTTCAATACAAAAAAAATTGCTCCTGTAAAAAATCTGAAAATCTACTTTGCTTCGAATAACCTGTTTACAATTACCGGTTATTCAGGTATTGATCCTGAAACCAAAATTGATGGTGTAGCTTTTGGAATTGACCAATACAATGTTTACCCAAAAACAAGGACATTTACTTTTGGTATTAACGCAACTTTTTAAACTAAAAATATTATGAAACGAATATTTCTATTATTTATACTAATATCTCTGATAGGTTTTTCCTGTACGGATTTGAACGAGGAAGTGTTTGAAAATTTACCAGGAGATGTTTATCCCGAAAACGAATTACAAGTTGCGGGCTTAAGTGTTAATGCCTATTTAGGGATGAAGGATTTAATAGATGATAATGGCTGGTGGTTTTTAGCACAAGAATTATCATCTGACGAATTTTGCGGGCCAACCCGTGATGCTGACTGGTACGATGGGGGAAAATGGTTAAATATGCACCAGCATACATGGACTAGTGATGACGAAGGTGTTAACCGGATGTGGGATAAAATGTGGAGCGGTGTTACGATTTGTAATATTACACTCGACCAGTTAAGAATGCTTACTGTTAGCGATGCTGTTAATGCTAAGATTGATGAAGTTGAAGTAATGAGATCATTCTATTATTATTTACTAATCGATAATTATGGCGATGTACCTTATATAACTAGTGCATCTAATGCTCCTGAAAAACCATATAAAATTACAAGGGAAGCAATATTTGATAGTTTGACTACTACTGTTGAAAATAATCTATCATCACTAAAACTAATCGATAATAAATATCTGGCTACCAGATATATGGCATTTGCTTTATTAGCAAAACTGTATTTAAATGCAGGGACTTATACAGGTACACCACAATGGGCAAAAGCCGATGCATATATTGATAGTGTTCTTGAAGGGCCATATAAATTAGCTACAGATGTTCTAGAACCATTTGTTACATTAAATGATAATTCATCTGAAATTATATTTTCAATTCCTTTTGATGAAGATACTTACCAGGGTTTCAGAATACACATGAGAACATTGCATTATCAACATAATGAAACATACGATATGCCTGTTAGCCCCTGGAATGGCTTATGTGTTACTCCGAATCATTTTGATACCTACGAAGATGATGATGTTAGAAAAGAAGCCTATTTTATTTACGGACCTCAATATACATCAAATGGTTCAACTATTATTGATGGGGTTACTAAATTACCTTTAGTTATAAACCCAATTTTACCAGCATTATATATGACAGCTGCAGAATATACTGCCGATGAATACAGGAATTCTGGAGCTCGTGTCGAAAAATACGAAATAAAAATGGGTGCAAAGGAAAATTTAAGCAATGATTTTCCAATATTTCGCATTACCGATTTTTATTTAATGAAAGCCGAAACTCTAATAAGATTAGGTGGTCCCGGTGATGGAGATTCGTGGATTAACGAAATAAGAGACAGAGCCGAAGTTGATACTTGGTCTGGTGCCACTTTAGATCAGTTATTGGCTGAACGTGGCCGTGAATTATTCTGCGAAGGTCACCGTCGTCAGGATTTAGTCCGTTTTGGGAAATTTACCGATGAGTGGTGGGCTAAAGGAGATGATCAGGGCGGTTTAGCTGGAGATCTATCGGTGTTGACATTCCCCATACCTAAATATGCGACCGATGCAAATCCGAATTTATTACTTGATCCTCAATAAAAAATAATTACTAACTAAAATTTATTTACTAATTAAAATTTTACATTATGAAAAAAAAATTATTAAAAAGAATCTTTAACCTTACATGGTTAGTTCTGGCGGCATTGTTAACATTTACTGCCTGCAGCGATGATGATGACGATAATGATGATGATACTATTGTTCTTGATGGTACTTATATTAGTGGGACAGCTACGGGTGGCGAATCTTTTATTATTGATGCAAAACAAATGGTTGAACCAAGTAGTGATTTTGAAACAAAAGTAGAAAGAGATGGAATGATGTATGGAATTCACTATCTTACAGCAGGTACTTTAATGTTTAAAGAGGTTGCAGGTGATGCGAAAATATCATATGGAGTATCCGATGTAGCTACTACAACACAAACAGAAGAAACCGGAGAACCATTTGATTTCCAAAGAGGTAACCTTGTTGAAGATGGAACTACTGAATTTACAGTTACTGAAGCTGGTTTATATTACATTATTACTGATAAAACAAGTTCTACTTTCTGGGTAATGAAAATTAATAGTTTTGAAATTAGTTCTACAACAGATGAAGCAACAATGGTTTCAGGATCAACAGAAGGTGCAGTGTTTGAACTTTCAGGTACTGATCTTAGGGGATCATATAAAGTTCGTATAAATACAGGATGGAAAATTATTGCTGATGATATTCCTTTTGGTGGAACTGATTTTCCAGAAGATGGAATTCGCCCAATTACAAGTTTTGGAGGAAGTTTAAGTGCTCTTACATTTGATGGAAGTGATATTGCTTTTACACCCTTACCACTGCACTTAACTGACTTTACTTTCACTTGGGATCCTTCAATAAAAGGAATCGCCGGTATAACAGGTACAACTACTGATGCTGGTGAAAGACTTCCAACAGATTATTCTGATTATTTAATCGGATTTATTGGTAATGCAGTTATGGAAGCTGATACATCTTGGGGTTGGGGAAATCTATCATATGAAAATTTGTTGCCTGTAAAAAATGGATATATTTATACTTGGACATGGAGTGATGTATCAATTGCAGATACTACTGATGGAAGAACTTGGAAATTTAGAAAAGATAATGCATGGAGCTTTACTTTAGGATTTAATAATGTTACCATGTCAGGTAGTTCAGCTGCTGATTTCTTCGCAGGGTCAGATGATGGTAACTTTGGAGTTGCAACTTCAAAAGTATATGATATGATTTTAGAAGTTGATGCTACAAGTGATACCTGGAAATTGTATGTTGCTGAAGAAGGTGGTTATCTATTTGATATTTGGGGATTAATTGGTAGTGCAACTCCAAATGGTTGGAATGACCCTGATACAGAAATGACACCTAATATAGATGGTACTGAATGGACTTGGACTGGAGATTTGATTGAAGGTGAATTTAAATTCAGACTAAACGACAGTTGGGATTATCAAATAGGAGACGATGGTGCTGGCGGTGCAGCGTTTAGTACTAACGCTACTGCATGGGTTATTGCAGCAGGTGATGTTGGAAATTATACTATTGTTCTAGATAGTGAAACTCCTGATATTACTATTACAAAAAATTAATTTATTCAATTAAGAAGGCATGCATTGGCATGCCTTCTTTTTTTCTTTTCTCACTTTTATAATTTGACTATGAAATCCCAGACGGGTCTTTTTTTATTTCTTTTAAGTTTTGTTTTTTTTCAAGCTAATTCACAGGTAATTACTGCCGATCCGGAATTTCCAAATGCAACTAGTTCTGTAATTATTTATTTCGATGCGTCACAAGGTAATCAGGCATTAAAAGATTTTACTGGCGATGTATATGCGCATACTGGGCTTATTACATCATTGAGTGTTGATCCGGGTGATTGGAAATATGTTATTGCCGAATGGAGCGAGAATACCACTAAGGCAAAACTTACTAAAATATCTGCTAATTTATATCAGCTTTCAATTAGTCCAACTATAATTGATTTCTACGAAGTTGCTGAAGGCGAAGAAGTGCTAAAACTGGCCTTCGTGTTCAGGAATTCCGATGGTTCAAAAGTTGCACGTGAAGCCGATGGTGGTGATATTTTTTACAACGTGTATCCCGAGGGATTAAATGTAAATATTTCATCTCCTACACCAGATTTAATATTATTGCCGGGCGAACAAATTACTGTTTCAGCAACATCTAATGAATCTGACAGTATGTTTATATCTATTGATGAAAATCTTGTTTATAAAGTTGCCGGGGCTGCAATAAGTTACAATCATACTGAAAATACAATCGGAACACATAAAATAGTAGTTACTGCAAAATTAACTGAAGAAACTGCCCGTGATTCGGTTTATTTCCAGGTCAGGGGCGAACCGGCAGTTGCTGAAATGCCTGCTGGTTGGAAAAAAGGAATAAATTACCTTGCCGACGACTCTGTTGGTTTGGTTTTATTTGCTCCACAAAAAGAATTTGTTTATGTAATTGGTGATTTTACAGAATGGCGAACCAACGAGGATTACATGATGCATGTAACACCAAACGACTCTGTCTATTGGATTGGTATTGGTGGTCTAACACCGGGACAGGAATATATTTTCCAGTATTATATCAATGGTGAATTACGCATTGCCGATCCTTATACCGAGAAAACAAGCGATCCAAACGATAAGTGGATTGCAGAAGAAACCTACCCGGATTTAATTGATTATCCGTCAGGTTTTACAACTGGCATTGCATCTGTACTTCAAACAAATCAAACAGAATATAATTGGAATAATACTGTTTATAATATATCTCCAAAAGAAAACCTGGTGATATATGAATTACTTCTTCGGGATTTTTTAGCTGCTCATAGTTTTAAGACATTAATTGATACTCTTGATTATCTCGATAGCTTGGGAATAAGTGCTATTGAATTGATGCCGGTTAGTGAGTTCGAAGGAAATGAAAGCTGGGGATACAACCCGAGTTTTTATTTTGCTCCCGATAAATATTATGGAACTAAAAATGATTTTAAGGCATTTGTCGATTCCTGCCATGGAAGAGATATTGCAGTTATAATGGATATGGTATTGAACCATTCCTATGGCCAATCGCCTTTGGTACAAATGTATTTCGACCCTGAAGCAGGAGATTATGGCCAACCTACCTCACAGAACCCTTGGTATAATCAACAATCACCAAATTCGACGTATTCATGGGGGTATGATTTTAACCACGAGAGCGTGTGGACTAAAGAATTTGTTGATAGTGTTAACAAATTTTGGTTAGTAAACTATAAGGTTGATGGATTTCGGTTCGATTTTACCAAGGGTTTTACTAATACTCCCGGTGATGGAAGTGCTTATGATATATCGCGAATGAATATCTTAAAACGAATGGCTATGAATATTTGGGATACAAATCACGATGCTTATGTCATTTTAGAACACTTTGCTGATAATGCTGAAGAAAAAAACCTTGCCGAATTTGGAATGATGTTATGGGGAAATATTAATTATCAGTATAATGAAGCATCAATGGGTTATACATCTGATATTTCCTGGGCATCTTATAAAACACGTACCTGGTTGGTACCTAATTTAGTATCCTATATGGAAAGTCACGACGAAGAAAGATTAATGTTCAAGAATCTTGAATACGGAAATTCTTCTGATGGATACAATATACAGGATTGGTGGATTGCACTTAAACGAATAGAACTGGCAGCAAATTTCTTTATCCCGATTCCAGGCCCTAAAATGATCTGGCAATTTGGCGAACTGGGTTATGATTATTCTATCGACTATGATTGCCGTGTTTGCAATAAACCCATACGTTGGGATTATTATGAAAATAATGGAAGACGCAGAATCTATTTTGTTTATAAGGTGCTGAACGAGTTAAAAAGTACTTATGATGTATTTAAAACTACCAATTATACGATTACTCAAACTGGTAAATTAAAATCAATTCACTTGTTCGACGATGAGATGAATGTAGTTATTCTTGGAAACTTTGATGTTGTTACACAGAAAATCAATCCTGATTTTCCAGCAACAGGCATATGGTACGAATTGTATTTCGGTGATACATTGGATGTAAGCAATACACAGGATACTATTACACTTGATGCCGGAGAATACAGGCTATATACCGATGTAAAATTAAAATCACCCGATCTTCCGGTTAAAATTGATGAAATTATTGATACTGATGATGAGCAGATTTCGGTTTTTCCAAATCCATCAACAGGCTTATTTACTTTTGATTTAAGTAATATAAAAAGAGATAATTGCCAGGTGAAAATTTACAATATAAACGGGCAAATGGTTTCTGCAAAAGAAGAACTCGATAATGGATTTATTACATTGGATATGAATTCGCAAAGAGCGGGAATGTATTTTTACGAGATCATTTCAGAAAATAAAAGAATTACAGGAAAAATAATTAAGCAATAGTTTTTAGGTTAATAAGTAGGGGTAAGATTAGTAATTGAAATAATCGCCGGGAAAACCCGGCGATTATATATAAACCACATAGGGGTTTAAAACAATTGGCATTTTAAACTTATTAATAAACCGTGAAACGATTTATTAATAAGTTTTATAAACCAAATATCCCCATGGTTCAAGCTTATTTACAAGCGATAAAGCTTGATTTGTAAAAATTTCCGAGAAAGAATCCGTGGATAAATTTTCTGTAATTGAAAAATCAACTTTTTCAGGAGAAAGGTTTACAATGGTAATTATTCTATTTTCATCTTTTTCGCGGATAAAAGCGAATATCTTGTCATCGGCAGTTGTTGCAATTCGGGTAAGCATTCCACCAAATTCACCGTTCCATAACGCTTTATTTTCTTTCTTCAGTTTTAAAAGAGCAGTATAAAGTTCATCTAAATCGCAATTAATATTCCAATCAACAGTATCCTTATCGAAAAAACGCAGCCGCTTATCCATGCATGATTCCTGCCCGCTATAAACAAGTGGCATACCTGGTAAAGTAACCGAAAGTACAGTAAAAGTTCTTACAGCATTACCCATTCGTTCATATTCCGTTCCTTTCCATGTATTCTCATCATGGTTTGAAGTAAAATTCATGTGATAGGCATCTGCAGGGTATTTTATTTTTTCACTTTCCAAGAGATTTACCAAGTCGCTTACTCTTTTCTTACTCTGGGCAATTTCGTTCATTAGAAAATGAGTATCCCAGGCATAAGTCATATCAAATGCATAATCGTGCAGTTCAGGCTCATTTGCTTCGGCAAGCATAAAAACGGGTTTAATTTTATCGAGTTCGTAACGTGCTTTGTTCCAGAAATCTATTGGAACCATTGCAGCTACATCGCAGCGATAACCGTCAATATTGAATTCTGTAACCCAGTATTTTAAAGCATCTAACATAAAATCGCGCATTTCGGGATTATCGTAATTAAAATCTGCTACATCGCTCCAGTCATCAACAGGTGATATTATTTCTCCCTTTTCGTTTTTGGAATACCAGTCAGGGTTGTTTTTTATTTGCTCTGTATCCCACGATGAATGGTTTGCAACCCAGTCGATAATGACATACATCCCGAGTTCGTGTGCTTTATTTACAAGATTTTTGAAATCATCTTTGGTTCCAAATTCGGCATTCACATCAAAATAATCCTTTACGGAATAATAGCTCCCGAGAGTTCCCTTCCTGTTTTCAATTCCTATAGGATGAACAGGCATGAGCCAAAGAATATCAATTCCCATTTCTTTCAAACGTGGCAGATGCCCGGCAAATGCATTGAAAGTGCCTTCAGGTGTATATTGCCTGATATTTACTTCGTAAATACTTGCATTTTTACTCCATTCAGGATGTTTAACTTTTTGAAAGGTTTCAGTCTTATTTTCTGTCTGGCATGAACCAAGAAAAATGAAAAGGAAAAAACTGCTAAAAAAGAAAAATCTACTGATTATTTTAATTGATGTTTTCATATAAAATATTTTAATAAATTTGCGAATTAAATTGGGGTAAAATTGTTATTAATCAAGGCTTTTTGCTATTTTTACTTTTCTGTTTCCAAATAGACCTAAAGATAAAAAAAATATATCATAAAGTATGCATGTAAAGCTTACGAAATAAAGAAAACAAGAATATTTTATATCCTTTCGAATTTTTAAAAAATTAATATTATAAATCAAATTACAATGAAACGTGTTTTAGTAGCAACAGCAGGTGGTGATTGTCCCGGTTTAAATGCTGTAATCAGGGCGATTGTAAAAAGAGCTTCGCAGGAAAGAGACTGGGAAGTTATTGGAAGCATCCAGGCATTTAATGGAATATTGTGGGAACCAACCGAGATAAAAATTCTCGACGAAAAAGCTGTGGCAGGAATTCATTTCCAGGGTGGAACAATTATAGAAACAACAAATCGTGGAGGCCCATTTGCATGGCCTGTAAAAAACAAAGATGGTTCATGGACAACAGTTGATCGTTCAGAAGAAATGATACGTAAACTCATGTACATGGGTGTTGATGCTGTTATCAATATTGGTGGTGATGGCTCACAACGAATATCCCAGGCACTTTATGAAAAAGGCTTAAATATTATCGGGGTTCCAAAAACCATTGATAATGATTTATCGGCAACAGATACAACATTCGGTTTTCAGACTGCTGTTCAGATTGCAACTGATTCGGTTGATAAGCTGGTAACAACTGCAGCCAGCCATAACAGGGTTCAGATACTTGAAGTTATGGGCCGCGATGCCGGATGGATTGCATTAAATGCAGCAACTGCAGGAGGTGCTGAAATTTGTTTAATACCTGAAATACCTTACGATATAAATAAAGTACTTGAAAAAATCAATTCCCGTTTTGTACGCGATCGCGGATTTGTTATTATTGTTATTGCCGAAGGAGCCAGGGCGGTTGGTAAAGATATGTCGGAAGAAAAAAATGATGAAGTAGGTTATATGAATGCCAAGCTTTCAGGAGCAGCATCTCGCTTAGTGGAAGAACTTAAAGAGGCAGGATGCAAACACAGTATGCGTAAAACGGTACTTGGGCATATACAACGAGGCGGAATACCTATTGCCTACGACAGAGTGCTTGCAACTCAATTTGGAGTTCATGCTTTCGAAATGGTATTAGCAGGCCGGTTTGGTGAAATGGTTTCGTATCGTCACCCGCATATTACTTCAGTTCCATTTAAAGAAGCTATTACTGTTCCTAATTACGTGACACTTGATACTGCTCTTATGAATAATGCAAGAGGTGTTGGAATAAGTTTTGGTGATTAAACCGTGTAAATATTAATAACAGGAGGCTGTCTCAAAATATTTTTCGAGACAGCCTCCTGTATTTTTTAGTACAACGGAATTAGTTACTTAAAATATCAAAGGAGTATGGTTTTAGAATTATTTCTAGTTGATTATCTGTAATTCTTACATCTGAATTGAAAGATGAAATCAAGTTTGTTGTTTTTAAATATTCTGGCAAAGTAATTTGTATTGTTTTATTTGTATTTGATTTATTAAATGCAACAATACTTATTTGATCAAAGTACTTTCTTTCATATACCATCGAGTTTTCGTCTGAATGGAGTATAATTAAATCACCATAAATTAAAGAAAGATTATTACGTCGCAGATGAATTATTTTGGTTGTTTGATCTTTCACCATCTTTTCAAATCTTGTCAGGTTATCGAATTTCATAGGCCTGCGATTGTCAGGATCGCCTGCCCCGGGTATTCCTATTTCATCGCCATAATAAATTACAGGAATACCGGGTATTGTATTTATAAATGCTGTAACCTGAAGCAATTTATAATACCCGATAGTATCAATAATCTGAATATCGCGATTCCATCCGGCAGCTTTATCATCCTCATTAAAAGATAATGCCCCGCCTGCAAATGCTATAAAACGTGGCAAATCATGGTTGCCCGTTATATTTCCCATTAAAGAGTGGCTACCATAAAATTTTAAACTTTCTTTTAGCGATTGAGTAAGTTTTGTAAACGGTTCGTTGTCTGTAGCCATTATATTTCGCATATCGAAATACAGGTTAAAATCAAACTGCCCGTCGAGCATATCAGAACCTACATAGCTTCTTATAAGTTCGCGGCTACCGAATGTTTCACCAATCTGGAAAATAAAACCACGGGTTGTTTCGTCTCTTAGTTTTTTTGTAAGTGTTCTCCAGTAAGGTGTAGGGATGTGTTTTGTTGCATCGTGGCGGAATCCGTCAATGTTGTACTTTGTAATCCAAAACATGGCTGAATCCGACATCATATCTTCAACTTCGGGCAAATCGAAATTTAATGATGGTATAAACGTGTCGAACCAGGTTGTAAGCCTGAATTCATCCCATATACGGATATTCTTCCTGCCATCAGGCAAATCAAGAATTGTAGCCCATTCGGGATGCTTCCTGTAATTTATATTTTGTTCGTGAACATGGTTTGAGACATAATCCAGAATCATGTTCATGTTTTTATCGTGAGTTGATTGAACAAGAATTTCTAAATCAGCAGAACTCCCGAATCGGTTATCAACAGTAGTTAAAGTTACAGGCCAATAGCCATGATAACCCGAATATTTTCGATGAGGTGCGGGATATTCAACAAAACCTTCCTGTGGATTTTGGGTTATAGGTGACAACCAAATCATACTAATACCCAGACTGTTAAAATATCCTTCGTTCACTTTTTGAGTTATACCTTCTAAATCACCTCCCCAATAGTTCGCTTTATCTTGAATTTCGGGATCATTAACTGGTTTGTCTATTGTTTTGTCCCCATTATTAAATCGATCAACGAGCATAAAATAAAGTACCTGGGCATGTTTGTCGGTTCTTTTGAGTTGGTTTGCATCTGAAATAACTTTTCCATATTCCAATGGAATAAAAATATCGTTAGAATATCCGTTTTCATTGCAAGCCCAAAGCCTGATATATGATCTTTCGGGTTTTCCTGCATTTTTGGGGATTTGAATAGAAATCGTATTATCTAAAATTTTAAAAGGAATAGTATAGTTATCCCACAAACAAACAATCTGATTGATATTGCCATCAATACCAATATTAATTTTACTTGTTGTACAGGATTGTGTATATAATTTAGGTGCATTTTCAGAAGGGTCGGGAATTGTTAATACAGAATTAAATCCGCCAATATTGTTACTTTCCTGTTCGGTATTTCCCGGGTCGGGCATCCACTTTCCGTCTGCAACAAGCTGGTACTGATATTTCCCGGGTGATAATATCAAGGTGATTTTCCAAACATCACCATCCTGGACAAAAGATTCAGAAGGTACCCACGAGTTAAAATTCCCGGCTATCTGGATATTTTTATAAATCACTCCTTTAGGATCGAAAGCAAGAGTGTAATTTATTTTTTTCTCATATAGCAATATTATGGAATAAGAAACACCATCAATAAATACATGCATTTTTTCAAGAGCCGGAGTATTTTCTAAAGGTTTAACCTGTACCCATTTTTTATCTTCTGAAAGTTTCGAAGTATAATTGGGTGTAACTACAGAATCGATTTTTTCTACTTGCCTGAAATACCCGTTTAGGTAAATATCTGAACCTTCCGGATTTATATACACGGGGCCCGATACTTCGTACATTTCTGATGATTCAGGAATATTCAGTTCAATTGATTTACTGCAACTAAAAAGTGAAATCAGTAAAATTGGTATTAAAAGATTAATTCTATTCATAGTTGTAATATTAAATTTTATAGCGATAAAGCAATTTTCTTTTTAAAAATGTGAAATAATTATATATTATTAATTTTACCCTGTCTGTCGACAGGCAGGCACAACGGGCCACAAAGCATTTTCACAAAGTAAACAATGATAACAGGCTATTATTTATTGCTTTGTGAACCGTGGTTAATAAACATTATGCATTTCATGTTGTTTTCTGTTTACTCTACTTTTTTAATTCAATGATCATTGCTGACTTTGCGTTTATTTTGAATTGATTCAAATCCTGTATTTTTTCTTTCGAAATAATATCAAATCCGGATTTATATCTATTTAGAATTTCAGAAAAATGGTTTGTATTCAATGTTTGTTGGGTTTGATTATTATTTAAAACAACCATAACACATTCTTTTTCGTTGTACCTGAAATAAGCATAAATATTGTTTTCGGGGATAAAATGTACAAGTTTGCCTGTATGGATTACTTCTTTTGTTTTACGCCAGGTTAATATTTTTCTGTAATAATCGTAGATTTCATTCTGTGCCTGAGTTCTTCCCCCGGATGTAAAACAATTTAAAGAATCATTGGCCCAACCACCCGTGAAATCACTACGCATTTTACCATGCTGCTCGTGCGAAAAACCCTCCATGAGCAATTCTGTACCATAGAATACAGAAGGAATGCCTCGTGTAGTTAGCTGAAAAGCAATAGCCAGTTTTAATTTATTTATATCTTTTTGGAACGATGAGTATATTCTTGTAAGATCATGATTGTCGAGAAAAACGACAGTATTCATAGGGTTTTCGTACAAAAAGTCTTGTGAAAGAATGTAGTATAGCCTTGCAATTCCATCTGTCCATGTTTGTTCTTCGTTAAATGCTTTTTCAATAGCGTAATGCATAGGAAAGTCAGTAACAACAGGGATGTTTGATGAATAATCATCGGCATTTTTTGATTTTTTTTGCCAATAGGCGGTATGAGCAATTTCTTGCAACCAGGCTTCGCCAATTATTGTAAGATCAGGGTATTCGTTTAAAATTGATTGTGCCCATTGTGCTATCATTTCTTTATCAGAATATGGTTGTGTATCGAGCCGTATTCCGTCAACTCCCGAATACTCTATCCACCAAACGGAATTTTGTATCAGGTAAGTAGCAAGTAATTTATTTTGTTGATTCAGATCAGGCATGTTGATGTCGAACCATCCATTTTGTTGTAAATTTTTATCGGCTTCCGATGCATAAGGGTCGGTAACAACTTCTGATCGATAGTTTGAACGAGTAAATTCAGGAAACTGGTGAATCCAGTCTCTGGACGGTAAATCCTGCATCCACCAGTGTCGGCTGCCACAATGGTTTAACACCACATCCATAATCACTTTCAAATCTTTTTCATGTGCAGTATTAACTAATTCAACATAGTTTTCGTTCGTGCCATGCCGCGGATCAATCTGATAATAATTACTTATGGCATAACCGTGATAGGTATATTGTTGCTGGTTATTTTCAAGTAACGGGGTAATCCATAATGTGGTAGCACCAAAGTCCTTTATGTAATCAAGGTGATTCATTATTCCCTGGATGTCGCCACCATGCCTGCCATCTGGATTTGTTCGGTTAGCTTTTTCAAGCATTTCTGTAACATTGTCGTTTGAACTATTCCCATTTGAAAAACGGTCGGGTAAAAGAAGGTAAATTGCATCGGAGTTATCAAAACCTTTATTTCGGCTCTTCTCCTTATTTTTTATCTTGAATTCATAGTTTATGGATTCTTTTATAACATTATTTTTAAGAAAGTTAATTTTTATTATCGACGGGCCGATATCAGCGGGTAAAACAAAATTTATAAATAGATAATTTGGGTTTTCTGCCTGGGTAATACTTTTAATTAGCTCAGGATGATCGGATGATACAGTGTATGCAGAAATAGTATCCCCGTAAACCATTAATTGTAGTGTTTTATTGTTCATATCAGACCACCAGAACGGGGGCTCTACTTTTTTAATAACTTGTGCAAATAACCCCGATAACCTGAATGAAACAAAAAACAGAATTAGAAGGAGTTTGAAATTATTTTTAAAAATCATTTTATTCATTTGTTAAAGCATCAACTACTGATTTGGGGCCGATATGATATTCGGTGTCATAAATAAATATTTTTACAGCAGTTCCCGAGTCGTTCTGAATTGTTGTTTTGTTTTTGGTAACCTGGGCTTTAATATGATGCCCCCGGTATTTTACATTAAACGAATACTGTTTCCATTGTTTTGGAATAAATGGGTTAAAATGCAATTCGCCTTTTTTTATCCGCATTCCGCCAAACCCTTCAACAACCGACATCCACGTACCGGCCATACTGGTAATATGTAATCCCTGGTAAACTTCGTTATTGTAATCATCGAGGTCTAAACGGGCAGTTCGCAGATACAATTCATAAGCCTTTTCTTCGTATCCCAGCTTTGCTGCCAGAATGGAATGAACGCAAGGCGAAAGTGACGATTCGTGTACTGTTCTTGATTCATAGAAATCGAAATTCCGCTTGATGGTTTCAACGTTATACCGATCTTCGAAGAAATATATTCCCTGTAATACGTCAGCCTGTTTAATAAAACAAGAACGCAGAATACGATCCCACGACCATTTCTGGTTTATTGGACGTTCTTTAGCCGGTAATTCTTTAACTGTAAGCTGCTCTTTGTCCATATACCCTTCTTGTTGCAGAAATACTCCCAGCACTTCATCTTCAGGGTAATACATGTTCTCTATTATTTTTGTCCAGAAACTGACTTCTTTAAGTTCATTAAAATTTATTTTTTCTTTTAAGTTCTTAAACTTTTCAGGTTTTTTTTCTTCAATTTTTGCAATACAATTTATTGTATATTCCATACACCAGGTAGCAATTGTATTTGTGTACCAGTTGTTATTCACGTTATTTTCGTACTCGTTTGGACCGGTAACACCAAGCATAACATATTTTTTCTTCTCACCCGAAAAATGAATGCGCTGAGCCCAAAATCGGCTGATTGCAATTAATACTTCAAGTCCATAGTCGAATAAGTAGGTTTCATCACCCGTATATCTGGTATAATTGTAAATCGCATATGCAATGGCCCCGTTACGATGAATTTCTTCGAATGTAATTTCCCACTCGTTATGGCATTCTTCGCCATTCATTGTAACCATGGGGTATAATGCGGCTCCATCTTTAAACCCTAATTTTTCAGCATTTTCAATTGCTTTGGGTAAATGCCTGTACCTGTATAACAACAGATTTCTGGCTACATTTTCATCGGCTGTTCGCAAATAAAATGGAACACAATATGCTTCGGTATCCCAGTAAGTGCTGCCTCCATACTTTTCACCTGTAAATCCTTTTGGACCTATATTTAATCGTTCATCATCGCCTGTATAGGTTTGGTTTAGCTGAAAAATATTAAAACGTATGGCTTGTTGGGCAGCAATGTCACCTTCGATAACAATATCACTTTCTGACCATTTGCTTTCCCAGGCTTTTTTGTGATCTTCATGAAGTTTTTCAAATCCTTTTTTAAACGATTTTTTTAAAACTGTACTTGCGGCATCAATTATTTTATCTTTTTCGTGATTCTCCGACGAAGTTACAACGCCATATTTATAAATGGTTATTACATCATTCTTCTTGCAGTTTATTGAAACGCTCTGGCTAATGAATTTTTTCTTACGTTCTTCAATGGATGAGTTGCTGATAACAGTTCCATTTTTATCAACCCTGTATTTCATTGCAGTACAAGCATGAAAATCCAGTTTCTTGGTTTTTGTGGCAACACAGGCCTCGCCAGGGCTGCTTTTTATAATTAGTTCTTCCCAGAATTTCTCGTTGTAATTCGAATCTTCGTTTATAACATCAGCATCGATATAAGGTGTTACTGTGATTTTACCATTTACATTTAAACTTTTTACTTCATATTTTATGCAGCCAAGTTCTGTTTCTGTAAGGCTTATAAACCGTTTAGCATTTACTTCAATTCTATTTCCGTTTTCGAATTCGGCAATAAATGAACGTTCCAAAACACCTTCACGCATATTCAATATACGCCTGAAATTTTCAGTTTTTACCTTTGCCAGGTCGAGCATTTGATCTCCGATATGAACATCAATTCCAATCCAGTTTGGAGCATTTAAAACTTTGGCAAAATATTCAGGATAACCGTTTTTCCACCATCCTACTTTTGTTTTGTCGGGATAATATATTCCGGCTATGTAGTTTCCTTTTAATGTATCACCACTATATTTTTCTTCAAAATTTGCCCGCTGTCCTATTTTCCCGTTTCCAAGCGAAAAAATACTTTCTGATGAACGTTGATTTTTTGGATTAAACCCTTCTTCAATAATGCACCATTCGTCGTTTTTTAAATAGGTATTCATCTGAAAAGATATTTATATTAATGTTCAATTAGATTATCAAAAATTGAAATATCCAGATTTCTTAAATCGGGAATAACAATGTTTGCTTTGTAAAGCACGTCGGGGCTACCTACACCAATTGATTTCATCCCGGCGTTGTTTGCTGCTTCAATACCGGCAGCAGCATCTTCGAATACAATACAGTTTTTTGGATTTGCTTTTAACAAGTTTGCTGCTTTAATAAAAACTTCGGGGTCTGGTTTTGAATAATTTATTTTTGTCCCGTCAACTACTGCATCAAAGTAGCTGCTATAACCAATACGCTCGAGTATTGTACCTGCATTTTTGCTCGATGAGCCTATTGCAATTTTGTAGTTTGCTTTTTTTAGCTTTCCAAGAAAATCTGAAACCCCCGGTAAAATATCATCGGGAGTCATTTTTAAAATATTTTCCCTGTACCAGTCATTTTTCTTTGTCGCTATTTCTTCTTTTTTCTTTTGTGTAAGATGATTTATTCTTCCAATTTCCAGAACAATTTCGAGTGATTCGATACGGCTTACACCTTTAAGATGCTCATTTTGTTCGGGAGTGAGATCAAATCCCAGTTCATGTGCAAGTCTTTTCCAGGCCTGATAATGAAAAACAGCAGTATCAACAATAACACCATCGAGATCGAAAATTACGGCATCAATTTTTTTCATACAATTAATCCCTGTCTTTAACAAAAACGACTAAAATACCGGCTATAATCATTGATATCCCGCCAATAATAAGAGCGTAAACAGGATGATTGTTAAATGCAGACTTAACAATAAATCCAAGAATACTTGCTGCAAGTATTTGTGGTATTACAATAAAAAAATTGAAAATACCCATGTAAACACCCATTTTTTGAGGTGGTAAGGAACCGGTAAGCATTGCATATGGCATTGCAAGAATACTTGCCCATGCTAAACCAATTCCTACAAATGGAAGTAATAATAAAGTAGGATTCGTAATTAAATATATCGATGCTAAACTGATTCCTCCAACAATTAACGATACTGAATGTGTGATTTTCCGGTTGGTGATTTTTGCAAAGTATATTAGCCAAAAAGCGAATAATGCAGCAAAACCATTGTAAATGCCAAAACATATTCCTACCCAGTTTGCACCATCGTTATAAATAGCCGAAGTTGTATCGGATGTGCCATAAACATGACTTGTTACGCCTGCTGTTGTATAAATCCACATGGCAAAAAGTGCAAACCACGAAAAAAACTGAACTATTGCCAGTTGTTTCATGGTCGATGGCATGGTATTGAAATCGGATATCACGGCTACAAAACCATTCCTGGTTTTCCCTGATTTTTTTAACCACCCGCTGATTATCTCCAACAACCCAAATAATGATAAACCTAATGAGAAAATATAAACTTCTTTATCAACCTGTATATATTTAAGAATAAGTGTAATTACCAGTCCTGCAATAAAAAATATGCTGCCAATTTTAAAATCCCCTTTTGAATTTTTGATATTTTTTTCCTGCTCAGCCTCTTGCTCTTTTAATATCTCATTATCCTGAAATTCGGCTAATTCTTCAGGAGTATATTCTTTCGTGGAAAAAACAGTCCATAGAACAGATGCAAGAAAAACTGCTCCTCCAATATAAAATGATAGCCTCACGGATAATGGAATTTCTCCTTCGGGGGCAGTATTCGCAATATTAAGCCATTTGGTAAACACGTAAGGTAAAAATGAAGCAATAATAGCACCTGTTCCTATAAAAAAACTTTGCATACTAAACCCGAGTGTGCGTTGTTTTGAAGGCAGCATGTCGCCAACAAATGCCCTGAAAGGTTCCATGGAAATATTGATTGATGCATCCATAATCCATAACATGCCAACTGCAATCCATAAAGCGGGTGAGTTCGGCATAATGAGTAAAGCTATTGATGCCAATAAAGCCCCGAGCAGAAAGTAAGGCCGCCGCCGCCCCAGCCGTGTCCATGTATTGTCGCTTAAATGCCCGATTATAGGTTGGACTATTAAACCAGTTACAGGAGCAGCAAGCCAGTAAAGAGCAATTTTACTAACATCTGCATCCAAAGTCTGGAATATCCTGCTTACATTGGCATTCTGTAATGCAAATCCAAATTGAATCCCAAAAAAGCCAAAGCTCATGTTCCATATTTGCCAGAAACTAAGTGCTTTTTTTTCTTTTTTCATAGTGTGAGGATTAGTTGAAAAGAATAGAATTGAACTTAAACCAAAGATAGTAAAAAATCCAATACGATAATGTATGTTATTAATAAGCAATTAATTACAAACAGGAAAAAATCACCAAAGTGCTATTTCAAACGTTTGCAAAAAATGCAGAAATTTAAAAAAAAATCCCGTAGTGTTTTTTACTACGGGATTTAAGATATTTTATTAAGAATTAACTTGTAGCTTTTTCGAGTCTTTTCATTATCGAGAATATAAATATGGCAGATAACAAACAACATGTAATGAATATTGCCCACAATTGCCATAAATCTAACTTACCCCAGAAATTACTTCCTATAAATAAAAATTTATTTCCAACAGCAGTTGCTAGTAACCAACCACCTTGCATTAATCCCTGGAATCGGGGAGGGGCAACTTTAGAAACAAATGATAATCCCATTGGACTCAGGAATAATTCAGCAATTGTTAATATCAAATAACTGCTTATTAACCAATATGGTACTACTCTTGATGAATCTGGTACCGGGTTGAATTTTGTCGCACCATCAGCATCAATAAATTGTAATTCATGAGGCGAAACTACATTTAACGAAGCAACAAGAATTACCATGAATCCTACTGCCGCGATAATCATACCTATACCAATTTTTTTAGGAGTTGATGGTTCAAAGTTTTTACTTCGCATCCATGCAAAAGCTCCCATTACAGGAAAGGTAAGAGCAACAATAAACAATGGATTAAACGATTGGAATACTTCGGGAGCTATAGCATTTTGTGCCGAATAGGTTGATATAAAATAATAGGTTAATGCGCCTAAACCAATAAACATAGCAGCACCAATTAATTTCTCTGATATTTTCTTTCTCGAAAGTAACAAGAAGAATCCGGCTATTGTTCCAATAAATGCAAGTATAGATTCTAGATTAAAGAAAACATTTGTAAATGAGGCAACAGTTTTCACTGTATAGTCGCGGGCAAAGAATGTAAGTGTTAACCCGTTTTGATGGAAAGACATCCAGAAGAATATCACAACAAAAAATACCAATATTAATGATGTTACCCGGGGACGCTCTTCTTTAGTTGATATCTGGAAAATCCAGGCAATAAAACCAATAAATAAACCAACAGCTGCACCCAGAGCGATATCGTTAAATATAAAATAAAAAATAACAGATGTAGTAATAAGTAATCCTGCAGCCAATAAAAGAGCTATTGGACTTGTTGTAGAATTTGCTTTTGAATTACCATTCTCTGCTTTTGAATCTGATTTTTCAATTTTTTCTGCTTTTGGAAGATATTTGTTAAAAATTACATAAACAAGTAATGAAATAATCATTGCTCCGGCAGCAATACCGAATGCATAATTATATCCTTTTGCAAAAGCATCAATATATTGTTGAGCAAAAGCGCCTAGGTCGGCAACTGGTGTACCTGAAACTTTGTCTGCCAATGTTTGAAAAACGGAAGTGTCTTCTAATGAACCTTTCATATAAGCATGGCACATTGCAGGTAAACTACCATCGTGCTGAAATCCTTGTGTACCTAAAAACCAGTTACGAACACCTGTAGCTACAAATGGGGCAAAGAATGCACCAACATTTATACCCATATAAAAAATCATGAATGCTGAGTCGCGTACACTTGAATATTTTGGATCGTCATATAATTGACCTACTACAGCCTGTAAATTTCCTTTAAATAATCCATTACCTAAGGCTATTGTAAATAATCCTGTTAAACTTAACCATAGGAATTTACCATCTGCAGCTGTTGGATAAGCCATTAACAGGTAACCTAAAAACATGATGATGATACCAAACAAAATAACTGTTTTATATTTTCTTGTACTATCTGCAAGAATACCTCCAATTAGAGCCAGAGCATAAATTCCAAAATAAAACCAGCTATAGTAACCTCCGGCTACTTGTTCTGATAAGCCATATTTGGCTTGTAAAAATAAAACCAGAATCGCCATCATGGTGTAAAAACCAAACCGTTCTCCCATGTTTGAGAAAAAAGCTACCAGCAATCCTTTCGGGTGTCCTTTAAGCATAATTGATTATTTTTAGTTAATATTAGTTTTTAAATGTTAAGATTGACAAATATAAAAATCTTTTTTTTGAGACCAAGTTTTTATATGAAGGTTTAAGACTTTAAATTTGTTTTAAAAAAAACGAAGTTATGAAAATTTTCCGATCAGCCCAAATTCGTGAAATTGATTCATATACAATAATTAACGAACCTGTTGAATCTATTGATTTAATGGAGCGTGCCGCGATAGCAGTTACTCTTTGGATAAAAGAAAATATTCAAATCAATAAAAAAATAATTGTATTTGCCGGGCCAGGGAATAATGGCGGTGATGGCCTTGCTATTGCACGTCAGCTAATTAAATTCGATTACAATACATCTTGTTTTATTTTAAAGGCCTCAGGTAAACTTTCACCCGATTGTCAGATTAACCTTGACAGGATTAAAGAATTAAAAAATGCGGAAATAACAGAAATTAAATCAGTAAGTGATTTACCTCTAATCAATTCTGATGAGGTAATTATTGATGCGCTTTTTGGTACTGGCCTTACAAGGCCGCTCGATGGCCTGGCAAAAGATGTTGTGAAGCATATAAACAACTCAAATGCCGGGGTAATTTCTGTTGATATGCCATCCGGTTTATTTGGCGAGAATAATTCAGATAATAATTTTGAATCAGTAATTAGAGCAAATTACACGCTTAGTTTTCAATTTCCTAAGCTTTCATTTATTTTTCCGGAAAACGAAGACTTTGTTGGTAAATGGATTGTTCTGCCTATTGGCCTTCATCCGGGGATTATTGAAAAAACAGAAACTCCATTTTGTTATCTTGAGAATGATTTTATTAAAACACGTACCAGGCAAAGGAATAAATTTTCACATAAAGGAGCATTCGGGCATGTTTTTCTCGTATCGGGCAGTTATGGAAAAATGGGTGCGGCCGTTCTTGCTGCAAAGGCATGTTTAAAAACCGGAAGTGGTTTGGTAACTGTTCATATTCCTAAATCAGGCTATACTATTATGCAAACAGCATTACCTGAGGCAATGGTTTCTATCGATCCGTCGGATTCATTTTTTACAGAATTTTTTGTTAATTTAAAGTATTCTGCAATAGGTATTGGCCCTGGTATTGGAATTAAACCAGATACATTCAGGGCATTTAAAAAATTGTTGAATGAATACAGAAAACCAATGGTTATTGATGCCGATGCATTGAATATTATTTCAGAAAATAAGGAACTTTTAAAGATAATACCAGAAAATAGTATATTAACACCGCATCCTAAGGAGTTTGAGCGTTTAACAGAAACCTGGGCAAATGATTATGAAAGATTGCAAAAGCAAATTCAGTTTGCAGTAAATAATAAACTTATTGTTGTATTGAAAGGAGCAAACACCTCTATAGCCTGCCCTGAAGGCACATGTTATTTTAACTCGACAGGAAACCCCGGAATGGCAACAGCCGGAAGTGGCGATGTACTAACCGGTATTATTCTTTCGTTATTAGGACAAGGATACGAACCCAAATTAGCAGCTATAATTGGTGTGTATATTCATGGATTGGCAGGAGATATTGCTTGTGAAAAAACAGGAGATGAAGCCCTTATTGCTTCTGATATTATTGAAAACCTGGGTAATGCTTTTTTAAAGTTAAAAAACAAGGTTTAAATGTTACTTTAAATTCTTACACAGAGATTGTTGAAATAAATAAAATTACAAAGTTGCATGATTAAAAAGCATGATTAAAAAGCATGATTAAAAAGCATGATTAAAAAGATATACCCTATGACTTTATCGCTATTACTCTTTTTTCTCTTAATTTTCTCTGTGAAATTCAGTATAGTTTAAATTATATAAATTGAAAGTTATGAATAAAATAAAACTAATTAGTATAGTATTGTCAATTACGTTATTGTCGTGCAAATCGACATCAGAAACTAAAACCACTCCATTAAATCAGGTAAATGTTATGCCTGAGAACGGAATTATTTACGCATTGCCGCGAACAACATTAACATTTACCGTTGAAGCAACTTTAACCGAAATTTTTCCAAGCCCTTATGCCGAATATGCTGAAAAATACATTGGAATTACGAATGTTCCTTTCGAAGAAAAAAATCAATGGCAAATCACAGGTATTAAAATTGATACCTATAATGATTTAGATCCTGAACAATATTATGTTTTGGAACCTTCGGGGAAATTTAATTTTGATTTCCTGAAATTAGTTCAAAATGGATTGATTTTTCCTGTAAATTCAAAATCCGAAAATAAATTACCAAATAACTTTTACAGCGAAACAGACCCATCCGACAATATTGTTTTTACAGATTTAAGTGTAAAACAATATGTTGGAAAAGAAGATGTAACATATTACAAACGGGTACAACGCGATTCGCTTTTCTCAAAAGTTCCGGTTGTAAAAAAACAATATGTAGAAAAATCAACTGAAGATAAAGCTGATGAAGCTGCACGTTTTATTTTCATGATTCGGCAAAAACGATTCGAATTAATTTCAGGAATGGCCGATTTTTATCCCGAAGGAAAATCGCTTGAATTGGCTATAAAAGAATTAAATAAACTTGAAGAAGAATATTTAGCCTTATTTATTGGCAAAAAATTTTCAGGTACATACACGTCTGTTTTTGAGTTTACGCCAACTGAATCCGATTTAAATCAACCAACTATTTTGTTCCGTTTTAGCAGCGATAAAGGTGTTCTCGCGGCTAATGATTTACGAGGAAGGCCATTTATTGTTGAAATGGAGAAAATGAATAAAACCAGGAATCTTTCATTCCAGATAAACGATTTGAATAAAGTTGAGAAAGAGTATCGGGATAAGCTTTATTATCGTTTCCCCGACCAGGCAATTATAAAGGTTATTGATGGAAAGAAAACATTTGCAACTGCTAAGTTGAATGTTGAACAATTTGGAGTAATTGTTTCAATTCCATCTGTTTTTCTTATGGAAGAAGAAAAATTTATCGAATTTTACAGGGAAGAAGAAAAGCAATAATAAAAACTCAGATTTATTGCGTTTGAATTTCGCTTTTAAACGAATTTTTGAAATTGTCAAAGCTCTGGGTCTTAAATGCATCCATGGCAAAATATTTCAATATGGGTTCGAGCCCGTCGGGTGCATAATATCCCGGTACAGCTGTTAAAAGCTGGTTGTTTTCGTTCATGTATGCAATTGATGGATACGACATTTTACCTTGCAGCAAGGCTATAGCGAGTTGATGAGGTTTGCGGTTTCCACCTTCGTTTATGAATTTTTGTCCTGAAAAATATATCGTATCATTGCTTTCAGCATTAAAACGAACAGCATAATAATCTTCATTCAAAATTTTTGCAATTACAGGATGTGTAAAAGTTGTTGTTTCCATTTTCTTACACCAACCACACCAATCGGTATAAACGTCGATAAAAATTTTTTTATGTGTTGTTTTGTTTAGTTCGAGTGCTTCCTCTATACTGTACCATTTTACAGCAGTTTCCTGTGCAAATCCTGAGAGAAGGAAAGCTAAAAAAACAATTAGTGTTGTTGTAATACGTTTTATCATAAGTATTTTTTTAAACGAAAAATGCAACTATTTAGATATGTTGTTGAACGCAAAAATACAGTTTTTGTTTTTAAATTTTATTTTTTTAATACAAAATCATGCAAGTAATCCGTTTATACTGGTTAAATAACTGGTATATAAATAATACGTTTTGATTAATTGATTTAATACTATTTTTTATTCATATTAAACCTGAAAATCTAAAGATGGCGATTTCCGAGTTGCTCTTTTTTTTCCTAAATTTGAACTTCAAAAAAAACAATGCGGTTTGGATTAAACAAATCAAATAAAAATAAGTCAATGTAATATTAATTAATAGAAAAAATATCCGGAGGAAAACACATGAGTGAAATGCGTAATTTAAATCCAAAAGTGGTTTGGGAAATATTCCAAAACCTGTGCGATATACCACGACCATCAAAACATGAACAAAAAGTTATTGATTATGTAAAGAAGTTTGGTGAAAGTCTTGGACTTGAAACAATTGTTGATGAAGTTGGTAATGTAATAATTAAAAAGCCAGCATCAAAAGGCATGGAAGATAGAAAAACCGTTGTTCTACAAGGCCATTTAGATATGGTTCCCCAGAAAAACAGCGATATTCAACACGATTTTGAAAAAGATCCTATCCAGGCTTATGTTGATGGTGAATGGGTTACTGCAAAGGATACAACCCTGGGAGCCGACAATGGTATTGGTGTTGCAGCTGCAATGGCTGTTTTACAAGATAAAAGTCTGGTACATGGCCCAATCGAAGCTCTTTTTACTATCGACGAAGAAACTGGTATGACTGGTGCAGAGAACCTTAAACCAGGGATTTTGAATGGCGACATCATGATTAACATGGATTCGGAAGACGAAGGCGAACTTTATATCGGGTGTGCCGGTGGTGTTGATACTGTTGTTAAATATCATTATAAAGAAGAAAAAACGCCTGCTGATGTTAAATCATTCAGAATTGACGTGAAAGGTTTAAAAGGAGGACATTCGGGTTTAGATATTAACCTTGGACGTGGAAATGCAAATAAAATATTAAACCGTATTTTATACACAGTTAATAAGTCGCTGGATATCCGTTTATCTGATATTGATTCAGGGAGTTTGCGTAATGCAATCCCGCGTGAAGGATTTGCTATTGTTGTTGTTCCTGTTAATCAGGTTGGCGAATTGAAAAGCTTTATCAATGAGTTGATACCTGTTATTAAAGCCGAATTATCGGTTACCGAACCAGGTTTGGAAATTAAATATTCCGAGGTTGAAATACCTGCAACTATTATCGACAAGAATACTCAGAATAACCTGATTAAAGGGATTTACGGATGCCCTAACGGAGTTATCCGCATGAGCGATGCAATGCCCGGTTTGGTTGAAACATCTACAAACCTGGCTATAGTTAAAAAACATAAAGGATTTATTCAGATTGATTCATTACAACGCAGTTCTGTCGATTCTGCAAAAGAAGATTTAGCAAACATGATACGTTGTGTCTTCGAACTGGCAGGTGCCGAAGTTGTTCACCAGGGCGCATACCCGGGTTGGAAACCAAATATTGATTCGCCAATTCTTAAAACCATGAAAGAAGTTTACAATACCAAATTTGGCAGAGTTCCCGAATTAAAAGCAATACATGCCGGTTTGGAATGTGGTATTATTGGTGATATTTACCCAAATTTCGATATGATTTCTTTTGGCCCGACTATTCGTTTTCCACATTCTCCCGATGAAAAAGTGAAAATTGATACGGTTCAGAAATTCTATGATTTCTTACTCGAAACGTTAAAAAATATTCCAAAGAAATAGGGCTTGTTTTCCAGCAAAACGTTAATAACCCCGGCTTTTAACCCGGGGTTATTTTTTATACCGATTATTGGCATAAAAACTTTACAAACTGTTCAGGAATTCGTAAATTACCTTTTTACTTATATCATAAACCATGAAACGAAAAATCATTTCTGTAATTGTACTGTTATTTCTCTTTGGCTGTGGCCCGTATATCTATTTTAAATCACCCCAACCCGAGAAAAAAAAGAACCTGGAGAAGTTTCCTGCAAAAATTATTGGCCAGTATATTTCAGCTTCCGACAGTTCTGTTTTAATTATAGGTTTTGATAAAATTAAAAAGATAAAGACCGAAAGTACAACCATGAGCCATGCAGAATTTATGCTCGAAACAGGTGATACCATTATTAAAGATACTTCATTTGTTTTTACCGATAACTGGCTTATAAATGTAAAATTTCACGATGATTCTGTATTCATTAACTCAAGCAGGGAAGAGGAAATATTTAGGGTTTCAGAAAATCAACTTTTACGAAAATTCAAGAAATATTATTTTTTAAACTATAAAGACACCAACGATTTGTGGAAGGTTGAGATATTAAAATTAACTAAGGATACGCTTGAATTCGGAAGTATCCTTACCAAAGAAGATTTGGAACAAATAAAAGGAATTACATCTGTTGAAGAATATACTGATAGTACTGATAGTGGCAAATCAACAAAATACTATTTAAGCCCGGCAAGAAAAGAATTAAGAAAAATTCTCATGTATCGTACCCGGGGGGAGAAATTCGTGAGATTGTAAATGCCGGGGCTAATGAAAATTCAAAAAAAAGGAATTTAATCGCAGTTCAAGTAACATGCCGTGTAAAAAGTTAGGCAAACAATTTGTTTGCTTTATATTTGCATAAAGCCAAATAAAGATATTATGCCCGAAAATGATGAAATTGTAAAACATCCGAAGCAGGATAAAGAAGTTAGTAATTTTGATTTTACCATATGCCCTAATTGCGGAGAAACAGAAGTGGGGAAGTTTTGCCCGAACTGTGGACAGTTGAATAAAGATTTCAATAAACCAATAAAAGAAATTTTAAGTGATTTATTTGGTTCGGTAAACCTGGACGTAAGAATAATAAATACTATCAGCCCATTCTTTTTTAAACCGGGATTTTTATCAAGCGAGTATTTTAAAGGAAGGCGTCAGCGATATGTTCCACCCATGCGATTATATCTTTTTTTTAGTATTATTTTTTTCTTTCTGGCCCAGTATTCAAGTATAAAAACAATGAAAAAATCAGATTTTTCAAATGTGATTGCAGATAGTTCGTCCGTGGATATTGCTATGAATATTGGTAAATCAATACCTGATTCGATTATTACCCTGAATTCATTTAATAAAGCCGAATTAAAAGAAAAACTGCTTAATGATTCAACGGCGACAGATTCAGATAAGAAAATAGTACTTAGCGGGTTTAATGCTTTCGAGAATTGGGAGTCATTTATTGCTAAGTTTGTTCGAAATCTTTCGTATGTTTTATTTCTGCTTATGCCTGTTTTTGCCCTCATCCTGGCAATGATTTTATGGAGCTCGCGTATGTTATATGTCAGGCATCTTATTTTTTCTATCAATTTTCACTCTTTCGTTTTTGGGTTATCATCAGTAGTTATTTTTTTATCTATGATTTTGCCTGTTAAAATATCAGGATACTTTTTATATTTCCTGTGGGGTATCCCTTTGTATCTTATGATTGGAATCAGCAGGTTTTATGGCCGAAAAAAAACAGGATCGTTTTTTAAAGCCATTGGAGCTTTGTTGTTATATTCAGTTGTTATTTTAATCGTTTTAGGTATAATTTTTTATTTTACTGTCAAGGAGTTTGCTTAAATATTATGGAATTTAAGCTTATTATTTCTTAACTTGTTTTTTCAACAAAAAGCATTGATTATGAGAATTAGAATTCCAATTTTTATTCTGGTCGTCCTTTTTTCTTCGTGTTCAGACAATGATGACGATAATGAATCCTATGACAAGGATTTTAAACAGGAGATGCGCGATTTTGTTATTGGTATTAGCGAATATGCTAAAACCATTGATCCTGATTTTATTGTTATTCCACAAAACGGGCAGGAACTGGTTACAATTGATGGCGAAGAAACAGGAATTCCTTGTACCAATTATCTTTCTGCCATTGATGGAGTTGGCCGCGAAGATTTGTATTATGGCTACGATAACGATGATGTTGCTACTTCTTTAGCCGATCGGGAATACATGATTTCTTTCCTGGATATTTGTGAGAACAATGGGGTTGAAGTTTTAACTACCGATTATTGTTGGACACATTCTAAAATGGACGATTCATACACACAGAACAATGCAAAAAGCTATATCAGTTTTGCTGCTCCTGTACGCGAGCTAAATGAAATTCCTGATTACCCGGTATTCCCTTACAATGCAAATAACGATTCAATAGGAACATTAGCCGATGCTAAAAATTTCCTGTATTTAATTAATCCTGAAAATTACACGTCGAAGCAGAAATTTATAAATGCTGTAATTGCTACCAATTACGATGTACTTATCATGGATTGCTTTTTCGAAGATGTGTTATTTACTTTACCTGAAATTACACAATTAAAAGCCAAACAGAATGGAGGGCAGAGGTTGGTAATATCGTACATGAGTATTGGCGAAGCCGAAAATTACAGGTATTATTGGAACAACTCGTGGGAGACAGGAAATCCTTCGTGGATTGAAAACGAGAACCCCGATTGGGAAGGAAATTATAAGGTTACATACTGGGATCCAGAATGGCAATCCATTCTATTTGGCAACAACGATTCGTATCTTAAAAAGATTCTTGATGCCGGGTTCGATGGTGTGTATCTCGATATTATTGATGCATTTGAATATTTTGAGTAACTCAAATTGGGACATTTATTATTTAAGTATTTGAAAATAAATGATATAATTGTTTTTTGAAATTTTATTTTAAATTTAGCAAGAGTAAAATTTAAACAGAAAAATTAAATCTCCAGATATGAAAAAAAATACACTCTTTGGAATCGGCCTCGGTATTATTGCCGGATTATTCGATTTAATTCCCATGATAATTCAGGACTTGAGTTGGAATGCGAATCTGTCGGCATTCAGCATGTGGGTTGTTGTCGGGTTTCTGGTTTCGGTTACACAGATACAGATACACGAAGTTTTAAAAGCCATACTTATTGCATTTTTGGTACTACTTCCTAATTTATTCATTATTGGCGCTCAGGACCCGGTAAGTTTGATTCCTGTTGCAGTTATGACATTGTTCCTGAGCAGCCTGCTTGGGTTTTTTTACCAAAAGGTTGCCGATAACACGGATTCACAATCAAAGAACAGGTAATTTTTACAAAAAGAAATTTATAAAGTGGAGATCAGAACCCACTCAAAAAAACGGGATTAATTAATTGATTTTTAACATGAAAGAAGAAAAGGATAATATGATGAATGATTTTTTCATAGAGAATGTAAGTCCAACTGACTTTGATACAACTGTTGATAGATTGTCAAAAGAAATAGAAAATAAATCATGGAAAATATCAAATATATACGATTTACAAAAAACAATTGAGAATCATGGTAAAATAGTGTTGCCAGTAAAAATCTTCTCCTTATGTCATCCAAAGCATTCTGGTAAAATTCTAGAGAAAGATTCAGAACGTATCGTATCATCAATGATGCCGTGTCGTGTTAGTGTTTATGAAAAGTATGATGGTAAAACTTATATCTCAAGAATGAATTCATTGATAGTAGCTTCAAGTTTTGGAGGTATAATTGAGCAAGTAATGACAGATTCCGCAAAAGAAGTTGAAGAGATTATAGAAAAAATATTACAAATAGATTAATATGTGTTTTAATATTGTGTTACATACTCAATAAGAATAAAAAGTTGGTAAACATTTTAAAGCGGATTACTGATGGTGAAAACAAATAGCTTAAAGTTTAATATATGAATAGTTACACCTTAATTATCAGGAGTTTG
This sequence comes from Bacteroidetes bacterium GWB2_32_14, assembly GCA_001768235.1. Taxonomy (GTDB): domain Bacteria; phylum Bacteroidota; class Bacteroidia; order Bacteroidales; family UBA12077; genus UBA12077. The sequence continues at coordinate 51,062 of MENK01000018.1, forward strand.
CTTTTTATATGCTTAACAATTAATAGTTGTATCCCAAATGAAAAAAAAACGAAACAAGCAAACGAAGATGATATAAAATCTATAAATGAAAAGGAACACAAAGGTGAAGTAGTATGGATAAATAAAACTCAAGGTTATTTTGTTGATACTAGAGATAGCAAAAGATATAGAGTTGTTAAAATAGGTACTCAAACTTGGTTTGCAGAAAATCTCGCATATAAGCCTACCAGTGGATATTTTTGGACCTATGATGACAATAAGAGTAATGTTTCGAAATATGGTTATTTATATTTTTGGGAAACTGCAAATAGTGTTTGTCCAACCGGTTGGCATTTACCTAATAATGAAGAGTGGAATATTCTTAAATTATCTTGGCGGCAAAACTGTTGCAGGGAGCAAATTAAAAGCAACAAATGGTTGGAATAGTCCTAACGAAGGAGTGACAAACAGTAGTGAGTTTAGTGTTCTACCTGCAGGTAACCGTGCTGTTGGCGGTTTGTTCTATCACCTCGGTGACGATGCTCTCTTTTGGTCAAGTACACCCAAAAGTAGCAAGAGTGCATGGAAAATTCGACTTAGCCACGACTGGGACTCGGTTGGGATTGAAGCCTGTGGCCGTTTAACAGGTATAAGTGTTCGATGTATTAAGGACTGATAGTTTAACAAAAAAATACTCTTGGAAATATTTGAGACACTAATAATTAATAGTTGCTAACAGCGTGTATAAGCCATTTCTGGTAGCGGATTTGAGTACCCCGGCTCGGCGCAATATCTTATTACGCCGGATTTTTTAAACTGCAATTTGAAATTGTCAATAATTTATTATCTTCAAACCTGTATTGAACCAACTAAATGACTTATGAATAACTCTAATTTCCCATTTCAGACTATAGACTGGACGCGGGTTCCCAAAACAGAACACAAAGGTGAAACCGGTGTAGCTTACTGGCAAACTCTTCAATTGCCCGGGTTACGAATTCGAATGGTAGAATATTCCAAAGGCTATTTAGCCGATCATTGGTGCGAAAAAGGGCATATCGTGCATTGCATCGAAGGTGAGTTTGTAAGTGAACTAAAAGACGGGACAAAACATGTTCTTACCAGGGGAATGACTTACGTGGTTTCGGATGAGTTAAGCTCGCACCGATCAATTACAGAAAACGGGGTTCAATTGTTAATTATCGATGGCGATTTCCTGAAACTCAAAACCGGGTAATTTTTGCTGTTATATACCGGATTTAATTGCCCCATTTGTAATTGCTTTTTCTCAATTATTAAACTGTTATTATAAAATCAATACCAAGTTTTAATTTTTTTAAGATATAAATCTCTTTATATTACATACTTAACTCTCATTCAAATATTCCATTTTAAACAAATTGAAATTATATTTGTTTTATCCTTCGAATAGCCTTTAACTATAAGGTTTTTCATATTACCCTCGTTTCTGCAGTCAAAAAATGGATATATGAAAAGAAAAAACACTATCAATTTCGAGAACTATTTAAGTGGGTTAAACTTAGGTGTTTTTGTTATTTTTATTTTAGTGCCATTTGCTTTTATCTCATTAAAATTCGGAAAATTTGGCTATACTTTTACCAAAATTTTACCCCGCTCGAGTTATGAAGTAGTACTAAATATCGATGCTGAAGGTTTTGGTGAAGGATTGAAAATCTCGACTTTTTTACCTGTTACCGATAACAGGCAAAAAATATATAACGAAAGCAACACCAGTGGCACATTAGATTTCACAATTGAAATGACCGAAAATGGAAGAATGGCCAATTGGGAAAGCAATCAAAGCAATAAAAAGGAATCTATTGGTTATTATTTCACTGTTATAGGCCAGGCTGTTAAATATAATCTTGATACGAACACTGTTGTTCCGGATATTTATCCCCCTGGGATAAACACATATCTCGAAACTACTGAAAACATTCAGGTAAACCATCCTGTAATCGATGAAAAGTATCGTAAATATGTTCCGGAAACCAATAATGTAAATGAAATACTACATTCTATATATAATTACACGGTATCGTTAAACCCCCGGCCTTTTAAAGGCCTTACAGATGCTGTTACTGCTGCTAAGTTAAACGAAGCGTCGTGTAATGGTAAAAGTCGTTTATTTGTTGCACTTAGCCGAAAGGCAGGAATACCTGCCAGGCTGGTAGGAGGATTAATTCTTGAACCAGGTACAAAGAAAACATCTCATCAATGGATCGAAGTTTTTGTAAATGGATATTGGATACCTTTTGATGCTTTAAATAAGTACTTTGCGTATTTGCCATCAAATTATGTACAACTGTATGTAGGCGATAAATACCTGTTTAGCCATTCTTCAAATATAAATTTTAACTATAATTACACTATTAAGGAACGTATGGTTGCAAATCCCGGGTTTATAAGCGAGTTGCACAATACTCCGTTTAATGCTTATGAAGTTTGGCAGGCTTTCGAAAATATGGGAATTCCTTTAGGCCTGCTTAAAATTATTCTTATGCTTCCTTTGGGAGCACTAATTGTAGCTATTTTCAGAAATGTAATCGGAATCCAAACATTTGGAATATTTCTTCCAGCGCTCATAGCTATTGCCAGCCGCGAAACAGGGTTGCTTTATGGTATTGTTGGTTTTATGCTTATTGTTGGTGTTGTTGGAATGTTTCATTTTCCTTTGGAACGGCTGGGTATGCTTTATGTTCCCAAAATGGCAGTTCAGTTAATTCTGGTTGTATTTATGTTTTTATTTACCGCCATTGTTGCAATGAAAATAGGTTTATATAAACTATCGTATGTTACATTGTTTCCTATTGTAATTCTCACGGTAACAGCAGAAAGATTTGGACGAAAAGTATCAGAAGAAGGATTAAAAGAGTCTTTAATATTACTCTTTCATACGTTAATCGTGTCGATATGCGCTTATTTTGTAATGAATTCTGCAACCATGGAAGCTCTGTTCCTTGCATTTCCCGAGCTGTTTCTTGCCATTCTGGGTATAAACATCTGGCTTGGCCGTTGGATTGGCATTCGCCTGACCGAATATAAAAGGTTTAAATGGCTAACATTATCGAAATGATAAAAAGAATTAAAGAATTTCTTGATCTGGAAAACAGGGTTGTCGGCATTAATGCAAGAAACAGGCAATTGATTTATCCCAACAATCCAAGAAAAGACTTCCCCCTTGCAAATGATAAATCGCTAACAAAAAAATTCCTTGAAGAATTAAATATCCCTATTCCACCAACATATGCTATAATTTCGGAAGTTGGCAGAATTGAAGAAACCTGGAAACAGATGACCCAATATAATGCATTGGCTATTAAACCGGCAAATGGTAAAGGTGGTGGTGGTATTATTGTACTCAAACAAATTGAAAACGAGTGGTATTCTTTCAGTGGCCGCCATTATTCTTACAACAAAATAATTCGTCATATAGCGAATATTCTTTTCGGAATATATTCTTTCGGGTCAAAGGATACGGTAATTATTGAATATTGCATACAACCGCCTGAATTTTTTACTGCTATTTATCAAAAAGGTGTTCCTGATGTTCGCATTATCAATTACCAGGGAATTCCAATATTAGCAATGATGCGATATCCTACAAACCAGTCGGATGGTAAAGCAAACCTGCACCAGGGAGCAATTGGTATTGCTGTAGATATTAAAACCGGAATATTGGGAATGGGCTATAATTATAAAGGTTATATAAGCAGGCATCCCGATACTGATTTTGTTTTTGAAGGACTTACAGTACCATACTGGCAAAAGATGCTGGATATTTCAATTTTAGTATCGAAACATTTCCCTTTAAAATACAATGGTATTGATATAGTTGTAGATAAAGATATGGGCCCGGTTATTATGGAATTAAATGCCAGACCTGGTATAGAAATTCAAAATGTTACACAAAAAGGATTAAAAGAAATTATAGAAAACTTAAACTTATAATAAGAATGATCAATAAAGTTTTTAATACTTCGTTCCCCTTTATCGGATTACTTTTGATAATCATTGTTTTTGTAATACTAACCGATCGATATGCTGTTAAAATTAGTCATACTCCACAATACATCGATGTTTCAACTATAGCTGGAGAAAACCAGTCGTGGAATACAGATTATATTTCTGATGAGGATCTTCCTTTTTTTGAAAAAAAGTTCCTGAAAGATTCATTGTACATTAATGCCAATAATTACTATAATTCTAAAAAATACAATCAGGCTTTACAATCACTTTTATTGCTTTCACATTTCAATAAAAATGATTATTTCCTTTATTACAAATTAGGAAATGTTTACCTGAAACAGAAAAAATACAGCAAAGCAATAGAAGCATACCAAAAATCAATAAAATATAAGGCTGATTTTGTTCACGCGATAACAAATCTGGCAATAGCATATTCAAAATCTGGAAGATATATTGAGGCTGAACAGATATATTTACAGTCTTTAAAAATCCAGCCAAATAACGTACGTACGCAGCTTGATTTAGCAATATTATACTCCAAAACAGAAAATTGGAACCAGTGCCTGGCATATGCTGAGCAATGCAGTAAAATGTCTGGAAATGAAATGAAATCCAAGTCGTTATATTATATGGGATTAGCGTATTCCGGTATTGATGACTTGGAAAATGCTAAAAAGGTTTTGAATGAATCAATACTTTTAAAACCAGGCTTTGTATTGCCACGTATTCAATTGGCTTACCTTGAAAAAGATACTGAAAAAAGAATAGAATTACTTAATGAAGTGCTTGTGCTAAATCCCGGAAATTCTGTTGCCTATTATTACCTGGCAAAAACCTATAAAGAGCTAAATAAGCTAACCGAGGCAGAAAACAGCCTGCAGATGGCCCTCTCATCCGATCCCGGTAACGAAGATATAATTAATTTTTTGGCAGATATTTACCTTGATGAGAAAAAAACAGAAGTTGCTGCAAAGCTTCTTGAAGATTTAATGTTAATTGATTCGCTTGTACCACAAAACTATTTTTACCTGGCAAAAACATTTAATTCAAAAGAAGATTATAGTAACGCGGTTAGATTATACGATAAAGCAATAAATATGGCTAATGGTATTTATCCCGAAGCATTTTTAAATAAAGGCCTGGCTTATAAAAAAATGATGAGAAATCAGGATGCCATAGACTCATATCAAAAAGCTATAAAACAACAAAAGGAATATTTTGAGGCATACTATAACCTGGCTATCATATACCAGGAAATGGACGATCTTCAAAATTCCAAAAATAATTATATTCATGCACTAACAATAAAACCAAAATTTGAGAAAGCATGGTTTAACTTAGGAATTTTATATGATAAATTAGATATAAATGACTCTGCATCTTTTTGTTATAAAAAAGTAATAAGTCTGAATCCAAACCACTTGAAAGCACTAATGAACTATGCAGTAAATTTACGTAAACATGATAATTTACCAGGAGCTATTATTGCATATAACAATCTCTTGCAAAAGCACCCTAACTATGTTCCTGCATGGTATAATCTGGCGTATGCTTTTGAGAAAAATAAGGATACGATTAAAGCTATAGAAACCTATCAAAAGGTTCTTCAATTGGATACTGAAAACACAAAAGCAATGAGAAATATTGCTGAGCTTTATATTGCCAGAAAGGATTACCCTGCTGCTAAAAATTTGTTAACAGAAGCTATTGACATTGAAGCATCTAACGATGAGTTACATTATGCATTGGGAGTAATTTATAAGCAAGAGGGCGATATATCAAATGCTATCCTTCAATTTTCACAAGCCATCCAACTAAAAAACAACAATGTAGCAGCTCTTAAATCATTAATGGAAATTTACAGAGACAAAAAAGATTGGAAAAAAGCCGCTTTAACAGGTGTGAGAATTTATAAAATAAAGCCATCAAAAGATATGGCCTATGATATTGGCAGGTATTACCATAAATCAAATCAAAAACAAAAAGCTGAAAACTGGTATAAGAAAGCGATTAATTCGGGCCGTAAAAGTAGCTGGGGGTATTACTGGCTGGGTAAACTTTATTATGAAAACAATAATATTGCTCATGCTAAAAGTTATTTCATGAAAACAGTTAAGGTTGAAAAAAACCACAAATTGGGAAATTACTACCTGGCTGAAATGTATTATACAAAAAACAACAAAGACTCTGCTCTTTATTATATAAATAAAGCGTTATTAAAAGATACTGCATTCACTAAAGCGGTGGAGCTAAAAGCAAAAATCAACAATTAAATAAAAGTAAACTATGAATATCAAGAAAAATTATTTGTTAATTGTATCGGTGTTTATTCTATTTTCCTATTCCAAATCATATGGTCAATTTCAATTTGAACCAGTAGGTCTGGTAAGTTTGGGTTATGAAGATAACGTTTTTCATGCCCCTGATATACTATTGGATAATTTGGGCAATTATATACCAGAATCAGACCTTATTATTTCAGACTTGTTTCTTGATTATGGGTATAATCTTGGATTTAATTATAAAGCTAAAAAGCATTTGTTTCATGTTGATCAGGGATTTTGGGGTAGAAATTACTTTGATTATAACCAATTGAATCAATACGTTCTTGACCTTAAATTGAAGTATAAATATGCGTTTTCTAAGCATTTTGCTACAGGAGTAATTTACGATATCAGTAAAAACAAGAAGATTGGTACATCTGCTCTGGGTGATGAATTACTCCAGAAATTTTCCTATCTGAAAAACGATGTGGAAATATTTTTCGATTATGAAATAACCAGAAATACAGATATTGAGCTGGCATTTAGCTGGTATAACAAAGATTATGAAAAAGATTCCGTGGTTATTCCTCTTGATGCAAATACATTTGGTACAGATTTTAAATTTACACAGGATTTGAATTCAGGCAATTATAAATCTACTCTAAACCTGAAAATCAATTATGCTATGCGTAAATATAGTGATTTGAAAGCATTGGATGCATCAGGTAATTCAAATCCGGATTATCCTTTAAGAGACTGGAGATATTTCGGTGTTGGCCTGGAATATAAAATAGACCATGTCGGTAATTTTGCATTTGTTCCATATTATTGGTACGACCGCAGAAAAGATCAATTTGAAGACTATTATTCATACAAGAGTAATGAAATGGGCTTGAAAATATATTTTAAAAGTGATAAATTTAATTTAAAATTAGTACCATTTTATTCGATTGTAAAATATGACGTAAAGAAAGCTCCGGGTCCTGATGCAACAGATCCATTGCTTGTGTATGAATATTTCGATATTGATTTACAAATGAACTATTTATTGTTTAAAGGAACAAACTTAACATTTGATTTCAACACGAGCAACAGGAATACTAATACTTTGAGTGAGAGTATGACCACCCGCCGTGATTATAAATCATACGAAATAATGGTAGGTTTCTCATTTAACCCTTTCCAATTGTTTGTTGATAGAAAAATAGACGAAGATGAGCGAAAATAATATCGTACTAAATCCCACGCAGAAATTTTATATAAGACTAATATATATCAATGCATTTATAACTGGGGCCGTGGTAATGGCAATGGAGATGACAGGAAGCCGTTTTTTAACACCTTTCTTTGGAAGCTCCGTTTATACATGGGCTTCGATAATATCGATGGTGCTTTTGTCTTTATCTGCAGGATATTTTATAGGTGGTTACTGGGCTGAAAGAAAACCGTATTCTTTTTACCCCGGATATTTCATATACATTGCAGCTATCCTGATTTTATTTATCCCGGTGTACTATGTACAGCTGTTTAATTATTTATATGAAATTATACCAGATGCAAAAACTGGAGGGTTTGTAGGAGCGTTAATAACCCTTTTTTTGCCCCTCCTCATGCTTGGAATGTATTCGCCTTACTCGGTTAAGTTAGGATCTGTTGACTCTGTTAAAGTAGGTAAAATATCAGGGAATCTTTATGCTATTTCAACTATAGGAAGTATTGTTGGAACTTTAGGCGTTACATTTATTCTTATTCCGCTTATCGGACTGAAAACTATTACTGTTTCTTTATCTGTTACATGTGCATTAAGTGGAATGTCTTTAATATTTTTTCAACCTGTAGAAAGCAATGAATTAAAACCGAATAGCAAGAAAAGTAAAAACCAGGTATGGCTACTCCTGTTTATATATATAACCTTGCTAATGCTGGTTTTGTTCTGGAACGATATTTTTAATTCTGCTGATACAAAGAATAAATCTACAAGCACAATTCTCGAAGAAGTGGAGTCGGAGTACAACCATATATTAATAAAACAGAAGGGCGAATATATAACCATGGGTTTTTATCATTACGGGGCTAATCACCTGGAGTCATCGATCAACACTTTAAACGAAAATGAATTGCCGCTGAGTTATGCCCAAATTATGCCTGTTGCACTTTTATATAATGATAAAGCAAAAAATCTGTTAATGATTGGCCTGGGTGGAGGAGCTGTTACAAGATACATCCAAAACTATATAAAAAATATTGATATAACCGGGGTTGAACTTGATGAAAAAGTAATTGATCTTGCTAAAAAATACTTTGGATTAGTAGAAAAGGAAAATTATAAAGTCATTATTGAAGATGGCAGAATTTTTTTACACCGATCAAAAAACAGTTATGATATTATTATGCTCGATGCTTACAAGGGAGGATATATCCCTTTTCATCTTTGTACCCAGGAGTTTTATCAAATGGTTGAGCAACACATGAATAAAAATGGATGCGTTGTTTTAAACATTCATCGTGGTTCAAAACTTTTTAACAGAACAATTCAGACTTTAGGAACAGTGTTTGACAATGTTGAGCTTTATGGTTCAAAAACCAAAGGGAATGCCATTGCTGTTGCATACAACGGAACTTTAAAATCATCAGACGAACTTAATATGATTGCAGACTCACTACAGAATCGATATAATTTTTATCACAACCTAAATGAACTCCCTGAATTGAAATTTAATAATGTAGTTGGCCAAAAACAAAAAATACTTACCGACGATTTTGCTCCAATCAACTTCCTGAATGCTATACAGGAGCATAATGAAAAAATTGAAGAATCCGTTCAGTAAAAATACTCAGTTAACAACACGATGGTTGTTAATAAAAATTGTATTAAAGTAAATAAAAAATTTGCTAATTAGTTGGAAATAAGAATTAATGTTTATAAAATTGGTTCTTATTTTAAAAAGGGGATGTCGAAATTAAGTCCATTTTACGATTCAGATATCATGCCTTCACCCTTTAGCGGGCATAAAATTCTTGTTGTTGACGACGATGATGTCAGTTATTTTTTAATAAATGAAATATTCGCTTCATATAATCTTGAAATGATTCGTGCGTATAATGGTTTTGAAGCCATGGAATATTTTAAATACGAAAGAAATCCTGTTGACCTGGTACTTATGGATATCCGAATGCCTGAAATGAATGGATACGAAGCTACACGAAGGATAAAAGTTATTAACCCATCAATGCCCGTTATAGCATTAACAGCTTATGCTCATACACAAGGCAGAATTGATTGTTTAAATGCCGGTTGCGACGAGTTTGTTTCAAAGCCTTTCGATATCAATTCACTACTAAAAATTGTTGAAAAACATTTGTCGTGATAATTAATCTGATGTATTAATGTAATCTATATAAATTAGGTACAACCTTGACAAAGAGATACCCTACTGACTAATTTATGGATTAAAAAGATAGAATATTGACTCGAATACAACTCAAAAAACAGAAACAACTAATGGATACCAAATGGAAAGATTTATATAAGATAGGCGGGATTTCATTCATTATTACTACTGTATTAATACTATTTGCAATTATTGCATTCTTTATTTGGCCTTATAGTCCATCCGAAAACACTACAGCAGATATACTTACAACACTAGATAATGATATATGGAAAGGTCTGTTTTCACTAGATTTGATAATGTTAATTACTATGCTTGTTAATATATTTCCACTATTAGCCTTATATGTGTCATTAAAAAACGTTAATGAATCATATGCATTAATTGCGTTTGTGTTAGCATTGATTGGAGTTGCGACTATAATACCAGCAAGGCCGTTGCAGGAAATGGTTATTTTAAGTGAAAAATACGCACAAGCAAAAACGGAGATAGAGAGAAACATATATTTAGCATCAGGCGAAACATATTTAGCCTTATTTGATGGTACAGCTTGGCTCGTTCAAACTGTATTACTTATGCTATCAGGCTTGATAAATGCACTATTAATGCTTAAAAGTAAGATGTTTAGCAAAACAACTGCATGGATTGGAATAATTGCAGCAGCATTAGGATTCGGATTTTTTATCCCCAAAATAGGTGTCGGATTTTTATTTTTAAATACAATTTTAACAATACCTTTTTACATTCTTATTGCTCTTGTATTCATAAAAATTGGTTGGCACAATAAGATTAACATTGAAACAAATTAAATAAAGAAACACCCAACACAGGCTCATACATAAGGGTTTCTATACCAATTGCACAGGCAAGGTTTAGGTGAGACATGTCATGCAATCCTTTCCGGCGCATAACATCAAAAAATGCAACCAGTTTTCTGGTTGCATTTTTTTTATAAAATAATGAATAACAGAGTTTGCTATGATTTAATATTAGGTATATCCAAACCATATCCTTTTTTCTTATCTACCATTTTAAGGCCAATGCTAAGTAGAATTGCCAGAGCGCCAAAGCCTGCGAAAATAAGCTCAGGTACAGTGTAATCATATTTAGCACCTGCGACTTTAGCTGCAACCAATTCAGAAACACCCGGGTTTGCAGCAGATATTGACCAGCCAATAAGTACAGGAACTAACATTAAACCAATATTTTGAATCCAGAAAATACTTCCATAAGCAGAACCCAGGTATCTTTCATCAACAATTTTTGGTACCGAAGGCCACATAGATGCAGGTACAAGCGAAAATGCTGTTCCCAGTATTACAATTGTTCCAATTGCAATAGGTACATTGAATATTTCAGAAGGAACCAATGCAAAAATTAAATGCGAAATTGTAAGTAAAATAGCACCATACAACATCATTGTTGCACCAAGTCCTTTTTTATCAAGGAAAAATCCGATAAATGGAGTTAAAACCATTGCTCCTATTGGGAAATATGAGAAATAAGCAGCTGCAGTTTTAATATCAACATTTAGTTTTGAAGCTAACATATCGGTAGCAAATTTCTGGAAAGGGAATACTGCAGAATAGAACAATACACAAAGGCCTGCAATTGCCAGGAAGCCTGGGTTTGTAAATATTTTTTTAAGATCGCTTACTTTAAACTCGTCTTCAGGAGATGTAAGGATATCTTTTGCTCCTGTTTGTTTATCCAGTTTAGCATCCATAAAAGTATATATGAGGAAAGTTAGGAAACCAATACACAAGAATGCTAATCCCCAGAATACTGAATTTGATGGGCCACCATTTTCAGCAAAAATAGGAGTTAAACGGAAAACAGCAAATACACCTAGTCGGGCAACTGCCATTTCAAGGCCCATGGCTAAAGCCATTTCTCTGCCTTTAAACCATTTAACAATAGTTTTTGAAACTGTTATACCTGCCATTTCAACACCAACACCAAAAATTGAGAATCCGACAAAGGCAAGTTTTGCTGTAGCCGGAACGCTAACCCAAAAAGAGTTAAGCCAATTTGAAAAATCAGTTCCTGCGAATCCTGGTGTTAAAGCATAAAATTTAAGCGCTGCACCAACAACCATAGTTAAGCCGGCAGTTATTAATGTAAAGCGAATTCCCATTTTATCGAGAATAACACCCGATAGTATTAGAAAAAGAGCAAATACATTTAGAAAAAACTCAGAACCACCCAACATTCCAAAAACCTCAGGAGTCCAGTGATAATCTGTTTCCATTAAATTTTGGAGTGGTGCAACAACATCAACAAAGAAATATGCAAAAAACATAGTTGATGAAATTAATGCCAGTGCAATCCATCGGGCGACTTTTGAGTCTCGTAGAGTTTGTTTTAAAACTTCTGTCATAATAGATAATTTAGGATTGATAATTAATTAATCTTGCGAATTTATAATAAATCGGTATTTATAAAAATATTTTACCTGAAATACTACGTTTAATTTTCAACTTTTTTCTAAAAGCTGTTAATAATCAGATGAAATAAAAAATGCCGGGTGCAAACCGGCATCAATATGTACTATATTGAAATATTATTGCCCTTTTATATATATCCACGAAGTAGGCTCAACTGCTTCACGGGCTTTAGTAAGATCTTTTACTGCCTCGCCCCATGATTTGTATGCCCCAATGCTTATCATCTCAAACTTGTAACTATTTACAAGAATTTCTGTTTGATAGCCTTTTTTACCAATATATTCTTTATAAGCTGCTGCATATTTGGGTGTTTTAAAACTACCAACTATGATATGAAATTTGTACAATCTTTGTCTTTCTTCTTCAGCTTTCCGAATTGCTTCCTGACGGGCTTTTTCTTCCTGTGCTTTTTTAAATTCCAAATCTTTGGCAGCTTTCTGTGCTTTTTGAATACTGTCTTTCTTCATTTGCTCTATACGAGCTAATTCTGCCTGTTTTTTCTTTCCAAAAAACTTACAGCCTGAAGAAAGAAGGACTAATACGCTTAAAACAAAAACAAGTTTTTTCATATGTCTGGGATTTTTGGGGTTTCTAATTTTAATTATAACAAAGTAAACAAAAAAAACATTGATAATCAAAATACTTTATTAAAAAACTGATCATGAATTGTTTGAGATAAAATTGATTGCCACATTCTATTCTTTGGTTAATACAAATAGTTAATTATTTAAAAAACTGATTTTCAGGCAATTAAAAATCGCAAAAAAACGGAAACCATTTTTATAATATGATATTTCCCCTGTTTTTTATATCTTGTGCCTTCAAATTAATCACGATAAAAATGACTACAATTATTGATCTTTTTGAAAACAGGGTTAATAAATATCCCGGTAATCCATTATTATGGGAAAAGAAAACAGATACTTACGAATCATTAAATTATACTGAAGTACGTGAAAAAGTAAGAATACTTGCTGCCGGGTTATTGAACCTTAAAATTAAAAAAGGCGACAGAGTTGCATTGCTTTCTGAAGGCAGAAACTACTGGGTTATTAGTGAACTGGCTATTCTATATACAGGTGCAATAAATGTTCCATTATCAGTTAAACTGGATGCCGGAACTGAGTTAAAGTTCAGGCTGGAACATTCCGGTACAAAAATGATTTTTGTTTCGGGTAGTCAATCCAAAAAAATAAAACAAATAAAAAATAATTTACCCGATCTCGAATTGATAATCTATCTTGATCCCCAGGATGAATACGATTCAAACGAGATATCGATTGAAGAAGCTTTCAGGCTTGGAGAAAATTTCCTGAAAACAAATATCGCCGATGTTGAAAACGCGATTCTTTCAGTTAAACCTGTCGATTTGGCAAATATCAGTTACACATCGGGAACTACTGCCGACCCCAAAGGTATTATGCTTACTCACCGGAACTATACTGCTAACGTGGAACAGGCTTGCAGTTTAATGTTTATTCCCGAGCATTATAAAACACTGTTAATTTTGCCTTTAGATCATTCGTTTGCCCATACAGCCGGAATATACAGTTTTATAGCCTATGGAGCCAGTATTGCCTTTGTCCAGTCAGGAAAAACAGCCATAGAATCCCTGAAAAATATCCCTGTAAATATTAATGAAATAAAACCCAACATTTTACTTAGCGTTCCTGCATTAGCAAACAATTTTAAGAAAAATATCGAAAAAGGAATATCGGAAAAAGGCCCTAAAGTTGAGAAATTATTTAATACAGCCCTTAAACTGGCATATAGCTATAATAACGATGGATTTAATAAGGGAAAAGGATTGCATTTTGTAAAAAAACCTTTGTTAAAACTTTTTGATAAGATATTGTTTAGTAAAATACGGGCTGGATTTGGCGGCGAACTCGATTTTTTTATTGGTGGAGGAGCATTGCTCGATATAGAAATACAACGTTTTTTCTATGCAATAGGAATGCCTATGTTCCAGGGTTATGGCCTTTCGGAATCTGCCCCGATTATTTCGTCGAATGCAAAAACAAAACACAAACTCGGGTCATCGGGATTCCTGGTTAAAAACCTCGAGTTGAAAATTATTGATGATAATAACAACGAATTACCTGTTGGACAAAAAGGTGAAATTATTGTTAAAGGCGAAAATGTGATGGCGGGCTACTGGAAAAATGAAAAGGCAACCGCCGAGACCCTTAAAAACGGATGGCTTTATACAGGTGATATGGGTTATATGGATAAAGACGGGTTCCTGTATGTACTTGGACGTTTTAAAAGCTTGCTTATTGCCAACGATGGTGAAAAATACAGCCCCGAATCGATTGAAGAAACGTTAATTCAACACTCGAAATACATCGATCAATGTATGCTTTACAATAATCAAAACCCCTATACCGTGGGGCTGATTGTTCCGAACAAAGAAGCATTACGTAAATACCTGAAAGAGAATAATACAGATTTTGAAACAGATAAAGGGCAGGAGCTGGCACTTAAAAAAATTCAGTCTGAAATTGACGAGTACAAAAAAGGAGGTAAACACGAAGGAATGTTTACAGAACGTTGGCTGCCTGCAGCAATTGCTGTAATCGGGGAACCTTTTTCCGAAGAAAATAAAATGATTAACAGTACTTTAAAAATGGTTAGAGGGAAAATAGTCGAATATTATAAAATTCGTATCGATAATCTTTATCAGCCTGAAGCGAAAGATATTTGCAATCATCAAAACAAAAATATAGTAAGTAAGTTTTAAACAGAGTGCTTATCAATTCAGGATATGTAATATTTTAACATATACTCACGATCAGATGTAATAAATAACTATGCGTATTATGTAAATCAATATCGAAAAAGTAAAACAAAAATATTCCTAAGAAATAGGACGTTAAACGTTATATTTCAAAAGTTTTTTACTAACTTATCGCTTTGATTTAAAAATGAATATTATGTTATCCAGATTAATGAAAACCGTTATCATATTTATTCTAGTAGTTAGTTTTACAAAAACTTTTTCTCAAAATGGCACCCCGTTTATAACGCATTACAAGGAAAGTAAAGAGATAGAAACCCAGAACTGGGCAATTTGCCAGGATAACGAAAATAACCTGCTTTTTGCCAACCGAAGAGGAATACTTTTGTTCGACGGGCAACAATGGGAAATGCTGCATTTGCCATTTATACCTTTTGCCATAAGGAAAAACCCGCACGATAATATCGTTTATGTCGGGGCTAATAATAATTACGGCTATTTAAAAAAAAATGAGAAGGGTTTTTACCAGTATATTTCATTATTACAGGATTCTGCTTATGTTGGGGTTATAACTAAAATCATTTTTACAGATAAGTCGATCTATTTTTATGGCGAAAACACGATTTCTCGTCACGAAATTGAAAATCCCGGCAAATTCATTCGTTGGAATGCCAAAGATTTCAAACCATTTACAGGAATGTTTATTACACCCAAAAACACGTTTATCAATGTATATGATGATGGGCTTTACAGGATCGAAAGCGACACTCTTTTCCCTATTGTAACGGGTTATTTAACAAGTAAAAATGAAATATTATTCAGCCTGCCATATAATAACGACAAAGTTCTTGTTGGAACAGATGAGAGCAGGCTTTATCTGTTCGACGGAATAAAATATTACGATTATCAAATAAATGATGATGGTTATTTAGCCGAGAGTATTTTATCCGACGGGCTGGTAATTTCCGATTCATTATATGCCTTTGCCACCCTGATTGGCGGAGTTGAAATTGTGAATAAATATTCCGGGAAAATAGTTTACACGATAAATTACCAAAACGGATTACCCGACGATGAAATATATTCTTTTGCATTAGACAACAATAAAGGACTTTGGCTCTCGCATGAGTATGGTGTTAGCCGGGTAGATTTTGAATTACCTTTACAGAATTACAGCAATTATCCCGGACTTAAAGGAAATATTATTACATCATTAATTCATAATAACGAATTGTATGTTGCTACCAGCGAAGGAGTTTTTTACCTGACAGAAGTTAAGAATTATGCCGATGTGCAGGTATTAGTCAAATCGCAGTCAAAAGAAGAAAAAGTACGGGTTGTATCCGATCCTTCCAAATATGCAGATCAGAAAACGGTTGAAGAAACAGGAGAAAAACGGCCTGTAAAGAAAATGTTCTCTAAATTATTTAGTAAAAAAGAAGAACCGGAAAAAGCAACAGAGCCGACAGTTACGAAAGAGCAATCAATAGCTAAAACAATCCGGACAAAACCACAATATGTAAAAAAGACATTAACAACTATTCGATCGATAGATTATATCTTTAAAAAAGTTGACGGGCTAAATGAAAAAACCAAACAGCTGGTTTCAACGGACAACGGTATATTGGCAGCAACAAACAGCGGGTTGTTTAATATTTCAAACTACAGAGCCAATGTCGTGATTAAAGATAAATATATAAATCAAATCAGTAGTAAAACCAAGACAAATCAGTATTATGCAACAACCAGCAACGGTATTTTCTCTGTTGCATTTGTGAATAACAAGTGGAGCCCGCAATACAATTTTGTTGATTTTAGCGAACCTGTTTATTCCATTGGTTTAACTGGCGATCATCATGTTTGGCTGGGTAGTGATGATATTATATATACGTTTCTTATAGATGAATTTTCTCAGCCTAAAGCTCTTAGAACGTATAAAATTAAAACAGATTTCCCCGAAAAGTATTATATTCAATCAATAAATGATACTATTGTTCTGTTTTTAGAGTCAGGAATGTATTATCACGATATTCCTGCCGATTCGTTTATGTTCTATAAAAAAGAACTTTGGCAAAACGAATCACGGTTCCGGTTTATACTTAACTCGCAAGAATCTCCCTGGATTAAATACAATAATGAGTGGGTTTCTTTACATTCAGCTAAATCATGGACAGATAGTCAGCAAGCCTTACTCAAGATATTTGCCGATATTTCGTCGATACAAACTGATAAGAAAAATAATTTCTGGGTTGTTGCCGATAATAACCAATTGTATAAAATTACAAAATCAAAAGATAAGAGTACCAGTCCCGAGTTTAACGTGTTTTTCAAGAATATTACCAACAAAGATGGTATCCCGTTTGAACTGTCGAAATTGGATTTTGATGCAGGCAACAATGCCATTTATATAAATATTATTGCTCCGTATTATGTAAAACAAAACTCTACCCAATACCAATATTTCGTAGATGGATTAATGAGAGACTGGTCGAAATGGTCAACATCGACAAATATTAACCTGGTTGTAAAAGCAGGAGAATACACGCTGAAAGTCAGGGCTAAAGATATTTGGGGAAATATAAGCCCCGAAAAAACGGTTGATTTTAAAATTAAAGCCCCTTTTACCCAGAGTATATGGTTTTTCTTATTAATTGGAATAGTAATACTCGTTTTATTCTATTTTGTATCCAAAATAAGAGAGCAGAAATTACAGCACGATAAAAAAATTCTTGAACAAAAAGTAGTAGAAAGAACACTTGAAATACAGGAGCAAAAAGAAGAAATAGAAACCCAGCGTGATGAGCTTGCTAAAAACCGGGATGAACTATTGCGTCAAAAAGAAGAAATTACTGATAGTATAACTTATGCCAGCCGTATTCAAAGAGCTATGCTTCCTCTGCGTGAGCATTTTAATAAAACATTCGCCGATCATTTTATTTTCTATCGCCCACGCGATATAGTTAGTGGCGACTTTTACTGGATAGCCGAAAATAAAGATAAAGTATATTTTGCCGCGGCAGATTGTACCGGGCATGGAGTACCGGGGGCTTTTATGAGCATGTTGGGTATCTCTTCGTTAAACGAAATTATTACCCATACAACGAATAATTTAAAAGCAAATGAGGTTTTGAACCTTCTCCGTGAAAAAATTAAATTCTCATTACATCAGACAGGCAAAGAAGGCGAAACCAAAGACGGAATGGATATCGCGCTTTGTATCTTGCATAAAAACAAAAAATTACTTGAATATTCAGGAGCTTACAATCCATTGTATTTATTCAGAAATGGAGAAATAGAAGAATACAAAGCCGATCGCATGCCTATTGGTATATACCATGTTGAAAAAGAATCGTTTACCAACTACGAGATAAACATTAAAGAAGGGGATATTTTGTATATTTTCTCCGATGGATTTGCCGACCAGTTTGGCGGGCCTGTTGTTACTAAATTTAAAAGCGCGAGCATGAAAAAGATGTTTGCCGAAATTGCACAAAAACCCATGATTGAGCAGGGAATCATTGTTGAGAATACTTTCGACCAATGGAAAGGTAAAGAATTCCAAATAGACGATATTTTGGTCATTGGAATTCGGCTATAGTTATCGTTAGTTCAGTTGAATTCCTATAAATAAAACATCATCAGTTTGCTGAATGGTTCCCTTCCATTTTAAAAACTCGGATTTAATTAAATCGGCTTGTTTCTCGATAGGTTCAGAACTATTACCGAGAAGCATTTCTTTTAGTTTTTTTCGTGTATATTTTTTTTTATTTTCTTCATTAAACTGATCGGTATAACCATCAGTAAAAATATAAATCTTATCGTTGGGAATTACATTAATTTCGTTATTCGTAAACGGTTTATATTCTTTGTAATATTCGCCAATTGGCATAATATCGGGTCTATATTCCAATAACTGGTTGTCCCTGACAAGAAATAATGGCCTATTGGCACCTGCAAACTGCAAGATGCCTGTTTTATGGTCATAAACACATAGTGCAATATCTAAGCCATCTGAAATCCCTTTACCTTTGCCATTTCCATTACTATTCGAAAGATTCATAATAAATTTTTCACGTAAAGCATCCAGTATTCTTGATGGAGAAATGACCTTATTTTGTATCAAAATTTCATTTAGAAAAGAGATGCCTAATAAACTCATGAAAGCCCCTGGTACTCCATGCCCGGTACAATCAGCAGCAGCAAAGTAAGTCAGTTTTGTTTTCCCGGTATTAATATGTTTTATCCAATAAAAATCGCCACTTACAATATCCCTTGGCTGATAAAATATAAAACCCGATTTAAAATAATTATTTAAGTTATTTAAATCATCGAGCAAAGCCTCTTGTATCCTTTTCGCGTAATAAATACTATATAAAATATTTTCATTTTGATGTTCAACGATCTGTTTTTTTATTAATAATTCGTCATGTTTTGCTAATATCTCTTCTTTTTGTTTGGCAATAAAATTCTTCTGTCTTTCAACTTTTAAAGTTCTTTTGTAAACTATATTTTCAAGATTATTAATGTGGTCAATTAAATTACTCTGTAGAATCTGGTAACTTTTAATTAATTTACCTATTTCGTCATTTATATAATTTGTTTTTAACGGAACCCTGTAAGTATATTTACTTTTTATGAATTTTGTAATATGATCTGATAATTCTGATAATCTGTAAGTATTTCTTTTTGAAAACCGAAAGCTAATTATCAAAGCTAAAATGATGATCAGTATTGAAATCAGTATAAATGACAGTCTAAACCTGAATATTAACCTTTCCTTAATTTCAGACATCCTTTCAGTTGACTTTGAAATTAATGAATTTATTTCAAGTAGCGTATTATCTATCTTCCCCTTTAGCCCCTCATTTAAATCAACACCTATCAGCATATCCATTTTATGTAAAGCATCAATATCATTATTGTATTTTTGCAACCTGTCTAAAAAGATTGTTTTTTCTTTTCCTGATATTTCCTGATTATCAGAAATTGTTTCATTAATAATTTTCAACTGTTCTTTAAACCGGATATATGAAACCTTATCTTTGGATGTCTGAAAGTCAGTTTCCTGATTATAAAAATCAACAATTGCAGATGGCTGAAGAATTTTTTCCCGTTTTAATAGTTCAGCCAATTGATAGGTTTCTTTTTTAATGTACTTCCTTTTTATACCATTTTTACATCCCAGATCGAATAAAGTGTCGATGTCATTAATTAAACTGTAGTAACGGGAATAAATGTATTTAATAGTATCATTCTCCAATTTTTCAGAATTAAGTAACAATTTTAGCTTTTTTTCTGCCCCCGATAAATAAATTTTATGCTCTTCGTAATGAATACTGTTTCTTGTATAAGAAAATATTGGATCGTTAAGATCGTAAATAATAAAGTCTTTAATTGTTTTGGCATCTTTTAGAAACAGGTTCTCCAAATCCGATAATTCAGCAGAATAATCATTTAGTTTTTCTTTTGTATAATCGAAGGATACACTAAAAAGAAAAATAAGAATACTGAAAAAAGTAAGGCCTAAAGATAGTAGTAGGATTTTAGCCTTTATAGATTTGAACATTATAAATTATTCTTTAGATTACACTATTTACATTGCGGCTGATGCAACGCAAAGGAATAATTTATAGTTGACCTGACTGTATATTTAATATTAATAAATTATTAACGTTTCTTCCCAAAAAACAAATCAATGGTTTATTGAACAAGGCTCTCCAATTACCCTAAGAATGGACTTGTTCTTGTGTATCAAAAGTATAAATATATTGATTAAAGTAACATAATAAAAGACAGGTACTGTATTGCAGTGTATTCTGTTTCGGAATTATTCTGCATCTCTATGAACAGTATCAGGAGAAAAAGCGGGAAAACAAACAGCTATATATTCTGCTCCGCCATTAAAAGGGGAACTGTATTGTATCCATTCGTTTTTCCCGACAAATATTCCCTGCCCTGCTTTTACAATAAATTCATCCTTTTTAGTTTTTACTTTCAAAGCTCCTTTCAGAACAACCGTGTATTCGTCGAACTCGGGACATTGCCCTGGTTCCAGCCATCCCTCGGGGCTTTTCATTTTAGCAATACTAAGTTCTGATGTTTCTGAATTTACCCTGCCAAAATATTCTTCAATTATTTTTTCTTTTGTTCCGGCTGCTTTTATAATTGAAGGTGAGTTAATTAATTTTATCATAACGATTTTAATCTTTTAAGTTTATTGTTAATATGGTTTTATATATAACATTTTTGTAATTTGTGAAGGTACAAAATCCGAATTAAAAATGAAAAATCAATCGTCTCCTAATTTGTTATTTATAGCAGGCATCACTCTTATAGTTGTTCTTTCGTTGTTTTTACAAAGAGCGCCCAAACCGTTATCCCTGGAAACAGGGCAAACAGAATTCTCGGCCGAAAGGGCTTTTGAACACACCAGGCAAATTGCTCAAAAGCCTCACATGATAGGCACTGAAGAACATTCGCGGGTAAAACAATACATTGTTAATGAACTTCAAAAACTGGGTTTAGAAACCGAAATTCAACAAACAACGGCAATACATGAGTTCAGGGGAGTTGTAAGAGCAGGATTTGTACAAAATATTATCGGCACAATTAAAGGAGATGAAAGTAATAAATCGGTTTTAATTGTTGGGCATTACGACTCACAACCCAATGCCCCGGGGGCTGCCGACGATGGTTCTGCCGTTGCAGCCATGCTCGAGGCTGCAAGAGCTTTAAAGCAACATGCTAAGCTAAAAAACGATATTCTCTTTTTATTCTCTGATGCCGAAGAAGTCGGGCTGCTCGGCGCAAAAGCCTTTGTTGATGAACATCGGCTAACCGGGAAGATTGGAATAGTTTTTAATATTGAAGCCCGTGGTACCAAAGGCCCAAGTATTACATTCGAAGTAAGCCCTGAAAACGGTTGGATTATGCGGGAGTTTATTAAAGCTGTTCCATACCCGATAGCACATTCCATAGCCTACGAGGTATACAAAATCTTACCCAATGATACCGATTTTACTATTTTTAAGAAAATTGGTATTTCAGGTTTTAATGCTGCATTAACCGATGGTTATGTAAATTACCACAGCCCGACAGACAAACCAGAAAACCTGAGCTTATCAAGCCTGCAACATCAGGGAAGCTATATTATGGGCATAGCTAAACATTTCGGAAATACAGACCTTACACAAACCAAATCGGAAGATGTTGTTTACTTTAATCTTCTTGGATACCTGATGATTCTCTATCCGGTAAGCCTTAACATGGTTTTAATTATAATTGTTTCGTTGTTGTTTGCATTTTACATTTTTATTGGAATACGGAAAAAACGTATTACTCCTTTAAAACTCATTATCGGGATGGTTGTTTTTATAATTACACTGGCTATAATTATTGGATTTGCATGGCTCATGCAAAAAGGAATTATTAAGAAATACCCACACTATACACTTCATTATTACTGGAACTTTTACAATATACGGCATTATTTTGTTGCTTTCACAGCTTTGTCGGCAGCCATTTTCTCGTTTATTTATACCCTGTTGAATAAAAAACCGGGAATCGAGAATTTGTTTGCAGGAAGTTTGTTCGTGAGTTTTATAGCTATGTTTGCTTTGCAAAAATATTTCCCCACGGGATCGTATTTATTTATTATTCCTTTACTTTTTATACTAATTGCAACCATCATTTGCTACCTGTTTAATTTTGATGCAAAACATTCGAAGAAGATGTTTTTCGGAATTTATTTTATTTTACTTATCCCGGTTATATTCCTGTTTACACCTTTAATCAAGCTGTTTTATATTGTTTTTGGACTTAAACTTATTTTTGCCGGGGTAGTTTTAACTGTTTTCTTGTCGGCATATCTTTTAATGGTACTTAAAGCATTTATCGATTACAAAAAGTGGTTATTCACAGCAGGGGCTTTTTTAACAGGAATGGTTTTTTTAATAACAGGACATTTAAATTCGAACTATTCAAAAGAACAACCCCTGCAAAGCAATGTAATGTATTGTTTGAATACTGATACAAACAAGGCATTCTGGGTTTCTGAAAACCTGAGAACCGACGAATGGAACCAGCAATTTTTTACCAATGCTGATACTGCTGCATTAACCGAAATTTACCCGTTTTCGAATCAAATACGATTGATAAATACTGCACCCATACTTGATTTTCCTAAACCGGACTTAAAAATCATTTCTGATTCAATTATTTCAAATAGCCGGATTGTTGAAATCGAGATAAAATCGAATAGAAATGCTGGTTATAGCGAAATATATATTCATAAAGATGCCAATCTCGCGAACTTAAAAATTAATGGCCATGCTATAACCAATACAGGTTTTTACGAACCGGTTGGTACAGGCTATTATACCATTTACTATTTCGGCTTGTACGAAAATGGATGCAGGATAAAGCTGGAGTGCAATACCAGTAAGCATATCGAAATATTTATAGCTGAGAAAAAAATGGGATTGCCTCTTCCTGGAAATTATAAACAGATGCCTGATTATATAATACCGGGTAAAGATTACAACAGCAATTTAAGCCTTGTAAAATGTAGTTGGGAAATATAAATTTAACTTTATAATTCACGAATCTAAACCAAAATTAAAAGGTTACTTTTTGATTTTTTCTGTCTTTTTACATAACTTGTTAAATTCTGGTATTTAACAACATTAATTTTATTAGTTATATCCACAGCCTTAGTTTGTTATTATTGTTCAACATAGCCTTAGTTATTAACATAAAAGAAGAATGAAATGAAAAAGCTAATTATGATGTGCATAATTGGAATATTATTTATTTCAACATCTCTCTATGCACAACGAACAAGTGACATTGAAAACAGTAAAGACTATCCTCTGATAAGCCGTTTCGATGGTTCATTTATCGAATTTTATAAAGAAACCAAATGGGGAGCTTATAAATTACCTGTAAACGACAAAGGAGCACTCGATTGGGATAATCCAAAGGTATTAGAAGGAAAGGTAATCCGAATTCAGTACTCAACATCTATTGACAATAACTCAGAATTTGTATTGCAAAATTACAAAGCCGCATTTAAAAAAGCTGGTTTTAACATACTAATTGCTATTGCAAATGAAGAACTTGGAGTAAGTGATAGGCCTCATACATGGCACGCAATGTATTATACATCTGATGGTTATTATAAATGTTTAAATAATTCAAAATTTGGATTAGGTATAAATTTCCCTATATGGAAAAACAATCATTCTTTTATTGCTGCCTGTGGAAATAAAGACGGGAAAGATATTTATGCAATAATATATACTGTAGTTAGTGATAATATTACACTTATAACCCAGGATATTATTGAAGTTGAAGCAATAGAAACCGGAATGGTATCAGCTGAAAATATTGCTAAAGGAATTCAAACCGACGGGCATATTGCTATTTATGATATTCTGTTCGAAACAGGAAAGTCAGATATTAAGCCAGAATCTGAAGTTGCGATTAAAAGTGTTGCAGATTACATGAATAACAATACGAACAAGAAATTTTATATTGTGGGGCACACCGATAATGCAGGCGACTTTTTAGCAAATATGACATTGTCTGAGAATAGGGCAAAAGCAGTATTAAACGAACTTATCACGAAATATGCAATAAAAGCAGAACAACTGAAAGCATATGGAGTTTCATCGTTAGCACCAATTGCAAGTAACTCAACAGAAGAAGGTAAAGCCAAAAACCGAAGAGTTGATATAGTTGAACAGTAAAAATAAAAGTGGAAAAAGGAAGCATCGCTTATTTTCGCTGAAGCGATGTTTCTTATTTTTTAAACAAATATGTCATTGGATTTTCGTGCATGAGTTTATCCTTGCGTGGGCCGCATTTAGTTAAAAACTCACCGGCATTTTTCTTAAAATCACCTGCTGCTAGTGCCATCCAGTAATCAGTACCAAATAATGTTTTGTTTCGAATGGTAATATTATTATCGTAATTATCTAAAAACACTTTTGCAAATTTATTTTCTACAATATCATACGAAATATCGGCATATACATTCTCATAGCCCATTAAACGATTAATTGTTTCGATTACTTCGTTTCTCCCGGTTTTGGAAAGTTGCAACCAATTATCTATTCCCCCGAAGTGCCCCAAATTAAGTTTCAACTTGGGGTATTTTTTTAAAACAACTTCCCAGTGTTTTGGATGATTAAGGAAGTTAGCCCTTTCTTTACTGTTTTTAATATTTAAATGATATTTTAACGAAACAACCTCGTTATTTTTAATCTGGTAACCATACATGTCGTAATCATTCTGGTACGATCGTATTATTGAGCCTCCACAATGAGTTACAACAGGTATATTCTTTGCTTCACAAATTCTGTAAATAGGCCAAAGCGAAACATCTGATGCAAGATATCCCAAGGCCGGATAAACTTTTATTCCAAAGAACCTATTGTTATTTTCATCTGGTGTAAATGCATCCAGAAAGAGTTTGTAAAGATTATTATCGCCTCTTTTTTTTGCTTTTCGCGGATCAACAGACAAAAAAGGTAAAATAGCCCTGTGTTGCATAATCTCTTTGAGTTCTAGAATCTGATCTTTTTGCGTTTTTTCAGCTTTAAAATACCAACCCTCATCTAAGTCCATCATTAATGGTACACATACAATATTTTGCTGACAGGCAAAATTCTGGAGATAATGATCGAGTACTTCGGTCATGTTTTTCATTTTCATGATTTTGAATAACTCATCAAACTCGTTATCCTTATTACTGCCAACAATTTGTTCGAGAATTTCATCAAACGATTTATCCGGATCGAGATTACCTAATAATCTTAGTAGAAAATAATTTTTAGTAACACAGTATTTATCAAAAATATGGCAATGCGTATCGAAAACCACATCAGGCTTTGTCATCATTTGTATAACCATTGATGGAACACGATCGTATGGATCATCAGAAATAACAGACATTGCTTGTTGAACAAAGACTTCCGGGTTCATATTGTTTGGATTATT
Organism: Bacteroidetes bacterium GWB2_32_14; assembly: GCA_001768235.1. Taxonomy (GTDB): domain Bacteria; phylum Bacteroidota; class Bacteroidia; order Bacteroidales; family UBA12077; genus UBA12077. Next base: position 76,875 of record MENK01000018.1, read on the forward strand.
TTTTGTAGCTACTATATTTGACAAGTATAAAAGTAAGTTGCATTTTCTAATTTCAAATGCTGTAATTACTATTATTCATCCTTTTCTTTTTTAATTATTTTTTGATTTTCACATAAATATGTTTAATATGAGTTTTTTCAACTTCCCTTTCATCAATAATAAAATGTTTGTGTAGCGATTTTATTAAAGGAGTTAATTTGGGAAATCCGTAATTTCGAGGATCGAAATCGGGTTTCTTTTTAATTATCAATGCACCAAGTTCAGCCAGAAATGCCCATCCGGTATCATCAGCCAGGTCTTCAACCGAAGATTTTAATAACTTTATAAACTTATTATCGATTGAATCTATTTTTGTTGCAATGGCAGGTGTGGATGTTGTTTTTGCTGATTTAGTAATTTCTTCTGCTGCAATTATTTCAATGTAAATAAACTTATCGCAGGCAACAATAAATGGACCAGGGGTTTTCTTTTCGCCAATACCAATAACCAACATTCCCGATTCACGTAATCGAACGGCTAAGCGGGTAAAATCACTATCACTTGATACAAGGCAAAAACCATCAACCTTCTCGCTGTGTAAAATATCCATAGCATCAATAATCATTGCAGAATCGGTAGCGTTTTTGCCCGAAGTATAACTGTATTGCTGTATTGGTGTTATTGCGTGCTCAAGTAATGCAGGTTTCCATCCCGAAACAGTCGGCTTTGTCCAATCACCATATATTCTTTTTATGGTGGGTATTCCCAGTTTGGCAATCTCATCCAACATTCCTTTTATGTTCGAGTAGGGAATATTATCGGCATCGATTAGAACAGCAAGTTTTAAATCGTTTTTCTCTCTCATGGTTAAGTATTTTGTTGGTTGCATTTTTTGTTTTTTTAATAAAGTTATTGCATTAGTAGAAGGAATTAAAGGCTCAAGTTAGTAATTTCCCTTCAATATTCAAACCGGGATGAATACAGCCATGTTGAATCATGTCAAAAGTTTGGAAAACATGCAAAATGGACTGGCAATTAGAAATCGGACTGTTAACTTAAACTTGTTGTAATCAGATGTTAAACCGAACCGGAAACCGATGGGCTATTTATAATAGGCAAAGTAAACTTAAAATTACTTCCTTTTCCTTCTTCGCTTTCAACCCAGATTTTTCCACCATGTTTTTCTACAAAATCTTTACAAAGTAATAATCCTAAACCGGTTCCTTTTTCATTGTTTGTTCCAACAGTTGAATGGAGTTGTGCAGCATCAAACAGTTTACTTAGTTTGTCAGGTTTTATCCCGATCCCGTTATCTGAAACTGTAATTGTAACATTTTCAGGATTATATTCGGCAAGGATATCAATTTGTCCGCCAATGTTGGTGAATTTTATTGCATTTGAAACAAGGTTCCTCAAAATTGTTTTCAGCATATCTGTATCTGCAAAAAGGGTTATATCATCGGCTGCAGCCAGATTTATTGTAATGTTTTTCGCATTTGAAACTGGTTTAAGAGCTTCAATAACTTCGGTACAAAAAGCTTTTAAAACCAGTTCTTTCGGTTCGAAATTTATTTTACCAGATTGCGACTGGGTCCACATTAGGAGGTCTTGTAATAATTCATAAGTGTTCTTTGCCAGTTTATTAATATTACTTACAAAGCTTTCAATTTTTTCTGAATCGTACTTGTTAATGTTTTTTGCCAATAGTTCGGATAAGCCCAAAAGTGCATTAAACGGGCTTTTTAAGTCGTGTGCAAGAATAGACATAAAACGGTCCTTGTCAGTATTCAGTTTTTTTAGCTCTTCATTTGAGATATTCAGCTTTTTATTTATTAAAGCGATTTCTTCGGTTTGACTAATTATTATTTTTGCTGATTCTACTAATTTTTCATTTTCGGCAATTTGCGATAAATATTTCCTGCTTTTATTTATAAAATACGAAGCCACAATTGCTACAAAAACAAACATGAGAGTCCTGACCAAATCAGCTAAAGATATTCCTTTGCCATTAAATAACTGGGATATTAACAAAGTTAATCCGAGTAATAAGGCTATGAATAGGGCTGTTCGTTTCCACCAAATTGCAGAGAGAACTATAGGGATATAGAATAAATGGGTAAAAACAATATCTGTTTTAATTACATGATGAAAATAATATATAATTAAAAGACAAAACAAAGTAATTGAGACTACTATTGTTTTTTTTAGATTTTCATTCATAGTAAAGTTTTTATAAGCTTATCCGGCAGAAAACTACTAAGTCTAATGTGAATGCAAGTTATAAAAAAAGAGTCACATTACTTCAAAGTTTCTATAAGCTTCTTTTTCTAAATTCCTTGAAGAACAAATCTTTTTCAAATAACCATTTGGTTTCTGTTTTCACCCTGAATGTATTCCATAATAAGCTGAGTATTGAATTTCTTCCAGGATACTCAAAAACAGGGTAATTAGCAAGGAAGATTAAAGACAAATCGCTGGTTGTTAGTAAGTTGACGACGATTGTTAATAAGGGATGTTTTTAGACAGTCTTTGGCTACGTTTTGTGCGGGATTTTGCTCAGCGTTCCAATCACTCGTTAAAAAATTAAAGTTAAATTAAAAATGTCAAAAAAACCGCTGAACCAACCAAAGGGAGTTCTGCGAAGCTAAACCCACATTTTTTCTGATGTTGTGTTATCGTTTTGTTGGTTTTTGTCATGATATTTTTCTTATTCATCTCTAAAAAACCGACAAGGATATTACTCCCTGTCAGTTTTAAAATTTGACCGCTACGAGGTATTGCTTAATTTAATCAAATAGTCAAATAAATTAATCCTTTACGCAACGAACTGAAAACCCAGAATCCCTACCGGTTTTCATTCTGTAAATATTGCTGCTAGCGAGGTTCATGGCTCGGTACCAAGCTTGACTTGTATCGCCCTCAGTAGCACTCCACCAGAAGCAGCTGTCTCCAATATCGTAGAATGTACCATCGCTACTATGGTATCCACCCGGAAGGGCTGTAAAGCCGGTTTCGTTGGTTGCCCCGATGTTAGGGCTATTCCAATGCGTTGTACCGGTTTCTTTCAGTTTACCTCCGGCAACACTTTCCCCCCCAAGATATGTTGTTAATTGTGTCCATTCGGCATCGCTTGGCAAATGCCAGCCGGTGGGACACGCTGCTCTGGCTGCCTCCCAATTATACAAAACGCCATAAGTGCTATAATTAGCCGTTGCTTTGGCATCTGTTACGTTTGTTCCATTATAACCATATACATAATAATATGGGATTGTTTCTGAACCCGTAGCAGGACCAACTACACTTGGCAAGTACTTTAAATTTTCTGCCATCCATACCTGGTCTCCTATGGTTACTGTTTGGTAAACAGTACCATCGCGGGGGTCGGTAAAACTACTTCCACTACCGCCTTCTTGTGTGGTAAAAGATATGGCACTACCGTAACCCATACCTGCACTGTTTGTAGCGTAGGCTCTTACATAATATGTTGTATTTGTCTCTAAGCCAGTAATACTGCTCGTAAAACTGCCCGCACCTGTGCCATCTTCGGTTTTGTTGTCGTCGATAGTTGGGTTCTCAGTTGTACCCCAGCAAACACCACGTGCTGTTACTGTTGATCCGCCATCATCAGTTATGTTTCCCCCAGAAACGGCTGTTGTTTGGGAAATTTCTAATACATCTACTGTGGTTAAAACCGGTGCAGTTAATGTTGTCGATGGATTGTTGTCATCGTCGTTACTTTCGTCACAACTGTTTAAACCAAATACAAATACTCCTGATAACACAAGAGAGTAAATCCAAACTTTGTCTTTGTTTTTCATGTTTTAATAATTGTTTATTTATTGTTACTGTCTTTCTTGTATCGTCCTAAAATAAGTTTACACTTTTTAGATTAATTATTATTAGTTAAAAATACGGTTTTATTTTCAACCAAGGGTATGCCTTTGGTTGAAAATTTTCTTGACCATTTTACCCTGGATGTATTTCATAAGCTGAGTATTGAATTTCTTCCAGGATACTCAAAAACAGGGTAATTAGCAAGGAAGATTAAAGACAAATCGCTGGTTGTTAGTAAGTTGATAGCGATTGTTAATAAGGGAGGTTTTTAGACAGTCTGATGGTTGCGGCTCAGATGCGTGAGGGTTTGAGCCCTGTTTTACTATCCGCTAATAATGTATAAAATTAAAAATGTCAAAAAACCACTGAAACCCCTCATGAGATGTGAAGCGCTGTTACAAATTGGGCGTATTAAGTCTAACTATGTCAAGTTGATATTTATTTTACTATGAAAAATAAAAAATATTTTTTTAGGAGGAAATACTTGCTGCCGCATACGGCAGAATTAATTTGGATTTCACTCTTTACAATAAGCCATTAACTATTTCAAATTACTGCAGATTTATCAAAATGTTTAAATTTACTTTTATACCATTTAAAATCCTTTTTAACTATAACCTTTGTTCAGTGCTTTTTTTTATATTCTCAGTACAGAAAGCATATACTGTATTGATATCTTTTTGAAACCTGTTCGGTAGAAAAGAAACAAGTAATGAAAATGCTGAAGTTCTAGCAGCATGAATGATCAATTGCCCGCTTAACTTTAATGATGAATTTTCCTTTTTAAGTTTCTGTGAGATACTAAAAACAATTTCAAAAAGCCCACGAACACTTGAAATTGCCTTTTCTTCTTTAGCCTTTTCTAAATTAATGACAATTGCATCAGCAAAATCAAATGCAATTAATTCACTTTCATCTGACGTTGCAGTAAAAAGCAGAAGGTCAGATTCTCCACTAAAAATCCATCTTGTTTCATTTTCAAATTCATTTCTAAGTTTGTTGAACTCATAAGGATTGAATTTCCAAAATTCTTTATTAAGTTCAAATATTTTCTTTGAATCATTTTCATCTGCTTGTTCATAGCCGACCCAAAAGAAATTAATAATACGCTCAGATCGATAATGAAAATATTCAAAGCTATCAACGATTTCTGATTTAATAAATGAAGTAGGAGGCGCAAAAAGAACACCAATTAAACTACTCTTTATTCCTTGTTCATCAAATGAATTTCGGATTGTTTTTTTTATTTGGTTTATGGATGCCCCTTGCTCCATGTCAAGTAATTTCATTTTAATATTTTTAAAATAAAACCTAATTTATTATTATAACAAATATAACATTAATTTACGTTTATGACTAATTTTAAAATATTAAACAAACATTGGTTGCAAATGTAGCTGAAAGCTGCAAAGCGGGTAGGGAAAAATCATACTTACAAAACCCATCTTAATAAAATTCCTTTCAAACCGACACGAATAGAAATATATACTAAAATTATCAGACCAAAATGAAATTGAACCTTGCACAATCTGTCAAATCGTTAAAACCAATTCATGGTTTTCAAACTTTTCAAAATGAAAAGTAGTTTACCAAATTTCAAAAAAGCGCCTTATTTGTAACGGTATCGGCATACGAAATGTGCGGGATTTTTGCCCAGCGTTTCTATCAACCGTTACTAAAGTTTAAAAATAGTAAAAAATGTTTGCAAAGCAAGAAACCCAGCATGTTTTGTGATGCCGGGTTAGGGCTAGTGCTTTTCATCTTTTATTAAGCTAATTAATTCAGATAATTTGCCATCAAATAAGCCATCGTCTCTCATATCAAAGTCAAAATGATGTTTCATTATACCTGGAACACTACTTTCTCTGGTTCCACTTCTTAAAATAGGAATAAACTTATCATTTGTAAGTCTTTTATACAAATCTTGACCAAGTACAGAAAATTCATAGTTCACTCCACTATCAGTTAATTCTGAACGTTCTTTATAATTCGGAGTAAAAACTACTAAAACCTTATCAGATTGTAAAATTGAATTTTTCATGGTTTCAAACTGATGCATTCCAGCTTTAAAGTCTTTTTGGTCAAGAATAACTTTAAAATGTTTGCTTAATTTATTATAAAGTTTGAGTATCCATTTCTTATGAACTTCATTATCCCAAGAATATGAGATAAAAACATTACTTGGTTCTATCTTTTTATATTTACTAGTTAATAAGTAATATGCAATTTGTGGACTAACTGGTGTGTATTTATATTCTGTTTTTTTAAAATTATTTTCAAACATTTCAAAATCTTTATCCATAAAGGTTGAAACTTTTCCTGAAGTATTTCCGATTTTAAAATTATCAGTTGAATCATTATTAAATACAAATCTTTTTGACTTGCTATTTATAAATTTAGATTCAACATAATGTTTTCCCTTTTCTGTTAATTCTATTTTTAGATTATATAAACTTGACGGTAAATAATGCTCCATCAGTTCATTACTATCTATTATGTGTCCAGATGTTATAATAAAATTATTTGATTCTAAGTCATTCAGCACTAATGAAAATACAAATACAGAACTATTTATAATATCGAAAACGATTTCAATATCCATTTTTTTCGATATTGTACCATATTTGTCTAAATAATTAAGAATTTTTTCTCTTGGTATCATGATGTCCTACTATTGGGTGAATGAAAGCATTAGCCCTAACTTGTTTATTTCAATTAGTTTATAGCACTTATACCCTCTTTTTGTTGTTTATAAGTGGAATAAAGCTAAATTTTACATTTTAAAATTAAACATTTATTTCTTTGGATTCTAGTTCTTTAAATTTATTTACCCGGCTATTCAAAAATAGTTTGCATTTCGTTTTGAGGTTCGGGTACTTGCAGTTCGTTGTAAAACTCCATACGATCGATTGTTTCACCGGCAAATAGTATGGCCGGAACAAACGGGATTAAAGCATGTGTAAATAGCAGGATTAAACTTAATCCCATGGAGCCAATTCTCAGGACAGACAACACGGGATACTTGTCGTCCGATTTGTATTTCCTGTAAACGTAAAGTGTTAATCTGAACAGAATTATTCCTAAAAATAAGGTGTTCGAATGAACAAATAAAGCAAACAGAGTCATTCCAATAAACAGGGTTTGTGCCGAATGTATTTTCAGTGGCCATTGCCATGTTGCTAATCGGTAGAGCATGTCGATAGCCAGGATGAATAAAATACCGCTTACAGAAACGGCCAGGTTGGGAATGTTGGTAATAAAGAAATCGCAGAACACTCCGGCAAAAAACAAGGCGAAAAGCGCAATCTCCCTGCTTAGCCATGAGTTCCGAATATTAATCAGCGAGCGCCATGCCCTGAGTTTTTTACCCAGGTGCAGCATACTCAACAAGGCTGCCATGACCACAAAACACATGTAAACCAACCTGCTGGTGTTGCTATATGTTTCTGTTAATCCGGATGCATACATGCTCACCAGGAGAACCGATAAAAGGGAGAACAGGAGTAAAGGCCATTCTTCGCGGGCCGATATTTTTTTGTGTTTCGGGCTGGCTTGTATTTCTTCAGGCTGATTTTCGAAAAGGCCAATATCCATCCCGGGGCCTTTGGTATTTCTTGGTTTAATCACTTTTATTCCTGAACCAACATCAACAGGTACAGGGCTTGATTTTCGCGATTCTTCTCTTGAGAATTTGGTGTTTGTAAAATCGAGTGCCCCCACGGGACACAAGTTTGCACAGGCTGGTTTTAGGTTTTCTTCAACCCTGTGATTACAAAACGTACATTTTTCAATAATTCCAAGCTTGCGATTGTACCTGGGAGCATCGAAAGGGCATGCCCAGGTGCAGTATTTACAACCGATGCATTTCTCAGCATCGTGAATTATGGCTCCTGTTTTGTCATCACGAGAATATGCCCGTGCAGGGCAGTTTTTTAAACAGGGGGCATCCTCACAATGATTGCAAGCCAGCGATAAATAAAATAAAGGCAAATGAGGGAAATGATTTTTGTTCGACTGATGAACGGTTCTCCATTGTTCAGGTGTCTGGAAAGCATTCTCGTTCATGCAGGCAACAACGCAGGCATGGCATCCAACACATTTATTCTGATCGAAGATGAAAATGTTTCTTTCCATTTATTTTAAAAAACTCTTGAACGAATTTATAATTATGCTTCTACTTTATAAAAATCTATACAATGATCATCTTCTAAAATCATATAACTTTTTCATAATCCACCCGGTTGTCATGAAATGCTGTTCCGTGGCCCATATCTGTTTCACGCCCTTTCGAAAGTGAATTGGGGCAGGAACCCTCCTGGTGCCAGTATCCGTTAACAATTACAATATTTCCCGGCCGTAAGCTGGCATCAATGCGGACTTTTATAGTGAGTTCGCCCCTGTCGTTAAACACACGAACGTGATCATTTTCCCGAATTCCTTTTTTAAAGGCATCGCCCGAATTGATTGTTGCATAAGGTTCCGGATCAACTGCTTTAATGCTTTCCAAATTGCCAAACTGGGAATGTATCCTGTTTTTTGTATTAGGCGACATCAGGTTAAACGGGTATTTCTGATCCATATCCTGTTTGCCTTCAGCTGTTTTTTCGTAGCCTGGCAAAGGACTTACTCCCCACCGGGCATGTGCAGTTTCTGAATACAATTCGATTTTACCCGATGGGGTGTTGAATTTATAATCTGAGAATGCTATTTCCTGTAAACCCGGAGTTAATACAGGTCCTTGTTTTAGTTTATCGAGCGTGATTTCGGGAAATGGTTTCAGCTTCTCACTTAACCAACGCTCGATGGCTTCATCCGAAGGGTAGGGAATATTCTTTTCAATCTCCAGGTCGGGAAATCCCATTTTATGTGCCAGCAGATAATAAATTTCTGTTTCTGGTTTTACTTCGCCCATGGGTTCAATCACTTTTTGTCGCAGCTGAACATACGGATTCCAATATGATGATATGATGTCGGATTGCTCAAACATGGTTTTGGCGGGTAATACTATATCGGCTTCGCGGGCTGTATCGGTCATAAATTGTTCCACAACAACCCTGTACTCAAGTTTTCGAAATGCTTCTTTTACTTTGTTGCTATCGGGATTCTGTGTTACCGGATTTCCGCGTTCAACCCAGGCCATTTTTAATTCCGGATTCGACAAACGCATCATATCTTCACCCAGGCGGGCGGTTGCAATTTCGCGTCGGAAAATACCATCGGGTTTTTCGGATGGAAAATAATTCACAGGTTCTTTCACATTACTGAAAATGTCGCCCTGCAAATCGGCATAATGCCAGCAGGCACCTGGTTTACCAATATTCCCTGTTATTATCGACAAAGCCATTAAACAACGAGTGGTTTGGCCTCCATTGGTGTACCGTTGCATCCCGTAACCCGGAATAAGGGTCATAGGTTTTATTGATCCAATATGATGAGCTAATTTTTGTATAAAGGGAATTGAAACACCACATTCCTGGCTTGTTTCTTCGATATTGATTTTTAAAACCGTTTCTTTAAAAGCATCATAACCCAAAACATGAGTATCAATAAATTTTTGGTCAACCTGCTTGTTTTCAATCAAAATTTTAGCAACAGCTAATGCTAATATGCCATCGGTTCCGGGAATTGGCTGTATCAACAAATCTGCTCTTTCGGATGAGGCTGTTCTCCGGGGGTCAATAAACAGGAGTTTTGCTCCTTTCGATTGTGCTTTTTCAATGGGAATCATTTGCTGAATATTCGATTCGGCAGGATTCTTTCCCCAAACCACAATGAGCCTGGCATTTTCCAGGTCCCAGGGGACATTGTGCTTGTTTTTTCCAAGTGTTAAACGGGTTGCTTCGAGTCCGGCAGGCCAGCACAAATTTCCATAAACAGTAGTTGCTCCTCCATACATTCGCCAGAAATTCATACTTACAGAATTCAACAATCCCGACATGCCGCTGGCAGAATAAAAAAACACCGATTGCGGACTAAAGTTCTTTTTATAATAGATGAGTTTTTCTGAAATCTCACGTAAAGCTTCTTTCCAAGATATCTGGACGAAATTTCCATTCACTTTTTTAAATGGATGTAAAATACGATCAGGAGAATTAACCCGTTCAACATAACTAAGTCCTTTTAAGCAAATACCTTCGGGAGTTGCCCTGTTTAATGGATTGGGATCGATGTTAATTACTTTTCCATCATCGGTACAAACATTGAAAGAACAAGTACTATAACAATTCCGGGGGCATGCGGTACTATGAACTTTTTTCAAATCAGGTTTTATTTATGATTGTGTCTGTAAAAAGCATCTTCAATAACAAGGTTAAAAATATCTTTCATATTTAAACCCATGGCTGCTACCTGTTGGGGGACAATGCTTGCAGCACTCATTCCGGGAGCAGTATTCACTTCCATGAAATAAAGCTTGTTTCTGGATAAAATATAATCAATACGAACAATTCCATTTAACTGGAAAATATCGTACACCTGCGACGAGAGATGCTGAATCTCTGTAGTCATTTCTTTAGATATCCGGGCAGGAGTAATTTCTTCACTCATGCCTTTGGTATATTTGGCTTCGTAATCGAAAAACTCATTTTTGCTCACAATTTCGGTAGGAGGAAACACGATGGTTTTATCTTTTGTTTTAACCAATCCGCAGGTGAGCTCGGTACCTTCCAGGAATTCTTCAATAATAACTTCGTTGTCTTCTTTGTAAGCAAATTCAATGGCTTCAAAGAGTTTTTCTTTTTCTTTTACTTTGGTTACTCCAAAGCTGGAACCCCCGCAATTGGGTTTTACAAAACAAGGTAATCCGGTGATTTCAATAATTTGTTCAGCATCAATGGGATCTCCCTTTTTCAGGGTGATGAACCTGGCTAAAGGAATATCGAATGGTTTTAAGTAGTTTTTACTAAAAACCTTGTTAAACGTAATTGCCGATGCCAATACATTGGATGTAGTATAAGGAATATGTAAGGTATCGAAATATCCCTGCATTTTACCATCTTCGCCGGGTGTACCATGTATTGTAATTAATGCACAATCGAAAGTTGTTTTCTGGTTGTTGAGCGAAAAACTAAAATCATCTTTATTCAGGATTAAATCACAAACCATATCGTTTTTTACAATCCACTCAGTACCTTTAGCTAAAACGGTGTAAACATTGTATTTTTCTTTATCAATCCATTTAGCAATTTGTTCGGCACTGTTTAATGAGATTACATATTCCGAAGAGTCGCCACCGGCAACTATAGCAATGTTCTTTTTCATAGTCACTTTATCCTGTTAAATATTTATCAAAAATAAGATTTATGGTAATATAGTGGAAGGAACTTGTAAAGAATATTTAAAAAATTAAGAAGCCGTCTCAAAAGAAAATCCGAGACGGCTTCTTTTTAGATTCTAATAAAAAACGCCACAGGAAGTGGCGTTCTAATCATCGTGTTTATCAAACTAACTGGCATTAGCTTTGATTTTAGCCCAATTGTCCCCTCTTTTTATTCTGGTAACCTGCATTTCGCTGATTGAAAAAAGTTTGGCGATAACATTTTGCTTTATCCCTTTTTCGAGCATTGCTTTTAATCGTTCAACATCTTCGGGTTTAAGCTTCGAATTTCTAACTATTCCTTTATTTTTGATTTTATTTATTTCTTGTAAACGGGGCATTATACGGTCGTATGATTCCTGTCGTGTTACCCATTTCAGGTTACTTAAATGATTGTTCCGTTTGTTCCAGTCAATGTGTATTACGATTTCCTGGTTTTCGTTTTCTTTTGGTACAAACATCATTGCAACGAGTTTATGTACCAGGTAGGTTTTTTTATTGTTTTTGGTTTTAAAAGTTACCGTGTGGAACCCTTTAGTTAAGCCCGGACGTAAAATTCTTCCATCGTTTTTATTGTAACAATAGCTTTTTACCCGCCCATAGTTGCTTACTGTATATCTCTTTTCGGCAAAAGGAATCTCTTTCCACTCTTCGTCTTCAATTTTTTTCAGATTTCGTTGTGTCATTTGTTCAAAAAGGTTATAACGGTTATTATATTTGTTTTCTAAGCCTGATTACGGATAATCAAATATTTTGTTTAAACCTTCTGACTAATGATGTGTATTTATTGATGAATATATATTTTTTTGATTACAAAATCTATTTTGGTTTTTCTTCACTGAATTATAAAATGGATGAATCAATAATTGTATGTTGTAAACAGTTTTTCAAAATTTATTCACAGTTTTGTTCTGTTATTACCAATAAATCGGTATTGTATTCCTGATTTTTTAATCTTTCAATAATTTGCTGATAAGTGTGTTCATCCATTCGTGGTGTACGTGATAAAATCCAAAGATATTTCCTGTTTGGATGGCCAACAACGGCATAACTATAATCTTCAGCCAGATCAATAATCCAATATTTTCCTTTAAAAGGCCAAAAGAATTGTACTTTAAGTTTTGAATTATTGCTATGGGGTGTTACAAATGCTTTCCCTTCAATCTGTGCCGCAGGCCCATTAACTGAATCTTTTCTGCAAGAGTTTATAACCTTCACATATTTGCCATCCATAAGGGAATATTCTGCAATTGTACAATGGCACCCTTCCTGGAATCGCTGAGGGATAGTCGCAATTTCGTACCATTTGCCCATGTATTTTTCAATTTCAACATGCGAAACTGTTTCCAGTGGTTTATATTTATTACAACCTGAAATTGATAATATGCTCATAACAATTGCTATTTGCATGTTTTTTATAATATAACTCATAATTATTTATAATTTAATAGAATACAAATTACAAATATTATTTGAATTTATAATGGGATTAATGCACGGGTTTTTAAATATCAATATCTCTTCCTGAAATATATCTTCTCCATTTTCCCAAAACCTGTTGCATATCGTCGGGTAATTCGGAATCAAACTGGATAAACCTGCCAGTTGCGGGATGTTTAAACCCAAGTGTTTTAGCATGTAATGCCTGGCGAGGTAAAATAGAAAAGCAATTCTGAACAAATTGTTTGTATTTAGTAAATGTAGTTCCTTTTAAAATCTGGTCGCCACCATATTCGGAATCGTTAAATAATGGATGCCCAATATACTGAAAATGTGCTCTAATCTGGTGAGTTCTTCCGGTTTCGAGCTTACATTCAACCAATGTAACATAACCGAGTTCTTCGAGTACTTTATAATGAGTTACAGCATGCTTTCCTTGTGAGCCATCGGGGAAAACCTGCATTATTTTTCGGTTTCGGATATTTCTGCCGATGTTTCCGGTAATGGTGCCTTCTTTTTCTGTAAATGATCCCCAGACTAAAGCATGATATTTGCGTTCAGATGTTTTATGAAAAAACTGACTGGCAAGTTTGGTCATGGCTATTTCATTTTTGGCGATGACCAATAAGCCTGAAGTATTTTTATCAATCCGGTGAACCAATCCTGGCCGCATGTCTCCACTATTAAATAAAGGTAAGTCTTTAAGATGGTACATAAGTGCATTTACGAGTGTTCCGGTATAATGTCCATAAGAAGGATGAACAACCATTTCAGGTGTTTTATTTACAATAATTAAATGGTCATCTTCGTAAACAATATTTAGCGGGATGTTTTCGGGAATAAGTTCAATCTCACGGGGAGGATATGCCATTACAATTGATATAACATCGCCTGGTTTAACCTTATAATTTGATTTTACCGGTTTTTCATTTACAAGAATACAATCCGCATCGGCTGCGCTTTGAATTTTATTTCTCGATGCATTTTCGATTCTGTTTACAAGGAATTTATCGATTCTTAACAGGCTTTGTCCCGGATCGACAACAAAGCGAAAATGTTCAAATAATTCCTGATCATCGTTTTCCAGTTCTCCGTTGTCAATAATTTCGTTTTCTGTCATTAGATGGTTTTATGATTAACGGATAACAATAAATTTTTTGGATGCAAATTGCCCGTTTACGTTACTAAGTCGAATAAAATAGATTCCCGATGAAAGCCCTGAAATATCAATTGTTGGTTCTGAAAGAATTTTATCAATGTACGATTTTCCATAAATATCGAAAATGGTATATTGGTATTGGGTATAGGAGCTATTGTTAAATTCAATATTTATTGAATTGGTTGCGGGATTAGGATAAAGATTAAACTCGAATTTTTCAGGCAATGAATTTTCAATACTGGTAGTAGGAAGGTTGATTTCTCTTCCAAACATGGGCCTTATCATTACGGTTCCTTCATATGCTGAGTTTTGCCATATCCCGGAAAAATTATAGAATGTTTTATCATTATTAATTTTATTTACATCGAAACCTACATTCAATGAATTTTCATATACTTTTTGCCAGCCAATGTAAAAATTGTTTTCCAAAACTAATGCTGTATCGAAAAGATAACTTGTAAACTTGTTTAAACTATCAGAGAAAACAGGTTTAATATTTTCTTTAATATAAAGTATATTCCCGGGTTTATTATTTATTTCGTTCCATACGCACAGTTTGAAATACTTTTCGTTCGTGTTATTTAACGATTGGTTAAAGTAAATTTGAACTCCCCTGAGCGTATCTTCTTTGTATGTTTTGAAGCGAACAGCAACCATACCACTTTCAGTACCATTACCAACTAAATCATACCCCATTTCAGAAGAACCATCATCATATGAATAGTAGTTATAAAACTTTTGCAGATAATGTATGGTATCGTTCCATCTGTACTGAGAACGGATACTAAAAGTGTCTGTAATTAAATAACTGCGTAGCTCGAATAAAGCAGAATCAGCAACAATATCCGGATTATAATTAAAATTATAATTAGTTTTAATTTTATATGTAACCACACTAAATGCTTCTATTTGAGGAGTGGATATACCTGTAAATGAATAATCCCCAACACCACCAAGAATACACTCAAACTCAAACTCACGACCTCCTATACTTAGGTTGGTATCAGCGAGATTTGCATATTCAATTTGAATACTATCGCTCATTTCTGTAGCATTTGCCCTGGAAAAATGAGTCCATGGCAATGATTCAAAATTATTTAACAAGGAGCCTAAAGGTTTAATAAAACAGATATCATCAATTATTGTATCGTTAATTGTGCGAGCCGTGTCCAGTTTTATAAAATCAAGGTGCCAGAAGTCGCAATTGCCAGCGGCTAAAGATGTGTTTCCTGTAGCCGATAAACTTGCTGTATTTCTAAATCTGAACTGGAAATTGTTTTTTAGATATTGATCTTCAGAAATGGGAATAATTACCTGCTGAAATAATTTCGAGAGTTGCACTGTATCGGCACGAATTATTTTTGTGTTTGAATTATAGGCATATTGTTCTGTTAAAACAGAGTCTGTTTCATTAAAACTTACTTGCCATGCCTGATTCCATTTTGCCGAATCGGGTGAATAAAAATCAATGTAAAGCAAATCTTCGGGTTCGGGAGCATCGCCCAATCCCCCTGGTTGGTAAAAGAAACTAATGAAAATGGTATTGTTCCCGGGGTAATTCAGGTTTATAGGTTGTGATGTAAGCGTATCTGATCCAAAAGTTGATGTGCTGGCTGTTGAATACATTGAGCCGTCTTCATTTATTGCATCAAGGGTTGCTACACCAACTGAAACAGGATTGTAAGGGAAAGAATTATTCACATAAGCATATTGATTTATCCATTTTTCAGAGTCAGGATAACCATCAGCTTTAGCAAAATCTTCAATAAACGGGAGTTCAACGGGGCCTTTTAATGTTTTTTTTGTTTTTCCGCTTTGAACTCGTGATATTTCTAATATCTCAGGATTTACAACAAGATTTGTGAGTGACTCTTGCGAAGAAACAAGTTTCACATTGCTTAATAAAGCTAAAGAAAGTATATAAAAGATTCTTTTCAATATATTTTTAGTTGTTTATTTGAATAGAGTCTGACAATTCTAATTTTATTGAATCAACACTTAACCACATATCAACTGTTGAACCCAGATTTAAGAGTTCACTTTCTTTATACGCGGGGTATTGCCTCCATATTTTTGCTTCCAGGGTGTCTTGTAAATCAATAACAGATTCATCATATATAATGGCACCAACATTGAGAGCCGAACGTAATAGCAGGTTTTTTGCCGTTGACAACTTTAGTAAATGGAGATTCGGGACAGGTGTTTTTTTATCGCTTAACCCGCGTCCCAGGACAAGGTCTATTTTTGAACCTTTGGGAATAAGTTCTCCTTCTAGAATTTCACTTTCGTTATATTTTTGTTTTAAAACATTGTTAACTGCAATATCCGGAACGAAAATCAGTTTCCCAATTTCAAGCCCTGCATTTTTTAACATGCCATCGGCCTGTCGTAATGATACCCCTGTTATGTTTGGCATTTTTACTTTCTCGGGATTGAATGCATTAAGAGTTAAAAAAATACGACGATTTGCTTTTACTTTAAATCCCGGGTTTGGGTTTTGTTCAATAACAGTTCCTTTAGGCAAATTGTTGATAAAGACAGAGTCTATAACCTCAACTCTAAACTTGTTTTTCCTGGCTTTCTTCACAACTTCTTCGAGTGTTAACCCTGTATAATTCGGAACAGATATTGCCTGGCCGTGATGAGTATAAATTTTTAATATTATAAAGGAAAAGAAAAACAAGACCATCAAAATTCCAATTGCATATAGTAAATTCTTTAAAAAAAGTTTGCTAATTAAAAATTTTAGTAAATTCATAATGATTCAGGCTTAATAAACATCAATTTAACTAACGGAACGACAAATATAAAATTATGTAAGGATAATCTAAAATTAATTCGTGGCAATTTAAACAATTGAGATTACCAGGTTCTATTTTTGTATGATATTATATAATGTATCACGTTCAACAGGTATTTTGCCAGATGTTTTAATAAGCTGAGTAATTTCATTTGTATTCATTGACGGGCGGGTATCTTTTGCTCCTGCCATTGAGTAAATTTTTGTTGAATCGTCGATGGTTCCATCAATATCATCAACTCCAAAAGAAAGTGCAATTTGCGTTATATCTTTACCCAGCATTGGCCAATAGGCTTTTATATGATTAAAATTATCAAGATAAATCCTTGAAACTGCATAATTTTTTAAATCTTCATATGTATTTACTTCGCCCAAATAGGAAAGAGAATTATTTTCTTTCTTGTATTTTAATGGTATAAACGTGTTGAATCCGTTTGTTTTATCTTGTAGTTCGCGTAATTTATTGAGATGTTCAATCCTGTGCCTGTAATTTTCGAGATGCCCGTAAAGCATCGTTGCATTAGATTGAAGGCCTGTTTTATGGGCAGTTTCATGAATCATTAACCATTGTTCGGAAGATGATTTTTCGTGGCAAACTTTCTTACGAATCTCAGGATCAAATATTTCGGCTCCACCACCCGGGATACTTCCTAAACCATAGTTTTTAAGTTTTATTAACCCTTCTTCAAGAGTAAGCCCTGCTTTTTTTATCATGTAATCGAGCTCAACAGCAGTAAATGCCTTAATATGAATATGAGGTAAAATTTCTTTTATCTTGCTAAGCATTAACCCGTAATAATTTAAATCGCGCGATGGATGAACGCCTCCAACGATATGAACCTCTGTTACATCGGAATTTTTGTAAGATTCCACCTTTTTTAGTATCTCATCAAGCGGGTATTCCCAACTACCATCTTCGCCAATTCTTCTGTGGTACGAACAAAATTTACAGTTATAGATGCAAATGTTTGTTGGCTCAATATGAAAATTTTTATTGAAATAAACCTTGCTTTCGTTTTTCTTAAGATTAACATGTGAAGCAATAATCCCGAGAACTCCAAGATCGAAGTTGAACAACTCTGTCCCTTCTGCTGTATTCAGTCGCTCACTGTTGATTATTTTTGTTACAATTAGTTTTTGCTCATTCGTTAACTGAGCGCTAAAAAGTATTTCGTTAATTAACATTACATTTTTTATTTGCACAAAAATAACTGATTTTTTTGATGTGATAAAAAATATAAATTGTGATATTGCGATTTTGGGAATATAGATATAAAAAAAAGTAAAGGACAATAATTTAATTATCCTTTACTTTCTTACGAATTCGTGTGGTATAAAGATTTATTTCTTATCAGTAAATTCGTCAGATACTGTTAATTTTTTTCTGCCTTTTGCCCTTCTCGAAGCAAGAACTCTTCTGCCATTGGCAGATGCCATTCTTTCTCTGAACCCGTGCTTATTTTTTCTCTTTCTGTTCGAAGGTTGAAACGTCCTTTTCATCTCGGAATATTTTAAGTTGTTTTACTTTTTCTTTTGGAACTGCAAAAGTAATGTTTTTTTCAATTCTGCAAAATGATTTCTAAAATTTAATTGGAAGATATATGATTTTTTTTGTTTCAAAAAAGGGTTCGTTAAAGAAATCAGCTATTTCAAATATAGTTGTTGATGTATAAAAATCTTTAATTTCATCTTTAATATCACCCCCTTTTAAATAAATAATTCCATTTTTCAGGTTATTTTTTGATACGGGGTTAATTTTATTTTTCACCCAGTTGTAAAATTCAGGAAAAGAAGTTACAGCCCGGCTGACAATAAAGTCATACTTTTTATTCAAGGCTTCAACCCTGGTTTGTTCGGAAAATACATTCTGCAATCCCAATGAGCTGGAAACTGCTTCAACAACAGTAATTTTTTTCCCTATAGAATCGATTAAATGAAAATGGCTATCGGGAAAAAGTATGGCAAGGGGAATTCCCGGGAATCCGCCACCGGTTCCAACATCAAGTATATGTGTGTTTTTTGAAAATTTAATTATTTTAGCTATAGCCAATGAATGTAAAACATGATGTTCGTAAAGCTGGCCGATATCTTTTCTTGAGATTACATTAATTTTTGTATTCCATTCAAAATAGATTTCTTTAAGAAGCGCAAATTGTTCACGCTGCCCAATTGTAAGATTTGGGAAATATTTGTTAATGATATCCATTATGTGAAATTACTTAATGTTTGGATTGCTGTTTTTCAAAATATTATAAAGCAATTCTCTTGCTCTAAAAAGTTGAGCTTTAACAGTTCCTATGGGTAAATTTAACTCGTTGGCAATTTCTTCGTACGAGTATTCTTTAAAATACCGGAGATCAACGAGAGTTCTGTATCGGGGTTTTAATTTTTCAACCACATTTCGCATTAAAGCAATACGTTGATTTTTTATCATATCTTCTTCAGGATCTGGGGAGTCAGATTGAAGAGGTGTACTAATACCTTCAAGCTCATCTGAAGTTTGATCCAATGATATCAGGCTGGCTTTTTTCTTTCGGATAAAATCTATACAATTGTTCGTGGCTATCTTAAACAACCAGGTACTAAAAGCATAATTCGGAGTATATTGTTCTATATTTTTAAATGCTTTGCCAAAAGCTTCAATGGTAAGATCATCGGCATCACTTTTATTATTTACCATTTTTAATAACATGTAATAAATGGCATCCTTATAGCGGTCGAGAAGTTCCGCGTAAGCTTTTTCGTCACCTTTTAAAGCAAGTAAAACGAGTTTGTAGTCGTGTTTACCCTTTTCAGAGAGATTTGGATTTATTTCCATTTAACTTGTTTCGATGTAAAAATATTTGATATAAAAAATGTAAAGTTAAGATATGGAATAATAATATCATAAACTAACGAAGGTAATAATAAAAAATTTTCCTTCAAACGATTCATGGCAACTTTAATTATAATTAACTGAAAAATCATTCTCAATGCAAAAGCACCAAGGATGTACAGGTAATAATCAGAAAACCAGATTAGGCTTAATGCAAAAAGAATATAAAAGAAAACTCTGCTTAATAGTTCTCCTGATAATCTCCATTTTGTAGCTGTTTTATATAATTTACCTGTTGTAATGTGTCTTTTTTTCTGATAAAACCAATCACGAAAAGTAGCTTTAGATTCTGTCCTTGTTATTGATTCGTGAGAAATTTCAATCCGGGTGTTTTTACTTGTTGCAACTTCGTTAACGAACAAATCATCATCGCCGGAATCCAGGTGGCGGTGATTCGCAAAACCTTTATTTGTAAAAAAAAGTGATTTTTTGTAAGCAAGATTTCTGCCAACACCCATATATGGCTTTCCGGATAAAGTAAAAGTAAAATATTGCAACGCAATAAAAAGGGAATCGAATCGTATAAGATTGTTTAATACGTTTTTTCTCTGGGTATAACCTCCATAACCAAGTACCAACTCTGTTCCCCCTAAAAAATTCCCCTGCATTCTTTCAATCCATTTTGGGCTTTCGGGTTTGCAATCGGCATCGGTTAATAAGACCCATTCGTTTTTAGCTGCTTTTATCCCTATAGTTAATGCCAGTTTTTTACTATGCATAAACTTATCATCTTGTTTTACAGTAGTAACTTTTAAATGCCTGTATTGTTTCTGGAACTGATCAAGTATAAACTCTGATTCATCTTCAGAACAATCATTAACTACTATCACTTCAAAATCAGGGTAGTTTTGGTTTAAAACTAGATGAAGATTATTTTTTAAATTTTCAGCTTCATTTCTTGCACAAATTATTACCGATACAGGGTTATTTATACCTGTTACATGATGTACGTTTTTTATAAATAAAATCCTTGAATAGTAAAAGAGGTAATAAAATAGTTGTATTAAAAATGTAATTGCAAAAAAAACTGGAATTAACAGTAAGGGATTGTTAATAATGAGATCGTATATTTTCACGGTATATTTTATTGATTTTTGAGTTAATTGGCAATTTTATTAAACATTTTTCTGTTAAACAAGAAATGTGGATTTAAGTAATGAAATTTTTATTCACAATTCGTTATCTTTGAGCCGAAATATATTATTTATGAAGTTTGAAATTTTTAGTAAAGATACAAAGACTAAAGCAAGAGCGGGAGAATTGACAACTGATCATGGGAAAATTCAAACTCCTATTTTTATGCCCGTAGGAACTGTGGGGAGTGTAAAAGGGGTTAACCAGAGAGATTTAATAGAAGATGTTGGTGCTCAAATAATACTTGGAAATACATATCATTTGTATTTGCGGCCCGGGGTTGATACAATAAAAATGGCAGGAGGCTTGCATAAATTTATGAACTGGAATCGGCCAATTTTAACAGATAGCGGTGGATATCAGGTTTTTTCATTAGCAGAAAACCGCAAGCTTAAAGACGAGGGCGCTCACTTTAGTTCTCATATCGATGGTTCTAAACACCTTTTTACACCTGAAAACATTGTGGATATTCAACGTATCATTGGTGCCGATATTGTTATGGCTTTCGATGAATGCACACCTTTTCCCTGCGAATATACTTATGCAAAAAAATCTATGGAACTCACCCATAGATGGCTTGCCCGTGGATTAAATCATTTCGATAATACAGAGTCATTATATGGTTATAATCAAACGTTTTTCCCCATTGTTCAGGGAAGTGTTTTTGATGATTTAAGGCAACAATCGGCAAAGACTATTGCTTCCTTTGAACGTGACGGGTATGCTATTGGTGGTTTGTCTGTTGGCGAACCTGTTGAGCAAATGTACGATATGATTGATGTGGTAAATGAAATACTTCCTGAAAATAAACCCCGTTATTTAATGGGTGTCGGGACACCTGCCAATATTTTAGAAGGTATTGCCCGCGGAATTGATATGTTCGATTGTGTTATGCCTACTCGTAACGGTCGAAACGGAATGTTATTTACCCGTGACGGAGTTATTAATATTAAAAATGTAAAATGGAAAAACGATTTCTCTCCAATTGAAGAAAATGGTGCATCATTTGTAGATAGTGAATTTTCAAAAGCATATCTTCGACATCTTATTGTGTCGAAAGAAATTCTGGGAGCACAAATAGCAAGCCTTCACAACCTTGCTTTTTATTTATGGCTTGTTACCGAAGCCCGAACAAAAATAATTGATGGTACTTTTACTAGCTGGAAAAATGAAATGTTAGAAAAACTCTCTATTAGGTTATGATTATTAATGGATTTAAAAAAATAGATTTATATATCATAAAAAAGTTTCTGGGAACTTACTTTTTTGCTATTGCTTTAATAATAAGTATAGCTGTTGTATTTGATTTATCAGAGAGAATTGAAGATTTTATTGAAAAGGAAGCTCCCCTTAAAGCCATTGTTTTTGATTATTACATGAATTTTATTCCCTATTTTGCCAACCTGTTTAGTTCTCTTTTTACGTTTGTTGCAGTTATCTTTTTCACTTCTAAAATGGCATACAATACCGAAATAATTGCCATTTTAAGCAGTGGCGTAAGCTTCAGAAGAATTATGCTTCCTTATCTGATGTCAGCTTTTGTTATTGCATTATTTTCTTTTGTACTTATGGCTTATATTATTCCTCCTGCAAATAGTGTAAGGCTCGATTTTACATATAAATATATAAAAAATCCCATTCAAAATACGGAGAAAGATATTCACAGGCAAGTTGAGCCAGGGTTATTTGTTTATATGAAAAGTTATAATACAAAAGATGACAGGGCGATTAAATTTGCCATGGAACGGTTTGAAAATGGAGAGTTAAAATCAAAATTGTTATCCGAATCTGCAAAATGGGATACTTCAATAAATAAATGGACTATTAAAAACTATTTTATTCGCGATATTGATAGTTTAAACGAAAAAATTACCCAGGGAACAACCCTGGACACAACAATAAATCTATTTCCCGAAGATTTTAAGCGCTATGCCCAGTTTGTTGAAACAATGAACCTAACTCAGTTAAACGATTATATTGAAGAGCAAAAAATGCAAGGTGCCGATGATGTGGTAAGCTTATTAATTGAAAAATATAGTCGGTTTGCATATCCATTTTCAACCTTTATATTAACACTTATCGGGGTTTCATTGTCATCACGAAAAGTAAGAGGTGGAATAGGTATGCATATTGGACTAGGTTTGCTCCTCAGTTTTTCATTTATTCTTTTTATGCGCTTTGCTGCAATGTTTGCTATAAGTGGTAGCATGAATCCAATGTTTGCGGTTTGGTTACCCAATATCCTGTACGCAATTATTGCTGTATTTCTTTACCGTTTAGCTCCCAAATAGCTTCAATTCTTTTTGTTAAATAAAATTTCATACCTTTGTTAAGTATGTCTGTTTGCTGTATTTAAATTATTGAATTGGTTTGCAATAGTTTAAATCAGGTTGTTTGCTGATTGTTACAAATTTATTTTTTATAATAAAATTCATTTTGTAACGTTGCAGTTATTTTTTAAAAACGGGTTTAGGTATATTACCTGAACTTATTTATTAACTAAATGTACAAGATATGTCTTTGAAAAGAAAAATTCTTGAACTTCAAATGAAGCGTGAAAAAGTACTCCAGGGAGGTGGCGAAAAAGCCATCGAGAAGCAGGTTGCTATGGGGAAAATGACCGCTCGTGAAAGAATTATTACACTTTTGGATGAAAATTCATTCCATGAGTACGATTTATTCGTTGAGCACGAAGCTCGCGATTTTGGTATGGATGGAAAGGTTTTACATGGCGATGGTGTAATTACCGGAACCGGTACAATTTATGGCGCTCCTATATGTATTTACGCCCAAGACTTTACTGTTGCCGGCGGATCATTAGGATTGATGCATGCCCGAAAAATTACTAAAATAATGGATCATGCCATGAAAATGAGAGTTCCGATTATTGGTATTAACGATTCTGGAGGTGCACGTATTCAGGAAGGAGTTAACTCTTTGGCAGGTTATGGTGAGATTTTTTACCGTAACACAATGGCTTCAGGTGTTATTCCTCAAATTTCTGTTATTCTTGGCCCTTGTGCAGGTGGTGCCGTATATTCTCCTGCATTAACCGATTTCGTATTTGTAGTCGAGAACATTTCAAAAATGTTCATTACAGGCCCCGAAGTTATTAAAACTGTTTTAGGTGAAGAAATTTCGATGGAAGACCTAGGCGGAGCCCGTGTTCATAGTGAAATAACCGGGAATGCTCATTTTTATGCAGAAAGCGAGATTGAATGTTTCGACCAGGTTAAAAAACTCATTACGTATATTCCGTGGAATAATGGACAAAAAGCCAGGCCTTTCGAAGCAAAAGAACCATTATACAGTAAATATAAAATCGATGAAATAGTACCCGGAAATCCAAAAGAACCTTACGATGTTTGTGATGTTATTCGTGCAATAACCGATGGATCTGAGTTTTTCGAGATCATGGAACTTTGGGCAAGAAATATAGTTATTGGTTTTGGCAGGATTAATGGAGAAACAGTTGGATTTGTTGCAAACCAACCAATGTATTTAGCCGGGGTTCTCGATGTGGATTCATCAGATAAGGCAGCCCGCTTTATTCGTTATTGCGATGCATTCCAGATTCCTATTGTTACTTTAGTTGATTTACCAGGTTATTTACCAGGTGTCGATCAGGAACATGCTGGTGTTATCCGTCATGGTGCAAAACTATTGTATGCGTATTCCGAAGCGAATGTTCCAAAAATCACCATAATTCTTCGCAAAGCATATGGTGGTGGATATATTGCAATGAATTCACGTCACTTGAATGCTGACTATGTTTTTGCATGGCCTGGTGCTGAAATAGCGGTTATGGGGCCGGAAGGTGCTGCTAATATTATTTTCAGAAAAGAAATTACAGAAGCAAAAGATCCTGAAAAAATGCGAAAACAAAAGGTTAAGGAATACAAAGAGAAATTTGCCAATCCTTATGTTGCTGCTGCTAAAGGTTATGTCGATTCTGTTATTGAACCAAAAGAAACAAGAAAATTCTTGCTTCATGGCCTTGAAGTATCAAAAAACAAAGTTGACAGAAAACCAATTAAGAAACATGGAATTCCTCCATTTTAATCTTTAATCAAACGATGGCAACAAAAGATAAAAAAAACGAAATAATCGCTGCACCTGTTATTGAAGAAGATGAATCAAAAGTTCGTTTTCATACAATTACAATTGATGGCGATAAATATAGAACACTCTTTACTGAAAGCTATAAAAGAAGAAAAAACTGGGAGAAACCAAACGAGAAAAAAATATTCTCTGAAATTCCCGGTACAATTATAAAAATTCATGTTACCGAAGGACAAGAAGTTAATGAAGGTGATCTGATGATTGTAATTGAAGCTATGAAAATGAAAAATAAACTTATTTTTCCAATTGGTGGTGTAGTGAAGAAAATCTATATCTCGGAAAATGAAAAAATTCCAAAACGTCATTTAATGCTTGAATTGGAATAAGAATAAAAAAAATCCGAAATAAAAAATTTCGGATTTTTTTATAATTTTTCATTCCACACAAAGTAATTTGGAAAATGATTTTTAACATCTGCTTCCTTCTTAAATAACCCAAAAACAGAAGAGCCACTTCCGGACATAGAAGCGTATTCAGCACCTAAACTGTAAAGTTTTAATTTTATTCTTTCAATTTCAGGAAACTCCTTAAACATAAAATCTTCGAAATCGTTTTTTACTAAATTCTTCCATGTTTTAACTGGTTCTTGAATGATATCTTTTAAACAATGAATAGGCTTTTGGGGTACACAATTTGAATATGCTTTGGCTGTATTTACATGTATTCCCGGGTAAATTACAACCAAAAAATAGGATTCCAGGTTTAATATAATTTCTTCAAATACATTGCCTGTACCGGTAGCAAAAACAGGCTTGTTAATTATAAAAAAGGGACAATCGCTTCCAATTTTACTCGTGTAATTTAATAGTTGCAGAGTTTTTAAATTCTTGTTTTGCAACGTGTTTATTGCTTTTATTGTAAATGAAGCATCGGAAGAACCACCTCCCAGGCCGGAACCAAAGGGAATGATTTTGTGTAAATGAATATGTACGGGATTTGCACTAATATTTTCTTTTAATAAATTGTAAGCCTTGTAACACAGATTTTGTTTTTTTTCCCCGTTTTCAACAATTATCCCGGTATTAGAGAATTCAAAATCATTACCTGAATTATTAATTTCCAGGATATCGGAAAGACCTATCGGGTAAAATATGGTTTCGATATCGTGAAAGCCGTCGGTTCGTTTTCCTACTATATTAAGGCCTATATTGATTTTTGCATTTGGAAATACTATCATTTATTGGTCGTTTTTTAAAATTTAAAAATACTAAAATTTAAACATGAGATGTAAAAATATTTAACAATCAATTTATATATCGCAGAAAAACAGTGAGTTCGATTACATTTTTGTTTTTTAATGGCGATTCTATTATTAACAAATTGTTAATAACTGCCGTTAAAAAAAATAGAATAAAGAATAATTAGATTTCTAATATTTTTGATCTACGTATTATTACCTTTGATTCCCCTAAAAATCAAAATATGGCAGGCAATACAAAAAACTATAAAAAACCCGTACAAAACGATCAATCTTTAGATTATGGTAAGCTGCCTCCTCAGGCAACTGATTTGGAAGATGCTGTACTTGGTGCAATAATGCTGGAGAAAGATGCGATTATCGCTGTAATGGATATTATAAAACCTGAAAGCTTTTATAAAGATGCCCATCAAAAAATATTCAGTGCCGTACTTGATCTGTCGCAGAAATTACAACCAATAGACATTCTTACTGTAACAGAGGAGCTACGCCGCCGCGATCAGCTCGATGAAGTAGGTGGCCCTTTTTACATAACCCAGCTTACAAGCAGGGTTGCTTCGGCTGCACACATTGAATATCATGCCCGAATTATTGCCCAAAAATATATTCAACGCGAATTAATCCGTGTTTCCTCCGAAATACAAACTAAAGCATACGACGATAGTGTCGATGTTAACGACCTGATAGATTTTTCGGAATCGGAATTATTTCGTGTAGCTGAGGGAAATATTAAAAAAGAAACAACAAAAATTAATGTTCTCATTAAAGAAGCCATTAGTCAGATTGAAGAAGCCGGAAAACGTGAAGATGGATTAAGCGGAGTACCATCCGGTTATACAAATCTCGATCGGGTTACATCAGGATGGCAGCGCTCCGACCTTGTTATTATTGCTGCACGCCCTTCTATGGGTAAAACAGCTTTTGTTTTATCAATGACAAAAAATATTGCAGTTGACCATAATCGTGGTGTAGCAATGTTTTCGCTGGAAATGTCATCGGTTCAGTTAGTGAATCGTTTAATAGTCAGCGAAACAGGATTACCATCTGAGAAAATTCGTAATGGGAAACTGGAACCATTTGAGTGGGAACAATTGGAATACAGGATTAAAAAATTAGTTGACGCCCCAATATATATTGATGATACGCCTGCTATTTCAGTTTTCGAGTTACGTGCGAAATGCCGCAGGTTAATGAGCCAGCACGATATTGACATTATTATTATCGACTACTTACAATTGATGTCGGGTACAAACGATAATAAGGGAAACAGGGAGCAGGAAGTAAGCATGATTTCAAGATCACTAAAAGGAATTGCAAAAGAATTAAATGTTCCGATAATAGCATTATCCCAATTAAATCGTTCGGTAGAGTTACGTTCAGGAACAAAACGCCCGCAACTTTCCGATTTGCGTGAATCAGGCGCTATTGAACAGGATGCCGATATGGTATTGTTTATCCACCGTCCGGAGAAATACGGAATTATTGAAGATGAAGATGGTAATTCCACAAGAGGGATGGCCGAAATCATTCTTGCAAAGCACAGAAATGGAGCTTTAGCCGATATTAAACTAAGATTCAGAGAAGAACTTGCCCGTTTCGAAGATCTCGATAACGAATTTGTTACTTCTTTCCAGGAAGAAAATGGGAAAAATGGAGGTGCGCTTACATTTGGTTCTAAGATGAACAAAGAAAACAGCTCAAAAGATAAAGATATTTTTGATCTGGGACATAATGTTAATTTTGAAAACGAAGCTCCTTTTTAATTTTTTTTTATTGGTATTATAAATTTATAAAATACCCTGTAATTCTTTTAATGAAAAAATCTCATGAGTAATATCTTCTGAATGGGTTTTGTTTTCGGGGTTGAAAAAAACCTGGTCGATACCGGCATTTTTAGCACCTATTACATCCGTTTCTAAATCGTCGCCAATCATCAGGCTCTCTTCTTTTTCTGCATTTGCCGATTTTAAGGCATGTTCAAAAATTATTGGACTGGGTTTTTGAGCACCGGCTTCTTCTGATGTAAATACTTTTGTAAAATATTTTTCTAAATCGCTGTTTTTTAGTTTAACAAACTGCACCTCATTAAAACCATTGGTAATAATGTATAGCTTGTATTTATTTTTAAGGTACGAAAGAGTTTCGTGTACATAAGGGAATAATAAACTTTTTGTAGGACTGATACTTATATAATCATCACCGATTTTTTGAGCGAGTTCTTCATTCGATACCCCAAATTCTTCTAAAGTAAGAGTAAATCGTTTTAATCGTAAAACGGATTTCTCAATTATCCCATCACGATAATCTTTCCATAATTGCTCGTTGTATTTTAAATAGGTATTGTAAAAATTATCGAACGTTCCGAATATCAATTCAAGATTATATTTAATGTAAATATCCCGAAATGTTTCCTTTGAGTTGGTGTCAAAATCCCATAATGTCCGGTCAAGATCAAAATATATATGTTTGTATTGTTTCATAAAACTATTCAGGTATATCAATTAACTAATAAGTTAGTATGACCGACAAAATTAAACTATTTGACTTTATCTCATATTTTTTAAATGATGTTTTAAAATAGTATTAAATTGTGGCTTTAAACATAAATCAAAATTATGATAAAGAAAATTTCATGTATTTTACTTGGGTTATCGATTTTGTCTTGTACACGGAGTTCCGTTACAAATAATTCAACAATAAACGAGCTGAATACTTTTATGGATGAATGGCATCATGCAGCAGCAATAGCAGACGAAGACGTGTTTTTTAATAGTCTCGATACCAATGCCGTTTATTTAGGAACCGATCCTAAAGAACGATGGCTGAAACACGAATTTAAAATATGGGCAATGCCCTATTTTCAAAGAGATACAGCATGGGCATTCAAACCTTATAGCCGAACCTGGTCTTTTTCTGAGAATGGCGAAATAGCCTGGTTCGACGAGTTACTCGAAACTCACATGGGTATCTGCCGTGGTTCGGGAGTACTTATAAAAATCAATAGTGTATGGAAAATTAAACAGTACAACCTGACACTTACTCTTCCAAATGAAAAAATGAACGAGTTCAGGAAAATTCAAAATATGAATTAATCAATTGATATCCATTAAATATCATTGCACATTCAATGGATATCAAATTTCGATTTTATACACTTTATATTATGGATTTAAATTACTAATTTTAATTGCTGGTTCAACACCTAAATTACCCTGTTATGAAAAAAAATAATTTTCTCACTCTGCTTACGATTACCTTGTTTTTACTGGTATTATCTGCATGTACTGATTCTGATAAAGAAAAAAAACATATAAAAAAACGTGAACTTAGCAAAGAAACAATAGCTGTTGGAATTTATAAAACATGCAATGCAAATCCTGTAAACATAAGAAATATTATAGAAGCATTGCGAATTGACGGTGGGATAGTTGCGGTTACTTTAACCGATGAAGATATTTTAAGGGCAGAACTCGAAAATATTGATGTGCTTGTATTCCCGGGCTTAAATAATGGAGAATTTAATGATACAACAAATAACAAAGTTATTCAGATAATTCAAAAATTTGTTGTTGTACGCGGGAAAGGTACGATTGGTATTTGCAGTGGTATTGATATGTTAACTGTAAATAACGAATGCAAAACTCTTAGTTTAATAGGAATAGATAGTATTAAAACTATCAATAATAAAAATAATTCGGGTTTATATAAATTTAAGCTGAGTGACGAAGGAAAAAATATTTTTTCAGAATTAAAAAATACAGAAAACCTGTATATTGATTATCAGGGAGGACTCATTTTTGATATAACTGATAACTCAAATCCTGATTTAAAAATAATTGCCCAAAAAGCTGACGAAGAAGATAGCATTCCTTTATTCCTTACATCTACAATTGGAAAGGGGAAAATCTTATTAGCAGTTGCACATCCTGAATCGACACCCGGGATGCGATGGATGTTTCCCCGAATGGTACGCTGGGTTATCGGGCACGATTTAGTTGCCTACGATCAGAATGTTATGCGGCCAGATTACTATAAAAATGAGATTGTTTACTCCGATGAATACAAAGCAAATTACGAAAAACTAATCAACGAACTCAAAGAATCTAAAAAAGAAAACAAGTTAATTCTGTTTGATAAATTGCAGGAAAACTATTCGTGGTATGCTGCTGAAACTGTTAGAACATTTTTAAAAGATAAAGATTCAAAAATAAGAATAAGAGCAGCAAAATATTTGTCGGATATTGAATATACTGCGGCTATTGAAGATATTGAAAAAGCAATAGACAGGGAAAGAAACAGAAAAAACAGGGAGCAACTTGAAATTTATTTAAATGTTCTTGAAATGATGGTTGAACAAAATGCAAGTATAGAATAAAAAACAATGAATGATATATTTTTTTTAATTACAGGTGCTGCTGCGGGATTCGCGGCAGCTTGGTTTATCAGCCGATTGGTATTTGCCAGAAATAAAGGATTAACCAAAGAAGAAGCTGAAAACCTTCAGCAGGAATTGATAAATATTTCTACAGAGCTTAAAATTAAGGAAGACCGGTTAAATGGGGTAAATGAAAATTTACAATCACTGAAAAATGAAATCAGTAATAAAGATAACCAATTGTTAAGCATCCAGAGGTTACTTGCAGGAAAAGAATCGGATTTAAAACATTTAACTGAACGATTAACAGAGCAAAAGCGGGAAGTAGAAGAACTACAGAAAAAGTTTACTGTAGAATTCGAAAATCTTGCCAATAAAATTCTGGAAGAAAAAACGGGTAAATTTACCGAGCAGAATAAAACCAACCTGGATGCAATTTTAAAACCATTACAGGAAAAGATAAAAGATTTTGAAAAACGGGTTGAAGAAACACATAAAAAAGATATTGAAGACAGGGCTTCGATTCAGGAACGCATAAAACACCTGGTAGAATCGAGCAATAAAATTAGTGAAGAAGCAAATAACCTGACAAAAGCATTAAAAGGAGAATCGAAAACCCAGGGAAACTGGGGAGAATTAATTCTTGAAAATATTCTCGAGAAATCAGGCTTAGTTAAAGATCGGGAGTATTTTGTTCAGAAATCATTTAAAACCGAAGATGGTAATCGGTTTCAACCCGACGTGGTGGTTAAATACCCTGGCGACAGGAGTGTCGTTATTGACTCGAAAGTATCGCTGGTTGCTTACGAACGTTTTGTTTCTGCCACAGAAGAGAAAGACAGGGAACGTGCATTGAATGAGCATCTGCTATCTGTAAAAAACCATATTCGCGGGTTGGGCGACAAAAATTACCAGGATTTATACCAGTTAAAAACTCTCGATTTTGTGATGTTGTTTTTGCCTATTGAACCTGCCTATTTAATTGCAATTCAAAAAGAACCTGATTTGTGGAATTTTGCTTACGACAAACGCATTTTACTTATTAGTCCTACCAATTTAATTGCAGCTTTAAAAATGATTGCAAGCATTTGGCGGCAGGAATACCAAAGCCAGAATGTGATGGAAATTGCCCAACAAAGCGGGGCACTATACGATAAGTTTGTTGGATTAGTGGAAGACTTGCAGGATATTGGAAACAAACTTGAATCTACCCGTAAAGCACACGACAACGCGATGAACAAACTCTCAACCGGAAAGGGTAACCTTTTAGGCAGAGTCGAAAATATTAAAAAACTGGGTGCTCAAACTAAAAAAGATTTACCCAGGGAATTAATGGAAGAATAAGTTTAATTACGAACTTGTCTGCCTAAGGCAGATTCCAATTTTTTTAATTTAGAATAATGCCTGTTAAGAAAATATTATTGTTGGGGAACCCTGTTTTACGAGAGAAATCAGAAGATATAATTGCGTTTGATAATCAGCTTGATGGACTAATTGTTGATTTACGTGATACTTTAATCGATTTTCAAAACCGAAAGAAAATTGGACGAGGAATTGCTGCCCCGCAAATTGGAGTTTTAAAAAAGGTTATTTATCTGAATTTACCTGGCAGGCATTTTGCTTTAATAAATCCCGTGATAATTGAAAAAAGCTCTGAAACATTCCAAGTATGGGATAGTTGTTTTAGTTTCGATGTTGCTTTTTTTGTTCTTACAAGAAGACATACTTCAATAACTGTAAAATACCAAAATCAAAAAGGAGAAATAATAAAAGAAACCTTTACCGGAAATCTTTCCGAATTGCTGCAACACGAAATTGACCACTTGCATGGTATTCTCGCCACCGACTATCTTGTAAACAAAACAGATATTATACTACGTGAAGAATGGGAAAAGTTGTAAAATAATTGAAAAGACACTTTTGCCGTTTATCAACTAATCTTTTAATACTGAAACAATTATTTTGATTATTCGTTAAATTTTCATAATCTCGCCATTGAAATTCAAGATTAAATGAATCGATTCTTACTTTTTATATTGATGGTATTTTTAGCAGGATTTTTTTTGCAGGGGAGGCATATTGGCAAAAAATCTAACCCCGATAATAGAATTGATATACCCGATAACAGGATTTCTTCGTGGAATAAAAAATTAACCGATTCGTGTGGAATACCCGAAGAAGCCGTTCATCAGGCACTAAATAACTTTTCAGAGTTAAAAGAGAAAAAAATTATCCAAAACGATTCCTTACTTACAATTATTGATTACAGCCGTTCATCAACTGAAAAACGACTTTTTATTCTTGATATAAAAAATGAGCAAGTAGTAAAAAATACGTTAGTAGCTCATGGTATGAATTCCGGAATTCAGAATGCCGAAAATTTTTCAAACGATTTGCATTCGAATAAAAGCAGCCTGGGGTTATTTCTTACCCAGGATTGTTATAACGGGAAGCACGGGTATTCATTAAGAATTAAGGGTATGAACGAGGGAATTAATGACAATGCCTATAAACGTGCAGTTGTTATTCATGGGGCCGATTATGTTAGCGAGCAATTTATTCTTAAATATGGAAGAATCGGACGAAGTTTTGGTTGCCCGGCATTACCGCTTGAAGAAACCAGGGAAATAATTGATTTAATAAAAAACGGTTCCTGCCTGTATATTTATCATCCTGTACTGGATTCTATAACTCAACCTGATTTGAAAAGATAGACATGATATCGTGTTTATCCAGATTGTAAATATCACCATAAAATTTTATATCAGTATTCTCTTCACCGGAACAAGTTATGTATTGAATATGGATATTAATCTTTTGGGTCAGATTAATTTCGTTGTTCTCTTTGGAAGCTATTAGTTTCTTAATGTTTAAGCTGTTTTCTGAATAGTATTTATCGGTTAAATATTGTGCTAGTTTATCCGGGTTTTCTAAACGAATACATCCATGCGAAAAAGTCCTGTTTCTTTGTTGAAAAAGGCCTCTTGATGGTGTATCGTGAAGATAAATACTTTGTTCGTTTGGGAATATAAATTTTACCAGGCCAAGCGCATTAGTAGAACTGTTTTTTTGACGAATAAAATATCTTGTGCCAAGAGGATCGTTGCTATTCCAGTTTATAGTTGATATATCAACAGTTTCCTCGCAACCATTTATTATGTAATACCCGTTTCTTTCAAGATAGGTTGAATCTTTTCTTATTTTTTGAAGCATTTCGTTGTCAACAATACTTTTAGGAACGGTCCAGTAAGGATTTGTAATTACTTTCTCGATGTTGCTTGATAATACCGGGGTCGGGGTTTCTTGTTTTCCTACAATAACATTAAAAACTTCTTTTTCCTGTTTTGATTCAATAACATGTAACCTGAATTCCGGAATATTTACAAACAGGTAATTTTCGTCATTGTTTTTTATGTTCCTTAACCGGTTTAAATTTAAACATGCCTGAAAATACCTGTACTCTAGTAAAGATACGAGCGTTTGATGTGTAATAGTATTTAAATTAGAATCTTTGGGTAAATGAAACTGCTCTTGTAATTTATAAATTGCTGCTGAATTATTGTCTGTTGAATCAATCTCGGATGTTTCGGTTATACCTGCATAATAAAGGCCTTTAGCAAGTAATCTGTCATCAATAAATTTGGGGGTTGTATATTTAATAGATAACTGAAGATCTATGAAATTTGGCAGCGAACTGAGTATGTTCTGAAGTTGTACGAGCTCCGGCTGTTGTGATAAAATCTCGTTTCTTAAATTATTTTGATTCAAGGCATTATTTAAAATCCCCGGCAAAGATTCGTAAGATATAAAATCAGTTGATAAAGTATCTTTCTCAATTATGCCTTTATTCAGATACAACATTAACTTTAATGCTGAAAAACTTACTGTAAATTCGAGGTTAATCCTTGTATCAAGCGTGTTTGTTTTAGAAAATTCGGTATTTAATTGTTTGATTTTTTCTCTGCCGAAATAGTCGATCGGGAAACCATAGTATTTCGCACTATCAAGGATATTAATGAAGTTCCTGAATTGTAAGTTGGTTCTCAAATTGGTTGTCCATGCTGGTTGAAATTCCCTCTCTTTATAAAACCTGGATACCAATTCAGTAATCTGCTTGTTTATATTTTGTGTTGAGTAAGAGTCTGGTTGACTAATCATTGAATACAGGTTAATTTCCAGGCTATTTCTAAAATCAAATGAATTATAGTTTATATGATTTTCGTTAAGGTTTACTGATGGATTCTGGTAACTGCTTAAAGCAATCAATAAAACAATAAAAGAAAATTTAACCAGGATATTAATCAGAACTCTGTTAACACTTTGTTTTGTTGAAAAATCAAATTCTAATATGGTATTTTCTTCAACCATTTTTTATTACTTTTTCTACTTTCATATACGTGTTTTCTCATTAAAAGAAATTTATTTTAGATGAACATCAAACAGCTTTTGACCAATAATTAAAATCTGGAAACAAAAAATCATAAGTGTTGCAATATGCACAAATACAGCATGTTACAATAAAAGATTTAGATCGATATAATAGTAGAGATTCGATATAAGAAGAGAGAAAAACTTTCAGGTTTTTCTCTCTTTTTTAAACCATCCCCTGATGGTGAAAATATTTGAAGTAATGGTGCCTGTTATTCGTAACGCAAAGTTTGTGCCGGGTTTGTATTTGCTGCTTTAATTGCCTGAAAACTTGTGGTTAACAATGCAATTGCAATAGCTAATACTGCGGCAAGAGCAAAAACCCACCAGCTTAAATCTGTTTTGTAGGCATAATCCTGTAACCATTTGTTAATTAAATACCATGATGCCGGGATTGCTACAACAATTGCAATAATTACCAGTTTAATAAAGTCTTTAGATAAAATATAAGCAATTTCTGATGATGTAGAACCCATTGCTTTACGGATACCAATTTCTTTTATTCGTTTTTCTGTCATAAACGAAACAAGTCCGAATAAACCTAACGATGCAATTACAACTGCAATTATTGCAAAATATTTTATTAAACTTCCCATGCGTTGTTCTGTTTTATACATGTTTTCATATTCATCATTTAAAAAGTGATATTCAAATGGATAGGATGGAATTACTGAGTTCCATGTATCTTTTAATTTTTCGATAGTTTGTGGTACATCACCCGGTTTAATACGCATGATTATATACCGGATATATTCATCATAACCCACAGCAATGGCAAGAGGCTCAATTTCTGAACGCATGGAGTAAAAGTGAAAGTTTTTCATTATCCCTATAATTCTGCCCTTGCTAACTCCCAGAAAAGAAAAACGCATACCAATAGGGTCATCAACATTCAAAATTTTAAGCATTTCTTCGTTTATTAAAAATGCTCCTGTTGAGTCAGCAATCCTGTCCGAAGGAAAATCTTTAGAGAAACTTCTCCCGTTCACAATAGGAATTTTTAACGTTTCGGTATAATCGAAATCAACAACACTCATGCTTACAAGGATACTCAGGTTTGGATCTTTGCCGTCCCAATCTACTCCACCTGAATTGCTTCCGATATCGCTCGGTAAATGTGACGATGCTGTAACATTCTCAACCATTGGATTTGCTTTAAAGGCATCTTTAATAACTGAATAGGATTTATTGATATCACCATACATTTGAATATACAAAACATGATCCTTTTCGTATCCCAGCTTTTGTGCCTGCATAAACCTGAGCTGCTTGTAAATAAAAACAGTTCCAATAATCAGGATTATGGATAAAAAAAACTGGAATATAACCAGGAATTTTCTCAGGTTTCCTTTTGCAGATAATTCGCTAACGCCTCCTTTAAGTACTTTTACAGGATTAAATTTTGAAAGATAAATTGCAGGATAAATGCCGGCAACTATTCCTGTAAAAAGAGTTATTGAAATAAGGCCAAAAATAAATTCGGGACTCTTGAAAAACTCAAAAGATATTTGCTTCCCCGAGAGCAGGTTAAATTTTGATAAAAGTAATGCCGTGAAAATTAAAGCGATAACAGATGAAATGATGGTAGTTATAACAGATTCACCAAAAAATTGAAGAATAATATTTCCCCTGCTTGCACCCGATGTTTTTCGCATTCCAATTTCTTTTGCTCTTCTTGTTGATCGGGCTGTTGAAAGATTCATAAAATTAATACAGGCAATAAGCAATATAAATAACCCGATAGTTATAAATATGAATACATTCTGAATTTGACCGGGCGAATGCCCGTAACCAAAATATTGATGCAGGTGCATGTCTTTTAAAGAAGCAAGCATAAACTTTGTTTTATAATCACTTTCTTTATAATCATCATCAAATTCGATGTGGCTTTTAACAACATCAATAAGTTTCTGGTTAACAGGAACAGGCTCTGTTCCTTTTTTTAGCTTTACATAAGTTGTAATCGAGTTATTTCCCCAATGATCGTTGTAAAAGCCAATTGTTTTAACAAAATCAAATGGTACAAGAAACCCGAAACGAATACTCGTGTTTGCAGGTATTTTCTTTAATACCCCGGTAACTGTAAATTCGAACTGGTTATCAACGCGAATAGTTTTACCTAAAGGGTTTTCCTGTCCAAAATATTTTTCGGCCATTTCCTTTGTTAAAACTAAACTTAATGGTTTTGTGAGAGCTGTTTGGGGATCACCTGATTCAAGATCGAAACTAAAAACAGAGAAAATAGTAGAATCAACCGCGGCTATTCCTGATTCAAAAAAAGATTTTTCACCATATTTAAGTAACAGGTTTCCCGTGTATGCAAATCGAATAGCATCTTCAATCTCAGGGATTTCCATTTTCCAACCCTCGCCCGAAGGATAGGGCGTAACATTTACATGATACGATTCGCCATTATAAAACTGGTCTTGTTCGACCCGGTATATCTGATCAATTTGCGTGTGAAATTTGTCGTAGGTAATTTCATCGTAAACCCACATGAAAATTAATAAAGCACAGGTTATTCCAAGTGCTAATCCGAATATATTTATAAAAGAGAATCCTTTATGTCTGGTAATATTCCGGAAGGCAATTTTAAGGTAATTTTGAATCATATTTTCAGGTTTAATTTTTTTTAAAGACGAATTTAAAAATGGATTGATGCATTTTATTTTAAAATGATATTAAAGCATAAGAATTAATTGATAATTTTGGTATCGAAGGTTTATTAAAAGGTTTTATTATGAATAAACAGACTTTTCAATTAATTCTTTTGTCATTATTCCCTTTTTTATTTTTTAATCAGTGCTCGGTGTCGCACAAGATAAAGAAAAACCCGAACGATTTAATTCATGGCTATGTAGCTCCTGGATTTGAAGATGTAAAAGAAGAGTTTATTCAAAATTTTATTAAACGGGGCGAAAATGGTGCTGCATTTTCAGTTTATTACAAAGGGGAAAAAGTAGTTGATTTATGGGGAGGTTATAAAGATGCTTTAACAAAGGAACCCTGGGAAGAAAACACGAAAGTGATTGTTTTTTCCACAACCAAAGGTTTGGCAGCCATGTGCCTTGCAATGGCTCATTCTAACGGATGGCTCGATTATGATGAAAAAGTTTCGACTTACTGGCCCGAGTTTGCTCAAAACGGGAAAGAAAACATAACTGTCCGGCAATTGTTGGCTCACGAGGCCGGATTGTGTTTGGTCGATGAAATATTTACAATATCCGATTTAAAAGATTTTGATAAGATTGCAAATATCATGGCCCGACAAAAACCTTTATGGGAACCGGGACAGAGACATGGTTATCATTTATCAACCATGGGAATGTACATGAACGAGCTTATGCGCAGGGTTGATCCAGGGCATAGAAGTATTGGTGTGTTTTTCTCTGAAGAAATAGCAGGCCCTTTAAACCTTAACTTTTATATCGGGTTGCCCGATTCTATTCCTGGTGAGCATATCGCCAAGGTTCTTTTGCCTTCCATTGGGCAGTTTGTTTTTAATATGAACAAAATTCCCGTCAAAATGCGTAAGAGCCTTCGAAACAGGAAATCTGTTTTGGCACAATCATTTAATGTACCCGAGAAATTTTACCCCAATGATGAAACTACCTACAGGGTTGAGATGCCTTCAGGAAATGGAATAGGAGATGCACGTTCCATTGCAAAAGTTTATAGTGTTTTTGCATCAGGGGCAAAAGAGTTACATGTAAGTGATGAAACCTTTGCCGAGCTTACAAATAAAGCACAGGTTCCTCCTGCAGGTGCTTTCGATGAAATAATGGGTGTTGATACTTATTTCTCTGTGGGGTTTATTAAACCCGGGCCAAATTTTGAATACGGATCAAGTTACAAAGCCTTTGGTACCCCGGGAGCCGGCGGTTCATTTGGCTTCGCCGATCCTGATAAACAAATTGGATATGCCTACATTATGACTAAAATGGGAATCTATTTAAATAACGATCCGCGCGAAGTAGCTTTACGAAATACTTTATACAAATGTATTGAGCGAATTGAAAAATAATCGTTTAATTTCCCAGTTTCAAAATTCTATTTAAAATTTATGGTTAGTTAATCCGAATGAACTAATATTGAAAAGAAAAAAATGTAACAAAAATGAAGAAAATTATTATCCTGGGTTGGTTATTTATAAGTTTTGCAGGATATAGCCAGAAACTAAACAGAGCAGGAAAGATTGTAATTGATGAGTTACCAAAAGCCCCTGATCATGAAATAATTAAAGAAAACAACAAATTCAGGATTTATAAAGATTCACTGATATTTGATGGAAATGTTTTATATAAACTGCCCGATGGCTATATTGCAAATGATGAAACTGCCGATGATAACCC
This sequence comes from Bacteroidetes bacterium GWB2_32_14, assembly GCA_001768235.1. GTDB lineage: Bacteria > Bacteroidota > Bacteroidia > Bacteroidales > UBA12077 > UBA12077. The sequence continues at coordinate 115,886 of MENK01000018.1, forward strand.
GGATAGAATGAACTATTATGATTTAACCGGGAATTTAAAAGTTTCACTAATTAGTCCAAGAATTATCAATTTTAAAATTTCAGGGAATGGGAATTTTGCAGCTTTTTATAACCAGCAAAATATCTTACTGGTAAATCTGAAAAACTTCTTTATAGATACACTAAATGGTTCACACTCATTTGCATTTACAAGTGATGAAAAACTAATCTATTTTGATTCGCGGGAAAGAATTATCGTGTATGATAACTATGTTTATACTTCAAAAGAGTTTCCTGTAATGTTCCTTGATTTCAATTCAGCAATACTTGTAATTACCTCTGAAAAAATAATGAAACTCACCGATTCGGGTTTTATTACAGTTCGTGAATTTTATGGTACTTTTTATGATGCTATGGTAATTGATAATATTCTTTATTTTGTCGATAAGACATCTAAACGAAAAGATACTAACTACAGGTTATTTAAAACATCAGATTTAGTTAACTATGTAATTGTGGAAATGTTGGACTACATGTAAGTTACAAGTAAATAGTATTTTCGATACTAAAGCCCGAAAATCTAAAACCGTAACGACAAACAACTCAATCCACCATCCATTTTTTGGAACTCGCTCATGTCGAGTTCAATAATTTTATACCCCAGTTTTTCAACATTCGATTTTGTTTTTGGAAATCCTTTAGGTATAAGAACATAATCGTTTACCCTCAGGCAATTGGCTGCATAAAGCTCATCCTGTTCTATAATTATTCGGTTGAATGCACTTAGTTCGTTCATGGTGCAAATGCTTTCCTGTATTAGAATGTTATTTTCTCCTAAATAATTAACACCTGTTTTAAAATGTAAGATGTTACAAACAGGAATTACATAAATAGTATAATTTTGTTTATCAAGTATTTCCTTTAGTTGCCTTGACCCGGTAAGGTTTGTTCTGTTTGATAGCCCTATAAAAAACTGATTATCGGCTTGCATCACGTCGCCACCATCAAGTGTTCCCGGTTCTGTAATTGAGTATAGCGGGAGCAATGGCTCAAGAACTTTTTTAATTTCTATTTCTTCACCCAACCGCTTTTTATTTCCCGGCCGGGCAATAACACCAAAGTCTTTTGTAACTACAGCGGTATCTTCAACAAAACATGAATCGGGAAATTCAGGGTCTGCTTCGAGAACAATTAATTCTAATCCGCATTTTGCAAGCGCTTCGCAATATGCATCGTGTTGCTTCAAAGCCAGTTTGTAAGCTGGTTTTCCAAGATTAGCTTCTGTAATTCCACTGGCAAAAGTATGTGCCGGTTTTCGAACTACCGCTTTTGTAAACATAATTTTGATATTTGTTAAATTGTTTTTTTTACTAAATTAAACCTTTTAATGAACAGGATTTCTAAATTACAAAATAAAACTTTATTTATATGAGAAAAATTACATTCATTTTTTTAGCAGCTGTTTTAATTGTATCGTGTCAATCAGAAAAAACAAAAAAAGAAACAGCGATTAAATCAGAGCTTCAGAAAATAATACAGGAGCTTGGTGTCCCGGGAATAAATATGTCTATTTCTATGCCCGATGATGAAATCTGGACTATCTCTGAAGGATATGCCGATAAAGAAAAACAAATTTTAATGAAACCTGAGGATGTAATGTTTTCGGGTAGTACGGGAAAAACATTTTGTGCTGCACTTATACTCCAGTTACAGGACGAAGGAAAACTAAATGTTGACGATTCGTTATCGAAATATTTTGGTAACGAAGATTGGTTTAATAAGATACCTAATGCACGTAAACTTACATTAAGAATGTTGTTAAATCATACAACGGGACTCGAACGTTACGAATTCGATGATTCTGTTGCTATTATGCTAAATAAAAATCCCGATAAGGTTTGGACTGGTGTTGATCGATTGTCTCTCATTTTTGGCAAACCAGCTTTACACGAACCGGGTAAGGGTTGGGCATACTCCGATACAAACTATATTATATTGGGTATGTTAATTGAAAAGCTTACATCTAATGAGTATTATGCAGAACTTGAAAAACGATTTTTTCAACCCCTGAAACTTGAAAATACATTCCCTGCAAATAACAGGGAAATAACCAGATTAATACCAGGTTACACGGCATTTTCAAAAGAATTTGCTGTGCCCGAAAAAGTTTTATTAGATAATGGTAAGTTTGCTTTTAATCCACAAATGGAATTTACAGGTGGCGGCATAGCTTGCACAGCATCCGATTTGGCTAAATGGGGAAAATTGTATTATAGTGGTAAGGTTTTTTCGCAGGATTCGTATAAATTAATGATAACTCCAGCTGATCAAAAAACAGATTTGCAGGATAATGCAAAATATGGTATGGCATGTTTTGTATGGGACGAAGATGGAAGAATATCTTTTGGACATACAGGCTTTTTCCCGGGTTATGTAACTATTGTTGAATACATTCCCGGCTACAACATTTGTATAGCCATGCAATGGAATACCGATAAGAAAAATCCTGAAAAATCGTTACACAGGTATCTCGATAAAATAAAGGAAATAATTAAAGAACAGTAACGTTTAAAACACCGGCTTGCTCTTTTGAATTAGTGAACTTTGTTGTTTTTCTGCTAACCTGCCTGCCGAATAAAGTTTTTTGGCAGGCGGGGATTCCTTAGGTTCAAATTTTTCACAAAGAAAAGAATACTCAGTAAATACTTTGAGCAAATTGCTTTAACAAAGAAACAACCCTGGGGTTACTAAAAAAGGCGGCCCGTTAAGACCGCCTTAAATTACCCAAAAGTTTATTTATTCATAAATAACGTATGCTTCTGTCCAAACGCTAGTTATTAAGGTATATGAAATCCATCCGTAACCAGATGAAGCCCATGAAGTTCCCCAAGAATTCATTATTTTGAAAGCTCCTTTAGCATCGTCGTATCCAACGCAAGCATAGCAATGGCCACCATAGCTACGACCTTTAATAGATGTTTGGATTGCTCCATCAGCTAAATACATAAAGCTGCTATA
>MENK01000019.1 GCA_001768235.1 Bacteroidetes bacterium GWB2_32_14
CATGCTACTAATTTAAAAAAATTTAGTTAGCAAAGCTAAAACATACATTACCACCGTCAAAGACGGTGGTTTTTTAGATTCTAATAAAAAAAATCCGAAGTTTTAGACTTCGGATTTGTAGTTTTACAACTATTTTTCTTATTCGAATGCTTCCCTGATTTTCTGGGTAATTTCCTTAAATTCTGCTTCTGTAAGTTTGAGTTTGGGCTTGGAAAAGCTGGCATCGGCTTCGCTGTTTAGCGGTATTAAATGAATATGTGCATGAGGTACTTCAAGTCCCAAAACCACCACTCCTACCCGCTTGCAAGGAATCGTTTTGTCAATAGCTCTGGCTACCCGTTTTGCAAAAACAGTGAGGCCTGCAAGGGTTTGATCATCCAAATCGAACAGGTAATCGGTTTCCTTTTTAGGAATAACCAGGGTATGCCCTTTTGCCAAAGGGAAAATATCTAAAAAAGCATAGTAGTTTTCGTCTTCGGCAATCTTGTACGAAGGAATTTCGCCATTCACAATTTTTGTAAAAATAGTTGCCATATTTTCCGTTTTTAAAGTGAAATTTCCAAAACTTCAAACTCAGCAGTACCTGAAGGTATTTGCACCTTAACCACGTCACCTACTTTCTTGCCCAATAATCCTCTTGCTATAGGCGTGTTTACCGATATCTTGCCTTCTTTCAGGTTTGCTTCACTCTCTGAAACAAGAGTGTACTGCATTACTGCATTATTTAATTTGTTTTTTATCTTAACCTTATTCAGAATCTGAACCGTGGAAGTATTTAATTTTGACTGATCCAATATTCTTGAATTGGCTATAACATCTTTCAGCTTGCTGATTTTCATTTCAAGCATCCCCTGTGCTTCTTTAGCTGCATCGTATTCAGCATTTTCCGATAAATCTCCTTTATCACGGGCTTCAGCAATTTGTTGCGATATTTTGGGCCTTTCAATAAGTTCTAATTGTTCAAGTTCTTTCTTTAACTTTTCTAATCCTTGTTCTGTTACGTAAGATATATTTGCCATAATCATTGATTTTTCTTATGTATATAATATAAAGAAAGAAGAATTCTGCCTGAGCAGAACTCTTCTTGTCTGTTACAAATTTAACTAATTTTTTAAATCAACACAAAATTATTTCGTTAGATTTTTAATATATTAAAAATGTGCTGGTTAATATTTTTTTCGATTCAGTATTTCAGAATAAACAATGGCATCACGTAAATCAAATTCTTCTATGTTTTCTTCCGTTTCATCATCGTGAGTTAAATCATTGTTTGTGATTGCATGATTAAATATTTCGTTGTTTTCCTGAACATGAACCGATGAAACATAACTCTTGGTTAAAAGTGAGTTTTTTTCAATTAACCGGGCCCTTCCTTCGGGTATATGAATTTTTTCAATGTTTTTTGGCTGTGGCTTTGTAACAGGTTCTTTTTCCACAACAGTATCCTGAATGTTAAAAATCTTCTCGAATTCTTTATATACAGGAATTTCATCATTAATAAGTGTATTAAATACGGATTGATCATTTTCTGATGGTTCCGGCTTTTTTTTCTTCTTCCCTATAGCCGATATAACAAAGGCAATTAATGCAATAATTATATATAGAATGGTATCGAAATTATCTTTCATATTAATCTTACTTTGTAAACATTCGTTTTAGAAAACATTTTTTCCTGCCTTTAACTTGTTTTTTTGTAAACAACCCTCTTTCAGGTTTTGGTTCGCGTTTAAACAATTCGAGAAACTTTCGAAAATGATAAAACCCCGACTTGTTATGATAATAATCTTTTCTCCATTTTTCTGATTGCAGCTTATTCTGTTCCATTGATTCACGAGTACTTTCAGCTTGCCTGTCGTAATGTTTTTTTATTGCTGCATCTTTTTGCTTTTCTCTCTTAGCCTTTTGTTTTTTTGTTATTTCAGCTTTTACTTTCCCCGATTTTTCAGTACTTGAGAGATTTCGTGTATTACAACAATAAACTGAACCCAGCACAATAATTATTAAGAACGTACGCTTTAAATTAACGAGCATTTGCTTATTTTTGCTTAATAATTAACTTGAAAATGAAACAAATAATCTCAAAATCAAAAATACGTATTTTTTTTATACCAATTTTAATCCTTCTGTTGTTTGTTCGTTGTGATGATGAAACAACAGATTTTCCATATGTTCATGTTGATGCTACTATTTATATTGATACCCAGCTCGGAAATATTAACGAAGGCGAACATGCCTTTGTTGATGGATATGGCGTAGGTGGATTGATTATTTTCAGGGAAACCCAAACTACTTATTTAGCTTTTGATCGTGCATGTACTTACGAGGCCAATTCAGGCTGCAAACTAGAAGATGATACTTTTTATGGTATTCTTGTTTGTCCCTGTTGTGGCTCAAAATTCATGATGTTAGGAGAAGATCAGGCAGGAACTATATATGCAGGCTTTGGCCCCGCGAAAAGCAGATTGATTGAATATAATGTTTATTTTAATGGACTAAACACTTTAATTGTTCAAAATTAAAAAGGAGTTCGTTTCTGAACTCCTTTTCTTAATCATCTTATATTATTACTGTTTAATTGAACATCTCTTAAATGCAGTAACAGTAAGTTCTTTATTTACCTGTTGCAAATATTGTTTTACAGATATTTTACTTTCTTTTATAAAATCCTGGTTTAACAGGGTACTGTCTTTGTAAAACTTACCCAGTTTACCCTGAGCAATTTTATCGACAAGTTCTGCTGCTTTACCTTCAGCAAGTGCTTGATTTCTTCCTATTTCAAGTTCTTTTTCAATAACTGATTGAGGAACAAAGTCTTTGTCAACTGCCACAGGATCCATTGCTGCAACCTGCATAGCTACGTCTTTACCTACTTGTTCGTCAAATCCTGCTTTATTAAAACCTACAAGAGTAGCTAATTTTTTATCGCTGTGAATATAAGTTGAAACATAAGCTGCATCAATTTTCTCGAAATAAGCTAATTCAATTTTCTCGCCGATAATTCCGGTTTGTTCAATAATTTTATCAGCTATAGAAACACCTTCGAAATCAAGTGCTCTTAATGCATCAAGGTTTGCAGGGGCATTTTTAATTGCAATACCGATGATTTTCTCGGCAAATTTCACAAAATCAACATTTTTTGCAACGAAATCCGTTTCGCATTTTAAGGCTATGATTATACCTGTTGTACCATTTGCATTTGTAGATGCCAATACAACACCCTCGCTTGCCTCTCTGTCTGAACGTTTGTTAGCAACTGCTTGTCCTCTTTCTCTGATTATCTGAATTGCTTTATCGAAATCTCCTTCAGCTTCGGTAAGGGCTTTTTTACAATCCATCATACCTGCTCCGGTCATATGACGTAATTTACTTACATCTGCTGCTGTTATTTGAGCCATTATTGTATATTTTACTTATTTTTAATTAGAATTTATTCTTCAACTTCTTCGATATCAGCGTTTGCTGTAATATCTTCGTCTTCTATATCTTCTGTTTCATCTACTTCAGGTTCATCAATTTCTTCCTGTTTCGATTTTCTTGCCCTTGTTTTCTTAAAATCAGGTCTTGAATTTTTAGAGTCGCCTTTTCTATCTTTCGAAGTACCTTCTTTATCTTTTTCAAGTTTTCTTTCTTCAAGGCCTTCTTTTATAGCATCGGTTATCTTGTCGAGAATTAAAGAAATTGATTTTGAAGCATCATCATTTGCAGGAATTGGAAAATCAATTGGTGAAGGGTCTGAGTTGGTATCAACTATGGCAAATAATGGGATATTTAACCGTTTTCCTTCACGAACGGCTATATGTTCTTTGCTAACATCAATAATAAACATTGCCGCGGGAAGTCTGGTCATATCTGCAATACTGCCAAGCATTTTTTCCAGTTTGGCTCTTTGGCGTGTAATTTGTAATTTTTCTCTTTTTGCAAGATTGTTGAATGTTCCATCAACTGCCATTTTATCGATAGACGACATTTTTTTAACCGCCCTGCGAATAGTAGGGAAATTGGTTAACATTCCTCCGGGCCAGCGTTCGGTAACATATGGCATTTTGGTTGATGCTACTTTTTCTGCAACGATATCTTTAGCTTGTTTTTTTGTAGCTACAAATAATATTTTACGGCCTGATTTTGCAATCTGTTTAATTGCATTACAAGCTTCGTTTAACTTGGCTTCAGTTTTTTGAAGATCGATAATGTGAATCCCGTTTCTCTCCATAAAAATATAAGGAGCCATTGCCGGATTCCACTTTCTTTTAAGGTGGCCAAAATGCACACCTGCATCTAATAATTCATTAAAATTTGTTCTTGACATGTACTTAATTTTTTTAACGTTTACATTCTTTCTTACTAAGCAATTGCTGAGTAGCCCCATAGTCGGGAAGTCTCAACAATTTAGATACTAAACGGACTATTATCCTGTTATGGATAGCAATTATCCTATCGTTTACTAAATTGAAACTTCTTACGTGCTTTTGGCTGACCTGGTTTTTTACGTTCTACCTCACGTGGATCACGAGTTAAGAAACCTTCTTTTTTAAGAGCAGGCCTGAATTCAGGGTTCACTTCAATTAATGCACGTGCAACACCCAAACGAACAGCTTCTGCCTGACCTTTAACACCGCCACCAAAAATATTTACTTTAATATCGTATTTACCTAATATTCCAAGTACATTTAATGGTTGTTTAGCAATATACTGAAGTGTTTCTGTTGGGAAAAAATTCTCAAGTTCACGATCATTAACAGTAAAGCTTCCTTTTCCTTCGCTTAAATAAACTCGAGCCACAGCGGCTTTTCTTCTTCCTAAAGCATTTATTTTCTCCATACAATAATTATATAATTGTGTTTAAATCGATTAATTTCGGCTGCTGTGCTTCATGTGGATGCTCGCCACCTTCATAAACAAAAAGATTTCTGAAAAGAGCACTACCAAGTCTGTTTTTTGGTAACATCCCTTTTATTGCAACTTCCACAACCTTAATTGGCTTTTTAGTTAATAATTCTTCAGGGGTTGTAATTCTCTGACCACCTGGATAACCGGTATGACGAATATACTGTTTATCAGTCATTTTATTGCCGGTTAATTTAATCTGGCTAGCATTGATAACGATTACATTGTCACCACAATCAACGTGTGGAGTGAACGAAGTTTTGTGTTTCCCTCTCAACATAAAAGCAACCTTAGAAGCTAACCGTCCTAAAACCTCATCTTTTGCATCAACAAGTACCCATTCTTTTTGAACGGTTGCCTTGTTGGCCGATACTGTTTTGTAACTTAATGTATCCACTTTTACTCCTAACTTTTTAATTAATACCTATATACAAATATTCCTTGCTGTAATTTGCGGATTGCAAAAATACAATTATTTTTTACAAATCAATTAAATTATTAACAAATAATTTGTTAATAACTTGTCGCGTGATTTCTAAATATTTATTCGTTATAAAATTTCACATAACGAGCCGCAAAATTAATTAAAATATTTAAATCGAAAACTTTACTTACAAAAAGATTAACCTGTTTTGTAATATTTTTTTTGATTTTTAGTTTGATTCGTATCTTTGTTTAAATTTGGAAGAAATAATTGAATGGATATGACTCTGTGGGGAATACGTTTTAATCATCAAAAAATATATTTCTGGGGGTTAGTATTAACAGCTGTTAGCTTGCCTTTATCAAAATATACTCTTTCTATTTCATATATTGTTTTACTTACAAACTGGGTTTTGGAAGGCCATTTTGCCGAAAAATTGAACCGGTTAAAGAAAAATAAAGCTTTCTGGACATTTTTTATACTTTTTTTTGTTCACTTGCTTTGGCTCTTGAATACTTCAAATTTTGAATATGCCTTTCATGATTTAAAAAACAAAGTCATCCTGGTTCTTTTCCCATTCATTCTTTTCTCTTCGAAACCTTTATCGGGGAACGAATTTAAAAACATCCTGATTTGGTTTTCTGCCGCGGTTATTGCTTCAAGTTTAATAAGCATATCTATACTTCTTGGTTTTATTGATTTGCCCGTTACAAATTTCAGAGGTATCTCTGTTTTTATTTCACACATCCGGTTCAGTTTATTAATCAATATTGCCATTTTTTCTTTAGGTTACCTGGTTTTCTCGGATGAATATCAATTTTCAAAAAAACAAATTGTACTATTTTCCTTTTGCCTGCTGTGGTTAATTCTATTTTTATTCGTATTGAAATCGCTTACCGGAATTATTATTTTTCTTTTTACTCTTATTATTATTATTGGATATCTTTCATTTAAAATAAAGTATGTCGTTTACCGCTTATTCTTACAACTCGCATTAATCACGATCTTTTTATTAAGCGCATCTTTTATAACCCATTCCATATCCAGATTTTACACAACAGAAAAAATCGATTTAAAACATCTTGAAACGAATACTCCTAACGGGAATTCATACATTCATAATTTAAATGACAAGCAGATTGAGAACGGAAATTATGTTTGGTTATATTATTGTCCCGAAGAATTAGAAAAAGAATGGAGTAAACGAAGTGATGTACCATTTAATGGGAAAGACAATAAAGGTCAATATATTAAATATACAAGTGTCAGGTATTTATCGTCGAAAGGCCTGCGTAAAGATTCATTGGGTATTTCAAAACTTTCGAATTATGATATTAAAAATATTGAAAACGGAATTGCAAATTATATTTATACAGATAAATTTTCACTGTATCCCCGTATTTATCAGATTTTATGGGAAATTGATGTATATAAGAAAGGTCAAAATCCTGCAGGAAACTCATTCACGCAACGAATAGTTTTTATGGAGACTGCCCTGGAAATTATAAAATCGGATTTTTTAACAGGTGTAGGAACCGGTGATGTTCAGGATTCTTTCAACGAACAATACGAAAAAGACAATAGCCCTTTGCCCGGAAACCGCAGACTCAGAGCTCACAATCAGCACATTACATTTTTATTAACTTTTGGAATTTTTGGATTTATTATCGTTTTAATTGCCCTGATTTACCCATATATCCAGGCAAAAGGGTATCACGACTTTTTATTAACAGTATTCTTTTTAATTGCCATGTTATCCATGTTCAATGAAGACACGTTAGAAACCCAAACAGGTGTTTCATTTTTTTCGTATTTTTATACGCTTTTTCTTTTAGGAATTAAACAACGTGATAAGAAAACTATAGAATGATGGAAAAGAATGATGAATCAAATATGAAACTGGCCATTGAGCTTTCAATAAAAAATATTGATGAAAATGGAGGCCCTTTCGGGGCTGTAATTGTTAAAAACGGCCAAATTATTGCCCGTGGTGTAAACAGGGTAACATCAAATAACGATCCTACAGCACATGCAGAAGTAAATGCAATTCGTGAAGCATCGAAAAAACTTGGTACATTCGACCTGAGTGGTTGTACAATATACTCGTCGTGCGAGCCTTGCCCCATGTGCCTTGGAGCTATATACTGGGCTCATATCGATAAACTGTATTATGCAAATACCAAACAGGATGCAAAAGCAATTGGTTTCGACGATTCGTTTATTTACGATGAATTGGATTTGCCAAAAGAAAAAAGAAAAATCCCTACTATTCAGTTATTACACGACGAAGCTTTAGAAGCATTTAATAAATGGCGTTTAAAAGATAATAAAATCGAGTATTAACCCCATGTTGAATAATCGATTATCACGGGAATTTTATACCCGCGATGTTCTTGAAGTTGCTCCCGGTTTATTAGGCCAGCTGCTGGTACGCAAATTTGATGATGGATCAATCCAGAAATTCATGATTCATGAAGTGGAAGCTTATCGTGGCGAAGAAGACCTGGCTTGTCATGCAAGTAAGGGCAGATCGAAACGAACAGAAATAATGTACCACGAGGGTGGTCATTTATATGTTTATCTTATTTATGGTATGTACTGGATGCTGAATATTGTAACCGGTAAAAAAGAAAACCCACAGGCTGTACTAATCCGAGGAATATCAAATTATACCGGGCCGGGGAAACTTGCTAAAAACCTTAAAATCGATAAAACGTTTTATGGTATGGATTTAACTTCTTCAGAGTTAATCTGGATTGAACCTGATTTAATAATACCTGGCAAGAATATTATAACAACTCCACGAATTGGAATTGATTACGCTGGTAATATATGGAAAAATAAACCGTGGAGATTTATTCTAAAAACATAATTATTTTAACAAGAATCGATCATTAAAAGTAATTATTAGTCCATAGCTATAATCCATATTGCCATTCAATAAGTCGGAATAGGTTTCCACCCGGAAAGAAAGATTTATTCCTTTATATATATTTTTCTGATAGTAAATTTTAGCCATAAAAAGTTCACGCACGGGATTATCTACCCACCACTTATTACGCGAGATTGATTCAAATAAAGGGTTTCCCAGGGGAGTTATATATTGCTCTGAATACCAGTATCCCAGGAATAATCCAAGATTGTCGGAAAAAAACTCCAGTGTTGTATAAACGGCTGTACCATCAATATAAAGTTGGTTTTTTGTTGGTGATAAATCCTGATAGTTTACAATGTAAGGCGTAAACCGGATCGAATTTATAAGCTTCGATTTTAAATAACAATTCACGGAAATACCTGTTGCATTATTATATACCGTGTATAAGGGTTTGTTTTTTTTATTAACCTGTCCGCCTTCGTGCCTCACCATATTTTGGAAATCGAAAGTAAAATCAATTTTTTCAGATGGTTTGTATAAATTAATTCGCGATGACAACCCGACATTGAATTTTTCCTGGAAAGGATCGCCCTGTAAAATATATTGTTCCCAGTCGAGCCATAAATCGGCACGAATCCTTTTGCTATCCCACAAAAACTGAATCCCGTTTTCGGTATAATTATTCAGGTATCGCTCAAATTCGAACATGGGTTCAATAATACCATGATTGGTTGTACCATAAATATTACCAAGAACCATGTTCAGGTATTTATATGGTTTATATTGAATACTTAACAAGGGTACCGCTTTTGTAAACTCATCCCTGCCTGAGTATTTTAACAGGTGAACTCCTCCTGCAATCTTTAACTTTGGATTTAATGTATATTCTATTTGTGGCGTAACATGGAAGCCAAGAGCAGTATATCCGTCGGTTATTTCACCAAAATATTCATTGTTTTTAAAAAAGTTCGTATTATCAATTTTCAAGAAAATTTTTCCCGAATCTCCGGGTAAAATTTGGCAGGATTGATTAAAAAACGAATTGCTGGTTTGCGAAAAGGATTTGCAAAATCCACTCAAAATAAGAGCCAATACTATGAATAAATTTCTTACCATTCATTTTTTTGTGTTTCCGAAAATAAGAAATTTTATGTTAAAAAGTCTTAATAAGCTCTTAATTTTGGTGATATGTTTTAATTTTGATAAAAAATTAGCGTTATTTGTTTAAACTTAACAAAAATTGTGTAGGGATGAAAAGTTTTAGAATTTATAATATTGTTTTTGGATGGCTTGCTTTTTTTATTGCAGCCATAGTTTATTTATTAACCATAGAACCCACGGCAAGTTTTTGGGATTGCGGGGAGTTTATATCAACAGCTTTTCGTCTTGAAGTAGGGCATCCTCCCGGTGCGCCATTTTTTATGATCCTGGGACGATTTTTCACCCTGTTCTCTGGCAATCCGGCAAGCGTGGCAAAAATGATGAATGTTTTATCGGCACTGGCAAGTGCTTTTACCATATTATTTTTATTCTGGACAATTACTCATCTTACAAAAAAAATCCTTACATCAAAAAATGAAGAATTAGGTTTAAGCAAAGTTATTGTTATTATTGGAACCGGCCTTGTTGGTGCATTAGCTTATACTTTTTCTGACTCTTTCTGGTTTTCGGCTGTTGAAGCGGAAGTATATGCAACATCATCACTATTTACAGCGATAGTTTTTTGGGCTATTCTGAAATGGGAAAACGATGCCAATTCAAAATACGCAAACAGATGGCTGATTCTCATAGCTTATTTAATGGGATTATCAATTGGTGTTCACCTTTTAAACCTGCTGGTTATTCCTGCAATTGTTTTTGTTTATTATTTTAAAAAGTTTGAAATAAGTAAAAAAGGAATTTTTGTGGCATTTGTTGTTTCAGTGATTATACTGGGTTCAATAATATATGTTATAATTCCGGGAGTTATTACAGTTGCATCATGGTTTGAGCTGTTGTTTGTAAATGGATTTAAATTACCTTATAACTCAGGAGTGCTCTTTTATATTGCAGTTTTAATAGCCTTAATCGTATGGGGAATAAAATATACTCAAAAGAAGGGAAAGGTAGTACTGAATACTATCCTGGTGGGGTTTACCGTAATAATGATAGGATATTCTTCATACTCCATGATTGTTATCCGATCTGCCGCCGATCCGCCAATGGATCAAAATAACCCGGATAATGTTTTCGACTTGCTCTATTACCTGAACCGGGAACAATATGGTGATCGTCCACTAATTCATGGGCAGAGTTTTGACGCCCCCATGATTGAAAACAAGCTGACAAAACCTGTATATATTAAAGAAAATGGGAAATATGTAATTGTTGATCACAAAATAGAAGTTGAATACGACTCTCGTTTTACCAATTTTTTCCCCCGAATGTATAGCCCCGACCCAAACCATGTTAAAGAATATAAAAAATGGGTACATATTAACGGCCGCGAAATTCCTGTAAACACAATGGGTAAAACTGAAAAACGAACAACTGTTACATTTGGTGATAACCTGGAATTCTTCTTTAAATATCAACTTGGACATATGTACTTCCGATATTTCATGTGGAATTTTGCCGGAAGGCAAAACGACATTCAGGGGCATGGAAATATATTAAAAGGCAACTGGTTAAGCGGAATATCTTTTATTGATAATGCCCGCCTGGGAAATCAGGAACTTATTCCTGAACACATGAAACAAAATCCTGCCCGGAACAAGTATTTTATGCTTCCATTACTTCTTGGATTTGTTGGCTTATTTTATCATTATAAAAAATCAAAAAAAGATTTTACTGTTGTAATGATGCTGTTTATATTAACAGGAATTGCTATTGTAGTATATTTGAACCAGTACCCTCTCCAGCCTCGTGAAAGAGATTATGCCTTTACCGGCTCTTTTTACGCCTTTGCTATTTGGATAGGAATAGGTGTTGCTTCACTTTATGAACTTATTCATAAAAAAATACCTTCAGTAGTTTCTGCTATTTCAGTAGTAATTATTTCAATGGTTTTCGTTCCCGGAATAATGGCAAAAGAAAACTGGAACGATCACGACCGTTCCGGACGATACACGGCAAGAGACCTGGCATACAATTATTTAAATTCCTGTAAAGAAAATGCCATTCTGTTCACTAATGGCGATAACGATACTTTCCCGTTGTGGTATGCGCAGGAAGTAGAAGGAATTAGAACCGATATTCGTGTATGTAACATGAGTTACCTGAGAGCTTCATGGTATATTGAGCAAATGAGCAGGAAAGCCTATAATTCAGACCCATTGCCGTTTACACTTACCCGCGATAAAGTACATAATGGAAATCGTGATATTTTACCTCTTATTGAGCGTGTAGGCCAACCTGTTGACGTGAAACAGGTTATCGATTTTGTCGCGAGTGACGACTCAAAGGCCAAAATAAATTCTCCGTTTGTTGCAGGCGAAACCATTAACTATATTCCAACAAAACAATTTAAAATTTCAGTTAACCCTGATGAAATAATTCAAAAAGGAATCGTTTCTGAAGATATGAGAAACAGGATTGTTCCCGAAATGCAGTGGAATATCGGGCAAAGCTATTTATATAAAGACGGGTTGATGCTACTTGATATTCTTGCCACCAACAACTGGGAAAGGCCTGTATATTGGGCAATGACAGTTTCAAGCTCAAAATATTACAATCTTCAAAAATACTTTAAGGTTGATGGCCTTACTTATCAGTTGGTTCCGGTTGAAGCCCGGAAGGATCGTTTCTTCGATGGTGAAGTGGATTCCGATGTGATGTTTGATAATATGATGAATAAATTCCGTTGGGGTGGAATTGAAAATGATATTTATCTCGATGAAAATAATGTAAGAATGTTTTCTAACCTGAGAAGCAGTTTTGGCCGATTGGCCGACAAGCTTGTTGAAGAAGGCAAAAAAGATTCTGCCTTACTTGTTCTTGACAAATGCATGAATCTTTTTCCTGAAAACAAAATTCCTTTTAACAGTACCTTACTTCCGGTAATTTCTTCTTATTATAATGCCGGGGCAATTGATAAAGCAAATCAGCTTGTTGAAGCCATTGCTGAAAAAATGTATATTGAATTAGATTATTATTTTAGCTTAGACAAAAAATTTGCCGGTGACATTTCAAATGAGAAACAAATTAACCTGTACACTTTACAGGAGATTTACAGAATTACTATAAATAATAAACAGGATGAAATAAGAAAGCAGATAGAAGAGAAATTTATGAATTACATGACTTTATATAATACCAAGTAATTTTAAAATGATTAAAAAGGAACGTGTCGCGGCAAAAATTTTTAAAGACCTGGTATGGCATTTTGCCGGGTGTGAAAACGAATTGTTCCTCACGTTCGACGATGGCCCAACACCAGAAATTACTCCCTGGGTTCTCGATACGCTTAAACATTATAATGCTAAGGCTACTTTTTTTTGTGTTGGCGAGAACGTTTTGAACAATCCTGAAATTTATCGGCAGATTATCGATGACGGTCATGCCGTTGGAAATCATTCATTCTCACATTTAAAAGGATGGAATACAACCACCAAAAGCTATATTGATGATATAATAAAAGCAAAAGAATTTATCAAAACAAATCTTTTCAGGCCACCCTATGGCAGAATAAAACCTGCACAATCGTTTGAACTGAAAAAAGATTTTTACATTATCATGTGGGATGTTCTCAGCAAAGATTATGATGAAAGTATTGATAAACAAAAATGCCTGAATTATGTTTTAAACCACTCAGAAGAAGGCTCCATTATTGTTTTTCACGATACCTGTAAAGCTAAAAAGAATCTCGAATTTGTTTTACCAAAAGTACTTGAGCATTACTCCGAAAAAGGATTTATTTTTAAAGCAATTGAATTTGAAACGGATTAGTGCATGATTTAATAAAAAACGGGTTTATCTTTTCAGCGGGGAATTTTTATATATCAATAAAAAAGGCCTGAGAATATAGTACAAGAAAAATAGTTTATTTGGTAATTTCAGTATTTCCCAATCTGAAAGATGTGTTCTTAATCTATAGGTTAAATCAAAATAATACTTTATATCGGGCTTTAATTTGAATCTGTATAATACATACTTAATTTTTCCTGTTACTCCCTGTTGTTTCAATTCGTTTAATTGAATTGATTTTAATGGAATTTGAATAAGATACTCTTCCCTTTTATTGCTTTTAAAAAATGCAGGGATTTCGGTATTGTATATTACATGAGACATCAGGCATGCCTGGGAAAAACATTTTTCCAATTTCAAAAATCTTGATAATTCAACCGCCTTTTTAAAATCTCCAGGATTGGTTTTTGATAATAAAACAGAAAAATCTTTTAACCAGAAAAGCCTGTACCATTGATGAATTGATCCATGCGCTGCCAAAAAAACAAGATTATCGACTCTTGAAATATAAGGAGCATCAATCGTGTTGATTTTGATTTTTTCTGATTTTGCAATAAGTTCAGATGTGTTTTTTCCAAAAAAAGATTGAGGATTCGTAATACTCCAATGTAATTCAATATCAATGTTTTTGTATTGATGTTTAAAATGGTAGTGATGGCTTATACTGTAGTTTGCATTTCTTTGACGTTCGGTAAGCTTCATTCGTGGGTAAATACAATTAAATCCCAGATTTTCTATTATTTGCCTTGCTTTTTCAACATTGTTTTTTTCAACTAAAATATCAATATCTCCAAAGTTTCGAAAACCTGCATCGTTATATAAATCCAGCGATAATAATGGCCCTTTGAAAAAACAATGCAAAATCGAATTCTCGATTAACCGCTGATGTATCTGAATTAAATAAACTGTGTAATTCAGCGATTTACCTGATTGATCGATCTTGATTTGCTTAATCTTTTCAACTATTCCCGGGGGAATGAATTCTTCTAAGTATTGAGAATGTTTATAAATATGTGATACAAGCCTATGCTTTAAAGTTAATTCCAAAAATAAATCCCAGTCAATATTCTTTACGAATAAAGATATTTCCTGCCTGGCTAATTCATCTCGCGAAAGAAGAATTAGCAGATTCACCTCGTTGGAGAATTTATTTTTAATATATGCTACGTAATCTTTCATTTAAAAAGTGATGGATTCTGTTCAATAAATAATACCAGTTTTAAATAATTATAAAACGCTCCCGGATTTATATTCATTTGTTTTTGTCGCGATCGTTGACAAAGTTTTCCAAACCATTTTTCATAAGCATCTAAATCAATATAGCGGGTAATTTTGGGGTTCGTTTTTGATTTAATAATGATTTCGGCAACTTTTTCTTTGTCGTTGAGCATTCGCATAAATACCGTTGGTATTGTTGTCCCGCTTTTATCGTTTCTGCTATAAATTTTTTCGGGAACAAGCTCTTCAATTGCTTTTCGAAATGCATAACGGTTTATCCCGTTCCTGGCCTTTAATCGAATTGGCATAGATAAATAAAATTCTACAAGCCTTTTATCTAAAAGCGGATACCTATATTCTATCCCTAATTTTCTTGTTGCTGTTGAACAGTATTCCAGCCTTTGCGAAACATGAGGATGTGTAATTCGCTCAATATTTTTTCCCTGAAGAGTTGCCCATTCGTTTTTACCAAAATGCGAAGAATAGCGTTCTTTAATTTTCATCTCTTCAGAAAACAGGCTGTTTAGTGCAAGATTTTCGAACTTCCTCTGCCACCAAACCTTCCCTTGCTTAACGTGATGAATTATATTGTATATCCCCTTACATTTCGTTTTCAGAAAACATCTTGAAAGTTTTAATAAAACTTTGATTTGACTTAACTTTTGATTTTGTAAATCCTGTTTTAATTCTTTCCATAATCCTGATTGTGCAAGTTCTTTTTGATAAGATTCTGATTTGGAACTAATAACTTCATCGCCACCAAATCCTGACAACAATACCGTAACACCTTCCTGTTGAGCTTTTATGTATAAATAATCAGAAAAAGTGCTAAAGTTTTGCTGACTGATGTGTTTAAAATCTTGCACATTCTGATTTAAAGTATTTAAAAGTCCTGTATTTTCTGATGTTATAAAAAATCTATCCTGAATACCACAATAATCAGTTAAAAGACGAATAAATTCACGCTCATCGTTAAACGGGTGAATTTTCCCTAACATATAATCGGGCATTATATGCGAGAATGTTTTTACTTTACAAAACCGGGAAGCAATTGCTACAATGGCTGAAGAATCGAGGCCTCCGCTTAATTCAGCTCCTGTTTTTGAATCTTTAGTTATCCTGCATTCTACGGCTTCTGTTAACAACTTTTTAAATTGTTCTATTATCAGGGATTCGTCTATTTGCAGCGTTTTCTGAACAGTCAGTTTCCAATACTCTTTTACTTCTGCCTGGTTATTCTTTAAAACCAGGTAATGCGCAGGTGGGAGTTTCTTAATTTCAGTGTAAGTTGTTCTGTTATTTTCCGATTTCACTATCGAAAGAGTGTCTGCAACATATTGTTGATCAATACCAAAACTCAAATCTGTTTGCGAAAGAATAGCACGAATTTCTGATGAAAAAACAAATGTTTCTCCATTAAAAAAATAGTAGAATGGCTTTACCCCAAAATGATCCCGTGTACAAAAAAGCTCTTTGGTTTCATCATTCCAAATTACAAAAGCAAAATCTCCAAGAAGATATTTTGCACATTCGTGCTCCCACTTTTCAAATGCATGAATTAATATCTCATCATCGGGTATGGATTCATTTTTAATCTCAAGTTTTTCAATCAGTTCATTCCTGTTATCCAATCTGCAATCCGAAAGAACTAACAATCGATTATTGTGAATACATATTTTCGGGTGATCAGGATAAAAAGTAATTTGCCCAAATCCCGAATTTGTAAATCGTTTCGAATCCATTTCGGTTTGAGAATAAACAGATAAACTTTCAAGCCCTTTTTCTAAAAGTTCTTTCGTCGGGTTCTTATTATCTATTCTTCCAAAAATGGATTTCATTTACATACAGTTTTAACAAATATACGGATTTGATTAGATTTTGCTATGGTCAAAAAACTGAATAATTCATCGTATTAAAGTAAATTCGTGTAAATTTGTATATTAAACACTGAAAAATGCCTGCAATATATACATATAAAGCTTTTGGATTAATTATTCAGTCAGAATTTGAAATTCCCGAATTCATGACTTCTAAAGGAATTGCAGACATTGAGATTAACCTAGGAAAAGTCCCTGAAAAACTAGATCGGGTTATTAAAAAAGGTGTTAAATACCAGGCTGCCAGGAATGAGTTTTTACTTGAAGTCGATCAAATAGCCAGGTATTATGTTAAAAACGGATGTGAAATCAGGGTTGAAACTTCAACAAATCATGCCGATAAGGAAGTCCGCTTATTCTTACTTGGTTCTGCATTTGGAGCATTATTTCTTCAAAGAGGATTGCTCCCTATTCATGGAAGTGCAATAAAATTTGGAAATTCTGCATGTATTTTTTCCGGAGTAAGTGGTGTTGGAAAATCTTCCATTGCAGCAACATTTGTGTTAAAGGGATTTCAACTTTTAGCCGATGATATTTGTGTTATAGATAATAAATTAAGCGTGGCTCCCGGATTTCCGCATATGAAAATCTGGAAAGATATACTCGACAGTTTAAAAATTAAAACCGAAGCATTAACAGAAATCAGGCCCGAAATAAAAAAATACCATATGCCTGTAGATGATGGTTTCTATAATGATTCATTACCCCTGTCCAAAATTTTCATCATCACTACAAAAAATACTCCCGGTTATGAGGTTGAAGAACTAAAGGGACTTCAAAAATTCAATGCTGTTAAGAGCAATACATACAGATATCGGTTTGTTGGCGGACTCGAAAAACAACTCGATCATTTTCAAACATTAAATAAACTTTTACCTGAAATAAAGGTTTATAGAGTTTCAAGGCCTCAATCACCCATCATGCTCGAAGAGTTTGCTGATTTTCTGATTAATACATTTAAACTCGATGTATAAGAAAAATGTAATCTGGTTGGCAAGTTATCCAAAATCAGGCAATACTTGGTTTCGGGTTTTTATAACTAACCTGTTAAGCAACTCAGATGCTCCTGCAAATATTAACGATTTGTCCGAGACAAGTATCTCCAGCTCGCGCAAAGTTTTTGATGATTATACCGGTTTATCATCTTCCGATTTATCCTTTGAAGAAATTGATAAACTTCGGCCGGAAGTATATCGCATGCAATCTGAAGAGTCGTCTGAACTCTTATTTAAAAAGGTTCACGATAAGTTTTATTTTGTTGCTGAAAATCAGCCCTTGTTTCCTCCTGAAATTTCAAAAGGAGTTATCTATTTAATCCGGAATCCTTTAGATGTGATAGTTTCATTCGCGTATCACAGTTCCAGGCCTGTAAATAAGATGATTTCAGCATTGAATAATCCCGAATATGCTTTTTGCGATAAAAATGACAAACTCCAGAATCAGTTAAGGCAGATTCTCGGATCGTGGTCAGGGCACGTACAGAGCTGGACCGAACAAAAACTCATTCCTGTTCATGTAATTCGATACGAAGATATGATTAACAACACCTTTGAAAGTTTTTCAAAAGCTATCCGTTTTTTAAGTATTGAGAAAACAGATCAGCAAATAAGAGATGCCATTCAAAAAAGTGATTTTCGAATCTTGTCAGGGCAGGAGAAAATAAGTGGGTTCAAAGAAAAAATGATTCAGTCAAAATCATTTTTCAGAAAAGGGAAAATTGGTGACTGGAGAAATCATCTTGACAAAGAAATACAAGATAAAATAATTGAAAATCATAAAGATGCTATGATTAAATTTGGATATTTAACATCTGAAAGTAAATTGATTTATTAAAATAAATATGAAAATAAATTTAGAGACTACAATTCAGCAAAATAAAGATATTTTAACCAGTGCTATCGATGGCGAAAAGGTAATGATGAGTATTCGTTTTGGAGAATATTACGGGCTGGGAATGACAGGGAGTTTTATCTGGGATCATATTGAAAAGCCCATAAAAGTATCCGAATTAATCAACCTTATTACCGAAAAATACGCTGTTGATGAAGAAAAATGCTTTGGTGATATTGCTCCTTTCTTGAACGATTTGCTTGAAAAAGAACTAATCATTGCAACCAAGCAAGTTTGAATTTCGTTTAAATTTTAACGAACATACCTGATGTTCAAATTGTTTAAAAAATATATTAACTTAAAAAAAGCGGAACGGAAAATTTTAAATCAAACCTTTTTCTGGTTGGTTTATGCAACTGTTCTTGCAAGATTAATTCCCTTACGATGGTTTAACCATCTTTTAGGTGAATTTAGGAAAGAAGAATTTACTGAATTAGGATCAATTCAGATTGAAATAATTCAATTATTTAAAAAAAATCTGCGTCGTTGGAAACGCAATTTTCCGTGGAAAATAAAATGCTTTGAAGAGGCCATTGCTGCAAAAAAAGTTCTTGAAAAATATAAAATTAAAACTACCTTGTTTTTAGGTGTTGATAAAAACGATAAAAAGGAACTAACAGCTCATGCCTGGACAAAAGCAGGAAATACGGTTATTACAGGAGAAAAGGGATTTGAAAGATTTGTTGTGGTGGGATTCTACACATAAATTATTAGTCAAAAGAAAAACAGGATTAATCAATTTTTTAGTAAAAAACTTGTAGAAACAATATATCAATAATAAATTTACTATATATAAACTAATTTAAATAGTTTTGCATCAATTTTGAAGGTGAAAATAAAAATGTGAAGAAATGGATGAGAAGATAAAGAACCCCGAAAGAAATAAACTCAAAACGGGCGAGAAACTTGAGTGGGAAACTCCAAAACTGATTTGTTTGGATAAAGGAAAAACTGAAGGAGGCCCTGTGGCAGATACGGAATCTTATACAGGTGATCTTTCTTAGAAAAATACAATTATGAAAAAACAGAATTTTAGTATTAAAGTAATATTTTTTTTAAGTCTATTGATACAATCATTAATTATTAGTGGACAGGAATATTCATTATCAGCCTTACTTTCTGCAAGCAATGGAATAAATATATACAATATTAAAAAAGTTAGTGACGGAATTATTGTGTATGGAGACTATAAAGGGACTCTAAATGCCAATGGGACACATATTGCTGATGATAGAGATGTCTATTTAGTTAAATATAATAATGATTTTCAAATACAATGGGCTAAACAAATAGGTGGAACTTTAATTGATCTCGCTTCTGATTTAAAAGTATCTGAAGATGGTTCAATCTATTTATTAAGCTCATTTACTGGCACATGCCTTTTCAATGGGACGAATCAAATATCATCCACAGGTTCTTATGATGTTATATTAGCAAAATATAACAATTCAGGGGATTTTATTTGGGGTAAAAATATTGCATATAATCTTGCAGATCAATATGGAACATGTATGACTATTGATAAATTTGGAGATTTAATTATTGGAGGATATTACAAAGATTCTATAAGTTTTTCTGATACTAGTTTCGTTTCATCCTATGGAATGTATTATGCAAAATTAGATAATGGAGGTAATTTTCTATGGGCAAAAAATATACCTTCTACTTCTAGTAGTTCCCAATTAAGATCATTGAGTGCTTTTAACGATGGTTATTATATAAATGGAATCTTTAAAGAAACATCAAGTTTTGATTTAGGAAATGAAATATCAAATACCGTAAGTTACACTGACGTTTTTCTCTATAAAACAGATTTTTCAGGTGATGGTTTATGGTTGAGAAGGACTTATGGAGATAAAAATGCTTTTACAGGAACTATTACAAATGATGAATATGATAATGTTTATTATACTGGTTATTTTGGTGGTTTGCAAATGGAAATCGACTTAAATGAAACTCAAAAGTCAAATACAATTTTATATAACAATGGAGTTACTCAAGATATTTTTATATTAAAATATAATAAAGAAGGAAGCTTGATTTGGGCTATGGATTATGGTATGTCAGGAGATGACTTTGACAGGGATATCAAATATCAAAATAATTTTTTATATATAACCGGATATTTTACTGATTCTTTAATATTTGGATCTGATACATTGTTCTCTGGTTCAACAACAGATATGGATGCATTTTTAGGAATGATAGATAGAGGAGGAAATACTTTAAAGGCAATAAAAGTTACTGACTCTAATGATGGTTCTGAATCAGGAATGAAATTATCTTCAGACAGTTATAATAATGCTTTTTGGGGCGGTTATTTTAATTCAACATCTATTACAATAGGTGATAGTACATTTATTAATCCGTATTCTGGAAAGAGAAGTGTATTTGTATCAAAATACAAGCCTCCTTATGTCGCAGCATTTACTAAAAAAACAAATGTTTCCTGCAACCAGGGTTCCGATGGGGAATTAATTGTAACACCTTATTTTGGGGTGCTTCCATACACCTATTCCTGGAGCCACGATGCCGGGTTAAATGATTCTACAGCTACAGGTTTAACCGCGGGTACCTATACTGTAACGGTAACAGATTTTTTAGATTCTGTCGCTGTTGTTCAATATACTCTTACTGAACCCGATTCATTTATTTTTGACCCGGCAATTACCCAGGTTACTACATGTAGTTACAGTGCCGAAGGAGCAATTAATTTAAATGTTACCGGTGGAAATGGGGAAAATACCTATTACTGGTTCGAAGCAGATGGAGGTTCAGGTGTGCAATTAACAATGGAAGATCAGTTTAATTTAACAACCGGCAGTTACAGTGTAACAGTAACCGACTCGAAAGGTTGTACATCAGACACAACCATTTATATTACAGGTCCCGAGTCAATAACTTTTAGCAATACCATAGTAACAAATTATTCGGGGCCTATGGCCAAAGGAAAAATTGACCTGGTATATGAAGGCGGATTTGGTGATCCTGCATCGTATGCTTTTAGCTGGCAAGGGCCTTCTGGCTATACTTCATCCGAAGATAGTATTTCCAATCTCGATCCAGGAAACTATACTGTTACTGCTTCCGATGTTCATTCTTGTGATTTCGATACTACTTTTAATGTTAAAGACTTAGACACATTCTATGTATATATTTCGGATTACAAACATGCTTGCAATGGTACAATAAATGGCCATGCAACTGCCAGCTATTATTCACCCGAAGGACACACAAATATTACATATCAATGGGATGCCAATGCAGACAACCAGATAACAGCCAAAGCAACAAACTTAGCACCGGGAAGATATTATTACGTTACAGTTACCGACCTTGATAACACTCCAAATAGCGTAATGGTAGATAGTATATATATTGATGAATTAAGTTACACGTTTAGCGGTTCAATTTCAGGTATATCAACAACTACACTGGGTTGTTATGGCGATACAGATGGATTTATCGATTTAAATATTACAGATGCAGGAACTCTTCCCTATTTATATCTGTGGAATACAGGAGCAACTACGCAGGACTTAATTAATTTACCTGTAGGCACTTATAGCGTAACAGCAACTGATGCAAATGAATGCCAGTTTTCGGTTACAAACTATCAAATTAGTCAACCAACAGTTTTAGCTGCTACAGCCGAAATAGTAAGTAAACCAAGCTGCTACGGAGATTACGATGGCGAAATTACGGTATTGCGTAACGGAGGAACAGGCCCTTACACCTATCAGTGGAATGATCCCGGTTTTCAAACAGAACAAAATGCAACGGGCCTGGATGTCGGTTATTACACTGTTACAGTTACTGATTACAATGGGTGTACAAAAAATGCTTCAGTAAATCTCACCCAACCAGACGCTTTAAGTGTTATTAAAACCGTATATCCTGTTTCCTGTAACAGTGGAAACGATGGAACCGCATTGTTAATCGTAACAGGAGGAACTGTTTCCGGATCATATACTTATGACTGGTCAACAACGAACGGCTCTGGTTTAGTCTTGGGCAACGAAGATCAAATTACTCTCACGACAGGAAACTATGATTTTACGATTACAGATGACAATGCTTGCACTTACTTAGATAGTGTTGAAATAACAGAACCTGATATTTTAGAAATAACAAACGAATCTAAAACAGATGTTTCTACTTGTTTTGGTGATACTAACGGCACGATTACAATCACTGCTTCAGGTGGTACGGGAACATTAACTTATACCTTAAACCCGGGTGCTATTCAAGTAAACAACACCGGCGTTTTTACAGGATTAACCGCAGGAACTTATACTGTAGATGTTGATGATATAAATGGTTGCGGGCCAGTAACATCTAACTCAATTACAATTGAAGAACCAATACAAATTAGTATTGAAGAAACACTGACTACGAATGCTTCTTGCTTTAGCTTATCTGATGGCTCCGTTGATATTACTGTTTCAGGAGGTACAATTGCTTCTGATTATAATTACAATTGGTCAACTGCCAATGGATCGGGTTTAGTTAATGGAAATGCTGACCAATCTGGTCTGTCAGCAGGAACCTATAATCTGACAGTTACAGACAATAACTCATGTTCCGAAACAACTTCAATAATCATTAATCAGCCCGACGAAATTGTTATTGATTCCACAAAAATTATTGATGCATCGTCCGAAATGGCAAATGATGGTTCAATTACTATTTACGTGAAAGGCGGAGCAGGAACCTATAATTTTACTTTAAACCCGGGTGCTGTTCAAACAAATCAAACAGGGATATTCACAGGCTTATTACCAGGAGAATATACAATTGAAGTGGTTGATACAGATGGCTGTGGGCCGGTTACATCTGATGCCTTAACTGTTTCATACACTGTTGGACTTGATAATGTTAATTTTACCGATAATATTAAAGTTTACCCAAATCCAACATCTTCTAAAATAACTGTCGAGATTAATAATATTCAAACAGATGGTTATACAATTTCTATTTTTGATGTTACCGGAATGCAAGTTTACTCAGAAAAAATTAAAAAGGAAGGGTTAATTAAAAAGGAAATTGATTTATCGGGTTATGCAAAGGGTATTTATTCAATCCAGATTATTATGCAAGATAGAATAATGAGCCAAAAAATAATATTACAGTAAAACCTGATTGTTTAAACAAATATGAAGACTTCTGCATGGGAGTCTTCTTTTTTTTGTAAAAGATCTCATAAAATAGTTAAGATTTTATAAGTTTACACAGAATTCAAAATCTTATTTAAATGAACGTTTTACTTATAGGTTCGGGAGGCAGAGAAAATGCCATAGCCTGGAAAATTGCTAAAAGCCCCAGATTAAGTAAATTATTTATTACTCCTGGGAATGCCGGAACTGCCGGGTTTGGAGAAAATGTAAATATAAATACGAACGATTTTTCAACCATTAAATCCTTTGTCCTTGAAAAACAAATTGAATTAGTAATTGTAGGGCCGGAACAACCCCTGGTTGATGGTATTCATGATTATTTCCTTGCAGATGATAAATTGAACGGTATTCCTTTAATTGGCCCGGTAAAAGCAGGAGCAATATTAGAAGGGAGTAAAGATTTTGCAAAATTCTTCATGCAAAAGTACAATATACCAACAGCAAAATATAAAACTTTTACAAAAGATACATTAACCGAAGGCTATCGTTTTTTAGAACAATTGAAACCACCCTATGTTTTAAAAGCCGACGGGCTGGCTTCAGGAAAGGGAGTTATTATTCTTGATGATCTAAATAAAACAAAGGAAACACTCGAAGAAATGCTAAATGGTAAATTTGGTAAAGCGAGTAATAAGGTCGTTATTGAAGAATTTTTAGAGGGACTGGAATTATCGGTATTTATTATTACTGATGGGAAGAATTATAAAATACTCCCTGAAGCTAAAGATTACAAAAGAATTGGCGAAGGTGATACCGGATTAAATACAGGCGGCATGGGAGCCGTTTCGCCAGTTCCTTTTGCAAATAATGTTTTCATGGAAAAAGTGGAAAAAAGAATAATAATTCCAACTATTGAAGGATTAAAAAAAGAAAATATCCATTACAAAGGATTTATTTTCTTTGGATTAATTTGTGTTAACGGCGAACCTTATGTTATTGAGTACAATGTCAGGCTGGGCGACCCTGAAACAGAAGTGGTAATTCCCCGGATAAAATCAGATTTTCTTGATTTAATGATGCATGTTGCCAATGAAACCCTTGATAAAGCATCGGTTGAAACAGACCCAAATGCAGCATCAACAATAATGTTAGTCTCGGGTGGATATCCCGGAAATTATGAAAATGGTAAAATTATTAAAAACTTAAATCTGGTTAATAATTCTTTGCTTTTTCATGCAGGAACGAGAATCGATGGTAACAGCGTTGTTTCAAACGGGGGAAGGGTTTTGGCTATTACATCTTACGGGGAAACTATTTTTGAAGCATTAAATAAAAGCAGGGAAAATGCAGATATAATTGATTTCGAAGGTAAATACTACAGAAAAGATATTGGGTTTGATCTAAAATAATCATTATGACATCAGAGATATTAAAAAGTAACAGGCCATTTGTACTAATTCTGGCTATTTTATCAGGGTTCGCTCTTTGGTTTTTAACAATTGTTTACCCTCCTGTTTTAGATTTTAAAATGGATTCATCTTCAATGCCTTTATACAAATTAGCTCTCGGATTTTTTAAAGGGAACATGATAATTCTCAACGTGTTCGCTTTCTTACTTATAATTATACAAAGCCTTCTGATTGTCAAATTAAATCAAAAGTATATTTTAATAAATGCCAGAACTTTTTTACCTGCATTTTTTTATATACTAATTTCGAGTAGTCTTATTGATATTCAGGGGATTAATCCTGTTCTACTTGGTAATTTTTTTATTTTCTTTGCCCTTGATTTAATATTTAAAATTTACCGGTCAGA
Organism: Bacteroidetes bacterium GWB2_32_14; assembly: GCA_001768235.1. GTDB lineage: Bacteria > Bacteroidota > Bacteroidia > Bacteroidales > UBA12077 > UBA12077. The sequence continues at coordinate 25,045 of MENK01000019.1, forward strand.
TTATGCTTTAAGTCAAATCTATCTTGCCGGATTTTTTATCGCGATAGCAAGTCTTATCTGGGCTCCATTCGCTATTTTTCAATTATTAATTTGGGCTTCTTTAATTATTATGCGGCCATTTATTGGCAGAGAATGGATAGTAAGTATTTTGGGATTCCTCACTCCTGTTTTGTTTGCTTTTGTTATGTATTATGTTTTTCTGGACAATGTTGCTTTATATACTATTCTTTACAATATCAAAAATGAATTTATGATTGTAACGAATTTTAAAAGTATCTCTCTTTCTTCAATCCTCTTTTATTCATTTTTACTATTTATAATTTTAATAGCCAGTTACAATATAATTAGAAATTACCAAAACCGAAAAATTAAAACGAGAAAGTATTTTGTAATAAACCTCTTGTATTTCTTAATAGGCCTTTCAATATTTCTTTTCTTTAAAAGAGTATCTTATGAAATAATTTATATTTTAAGCATTCCCGTTTCGTTTTTGTTAACTGATTATTTTTATTCAACCAAGAAGAGCTTTTTTTTAAACATCGTATTATTACTACTATACGCAGGACTTGTATATATGCAAATTGCTCATTCGAATTAAATGAGCAATTTAAAAACAGAATATAAAATATCTAGAATTTCTTTACAAAAGATAAAAGTGCAACAGCCAGTCCCTGTTCTCCTTCCTTGAAATCAATAAAAATATGATAAACCCCTGTAGATTGGCATTGAAAATCGAATGACGGGTAATTTTTACCTGTAGCAACAATATAATTACTGCCTAATAACCTGTTGTTGTCGTATAGTTGAACAATTGCTTTACCGGGATAATCTTTTGAATTACAAATTGAGAAGCGATAAATTGTATTTTTACTTAAAACAACCGAAAACCGTGATGAAGGTTTTTCCTCGCCAGGTTTTGCAGCATCAAGTTTAACCTGAAAATCTTTTAAGTATGTTGCATCATCTGCAATAATATTACAAATATCTACCAATTCCTGACCAGACTGAGCATTTGTTTTTAAACTATACCCAAATAAAAAAATTGCAAACAAAGCAAATAATATATACCTGTATTTCATATTTACAATTGAATTATTTTATTACGTACATCAGCCGTTTTGTTGATTATTTTATTCCTGATTTCATCAGAAATTTCAATAAACTGTTTATCGTTCTGTTTAATTACCAACATTCCATCTTCTTCAACTGCTTCGGGTTCGCCTTTTTCGTATGTAATGATAACATTCTTAAATAATTTCTGGATTTCTTCTAAGTCTTCAATAAGTTCCTTAAATTTTGGATCTTTTTCATAATTGTTAAGTAAAATCATTAAATTACTTAGTATAATCTTTTGCTCCCCAATTTTTTCAGATAACTCCGCGCTTGGAGATTTTCTGGCAACTTCACCCACAAGATACATCCCTTCAATCCAAACACCGGCAACAATCAAAGAACTTAAATTGCTTCGGTTATTCTCACGCAAATATCGGTCCATTTGATTAAAATTCTGAACTGAAATGTACATCAATGAATCAAGGTTTTGATTGTTCGTAGCTAATCGTTTAAGCGTGGTAAAATCAAAAAACTGGCCCACACGAATTCCATCGGCTAATGTTTTAATTGCTGAGATGTAGTCGATAACAGAACCTGTTTTATTATACATGTTTAAGTATCCCAAATCAGCACCAAAGATTCCCAGGCCCAATGCTTTTTTAAAATTCGTGTCGTAATTATCAATATAATCAGTTGTGGCAAGATAATCTTTTGAAAAAGGAACTCCCAGGCTTTTTATAAGGGCAGCCATTTCAACAGGGGAAGAAATATTTTGTACAATTTCATCCATTGCTGATTCTGAAATTTCCAAATCGCCTTCATAAATAACCGAATCGGGAACATTAAATTCTGTTGAAAAATCTCCGTCTGCTTTTTTATCATTTTTACATGATGCAAAAATGAGAGTAAGTATGAATATATAAATCAAACGTTTAATCATAGTTTTCTTTGGTTGATTTATCAATTTATGTAAATTAAACATATCCTATAAAGATATAAAAATATTCAATATTAAGAAACAATTATTTTCTTAACTTAATGTACTCGGGTAAAGTTAGGACTTTTTTAAGAACTTCATAATATAATGTTACATAGAAAAACAAGGTCATTACCCAAATAAAAATCATGTTAAACCAGTACGTGTCACGGTATTGTCCAAGAAAATATTTCTGTGGAGCAAAAAAGTGAGATCTGAAATTCAAGAATCCCTCAATATCCGGGTCTTTATATACAGGATCAATTTGCTGTACCAGTTCATCTTTGTATCGTAAAATTTTATTTTTTTCAAAAACTTTTTTAACCTGATCTTCAACACTTTCGTTGTGATATGCATCTCGTTTAGCCCGGTATAATTCAGGTTGAGTTTTTAATAAATATCGTATTTTGTTTTCTTTTTCGTTGTTTGCTTTTTGAAATATTGTACTATAATAAGATTCCAGTTTGTTTAAATAATCGCTCGTTTTACCTAAAACTATCTCGTTAAACACGGAAGTATCAAGTTGATGAGCAGACTCGAAAAAGATACCTGTTCTGTCTTGTTCTTTATTAAGCTCGTTTTTTAATAAGGCTAATGCGTCAGTAACCTGAACTTTAACATCAGGCTCATTAAAGCGGTACCAGTTATCTTCAATATATGTTAATTGTTTTGATAATTCGGGGAGATAATAAACCTGTTTAAAATCTGCATTACTTTCGCGTTTTTCGATATCGTAAAAATTTTTTTGAAATTCATTGTTTTTAAATTGATTTACCATTAAAGCTTCGAACGACCATTTGGTTGGCATAAATTCAGCAACCCAGGGTACTTTTTTAACACTTCCTATAGACCGGTTCATTTTATCAAACGGGAACATTGCCCCGCTTAATATCATCATAGGAATCATTAATAATGGAATTAGTATATAAATGGTTACAGCGGAATTAAACGATGCAGAAACGTTTAATCCCATCATGTTTGCAAACGCTGCTGTAGTAAATAAAGCAAACCAGTATTCGAAAAACATTCCTCGCACACCCAGGATATTATTGGCTATTAAAACAAACAACAATGCCTGAATAGCCGATATACTAAACAGAATAAATATTTTTGATATTAAATAACTCGAACGGCTTAAATTAAGAAAAGCCTCGCGTTTTAAAATTTTCCTGTCGCGAAAAATCTCTTCGGCACTAATTGTTAATCCTAAGAACAGGGCAACAATTAAGCCCATGAAAATATAGATATGAATATTTTCGTTTTCCCTGAAAATATATTCTCTTGAATTTGGGTCGGCAATATACCGGATGATATATGAAAGAATAAAACCCAGTACTGGTGCTTCAAGCAAATTAAGGGCAATATATTGTTTATTACTTATTTTTGATAAAAAGTCGCGAATAGTATAAATACTTAACTGTTTAATCCATGAAGGAATCCTTAATGTTGATGGTGGTGGTTCAACAACGGGTTCAACTAGTGACAGCTTTATATTTTCTTTAAAATTTTCTTCCCATTTCTGGGGCGATATTTTTCGTTGTAAGGTGTATTTACCATACTCATCAACAACACGAGCTTCAATAATATTAAAAATAAGCTCTGGATTTACATTCCCGCATGTCGGGCATTCACCCACTTCGCTATTTATCTGGGCATCGAGGCGTTTAAAATACATAACTCCTTCAACCGGGTTTCCATAATAAATCATATATCCCCCGGTATCGAGAATCATCATATTATCAAACATTTTATAAATATCTGATGATGGCTGGTGAATAACTACAAAAATTAATTTCCCTTTAAGTGCTAATTCCCTTAGCAAGTCCATCACATTCTCGGAATCGCGGGATGATAATCCTGATGTTGGTTCATCAACAAAAAGTATGGATGGTTCACGGATTAGCTCGAGAGCAATATTTAATCTTTTTCGTTGGCCCCCGCTAATCATTTTATTGAGTGGCGAACCTACTTTTAAATCTTTTCTCTCGTGCAAGCCCAGATTTACAAGGGTTTTATCAACTAATGCATTGATTTCTTCTTCGGACTTATCGTTAAAACAAAGTTTTGCATTGTAATACAGGTTTTGATAAACCGTTAATTCTTCTATAAGTAAATCATCCTGGGGAATATAACCTATAACACCTTCGAGTTTTTCTTTTTCAGTATGTAAATTTATTCCATTAATAAGAATTTCGCCACTTGTAGGCTCACTTATGCCTGCCAAAACATTAAGTAATGTGGTTTTACCAGCACCACTTGCTCCCATCAATCCAATAAGTTTACCCTGATCTTCTGAAAAGTTTATATCTCGTAACCCTATTCCTCCATTAGGAAAAATGAAATTAACATTTTGGGTTGTGTACGAAATCTTTATTGATGTGCTGTCGGCAAGATAGTGTGCAACAATATCGCTGTAATATATTGGTTTTCCTTTAGGGAGCTTTATTGTTCCCCCGTTAGCAAATAAATAGATTCGTTTATAATTTACAGGCAGTCCGTTTAAAAATAAATCTTCCTGCCCCGTATAACGCATAAAATAAAGGTCAACACTTTTTACCTGTAGAATAAGAATATGCCCGTTAAGAGCATCTACTTTTACCTGTTTACATTCTTTTGTATCAAGTTTTTTCTCACTTATTATTAAGTTACATGAGAAATCGAGTTTTTCTACTTCATTATTAATTACAAAACTTTCAATACTAACAAACTCTTCTTTAGTAAGCTTAAAAACTTCGGCAACAGTATTAATAATTGCCATACGTTGTTCCGAGAATTTTCTGTCGGCATTAATTAACTCGAAAAGACGAACAAGAACAATAACTTTTTGTTTTTGAGTTAATGTTTTATTGATTTTTTTACAAATACCTAAAATCCGGACAGAGTCTTTAACGGATGTAAGTTTAATTTTATCTGTTTTTTCTTCTTTATCGTCTCCTGTTAAACCGGCCATTTCATCAAAAAGAGCCAGGTATTCAGGAACAGCTTCATCGTTTAATTGCTGAGTTAAAAAATTTTCTACATATTCCCTTTCATTAGACTCAACACCTTCGTCTTGTTTTACAATTAATGCAAATAATTGCATAAGGGCTTTTAATATCTCTTCACTCATAATCTAAAATTAAACGATTCAAATAAGTAAAAACAAAGAATAAGCACCTATAAAGTATAACTCACCTGTTCAAAAGGAACATCAACAATGTCGGCATATTCTTCGCCCGCTTCTTCCATATCTTCGTCATCTTCGGGGAAGAACCATTTAATTAATACTTCTTTGCCATTTTCGTGCATTTCTTCAAGTTTCATTAAAATATCGAGAATGAGCTTTGAAGAGGCTGTATTAAAATAAACGAGTTTAAAAGAAAATACTGTTTTTGCATTTGCTTCTTCCTGGTATTCGTCGAGCCAGTTTAATATTGGTTCATAAAAGGTAGTCACATCTTCAGGGAGCGATCTGCCTGAGATTTCAAATATCCCGCTTTCTTTATCAAGAATTACAGTTGGAGTATCGTCGGTACCTTTGATCTTAATTACTTCCATGGTATAATTATTATTATTATATTAAGCAATTCTGGAAATTGATGATGTCAGAAGGAAAAACGAACTTCCCTCGTCGATAGGCAAAAAGTGGTAATCAAGTTTCTGGCTTGTTTTACGTGCTATATCAATAAAGCCAAGCCCCGCACCTCCTTTTTCCGATAATCTGCCTTCTTTCATCTGGTTTTTATACAAATCTTTTAAGCCTTCTTTATCGAGGCTATTGATATGGTCCAGCATTTCGGTAAGTTCTTCGATTTTATCATTTTCAATTACATTACCGGTTGTAACATGATAATCGTTTTTTCCTTTACTTACCATAAATATACCGCGCCCCGCGAATAAGAAATCATCAGAGCCGAATGAATCGGCATGTTTACTAATATTCTGCAGGCACTCAACCATAACATGAAATACTTTCTTCTGTACAGAATTTGCTTCTGACTCTTTGGCCATATTTGATTCTGTAAGAGAAGTAAATGCTTTGGTAATTTGGTGGGTTATTTCACCTTCATATACCAAAGTAATTTCGTGGGCCTTCATGGACCGGTAAAAATCATAAACGAATTCCAGAAAACCTTTTACATTACTTTTATCCATAGATTGTAAAATTAATATTTATTAAATTTAATAAAAAATTAAAATTCTATTCCAATTAATAACACGTCATCAATTTGTTTGTTTTTTCCTTTCCACTTTTTAAAATCAGTTGAAAACAGGTTTGCATATTGTTGCATTGTAAGGTCTTTGTTTTCTATGATATTAACGCGGATTCTCTGGGGAGAATATTTCCTGCCATCAGGGCCTCCAACCTGATCAGGCATACCATCGGAGAAGAAAAATATCTTATCTCCTTTTTTAATTTCAATAACATGATTTTCAAAATCTTTTTCTGCTTTTTTACGGTGAGGAATACCTCCAATAGCTTTTCTGTTTCCATCAAATTCTGTTAATCCCCCATCTCGCAAAAGGTATAATGGCCTGTGAGCACCGGCAAACTGGAGTTCTTTCTTTTTAAGATCAATTCGCAATAATGCTATATCCATACCATCTCTGGCTTCAGCATCTACCCTGTCTTGTTTTAAAGTAGTGCGAACACCAAAATGCAACTTGTCGAGTATTTGGCCTGCCGTAAAATTAATATCATGGTCAACGATATTATTTAACTGGAAATATCCTATAAATGACAGAAGTGCCCCGGGAACTCCATGCCCCGTGCAATCTACAGCCGCAATATAAATAATATCCTCTTTCTTAAAGAACCAGGGGAAATCACCACTTACCACATCGCGAGGTAAATAAAAAATAAATGATTTGGGCAAATATTCCTGAATGAGCGTATTGCTTGGAAGAATTGATGATTGAATTCTTTGAGCGTAATTTATGCTTTCATTAATTTTATTGTTTTTTTCTTTTATCTCGAGCTCAATTTCTTTGGCTTCTGTAATATCATGCCCCACAAAGAGGATTGTTTCAAGTTCGTTCTCGTTAAATTCAGGTATAGCATTAAAGCTCATAATACGATTGCCTTTAGAAATAGTGGGAATTGTAATTTCCTGATTTAATTTCTGGTTTGTCTTCCGGATATGACGAATGGCATCTTTAAAAAAGTTAATCAGAATTTCGTCAATAGTTAAATCTTCGATTCTTGAGTTTATTACATCTTTAGATTTAGCACCAATAAAATCTTCAACAACCGGGTTTGCATAGAAAAACTGTCCTTTCGTGTTCATTCGTAAAATTAAGTCCAAACTGTTTTCAGAAAGTGACTGCATTTTACTTTTCATTCGTTCTTCTTTTTCTGCGCGTTTACGTTCTGTAATATCCTGTGAGTTTAGGATTATTCCATTAATAGCCGAATCGTGAAGCAGGTTGCGTCCTGTTGTTTCTATGTGTATTTTTTTACCGTCTTTTTTAATATAAGTATATTGAATTGCACGCGGAGTATTTGGGTCATTAAGTAACAGGTCGAACATTTCTTTCATTGCTGCTTCACCTTTTGCCGTTAACCTGTCCATATCTTTTCCACTCATCATTTCTTCGGGAGTGTATCCTAAAATCTGGCTAACCGATGGACTCTGGTATTTAAGCTTCAGTTCTTTATCATAAATTGAAATAACCTCGGAAGCATTCTCGAGTAATGAATGTAATCTTTTTTGAGCATTTTCTACTTCTTTAATCTGAGCCTCCAGTTTCCTGTTCGATATTTCGAGCTCTTCCTGGGTTGCTCTCATCTCTTCGGCATTTTGACGAAGTTCTTCTTCGTTTTCTTTAAGCTCTTCGGTCATTTGTTGGGATTCTTGCAATAACCGCTCCGTTTTCTGATTCATCTTCAGATTATAAAGCGTACGGGCAATAATCTCGCCAAGCTCTTTTAACAGTGTAATTGTTAAGTTTGGAAATTCTGGTTTTATGGATGCAAATTCTAAAACACCTTGCAATTTTTCTTCTGTAATTAAAGGAACAATAAGAATGCTGGATGGTTTTTTATCGCCTAAAATTCCTGAAGTAATTGTAGCATAATCATCGGGTATTTCGGTTCTGTAAACGATATCCTTTTCATAAGCACACTGGCCAATCAATCCACTACCTATTTTAAACTCCTGATTTATAAACCTGCGCCTATTGTACGCATATGTAGCAAGGTTTACAAGTTTGTCGCTTTCTTCTTCGTAAATATAAAATGCTCCTTGAATTACATCAATGTATTTAATTAATTGAACAATTATATCATAAGCAAGCTCATTAATATTTGTATGCATCCTGAGGATATTCTGGGTAATGTCTCTTCCTTCAGAAATCCAATTTTCTTCTTTTTCTTTTTTATTATTTGCCAGTAAATTGTCGCGCATTACCAATAACGATTTCCCAAGAATATCGTTATTATCAACAACTTTATATTGAACATCGTATTTACCTTCGCCAATTTGCTTGGCAAATGTTGCATTTCTGCTTATATCGGCATTTCGCTGTTCAATAACTTTTTGAAATACTTCTCTGTCTTTTTCTTGTTTAAGCAGGTAAATATAAATTATTAAGGATATTATAACGGGTGCAAAATCAATAATCCATATAACAGGATTGTTTTGATGAATTTCTTTTATTGATGTAAACGTAACAGGTGAATTATGAGCAATAATATCAATCATCCAGGCTATAACAGGAAAAATAAGGGATATTCCTGCACCTATTAAAATATCATTGTACGATTTTGAACTCATGTTATGATTTCTGTTAACCATAATACATTTACTCTATTTGTTAAAATTTGTCAGTGTTTCGCCGATTTTAAACGAAACTGCTTCAACTATTTTCTGAGTGCTTTTATTAAATTCTTTAAATGATGCCAGTTCGATTATTGCTATTGTTTCATTATTACTTATAACCGGTATTATTATTAATTGATTTGGAGAACTACTTCCCAAACCCGAAAGAATAGTAACATAATTTTCGGGAATTTCGCTAAGATAAAGTATTTTCATATTTTTTGCTACCTGTCCTGAAAGAGTTTCCCCGGTTTTAAAGTTTTCAGGTTCTGTTTCTCCAAAGTAAGCATATTTACCACTAATTGAAAATTCGTTTGATTTTTTTTCTTTAATAAAAAACAAGCCCTGAACAATATCGAACTCTTTGGCAAGGTTGCTTAATATTTTTTCTGAAAACTTTTGCATGTTCATTTTTGAATCATCCTTTGGGATAATTTTTTTTAAATAATGTTCTATATCTATTTCTTCGGCGTTTTTTTCAAAGGAATCGTTCTCTGATTTTTGTTTATCTTCAAAAATGTCAATTTTATTTTCAAATTTCAGATCTATTGATTCATTCTTTTTGGAGAGCAATATTATTAAAATAAAAAGAATAAGGCTAATACATATATTTATTACCAGCATTAAGTAAATAAATGTTTTATTGCTATCAACATGATGTAAAACTGATAAATTCTGAATTTGAGAAAATAAAATAAAACACACAACAAGCTGAACAAACAGGGTGCAAAAAGCAATAATCTTATATTTTTTCAAGTTTCCCATGTTTTAAAATCATTTAAGACTTTGTAAAAAGTTAATTATTTGTTGAGTTGTAAATATATGATCTACCTGGGTCATTTTCAAGGATGCTTCAGTCATTGTTTTTACCTGGCATTCGTTTGGATCCTGAACAATGGCTAATCCTCCCAGTTGTTTAAGCTTTTGGAGTCCATAAGCTCCATCACGATTTGCTCCTGAAAGAATTATTCCTACAATTTTATCACGGTAAGCCTGTGCTGCCGTTTCGAAAGTTAAATCAATGGATGGCCTTGAATGATTTACCGGTTCTTCGGTTGAAAGGGCAATCTTTTTGTTTAACTCAATATACATGTGATAGTTTGATGGGGCGAGGTATGCTTTTCCTGGTTTTATCGTGTCTTTATCGGAAGGTTCAACAACTTCAATAGCTGATTTAATTGATAATGCTTCCACAAAACCTGAACGAACATGTTTTAGCCTGTGTAAGCTAAGCAGAACAGGTAATGGGAAATTTTTTGGCAACGAATTTAATATCCGGGTTATTACCTGGAAACTACCTGCCGATCCACCTATTACTACTGCTTTATACATTGAACTTTTATGATAATTTCTTTTTATATATACTTTCTGTATCGCTTATTAAAACAAAATCTTTATCCGAGTTCCAATAATCAATTTTTTCATTGTTCCCAATTAATAAATGGCCCGAAGGAACCAGACTATAATGCATTATTTTTAAATATCTTTCCTGTAGTATCTGGTTGCAATAAATCATTTGATTCCTGAATATTATCATTTTAATACCTTTAGGATAATCATCAAATATAATATTTTGTTTAATAAGTTTAACATTTTCGATGAGTGATATATCCCAATATGCTCCATCTTCTTTTAAAGTGTAGTAATCAGATAAACTATTGTCGGTAAAAACACGGCTGAAGTTTGCATCATTTACTTCAATTTTTTTAGGATCGAAAATTCCCGCTTTAATTCGTTCCAGGTTAATATCGCTAATGCTTGATGCAATAATCTGGACTTTATCGAGTAATCGTAATTTTTTAAGTACAATTACCAAAGAGAAGAGTTCTTCGCCAGAAGAAACTTCGGGAATCCAGATTTTATAGTTTGGATTATTTACAATATTTTTGGGAAGTATGTCTTCTTTAAGAAGCCTCCACAGAGAAGGATCCCGGAACATTTCGGTAGTCTCAACACAAATATCCTTTAAAAACACTTCAAAAAACGATCGATCTTTTTCAATTTTCTGAATAAATCCTTCTGTATCTTTCAGGTTCTGTGTTTTAATAAAGTTTTCTACTCTGCGTTTAAAAAAAGTAAGAGCGTGATTTTTAAAATCATAATTATACACATCATCTAATAATTTAATGATGCTCCTTATATCTACTATGCCTAATTCGTACCTGCTCATTCTTAAATAAAAACGTGTAAATCAAATTTATTTTTTCCTGTATGCTTGTCCTTTTTTATCGAAACGTGATGCTATTTCGCCCAGCATGGTTTCGTGCATACCCAAAACCAAATACCCATTTGTATATAAATGATCGTGAAAAAGTTTAAATACTTTGTTTTGTAAGCTATATTTGAAATAAATAATAACATTCCTGCATAATATTAAATCGAATTTTGCAAAATACAGATTTTCTCCTTTAACCAAGTCGTGCTGACGGAAAATAGGTTTTTTCTTTAAAAAGTCATTCATTAAAATAGAGTCGGAAACTTTATCAATTTTAAAGTATTTACTATAGGGAACATCGTTATACTCATCGTAATTAAATGGATTCTCTTTTATTACTTTATCAAAATTATCGAGATACCCAATGTTAAACCTGTATTTATAAACTCCTTTTTTTGCTGCATCCAGGGCATCGGTATTAATATCGCTGGCAAAAATCTTGGCTTTATCGAGTAAATCCAGCTCATTTAATAAAATCATCATGGAATATACTTCTTGTCCTGTTGAGCAACCGGCATGCCAGATGTTTATGTTTTTATTTTCCGAGAACTTGGGAAGGATTCTGTATTTTAATGTTTGCCATATTTGGGGATCCCTGAAAAGTTCAGTTGTATTTACTGTAATATCTTTAACTGTTTGTTCGAGAAAGTCTTTACTTGTTTTGATTTTATTAATCAACCCGAGCAGATCAAGGTTGGTGTCGAGAAGAATTTTTTGCAACCTCCTTTTTAGTGATTTCTCCGAATACTCGCTAAAATCGTATTGCGAAGCATTTTTTATTGTTGTTACAAAAAATTGAACTTCCTGATCTGATAAAATCATTTAATTTCTTTATTAAAATTAAATAGTAATACGGCCTTTTATGAAAATAGTTTTTATACGAATGCAAAAATAGCTATTTAATTGTGTTATTTAAAAAACCTGTTTAAATCTATTAAAAAAAATAACAAACAATTAAAATTTAAGTTCTATTTATTCATTTTTATTTAACTTAAGATACAATGTACAGCTGATATTTATTGCGAAATTTCTATATCGGGAATAAAACAACAACTTGCATAGTATTTTGAAAATTAAAGATATTAAAAATGCTTTAATTGCAAAAGGTTTGAGAAAGAATTTTGAAAACCCAAATTATTTAATCAGAACTAAAGCGTAAATCCCATTGCCAGGTAAACCGAATCATTCATGGGGTTCACGAGAATAGATGACTGTACCGGGATAGATTTTTTCCCGGAAAAAGATAAATTTCCAATTACTTTTATACCCGTGTTTATAATTCCGGACGATTCTCCATAGTAGCTTTTGTATGGATTTATTCCTAAAATATAATTAACCTTAATATTCTGAATATACTGTTCATAACCTATTTCAGCGTATGTTGAAAAGTAGTTCTTATTTGTTTCAGGATTAATATCATCACCATAAACCATTGTTGCCAGAAGAAATTTAAATGGTAATTTTTCAGTCCCATTATAATATAAATGAAAATCCAACGTGTGTTTTGTAGAACCCTGATTGTAATCAAAAAAACCGCTTACCTGCTTAAATGTTGGCGGGCAATAATAATCGAAAATTCCTATTGAAATATTTTTATATGAATATTTTAAATAAATATCGAGCTCGGAATATTTTCCATCAATACTCTGAGCCGCCCAAACTCCGGATGTAACATCTTTTACACGGATTTCAAATGAAGGTTCAAACGTGGGTAAATTACTCATGGTATATCCCCGCCAAAGGTGCTGGCTCATGATATCAATTTGGCAGTTCAGGTTAACAGGCTTATGATTATCTTCTAAATCATTTCCTTTAGTTATACAAGTGGTATCAAAAGCTAATAAAATCAGAAGAATTTTTTTAACCATTATTTTGCTTTACTTTATTTAGTTGGCAAAATTAGGTAAATTCCAATGTCAATAATTATGAAAAATATAGATTTATTTAAGTTTTACAACACAAAAAACGGGTTGATGATCGGAATGTTTAAAATTTAAATCTGCTGCTTTTACATAAATGCTTTCAATATTAGGAGAAATCAGAAAAAAGTCAATAGTGATTTTTATACTTTCCTTTTCGTTATATGGCATATTTAAATACCTGTTTGTCGGAGTGCCAGGATCATAAACCCAGCTCCATCTTTCAGGAATGTAGTTGTCTGGCACGGAATTAAGAATGAACCGTTTTGCGGGGGAATTTTCTTTCAAATCTTCTCTTGCCATTTGGGGAGGATTTTGATTCCAATCGCCGCCAACAATTATGTAATTCCCTTTATTGTATTCATCGGTTAAAAACTTCTTTAAATATTCCATTTGCTGAATTTTTAAGGAACCATCATCATAAGCAGAATTATGTGTATTAATCACGAGCAATTCTTTATTGTTAGTGGTTGGAAATCGCATTACCAGGAAACACCTGTCAAGCATAAATAAGTTTGTTGGCCAGCTGAAATTTCCCGGAAAAGAATACCTGGTTACTGTTGAAGGATTGTAAACAGAATAGCCGGCTATTCCTGATTTAACTCTTCCCAGGGGGTTAAGTGGAGGTGTTGGAACAAACTTTACATCATAATTTTTTGCAAAAAATCCCTTGTGTTTACTTAGCCTGTTATTTAAAGTATCAAATTGATTCGTAAAATAACTTCTGCGTGAATATAAATCCACTTCTTGCAATAACACGAACGAAAGACTGTCGTTCTTACTAATAAATTTTACATTTTGACTAATATTGTTTTTAACATTTTCTCCTGATGTTCTAATCTGTTTACCTCCATCGTAAAAAAAATCCATGTCGTCACTTAAACCACAATAACCAATATTCCAAATCATTAAACTAAGATTAGTATTTACATCTATTAAATCTGGCGACTCAGACTCGTAAATAACTTCTGATGCAACTGGTTTAAAATCCGTAATTGTTGCAAATACTAAAAAGGCTATAAGAAAAATAACCAGGAAGGCAATCCCTTTTAAAATGATTTTCAATGCTTTCATAATCGATTGTTTATTATAAGTCGAAGGTAAGAAATATTTAAAACTGATAAAAAGTAAAAATGAATATTTGTACGACATGTTTATTATCTCTATATTTGAGATGTGAAAAAAATGCTGATAAACACAGCAGTCATATATTTGAGTTAAAATAAATTTCAAAAACATTTTCAAATGAAATTTGGTGTAGTCATTTTCCCGGGTTCAAATTGCGATATGGACATGATTTATGTACTTCGTAATATTATGGAACAAGAAGTAGTTGAATTGTGGCATAAAGATACTGATCTTCAAAATGTTGATGCAATAGTTTTGCCCGGGGGGTTTTCTTATGGTGATTATTTACGATCAGGCGCCATTGCCCGCTATTCGCCCATTATGGAAAAGGTGATTGAATTTGCACATCACGGAGGTTTTGTATTTGGTGTTTGCAATGGATTCCAGATTTTATGTGAATCAGGATTATTGCCAGGAGCATTGCTGCACAACGAGAATCAAAAGTTTATTTGCAAAAATGTTTATATTATTCCTGACAATACAACGAATGCAATAACTCATAAACTGGATAAACAAAAACCGTTAAAAATACCCATTGCACATGGCGAAGGCCGATATTATGCCAGTGAAGAAACACTTCAGCAAATGAGAGTAAATGGACAAATTCTTTTCAGGTATTGCAATCAGCATGGCGAAATTACATCAGAGGCAAATCCAAATGGGTCTATTGAAAATATCGCGGGTGTTTGTAATCAGAAAAAAAACGTTTTTGGTATGATGCCTCATCCTGAACGTGCTTCAGACGACGAACTGGGAAACACCGATGGATATGCAATCTTTGAATCTATACTTTCACATTTAATTCATCACAAATAGATTTTTATAAAATTTAAACAATATTGCTCTTAATAATGTTGATTTAAAAAATCAATGTTATTTGTATTTTTCATAAATTTCATTAAAAATATAAACTATAAATTATGGAATTAAAAAAAGCAATAGAGCTTAGAACAAGTATAAGAACTTTTACAAATGAAAAAGTTTCAGTTGATGATTTAAAAGAAATAGTACGACGGGCAGGATTAGCCCCGAGTGTTAACAATTACCAACCCTGGATGTTTACCGCCATAACAAAACCTGAAACCTTGAGCTTAATGGCCGATAAAGTAGCCAAAAAATTAAAAGAAGTACCTTCAAACAATTCAATTGCTTCAAAAAATGTACTCTCACAGGTTGAATGGTTTGCCACTTTTTTTGAAAATGCCCCAGCTGTAATTGCTATAGCTATGGAAAATTATGAATCAGTTCTCGAAATGGGTGTTAATTTAAGCCACGACGAAATTAATAAGATGAGGAATTTCCCTGATATGCAAAGTGCAGGAGCTGCCATTCAGAATATATTACTTACGGCTGTTGACCTGGGGTATGGAGCATGTTGGCTAAGTGCCCCAATGATTGCAAAAACAGAACTGGAAAAGATTATTGGAATTTCAGAACCTTATCATTTAATATCGTTTGTCGCCATAGGAAAACCAAGTAAAACCATTCAACCCAAACCTAAAAAATCAATTGATGAAATTTTTAAGTTAATCGAATAGTATGTCAATTAAGATTTATCACAATACCAAATGCCAGAAAAGCCGGAATGGACTGAAATATTTAGAGAATAAGGGTATAAAGCCTGAAATTATTGGGTATTTAAAAGATAAACCATTCACACCGGAAAGTTTAAAAGAAATTTTAAAAAAACTTGGGCTTAAACCTGTTGATATTGTGAGAACTCAGGAAGCCGATTATAAACAACATTTCAAAGGTAAAGATTTACCCGATGAGCAATGGATAAAGATTCTGGCTGAAAATCCAAAATTAATTCGTCGCCCGATAATAGTATCCGGAAACAAGGCCGTTTTAGGAGATATTTTAGAACATATTGATACCTTATTATAATTTTTGTATCTTTTCAGTTCTGTTTTTTTAAATAAAACTAACTTAAAAGATATCAAATGGCAACTCCGGAATTTAACTACCAGGAACCTTTTCCTCTCGGGAAAGATGAAACAGAATACTATTTACTCACCAAAGATCATGTTTCCGTTTCAAAATTTGAAGGAGAAACAATTGTTAAAGTCGAATCCGATGGACTTACAAAGTTAGCACAAGCAGCATTACGTGATACATCATTCATGCTTCGTACAGAACATGTAAAGCAGGTTGCTGCAATTCTTAATGACTCAGAAGCCAGTGAGAACGACAAATATGTAGCACTCTCTTTACTTCGAAATGCAGATGTATCGGCAAAAGGGGAATTGCCATTTTGCCAGGATACAGGTACTGCAACAATTGTTGCAAAAAAGGGCCAACAGGTATGGACTGATGGAAAAGATGAAGAAGCTCTTTCGAAAGGAGTTTACAAAACATACACCGAAGAAAATCTGAGATACTCCCAAACCATTCCTCTGGATATGTACAAAGAAAAAAACTCCGGAACAAATCTTCCTGCACAAATAGATATTTACGCTACCGGTGGTGATGAGTATAAATTCCTTTTTATAGCTAAAGGAGGTGGTTCGGCAAACAAAACCACTCTTTACCAGGAAACAAAAGCCTTGTTAAATCCTGAAAAACTTGAAAAATTCCTGATCGAAAAACTAAAATCATTAGGAACAGCTGCATGTCCGCCTTATCATGTAGCATTTGTTATAGGCGGAACTTCTGCCGAATCATGTTTAAAAACGGTTAAGCTGGCATCAGCAAAATACCTTGATCGTTTACCAACAAAAGGGAATGATGGCGGACAGGCTTTTCGAGATGTTGAGCTGGAAAATAAAATTTTAGATGCTGCATATAAACTGGGAATTGGAGCTCAGTTTGGAGGAAAATATTTCGCGCTGGATATTAGAATAATCCGTTTACCAAGACATGGAGCTTCTTGTCCCGTGGGAATGGGTGTTTC
Organism: Bacteroidetes bacterium GWB2_32_14; assembly: GCA_001768235.1. Taxonomy (GTDB): domain Bacteria; phylum Bacteroidota; class Bacteroidia; order Bacteroidales; family UBA12077; genus UBA12077. Next base: position 42,029 of record MENK01000019.1, read on the forward strand.
GTGTGCAGCCGATCGTAACATTAAAGCCAAAATAAATAAAGATGGAATTTGGATAGAAAAGATGGAAAACAATCCCGGAAAGTTTATTCCTGAAAAGTACCGCAAAGCAGACGAATCGGGAGGAATTACTATTGACTTGAATCAACCCATGAAGGTTATTTTAGCAGAGATATCAAAACACCCTGTTGGTACACGATTATCACTCAATGGAACAATCATTGTTGGCCGCGATATTGCCCATGCTAAGTTAAAAGAACGAATCGATAGTGGTGAAGGATTGCCACAGTATATAAAAGATCACCCCATTTATTATGCCGGCCCGGCAAAAACGCCTAAGGGAATGCCTTCAGGATCGTTTGGCCCAACAACTGCAGGCCGCATGGATTCATATGTTGATCAATTCCAAAGTCTTGGTGGAAGTATGATAATGATTGCCAAAGGAAACCGAAGCCAGGCTGTTACCGATGCATGTAAAAAATATGGAGGATTCTATTTGGGAAGTATTGGCGGGCCTGCAGCATTACTGGCTAAAGAAAATATTACCAAGGTTGAATTACTCGAATATCCCGAGTTAGGAATGGAAGCCATTTACAAAATCGAAGTTAAAAACTTTCCTGCATTTATTCTTGTTGATGATAAAGGAAATGATTTTTACAGGATGATGGGATAAAATCAATATTGCAATTCTCTACAAATGGTTTGATCAGTTTTTCTTAAAATACGCATCAAACCATTTTACTTTAAATTTGTTTTTAATAATAAACTAACAAAATGATGTTCGTGTTAATTATTATATTAATATTTTAAATAATCCTAAAGTTAATTTCATAGAAAAAAGTTTGAAGAAGTATTACGCAGTGATCTTTTAAAGGATTGTAAGTAACTTTTTAAATAGGTATGTTAATTCACTCCTGTAGACTAAAATAGTTATGATTATTCCAATAAAAGCTAATATTAGTATCCGCTTGTTCAATTTTAAATTCTTTAGATTAAAATTCATTGTTGAATTAAACCTATAAGTATCTATATTCTCTCTTTCGTTAGATTTAGATAGATATTCGGTACTTTTTAGATAAAATTCATTTTTCGTCTTTTCGTTTTCATTTTTCTCTTCTTCATCTTTATAGAATTTTTCAAAAGATTGAAATTCTCTTCCTTTCTTTGTAAGTTCGTACCTTTTTCTGGCTGTTTTAGCTAGCTTTAGTAAATCACAATCAAGTAAATAACCTATTAACTCATCGCTGATTTTAGCATTGTTTATATCCTCAATTGTGAATTTATACTTTAGATCAAAGCAAATTTCCTGTATTGTAAGTTTGGGTTTCTTTTTTAAATCTTTAATAATTGCCTCTCCAATTTTCTTTTGTAAATCTGTCATTTTTATAAAGTATTGTTTATTAATACAAAGATAGGACAAATAGATGCATGCATTTAGCAGGAACACCTAATAACTCAAGCGTTCTCGCTTGTGCTATTATTATACAAATTAATCAGGTTTAATAATCTCCCAATGACCTGTTTTTGGTTTTCCTATTCTTTTAAGTATTCCTTTTTCTTTAAGTTTGTTCAGGTTATTTTCAATAGCTGTAGTGCTAACTCCTACTTTCTCCGATAGTTTGGTTATGGATATGTTTTTATCTAAAAAAATCAGTTCTAAAATTTTCAATTCAGTATCGCCCAACTTATCACCCAACCTATCACCCAACTTATCACCCAACTTATCACCCAACTTATTATTAATTTCTTCCACTTTTTCGGCAATTGGTCTTTTAAATAGAATGGTAAAAAAACCTGTAAATTCATACTGTGGCTCTTGTAGACCTGCATTTAAAACTTCTTGTTTCATTCGGTTGATACCTGTTCCCATCTTTTCAATAAATCGTACACGTTGAAAAAGATTTGCAATCAAAGGATTTCGTCGGACACTTTTTTTTCCAAAATCTTTTGGTTCAAGACCTTTGGGCAAACCACCAGGATTAGAGATTTCTACCCTGTCATCGAAAATCTCAATCATTACATTAGCTCCATCTTCAAAATAATTTCGGTGAGTAACTGCGTTTATTACGGCTTCGCGCAAAGCAATTTCAGGTATTTCAAGAATATCTTGTCGTTGAATACTTTCAATTTTATAGCTTACATTCAGGTGTTTGGTTAAGAATATAATGGCTTCGTTTATGGTGGTAATAAAATCAGCATTAATATCTTTTCTGTCAAGTATATGTATTTTCTCTGTTCCTTTATACAAACCACAGGTAACAATACACTGGTTAATATAATCGCCTGGTTTTTCAGTAAAAAATAATATTCCGGCATTATTTAAATAAAGATTGTCTTTGTTTAAAACATTCAAATTTCTTAAGATATCTTCATCTCCCATGATTTGCGGAATATTGGCAATCTTAAGAAAGGTTTTTAATAATTCGGGTTTGAAAATCTTTTTATAATTAGTTTTAACTTTTATTTGTTCATCGAATTTAATTCTGCCTTCTTGTTGTACAAAATTGACAATTTGCCCGGTATCCATCTTTTGAGAATTGGCTCCATTACGAATATAGAAACCTTTGTTGCAACGATAGGGTTTTTCTGTGCCTTCAGGAACATGAATAATCAAAACATTTTGAAAAGTTTCAAGCCTGATATCAATTCGTGGATCGCAATCATTAGCAATTGTCTGAATGCGTGACTTTAATTCGTTATTTATGGAAACACCTTTAAGTTTGGAGTCATCATCAATTCCAATAAGAATTCTACCACCAGAAGAATTAGCAAAAGCGACCATTTCCTTTGACAGATCAGAATTTACATTTTCTTTGAATTCTAATTGGTATTCTTCGCCTTCATGCAATATGGTTTCTAATTCTGTTTGTGTCATCCGGACAGTATAATTAATAAATGAAACTCAAAGATATTTTAAACTTTTTTAATCGACAATTTTTAATTGATAAGGATGATGTAAAAACATAGTTTTCAAACCTAATTCAATTAAATTTGTTTAATCTAATAAAAAAACTATGTTCAGAACAGAATACGACACGATGGGCCCGGTTGATGTTCCTGCCGACAAATACTGGGGTGCTCAAACTCAACGCTCAATCACTAATTTTAAAATTGGGAAAGACAAAATGCCTGTTGAAGTTATTCATGCTTTCGGATATCTTAAAAAAGCTGCAGCCGTAGTAAATTACAAACTGGGCGTTTTACCAGAGAATAAAAAAGAACATATAAATCGGGTTTGTGACGAAATTATTTCCGGGCAACTTGATGATCAGTTCCCGTTGGTTGTATGGCAAACAGGTTCAGGAACTCAAACGAATATGAATGTAAACGAAGTGATTTCGAACCGGGCACATGTACTTTCAGGGAATAAATTAGGCGAAGGGAAATGCATCATTCACCCGAATGACGATGTGAACAAATCACAATCATCAAACGATACATTTCCAACAGCCATGCATATTGCTGCCTATAAAATTTTAATTCAAAATACCATTCCATCATTAGAAAAGCTGAGAGATGCTCTAAAAACTAAAAGTGAAACATGGAAAGATATTGTAAAAACGGGCAGAACTCATTTAATGGATGCAACACCTTTAACATTGGGACAGGAGTTTTCGGGTTATGTTTCTCAACTCGATCATGGATTAAAAACTTTAAAAAACTCACTTCCTCACCTATCCGAACTGGCATTAGGCGGAACAGCTATTGGAACAGGATTAAATACACCAAAAGGATTTGATATAGAAGTAGCAAAAGAAATAGCAGGTTTGACAGGATTGCCATTTATTACTGCAGAAAATAAATTTGAAGCATTAGCCACGCATGATGCATTGGTTGAATCGCATGGAGCATTAAAAACGCTGGCAGCAAGTTTAATGAAAATCGCGAATGATATTCGATTATTGGGTTCTGGCCCTCGCTGTGGAATTGGAGAATTGAATTTACCCGAAAACGAACCAGGCTCATCCATTATGCCCGGTAAAGTGAATCCGACACAGACAGAAGCTTTAACTATGGTTTGTACACAGGTTATGGGTAACGATGTTACAATAAATATCGGAGGAATGAATGGGCATTTCGAACTGAATGTTTTTAAACCTGTTATTATCAAGAATTTTATTGAATCCGCCACATTGCTTGGTGATGCATGCCGTTCGTTTGCCGATAATTGTGTGATTGGTATTGAACCTAACCTTTCGAATATTTCTAAGCACCTTAACAACTCACTAATGCTTGTTACGGCTTTAAATACACATATTGGTTACGACAAATCAGCTGAAATTGCAAAGAAAGCTCACGAAGAAAGAAAAACACTCAAAGAAACAGCAATCGAACTCGGTTACGTAAATGAAGAAGATTTTGACAATTGGGTAAATCCAAATAATATGACAGGCAAATAAAAAACCATTAAAAAAGGCTGCTCAAGAAAATTTAACTATGAAAGCACTCAATAGTTAATGGATTTTTTCAACAAAAATCTGACTTTTCTTTAAGCAGCCCAAATATCTTAAATGCGAATGTAAATAATAATATCAATAGCTTCAACAAAGTCAGTAACTTTTTTTCTATTTTCTAATACAAATCAATTTATGTTATAAATCATTTGTATTAATGCTAAATGAGTTAATTTTGCACAAAATTAATTTTAACCATTTGTTATGGCAGACAAAACAAAAAAGATAAAATTGTTCGAAGAATTTCCTCCCATTACTACACAACAATGGGAAGAACAGATTCATAAAGATCTGAAAGGAGCCGATTACGAGAAAAAGCTTGTATGGAGCACTATCGAGGGATTCAGCGTGAGACCCTATTATCGTGCTGAACATATCGAAAATCTCAAACATGTTAAATATCTTCCAGGGGAGTTTCCTTATGTTCGTGGGAATAAATCAAAATGCAATTGCTGGTTTATTCGACAAAACATCGATGCTTCAGACGTTGCCGCTGCAAATAAAAAAGCCATCGACGTTTTAATGAAGGGTGTTGATTCTATTGGATTCGATGTAACATGCAAAGAAAATTTTTCGAACCAGGATTTTGAAACCTTATTAAAAAACATCCACCTGGAAAGTATCGAGCTTAATATAATGGGCGCAACAGCTGCACATCCATTTATTGATTTTCTAAACGAAAAAGTACAAACAAACAAAATCAACAAAAACGAAATTAAAGGATCGGTTAGCTTCGACCCTCTTTCGCATCTTTCACTAAATGGCAATTTCTGCAAATCGCAGGATGAAGTTTTTGAAACCGCTAAAAAGCTGGTTGAAAAAGCAAAAGACCTTCCAAATTTCAGGGTTATTGGGGTTAATGGTGAAATATTTAATAGTGCCGGGGCAACCATCGTTCAGGAATTAGCCTTTGCATTGTCGATGGGAAATCAGTACTTAACACTATTAACTGAAACCGGCCTGGATATTGATACTGTTGCACAAAACATGAAATTCAATTTCGGTGTAAGCTCAAATTATTTTATGGAAATTGCAAAATTCCGTGCAGCACGAATGCTATGGGCACAAATTGTTGATGCTTACAAGCCAAAAAATAAAGAAGTAGCTAAAATGATTATTCATGCTACTACATCTAAATGGAATCAAACCGTTTACGATCCTTATGTAAACTTACTTCGCGGAACAACAGAGTCTATGTCAGCAACAATCGCCGGTATTGATTCATTAACCGTTACTCCGTTTAATAATGCTTTCGAAAAAGCGACAGATTTTTCAGATCGTATTGCCCGAAATACCCAAATTCTTTTAAAAGAAGAATCCTATTTCGACAAGATAGCTGATCCTGCTGGTGGTTCATATTATATTGAAACCTTAACTGCTTCAATCGCTGAACATGCTTGGAAATTATTCCAGGAAATTGAATCGAAAGGTGGATATATTGAAAGTTTTAAAGCAGGATTTATTCAAGAAAAAGTGAATGAAACTGCCAATAAGCGCAACTTAAATATTGCTTCACGCCGTGAGATTTTATTAGGAACAAATCAATACCCAAATGCTTTAGAAAAGGCTGACTCAAAAATAATTGCTGATACTATAATTTCAAAATCAGGTAAAAGAAACGATGCAATTGCGGAACCCATAAAACCATATCGTGGTGCTGAGCAAATAGAATTAATGCGTTTAAAAACAGATAAAATTAAAGAAACACCCAGAGTATTCTTATTAACTATTGGTGATTTAACCATGCGTAAAGCAAGAGCCGGATTCGCTTCAGGATTCTTTGCATGTGCAGGATTTAAAGTTATCGATAATCTTGGATTTAACTCTGTTGACGAAGGTATAAAAGCAGCACTTGATCAAAAAGCGAATATTGTTGTGGTTTGCAGTTCTGATGATGAATATCCAACTGTTGCACCGGCAGTATTTGAAAAACTAAAAGGAAAAGCAATTACTGTTGTTGCCGGGTATCCTGCAAGTGTTGAAGAATTGAAATCAAAAGGAATTAAGCATTTCATTCATATGAAATCGAATTTGATTGAAACACTTCAAGGATTTCAAGCAGAACTTGGGATTTAAGAAGTTAGATATTGTATCAATATAAAAATTAAAGTTAAACTTAACCACAATGGACACAAAGAATTTCACTAAGCACACAAAGCAAAACCTTCGCGGTCATTGTGTGAACCTTGAGAACTTTGTGGTTAGAAAATCTTGATTCTTGCCTACCGCAGGCAAGCTCATTATTATTAATCTAAATACTAAATAATGAAACCAAACTTTACTAATATACAATTAAATCTTCCCGGTTCCGGATTTAAATCGGCGAAAGACTGGGAAAAAGAAAAGGGCATTGAGGCTGGCTGGAATACTCCCGAGCAAATAAAAGTTAAGAATGCTTATACCAAAGAAGATTTGGAAAACATGGAGCATTTGAATTATGCTGCCGGATTAGCTCCATTTCTTCACGGCCCATATTCAAGCATGTATGTAATGCAACCATGGACTATCAGGCAATATGCGGGATTTTCAACAGCTGAAGAATCAAATGCTTTTTATAGAAGAAACCTGGCAGCAGGACAAAAAGGATTATCTATAGCATTCGACCTTGCCACTCACCGCGGGTATGATTCAGATCACGAACGTGTTGTTGGCGATGTCGGAAAAGCAGGTGTTGCTGTTGACTCTATCTTGGATATGAAAATCTTGTTCGACCAGATTCCGTTAGATAAAATGTCTGTATCCATGACTATGAACGGAGCCGTACTTCCTGTTCTTGCGTTCTATATTGTTGCAGGATTAGAGCAAGGTGTTCGTTTAGATCAATTAAGCGGAACCATTCAGAACGATATCCTGAAAGAGTTCATGGTGCGTAACACATACATTTATCCACCTGAATTCTCTATGAAAATTATTGCTGATATTTTTGAATACACATCGAAAAACATGCCCAAGTTTAACTCAATAAGTATTTCAGGTTATCACATGCAGGAAGCCGGGGCTACTGCTGATATTGAATTGGCTTATACATTAGCCGACGGACTGGAATATTTACGTACTGGTGTAAATGCAGGTATGGATATTGACACCTTCGCACCACGTTTGTCATTCTTCTGGGCTGTGGGGATGAATCATTTCATGGAAATAGCCAAAATGCGTGCTGCCAGAATGCTTTGGGCAAAATTGGTAAAACAGTTTAATCCTAAAAACCCAAAATCGATGGCTTTGCGAACACATTCACAAACATCGGGTTGGAGTTTAACAGAACAGGATCCATTCAACAATGTAGCAAGAACATGTATTGAAGCCATGGCTGCTGCATTGGGGCATACTCAGTCGCTGCACACCAATGCTCTTGATGAAGCTATTGCATTGCCAACCGATTTCTCGGCTCGTATTGCACGAAATACTCAGATTTACATACAGGAAGAAACACAGATTTGCCGGGCTGTTGATCCGTGGGCCGGCTCTTATTATGTTGAGAAATTAACTGAAGAAATTGCCAATAAAGCCTGGGCGCTGATTGAAGAGGTCGAGAAATTAGGCGGTATGGCTAAAGCAATTGAAACCGGTATTCCCAAAATGCGTATCGAAGAAGCCGCCGCACGTAAACAAGCAAGAATTGATACCCGCAAAGATACCATTGTTGGTATTAACAAATACCGCTTGGAAAAAGAAGATCCAATCGATATTTTAGATGTTGACAACACGGCTGTTCGTGAAGCACAATTAAAACGTTTGGCTAAACTACGTGCAGAAAGAAATGAAGCAGAAGTACAGGCTGCATTAAAAAACATTGAAGAATGTGCCCGTACAGGAAAAGGAAATCTTCTCGAGTTAGCTGTTGTTGCAGCTCAGAAACGAGCTACATTAGGTGAAATATCCGATGCATGCGAGAAACATGCAGGACGATACAAAGCAGTAATCAGATCAATATCAGGAGTATATATGTCAGAATCAAAAGACGATGCAAATTATAATAAAGCAAAAGAGCTGGTAGAAAAATTTGCTGAAAAAGAAGGACGCCAGCCTCGTATTATGATTGCAAAAATGGGTCAGGATGGGCACGACCGGGGAGCAAAAGTGGTTTCAACCGGGTATGCCGACTTAGGCTTCGATGTAGATATCGGCCCATTATTCCAAACCCCTGCCGAAGCGGCTAAACAAGCTGTAGAAAATGACGTTCATATTATGGGTGTTTCGTCATTGGCTGCCGGACATAAAACTTTAGTTCCCCAGGTAATTGAAGAACTTAAAAAACTTGGCCGTGAAGATATTATGGTTATTGTTGGAGGAGTTATTCCCACGCAAGACTACCAATTCTTATACGATGCAGGTGTTGCAGGTGTTTTTGGCCCGGGAACTTCAATTCCGGTTGCCGCAATAAAAATGCTCGAGATTATGCTTGAAGATTAATAATCATCAATATAAACTCACCAAGGACCCGGCAAGTATGTCGGGTCTTTTGCTGTAAATCTGTTTTATTAACTAAAAAAATGTTGTACTTTTAAAAAACAAAAAAATAATCTATAAACATGAAAAAACTTTTATTTCTTTCTTTTTACTTGTTTTTTCTAAATCTCCTCTCTGCACAACAAAAAAATAACCAGATTTTGATTGAAAGCATGAGCTGGGGCAAGGATTTAAAGATACATCTCGAACTTTCGAACGACTCAAACTATATTCTCGATATTAAAGAACTACCACACAGTTCAGCCATAAGCGATTCACTTAATTCTGATTTTACTTATTATCCTGTTCGTTTAAGTGAAGATTTTATTGAAAAGCTAAAACAAAAAGAATTCAATCCCGAGTACGACACATCATCTATTCAAAATCAACAATCGAATAAAACATTATGGAGTGCTATACACTATTCTATTGGAGGAGGATGGGTTCATTTTATCAATTGTTTTTTGTTTGCTTTAGAATCGGGAAACTTAAATATTACGGCTCCCTTAATGAAACGACCCGAAAGCAACTGGAAGCCAAGTCCTGTAACAGAATCGTACAGAAGAACCAGAAATTGGGACTATTATGTTCCTGTAAGCCAGAAACAAGCTGTTAAAGAATATTCTTTGAAAGAGAAAGAAAAAAGTTTAGGAGATTTAAAAGATGTTCCCAAGGAATTTATTGATTTATTTTTAAGTACTTCAGACAAGGAATATAAGAAAATGCAAACCGATGGGAATAAAAGAGACCTTGCTAAAATTGATATGATAAAAATCCTGCTGGGTGCTAATTACCTGGGTGAAACGCAAATAAAATATATCAAAAGTATGGTACTAAAAGCCGTTACCAAATTTGCTGAAAATCAGCTTCCTTCAGTAGTTATTTTCGATAATTTTAATGCGGCTGTAGCTTTAATTCTGAATGAATCGGGGTATCATATCGAAAAAATTGTTTTTGCTAAAGAAAAAGACCTTTCTCCTCTCGAAGTTGAGAATAGAATTATTATTATCAATGAAATAATAAAAAATATAAACGAGGTTAATAAAGAAGTTTTTCAGCAAAAGTTAAAAACCTACTACAATTAAGAAATATCAACCCGGGTTTTAACCATGAGCTGTTCTATCTCATCTACTTCTTTTGGAATAGCTCCCATCAAATCAACAGGTTTTAAAGCAACCAGGATATCATTTTCAATACGTATTCCAATATTTTCTTCCGGAATATACAAACCTGGTTCACAGGTAAGTACCATTCCCTCTTCAAGAATTACTGTTCTGTCTCCCACATCATGAACGTCTAACCCAATAAAATGACATGTTCCATGAGGATAGTATTTTTTCACCAGGGGTTTTTCAGGATCTTGTTTTTCAACATCTTCTTTAGAGTATAACCCAAGCTTTATGTGTTCTTCCTGGAACATACATTCTACCTGTTCGTTTAATTTATTAATTGTTGTTCCGGGAATCATTAAAGAAATTGCCTTTTTCATAACCCGTAAAACAGCTTCATAACATTCCTTTTGTCGTTGAGTAAATTTCCCGTTTACCGGAATAGTTCTTGTACAATCTGCCGCATAATTGGCATATTCAGCACCAAAGTCAATTAAAAGTAAATCTCCGTCATTACAAGCTTTGTTATTCTCAACATAATGCAACACGCAGGCATTTTTACCCGAAGCAACTATGGGTGCATAAGCATGCCCTGTTGCTTTGTTCCATAAGAATTCATGCGTGAGTTCTGCTTCAACTTCATATTCATTAACTCCGGGATTAACAAATTTCATTATTCTAAAAAATGCTTTGTTTGTTATTTCACATGCTTTTTGCATGATTTCAATTTCTTCGGGCTCTTTTTTCAATCTTAGTTTTTTCATTAACGGAGCCAGCCGTTCAATTTTGTGTGCCGGGAACTCAAATCTTAACCTGTTTAAAAATCGTTCATCGGCCGAAATAACATCCGGTTTAAATTTGGAATTCTCGTTCAGGTTCAGGTAAATATTTTCAGCATATATAGCTAATTCACGGAAAATTTGTTCAAATTCGCTTAAATATTTAATATTCGTAATTCCCGATGTTTTAATTGCTTCTTCCCTGGTATATTTATGACCCTCCCATACAGCAATTTTTTCATTACTCTCGATAATAAACAGTATTTCTCTTAAATCTTTATTCGGATGATTGGGACAAAGCGTGAGAATGGTTTTTTCCTGATCGATACCACTTAAATAGAATAAATCGGAGTTTTGCCTGAAAGGGAAATATTGATCCCCGTTTCTGGGCATTTGATCGTTTGAATGAACAATAACCAGCGAATTCGAATGTATAAATTTTATGAGTTTTTTCCTGTTTTTGTCAAAGAGAGTGCTTTCCAGCCGATCGTATTTCATAACTTAGAACTATTTTAAATTAGCTTTAAACATTGAAATTACATATAGAAGCAGATATATTTGTATATATAGTCTTCTAAAAATGTTTTTGCAAGTTACGTAATTTCTATAAAAATTAAATTTTATGAGTAAATTTTTCACATCATCTATTGGGCAAAAATTTTTCATGAGCATAACCGGGTTATTTCTCATGTTATTTTTATTAGTCCATTTAACTGTAAATTCTTTATTGCTTTTTGGCGATGGAGAGCTTTTTAACCGGGCTGCTAACTTTATGGGTAGTAATCCTCTTATGAAAGTTATTGAACCCGTGTTAGCATTAGGATTTATCCTTCATATTGTTTATGCCAGTTACATTACACTTAAAAACATGTTGGCAAGGCCTCAAAAGTATAAAGTAACAAATAATACAAAAGTAAGCTGGGCTTCTAAAAACATGTATATTCTTGGCGGACTGATACTTACTTTTTTGGTAATTCATCTTATCAACTTTTTCTGGAAAATTAAGTTTGGTACAATAACTGCAATTTCATACGACGGAGGTAAAACCGAATTACACGATGTATATGATTTGGTATCTGGTCTGTTTAAAGGATGGTGGTGGTATGATGCCATTTATATTTTAGGAGCTATTTTTCTGTTTTTGCATCTTACACATGGCTTCTGGTCTGCATTTCAAACCATTGGCTGGGACAATGACAAATGGATTTCCCGTTTAAAAACAATTGCATATATCTACGCGATTATTGTTGCAGGGGGATTTGCATTTATTCCAATCTTTTTTCTTTTAAAATATGTTGTGTAACTCTATTGTCGAATATATTATATATAGCTAAACTATGAGTAAATTAGATTCAAAAATTCCCGAAGGCCCGTTGGCTGAAAAGTGGAGTAAATATAAAGCTTCAATGAAGCTGGTTAGTCCGTTAAATAAGAAAAAACTCGATATTATTGTAGTAGGAACAGGTATTGCAGGAGCACCGGCTGCTGCAACTCTTGCAGAATTAGGATATAATGTTAAATCTTTTTGCTTTCAGGATACTGCCCGCCGTGCTCACTCCGTTGCAGCGCAAGGAGGTATAAATGCTGCCAAGAATTACAAAAGCGATGGAGATAGTGTTTATCGCTTATTCTACGATATGATAAAAGGAGGCGATTTTCGTGCCCGTGAAGCAAACGTGTATCGTATTGCCGAAGTAAGTAATGCAATTATCGATCAGCTTACGGCACAAGGTGTTCCTTTCGCCCGCGAATATGGAGGTACCCTGGCTAACAGAACCTTTGGAGGTGTTCAGGTTTCAAGAACTTTTTATGCACAAGGCCAAACAGGACAACAAGTATTACTTGGCGGTTATTCAGCACTTAAACGTCAGGTATCTTTAGGCAAAGTTAAAATGTATAGCCGACGACAAATGTTGGACCTGGTTATTATTGATGGCAAAGCACGAGGAATAATTACCCGGAACCTGGTTACCGGTGAAATTGAACGCCATTCGGCTCATGCAGTTGTACTGGCTACCGGTGGTTATGGAACAATTTATTATTTATCAACCCTTGCTGTAAATTCTAATGGTTCAGCAGCATGGCAGGCGTACAAAAAAGGCGCGTTTTTCGGAAATCCAAGTTTCGTTCAAATACACCCGACAAGTATTCCTGTTTTAAATGATTATCAGTGTAAACTAACCCTGATGTCGGAATCTTTACGTAACGATGGCCGTATTTGGGTTCCAAAAGAAAAAGGGGATAAACGTGATCCTAACATTATACCTGAAGACGAAAGAGATTATTTCCTTGAACGCCGTTATCCGGCTTTTGGAAACCTTGTTCCCCGTGATGTGGCATCACGTGCTGCCAAAGAACGTTGCGATGCGGGTTTTGGTGTTGGAAAAACAGGCTTAGCCGTTTATCTTGACTTCAGAGATTCTGTAAAGAAACAAGGAGAGAAAGCCATAAAAGGAAAATATGGAAATCTTTTCGACTTATATGAAAAAATTACCGGCGAATCTCCATATAAAACGCCAATGATGATATATCCTGCAGGACATTATACCATGGGAGGGCTTTGGGTTGATTACAACCTGATGACCACTATTCCAGGGCTATTTGCAATTGGTGAAGCAAATTTCTCCGATCACGGGGCAAACAGGCTTGGTGCAAGCTCCCTGATGCAAGGTGCCGGTGATGGATATTGCATCTTACCTTATACCATTACCAATTATCTTGCCGATGAAATTAAAACGAAACTCCCTTCAACAGATACTCCGGAATTTGAAGAAGCTGCTAAAACAGCTAAAGAACGACTCGATAAATTTCTAAGTATCAACGGGAAACAAACAGCCACATCGTTTCATAAACGATTAGGCCATATTATGTGGAACTACTGTGGAATGTCAAGAAACGAAGAAGGCCTGAAAAAGGCACTACAAATGATTGATGATTTACAAAAAGAGTTCTGGAGCGATTTAAAAATACCCGGCAAAGTTGAAGAATTGAACCAGGAGCTTGAAAAAGCTTCCCGTATAGCAGACTTTCTGGAACTTGCAAAGCTAATGGCTCTTGATGCTTTAAACCGTAAAGAATCATGCGGGGCACATTTCCGCGAAGAAAGCCAGACCGAAGGAGGCGAAGCTCAACGTATCGATTCAGAATATTCGTATGTAGCAGCCTGGGAATACCAGGGCGATAATAAAGAACCTAAACTGCATAAAGAAGAACTGAAATTCGAAAACGTGGAAGTTAAAGTAAGAAGTTATAAATAGCCATGAGATATAAGATTTGAGACATGAGACAAAGGAATATCAATACTCAAATCCTGGTACTAAAATCTAAAATCTTTAAAAATGAAAATAAAATTAAATATCTGGAAACAGGAGAATCCAAAAGCTAAAGGGAAATTTGTAAAATACGAGCTTGATGGAGTAGCCGAGGAAATGTCGTTTCTCGAAATGCTTGACTCTCTGAATGAGAAACTTATTAAAGAACATCAGGAACCAGTGGCATTCGAGCACGATTGCCGCGAAGGTATTTGCGGATCATGCGGTTTATATATCAATGGCAGGCCACATGGCCCCGGAGACGAGATAGGAACATGCCAGTTGCACATGCGTGCTTTCAGGGAAGGCGATTCAATTACAATTGAACCCTGGCGTGCAAAAGGATTTCCTGTTATTAAAGACCTTATTGTCGATCGCAATGCTTTCGATAAGATTATGGCTGCAGGCGGGTTTATTTCAATTGATATGGGCCAGGCAGCCGATGCAAATGCAATATTAGTTTCAAAAGAAGCCGCCGATAAGGCATTCGATGCTGCAGCATGTATCGGTTGCGGGGCATGTGTTGCTGCATGTAAAAACTCTTCAGCCATGTTGTTTGTTGCTGCAAAGGTTTCACAATTTGCATTATTGCCTCAGGGCAAGATAGAAGCAAAACGCCGTGCCCTGAACATGATAGCCAAAATGGACGAGCTTGGATTTGGAAGCTGCACCAACACCGGGGCTTGCGAAGCTGAATGCCCTAAAGGAATTTCAATCGATTATATTGCTATGCTTAACAGAGAATATCTGTGCGCATCGTTCTCCGAAACGGAATAGTATAAACAACGTTCCCTAATTTAACACAAGATGGAAAGTTCAACGAGCTTTCCATCTTGTATTTTGAATAATATTTTTATTCTGTAGATTGTGCTCCTGATTTACTTGCTTTTTTACTTCCCTGGTACAGCTCGTATTTTTGTAACCTGCATTCCATTGGCCCATTGAATAGTTTTATCTTTCGCGATGTTCGTAGTCCAAAGAATTTTAAAGCTTCGTAGTTAGCACTAATAATCCAGGCATCGCAACCTTGATAAAAGTGTTTTAACCGGGAACCCATATCCTTATAAAAATTGATGATGTCATCCATTTTTAAACGCTCACCATAGGGTGGATTAATAACCACTATTCCTTTTCCGGCGGTATGTGTGGTTTGGAAAAAATCAATACTTTCAAAGTCGATAAAATCCTGTACTCCAGCTCTTTTTGCATTTTCGATTGCGATGTCCATTATATTCTTATCAGAGTCTTTTGCAAATATTTTAACATCAGAATGAATAATTTTAGAATTCGCTTCATCTTTAATTTTATTCCATAAGTCTTCATCAAAGTCATTCCATTTTTCAAAGCCAAATTTTCGGTTTCGTCCCGAAGGTATGTTGTTGGCTAATAAAGCTGCTTCAATTGGGAATGTTCCAGAGCCACACATGGGATCGATAAAATCACATGTTTTACCCCACTGCGAAAGCATAATGATTCCGGCAGCAAGCACTTCGCTTATTGGCGCTTCGCTTTGAGCAAGCCTGTAATTGCGTTTACCTAACGACGAGCCCGAGCTATCGAGAGAAACAATCACAGATCTGTCGTTAATATGCACATTAATTCGCATATCAGGATTTGCAGGATCAACAGATGGCCTGATTCGATATTTTTCCCGAAACTGATCGGCAATTGCATCCTTTGATTTTAGGGCAACATATTTGGAATGATTAAATATATCACTGTGTGTGGCACCATCAATCGCAAAGGTATTGTTGTATGTAAAATATTCACTCCAGTCAATTTTTTTGATATTATCGTATAGCTGCTGCTCGTTGGCTGCAAAAAACGAATGAATAGGTTTTAGAATTTTTACAGCCGTTCTTAAAAGCAAATTGCTTTTGTAAAGCATTGCTTTATCGCCTTTAAACCGTACTGCGCGACTTAATAATTCAATATCGGTTGCACCAATTTCACGAAGTTCAGATGCAAGAATTTCTTCTAACCCAAATATGGTAGTGGCAATAATTTCAAACTTTTCCAATATTTTGTTTTTTTAATGATACCGGAAATTATCCGGCAGAAAATAGCTATTATTTCCCAAAAGTAAAGATTTTAATCCTACGACCCAAAAAAAACAGTTCCTCCGGATTCTGGTAAATGAGAAAAAAGTACTTTTACGGATAGTTTAACGATTAAAAACCTATCAGAATAAAATGAAAATTGCGATAATTGGAGGAGGCGCCGCCGGTTTTTTTTCTGCAATTTCTGTAAAGGAAAATTATCCTGATGCCCGGGTTATAATATACGAAAAGGCTCAAAAAGTTTTATCGAAGGTTAAAATTTCAGGAGGCGGAAGATGCAACCTGACTAATGGCTGTAATTCTATATCAGAACTATGTAATGCATATCCCAGGGGTGGGAAAAGTTTAAAAAAAGCTTTTCATGTTTTTAGCAATAAAGATACAATGCGATGGTTCGAATCCAGAGGTGTTCCCTTAGTAATTCAGAGTGATAATTGTGTTTTTCCTGTTTCGCAAGATTCTCAAAGTATTATCGATTGTTTTTTACGTGAAACAAAGAAATTGAAGATTGAAATAAAAACCGGAACTGGAGTAAAAGCAATTCATCCACGAAATGACTTATTGGAGTTGGAATTTATACATGAAGATATTGCTCCTGAAATTTTTGACAAGATTATTGTTACAACCGGAGGTTCTCCAAAAAGAGATGGTTTAAACTGGCTTGAAAAACTAAATCACACAATCGAAAATCCGGTACCATCGTTATTCACATTTAAAATGTCGGCCGAACCAATAACCCAACTTATGGGAATTGTTGTTGAAAACACCCAGGTGAGTATTCAGGGAACAAGAATAAAATCCGATGGGCCTTTACTTATAACGCACTGGGGCATGAGTGGCCCGGCGATTCTTAAATTATCGTCATTAGGGGCAAGGGAACTAAGTTCCATGGAGTATCATTTTAAAATCCAGGTAAACTGGGCAAATGAACAAAACAATGAAATAGTAATAAACGATCTCAATAATATTATTGATGTACATCCAAATAAAACCATTTCCAATTTCAGGCCTTATGGTTTGCAGGAAAGATTGTGGTTGTTTTTATTAGAAAAAATAGATATCCCACCAAACAAAAAATGGAACGAACTTGGGAAAAAAGGACTAAATAAGTTGAGTGCCGTTTTAACCAACGATATTTATACGGTAAATGGAAAATCAACGTATAAAGAAGAGTTTGTAACCTGTGGCGGAGTGAGCCTACAAAGCATTGACCTGAATACAATGCAAAGCAAAACGTGCAAAAATGTTTACTTTGCCGGCGAAATATTAGATATTGATGCAATAACAGGAGGTTTTAATCTGCAAGCTGCCTGGACAACCGGATTTATTGCAGGGAAGCTTGCATAGCATCAGGATTTTATATTCGTAGATTCTTTAGGAAGAATAAAAAAAGCCAGATAAAAATTTTTTATCTGGCCAAAAACATTTTGAATTTACTTATGATCTCATTGTTTCTTCAACCTCATCAATAGTTATTGGGATTCGTTTACCAATAATCTGATGCCCTGTTTCTGTAACCAAAATATCATCTTCTAAGCGAATACCTCCAAAACCTGAATATTCATTCAACACTTTGTCGTAATTAATAAAGCTTGAATTTATTTTTTCGGCTTTCCATTTTTGAATTAAATCAGGAATAAAATATATCCCCGGCTCATTCGTCAGTACAAATCCCGGTTGTAATCTTCGTCCAAGGCGTAATCCGCGTAACCCAAACTGTGTAGCCCGTTTAATTTCATTATCATAACCTACATAATCTTCACCCAGATTTTCCATATCGTGAACATCGAGGCCCATCATGTGCCCTAATCCGTGTGGCATAAACATGGCATGTGCGCCTTCACGAACTGCATCTTCAGGGTTTCCTTTCATTAATCCGAGCTCGGTTAAGCCTTTTGCAAGAACTTTGGCTACTTCTAAATGTATGCTTTGGTATGTAACTCCTGGTTTTGTTAAGGAGATACCATGATTTATCCCGCTTAAAACAATAGAATAAATGTCTTTTTGTTTCTGCGAGAATTTTCCTCCAACGGGGCATGTTCTTGTATTATCACTTGCATAATGCATGTTGGTTTCAGCTCCTGTATCAGTTAGCAGCAACCGGCCTTCTTCCAGGATGTTCCCGTGAAAATGGTTGTGTAATGTCTCTCCATTTTGTGAAAGAATAATTGGAAATGAAAGTGATGCTCCATACGAAAGGGATATGCCCTCGATCACACCTGCAATTTCCTGCTCAATTATCCCGGGTTTTGCCATTTTCATAGAAGTAACATGCATTTTGTAACCAATAGCAGCAGCTTTTATTAATTCTTCTACCTCGTATTTATCTTTAATTGAACGAAGCTCAACTACAGCTTTAATTAAATCTACAGAAATAAAATTTTCTGCTTCGGTATGATTTATCTGTAATAAATTACAGAATTGAATTATAGTATCACCCCGGTAGAATGGTAAAACGTGAATAATCCGTTCCTGGTTGTTGGCATTACGTAAAAAATTACCCAAATGATCTAATGGTTCGGTATATTCAATTCCTATTTCCGCGGCCAGCTCTTTTATTTCCGGTTGTTTACCCATCCAGATTATATCATCGATTGTAAAATCATTCCCAAAAAGATATTCTTTGCCTGAATCCAAATCAATTAACCCGGCCAGATTGGGTAAATCCAAACCGAAAAAGTACAAAAAGGAGCTATCCTGACGGAAATGATAGGTATTATCGGGATAATTGAAAGCTGATTCCTGATTCCCCATAAAAAGTATCAGCCCGCTTTTAATCTTGTTTTTCAGCCTGTTTCGGCGTTCGCTATAAACTTCTTTCTTAAACATAATATGTTTGATTTTATGATTGTTACTATTTTCTTTTGAAACTCTAAATTACAATGCATTTTCGAAAAAACAAAGCACATTGAATTTTTATATAATAAAAGAAAAATAATGAAATCTGACTTTAAAAATATATTTCCCCGGTTTAAAGTAACCATTCTGTTTTTCAATCTTTTCTTATTCATGTTGTTGAAATTGCTTCGTGATAACACGTTTGCGGGTTATGAACAGTAATGATTTCAAAATCAGAAACAAAAAATAACAAAATTATTGCGAATGCGCTTGTCTTATTGTATTATTTTTATATATTCGCACTTTATGAACACTTTGTTAACAACCTAAATTTTTCAATTATGCCTTACCGACGATTACCCAATACTGATAGTTCCCGTCTGAAAGCCATAAAAACAGCTTACAAAAAGGGAAAAGAAATTAATCCAATGGAACTGGCCTTTAAACAGAGTACCTTTCAGCGTGTTCAATCGTTTCTTCCTAAATGGGAAAAGGTAATAACAGAGCATAAAACCACTTATGATATCCAGATAAAAAACAACAAGGAGTACCTTAAAAAATTTAAAAAAGCCAAATTATATATATCTCATTTTATTCAGGTAGTAAATATGGCTATTGTACGCGGAGAACTTCAGCCTTCGGTACGTTCGTTTTATGGCCTCGATGAGGATTTTACAAAATTACCAACCCTAAATACAGAAAACGAAATTATTGATTGGGGTAAGAAACTGATTGACGGGGAAACATCGAGAAAAATGCAGGGTATTGCTCCTATAACAAACCCGACTATTGCTTTGGTTAAAGTTCATTATGATAACTTTGTTGAAGCATATAAATTCCAGAAAATGCTTCAGAAAAACCATGCACGTGCCCTTGCAAGTCTTGCAGAACTTAGAACTGAAGCAGATGACATAATACTAAATGTCTGGAACGAGGCAGAAGAAAGTTTTTCTGCATTACCCGAAGATATTAAACGAGAAAAAGCCCAGGATTATGGGGTAGTTTACGTTTATCGTAAAAACGAGATTGGCAGAATTAGTTTATTCAGAAATGCTGAAATTAATTTAGGTTAGTCTGTTTACTTATCTGCTTTTAGCATTCTACCGCGGGTTTCATTTTTATAAAACGACCACAACAAGGCCGTTAACAGGATTAAACTAATTACAAGGTAATAGTATGTACCTTCCGAAGCACCAAAACTATCGATTTGTTCAGCAACTTTATCGGCATAAAAATAATAGAAAACAACGGCAGTAGTGTTATTTACAAAATGTCCTGCTATTGGAAACCAAATTGAGCCGCTCCAATAAAACAAATAACCAAACAAAATTCCAAGCAGTAACCGGGGAACAAATCCATAAAACTGCATATGCATACCACTAAACAAAATAGCTGCGATCAGAATTCCCCAATGAATATTCTTTGTCCATTCGGTAAATAAACGCTGGAATATTCCTCGAAAAATTAATTCCTCCCCAATAGCCGGCAATACCCCAATCATGAAAATATTAAAAAACAAAGTCTGTATTGAATTCATTTCTAAAAATGCTTCCGTTATCTGTTGTGCACTGCTTTCTTTTTCTCTCATCCATAACTCAACATCCTTTAAAAACCCGGGTAAATGCATATCGGCATTCCACATTGCAAAAAAGTTGATTATAGGAACAGAACAAAACATGATAAAAACAATCAGAATTAATGAAGTGCCATTTGCTTTTGAAGTAAACTTCAGATATGAAAAACTGTTGTTTGAAAACAAAAAAGCTATGATAAATGAAGGGATTATAAATAATCCGACAGACTGTAATGTTTGAAGGTATTTTAGAAAACTTAAATTCCCCGGACTTTCAATATTTGAAATTATTTGTGGCAGTTCAGCTAAACGAATATGAAATATGGGTAGAGCAACAATTATCCCCACGAGGAAAATAAGTAAGAATACAGACAATATAATGAAAAGGGCAAATATAAATTTTGAAAAAGGGTGAGATTGATTTAATACGTTTCTCATAAATGGTTAAATTTTTAATATTTTTGCCACTAAAAATAAGCATAATTTTACTATCAAGTGAAAATCGGGAATATTGATTTAGGGGAAAAGCCACTTTTTCTGGCTCCAATGGAGGACGTAACCGATCCATCGTTCCGGTATTTGTGCAAGCATTTTGGAGCCGATGTTGTTTATACCGAATTCGTCGCTTCGGAAGGATTAATCAGGGAATGTAAGAAAAGTGTTAAAAAGCTTGAGCTTTTTGAATTTGAAAGGCCTGCAGCTATTCAACTTTATGGGCACCAGGTTGAGTCAATGGTTGAGGCGGCTAAGATGGCTGAAGAATCAAATCCTGATTTTATTGATTTGAATTTTGGCTGCCCTGTAAAAAAAATTGCTACACGCGGTGCAGGTGCCGGCATGTTAAAAAATATTCCCCTGATGCTTGAAATGACTGAAGCTATTGTAAAAGCTGTAAAAATCCCTGTAACTGTCAAAACCCGGTTGGGATGGGACGATAATAGTAAAATTATTGTTGATCTTGCCGAGCAATTACAAGACACGGGAATTCAGGCATTGGCCATACACGGCAGAACCAGGGAGCAAATGTATAAAGGACAAGCCGACTGGACATTAATTGGTGAAGTAAAGAATAACTCCCGAATGAAAATACCGATTATCGGGAATGGAGACATTACCGGGCCCGAATCGGCAAAGCTGGCTTTCGACAAGTATGGTGTTGATGCTGTAATGATTGGGCGGGCAACCGTTGGCCGGCCATGGATTTTTAAAGAGATTAAAGACTATTTGCAAACCGGGCAAATGATGAACCCACTAACACTTAAAGAAAAAGTTGAACTGGCTAAATTACACCTTCAAAAATCAGTTGAGTGGAAAGGTGAACCTCGGGGTATATTTGAAATACGAAGGCATCTGTCGAATTACTTTAAAGCATTGCCTCATTTTAAAGAAACACGCATGAAACTGGTTACTTCGCTCGATGTAAATGAACTAGTTCAAACACTTGATAGTATTACTGAAAAATATGGAGATATGGATGAAACCGGGCAAACAGGGGATTATTCCTATTTCAGATATTAGTACTAACTAAATTAAAAATCTAAAATAAATTAAATATTTGTTTCTTCGACAACATACAATGGCCGTTTCATAGAGTCGTGGTTTATCCGGTTAATATATTCACCAATTATTCCGATAGAAAAAAGCTGAACCCCTCCAATAAAAATGGTGCTTATCATTAACGATGTCCACCCCGTGATTGCCGTTTTTAAAATAAATTTGGAATACAGGGCATAGAGTATAATCAAAAATGAAATAAATGAAACTAAAAATCCAAACAGGGTAACCATACGCAACGGGAAATTTGAAAACGAAGTAATTCCATCAATGGCCAGGTTGAACATTTTTTTAAAAGAATACCCTGTTTCACCTTGTACTCTGGCATCACGGTCGAATTCAACAAAGGCTTGAGAATACCCCAACCATGCAATCTGCCCTCTAAGAAATTTTTTCTGTTCGGGCATTTGTTTCAGATGATCAACCACAACACGGTCGATTAACCTGAAATCACCTGTATCAATGGGGATATCAACAGAAGTAATTCTTGACAGCACGCGATAAAAGACTTTTGCTGTTGCTTTTTTAAAAATGCTTTCTCCCTTTCGTGATTTTCGTTTGGCATAAACAACCTTAAATCCTTCCAGGTATTTTTTATATAAATCTTCGATTAATTCAGGCGGGTCCTGCAAGTCGCTGTCAATTATTGCAACACTATTGCCTGCCGAATTATCAATTCCGGCAGATATTGCTACCTGATGCCCAAAGTTCCTGCTAAAATTGATGTATTTTACATACGGATCTGATTTTGAAAGTTGCTTAATCAATACTAATGAATTGTCTTTACTCCCATCGTTAATAAAGATGATCTCATAGTGTAGTCCCTGTTTTTTAAGCGTATTTGTTAACCTGGAATACAGTTCGTCAATATTTTTCTCCTCGTTGTATATTGGCGTTACAATTGAAATATCAGTTTCCGTTTTCATTGGATTCAGTTATTTTGTAAAATCGAATGTTTTTTATTTCATCAATTAACACATAATTGTAATTATTTTCAATATACTCTTTAACTTCAGCCTGATGCACAATGTACTTACCTGAAATTATGTTCTTAAAATCATGAGTTATTTGTATATCATTTCCTTTATCGTGTAAGATATTTACATAAAAAAGATTATGTGCATAATATCCATTGTGAATCAATATATATCCATTTAAAGGAATATCATTTTTAACAGCCGATTTTAAATAATAACCTGTTTCATAAAACTCAGCATCCCATGAATATTCTTTCGGTTTAAGAACTTTTTGAATGATTTTATTATAGGGAGCAAAACTGAATAAAACAACAATAATAAAAGCAACCAGAGATTTGTAGAAATCGTTAAATCTTAAAAATAATATCCCGATTAAATTGCGTATTCCTGAAATAACAAGTGCAACAGACAAAGCTAAAAAAGGGAATGTTGGAATTGCGTACCAAACCAGCTTCGTTTGTCCAAAACTAATTATTATAAAATAGATGATAACAAGTAAAAATGAATAGCCTGCAAATTTTTTTATTAACTTGTCTTTACTTAAAAATCCCGATGCCAGTCCTAAGGGGAATATATAAACCCATGGAGTAAATTGCCAATCTTTCAACTGTTTAAAATAAAACCAGGACTCATGCTTATGTCCTTCAATTGTTTCAAAGTATCGACTAAATAATTCATTCTTAACAACTGCCTGAATATACCCGGGGTTATAATACTCACGCAAGACATAATATCCAGAAACTATAAGAATAAAAATTAAAACATTAAAATAAAGATGCTTATTCTTAAATAGTTTAATTGCATCTTTTCTAACCAGCAAATAAATAAAATATACAGGCATCAGAAGCAATCCGGCAATTCCTTTAGTTAAAACTCCCAATATAATCCCGGCAGTAAATAAGTATAAATATTTAGTTTTTTTGTTGTATTCTAAAAAAATAAAAAATATCAAACTTGAAAAAGTTGTGAACAGTACGAGTAACGAATCATAATCACCTGTTCTGACAACATGAACATCAATGTACCCCTGAGAGCTTACTAATACAACAACAGCAAACAGTCCAATTAAATAACTCCTTAAATATTTTGCCGAAAACCAAAAAAGGAGAATACAGGTAAGAAAAGCTGCTATGGCCGATGGCAAACGAATAGCTAATTCTCCGATACCAATCCATTTAATAAATAAAACCTGTAGCCAGATCATGAGTGGAGGTTTTGTATTCCACATATCAGGCTCGTTTTCGAAAGTTGTAACAATACAATTTCCCGATTCTGACATTTCATAAGCATTAATTGCTAATCGGGCCTCATCGTACATTCGTACCGGAATGGCTCCTAAATGAAGAAATATTGGGAAGCAGGTAACTAAAACAAACAGGATAATGAGGAATTGTTTTTGTTTAATAAATTTCATGAATAGAAATTAAATGAATACTGTTTTCGAAGATACTAATTTCTGTTTATTAAAATTCACTAACATTCCCTTTTTTGGGATAATCAAGTGTATAGTGCAGTCCTCTGCTTTCATGCAGATCCTGGGCCATTTTTATGATAAGAAATCCAACATTGATTAAATTTCTCAATTCACATAATTTTTGTGAAAGAATCGATTTTTTATATAGTTCTTCGGTCTCCGTAAGAATAATTTCTAAACGATGCATGGCTCTTTCCAACCGAAGGTTTGAACGTACAATTCCGACATAATTACTCATAATTTGTTGCATTTCTTTGTAGTTCTGGGTAATCATAATCATTTCTTCAGGATAAGTCGTTCCGTGAGCATCCCATTCAGGAATGGTTTTATTAATCTCGACATGTTTAATCTTTTGTATTGCATCTTTTGCAGCCCTGTCGGCATATACAATTGCTTCAATTAATGAATTTGATGCCAATCGGTTTGCACCGTGCAGTCCTGTTGATGAAGCCTCCCCGGCCGCATATAAATGATTTATTGAGCTTTGCCCGTTCAAATCAACTTTAATTCCACCGCACAGGTAATGTGCTGCCGGTACAACAGGAATAAGATTTTTAGTTATATCAATGTTAATTGAAAGGCACTTCTCATAGATATTCGGGAAATGTTCTTTTAGCTTTTCCGAATCAAGATGTGTTGCATCTAAGTAAACAAAATCATCCCCGCGAATTTTTAGTTCATGGTCAATAGCCCGTGCAACAATATCACGCGGAGCAAGGCACCCTCTTCTATCGTACTTCTGCATAAATTCTTTCCCGTCGGCTGTTTTTAATATGGCACCAAAACCCCGCATAGCCTCTGTTATAAGAAAAGACGGGCGTTCTCCCGGGTTATATAATGATGTTGGGTGAAACTGAATAAATTCCATGTTTTCAATAATTCCTTTTGCACGATATACCATCGCTATACCATCACCTGTAGCTATGGGCGGATTTGTTGTTGTATCATATAAATTCCCTGTACCTCCTGTAGCAATTAATGTTACTTTCGATAGAAAAGTATGTACCTGGTCAGTTTTTAAATCCAATACATAAGCCCCGTAACATTCAGTATCGGTATAACTCCGTTTTACCAGTTTCCCTAAATGATGTTGAGTAATTACTTCAACCGCAAAATACTGTTCGTAAATCTCAATATTTTTATGCTGACGTACTTTTTTTACTAATGATGTTTCAATTTCTTCTCCCGTATTGTCTTTATGATGCAAAATACGATGTTCCGAGTGTCCTCCCTCCCTTCCCAAATCAAATTTCCCGGTGTTATTCCTGTCGAACTGAACACCCCATTCAATCAATTGATTTATTTGGGCAGGTGCTTCACGTACAACCATTTCAACCACTTCGTGATTACAAAAACCATCGCCACAAATCAGTGTATCCTGAATATGTTTATGAAAATTATCGGGTTCGTAAGTTACAGCTGCAACACCTCCCTGCGCGTATTTCGTATTCGACTCGTCAAGCGTAGTTTTGCTAATCAGGATAACTTTCCCATAGTCTGCAACTTTTAAGGCGAAGCTTAATCCTGCAATTCCTGACCCTATAACCAAAAAATCGGTTTCTTTAATCATTGGTAATGATTTATTTCTTGAACTGATTACAAAGATAGAAATAGTTTGCTAATTATAAACCTGAAACGGGATTGATGTATTGGTTCATGTACAAATATATTATTTGAAATAAAAACAATTTCACCTATTTTTGTCAAATTATAAAAATGAAAATAATATATAAAGGAATATGGCTCAGGACGATCTATTTAAAAAGCTTATAGCACATACAAAAGAATATGGTTATATTTTCCCGTCAAGTGAAATTTATGACGGACTTAGTGCAGTTTACGATTATGGACAATATGGTGTAGAATTAAAAAATAACATCAAACAATTCTGGTGGGAAGCCATGGTTAAGATGCACGAAAATATTGTTGGCCTTGATTCTGCAATATTTATGCATCCCGACATCTGGAAAGCATCAGGGCACGTGGGTGCTTTTAACGACCCGTTAATTGATAATAAAGATTCGAAAAAACGTTACAGGGCAGACGATTTAGTTGAAGAGCATATTGCAAAATACCAGGCTAAAATTGACAAAGAAGTTGAAAAAGGACAAAATAAATTTGGTGATGCTTTTAACAAAGAACAATTCCTGGCAACCAACCCCAATGTGCTTAGAAATAAAGAAAAAATTGATGAAATAAGTGGTCGGTTAACTAAAGCATTAACAACAGACAATCTTGCCGAATTAAAACAAATCATCATTGATTGCGAGATTGCTGATCCTGTAACTGGTTCTAAAAACTGGACTGATGTTCGCCAGTTTAACCTGATGTTCGAAACCCAGTTAGGTTCAACAGCCGATGGAGCAAGCAAAATATATTTACGCCCTGAAACAGCACAAGGTATATTTGTAAATTACCTGAATGTTCAAAAATCGGGAAGAATGAAAATTCCGTTTGGTATTGCTCAGATTGGAAAAGCATTTCGTAACGAGATTGTTGCCCGCCAGTTTATTTTCCGTATGCGTGAATTTGAACAAATGGAAATGCAGTTTTTTGTTAAACCCGGAACAGAACTGGAATGGTTTGAACACTGGAAAAACTTACGCATTAAATGGCATCAAGCAATGGGATTACCCGAAGAAAAATACCGTTTTCATAAACATGATAAACTGGCTCATTATGCCAATGCAGCTTTTGATATTGAATTTGAATTCCCGTTCGGGTTTAAAGAATTAGAAGGTATTCATTCACGTACCGATTTTGATTTAAAGCAACACCAGGAATTTTCAGGGAAAAAACTCCAGTTTTTCGATCCTGAAACAGGCGAAAGTTATATTCCTTATGTTGTGGAAACATCTGTTGGTCTCGACAGAACATTCTTATCCATACTTTCCGGTGCTTATTACGAAGAAGAAATAATGAAAGAAAATGGTGAATCGGATATGCGTGTTGTATTAAGAATTCCTCCTGCACTCGCTCCAATAAAACTGGCCGTTTTACCATTGATTAAAAAAGATGGTTTACCAGAAAAAGCACGCGAAATTATAGATGAGTTAAAATTCAATTTTACTTGCCAGTACGACGAAAAAGACTCTATTGGCCGTAGATACAGAAGACAAGATGCTATTGGAACACCATATTGTATTACTATAGATCATGACACCTTAAAAGACAATATGGTTACTATTCGCGATAGAGATACAATGAAGCAAGAAAGAGTTTTGATTACTGATCTGGAAAAAATAGTTGATGAAAAAGTAAATATGCGAAAACTGTTGAAGAAAATTTTCTAATATCAAACGCTGAAATTAAATATAGTGATAGAAAGCAATAAAGTTTTAATTATTACTTATTATTGGCCTCCCAGTGGTGGCGCAGGAGTTCAGCGTTGGTTAAAATTTGTAAAATATCTTCCTGAATTTAACTGGCAACCGGTAGTTTATACTCCTGAAAATCCGGAAGCTCCGGCTGCCGACGTTAGCCTGTTTAATGACATTCCTAAAAATATTGAGATTATTAAACTCCCCATTTGGGAACCTTATTTGTTTTATAAAAAATTTACAGGTAAGTCAAAAGACGATAAAATCAATTCTGGTTTTCTTGCCGAAAAAAAATCAAACCCTTTTTTAGAAAAAATATCCGTATTCATTCGAGGTAACTTTTTTATTCCCGATGCCAGAAAGTTCTGGATTCGTCCATCAATTAAATATCTGGCAAATTATTTAATTGATAATCCGGTTGATATCGTAGTTTCTACGGGACCTCCACACAGTATGCATTTAATTGCCCTGGGACTAAAGAAAAAATTAAACATAAAATGGATTGCCGATTTCAGAGATCCCTGGACAAATATTGATTACTATAAGGATTTAAAACTTACCCGATTCAGTGATAATAAACACAAACGACTTGAAAAGGAAGTATTGCTGAATGCTGACTTTGTTATTTCTGTTGGCAAAACAATAGCTGATGAATTCAAACAACTTGGAGCAAAAAATATTGAAGTGATTACCAATGGTTTCGATTCGGATGATATCCCTGTTTCAAGACCTTCTTTAGATTCCGTATTTTCCATTGTGCATCTGGGAGCAATCAATAAAGACAGAAACCATCCCCTGTTCTGGGAAGCGATTAAACAATTACTCGATGAAAATAATGAGTTTAAAAATAAATTAGAAATTAAACTTATTGGAAAGGTTGATAATTCTGTATTTCAGCAAATTGATGATTTAAACCTTTCTGCCTTCGTAAAACATACTCCTTATATTTCACACAACCAGGTACTTGGCGAATTAATGAAAGCCCGTTTGTTATATCTGCCAATAAATAATACACCCAATTCAAAAGGAATAGTTACCGGTAAAGTTTTTGAATATCTTGCATCACAAAGGCCAATATTGGCAATAGGACGTGTAGATGGAGATATTGCTGAAATAGTAACTGAAACCGGAGCTGGAAGTATTTTTGATTTTAATGATTTATCGGGGATAAAAGAATATTTGTCAACTAGTTTTTCTAAATTTATAAACGTAACCGATCAATCATATTCGTTTAATGTTGATTTGTATTCGAGAAAATCATTAACAGGTAAGCTTTGTAAATTATTTGAAAAACAGGTTGATGAGTAAAAAAATAATAACCATAGTTGGTGCCAGGCCTCAGTTTATTAAGGCGGCAACAGTAAGCCGGGAACTTCAGAAAGTCGGAGTGAATGAACAGATCATTCATACCGGCCAGCATTTCGACGATAATATGTCTGATATTTTTTTCAGGCAGATGGAAATTCCAAAACCTGCATACAACCTTGATATAAACAGCCTTTCACATGGAGCCATGACAGGCAGGATGCTTGAACAACTTGAAATTGTTTTTCAAAAAGAAAACCCTGATATGGTTATTGTTTATGGTGATACAAACTCAACACTTGCAGGAGCACTTGCTGCACAAAAACTTCATATCCCTGTAGCTCATGTTGAAGCAGGACTTCGTTCTTACAATATGAATATGCCCGAAGAAACGAATCGGATTCTTACCGATAGAATTTCGTCTATTTTATTTTGCCCAACAGATAAGGCAGTTCAAAATCTTGAGCAAGAAGGATTCAAATCAATTCCGACAAAAATTATAAAAAGTGGAGATGTAATGCAAGATGCTGCATTGTTTTACAAAGAAAAGGCAAAACTTTTTTCAACAGTAATCAATGATTTCAATCTTTCAAACAGATCTTATATTTTGTGTACCATACACAGGCAGGAAAATACAGATGATAACAACCGCCTTTCACAAATAATAATGGCTTTAAACGAATTAAGTAAAAATTATACTATTGTTCTTCCGCTTCACCCACGCACCAGGAAAATAATTGCCGAACAAAAAATAAAACTCGATTTTTCTCCGATTGAGCCAGTAGGCTATTTCGATATGATTGAGTTATTGCAACATTGCAGTTTTGTAGTTACAGATAGTGGAGGGCTTCAAAAAGAAGCATTTTTCTTTGGTAAGTTCTGTTTAACTACCCGCGATGAAACGGAGTGGGTTGAACTGGTTGAAAATGGATTTAATGTTATTGTTGGTGCTATACATAACAGAATAATTGAAGAAACCCATAAAATTCAGAATACTACAAAAAATTTCAACATCAATTTATACGGAAACGGTAAAGCAAGTAGATTAATAGCTGAAGAAATTCTGAAGTTTTAATATTTATACGAGCGGTTTCAACACCTTTACAATTTGAGATTCGCGAATTTCAAAAGAATAATTCTCAACAATTCTGCTCTTTGCTTTTTCTTTCATTTCACTATTTGAATTTAAAGCTTTTTCAACAAGCAACTTAATTTCTGATAAATCAGGTTCATCTATAACATACCCTGTATCAGCTATAATTTCAGAAACAGCTCCAACATTGGTTGCAACAGGAATACATTTGTTCAACATGGCTTCGCATAAAACATTAGGCATTCCTTCGGTTCGTGAAAATAAACAAAATACTTTTGCCTTTTGATAATAAGCCTGTAATTCAGAATGTGTAAGCTTTTCAATAATTTCAAGGTTTGCAGGAATCTGAATCTTGTGGTTTTGTATAAATTCTTTCTTTATACCAATTGCAATAAATTTAATTTCAGGTATTAATTCAGCACACTTAAAATACAAGTCAATCCCTTTGATAAAATAGGTTCTTACGTTTTCAACAATTGCCACGGTTAAAACATAATTCTCCTTAATAACATCTTCATTTTGGGGGGATAAGTTAAAATGATATCCATTGGGTATTACTTTGATTTCGGCAGTTGTATCAGGGGCAAATTGATGTATTCCCAATTTAAATCTATCTTTTAATGCAAATGAATTTGTGCTATACACTAACGCATTGCTGTTTGGAAAGAGAATGGATGCATTATTTAATGCATAGGTTGAAAATTTACTCCTAAATTTTTTAAAGTGTGCTCCATATCTAAAAGCCGGAATTGAATTCACATCGTATCCACCAATAACTATAACCAACTTTTTATTAAAATTCTTTGCGAAAAAAGCTAAAACTGCTGCATGATAATCTGCAAATCGGGTATAAATAACAGATATATCTTTTCTTTTTCGAAAACAAAAAATGAACAAATAAAACAGTTCAAATACATACAGAAATTTATTATCCTGATTTTTAAGTTCAAAAACCAAGGTATTAAAATTCTTTTCAAGAATTTCCTGATCAATTTTTACAAACGATGAATTACTAGGTTTAACATAAAGTATTTGCATAAATCAGATCTTTACTTTTTCAATAAAATCAACAATGCTATTTACATAAACCTTTTCAAGATCAGATTTTTCATCATAAACTTTCCATTTACTATTTTCGTTTTTAAAGTAAAATGGTGCGTTTTCCAAAGTCTTAGTCCCAAAATAGATCGCTTGAAATTCAATTAAGTAAAATTCATGATCTGCATATGCAATATCTAAGGAGATATTTGGAACATTAAAATTTTCTTTAATTTGATAAGCAAATTCTAAAATTCCCTTAGGGATTTCTTTTGTAAACTCAAAAATTCCGCTCCCACTTGCACGAAAATCATTTTTACGTACCATTCTTTTTAAAATATAAATAGATTCCCCGTAAACCAATAATTTCCAATCATTCTGAAGGTTTTCGATATAATTCTGTACAATAAACTTTTTACGATAAAGAGAATCGGGAATGAAATAACGATGTTTAATTGTGTTTTTAATATCCCACAGTTCTTTGTAAATGTATCTTGTTCTACAATTTATTTTACATTTCTTTATTAGTTCATCTTTAGATTTTGTAAGAAAAACACCAGAGCTCATAGCACCTGCTGATAGTTTTAAAACATTTTTATCAGGAAAATTTTCTTTACGTTTTAGATCCTCCAGTGTGCTTAAGTAAGTAGATTTTATGTTTTTTATTTCCTGCATCTCAGATTGATCTCTGAGTATTTCCATAAAAACTTTGTTATTATTTGCTCTTAAAAATTTAAAATGGGGTATTAATTTTGCTCCTTGTAAATAAAGACCCAGAATAATATCTTCTATATAGTCTTTGTAATGCAATCCCTGATCTTCAGCAGAAGTATAAATAACATATTTATTTCTTAAATCAACTTTTTTAAAGTCAACATCAGCAAAATTTAAAAAAATAGGATTGAATTTTCTTTCTGTAAAATATTTTTGTAATGCATTTTTATCGAATCCACTTTTATAAGGTGTTGTCTTTTGCTTTGATCCAAAATACCCTTTGTAATCGGTAAGTATATATATTTCGTTCATAATTATCTGAATAATCCTTTTATTTTACTTGAGTTAAACGCTCTAATTCGTTGATAAATATTTTTATGATGAATTGTTGATAATTGATAAATAATTGGATCAATAAATTTATAAAAGAAATAATACATATACCAAAATATATATGTTCGTTTCATTAAAGTAAACATCATTTGCTTAATCCAATATTCGTATTTTCCAGACTTATCAGGTACAATATTAAGATTTACATTTTTTATAAAGTTTTTTTGTACTTTGACCGAACCTTCTTCCATGTTCAATGAAAGAATTATTGACCTTTTAAATCTTTTCCTGTCAATTGGTTTAATTCTGCCATCTGATAAAATATCTGCAAAGCAAAAATTCCCTAAACTGTAAAAGATATATTTCCCTTTGTATTTTTCGAATGGCTGCAAGGTATGTGAATGATGCCCTACAATTATATCTGCTCCGGCATCAATCAATCGTTTAGCTAATTGTCTTTGATGTATTGATGGAAAATTTCCACCTTCAAAATTACCTCCCCAATGCAATATAAGAATTACAAAATCATTTTGGCGATTCTTTATAATATCATCTATTACCGTATTTTCGTCGAAAATATTCAGGCGAATTTCAGATTCATCAGGAAGATTCGGATTTGTATCTGAAGTAATATAATTTAAGAAACAAATGCTTGTATTGTCGATATTCTTAATAATTGCTCTCGAAGATTCTTCTTTGCTCAGCCCTGCACCGGAATAATCAATTTTATTGTTTTTTAAAAATGAAACTGTGTTTAAAAATCCACCTTGCAAATTATCGTATATATGATTGTGTGCAAGTGTAGCTAATGATAAATTGATTTCTTTTAAATAATTTAGTGTTTCTGTGCCTGTTTTAAGTCGGGGTTTTTTCAGGGTGTTTTCTTTGCCATCATTGCTTTCTGCAATACATTCCAGGTTACCAACAACATAATCAGAGTCATGCAAAAACGAAGAAACCTGTTTGAAAGGATTTTCTTTCGAACGATAACGTTCGTTGTACTTATCATTTAAACTGATGTCTCCAATAAAAGAGATTTTTGTCATTCGATTCTGATTTAAAGTGACCTTAAAAAAATATCCAGTTTAACCGATTGTGTTTTATAATTAAACTCATTATAAACCAATTTTTGTCCATTCTTACCAATAAGTTGAGCCTTATCATAATTTGCAAGAGCATCATCTAACTTTTCAGCAAAATCAGAAGCATCACCCGGTTCTGCAAGATACGCATTTTGTAAATGAGTTAAGTAATTGGGTATTTCCCCGACTTTTGTAACAACTACAGGATTTCCCGTGGCTAAGTACTCGCCCAGCTTGGTAGGGAAACCCCCTTCGGCTTGTTTTGACTCCGGCCTGGCTAAGGCCAAGACTTTTGCCTGACATAATAATTCCGGTATTTCATCGCGCGAAACCTGCCCTGTAAAAACTACTTTTTCGTATAAGTTCAATTTTTCAACCAACAAAACCAATTTATTAAACTCTTTAAAATTCGTGTTCCCGATTAAAACCAATTTGTATGATGGATGATTTTGGGTAATTAATGAAAAAGATTCTATCAGTATGGGCACCCCGTCTTTATTCCCCGATAGTTCGCCGCAAAAGGCAATGTAGTCGTTTGTTTTTTTAGTGTCCCGTGGAATATTAAATCGATCCGGTTCAGCAAGCATGGGCAGGATTGTAATTTTCGCTTTTTTATTTATTTTCTCTGTAAAAAATTGTTTTAAAGACTCTGTAATTACAACCAGTCCGTCGAAAAGTTTTATAATAAAATGAATATAAATCCAATAGTTTACTCGTGTAAATAGGTTTTTTTCTGTTCCTAAAAAGGGGTATTCGCTTCGTTCCTGAACAAACCTGGTTTTTAAAATGCGTGTTTCTGCATAAAACAGGAATGTTGTAAACGGGTCAAACAATCCCATGAATAATACATCCGGTTTAATTTTCCACAGGTAAACGAATGTCAATCGTATTCCTTTTATATAATTTAAGGCTCTTGTAAAAAGAATATCCGATTTAACCGTTGACCCGGTAATATATTTGAATTTTATTGAGCTAAATTCGCCTTCGGGATATTTATTTTTAAATTCAGTTCCCTTTTTCTCTGATGGTTTTAAGCAAATAACCTGAACGTTATTCGAGAGTTCGGATAATCCTTTTGCATAAGATATTATCCTGTTAATTGCCGCGGAACCGTATGGGAATCCTTTTTCGGTTAAAATAACAATGTTCATTTAATTTCCTTTTTAAAAACCATTAATTGCGATGTACCTTCTTTAAAAATAAGAAATTGAATGTATCTGGTTAACAGAAACCAACATAAAATTACATTTTATACTTTCTTCTATTGTGCAATACTATCTTTAACAGTATCTAATTTAGAATTAGGTATAAATATATAATTGTTATTACTTAAATCTTCATCCTTTCCCGACCAAACATGCCCTTCGCTTTTCTGAATGATTTGTGTTGTTCGAATAAGCTGATTTAATGTATAATCATAAATAAACATGGAATAATCAAGATCAATAAAAAAGTTATAAATTTCATTTATTGAAAAACCAAATCGGGTTAAATGGGGTTCTGCAATTTCAACCATAATAATTGGTGAGTTTGTCTTTAAGGTATTTATTCCTCCTTTAAAAACAAGCATCTCTGCACCCTCCGTATCACATTTAATGAACTGGATATTTGAAATGTTTTCAGCACTGCAAAATGTGTCGAGCGTAATTAATTTAACTTTTTCTTTTCTTCCTTTAATCGGGTTATTGCTTTTTATCTGGCTCTGCCTGTTAAAATAAGGTACAATAAGTTCTGTTTCACCAGTATTATCTGAAAGTGCCATTTTAAATAACCTAACATTATCAAGTTGGCTTTTAGATTTAATTTCATTTAATAAAGAAAATGCCCGTGAACCGGGTTCAAATGAATAAACCCGCCCATTTATCCCAACCTGCTTTGAAAAGTAATATGTGTATTCTCCCCTGTTTGCCCCAATATCAATAACAGTATCACCTGAATGAATTATGCCGTGAATAAGATTTACCTCTTTTTCGTATATTAATTTCTCATTATTTATCAATATATAAAATTGTTTAAGCGACTTTCGATCATAAATAATCTCAGAAATCCGATATTCCTGAATAAATCTTTTTAATCTCATTTTCCACTTTACCAGCACTTTAACTAGCTTGTAATTGTAAATATTCATATTATTAAATTAATTTAAACACTTCAAACTTTTTTAATTCTTAATACACCTAACAGAAAATCCATAATTTTTTAAATTATATGTTCGACAAATACTTGCTTTGTCATTATATAAATGTCTATACCAAGCATTATTCAAATCATTTTCAGTATTAGACCAAAAACAGGCATATTCGTATTTATATTCAAATACCTTATTAAATCTTTTACGATAACCTGCGGGCAATGCTGTAAATCCATATTCATCAGTTGCACCTGTATTTGGATAAGACCAATTTAATGTACCAATTTGTTTAAGTTTACTTCCAACAGTATTATTGTCATCACATATTATATCTATATCGGATAAATTCATCCCTAAAAAAACTTGCAAAGTTTTCCATTCCAAATCACTTGGAATATGCCAACCTTCTGGACAAATCTCTCTTGAATCAGTTGCTGCATACCATGTATAAAGTCTTCCATAAGTTTCAATATTTGATAAATCATCATTGTATGCAAACCAGTATTTTGGTTCAGACTCACTGGAGTAATCTCCAACTAGACTTCCGTCATTTATTAAATCTCCATTTTGATAGTTGGTAGCTTTTAAATTTTCAGCCATCCAGATTTGTGTTCCTATTTTAACAGCTTTATACTTTACATTATCTCTTAAATCAGTAAAACCAATTATTCTTATTGAAATTTCTTCACTTTTATTATCTTCCCCGTTAGTTATTGTCCATTTAAGTTTATATTGACCTAACAATTCTCCTGTAAAAATACATTTTGGATTTAAAGAATCACTTAATGAATAAAAACCAGTACTTTCAATTACATTCCAAAATCCACTCAATCCTTCTTGTAAATCAACCCCATTTAAAATTAGGCTATTCTCAAATAACTCGAATTCATGCTCCCCAATTATTATCGTATCAGGAATTGGCGTTAAGGATTCTTCTGTTTGATCACTGCAGGATGATAAAATGAATAGTACTAATACTAAAAAAATTAAGTTAATCTTTTTCATAATTTAAATTGTTTCTAATTGTTTTTTATTAAAAAAATAAGTTAATGTATTTTACGTTTCAAATTTAATTATTTATTCGTTCTGAATTTTTTATAATAATAAATCATTATTCCCAAATAGGTTAATCCTGAAAGTATCTTTGTTATAGCAGCTCCCTGAACACCTACGAGTTTTATCAAAATGAGAAAACCCAGTATATTTGCCACTCCAATCCAGATGCTGCTGTTTCGCAATTCCTTTCCTTTGCCATGTGCCGATAAAAACCGGTTAAAAAAGTCGCCTAAGCCATGAAATACGGAACCTATGGAAATAATTATTGCCAGTGGAGTAACAGAAATAAAATCGTCGGTATAAAGGATTAATACAATTTCTTTTATAAAAGCTATAAACAGTAGTAATGTACCAATAGAAATTAAAATTGTATATAAAAAAACTCTCGGGGGAATTCTTTGCATTGAACTGAAATCTTTGAAAAAGGTTGTACCAATTGTGCTGGGAATCAACGTAAGTGGTAAGGTTGCGGTAATTGCAAGTGAATAAAATCCAACATTTACTGTATCAATAAAATATCCGACAACAATTGCTCCCACTTGTGCACTTGCAAGACTGAATAAAGCACCATAATAAACCTGTAAACCATAATTTTTATTTTCAATCTTTAAAATCGAAAATATTTCTTTGCTCAAATTGTATTCGGGTTTTAATCGGATAAAGGCATAAATAATAGTTAACATGAACGATAAAAAGTAAATAAACAATGCCGAATTAAGTGTTAAACCCCAAAGAATATGATATACATATGCTAAAGCCAGGTACGCTATCTTTTGAGCTAACCGGTAAATCGCCAAATCGTAAATTTTATTGTCGCCCTGCAATAAATTCTGGCTTAACTGGTCAAGTGGAAATGCAAATGCAAAGGGTGCAAGCAATCTGATTAAATACCCCAGGTTATTATCGAACAATCTGTTTTCAAAAAATGAGAAACCAAAAATAAAAGCTGAATATATAATGGATATTATTACTCCAATGAGTATTGCTAAGCCAATTATTCTTTTTTTTATTCCGGCATGGTTCTTTTGGATTATTAATCGTGCTGCACTGTAAAAGACTCCTATTGTAAAAAATGTTGCCGATAAAGTATATATACTTAGAATGAACTTGAAATCGCCATAAAGCTGAGGGCCTAAATATCTTGTATTTACAACGCTTATAAGTATCCCGATAACTAAACCGAGAACCATTGATGTGTAAAGAAAGAATATTTGTTTTACTTTTTTTTCTTTTACTAATGACCTGTAATAGTTTTTAGAAAAAATCTTTTCCATTAATCCCTGCTAAAAAGATGAATTTTTTTTATTATTTGTACAAAATTAGTTATTTTGTTGAGCTAAAACTCGGAAAACAGAATTATTAAGAAATATTAACTCTTTAAAAAATTAAACGGATGAATATACATCATTTAAAGCAAAATAAAAGCATACTAAGCCATGCTGTAATTATTATTCTCTTTATTATCCTTCCGTTTATTTACTTCTCTCCCCTGATTGAAGGTAAAGAGATTCAACAAAGTGACCAAACAAACTTTCAGGGAATGTCAAAAGAAATTGTCGATTTTCGGAATGCTACAGGAGAGGAGGCATTATGGTCGAACAGTATGTTTGGAGGAATGCCGGCTTATTTAACGTCAACAGTTTATCCCTCGAATTTAGTTCGTTACTTTAATAGTTTTCTTCTATTCTCTAAGAGGCCTGCTTCTCAGTTATTTCTTCTGTTGCTGGGAGGTTATTTATTGTTCCTCGCATTTGGAGCAAATCCCTGGATTAGTGCTTTAGGCGCATTGGCATTGGCATTTTCATCGTACAACTTCATCATAATTGCTGCGGGGCATAACTCAAAAGTATTTGCAATTGCCTATATGGCCCCTGTAATTGCAGGGATATATATTACTTATAAAAAGAAAATACTTTTAGGTGCAGCAATAACCAGCCTGTTTCTGGCACTTCAATTGCTGGTTAACCACTTGCAAATTACCTATTACACGTTAATCATTATACTTCTGTTTGGATTAATCGAGTTCATTTATACAATTAAAGAAAAAACATATTCTCATTTTCTAAAAGCAACCGGGCTTTTAATTATTGCTGTTGTTTTAGCTGTCGGAAGTAATTTCGGACAACTCTGGACAACCTATGAATACGGGAAATACTCGATAAGAAGCAAGTCAGAATTAACCCATAATCAGCAAAACAAAACATCGGGGCTCGATAAAGATTATGCAACCGACTGGAGTTATGGAATTAGCGAAACAATGACCTTATTAATTCCTGACTTTAAAGGCGGGGCATCTGGAGGCGCTGTTGGTGAAAATTCGGCTTCGTTTGAATTTTTTAAAAAATTGCAGGGAGAACAATATGCAAAACAAGTAATTAAACAATTGCCCTTATATTGGGGTTCTCAGCCATTTACTTCCGGCCCGGTTTATGTTGGAGCAATCATTTTATTTTTATTTGTTCTTGGCATCTTTATTCTCGATCCTAAAATGAAATGGTGGCTTATTTCGGCTACTGTTCTCTCGATCATTCTTGCCTGGGGACATAATCTCAGTTTTGTTACGAATTTCTTTCTCGATCATGTTCCCGGATATAATAAGTTCCGAACTGTTTCAATGACATTGGTTATTGCCCAGGTAACAATTCCATTAATGGCCATTCTGGCTCTTATAAAAATTTTCGATGGCTCTGTTGATCAACAAAAATTAGTAAAATCATTAAAAAATTCATTTTATATTGTTGGCGGAATCGCATTCTTCTTTGCATTACTCCCCGGCCTGTTTTTTGATTTTACAGCTCTTTCCGATCAAAACTATATTGCACAGGGAGCTAAAGAATTTGTTGAAGCTTTAAGGGATGACAGGAAAATGTTATTGCGGATGGATGCATTCCGATCACTTGTATTCATTTTGCTTTCGGCAGGATTGTTGTTTTTATTCTTAAAAAAGAAAATCAAACAAAATACGACGATTGGAATTCTGGCCCTGCTTATTCTCATTGATTTATGGGCCGTTGATAAACGCTATATGAACAACGACAATTTCGTTAGTAAAAAAGAAGCCCGCGAACCATTTCAAATGACCCAGGCAAATAAACAAATATTACAAGATAAAGATCCCAACTTCAGAGTTTTAAATCTTACTGTGAATACATTTAACGATGCCAGCACATCGTACTTTCATAAATCAATTGGTGGATATCATGGTGCTAAAATGAAACGTTACCAGGAATTAATTGAATACCAGATTTCAAAAAACAACATGGAAGTTTTAAATATGCTGAATACCAAATATTTTATTATTCCTGACAATAAACGAATGCCTGTTGCACAACAGAATCCCAATGCCTTAGGAAATGCATGGTTTGTAAACGATTTTAGAATTGTTCCAAATGCCGATGCAGAACTTGAAGCCCTGACAGGCCTCGATCCTTCAAGGGAAGCAATTATTGATCAGCGATTCGAAAGTTTCGTGGCAGGTAAGGAGTTTACAAAAGATTCTGTTTCATCGATAAAATTGGATTCGTATAAGCCAAACCAGTTAATTTATTCTGCAAAATGTAACGAAGAAGAACTGGCTGTTTTTTCAGAAATTTATTACCCAAAAGGCTGGAATGCTTTTATTGATGGGCAGCCTGTTAACCATTTCTGTGTAAATTATGTTCTAAGAGCTTTGGTTATCCCTGCAGGAAATCATAAAATCGAATTTAAATTCAAACCTGAATCGTATTTTATGGGAAACAAAATATCCTTAGCCAGTTCAATCGTTTTAATCCTTGGATTAATTTTAATCCTTGGTAAAGAAATTTGGTTATTTTTAAATACTAAATCATCGAATTCATAGTTCAGGTAAATGATTCTTGAATAGTTGAATTATTTGTATCTTAGCACAATTATTTTCAGAACAGAATGGCTAAAAAAGAAAATACAATAACCAAACGACGATTACGTAGTTCCTATTTTACATCAATTATAAGCATTACTTTAGTATTGTTTATGTTGGGATTACTGGGTATGCTTGTACTTAATGCCCAGCGATTATCGGAATATGTAAAAGAAAATATTGGTTTCTCAATCATTCTTAAAGAAAATGTAAAAGAAGTTGATGTAAGGCTGCTCCAAAAAAATCTGGACGCGTCTGTTTTTGTAAAATCAACAAAATACATAACAAAAGAAGAAGCGGCTAATGAGTTGCAGCAAGAACTGGGCGAAGATTTTATTGCTTTCCTGGGATTTAACCCCCTGCTTGCATCTATCGAAGTTCATTTATATGCCGAATATGCGAATCCGGATAGTATTCAGGTTATTGAAAACCAGTTTAAACAGTTCGAGCAAATAAAAGAGGTTTTTTATCAAAAATCACTGGTTAACCTTGTTAACGAAAACGTGAAAAAGATAAGTATTATCATTCTTGGTTTTAGCGGAATGCTCTTTTTTATTGCCATTGCATTAATAAACAATACCATCCGTTTATCTGTATATTCAAAACGATTTATTATCAATACCATGCAGTTGGTTGGTGCAACACGTGGTTTTATACGAAGGCCGTTTCTCTATCGAAGCGCTTTACACGGTATTGTAGCTGCTTTTTTAGCTATTGGATTACTAACTGGTGTTCTTTATATTGCACAAAAAGAATTTAAAGGAATAATCAGTTTTCAGGATGTTGAGATTGTTGGTTTTCTATTCTTTTGTGTTTTAGCGGTAGGAATTATTATTAATTGGATTTCTACATTTTTTGCAGTTTCAAAATATTTACGAATGAATGTTGATAAATTATATTACTAATTATAAATAGGATCAAAAATGTCGAAGAAAAATACAACTGAAGAAAAAAAGTTTGATTTTGCACTTGGAAGAGAAAATTACATCTTATTAACTATCGGATTTGCAATTATCATTTTTGGTTTTCTACTCATGATCGGGGGAAAAGCTGAAAATCCAAATGATTTTAACGAAAAGATTTTTAGTTTCCGACGTATTACCCTGGCTCCCATAATTGTTCTTTTGGGCTTTGTTTTCGAGATTTATGCCATCATGAAAAAACCCAAAGATTCAGAAGAAAAATAATCTTTTAAAACACATATTATGAATTGGCTGGAAGCACTTATCCTTGGGCTTATTCAGGGATTAACCGAATTTTTGCCCGTGAGCAGCAGCGGACATTTAGAGTTAGGAAAACATATTTTAGGTGTTGAGTTTTCTGAAAATCTTACATTTACAGTTGTTGTGCATGGTGCTACTGTACTAAGTACCATTATTGTTTTTTGGAAAACAATTACTGAACTCTTCCGTGATTTCTTCGCGTTTAAATGGAATGAATCAACAAAGTATATTGTTAAGATATTTATTTCAATGATTCCTGTATTAATTATTGGCTTACTATTCGAAGAACAAATAGAAAGCATGTTTTCCGGGAATATTTTATTCGTTGGATTAATGCTTATAATAACTGCTCTTTTACTTGCTTTTACCTATTATGCAAAAGACAGGCAAAAAGAAATTTCGTATAAAGATTCACTTGTTATTGGAATTGCACAAGCCATTGCCGTAATACCCGGCATTTCACGTTCCGGGGCTACAATTGCAACAGGTTTGTATTTAGGAAATAAAAAAGAACATATTGCCAGGTTCTCCTTTTTAATGGTTTTAATTCCAATTATTGGAGCAAATCTGATGAGCTTAAAGGGCACCGACTTTTCACAATCTTCATCAGTTTCTGTTGTTCCATTAATTATCGGTTTTATTGCTGCATTCGTTACCGGATTGTTGGCTTGCCGGTGGATGATAAACATAGTTAAACGCGGGAAATTAATCTATTTTGCTGTTTACTGTTTTATCATAGGATTAATCGCTATTTTATTTTCATTCTAATTTATTGATAAAAACATGAACTTTACGATAGGAAGCGTGGAAGAATTTAAAACAGGGGTTATTATTCCTATCTACAAACCTTACGACTGGACATCATTTGATGTGGTAAGAAAAGTAAAAAATCAAATTATAAAAGTTTTTCGTGAAAAATCAGGTGAAAAAATTAAACTTAAAGTGGGTCACGCGGGAACATTAGATCCTTTGGCCGAAGGACTAGTATTAATATGTACAGGAAAAGCAACCAGGCAAATTCAGGAACTACAGGATGCCCCTAAAGAATATATTGCAACCATAGAATTGGGAAAAACAACACCATCCTTTGATCTCGAAACTTTTTACGACCAGGTATTCCCGATTAATCATGTCACCGAAAAATTTGTAAAAGATTCACTAACCCATTTTCTGGGCGAACAGGAACAGATACCTCCGGTTTATTCGGCAAAAAATATAAATGGAAAAAGAGCTTACAGCTATGCACGAAAAGGCGAGGATATTGAAATGAAACCTCATCAAATTACAATTTTCGAAATCGAACTCGTTCGGTTCTCTCTTCCCGAAATTGATATTCGCGTTGTCTGTAGCAAAGGAACATACATTCGTTCTCTGGCTCACGATATAGGAATTTCACTTAACTGCGGGGGGCATCTTGTAAAGTTAATCCGGACACGTATAGGTAACTATAATACAGATTTTTCGGTTACTTTAAATGATTTTGAAAAATTTTTATCAACTTTGTAACTAATTGAATATTGCTGCGTATAAGCAGGTCATCGACATATAAACACTAAAATCTTTTGAATCAATGAAATTATCACAGTTTAAGTTTAATTTACCCAAAGAACTCATTGCAAAATATCCTTCCGAAAACAGAGACGAATCCCGATTATTGGTTGTTCATAAAAACACGGGTGTGATAGAACACCGTATTTTTAAGGATATTGTTGACTATTTTGGGGATCAGGATGTAATGGTTTTTAACAATACAAAAGTTTTTCCCGCCCGCTTATACGGAAATAAAGAAAAAACAGGAGCTAAAATTGAAGTGTTTTTATTACGCGAACTTAACCGTGATCAACGATTATGGGATGTTTTAGTTGATCCTGCCCGCAAAATACGTATTGGAAACAAATTGTACTTTGGTGAAGATGACAGCCTTGTAGCCGAAGTAATTGATAATACAACTTCACGAGGAAGGACATTACGTTTTCTTTTCGACGGCACATACGAAGAGTTTAAAAAAACATTATACGACTTAGGAGAAACTCCTTTACCACGCTTTATAAATCGCGAAGTTACACCTGAAGATAAAGACCGTTATCAAACCATCTATGCAAAACACGAAGGTGCAGTTGCAGCTCCTACTGCAGGTTTACATTTCAGTCGTGAGTTATTGAAACGCCTCGAAATTAAAGGACTGAACTTTGCCGAAATTACTTTACACGTGGGATTAGGTAATTTCAGAACTGTTGATGTTGAAGATCTTACCAAACACAAAATGGATTCAGAAAAGATATTTATTTCTGAAGAAGCTGTAAGAAAAGTAAACGAAGCAAAAGCAAACAGGAAAAACGTGATTGCTGTCGGAACTACCGTTTTAAGAACACTTGAGTCATCGGTTTCAACTACAGGCCTTTTAAAACCTTACGATGGGTGGACCAATAAATTCATTTTCCCACCTTACGAAGTTCAGGTTCCAAACATGATGGTATCCAATTTCCATTTACCTTTATCAACCTTGTTAATGATGGTTTGTGCTTTTGGTGGTTTTGATCCCGTAATGAATGCTTACAAAATAGCAATAAAAGAAAAATACAAT
Source organism: Bacteroidetes bacterium GWB2_32_14 (assembly GCA_001768235.1). Taxonomy (GTDB): domain Bacteria; phylum Bacteroidota; class Bacteroidia; order Bacteroidales; family UBA12077; genus UBA12077. The sequence continues at coordinate 86,363 of MENK01000019.1, forward strand.
TTTGGTACGTATGGCGATGCTATGTTGATTCTATAAAATGCTGGCTGATAAAATCAAGGGGCCAGTTATACAAGCTGGCCTTTTTTAACAATAAGCCGATTGATGTTGGGGATTTACAATTTCTCTGTATTTAGAAACTATTTTCTTGAAATCTTCCCATACGGGCCGTTTCAGGCTTTCGTTCCGCAACAATGCTGAAGGATGAAACGTGGGCATTACCAACCGGTTATTCCAGTTCATCCATTCACCCCTTAATTTTGTTATTTTTGCTTCAGGATCGATTAATCCTTTAAGTGCTGTTGCTCCCAGCAACACAATTATTTTGGGATCGATGAGCTCAATTTGTTTATACAAATAGGGAATACACACCGCCCTTTCTTCGGGCAAAGGATCCCTGTTTTCAGGAGGCCTGCATTTGACAATGTTGGCAATAAAAACATGTTCTGAACGATTAAATCCGCAAACAGCCAGTATTTTGTCGAGTAACTCTCCCGACTTCCCAACAAAAGGTCGCCCCTTCTGATCTTCGTAATACCCGGGGCCTTCGCCAATACACATGATTTTTGCATTTCTGTTCCCTTCACCAAAAACCACATGTGTCCTGGTTTTACTCAGATTACATAAAGTGCAGGACTCTGTTTCAAGTTTAAGTTGTTCTAAAATATCCATTATAAGTAGATTTAATTCATCACATTTTGCGGATTTCCTTGCATCCATTTTTTAATATTTTCAAAAACTATTTCACTTCTGAGCCCGATAGCTTCTTTTGTAGCATATCCAATATGAGGAAGCAATAAAACATTAGGTAATTCAAAAAACGGGTAATTCCTGTCGAGTGGAGGCTCCTTTTCATAAATATCCAATGCTGCCGCTGCAATCTTATTCTCCTTTAAAGCAGAATATAAGGCCGAATAATCAACAACAGGACATCGTGCAGTATTTATTAGAATCGCAGAAGGTTTTAACAAATCCAGTTCCCGCTTACTAACTACATTTTTGGTTTCACTGGTTAAAGGAAGGTGTAAAGAAATAATATCACTTCTACTTAGTAACTCATCAAGAACAACAAATTCAACATCTTTTAAATTTTTCTTCGTCCTGGAATAGGCAAGTACTTTACATCCAAATGCATTTGCCAGTTTGGCAACCTCTGCTCCTATTTGTCCAAACCCGATAATTCCAAATGTTTTACCAAACAACTCTGTCCCGAGAAAACCTTCCCTGCTTTTTCCATCCCGGGTTTGATTATCTGCCCATACAATTTCCCTCATTAAATTTATTGCCATTCCAATGGTAAGCTCAGCAACCGCATGTGTTGAATAACCTGCTGCATTTGAAACAACAATTTTTCTTTCATTGCATACGCTTAAAGGAATATGATCAACTCCTGTAAATGCTACAGAAATCATTTTAAGATTTAGACATTTATCAATTACCTGTTTTGAAATTGGTAAATTGCTGATGATTATAACATCTGCATTTTGAGATCTTTGAATTATTTCACTTTCATTTGCCGGCCGGCTTTGATAAACTATAAGCTCGTGGTTATTTTCCTTAAATTCATCTACAAAAGAATTTAATAATAAAGGTTGAATACCAATGGGTTCAAGCAGTACAATTTTCATCCTGAGTTTTTTAATTGAAAATTTAAAAATAAGAAAAATGAAGGAAGGGAAAAAGCGATAAAAGCAAAAAAAAGCCGGAAATTTCCGGCCTTTTCGAGAATATTAATATCTGTAATGATCCGCCTTATAAGGGCCTTCTACAGGAACTCCAATATAAGCAGATTGTTCTTTTGTTAATTTTGTGAGTTTTACACCAATTTGTTCAAGATGCAACCGTGCAACTTCTTCGTCGAGGTGTTTTGGAAGCCTGTAAACATCTATTTTATAATTGTTGTTCCAAAGTTCCATTTGAGCCAGGGTTTGGTTTGTAAACGAGTTACTCATTACAAATGAAGGATGGCCTGTAGCGCAACCTAAATTAACCAAACGTCCTTCAGCTAATAAGAAAATTGCATGACCATCGGGGAAAAGATATTTATCAACCTGTGGTTTAATATTTATCCTTTCTAATCCTGGAATTTTATCCAGTTTGTCAACCTGAATTTCGTTATCAAAATGGCCTATGTTGCAAACGATTGATTGATCTTTCATTTTTAACATATGATCAATAGTAATAACATCTTTATTCCCGGTTGTTGTAACATAAATATTGCCTTCAGCAAGGGCGTCTTCAACAGTTTTTACTTCGAACCCTTCCATGGCAGCCTGTAATGCACATATCGGGTCGATTTCAGTAACAATAACCCGAGCGCCATATGAACGCATTGATTTTGCAGAACCTTTACCAACATCACCGTAACCACAAACAACAACTACTTTACCGGCAAGCATAACATCGGTTGCACGTTTAATACCATCGGCAAGCGATTCGCGGCAACCATAAAGGTTATCGAATTTTGATTTAGTTACCGAATCGTTTACATTGATCGCGGGAAACAGAAGTTCTTTACGTTCCATCATTTGATACAAACGATGAACCCCTGTAGTAGTTTCTTCAGAAACACCTTTGATTTCCTTAACCATTCTGGTCCATTTTGTTGGATTCTGTTCAAGAGTAAGAATTAAGCTTTTATACAACTCTTGTTCATCAATTGCTGTTGGAGTATTTTTTAGGAATGCTGCATCTTTCTCGGCTTTTACTCCAAGATGTACCATCATGGTTGCATCACCACCATCGTCAACAATAAGGGTTGGCCCTTTACCTCCGGGGAAAGTTAATGCCTGGTTTGTGCACCACCAGTATTCTTCAAGGTTTTCGCCTTTCCATGCAAATACAGGTATTCCTGCCTGAGCAATAGCTGCAGCAGCATGATCCTGAGTTGAAAATATATTGCAACTTGCCCAACGTACATCGGCGCCAAGTTCTTTAAGTGTTTCAATAAGAACTGCAGTTTGAATTGTCATATGTAAAGAACCGGTTATTCGAGCTCCTTTTAAAGGTTTCGCTTTCCCAAACTTTTGTCGTAACGACATTAATCCCGGCATTTCTTTTTCGGCTATTTCAATTTCTTTGCGTCCCCACTCTGCTAAACTCATATCTTTAACTTTGTAAGGTAAACTGTCAACCATTGTTCCTTCTAATTTCATGATCGTATATTTAATAATTATTTTTTATGTAAACGGACTGCAAAAATAGTTTAAAAATTTGGATATCAAATAAAAACTAAACGTATTCTGTTCTGTTTTGTTCACCTTTACAAACCAAACAAACTGCCAATCTTAAATTTGTCCCTTTCCAATTGTTGTCTCAGTTCATCAATACTTGCAAACTTTTTTTCGTCTCGAATTCGCTGAACAAATGAAACCGTAATAGATTGATTGTAAATTTTTTTTTCGAAATTAAAAATATGGACTTCCATATTTTTTGTTAATACCGATGACTCTATTGTAGGTCTTGTACCAATATTTAGCATTCCAAAATAAGACTCATCATTAAGCTGAACACGAACAGCATAAACACCGTCGCAAGGTACTTGCTTGTACGGTTCTGGAATTTGAATATTTGCCGTTGGAAACCCAATTGTACGTCCAATTTTATTTCCTTCGACCACATTTCCGCTAATAAAATATTCATAACCCAAATAATTGTTTGCGGTTTCAAGTTTTCCATCAATAAGAAAATTTCGAATTTTTGTCGAGCTTACCTTGTCGTTTTCTACAAGTTTAGCATCGAGTTTTTCAATATCGAAATCAAACTTTTCTGAACATTCTTTCAGAAACTCAAACCCTGCTTTTCGATCTTTACCAAACTGGTGATTGTAACCAACCACGAGGTGTTTGACATGAATTTTTTTCACAAGATAGTCTTCAATAAATTCGCAAGCTGTAAGTTGAGAAAATTCTTTTGTAAATGGAAGAATAATCAGATGATCTATCCCTGTTTTCGATAACAGGTATTTTTTTTCTTCAATATTATTAAGCAAGCGAAGTGTTTCGATATTTTTATTCAGCACAATGCGCGGGTGAGGCCACAAGGTTAATACAACCGATTCACCATTTTTTTCTTTTGCAAGTAATTTCAATCGGTTTAATATACTTAAATGCCCCTGATGCACCCCGTCAAATACACCAATAGTTAATACAGGGTTTACAATGTTCAGGTTATTTATATCATTATGGATTATCACAATTCTCAAGTTTAGAGCACAAAAATATAAAAAATAAAACATTTCTAAATATTCTACTGTTACTGTAAAATTTAGTAAAATTGTAGTCGGAAAATATTTAATCATTTTACAGAATGAAAAAGCTGGTAATCGTTTTATTCATAGGGTTCCTGATTTATTCGTGCAAATCACAACCGGAAGATTTCTATACAATATCCGGAGAATTAACAAATGGTGCAGGAGAAAAAATCTATTTTGTAGAATTACTGACATCCGAATTGAAAGTATTGGATTCGTTAACATTACCTAATGAAGGAGTATTCAGTTTTAAAGGGAAATCTGAAATTCCCAGGTTTTATTTATTAAAAACAAGTCCCAATAATTATATAACATTGGTAATAAATCCCCATGATAAAATAGTAATTAAAGGCGATGCTCAAAATTTTGGAACAAACTATACTGTTGAAGGGTCGGAAGAATCAAGTCAAATAAAAGAACTTCGTGAACAACTCGATAAAAATGTTGCACAACTTGATGAAATCGGGCAAAAGTTTAAATCGGGCATAGGAACTCCCGGTTTTGTAAAGTTGAAAGATTCATTATCATCAGTTTCTAAAGAAGTATTCACAAACCATAAAGAATATACAAAGCAGTTTATTGAAAAGAACAAAAGTTCACTGTCCGGATTAATGGCTTTATATCAACAAGTTGGGCCACGACAATATGTTTTAGATCCTCGCGAAGACATGAAATACTTCGTGATGGTTGATTCGGCTTTATATTTAACCATTCCAAACTCTGATGCAGTAAAAGCATTACACGCACAGGTTAATGAACTGAAGCGTCAGTTAAAATCAGAATCGGAAATAAACACCCGGTTTGCAATCGGGGCTCAGGCACCAGAAATAGCTTTACCCGGCCTTTCCGGGGATACGATAGTCCTTTCTTCATTTAAGGGCAAATACATATTGCTTGATTTCTGGGCATCGTGGTGTCGCCCGTGCAGAGTTGAAAACCCTGTATTGGTAAAAAATTATAAAAAATACCACGACAAGGGATTTGAGATTTTCCAGGTTTCGCTCGATAAAACAAAATCGGCGTGGGAAAAAGCTATTTTAAGCGATAGTTTAAGCTGGATTCACGTGAGCGATTTAAAATACTGGGATTCTGCAGCAGCCCGACTTTATAATATCCAGGGAATACCTGCAAACTTTTTACTCGATAAAAACGGGAAGATTATTGCAAAAAATTTAAGAGGCGATGCCCTTGAAGCAAAACTTTCTGAATTATTTGATTAACTTAGAGCCTTTTTTAGGCCGTATGTGGTTAATTTCAATTATTTTAGTATATAATTTAATTATTTATAAATGAAACATTGTTTAAAATTTGTACTTGTTTTATTGTTTTTGTATTCATGCAATTCATCCGATAAAATTGTAATTGAAGGAACAATTCCTGATGGAGCGGGAAAAGAGATTTTTTTTAAAGAACTTCTTGTTGATGGTGTACTCGATATTGAAAAAATTAAACTCGACAAAAAAGGATCTTTCCGATTTGTTTCAGAAACCCGGATACCACGGTTCTATTATCTTTCATTTTCAAAAGATAATTTTATAACCCTTTTAATTAATCCCGGGGAAAAAATAAAAATTCAATCCGGAGCCTCGGCATTAAAAAATGCAAAAATTCAAGGCTCACCTGAATCGGTAAAAGTACAGTTATTAAATAACCGATTAGAAAAAACAAAATCGGCACTGGACTCGCTCTCAAATTTATTTAGTTCATTAAGCCAGTCGAAAATAACCGATCGTCAAATTGCAATTGTTAATCAGCAATATATAAATGTTGTAAACCGTCAGCGTGATTCTTCCATCGCTTTTATTCTAAAAAACATGGAAAGCCTTGCATCAATCGTTGCATTGTATCAAAAAATTGATGATGAAACTTTTGTGCTTTATAAAAACAGGGATTTACAATACATCAAGCTTGTTTCCGATGCTTTAGGCAGTAAATATCCCGAATCGCCACATGTTAAATCTCTTTTGGCCGATAAGAAAAATCTTTTAAACAGGTACAATCAAATTATATCGCAAAAGAAATTTGAAGAATTAGCAAAGACAAAAAAGGTGTCCGGTATTCCCGATATTCAGCTCCCGAATCAGAATGGTGATACCGTTTCAATGAATTCGATCAACTCAAAATACAAGCTCCTTTGTTTTTGGGCGTCGTGGAGCCCTGAAAGCATTCAGCGAAACCTTGAATTAATCCAGCTATATGAGAAATACCATAAAAAAGGATTCGAAATATACATGGTTTCATTAGACACGAAAAAAGATGCCTGGGAAAAAGCAATGAACTTTGATCAGCTGCCCTGGATTAATGTAATTGACCTGAATGGAAGAAACTCGTATGTTGCAAAGATTTACAACGTACGGGTTTTACCTGCAAGCTACCTCATAAACAGTAACGAAGATATTGTTTCTGTTAATCCTTCGAAGCAGGAGATTATAAATACACTTGATTACGCTTTGAAATAACATTTGTTAGTGAGTCAGACGAAGAAAATATATTTTGCTTCCGATATCCATTTGGGGCTGCCATCGTACGAAAAAAGCCTCGAACGGGAAAAACTATTTGTTCAATGGCTCGATTTAATAAAAAAAGATGCCCGGGAAATTATCCTGCTGGGTGATATCTTTGACTTTTGGTTTGAATACAAAAGGGCTATTCCAAGAGGGTTTACCCGTTTTTTAGGAAAAATATGCGAGATAACCGATTCGGGGATACCTGTTCATTTTTTTACAGGGAATCACGACATGTGGATTTTTGATTATCTGCCAAAAGAAACTGGTGTTATTATTCACAAAAAACCTATTATCAAGGAATACTCCGGGAAAAATTTTTATTTGGCTCATGGCGATGGTTTAGGCCCGGGCGATTACGCGTATAAAATTTTAAAAAGAATATTTGCCAGCAGATTTTCTCAATGGCTCTTTGCACGGTTTCATCCTAATTTTGGATTATTTATTGCCAATTCATGGTCGGTGCACAACAGGTATTCCAGAGAAACAAAAGAATTTGAAGGCGAAGAAAAAGAATGGCTGATTCTTTATTCACAAAAACTGCTAAAAACAAATCAATTTGATTTTATGGTTTATGGACATCGCCATTTACCTAACGATATAAAACTTAATGATAATTGCAGGTATATAAACCTGGGTGATTGGTTAAGCCATTTTACTTATGCTGTTTTCGATGGAACAACCATGGAATTAAAAACCTTTAAGAAAGATAATCAAACTGAACATGACTAAAAATCCATTAATAATTTGTTTTTTTTTACTTGCTTTTTTTTTAGTGATAAGCAGTTGCAGCGATGATCAATGCAACCTTGATACCGATACAATATTAAATACAGAAATCCTTGTAAAAGATGCTACATTGGTATCATCAAAATTTTTAGACAGCTTATCAATTTACTCACCTGAATGGACCGATAGTATTCATAACTCGGGAAGCAGTTCTGTAAACTATTATTTATTCCTGTCTCCTTTTTCAGATACATCAACATTTATACTTACCAGCCAGTCGATGCTTGATACAGTAAATCTGTTTTATAAACGCAAATTGGTACTCCTTTCGCAAGAATGTGGATTTGTTACTCATTTTACTATTGATAGTTTTAATTTTACAACAAACAATATTGATTCCATATTCATACTCGAAGACGAAATTACAACTGATAATGATGGCCATATACAAATATATTTTTAGTTTAGTTACTTTCTTTATTTTGGTAACACCCCTTTTTTCACAGGATACAGAACCTGAAAAAGAACCATGGAAAATTACCGGGATAAAAGCAGGAATGGATATCGGGAGATTCTCGAGCTACCTGTTTAAACCCGAACAAACATCGTATGCCGGGTCAATAGATATTGGTTTTAACAATAAATATTATGCCGTTTTTGAATACGGGTATTCAGAAATTAATCTCGAAAAAGATACTTATAATTATTATTCCAATGGCACATTCTGGAAAGTAGGGTTAGACTATAACATGCTGAAAAAATACCCGACAGATTTTTTAGGTGTAGGTTTTCGATTTGCACAAACCAGTTTTGAACATTTTGCAGATGATATTACTATCAGTTACGGCCACTGGGGTAATTATACTACATCAACACCAGTTGTTTCACATAATGCAATATGGTTAGAAGCTTCTCTCGGGGTAAAGGGAGAACTGTTTAAAAATGTTTATTTCGGCTGGTCGGCATTAATAAAAGTCCGGGTTAACGGAGGAAAAGACAGTGTTTTTCAACCTTATGATATCCCCGGGTTTGGAAATGCTGCAAACACTATAAATCTTGGTGCAAATTATTTTATTTATTACCAGATACCTTTTAACAGGAAATAATTCGAAAAATTATATGCTAATAAAAACGAAAAATCATGACATTCAATATTAAATGGGATAAAAGAATTGTGCATGTTAAGTTTCGTGGAATAGTCACAGCACAGGATTTAATTGATTCTAACAATTACTTAATCAGTAATGCAAATTTCGAAAAAATACATAATCAGATATTTGATTTTTTAGATATTACAGGCTTTCAAATTACCAAAGAAGATATTCAAACAATAGGAACAATGGATAAAGCGCAGGCTGAGTGGAATAAGTCTATGAAAGTTGCAATAATAACAAAAGACGATTCTGTTAGAAAAATTACCCGCGAATACGAAAAAATCCTGCGTGGATCCGGCTGGGTTACACGAATTTTTGAAAATCCTGAAACCGCTGAAAATTGGATGAAATCAGAATGAGTCTTTCTCTGCTTATAAATAATAAGGTACTAAACTACACCGACTCGGGTAACGGGAAAGTTGTTGTATTATTACATGGATATCTTGAATCTATTGCTGTTTGGAAAGATTTTGCTTCAGAATTAAGTAATTCTTTTCGTGTAATTTGTATCGATATTCCCGGGCACGGGCAAAGCGATACTTTGTATAATACTCATAGCATGGAACAACTTGCTAAATGTATTTATCAGGCATTAAATACACTTCAGATAAAAAAATGTTTTCTCATCGGGCATTCTATGGGAGGTTACCTTACGCTTATGTTTCATAAGTTATATCCTGAAATGCTTTCCGGATTTTGTTTGTTCCATTCACACCCGTTTGCCGATTCAGAAGAGAAAAAATTAAATCGCTTACGCGAAACAGATTTCGTCAGAGATGGGAAAAAAAACCTGATTGCATCGGTAAATATACCCAATACCTATGCAACAGAGAATGTCCCGTTATTTGCCCAAGAAATCGAAAATGCTAAAAGGATAGTTGAACATACACCCGAACAAGGAATAATTGCCAATATCCATGCAATGATAACACGTCCTGACCTATCAGAGTCTTTGGCAAATTCAAGTCTTCCTTTTTTATTTATTGCAGGGAAAAAAGACAATTTAATTGATTTTGAAACAATTATCCCTAAAATTAAACTCCCCGATAATTCAGAAACATTGGTCTTACTTAATTCCGGACACATGGGGTTTATCGAAGAAAAAAACAAATCACTAAAATACATTATCCAATTTATAGAGTCAAAAACGAACTAATATGCAAAAACTTATTTTTTTCAGTCTGTTTATTTTTCTTTTATCGTGCAAAAAAGAAACTCAAAACCAGGAAATATTTATCATTCCCAAGCCCGTAAAAATTGAATATGCACAAGGGGATTTTACAATTAATAAAAACACAACCATCATTTACGATAAGAACATTGAAAACTTAGATAAAGTAGCAAAATATCTACATGCGGAAATTTTGAAAAATCTAAATCTCGATTTAAAAATCAATATTTCTGAAAAAAAACAAAAAAGAAATTCAATATTACTTATCCCGGATACAACCCGAAGTCTTGGAAACGAAAGTTACAATCTGCGAGTTACAAAAAAGAACATTAAAATTACCTCCTTCGCGGCTAATGGTTCTTTTTATGGTGTTCAAACACTTTTGCAGTTGTTAAATACAAATGAAATTAACGGTAAAATAAATTATGAAAATCTAGTCCCTTGTGTCAAAATATTTGATAAACCCCGCTTTCAATGGAGAGGAATGCATTTGGATGTTTGCAGGCATTTTTACGATGTTGATTTTGTTAAAAAATATATCGATTTACTTGCTTTGCATAAGATGAATACGTTTCACTGGCATTTGACCGAAGACCAGGGCTGGCGAATTGAGATAAAAAAATATCCCAGACTAACCGAAACAGGGGCTTTCAGGCCAGAAACAATGGTCGGTAAAAACTGGGATGAATTCGATAGTACCCCTCATTTCGGTTTTTATACCCAGGAAGAAATTAAAGAAATTGTTCAATACGCTGCCGACAGATTTATTACAATAGTCCCCGAAATAGAAATGCCAGGGCATTCGTTAGCCGCACTTACAGCTTATCCCGAATTTGGATGTACCGGCGGCCCTTACGAAGTAGCTAAAACATGGGGTGTATTCGACGATGTGTATTGTGCAGGAAACGACAGCACGTTTAAATTTCTTGAAGACATATTGTCCGAAATTATTGAATTATTTCCCGGGAAATACATTCATATTGGCGGCGACGAATGCCCTAAAACAAGGTGGGAAAAATGCCCCAAATGCCAAAAAAGAATGAAAAACGAAGGATTAAAAAATGAATTTGAGCTTCAATCGTATTTTATTCAGAGAATTGAAAAGTACCTGGTTGCCAATAATAAAAAACTTATTGGCTGGGACGAGATACTGGAAGGCGGATTGGCTCCCGAAGCAACAGTTATGTCGTGGAGAGGTAAAGAAGGAGGAATACAATCTGCAAGAATGGGGCACGATGTCGTTATGTCGCCCAATTCACATTGTTACTTCGACCACTATCAGGCGGATCCTAAAAACGAACCGTTAGCTATTGGCGGTTTTACCGATTTATCTAAAGTATATAATTACGAACCGGTTCCTGATGAACTGGATGAACAGGAATCGAAACATATACTGGGTGCACAGGCTAATATTTGGACCGAATATATTTCAACTCCAGAGCATTTGGAATACATGGTTCTGCCTCGCATGTGTGCATTATCTGAAGTAGTCTGGAGCGATAAACAAAAAGATTTTAACGATTTTAAAACCCGCTTAAAAAGGCATGTATTACGATTAAAAGCTAAAGAATACAACTACAGAAACATGGATTTTTAAAAATCAACATTACAAAAACTTTAATATTATTGTATTCTAAAAGAGATTATTCCATTTCAGGTTAAAATATTGTTATGCAATTCGTATTGGGCACATGTGAGTTTAAATAATAAAATAATCCGATTGCTTAACGAATTTTATTATTGATGTGCCGTGCTTTTTGTTTTTATTTGTAAAAATTAGTCTTCGTGGCAAAAAAAGCCACAACCCGCCCGCCAAATAAAGTTCTTTGGCAGGCAGGGTTACCAGTTCACCAAGATACACAATATCATCATATTAGTTATTCCGTCACACAACGATTAATATCGAAATAATCATTAAAAATAATTTGTTGCATTATTTAATTAAAGCGAACCATTTTTTTGTATTTTTAAAAACTCTTAAAAATTTATTAACTCATTAGCAATTCGCTTAAACAAAATGAAATTAAAAATTAAACACAAAATCCAGATTTACATTCTATTAACAACCGTGGTTATCTATGCCGGGGCATTAGGTTATATTAGTATAAACAGTAAACAAATGGCTTTTAACGATGCCAAAAGAATATCTGATAATTATGCATTTCGTGCAGCAAAGCATATTCAAACATACCTTGGATGTAATATAACAACATTAAAAGATTTAAGCAATTCATTTAAAGTATATAAAGAAATTGATGAGAAAAGCAGAAGACATGTATTAAGTGAAATAATGAAGAAAACGCTGGAGTCAAATGCTGATTTTTTTTCTGTGTGGTGCACCTGGGAACCAAACACCATAGACAACCTGGATTACATGCATGTCAATAAACAGGGGAGCACTGTTTTAGGTAATTTCGCCCCAATGTATTATAAACAGAATAATATTATTAAGTTAGATGAATCCGTTGAATCAAATCCAAATTCAGTTTTTAACGGAGAATATTACCAACTTCCCAAAAAATTAAAAAAAGAAGTTGTTCTGGATCCTTATTTTTATTCGTATTCCAAGAATAAAAACGATGAAGTATTTGAAGTAACTATTTGTGCCCCAATAATTGTTGACAACCAGTTTCTTGGAGTTGTGGGAATTGATATCATGTTAGATCATTTTCAGGAAATTGTAAATAATATCAAACCTTTTGATAATAGTATTGCCTTTTTAATGTCGAATAACGGAACCTATGTTGCCAATCCCGATAAAAAATATACGGGAAGAAGAGCCATTGATGTTTTTCCCGACGAGATTAAAAAATATAAAGTAATGGAGCATGTTGAAAAAGGTGATTTTCTATCGTATGAAGTTATCGGGTTAGACGGATCGATTTATTACGATGTATATGCTCCAATTGAAATAGGAGATACCGATACACCCTGGTCTGTTGGAATAGCTGTTCCAATTTCTCAGGTAATGAACAAAGCCAATAGAAATTTCAAAGTGTCGATAATCGTGGGAATTCTCGGGTTACTTATTTTAAGCTTTGTCATTTATACCATTTCAAATAGTATAACCAGGCCCATATTAAAAATCACTCATTTTTTAAACCGGTTATCGAAGGGGCAAATTGACGATAAAATGAATATTACAATCCAAAGTGGTGATGAAATTGAAGAAATGGGAATAGCCCTGAATAAATCAATAAAAGGATTACTCGAGAAAACAGAGTTTGCCCAAAATATCGGGAATGGAAACCTTAATACAGATATTCATTTACTAAGTGATGAGGATGTTCTCGGAAAATCGTTAATTGATATGCGTAATAATTTAAAAAAAGCCCAGGAAGAAGAAGCTGTTCGAAAAGTTGAAGACGAAAAGCGAAGATGGACAAATGAGGGGCTTGCATTATTTAGCGATGTGTTACGCAAAAATCACGAAAATATCACCAACCTGGGATACGAAATAATTCAAACACTTATTAATTATTTAAAAGCAAACCAGGGTGGTTTATTTATAATTAACGACGAACAAAAAGATAATATTTATTTTGAACTTTTAGCCTCGTATGCATATAACCGTAAGAAATACAAACAAAAAATAATTCATTTAGGCGAAGGACTCGCGGGCGCATGTGCCCTTGAAAAAGCAACCATTTTTTTAACCGAATTACCTGATGATTATATTCAAATTACATCGGGTCTTGGTGGTGCAAATCCAAAAAATTTACTTATTGTACCTTTAAAAGTTGAAGAAAATGTTTTAGGAATTATTGAAATTGCATCATTTAATACAATACAACCACACGAAATTGAATTCGTTGAAAAAGTAGGGCAGAATATAGCATCAACCCTGGTTTCTGTAAAAATTAACGAGCGCACGGCCAGACTTTTAAATCAGTCAAAACAACAATCCGAAGAGCTTGCTGCACAAGAAGAAGAGATGCGTCAGAATATGGAGGAACTGCAAGCAACACAGGAAGAAGCAACCCGTAAAACTACCGAAATGCAAGGTATTTTAAATGCCCTGGATTTAACAAGCTATATTATTGAATATAACCTAGAAGGCACGATTACTTCCATAAACAATGCATACCTGAATCTGTTAGGTATAAGACGCGAAGAAGCTATCGGGAAACATCATTCCGATAATATTAAATTTACCGATGAGCAGAAAAAACATTACGATGAATTTTGGAGGGACCTTCGAAACGGGAAGGTGAAAAAAGAAAAAACACAAGTGGTTTTTGGTAATAAAAAATATTTGTTTATGGAATCTTACACCCCCATTTACGATGAAAATGGAACAATATACAAAATTTTAAAAATAGCTAACGATATCTCGGAATATATGTAAAATAAAAGGAGAGCAAATGCTCTCCTTTTATTTTGTTGCTTCCCTCTGACGATTATTGTTCAGCGGGTTGATTGTATGGACAATTTGGCCCATACCCTACGCCTCTCTCATTTCCCATTCCAAGTCCGTGTTTGTGCCCTCTTCCTTCGCCTCGCATTGGTCGGCTGTCAAAATAAACTTTTTGTGTATCGGTTAAGAGATTTCTGATTTCCTGCTGATGTTTTGCACTTTCTTTCATCATTTTATTTTGCAAACTTGTCATCTGGTCAATAACTGAATTAATTGCATTCATATCCGTATTATCAGAAGCCATTAAGGTATGTTTTTTTGCTCTTAATTCTTCTTTCTGATTTCGGAAATTATTCATCACTTTTAAATGAGCAACTCGCAATGTTTCAATTTTTTGAAGTTGATCATCGGTTAAATCAGGGATATTCATGCAATATTCTCTATCACCGTACCCCTGGCCTAAACCTTGTCCTTGTCCACGACCATTTCCATTGCCCATTCCTCTTTGAGCAAAAATATCTGAACCAATAAACATAAGCAGTGCAACTGCTAAAATCGTAATTTTCATTTTCTGTGTTTTCATTTTTTTAAATTTATGTTAAACATTTTTGTTTTCTGAACATATGACACAGACATTTTTAATTTATTACAAATGGAATTGAAAATATCTAAAATTTCACGTTGATGAAAAATATCCGCTAAGCGGGTAATAGGAAAAAGAAAGGCACTCCCCCCGGAGTGCCTTAACTAACCTAAAAACCCAAAAATTATGAATTAAATTTACATTTAATCCAGAATTTATACTGCAAAGATACTTAAATTTTAAAAAGGTTTAATTCTGATTTAAAAATTCCATCGCTTTATTAAATGTATTATCAACTTCCATAATTATTGGATAAAAACCATCGTTATCAATAATATTCCTGGCAATATATGCTTTAATCTGGGTATTAATAATTTTTGTTGAATTTTCGAATCCGTTTGTAGATTTAGGAACACCTTTTAATTCTGCATATTTTACAAACTGATTAAAAATATTTTGTGCTTCGAGATAGTCATTAATTTCTTCAGCTGTTTTGTACGTGCTTAATTTATCCCTGTTTTTATCGGAATAATCGAATGCAAAATCATACGTGAGCCTTTTATTAACAACTAAAGCAAAATATTTTGAAAAACCAGATGTGTCGAATGGAACAAAAATATCGGGCATAATACCTCCGCCGCCATATACAATGTTCCCGCCGGGGGTTTTATATTTAAGCGAATCGGAGAAGTGAATACTATCAACCTGTTCGAATTCCCCATGTTCGTATCGATTGTTTAAATCGTTAAAATATTCTTCATGGTTACTATTGTATGGTTTTTGAATACTTCTCCCGGTAGGAGTGTAATAACGGGCAATAGTAAGCCTTATCACGGCACCATCGGAAAGGGGATATTCTTCCTGTACCAAGCCTTTTCCAAATGAACGTCGTCCAATAATTTTCCCGCGGTCGTTATCCTGAATTGCCCCGGCAAGAATTTCACTGGCCGATGCCGACCACTCGTCCTGTAAAATAACTACTTCAACATCTTCGCAAACTCCTCTTGAACTGGAGTAAATCTCGCTTCTCGGACTCGATTTACCCTGTGTATAAACAATCATTTTGCCATCTTCAAGAAACTGATCTGCAATATTTGCTGCTGCATTTATGTACCCTCCTGTATTTCCACGTAAATCAACTATAAGTTTTTTCAGGTTTTGACTTTTTAGTTTTTCAACACCCTGTATAAATTCCTCGTACGTTGTTTGAGCAAAGCGATTTATTTTAATATAACCCGTTTCGTTGTTTACCATAAAAGAAACATCTACACTATATAATGGTATTTTATCCCGAATAATTTCAAAGTCGATTAATCCGCTGATATTCTTTCTCAGAACAGACACTTTTACTTTTGTGCCGCGCATTCCTTTAAGCATACCAACTACCTGGTCGCTTTCTAGTTTTTGCCCGGCTATTAACGAATCATTTACTTTAATAATCCTGTCGCCTGCAAGGATTCCGACTTTATCCGATGGCCCTCCTGAAATTACACTAATAATAATTGCTGTATCGGTAAGATGATTAAAAACAACACCTATACCTTCAAAGTTACCCTGCATATCTTCATTAATACTTTTCATCTCTGCTGCAGGGATATACACAGAATGAGGATCGAGCTTTTCAAGTAATGCAGGTATTGCCGATTCTTCGAGTTCTTTACGGTTTATTGAATCAACATACCTTGTTTCAATATAATCAATTACACCTGAAAGATTGTCGTTTCTGTTATACAAGAATGAATAGTTCTGACGTGGATTGTTATTTAATTTACTTCCCAAAAAAATTCCGGATGCAAGTATTAATGCAAAAATTATGGGTAGATATATTTTATTTATTTTACTTGTACTCATAAAAGTATCAGATAATGAATTAAAGAATAATATGAACAATTTCTATTTTAGCTCTTTCGAGCAAACGTAAACCTTCTTCGTTGTGATATTTGTCGCAAAAAACCACTCTTTTTATACCCGACTGAATAATTAGTTTTGAGCATTCCATACAGGGTGATGTTGTTACATATAATGTTGCATCTTGCGAGCTGTTATTCGATTTCGCTACTTTTGTTATTGCATTTGCTTCAGCATGTAAAACGTAAGGTTTGGTCTGATTGTTTTCGTCTTCGCAAATATTTTCAAATCCCGAAGGTGTTCCATTATATCCGTCAGATATAATCATTTTATCTTTAACAATAAGAGCTCCAACCTGACGACGTAAACAATATGAGTTTTTGGCCCATATTTTAGCCATTTCAAGATATCGCCTGTCGTAATCTTCCTGTTTTTCTTTGTATGGATGGAGTGTTTTGAAGTCAGACATAACAAAAAATTTTGGAAATATAAAAAAACCCTCTTTGGGAGGGTTCTGTTTAATAAAGTACCTGGAGTCGGGATCGAACCGACACGAACTCATCGTTCACTGGTGTTTGAGACCAGCGCGTCTACCAATTCCGCCATCCAGGCATAATAAACAATGAACCTTTGCGGTGCAAAAATAGATAATGTTTTTATATACTCAAAATTTATTTGTGAGGGAATCTGATTTTTTTACCAGAGATTAACCGGTATGAGATAATATGCTTGGTTGAATCATTCGTTTTACAACTTCTGCAATTGATTCCGCATCTAAACCACACTCTTTATATAAATCCTGTGGGGTACCATGATCAATAAATTTATCAGGAATGCCTAAGCGTTTGATAATAACATTGTATCCTTTTTCATTCATAAACTCGGTAACAGCACTTCCAAAACCTCCGAGAATTGTACCATCTTCAACGGTTATTATAAGCCTGAACTTTTTACCTACTTCATGTAAAATTTTTTCATCGATTGGTTTTACAAAGCGCATATCATAATGAGTAATATCAATATGCGATTTTTCGAGCATTTCAGAAGCTTCAACAACAAAATTTCCAACATGTCCAATAGAAAGAACCGCTACATCTGAGCCCCTTCTTATTAACCGGCCTTCCCCAACAGGTATTTCCTCGAAAGGTTTTTTCCAGTCAGCAATTACACCTCGTCCACGGGGGTAACGAATTGAAAATGGGCCTTTATTTTCAAGTTGTGCAGTAAACATCAGGTTGCGAAGTTCTATTTCATTCATTGGAGCGGAAATAACAAGGTTCGGAATACAGCGCATATAAGCCAAATCGTAAACTCCATGATGGGTTGCTCCATCTTCGCCAACCAAACCTCCCCGATCGAGACAGAATACAACATTCAGATTTTGCAAAGCTACATCATGTATAAGCTGATCGTATGAACGTTGCATAAATGATGAATAAATATTGCAGAATGGAAGCATTCCTTCAATAGCCAAACCTGCCGAAAAGGTAACTGCATGCTGTTCTGCTATTCCCACATCAAAGGTGCGTTCGGGCATTTCTTTCATCATGATATTCAACGAGGAGCCTGTAGGCATTGCAGGAGTGATGCCAACAATTTTTTTGTTCTCTCGTGCTAGCTCCAAAACTGTTTCTCCAAATACATCTTGGTAACGTGGCGGAATTGGCTTTTCTGATTTAATTGTAAAAATCTCGCCTGTTTTTTTGTCGAATAAACCCGGAGCATGCCATGCTGTTTGGTCGAGCTCGGCTTGCTTAAATCCTTTTCCTTTTTGTGTAATAACATGTAGCAATTTAGGCCCGGGGATATCTTTTAAATCAGTTAATATTTTAGTTAAATAAACCACATCATGCCCATCGACAGGTCCAAAATACCTGAAATTTAACGATTCAAATAAATTGCTTTGGTGAAGCAGAAAAGTTTTAATCGCATTTTCGATTTGCTGGCCCAGCTTCTGATAATTTTGTCCCAGTTTATTTAAGTGACCCAGCACATGCCAGACATCGTTTTTAAGTTTGTTGTAAGTTTTTGATGTTGTTATGTCGAGAAGATATTCTTTAAGAGCTCCCACGTTAGGGTCGATAGCCATATTGTTATCGTTGAGAATAACCAGGATATTCGTTTTTTCGATACCGGCATTATTCAGCCCTTCGAATGCAAGGCCTGCTGTCATTGAACCATCACCAATTACAGCAACAATTTGCCTGTCTTTTTCATTTTTAAACTGTGCTGCTTTTGCCATTCCAAGTGCAGCCGAAATTGATGTTGACGAATGGCCTACACCAAAAGCATCGTATTCGCTTTCAGACACTTTTGGAAATCCACTAATACCTTTATATTTCCGGTTCGTATGAAAAATATCTCTGCGGCCGGTAAGGATTTTGTGACCATAAGCCTGATGACCCACATCCCAAATAATACGGTCGTAAGGAGTATTAAAAACATAATGTAAAGCAACCGTAAGCTCTACAACACCCAGGCTGGCCCCGAAATGTCCCGGATTTGAAGACACAATATCTATAATAAACTGACGCAACTCACTACTTAACTGAGGAAGCTGTGTTAGTTCCAACTTTTTAAGATCGGAAGGAAATAGTATATTTTTTAATATTTCGCCAGGCATTTACTCATTTTTTACTGATGCAAAGATATTAATATTTTTTACAAGGATTTAAGGTTTATTTACAGTAAGTAATTTTATATATTTGCTTAATAACAAAACTTGTTTCTTTAACAATTGTAACTAAAAATAGTTGATATGCAATTAAAAATCAAATCTTTTATTCAGGTTTTATTCCTTTCAATACTATTGGCGGGGTGTGTTCCTGCAAAGCAATTCGAAGCATTACAGGATAAAAGTGATAAATGCGACCAGGAACGGGAAATTTTAAAAGAAGAAAACAGGAATTTTTCTGTTGAAAATACAGAGTTAAAATCAAAAATTGATGTTTTTAAAAATCAACTTTCAGAATTACAGAAAGACAGTATTGACAGGGAAACAAAACTTCGCACATTTGAAATGAAATACGACAGGTTAAACCGATCATATACCGATTTACAACAAACACAAGACAACCTGTTAAAAGGAAACGTAGAAGAAACCCGCCGTTTATTAAAAGAATTACAAACCACTCAAAGCGGGCTGCAAACAAAAGAAGATAAACTTCGAACGCTCGAAGATAACTTGCGTTTAGAAAGAACTAACCTGGACAAGTTAAAAAAAGAAATTGAAAGCCAGAATACACGATTAATTGAGCTAGAGTCGATATTAAACCGGAAAGATTCAGTTGTTGCAGCACTTAAAGACAAAGTATCGAAAGCATTGCTCGGTTTTTCCGACAAAGGATTAGCCGTTGAAACCAAAAACGGGAAAGTATATGTATCGCTTGAAGAACAGCTTCTTTTCAAATCGGGTAGCACAATTGTTGATCCCAAGGGAGTTGCCGCAATAAAAAAACTTGCTGAAGTTCTTGAAAAAAATAAGGATATTAACATTATGGTAGAAGGGCATACCGATGACGTTCCATACATTGCGAGCGAATCGATAAAAGACAACTGGGATTTAAGTGTTAAAAGAGCAACAGCAATAGTAAGAATTCTAATGGAAAACCCGGGAATTGAAGGTAGCCGTATTATTGCATCTGGCCGCAGCAAATACATTCCTGTTGATCCGTCTATTGCTCCCGATGCACGAAGGAAAAACCGCCGGACAGAAATAATCCTTACACCGAAACTAGACGAATTATTCCAGATTCTTGAAACAAACTAAAAAATAAAAGACCGGTAAGTTTATCGGTCTTTTAGCAAAATGCTTAATCCTTCTTACATTACATATATTAATTGGCATAAATTAGTAAATGCTGTAAAGCTAATAACCAGCTATTGGATTTCTGTTGTGTTTAAACGGGTTTTTGTTTGGGGTTATCCGTACGCCATTTCCATAGAACCATCGAATATATGCAACCTTAGTTGTTCTGAATGCCCTGCAGGGAATAAGTCATTGAGCAGAAAGTCGGGCTTGCTCGATTACCAGCTATTTAAAAAAATAATTGACCAAACCAGAAAATATGCAATTTACCTGAATTTATACCTCCAGGGAGAACCTTTTTTGAATCCATTACTTTTTAAGATGATTAAATATGCCGACGAAAACAATATTTACACCAGCACATCAACAAACGGGCATTTTATTGACAATGAATCTGCAAAAAAAATAATCAATTCCGGGTTAAAAAAAATAATTGTATCGGTTGACGGAACCATGCAGGAAACATACCAGATATACAGGCAAAGAGGAAACTTAAATCAGGTATTATCCGGAATAAGGTTGCTTGCAGAATTAAAAAAAGAATTCAAAAGTAAAACTCCTGAAATCGAAATCCAGTTTATTGTATTTAAACACAACCAACATCAGGTAAATGAAATTCAACAGATTGGGAAAGATGTTGGAGCAAATACAGTTGTTTTAAAATCAGCTCAAATACTAAATCCAAATATTAATTTCAAGTTAATCCCTTCAATACAAAAATTTGCCCGATACAGGAAAAAAAATACCGGGTACAAAATAAAAAGCAATTTAAGAAATCGTTGTTTCAGGCTATGGCAAACACTTGTAATTACCCTCGAGGGAATTGTTATCCCGTGTTGTTTTGATAAAAATGCAGATTACAAATCCGGGGATATAAAAGATTTAACTCTTCCGGCTATCTGGAAGTCAAAAAATTTCAATACATTTCGGAAAAAAGTACTGGCTTCAAGAAAAAAGGTGTCCATTTGTTGTAATTGTACAAACGGATTGCATATAAAATATTAATGTTTAGATTTGATATGAATTCTTGTATATTTAAAATCAATATTAACAAGCGAATGAAAACCTCTTACCTGCAAATAATATTTGTATTAAGTTTTTTAATTTGCTGTTTCACAGGAATTCCTGAATTAAAATCCCAGGAAATAGATACATCTGAAACACAGAAACTCTTTGATTTATCACTAGACGATTTAATGAATATTGAAATTGTATCGGCAGTCGGGAAATCTCAGAATATCAAAGAAGCTCCATCAATAGTAACAGTTATTACATCGAAACAAATAAAACAAAGAGGCTACCAAAGTGTTGCAGAAGCATTAAATAGTACAGCAGGAATTGATATTATAACCGATTATTTTCAGCCCAATATGGGAATCAGGGGAATAAACGGGGGAGTAAGAAGCTGGTCGAGACTGGTTAAAGTGATGATCGACGGGCAAAGTATTTCGCTCAGATCAAGCTCCGACAACTTTTTGGATCAATCGCTAATACCTATAGAAGTTATTGACAAAATTGAAATCATCAGAGGACCTAACTCTGCAATCTATGGTAAAAATGCATTCCTGGGAGTTATAAATATTATTACCAAAAAAGGTTCTGAAGAAACAAATAATGCAATAACACACTTTGCCGGAAGTTTTGCAAATAATGCAACTTACGGGATAAGTACTGTTTTTGGCGGGGAAAATAAATATGTCGATTTTTTGTTTGCCAGTACTTACTCGCATTACGATTATTCAGGTTTAACACCAGCAAATATTCCCGGTTCACAAATATATACAACAACCGATCTTACCGAACAAAACGAATCATCTCCATTTAGCATTTATTCAAAGATTCATTATGAAAACGAAAAAATCGGAGAGTTTATTTTAGACCTGAGTCACCAGGACATCAATCATAAAGCTGAATTTGCTGACTGGGGAGCGCTAACGCATCATAACAGGATTAATGTATTAAATGCATATGAACGATTGCAATATTCAAAAACCCTTTTTGATAATTTTGACAGCCACCTGTCTATAGCTCACTCGCATAGCAAACCTTTAAATAATGAGATTTTAGATAACGATAACAATCATAGCGACTGGATTTCGAGAGAATTTAAAACAACGAGTTATGAAATAGGCGGAAATATTTCTTATAATTCCGAAGAAAAGAGTTCTTTTACACTTGGTGTTGATTATACAGCAGACATAAATGATTATCAGAAATACTATACAATAAACAGTCTTGGAGATAAAACGTTAAACCCGGGAGGATCAACAGGCCCGCGTAACTTCAATAATACCGGGGTATATTTACAAATGATTCTTAACCCCGGAAGTTTTTTTAAACTTGATTTTTTAAATAATTTAACACTTACCGCCGGTTATCGTTTCGATTTTCATACTATTTACGATGATGTTTTAACTTACCGGCTGGCAGCAGTTTATCAAATCGCCAATCAGCTTAGCACAAAATTAATGTACGGAACATCGTTTAACGCACCTTCGCCAGCCCAGTTATATACAAACGCCATGTATCCAGGAGATATCATCGGGAATCCCGACCTTAAACCCGAGCGAGCAAAAACCCTCGAGTGGGCTATTATGGGTAAAATAATTGACAACCTGAATTTTAACACCAACTTGTTTTATACTGTAATTGAAGATAAAATTGAGTATTTGCTTCCTTTTGGTGAAATAACCAATATTACCGCGGCAAACATCTCCAAGATATATTCGGCCGGGATTGAAGCCGAGGTAAATTATAGTTACATGAATTCTTTATCATACTTTAATTACAGCTACCAGAGAAGCATAATCGAAAGAACAAATCCGCTATACGGGCTTATAAAAGTAAAAACAGCTTTATATCCGGAACATATTTTCAAATTTGGAGAAACCTATGCATTCCCAAAACTCTATACCAGGGTACATATAGAAGGAAAATATATAAGCAGCCGAAAAGCAAGTGAACAAAACAGTTTTATTTATGATCCGATAAACTACTCGATACATAGTTATAACCTGGATCCATACTTTTTAGTTGGTGTTACACTTGAGAGCATGAATCTGAATCTATTTAATAACAAAGAGTCAATTATTAGTATAAAAATGGATAACCTTTTAAACTCTGAATACAATTATCCCGGGTTTGATGATTACGACATTCCGGGTTTGGGGCGATCTCTTATCTTTAAATTAACTCAAACATTATAAGCCATGAGTACCCGTATTTTACTATTCGTGTTTGTTTTGATTGGGTTTATTTCTATAAACTCATGTGAAAATCTACAGGAAGATGATAATACCCGATCGTACAAAAACCCTATTAAGATTGGAGTAGTTGGCGATATTACCATTGGGAGAGATGTTGCTGAAAATAATTTTTTAGGAGTGAAACTTGCAGCAGATGAAATCAATTCACAGGGAGGAATTACTATTAATAATACGACCCATGAGATAGAACTCATATTTAAAAACTCTGACGGAAATCCTGAAGTTGGATTACAGGTAATTGAAGAATTTATCGACCAGAATATTCACATTATTATTGGGCCAACAATATCACAGGTTGCTATGGATATGGCTAAACGTTGCATCGAGAAAAATATACTGATGATAAGCTATTCATCAACTATACCGGATTTATCGGAATTAATCGACAGGAACTTAATCTGGCGAACCTGTCCTTCCGATGTATTTAGCGGAGACATTATGGCCAGCTATACTATGGATTCGTTAGAAATTACCAAAGCTGCAATACTTTATCGTGATGATAACTTTGGCAGGGCAATGAAAGATATTATTCAATATAAATACGAATCAATTGGTGGTGAAATTGTTGCTGTAACAGGATACCCCACAGATGATACAGAATTAAACCTGTTTAATTTTAGTACGTATTTAAATGATTTATTAATCGAAAAACCAGGAATAATTTTTTCTGCTATTTTTGAACTTGAAAGCGGGAAAATTACCCAGGATATTTGGGCTTCTGCTTTATATCAGAATTATGAAGTTAAGCCGCCACTTTTTCTTGTAGAAGGAGGATTCTTAAAAGAATTAACCACTAACGGCCAACCCGATGTTGTAAAAACAATTCTCGGCATTTCGAGTTCAACATCAAATAACCCCAATTATATCACGTTTGAGAATAATTACATTGAAGAATACGGCTTTTCACC
The DNA here is from genome assembly GCA_001768235.1 of Bacteroidetes bacterium GWB2_32_14. Lineage (GTDB taxonomy): Bacteria > Bacteroidota > Bacteroidia > Bacteroidales > UBA12077 > UBA12077. Next base: position 110,940 of record MENK01000019.1, read on the forward strand.
GACAAGTTATACCGAACATGCCTATGATGCTCTTTATTCGGTTGCTTATGCAATTCAGAAATCACAATCAACGCAAACCGGTAATATTGCAGAAAATTTAAGACTGGTAACAGGCGGAACAGGTTCAAACGAAAATGCAGTTAAAATAAATACAAATGAATTTACAATAGCAAAAAACCTGCTTGAAAAAAATGTTGATATCAATTACAACGGGCCATCGGGTTCAATTGCTTTTGACGAAAATGGAGATCCCAAATCAGCATTTGTGATATGGGAAATAAAAAATGGCGAATACAACGAACTTACTTATATTGAAAAGAGATAGTGTGATAAACAGAAGAACCAAATATCATTGTTGTAAGCCTTTTCATATTCTATGGAAAAGTTTATTTTTCTTTTATATTGCATGCGCTCCTCTTCTCAGTTCAGCTCAAACAAACGTGAATGTTCTTAAAGCCGTTTATCTTGAAAAATTTTCCCGGTTCGTTACCTGGCCTGAATCATGCATGATGAACGATATAAATAAACCATTTATCATATCAATCATAGGAAAAACAGAGCTTGCAGAAAATCTGATTTTTGTATATTCGCAACAACAAATAAACAATAAACGGGTAATTATTAAGGAAATAAAAGATTTTAAGGAAATTGAAGGCTGCCACATATTGTTTATTGCAGAATCTGAAAAAAAGAATTTACAAAAAATACTGTCAATTACATCAGCATTACCTATACTTACAGTAGGAGAAACAAAAGGATTTTCTGAAAAAGGAATTCTCATCAATTTTTTCGAAGAAAATAAAAAACTGCGTTTTGAAATTAACGAAACAGCAGTACTAAAATCGCCGTTAAAAATGAGTTATTATTTATTAAATACAGCACGAATAATTGACCCAATAGCAGAAGAATGAGTTTTTTTAAAAACATATCTATAAAAAATAAGATCATTTACGTGATCCTGTTGGTTTGTATTACAACATTAACCATTGGGTTTACTTTAATAAGTATAAACGATATAAAAAGTTTCAGGAAAGAATTACTCAATAATACATTAATGAATACCCGGTTAATAGGTGAATATTGTATTGCCCCGTTAACCTTTGATGATAATTCGGGAGCCGAAAATATACTCTCCAAGCTTGAATCGATTCCCAATATTGAGTTCGGTGCTATTTACGATAAGAATGATATTCTTTTTGCTTCGTACAGTAAATCTGAAGACTTTTTTGTACCTCCCCTTTTGGAAGATGAAGTCGGGTTAGAACCGGAATATTTTTACTCTACAAACACATTACGGGTTGTACATTCCATAATGTATAAAAATGTAAAATACGGAACCATAACTATTCAGGCAACAACCGATTTATTGATTACAAAAATTCAGAAATATTTACTTTTAATGGGCATCTTTCTAATAGGGTCAATACTTTTTGCATATTTTTTGGCCAACCGAATGCAGAAACCTATTTCTGAACCTATCCTGGAGCTTGCAAAGCTAACCAGGAAAATATCGGGTGAAGGAGACTACAATGTGCAGATTAAACGTAAAAGCAACGATGAAATAGGCTTGCTATACGATGATTTCAATAACATGCTCAGGCAAATATTAAGCCGCGAAGAAGCACGAAATAACTCTGACAAAGAATTGCTGGCTGCTAAAGAAAAAGCTGAAGAAAGCGACCGTTTAAAATCGGCCTTTCTTGCTAATATGTCGCACGAAATCCGCACCCCGATGAATGCCATCCTTGGATTTGCCGAACTGCTTACTTTCCCCGATTCATCGATTACAGCCGAAGAAAAAATAAGTTATATAAAACTGATACATAATAGCGGAAACAATCTCCTGCACCTGATTGATGACATTATTGATATTTCGAAAATTGAAGCCGGACAGCTAAAAATTATCATGAAAGAAACAAATATCAATACTATTTTAAAAGATACAATCCAGTCATACAGTGAGATTAAAAAACAAAAAGGAAAAGAACATATTGAATTGATTTTAAACGATAATGCTAAAACCCAGAATATTATTATTCAATCGGATCCATTACGCCTGCACCAGGTAATAACCAACCTGATAGATAATGCGCTAAAATTTACCGAAGACGGGTTTATTGAAATTGGCTATCAGTTACAAAGTAAGAATTTTATTTTGTTCTATGTTAAAGATACAGGTATTGGTATTGAGCAAAACAAGAAAGATACCATTTTTAATCGTTTTAGCAAACTTGAAAATGATAAAACCCGTGTTTTCAGGGGGGCTGGTTTGGGCCTTGCTATTTGTAGGAGCCTGGTTGAACTGCTTGGAGGGAAAATATGGGTTGAATCGTCTCCCGGAATAGGATCAATATTTTATTTTACTTTACCATACTCAAAATTAACCGCAGAAGATAATTCATTATACTTTAATAAGGAAAAAGAAGTATTCAACTGGCAAGATAAAACCATATTAATTGCTGAAGACGAACCAGCCAACTTTATATACCTGAAAGAAGTTCTAAAACCAACAAAAATCAATATTATTAAAGCAACAAACGGATTAGAAGCAATAGAACAGTTTAAATCCAACTCAAATATAGATATTATTATTATGGATATTAAAATGCCTTTTATGGATGGTTATGAAGCAGCAGGAATAATTAAGGAAATGAACCGGGGCATCCCGATAATATCTCAAACAGCTTATGCCATGCCCGATGAAAAAGAACATGGCATAAACTCGGGATTGGATGACTATTTAACAAAACCCATTAAGCCTAAAACACTGCTTTCGGTATTAAACAAGCATTTAAACAAAGTATAGTTTAGTGCTGTGAAAGATACAATAAAACCAGAATGATAAAAGAATATATTCTTTTAAATGCTCCTAGAAAGATCAAAAAATTCCGGAACTAAATAACTCCGGAATTTTTTATAGACACGAACTAAAACTATATTTTTAAACTTTCATAATATCTTCTTCTTTGATTTTAACCACCTTATCAATTTTCTCGCTAAATGTATCGGTCATTTTCTGAATTACTTCTTCGGCTTTTTTTGCATCATCTTCAGGAAGGCCATCTTTCGATAATTTTTTAATCTCTTCGTTTGCATCGCGGCGGGCAGTCCGCAAACTAACCCGGGCACTTTCGCCCTCGTTATGAACCTGTTTAACAAGTGCCTTTCGGCGTTCTTCGGTTAATGCCGGCACATTTAGCCTGATGATTTCACCGTTATTAACTGGGGTTAATCCAATATTTGCTGCCAGAATAGCTTTTTCTATCGTATCAATCAGGTTTTTCTCCCAGGGTTGAATAGCTATGGTTTTTGCATCGGGAGTACCAATATTGGCTACCTGTGTAAGAGGAGTTGAGCTGCCGTAATAATCAACATGAATACTGTCGAGCATACGTGGATTAGCCTTTCCTGCCCGTAACACGGCCAGTTCATTTTCAAGATGCGCTATAGCTCCATCCATTCTTTCTTTGGTTTCGTCTATAATAAACTGAACTTCTTCGGTCATGGTATTTAATTTTTAAGGAATCAATTTTAAAGGTTGCAACAAATTTATAAAAAAAAAGGAACTGGAAAAATGGATTACTGGAAAATTGGAAGAATGGAAAAATTGTTATATAAACGAATCATTCCAATTTTCCGATTTTCTGAGTCCCCCCAATTCTATCCGTTCGAAACCAATGTTCCAATCTTTTCTCCTTTCACTACTTTTAAAAGATTCCCTACTTTATTCATGTCAAAAACATAAATCGGGATATTGTTTTCGCGGCACATGGTAAACGCTGTAAGGTCCATCACATTCAGCTGGCGGTTAATTACTTCGTCAAACGAAATATGTTCAAATTTGGTTGCTGACTTGTCTTTTTCAGGATCGGAAGTGTAAACACCATCAACACGTGTTCCTTTTAAAATGATTTCGGCACCAATCTCAACAGCACGCAAAGCAGAAGCAGTATCGGTTGTGAAAAATGGATTCCCCGTTCCTCCCGATAAAATAGCCACTTTCCCCGACCCGAGTTTTTCTACTACCTTATCGCGGTTATACAACTCGCCAACAGGCTCCATACGAACTGCTGTAAATACTTTCGATTTAACATCCAGGTTTGTTAAAGCCGACTGCAAAGCAAGGCTGTTAATTACAGTTGCCAGCATTCCCATCTGGTCACCTTTTACACGGTCGAACCCGTTACCAACACCCTTTAAACCACGAAAAATATTTCCTCCTCCAATAACAATTGCCACCTGTGTTCCGGCTTGCACCAGCTCTTTAATCTGTGTGGCATATTCGTTTAACCTGTTCGGATCGATACCATATCCTTCGCTGCCCATGAGCGATTCTCCGCTAAGTTTTAAAAGTATCCGCTTATATTTTATCATATATTAAATTTTATATCAATACAACACACTTACAATACAAAGTAACACAAAAAATCAATTATTTGGTGAAATAAAAATTCGAGATTCACAATTTATAGTCATATCTTACCTTTCACTAGTCTCTCTAAGCCTAAAGAGTAAAACCTGTGCTTTATTATGCTCAATATTCCTGTTTTCAAATCAACTCATCTTCAAATTAACTTCCCGGATTTGAAAAAAAAAGATGTTGTTAAAAACTTTCCCTACAGGTTTTGCGTATAAAAATTTACTATAATTTATTGATTATGAATTTATTTGGGCATATATTTTGTTTAAAAAATAAGATACTGTTTTTAATCAAAAAAAATGCCTGATTTTTGCCAGCGTATTGATATTTAGTTATTTTTATAAAGTTTCGTTTAATTGATGGATTTTTTCAAACATTTTATCAACAAGATGAAGTAATTTTGGAATTCTTTTTAAAACAAAGGCAGGTAAACAGTGTTATATATGTTCGATTAGATTCGAACGAATAAACAGAGTGAAGAATAACGAAAACAGAAATCGCATTTCCCCTGATTTTATGAGCAACAGGCTAAAAACAAGAGGAAAGAGCATGTGTCAATATATTGCCCATATATTGAGAAAAATTTCTATTGCCGTTTCAAAAACACTTCAGTACAGTACATCTTATTTCCCAAATACGCTATATTGCTTTAACCCGTTGGTTCTTACAAATAATATCAACCCCGGGTTTTTGTATTTGGGCATAGTTTATAATGCATCCGGGAATTTACAACCGGATTATCTTGGTAAGCAAAAACAACTTATAAAGCCTGAGTTGTTTACAACACAGAAAAATTGTAAGGAGACACAATATGGATACATTAGTTAGAACATCTTCCACTGTTTTAGTCAGAAAGTCCGGGAGGATAAAAAGAATGAAAAAGTCCTTGTCAATCAAGGGTTTTTCATGGACTGTAATCCTGTTATTAATCCTGGGATTCTTCGAATCTTACGGGCAGGGAGTAGGTATTAGCGAAACGACTATTACGCCGGATAATTCGGCAATATTGGAACTGAGGTCGGTTTCGAGAGGATTCTTAGTACCCCGTGTAACCACTATGCAGCGTGAAGCTATTGTTGCTCCCGCGCAAGGCTTATTCCTTTTTGATGTTACTACTCAATCATTCTGGTACTATAACAGTGGCTGGCAACAAATTACAAACCAGGCCCAACTCGACAATATTCAGGCTGAACTCGATACTACTCAGGTTGGTGCTGGTCTCGATACCGATGGAAAATACATTGCAAATGTCGGAACAAACTACATTGATCCTGCTATTAGCTTGTACAATGCCGACCAATTACTCGATGTTCAAGTTAAAGTAAATAGCGATAGAATCGCCGCTGATTCAATCCGGCTCGAAGATGCAACGGACTGGCTCGATGGAAGAATTGTTGCTGATTCCACGAACCTTGTAAATACCACTGCCTGGCTTGATACAAGAATCACTAACGATTCCACGAACCTGGTGAATACTACCACCTGGCTCGATGGCAGAATCGTTGCTGATTCAACCCGGCTCGAAGATGTCACGGACTGGCTCGACGGAAGGATTGTTGCGGATTCCACAAACCTTGTGAATACCACTGCATGGCTTGATACAAGAATTACTAACGATTCCACGAACCTGGTAAATACAACCACATGGCTCGATAACAGAATCGTCGCGGATTCAACCCGGCTCGAAGATGTCTCGGACTGGTTAGACGGAAGGATTGTTGCTGATTCATCAAACCTGGTAAATACCACTACATGGCTCGATACAAGAATTACAAACGATTCTACAAACCTTGTGAATACTACCACCTGGCTCGATAGCAGAATCGTCGCTGATTCGATCCGCCTCAGCGCAGACTCAATTCGTCTCGATGATGAGATTGCCAGGGCTATTGCTGCCGAAGATGATC
>MENK01000020.1 GCA_001768235.1 Bacteroidetes bacterium GWB2_32_14
GTATATCTATTATTATGGAACTTTTTACCAACTATTTTTGACCTCTATATCTTTTACAACAAAATGAGCAGTATGCCTGCTGCGTTGTTCAATAAATATTTTCCTGTTTTTTGTCATTTCTGAAATATCTTTTTCAGAATAATGCCTTACTGTAAGCAATTCCAGGTTCTCGTTATATAAAACCTTGTATTCCTTTTGCAAATGTTCTAACAGTTCATCTATTTTGCCATAGGTGTTTTCAATACAAAAAGATATGCTAATAGCAGAGTTCTGAACAAGGTTAACTTTAATCCCGTGTTGCGATAAATAAGTAAAAATCTGGCTGATGCCATCTTCAATAACAAACGATAAATCTTTCGGGAAAAGGCTTATAAGCATTTGATCTTTTTTGAGAATAAATATGGGCAAGTTCTGGTCATATTCTTTATAATCCTGTATTGTTGTTCCCTCTCCTGCCGGGTTAATAAACGATTTTACATGTAAAGGGATATTCTTATTATGCAATGGTTTTAATGTTTTGGGATGTATAACTTTTGCACCGAAATATGCAAGCTCAACCGCTTCCTGGTATGAAATTTTATCCAATCGTTTTGCATTTGAGAAATACTGAGGATCGGCATTTAAAATTCCTTCAACATCTTTCCAAACTATAAGTTTTTCAGCATCAAGCAAGTTTGCAAGAATAGCAGCAGTATAATCCGATCCTTCGCGGCCAAGAGTTGTGGTAAACCCATTTTCTGTTTTCCCAATAAAACCCTGAGTTATATAAATGGAGTTATTCTCGAATCGAAATATTTCTTTACAATTTAACCCGCTTTTATACATATCAACTTTGGCCTCACGATAAGTCTCATCAGTAATTATAACATTACAGATATCAATCCATGTATTTTCAATTTTCAGGGAATTTAAATACGCACTTACAATCTTTGTAGAAATAATTTCACCAAATGATACAACCTGATCGTATTTTTGATCATTTGATTTGTATGAATTATTAAAAACAACGGACTGAAGCTTTTCGAAGTCATTCTTTAAATCAGTGAAAATTCCGTTATTTTTATCATCAAAAAGATTATCCACTATCTCTAAATGAAGTTTATAAAGATTGTCGAGCTTTGATTTACATAAACCTGAATTACTAACCGGATACTTTACAATTTCTTCGAGTGCATTCGTTGTTTTACCTATAGCCGATACAACTATTATTCTGTTTTCATTATTTCCTAAAACAATATTTGCCAGATTTCTAACACCGTTCGAATCTTTAACCGATGCTCCACCAAATTTATATACAACCATAACAACTTACTTTACAATATTTAAAAGCTAACAAATTTACAACTTCTAAAATAACCTAAGCAATACAATCAAATAAAACTTTTTAAAAGCCTCATTTTTTCAAAAATAATTCGATATCCCTAAAATTAAATTTATTTTTGTAGTCGGTAAGAATAAAATTTATAACTTACAACAAAACACATCAGATTATTCTAAAAATAAAAAATTGTCATGAAGGGATACAGCATAACCACCTTAAATGAATTTATCATCCGGCGCCAGGCAAATATTCCTTATGCAAAAGGTGAATTGTCGAGATTATTACATCATATTGGAATTGCGGCCAAGGTGGTTAACAAAAAAGTAAATAAAGCCGGGTTAGTTGATGTGTTGGGAGAAGCAGGCAACATTAATGTTCAGGGTGAGAGCCAACAAAAATTAGATGTTTTTGCCGATATGCAATTTACTGCTGCACTTAGCGATAGTGGTGAATGTTGTGGTATTGCATCTGAAGAGAACCAGGAAATAATAACTTTCGATGATGATTTGTCAAAAGATGGTAAATACATCGTGTGTATGGATCCTCTTGATGGCTCATCGAATATTGATGTGAATGTTTCTATAGGAACTATATTTTCTATATACAGGAGAATTTCACCAAGAGGAGATAAAGCCCAGCTAATTGATTTTTTACAAGAAGGAAACAAACAAATAGCCGCAGGATATATCATTTACGGATCATCAACAATGCTTGTATATACAACAGGACAAGGTGTTAATGGTTTTACTCTCGACCCGTCTATTGGCGAGTTTTGCCTTTCTCACCCCAATATTAAAACTCCTGAAACAGGTTCTATATATTCTTTAAATGAAGGAAACTATTTAAAATTTCCTGAAGGAGTTAAAAAGTATGTAAATTATTGCAAAGAAGAAGACAAATCAACAAAAAGGCCATATTCATTACGATACATAGGATCACTTGTAGCCGATTTCCACAGGAATTTATTAAAGGGTGGGATTTTTATTTATCCCGAAACTGCCAGCTCGCCTAAAGGGAAACTCCGGTTAATTTATGAATGTAATCCTATAGCCTGGATTGCCGAACAAGCAGGGGGAAAAGCTTCTGACGGTAAAAACAGGATTTTAGACATTAAACCTGAAACACTTCACCAACGAACACCATTCTATACCGGAGCTCATGGAATGGTTGAAAAAGTTGAAAGCTTTATTTAAACTATTTAATAATATAACCTTGCAAACTTTTCAAAACTGACAAGGGCAAAACGTTCAATTCATTTTTATCAGCCCAGTGAAAATATCAGAATTAGACTCGCTTTTTAGCAACCACACACAAGTAAAAGAATGTGCATCTCTTATAAAAAAAGGTGAGAAAAAAATATGCCTTAAAGGATTAACTGGTTCTTCAAAGAGCTTATTCATTACAGGCATATTAAACCAATTGAGCAATACTCATTTAATCATTCTTCCCGATAAAGAATATGCTGCTTACTTTCAAAACGACCTGGAGCTGTTTATTGATCAAAAAGCATTGTTTTTTCCTACATCGTACAAAAGGTCAATTTTATATGGACAGGAAGACAGCTCGAATCTTCTGTTACGGGCCGAAACACTGAATGCCCTGGCAAATAATGAAAAAATTGTTATTGTAACTTACCCCGAAGCTATTGCCGAAAAAGTTATCCAAAAAGAAGCTTTACTTAAATCAACATTAAACCTATCCGTTGGAGAAAATATTTCAATCGATTTTATCCAGGAAATTTTACAGGAATATCATTTTGAATATGTTGACTTTGTATATGAACCGGGACAATATTCGATAAGGGGAAGTATTGTTGACATTTTTTCTTACGCATCCGATTACCCGTTTAGGATTGACTTTTTTGGAGATGTAGTTGAGTCTATTCGTTCGTTCGAAATTGATACCCAGCTTTCCAAAAACCCATTCTCAAAAATTTCAATCATTCCCAAAATAATAAACCCTGTTTCAGAAAATAACGACTTAAAGCAAACAGAGTCAATATTTAGTTTTTTACCAAACGATACAATTCTTTGGGCCGATAATATTCTCTATACTATAGATTTAATTATCGATATGAATAAGAAATTATCTGAAACCGGAAATGAAGCGGCAATTATTAATGATGCGATTTTTAAAACAGCCTTAACTGATTTTTCGCTAATCGAATTTGGGCAATCTGTCTCGTGTAAAGACCCCGTTTTGAATTTTGAAATTTCAAATCAACCCCTGTTTAATAAAAACTTTACCTTATTAAATCAAAACATTCTCGAGAACTCAGAAAAAGGCTATTCTACATATATATTATCAGATAATGAGAAACAAATAGAGCGAATAGAGTCCATATTTTCAGAGATAAATCCATCGGTAAAATTTATCCCGATAATAAAAACCATTCATGAAGGATTTATTGATCACGAACTAAAAATTTGTTTTTATACAGATCACCAGATTTTTGGACGATATCATAAATTCAGAATTAAAAACAGTTTGTCGCAAAAAGAATCGATAAATATGCGCGAACTAAACAGCCTGCAACCTGGTGATTATGTTGTACATATCGATCATGGTATTGGCAAGTTCGGAGGCCTCGAGAAAATCGAAATCAGTGGCAAGGTTCAGGAATCCATTAAACTTGTTTATAAGGACAAGGATACATTATATGTAAGCATACATTCATTACACAAAATATCGAAATATAAAGGGAAAGATGCCGAGCCGCCAAGAATCTACAAATTAGGGACAGCAGCATGGCAAAAGCTAAAACAAACCACCAAATCAAAGGTTAAAGATATTGCCAAAGAATTAATCCAGCTTTATGCAATGCGAAAAGCTGAAAAAGGATTTTCGTTTGCCGGAGATACTTATTTACAGAGAGAACTTGAGTCGTCTTTCATTTACGAAGACACACCCGATCAGTTAACAGCTACTAAAGCTGTTAAAGATGATATGGAAAAGGATATTCCAATGGACAGGCTAATTTGTGGTGATGTTGGTTTTGGAAAAACAGAAATTGCTATTCGTGCAGCTTTTAAGGCTGTTACAGACAGCAAGCAAGTTGCAGTATTAGTTCCAACTACCATTTTAGCATTGCAACATTATGGGACTTTTAAAAGCAGGTTAGCCGAATTTCCCTGCACAGTCGATCATTTAAGCAGGTTACGTACAAAAAAATCTCAAACAGAAATTATTAAAAACCTGGCTGAAGGTAAAATTGATATCATAATTGGCACACACCGATTAATCGGGAACGAAATAAAATTTAAAGATTTAGGTTTATTAATCATCGACGAGGAACAGAAATTCGGTGTTTCAGTTAAAGAAAAACTTAAAAAAACCAAGCTCAATATCGACACCTTAACACTAACCGCCACTCCAATACCACGAACCCTTCAGTTTTCGATGATGGGAGCCCGCGATTTATCAATAATCAATACTCCCCCGCCAAACAGGTTTCCAATAATTACTGAATTACATACATTTAACGAAGCAATAATAAAAGAAGCCATTGATTTTGAATTTTACAGGAATGGGCAGGTATTTTTCATTCATAACCGGGTTCAGAATATTTTAGAAATTGAAAAACTAATAAATTCCCTTTGCCCTAATGTTAAAACGATTGTTGCACACGGACAAATGGAACCGGCCAAACTGGAAAAAGTAATGCTCGATTTTATTAATTTCGATTACGATGTTTTAATTGCTACAACAATAATTGAATCCGGCTTAGATATACCAAACGCGAATACAATAATCATTAACAATGCACAAAATTTCGGATTAAGTGATTTGCACCAGCTTAGGGGAAGGGTTGGGCGGTCGAATAAAAAAGCATTTTGCTATTTACTTGCACCACCTCTAATTTCAGTTACACAAGAAGCACGCAGAAGACTGAAAGCAATTGAAGAATTCTCCGAACTTGGCAGTGGATTCAATATTGCCATGCAGGATTTAGATATTCGCGGAGCCGGGAATCTTCTGGGAGCAGAACAAAGTGGTTTCATTACTGACATTGGGTTTGAAACATATCACAGGATTTTAAACGAAGCTATCCTGGAACTAAAAGAAACTGATTTTTACGATCTGTTTAAATCGGAAGAAGATCATAAAATTGAAAAACAAATAAAACAACAGAAGTTTATCTCCGATTGCCAAATCGATACCGATCTGGAATTATTACTCCCTGAATCATATATAAATAACATATCCGAAAGAATAAAATTATACCGGGAGTTAGATAACATTGAATCGGAAAATAACCTGGCAGAATTTGAAAATCATTTAAAAGACAGGTTTGGAACAATCCCCGAACAAACAATAGAATTAATGAATATTGTGCGATTACGTTGGATGGCTGTAGAATTAGGATTTGAAAAAATCATCTTGAAAAATTCGAAAATGGTTATTTATTTTATAGGCGACCAAAAATCTCCATATTACAAATCGCAAGTATTCATAAATATTTTAAATGTGGTGCAACAAAATCCCAAAATGATAAGTATTAAGGAAGCAAACAATAAATTATCAATGACTATTTTAAAAACAGACTCGGTAAAAAAAGCGAATGAAATAATTCAAAAGTTTAGGCTATAAAAGCATAATATGCAATATATTTCATATCTTTAACGCTTGGTTTTTAAACGATTAAACGACCTTTCATGAAAATATTAAAATGAATCTGACCATTGACATTGGAAATACAAGATGTAAATACGCAATTATAGAAAAATCGGATATCATCGAAGTCAGGATAGAAAGTGATATATCTCTTGAACATATCCGGGAAATAGTAAATAATTATCCCCGCGTATCAAAAGCTATTCTTTCCACGGTACGGCAAATAGATTTTTTAATAATTTCTCAATTAGAATCAATGTTTGATGCCTTTGTTTTATTAACAGAAGACACAAAAATTCCGATCGAGAACTTATACAAAACAAAAAATACATTGGGGAAAGACCGTTTGGCAGCAGTTGTAGGTGCAAACAATATTTTTCCTAATACCAACGTTTTGGTAATCGACCTTGGAACTGCAATTACTTATGATTTTATAAATGAAAACAATCAGTTTATGGGAGGAAATATTTCCCCGGGGTTAGAAATGAGATATAAAGCTTTACATCATTTTACAAGGCAACTGCCTTTACTCGAAAAAGAAAACGAGTTTGATTTAATTGCAGATCATACAAAAGGAGCTATAATCTCTGGCGTACAGAATGGAATTATTTTCGAAATTGAAGGATATATAAACTTATTTAATCAGAAATTTGATGAGCTAATCATAATTTTATCGGGAGGAGATGCAAATTTTTTTGATAAAAAGCTAAAAAATACCATCTTTGTAAACTCAAATTTAAATTTAATCGGACTTAACAGAATATTAGAATTTAATACATGAACATGATAAAAAAGCATATTTTAATAGCATCGATAACCCTATTATCAACCCCTTTACTGTTTGGACAAAGTTTAATAAACTCCCCGTATTCAAGGTTTGGAATTGGCGAAATCGAAAACAGGGGATTTAGCATGAACAGGGCTATGGGAAACCTGTCAACCGGTATTCGAAAACCAAACCAGATAAACTTTCAAAACCCGGCATCTATTGGTGCACAAGATACCATGTCGTTTATTTTTGATTTAGGAGTATCCGGGATTTCTAAAACACTTGGTAACACAACAACAAGTAGTTTGTATCAGAATTTTTATTTCGATCACCTGGCCATGTCGTTTCCAATAAAAAGATGGTGGTTTTTAAGCGTTGGGCTTGTTCCTTACTCAAAAAAAGGATACGATATTCAAACAATAGAATCAAACGACCAGTTACCCGATACAGTCAATGCTGTATATAATTATTATGGAAATGGAAGTATAAATCAATTGTTTTTATCAAATTCATTTAAAATATATAAAAATATTCATCTGGGATTTAATGTTTCCTACCTGTTTGGCTCTATAGAACAATATAACATCTTATCTCTCGACAGAGGCGACAGTTATTCTACCGTAAATATCGAAAAAACAACGTTAAAGAAATTAGCATTTGATTTTGGATTACAATATACAGGAAGCTTTAGCACGAAATATTTCTATACCCTGGGATTTGTTTATTCAAATAAAATCGGATTTAACGCTACCCGCGAAAACACAACATTTATGACAGAAAATTTTATTTATTATGGCATGAATGTATTGGATTATCTTGCAACCTATTCAAATTACGCAGATACTATTTTATCAACAGTTGACAAAGAATATAAAGTAGAAGTACCTGCAAAATACAGTTTCGGGTTTTCATCCGGCATTAAAGACAAGTTAACCGTTGGTATAGATGTTTCTGTCCAGGACTGGAACGGAATAACATCGTTAAACATGAAAGGCAACTCCGCGTTGGATATCAATTATAATTTGGGGGTTGAATATATTCCTAACAAATTTGCCCTGCGAAATTATCTAAACCTGATAAATTACCGGGCAGGCTTTTATTACAACACGGGATACCTGGAATTAAACAACGAAAAAATTTCGAGTTATGGCATAACTTTTGGAGTAGGTTTACCAATAGCAAATAAAACAACAATAAATTTGTATTACAACTATGGTGTCAAAGGCACAACTAATAACGGGTTAATAGAAGAAAAATATAATTTATTTGGAATTAATTTAACATTGTACGATTTTTGGTTTTTTAAATACAAGTATGAATAATTTATAATAATTGATAGAAATGAAAACAATAGTAAAAGGATTTTTAACAACCTTACTTTTAACACTGGCAATATCATATTCTTATAGCCAACGAGGAATTGATGATGGATCTAAGTATGGAAAAGGCGAGGATAGCGTTCGTTGTGTAAAAAACTTATCGTTATACAGAGAATATGTAAAACAGGGAAACTATACTCCGGCAATTGCTCCCTGGCAAATAGTTTACAGCGAATGTCCTAAATGCAGCAAATACATTTATATTGACGGGGTAAAATTAATTTCTGATGCTATAGAAAAAGAAACCGATGCTTCGGACAAGGCAATTTTACTCGACAGCTTATTGGAGTTATACGATGCCCGTGTTAAATACTTTGGACAGGAAGGATTCGTTCTTGGTAAAAAAGGCCTCGATTATTTAAAATATTCTGAAAATACTTTAGAAAATATGCAGGTTGGGTACAACATGCTTAAACGATCGATTGAATTAAGCCGCTTTGAAAGCGGGCCTGCAGAATTAGTTACTTTCCTGCAAACATCAGACGCACTTTTTAATGCAAAAGTACTTGAAGGAACACAAGTAGTTATCGACTATTCTGTTTGTGCAGATATTATAAGCCACGAATTAAACAAGAAACCTGATCCAAACATGCAAAAAGCAAAAGAAGCTGTTGATCAGATTTTTGAGAATAGCTCAGCTGCAAAATGCGAAAACTTAGTTGAGCTATACACCAAGAAATTTACAGAAACACCCGAGGACAAAGATTTCCTGACAAAAGCCACAACTCTCATGAGAGCAAAGAAATGCACAGACGCTGGCATTTTTT
>MENK01000021.1 GCA_001768235.1 Bacteroidetes bacterium GWB2_32_14
TAAATATGGAAAAGAAAAAGATGGCTATGTTAACTACGTTAAAGGTGCAAACGTTGCTGGTTTCTTAAAAGTTGCCAATGCTATGCTCGATCAGGGTGTTATTTAATCGCGTTTTATATATTTTGTAATTTAGGGAGCTGGAAAGCTCCCTTTTTTATGACTATTTGGCAGATATCTGTTCTTTAAATTCACATATAAACAAATGTATATATATTGGTATATTTATTGTATGTGTTTCCTAAATTAAGAAATTATGAAAGAGTTTATGTTGAAACACAAATACGGCTTATTGTTGATAATACTTGGTATTATAGCTGGTTACGCCTATTGGAAATATGTTGGTTGTACCAGAGGAACTTGTCCGATTACTTCAAATTGGCATACCATGGTTTTATTTGGCGGTTTAATCGGTTATTTTATTGGTGATATCATAGATGATTATTTTAAAAAGAAAAATTTAAAAAAGGATGAGCTTTAATGAAATAATTAACGATACTAAACCAGTTTTGGTTGATTTTTATGCCGACTGGTGTCAGCCATGTAAAATGGTAACTCCAATATTAAAACAAGTAAAAGAACAATTAGGAGATCAGGTAAAAATTATAAAAATTAATGTTGATACGAATCCATCTGTTTCTGCTAATTACAATATCCGTAGTATTCCGACTTTAATCCTGTTTAGAAACGGACGCCAGATATGGAATAAAGTTGGTGTAGCAGCTACATCAGAAATTATTAATAAAATTAAAGAAACAATTTAAATCGTAAAACAATGAAAAAGTTATTAATTCTTTTATTAATCAGTTCTATGGGAATTTCCCCGGCATGTCAGGGAAAAGAAAAAAATGGTACTGATGGAAACAAAGCAGAAATTGAAAATCCTGTTAAAAGTACAGAAAAAGCCACCATTACTTTAACAAAAGAAGATTTTAAAAATAAAGTAATGAATTACGAAATAAACAAAGAATGGAAATTTGAAGGAGATTTACCCTGTATTGTTGATTTTTATGCAGATTGGTGTGGCCCATGCCGAATAGCAAGTCCAATACTCGAAGAAATTGCAAAAGAATATAAAGGTAAGATTAACGTGTATAAAGTAGATATTCAGAAAGATCAGGAAATTGCCGGAGTATTTGGGGTTCAGGGTATTCCTGCATTTTTGTTTTGTCCCAAATCAGGAAATCCTCAAATGAGTTCCGGTATAGGAAGAACAACAGAAGAAACAAAACAGATGTTTGTTAATGCCATTGAACAGGTTCTTTTAAAATAAACATGAATACGTTTAAAATTATTAGAGAAAGCGGTAAAATTTATTTGCCGCTTTTTATGTTTATTAACAAAACTAAAATTGATTAAATTTGTTAATACTCTTAAACTAAAAAAATGGAAACAATTCGTACAACTTATATTGGGCAATTAAGAACAGAAGCTATACATGTCCAATCAGGGAACAGGCTGTTAACCGATGCGCCAATTGATAATCATGGTAAGGGGGAAACATTTTCGCCGACTGATTTATTGGCTACATCATTGGCCAGTTGCATTTTTACTATCATGGGAATAAAAGCTGAAGCCAGCGGATTCAGTATTGATGGAGCTACTGCAAAAACATGGAAAATAATGTCGGAAGACCCACGACGGGTTGCTGAAGTGAAAATTGAATATGATTTTACCATGTGTGATTTAAACGATAAGCAAAAGAAAATTTTACAAAGCCTGGTAAAAGTATCTCCGGTACCTTTAAGTCTTCATCCTGAAACAAATCAGAATATCAGTATTACGTTTAAAGATTAAACAACTACAGTCAAAATTGCAGTATAACAAAAGCCTTGATTTTTCAAGGCTTTTGTTATCGGTAAATGTATCTACGCACTTTGTGTTGGAATATCTTTGCTGATTTTTTTAAGCAAGCCTTGTAATACATTTCCAGGCCCTACTTCGGTGTATGAACTCATACCATCAGCAATCATATTTTGCATAATTTGAGTCCATTTTACAGGTGATGTCAGCTGCTTAATCAGGTTCTCTTTTATTTGAATTTCATTGCTATATGGCTTAGCATCCACATTTTGGTAAACCGGACATATTGGTTTAGAGAATTTAGTTGAATTTATAGCTTCAGCTAATTCAACGCGAGCTGGTTCCATTAATGGAGAATGGAAAGCTCCACCCACTTTTAAAGGCAAAGCACGTTTTGCTCCTGCTTCGGTAAGTTTCTGGCAGGCAATTTCTATTCCTTTTATCGATCCGGAAATAACTAATTGTCCGGGACAATTGTAATTAGCAGCTACAACAACCTCGCTTATTTCTGAGCAAATTTTTTCAACAACAGCATCATCTATTCCTATAATTGCAGCCATGGTTGAAGGTTCTTTTTCACATGCTTTTTGCATTGCCAAAGCACGCTTAGAAACTAAAACTAATCCATCTTCAAACGATAAAGCTCCATTTGCAACTAAAGCAGAAAACTCTCCTAATGAATGCCCTGCAACCATATCGGGTTTGAAATCTGTCAGTGTTTTTGCAAGTATTACTGAATGTAAGAATATAGCGGGTTGAGTTACTTTGGTTTGTTTTAAATCTTCTTCTGTACCATTAAACATTAAATCGGTAATTCTAAATCCCAGAATCTGGTTCGCTTTTTCGAAAAGTTCTTTTGCTACCGGATATTTTTCGTAAAGATCTTTACCCATTCCAACAAATTGTGCTCCCTGTCCAGGGAATACGTATGCTCTCATAATGTGATTATTGGTTTAAACTTTATATTTACAGCCGACAAAAATAGTAAAATCTATTTAAATGGCAAATCTTTTTAAATTTCACGTAAGATTCTTTATTGCAATACGTTACGAAAATATTCTAATTAAAATATGTAATGTAAAACGGTTAAGGCGTATAGGGTTTTTTAGTGTAATCTTGAGTTGATTAAATGAATAAATTCTTCGCGTGTTTTCGTGTCGCGTAAAAACGAACCTGTAAATGCAGAAGTAGTAGTAACTGAATTTTGCTTCTGAACACCACGCATTTGCATACACATGTGCGATGCTTCAATAACTACAGCTACTCCGTATGGATTTAACGTTTCCTGGATACAATCGCGTATTTGCATGGTTAACCTTTCCTGAACTTGTAATCTGCGGGCATACGCTTCAACAACATGTGCAATTTTACTTAACCCGGTTATGTATTTATTTGGAATATATGCAACATGTGCTTTACCGTAAAATGGAATCATATGGTGCTCACACATGGAATAAAGTTCGATATCTTTTACAATAACCATTTGTTTATAATCCTCACGAAAGGTTGCCGATTTTAAAATATCTTTAGGTTCAATATTATATCCTTTTGTAAGAAACTGAATAGCTTTTGCAACACGAACAGGTGTATCAAGTAATCCCTCCCGGTTAACATCTTCTCCTATTAACTCTAATATGGCTTTATAATGCTTTGCAAGCTCTTCAGTTTTCTCATTATCCCATTTGTCAATACGTGTGTATCCTACATTCTCGAATGTTTTAACCCCGTTATTTATTATTTCCATGATGATTTATTTTCCGTAATATTCAACAAAATTATTTTCTGTTTCAGTCAATTTAACACAATGTAATTGAATTCCCAAAGCATTTATTGATGGTTCAAGTTCTTCCCAAATACCAATTGCAAGATTTTCAGTTGAAGCAAGTTTTCCTTTCATAAAATCTACATCAATATTGATGTTTTTATGGTCAACTTTAATAATTATGGTTTCTTTAATAATCGCACTTAATTTTTTAATATTTACAACAAATCCGGTTTCTCGATTCAAATCGCCTTTAACGGTAACAAATAACTCGTAATTGTGTCCATGCCAATTGGGGTATGAACATTGTCCAAAGGTTTCATAATTTTTTTTATCATCCCATTCAATTCTGAATAGCCTGTGTGCTGCACTAAATCTTTCTCTCCGGGTTATAAAAATCATGAGTGTTTTCTTTATAAAATGATTCGTAAAGAAATTTATGAATCACTAAAAATAACATATTTTTTGCTATAAAAACAATATATTTGAAAAAGTAAAAGTAACAAATACTATGAAAATATTAATTGTTTCTGCAACAGAAAAAGAAATTTTACCTTTTATTCATAAGCTGGGCATAAACAAAAAGCCGGATAATAAACTTTATAAAGGGCAGTTCAACAATATCTTTATTGATATCCTTATTACCGGGATAGGTAGTATTTTTACAACCTATTCGTTAACTAAACATTTGGTTGAATTTAGCTATGATTACGTTATAAATGCAGGTATAGCCGGAAGTTTTAATTTTGAAATAAATATTGGAGATGTTATCCTGGTTCAGAAAGATCAATTTGCAGATTTAGGAATTGAAGATAAACAATCATTTTATACTTTATTTGAAAAAGGATTTATAGCTGAATCAGAGTTCCCATTCAAAGATTCTTCTTTATATAATTCTTCTGTTTTTGATTTCGGCTTTAAAACGGTTTCAGCAATTACCGTGAATACAACTCATGGGAATTCAGAAAAGGCAAGATTACTGAAAGGAAAATTTAATGCCGAGATTGAAACAATGGAAGGTGCAGCGTTTTTTTATGTTTGTTTAATGCAAAAAGTAAAATTTATTCAACTCAGGTCAATATCAAATTATGTTACCGAAAGAGACCAGGCTCAATGGAATATTCCCCTTGCTGTTAATAATCTGAATGATAAACTTTTTGACTTATTAATTGTACTAAGGGAAGAACATAAAAATTAAGAATTATGCAAAAAGTAAGCCTGGGCTTTTCCAGTTGCCCAAACGATACATTTATATTTAATGCAATGGTACACCATAAAATTGATACCGAGGGATTAGCATTTGATGTTTTTATTGCCGATGTTGAAGAATTGAATAAAAAAGCATTTAACCAGGAACTAGATGTATCCAAGATTAGTTTTCATGCATTTGCCCATATTGCCCGGAATTATTTTTTGCTTGACTCGGGAAGTGCGCTGGGAAAAAACAATGGCCCGTTGCTAATCAGCAAAAAAAAAATATACCCTGATGAGATCAATGATTTAAAAATTGCAATCCCGGGAAAAAATACAACTGCAAACCTCTTATTTAGTATTGCTTTTCCTGATGCAAAAAATAAAACAGATTATTTATTCTCTGATATTGAAGATGCTGTAATAAGTAATGAAGTTGATGCAGGCTTAATAATTCATGAAAACAGGTTTACTTACGAGAAGAAAGGATTAAAAAAAATTATCGATTTGGGAGAGTTTTGGGAAGCAGAAACCGGATTGCCTATTCCTCTTGGAGGAATTGCAATAAAACGTGACCTGAACAGGGATTTACAACTAAAAATAAATCGGATAGTAAGAAAAAGTGTTGAGTATGCATTTATGAACCCGAAATCGGCATATTCTTATATAAAAAAACATGCTCAGGAAATGAGTGAGGATGTTATGTACAAACACATTGAATTGTATGTCAATAATTTCAGCATTGATCTTGGAAACGATGGTAAAAACGCAATCCGGGTTTTATATAAAAAAGCAAATTCTTTGGGTATAATACCAGAATTGAATGAAAGAATATTTTTAACTTAGCAATCAGATTTTAATCCTGGAATTTATGATAATAGTAACCGGAGCAGCAGGTTTTATAGGAAGTAACCTTGTTCGAAAGCTAAACGATGAAGGTTTTAAAGACATCATTCTGGTTGATGATTTTACAAGAGACGATAAAAACAAGAATTTCGAAGATAAAACATTTTCACAACAAGTTCATCGCGACGAGCTGTTTAGCTGGATTGACCGAAATCAACGATTTATTCAGTTTGTTTTTCATATTGGAGCCAGAACCGATACAGCAGAATTTGATACAGCAGTTTTCGATAAACTTAACATGGGGTATTCGCAAAAGTTATGGAAAAAATGTGTTGAATATGGTTTGCCTCTGGTTTATGCTTCGTCGGCTGCAACATATGGAAATGGTGAATTGGGTTATGACGACAGGCACGATATTATAGAACAACTAAAACCCTTAAACCCGTATGGTGAATCAAAAAACAACTTTGATAAATGGGCTGTAAACCAGGTTCAAAGTCCTTATTCCTGGGTAGGTTTAAAATTTTTTAATGTTTATGGGCCAAACGAATATCATAAAGGGAGAATGGCATCGGTTATTTTTCAGTCCTTTAATCAGATTAGAGCAACCGGGAAAATGAAACTGTTTCGTTCGCATAGACCGGAATTTAAAGATGGAGAACAATTGCGTGACTTTATATATGTTAAAGATCTTGTTGACGTGTTATTTTTCTTTATGAATAACCGTAAAAATACAGGAATTTATAACTTGGGTACCGGCAAAGCACGATCATTCCTCGACCTTACAAAGAATACATTTAAAGCAATGTCTGTAAAAGAAAATATTGAATTTATTGATACCCCGGAAGATATTCGCGATAAATACCAGTATTTTACTGAAGCAAATATGAATAAGCTACGTTCAGTTGGTTATACTAAACCTTTTACCAGCCTTGAAGACGGGGTGGCAGATTATGTTAAGAACTATCTTATCTCTCATAAATACAATTAAAGAAACAGCATAACAGGTTCTTAAAACGAAAATTTTACCTGTACATTTTTTGTAAATCAACAATAAGCTGTTCGATTTCAGAATCGTTAAACCCTTTTTCCCGGGCTGCTTCTTCCAGAGTTCCCCAAACAGGCTCACCACAGGCAATACACTGAATTCCTTTTTCTGATAAATATTTAACCGATTCAGGAACTTGCTCAATAAGAGTTTCAATAAGAATATCTTTCGAAATTTTCATTTTTTACTTTAAACAAATTTAAAGCGCTTTTGTTATATAGTTTAGAAACATTCTAAATAAAATATTTTTAACAATTAAATACTCATATTATGTCATTTGAATTACCAAAATTAGCTTATGCTTACAATGCTTTAGAGCCTTATATTGATGCTATGACAATGGAAATACATCATACAAAGCATCATGCTGCATACACGAACAATTTGAATAATGCAATTAAAGATAGCGAGAATGAAAATAAATCAATTGAAGAAATATTAAAAAATATTTCGAAATACCCAATGGTTGTTCGAAATAATGGAGGTGGTTATTATAATCACAATGTGTTTTGGGAAATCATGTCGCCCAATGGAGGCGGAGAACCTAAAGGTGATTTGTTACAAGCAATATTAAAAGATTTTGGCTCCTTCGAAAAGTTTAAAGAGTCATTTAATAATGCAGCGGCTACACGTTTTGGTTCGGGATGGGCCTGGTTGGTCAATCAGAATGGGAAACTTGTTATTTCTTCAACACCAAATCAGGATAATCCTCTGATGGATGTTGCAGAGATTAAAGGAACACCAATATTAGCAATTGATGTATGGGAACATGCTTATTATTTAAAATACCAGAATCGCAGGCCCGAATATATCAATGCATTCTGGAATGTTATTGATTGGAATCTCGTGGCTAAACGATTTGTTTAGTTCATTTTTGTTTATTTTGTAATTTAGGTTTCGAAAATGCCGGGGAGTTTTCTCCGGTATTTTTGTTTTATTTCAGATTATTATACATTTTGACTTATATTTTATAAATTTGTTCTAAAGTGAAAAGGTCAAATCCCTAAAAAGCATAATATGATATTCGAATTACCTAATCTGCCTTATGCCTCCGATGCATTAGAACCGATGATAAGCAAGAAAACCCTTGAATTTCATCACGATAAGCACCATGCTGCTTATGTTACAAATCTCAATAACCTGGTTAAAGGCTCAAAGTTTGAAGAAGCCGATTTAGAAACCATTATTAAATATGCCGATGGGGGTATTTTTAACAATGGAGCCCAGGTTTGGAATCATACTTTCTACTTTGAGCAATTTGGGAAAGATAAAATTCACATGCTTAAAAATGGAGCATTTTCCGATGCTGTTTACAGGGACTTCGGTTCTTTAGATATTTTTAAAGATAAATTTTCAAATGCATCAAAAACACTTTTTGGTTCGGGATGGACATGGCTTGTTAAAAAACCGGATGGCACTCTTGATATTGTTCAAACTTCAAATGCTGCAAATCCAATGCGGGACGGGTTAAAACCTATTTTAACCTGTGATGTATGGGAACATGCATACTATATAGATTACCAGAATAAAAGAGCTGACTACATCGAAAATTTCTGGAAAATAATCGACTGGGCTGTAATAGCAAAACGGTATTAATAATCAACAGTATTTAAAATATACAATAACTTTCAAATATCAAATTATGAATAGTTTAAAAGGTACGCGAACGGAAAAGAATTTATTAAAATCGTTTGCAGGTGAGTCGCAGGCAAAAAACAGGTACGAATTTTTTGCTAAACAGGCAAAAAAAGAAGGGTTTGAACAGATTGCTGAATTCTTTATGGAAACAGCAGCCCAGGAACAACAACATGCAAAAACTTTTTTTAAGTTCCTTGAAGGAGGTGTGGTTGAGATTACTGCAACTTATCCTGCAGGAGTTATAGGAACTACTTCTGAAAACCTGAAAGCTGCCGCGGCAGGAGAAAACGAAGAATGGACAGACCTTTATCCTGAATTTGCAAAAATAGCTGAAGAAGAAGGATTTAAACAAATAGCTACCGTGTTCAAATTAATTGCTAAAGTAGAATCAGAGCACGAAAAGCGTTATTTAAAACTGCTAAAAAATATTGAAGAAGGTAAAGTTTTTGAAAGCGACGAGAAAGAACGTTGGGTTTGCCGTAAATGCGGGTATGTTCACGAGGGTAAAAAAGCATTAGAAAACTGTCCTGTTTGTGGACATCCAAAAGCATATTTTGAATTGGAACAAACAAATTATTAAGATTTTGTAAATTGGTATTAATTCAGATGGTCTATAAAAGGCCATCTTTTTTATACATAAATTTTAGTATCATGATTAAAGATTTGATTTTAAAAAACCGCAGCTACCGTAGATTTTTTCAGGAACACGCTATTCCTTTTGATTTTTTAAAGGAATTGGTAAGCCTGGCCAGAATGTCACCTTCGGGAAGAAATCTTCAACCGTTGAAATATTGGTTATCGTGTGATCCGGAAACTAACGAGAAAATTTTCCAGACACTTTCCTGGGCAGCATATTTAAAAGACTGGAATGGCCCTGGCGAAGGAGAAAAACCTTCTGCATACATTGTTATTTTAGGCGATACCAGGTTAACAACAAACTTTATGTGCGATCATGGTATTGTTTCTCAAAGTATGCTATTGGGAGCTGTTGAACAAGGGCTTGGCGGATGTATTTTTGCTTCGATTAACAGGAAAAAATTATCTGAGCTTTTAAAGCTCGATGATCATTTTGAAATATTACTTGTTCTCGCGCTGGGCAAACCAAAAGAAACCGTTGTTATTGATGATGTTAAAAATGACGATATTAAATATTACCGCGATGAAAAACAAGTTCATCATGTGCCTAAAAGATCCATTGATGAATTGATTCTAAACGAGAAATAAAACTTATCCAGGTAAGTTGCTCGGGATAAGCTGATTGCTAAAATCTATAAAAAAGTTTTATGTTAAATTCTCTAGATCCGGAAGGATATGGTGCTTCAGCCATATCGTAATCACCATAAGGCTGAATATACCTGAAATCATTGTTTAATATATTGTAAGCACCGATTCCCAAATCTAAATTTTTAGCAAACAGGTTTTTAAATAACAAATATGCATTTGCCTGTAAGCTTGGATCCACGACGGATTGTTCCTGATCATTTTCAATAAATCCATATCGCTCGCCAAAATATACTATTGATGGTGAAAATGAAATGTTTCCTGTAATATTGTAAGTTCCTTTTAAGGTAAATTTATTCTGGGGGCTTCCTTTCAAAGCATCATCCATTACATTTCCGTCAATTTCTACAGAATAGGGAACAACTTTATTTAAATTTTGTGCCGTGTAATATGAATAACTTAAATCGATTGCCCATTTTGGATATTTGGCAATGTATTGAATTTCAATTCCCTGAGTTCCTGTTTTTTTGTAATTCATATAATACTCTTCATCAGTTTCACTATCCCAGCTATATATAATAGGATCGTTTATCACGATGTAAAACAAATTAGAAGTAATAAACATATTCTCGTTTAATTTATAACCCATCTCGAGTTCTACAACGTTTGTTTTCTCTGGTTTTATTTCCTGGTTCAGGTTAATATTCTCAATAGATGGAGTTCTGAACGCGTTGCTATAAAGCAGTTTGTAATGAAAATTCTTATATACTTTGGTTAATCCAATCCTGGGCGAGAAACTGTTTCCTACTTCAGAATGTTGGTCATATCTGGCTCCCAGGAAGAAATTTACTAATTTTGTTTTGTAAGTTCCCTGAACATATAAAGAACTTGTATTGAATGAGATTTCTTTTTTACCATTGTAAAAAGTAACATCCTCATCGGGGTCAAGATCTTTTGCATATTCATATTTATATACTACTCCTCCAATAAAATCAAGTTTTTCTGTTGGCTGATATATTAAATCTACATTTCCTTTATATTGTGAGTAAGACTTTTTGTAATACCAGTCTTCCGTTACATACCAAAACGGAATCTGGTTTTTATAATTTACAGATGGTATTATTTTAAATTTATCATTAATATCAATTGTATATTTTACTTGTCCGTATATACTATGAAAACGATTACGTTCTGCCGCATCATACCCGGTTGCATTAGGTATAAAATCATCAAAAATAAAATGGGTTTCTAAATCTTTATATGCAACACCCAGGTTAAGATTAACTGTTTGGTAGTCGAAATAACCATCTGCGGAGCTGTAAGTATCGCCCCAAATATCAGTAAAGTCAATATTTGTGCGTGTTCCTGTTCCATAAAAACTTTTAAAATCGATGGCAAAATCATTGTAAGTTTTTCCCCAATTTAAACCGGCTGATTTTCTGCTTAACATATCAGAAAAAGTACCACCGGTTCCATAAATCTCAACTCCATCAATAATTGATGCTGATTTTGTAATTATGTTAATAACACCCAGTTCGGCATAGCCCCCGTATAGTGATGATCCGGGGCCGCGAATTATTTCTATGCGTTCAATCTGATCAACCGGGAAATGATTCCCAAATTGTGATGTGGTGTACATTCCTTCATTTGCTTCCTGTCCATCAAGTAAAATTAAAATTTTACCTTCGTTTGCCCAGTTTCCCCTGGAAATGAGGCCGATAACACCATCAATATCATATCCAAAATTAAATCCGGGAACTGTTTGTAAAATATCAATAAGATCTCTGGAACCATAATTTTTAATATCTTCAGACGTAATTATACTTACTATTCCCGGAGTTTCGCGAGGAGTTAAACTCGTTTTTGACGAAACGGTCATACTCATGTTTAAGAGCTCGTCTATTGATACTCCTAATTTATTTGCCAGGTAAAGTAAATCTTCGAATGGCAAAGCCAGAAGCTGGTTATAATCGAGCTTGAGAACTTCGGTACGGGTAAGGTTTTTTACATTTAAGCTGTCTGATTGTGCTTTAAGTGTATATGTTATAAGAAAAAGCAATGATATTAAGATTATGATTTTACAGTTTTTCATGTGCACTTTTTTAAAAATTTTATGTTTAAAGATAATACTGCAATTTAGATTTTTAATATTTAAACCATATTTTTTACAACATTAATTTATTTTTTCTTGTTTTCCAGTAACAGCTCGAGTCGGTTTGAAACCATTTCCCAGTTAATAACCTGTATAAAATGGTCAATATATTCAGCTCTTTTACTTTGATAACGTAAATAATATGCATGTTCCCATACATCACAAACCAAGATTGGAATACTCATCCATTGTGATAAATCCTGATGTTTTTCGGCTTGCAAAACAACAAGCTTATCTGCTAAAGGCTGAAAGGCAAGTATTCCCCAACCCGATGCTTCAACTGAAAGTGTTGCTGCAATAAAATATTTCATGAATTTTTCGAATGAGCCAAACGATTTATTGATGTAATTTTCCAGGTTGGCACTTGGCTTCGATACTCCGGGGCTCATGCTGTTCCAGTACATGGTATGCAAAAAATGTCCTGCTCCATTAAAAGCAAGTTGTTTTTCCCAGTGTTTTATTTCGCTGAAATTTTCGTTTGCGATTAGTTCATTTATTTTATCGGTTGCCGCATTAAGGCCATTTACATAAGCTGCATGGTGTTTGCCGTGATGAATTACCAATGTAAGGTGGTCGATATGTGGTTCAAGTGCATCAAAGTCGTATGGTAATGGATTCAAGAAGTATCTTCCGTTTTCATCAACAATTTTATCGAGCGATGAAAACGAATTTACTGCAAGCGGGCTTGCTGTTAATTTGTTCATGCTGATTAAACTTCCAGCACCTACAAGGGCTGATGTTTTAATAAATGTTCTTTTATCCATGATATTTTTATATGAATGAAACCAAATTTAGTTAAAAAGAATGAGAAAAGAAAGTTTTGTTTGTCAAAGATGGTATATGGTACAAGGATTCTTTATTAAATGGGCGTTCTTTTTTTATTCCTAAACATTTTGTGCCACTTACCTGTTTTTTAAAATGTAGGGCAGGGAAGTGCTTTTCGTCTTTCGCGTTTTGTAACTCCCTGGTTAAATAAATAATTAACCGATATTTCATGGGCACCACCTGTAAAACCTACCAGTTTTGAAATCGTTAAGTCGTAACTATATCCCACGCTAATTTGGTCGAGCTTAAAACCAATAAGGAAAGCAAGTGCATCATTGCTTTTTAATTCTTTAAATAATGGAATTCCCCGGTACCATATTCCAATAACCAGGGGCATTTGATACCAGTATAATCCCAAATCAAGCTGGCTATATTCATCCTGCATTTTAAAAAGGAACGATGGTGAAAGGCTTTGTCCGCTTAAAAGATTGTATTTTTCGAATACTTTGAAACGAGCTCCGCCATAAAAGGTATATTTGAATGGGTCTTTACTTGATTCGCCTGTAAGTGAACGTTCGGGCATTAACAAGTGGTCCATTGTAAATCCGAACCATATATCTTTGTTGTAAGCTAATACCGAAACAGTAGCATCAATATCGGATTTTCGTTCCAATATCGGATTTTCAATAGAACCTTCGGTATCTTCTGTTATTAAGTCATCACCAAACACGAGTTTGTCAAAGTCAATGTTTCGCTGAGTGTACATAAAATTAAGGCCGGGACGAACACTCCATTTGTTTTTAAATTTTATGTTATACGAATAAACAATACCCACGTTTGTAGTAGATAAATAACCAGAACCTGCAACATCGCGCAGAAACAATATGCCCACGCCACTTTTAAGTTTTGGGTAATAGTGATCGTACGAAAAAGTAAATGCCTGGAATGCCTTAGGTAACGATGGCCATTGATTCCTGTATGTTAGTGCAAACCTGTCGCCGTCGGTTGATCCGGCAAACGATGGTGCAAGGTACAACGGACTGGCGTAATATTGTGAAAACTGAGAATCCTGGCCAAATGCAATTTGGAGATTAAAAAATACAAGGATGCATAAAATTGCCCGCTTCACGGTTTAGTTTTTTTAATTTTCTAATTTTATGTTAAAAATAGAAATATTTTCCAATATTGTTTAATTGTTTACGTTGATTCTTATTATTTTGTTTAGAAATCAACGAATTAGTTTATAATTTATTATAAACAATTATACAGGATGTTACCATTTTTTCTCTTTAATAGAAATAATTATTACATTTATTCCTTGAATTTTTTGCAAGATTAATGAACCGCTTTTTACACGTGAAGGATTTTTTTAAGCGAATCTATTGTGCTTTGGACTTTTATTCTGTAACTTGTTTATATATTTACAATAAATCATTTAACCCCTGAATATCATGATAAAAAAACAGTTATTTATTTTGGTTATGGCTCTGGTTATGCCATTTTTCTTTAGTTGTGAAGAAGAAGTTGATTCTCCTAAAGCAGGTTTTGTAGCCGTTCAATCATCTTCAACAAGTGAAATAATATTCACTTTTGAAGATAAGTCAACGAATAGTCCTGATGAATGGTTCTGGACATTTGAAGGCGGGTATCCGTCAACTTCAACAGAGCAAAATCCAACAGTATCTTATTTTACATCAGGAACTTTTTCAGTAACTCTTGCTGTAAAAAACGATGGTGGTACTGGCGATCTTGTAAGAGATGATTATATCTGTGTTGGTGAATTTAATAATCCAACATTTACAGATATTGATATTACAGTGAATTATGTATCAAAAACAATTCCTGTTGATGGCTACGTATTATTTGCCAATATTGACAATACATCTATGAGCTACTATGCAGAAACTTATGGTGAAACAGCAGGCGGAGCACAAATAGGATTGTTAATTTATTGGGATTACACGGTTAACCTGAATGAATACAGTGCCTGGAATCTTATTGTGAATTCTGACTATGTATTTTTTAACATTGCAAATAATAGTTCATACGAATTTTACCCATTTTATGTAAATTATGGAACAAGCGATCAAACAATAGATTACATTACTATTACAAACGACGGGTATTATAAATCAACGGGTTATTACGATGCATTCGAGTCAATGGAGGTCAGGGCTGATCTTTATTCCAGCCCGGGCTATTATGCATATTGGTTAGAGAATACACATTTTAATTTACCCTGGGAATCAAATCAGGGTTTTAACCTGTATTACAATGGTAAGAACTCAGATGCGCTGGCCGGAGAAGCAAAAGTTAAAAGCATAAAAAACACAAATGCCGGCATAAGTCCGCAAACAGGAGCGAAATAGAAATTTATCGGATGGTTAAAATTTATTCCCATCTGTGATATAAAAAATATTTAAAATGAAAAGGTGTAACAATTGCTACACCTTTTCATTTTGTTTTTTTATTATACTATGAAGAGGGTTAATGCTGAAAGCTTTCAACCACTTTTGGATCGTGTTTATATTTAAAAACAATTGCAAAAATTACAGCTACTAAAAGTGAATAAGCAGCAAAAGCAAGCCAAATTCCTTTCCAGTCATATTGGATAGCATCCTGGGCGGCATCGGGGATTTTATAAAATTTGTCGATTACAATACCACTTATTCTGCTTCCGAGGAATGCTCCAAATCCATTTGTCATCATCATAAATAAGCCTTGTGCGCTTGCGCGTATTCCCGGTTCACTTTGCGATTCAACATAAAGCGAACCTGATATATTGAAAAAATCGAATGCCATACCGTAAATAATACATGACAAGATAATCATCCAAAGGCCTCCGGCTGGATCGCCATAAGCGAAAAGGCCAAATCGTAATACCCATGCGAACATACTCATCAGCATTACTTTCTTTATCCCGAATTTTCGTAAAAAGAAAGGTATTGTTAAAATAAAAAGTGTTTCAGATATCTGTGAAATCGACATGATTATTGCCGGGAATTTAACAGCTAATAAATCTTTATAAACATCCAGTTTTGCAAAGTCGTGTAAAAATGTATCGCCGTAAGCATTGGTCAATTGCAGAGAAGCACCCAGCAGCATAGCAAATATAAAGAATATTGCCATACGTGCATTTTTAAAGAGTGCAAAAGCATTTAACCCAAGAGCATTTATAAATGATTTTTTGCTTGTTCCGCCGAGAGGTTCGCATTTAGGTAGTGTAAATGCATAAATACCTAGGAATAATGATGCTGCCGAAGCTACATAAAACTGCATAGCTGATGTTTCGAAATTTGCCAGGCTAACAATCCATAATGCTGCAATAAATCCTATAGTTCCCCAAACTCTTATGGGAGGATATTCTTTTACAATATCCAGGTTTGATTTATTTAACGATGAATAGGCAACTGTAATTGAAAGAGATATGGTAGGCATGTAAAACATCATATTTACAAGCATAATCCAGAACATGGTAGAAGGATCGTTTACCAACGGAACAAGGAAAAGAATAACAGCAGCTATAATATGAAATGAGCCAAAAAGCTTTTCAGCGTTTATCCATCGGTCTGCAATAATACCTGCTATGGCAGGCATGAATAATGACGCTATTCCCATGGTTGAAAATATTGCCCCGAATTCAGTTCCCGACCATTGCTTTGTCTGAAACCAGTATGCACCAATTGTCAAAAGCCACGAGCCCCATATAAAAAACTGAAAAAAGTTCATCAATATGAGCCTGTTCTTGATATTCATTATATTCTTCATGTCTGTATTATTTCTTTAAAAATTTTCAAATGACTGTAAAAATAGTAAGAAAAACAGATTCACAAAGGAAAATTGATTTTATTTGTTGAGATATTGTTGCAAGAGTACTTGCCTGATTACATAATGGACAAGTAATGTTTTAATACTCAGGAATTAATTAGATTTCTCTATGCCCCTGAAGATTTCAAGATACTTTAAGTAATTTTTATTTTCAGGCACAGGGCTAATTTTTAAACTTTTAAGTAATTTCTGGCATTCACCCGTGAGTTCTTGTTTTTTATAATACTTATCGTGTACAAAATTCAGATATTTAATAATCCTGAAAGCATTAAACCATTCAAAGAATCTTTTTGAGAATGCCTTTACATTGGAACTATTCGCGTTTATCTCAGTTACGGTAGCAATAAAATCATTTTGTGCAAGAAAATCGGCTACGGGGAGAGGTAACAGGTATAACAGCTCATTTAGCTGCCCGGAATTAATCCTGTAAAGCTGCTCCGTGATTTTAAAAATAGCTTTTAAATCGGAAAAACTTTCGAATTGATATACAGGATAAAAGTGCTCGTTATTTTCTAACATTGCTCTAATAACCGGCCCGGTGCCAAAAGGAACCCTGTCTGATGGCCGTGGTGACGGGTAAACACAGGATGAATTTAATTCTTCTGTATTCCCAAGAGAAAAAATTTTTTGAAGAAAATAAAAATCTTCCCCGGCTTGCTTCCTGCTCATTCCTCCTTGTTTTATATAAGCTTTTGCAGAAACTGCAAAACACGAACCAATTGTATAATATGGGTAAGGAAACCCGGTATATTTTAAGGCGTGCTTAAAGTATCGTAAATACAACTCGTATCGTGTAATAGCATTGTAAACATTTGAATCAAACTCAGACCCTTGTAATGGGTGTTCAAAATAGATTGTTAATGCATTGGTTCGTGGTTTATTTTCAAAAGACTTTTCAATTTCAACAAGATAATTTGTTTTGCACAAGGTATCAGCATCGAGTGAAATAATAACTCCTGATTCGTTGTTTAGTGTATTAAAGCGGGATATAGCTTCATCCATTCCAAGTTTGCGGGCATAGCCTGCCCCGCTGTTTTTTTCTGAAATTCCGGTTTTGTTAATAACAAAAAATCTGATTTTTTGATCCAGGTGCTTACTTATCCACGTTATTACTTCATCGTGAGTTTTTTTATTTTGTTGTATTATGTTTTCGGGGGCAGAAATGGCTGAATTAATCACAACAATAACTTCAACATGCGCTTCTGGCCTTTCACAGCTCCAAAGAGAGTTGAGAGTATCAGTAATTTTTTCTTCGTTGTAGCAGGGAATAACAACAATAAATTTCAGGTTTTGTGATGGAGATTCACTTATCAGTCGAATATATTCCTTTTGTTTTTCAAGGTATTGAGTGGCAAATCCCATAAAAAATATTTTAACATTTGATAAGTAACGAAAAAGGAAAGTGGATTATTGGGAGTATTTTAAAATATCATCCAATAATCCACTTGAATATTTATCACATATTTAAAAATTAAATATGCTGAAAGATAATTGAAGACTTAGTTCTTCTCTTTTTCTTTTGCATATTTTTCGTTCAATCCTTTTAATACTTCATAAGTAATATTTAAAGAGGAATCGGTATATAATACTTGCCCGCCAAACGTGCTGCTTAAAATATATTTATAGTTATGGTCCTTATTATATTCCTTTAAATACTCAAGGATACTGTTTAATATCTGGCGGTTCATAACCTGTTCTTCTTCAGCAAGCTGCATTGCCAGGTTGTCGCGTGTAGCATATAGTTCCTGTTCTTTTTGCCCAAGTTCCTGCTGAACCATTTGAGCTTTTGCCCGGGTCATTAAGCCTTTGCTGTATTTATCCTGAAAATCCATGGCTTGCTTTTCCAGGTTACTCATTTTCATTTGTAACTCTGCTTGCGATTCATCTCTTTTTTGCATGTAAGCATCTCGCATATCAGTAAACATGTCATATTTTGAATATAAGGTATCCATATTAACATATGCTATAGAATAAGACCTGTCAATTTGTTCACCTGTTTCTTCGTTAATGGCTACATTTGATCCTGATTTATTACCGGTAAAATATAAAAAATAAAGTACTGCTACTGCAACGATTAAAGCTACATTCAACCACAGAGAAATTTTTTTCATACGTTAAAAAATTTAGTTTAAATTTTGAATAAAAAGCAAATATAGTTGAATATAATTCAAGCCAAAATAATTTTATATTTTTTTAACACCATAAACGAATCAAATAAATGAAATTCTGATGGTGACCAAAGAAGGAACTTATATATGAAATAATACACCGATAGCTCAGTGCGACTATTTTTTACTGAAACAGACTGACAAAGAATAAAAAAAGCGGTATCATAAAAATACCGCTTAATAAATGATTTACTGTATTACAATTTTTCTTACAAAAACTTTATTTTCAATAGTAAACCGGATATAATACAATCCTTTTGCAAAGTTTCCTGTATAAAGCTTTTCGCTTGTCTGGCCTGCATCTTTAATTCGTTTGTTGTATATTATCTGCCCCTGAGTATTTAACAGCTCAATAACGAGATCAACCGGTTTATAAGCATCGATAAGAATATTTAAATTCTCATTTACAGGGTTTGGATAATAATTTAACACAAAACTTTCTCCATTGATTTGCCCGTCGATACCAGTACCTATTTTAACATACACACTGTCTTTAGCCTGGCAATCAAATTCATCGGTAACTGTACATTTATACCAACCATCGGTA
Source organism: Bacteroidetes bacterium GWB2_32_14 (assembly GCA_001768235.1). Taxonomy (GTDB): domain Bacteria; phylum Bacteroidota; class Bacteroidia; order Bacteroidales; family UBA12077; genus UBA12077. The sequence goes on from MENK01000021.1 coordinate 18,967, forward strand.
GTTACTGTAAACTGACGCCCTGTGCTGTTGTTCTGCCACAAATACGATTCCCATGATCCGGCATCTAAAACGTATGGATACGAAGAAACAGTAATGGTATCGTTTGTAAAACTGAAATCAGGAGAACTTATTGTTAATTCGGTTACCAGGGTATCATTGTCGTGTGTTACATCATTGGGATATGATAAAAATGTTTTCAAATCGTATGTTTTAGCAGTTTGCAATGATATTCTCCCTGCAAAAATATGATTAACTGTTGCTCCTGCATTTAAAGCTGTTGAAAGCACCTTGTTTTCAGTAACAGTTGAACCATTATCGATTTGGTAGCCTATACTTAGGCTTGTTCCTGATGCAAGATTGATATCTCCCGTATTGGTAATCTCGAGTTCAACGGCATAAGTAGTATCGCCAAGGCAGTCTGATTCGGGAGATAGTAATTCGCTTAATTCTAAGTCGGGAGTCATATTAAATAATACACGAACAGAATCTTCGGCCTCGCAACCGTAACTGTTGGTAACTGCAACAGCGTAATAGTAGTTTGCTGTTTGGTTATTCACGTTTACAGTATAAGTTCTTGTTGTAGTACCATCAAACCACAGGTAAGAACTGTATCCTGCTCCGGCATCAATGGTGTAATCCCCTTCAGTTGCATTTACATCAGGGCCTAAGTTAATGTCAGGCCTTCTAAATTCAACCAGAGTTGTTAAAGTATCATTTGTATTTACATCAATACTGTATTTTGCAAATGTTTTAATGCTATAATTCTGATATGCAGACAAATTTGCACTGGCAGTAAACGGGTATTGTACTGTTTCGTTTGGCAAAAAGTCGTCTGAAAGCACCATGTTTTCTGAAACCAGCGATCCTGTTCCAATTTTATAGCTTACTGTAATTGACTCACCCGAGGCAATGGTGTCGGCACAGGTGTTCTGAATTTCAACAATAACCGTTTCATTATTAGTGAGTTCGCATTGGCTTACAGGCGAAATAAGAGCAGTAGCTCCAATGTCTGTAGTGTAAACTGTTAAATTGTCGGTTGAACTACAACCGTTTATATCGGTAACAGTTACCATGTAGTTAAACGTTTCCGGTTTGGTTACATGTAAAGTATCGTTTTTAGTTCCCTCGTTCCATGAATAATTGTTATACCCCGGGTTTGCTATCAATAACAATGTTTCAGGTTCATCGGTATAAATATCAGGCCCAATTTCAACAGTCGGGTAACCATAGGTTTTTATACCATCATAAATACTATCATTTTCACGATAAACATCTAAATCAAAATCGGTAAATACATTTAAAGTATAAGTTGAAACAGCCGACATATTAACCTTTTGATTAAAATAATAACTTACTGTTTGTGATGGAGATAAATCTGAAGTTAATGTGAGTACTTCATTTACAGGTGTTTCCCCGTTAAAAATATAACCAACATTTATTGTTTCCCCGCTTTCCAATACATCATTGCTATAATTTTTGACATAAATTCTGACTGTTTCGCTTGAAGTATGTGAACAGGCATTTTTTGGTGAAATAACAGAACTTACTCCAAGGTTATAAGTAATAATTTGAGTTGAATCAGAATCACTTCCACAACCATGAGCATCGGTAACAGTTACAATATAATTTTCGGAATAATTATTTGTTACCATCAGCGTATCATTTGTGCTTGCATCATTCCATAAATAGGTGTTGTATCCTAAAGTTGGCAATAAAACAACGGTATCTGCCCGGGTAGTAAAAATAGTGTCGTAAGCCAGTTCAACATCCGGGTAACCCCATGTTTCGAATGTAAACTCATTGGAGTTATTTGAAACATGGGCATCTTGTTGTGCATTTATAACTAAACTCAGGGTATGCTCTCCTAATGCTGACGGATTTATCTTCGTAGGAAGAGTTAGGGTTTTATCTGTTAAAGGTGTAAAATTGCTTGTAAGTACAACAGAATCATTTACCCATCCCGTGTTATCGAAATTAAATTTGAATGGTATTTTTGTTCCGGCAGCGTACGTGTTGCCACTGTAATTGCGTGCAACAAGAACAATTGATTCGGTAGTTGTAAATTCACAATCGCTAACAGGGTTAATTATACTTTGTATTCCAAAATCATAGGTTTCAATATAGGTTGAATCTTTATCAGTACCACAAATATTATCATCGCTCACGATTACCTTATACCACTGGCTCACATTCGTTGATGGCGAAATGGTACTTGTTATTTCGGTTGTACTCCATAAATAATCGGTATAACCAGGTGTTGCAACTAGTTCGAGCGTATCGGCCTGTGACGAATAAATGGTATCATAGGCCAATTCTACAGCCACATACCCCCATGTATTAAAGTTAACAGTAGCGGTATCATCATCATGATTCAGGTCTTTTAGAAAATCTATAAACACTTTTAAGGTGTAGTTCCCGGTATTCATAAAATCTGCTTTTTGAGCAAATGTAAAATCGCCCGTGCTGCCAACTGCAATTGTTGATGTAACAAATAAAGTATCTCTTACTATTGGTAAGTTATTTATCTGATATGCAAGTGCAACGGTATCGTTAATTTCTAAATCGTTAAAACTGTTATTTTGGAACCTGACAGAAATTTCAGTTAATGCATTTCTTTCACATGAGTCAACCAGTTCGGTATAGATATGCTCCATAGCCAGGTCGATTTCGGAGTTTACCACTTCTACCGAGTCTGTTGCATTACAGCCGAAAGAATTTGTTACAGTAACTTTATACCAGGATTCTGTATTGACATATAATGTATCTTGCGGTGGAGTTACATCGGGTATTCCGTAACCTCCGTCATCCCAAACATAACCAGAATAGCCTGTACCTGCAACAAGGAAGGTATCAATCGGGTTAGCACCAATTAAATCGGGGAACGGGTTATAACGCGGCATACCAATAACAGATATGGTATCAACCAAAGTATCGTTACAAGTAGCTGAATATAAATATGGGTTGCTTTCTGCTAATGTAAATACTTCAAATGCATAATCGCCTTCATACGACATATCAACTGTAGAGTTAAAAGTGAAATGAACCGTGGCATTTGGAGTCAGATTGGATGCAAGAGTTATAGTATCCCGTTTTGTAGTACCTCCTTTAAATTTGTAACCTACAGGAATTTTAGTTCCTGTTTCTAATGTATCCAGTCCAAAGTTTTTAACTGAAATTTTCAGGTGGGTAGTATCGCTTAGTTCACATTGTGTAACAGGATAGTTTATTGCTGTAACACCTAAATCTGCAGGGGCGTCGTAAATTTTTACATCATCAATTCCAAAACCTTCATATTGTTCTGTTGAATCACTCTTGAAAACAAACCTGAATTTAACATTGCTTTGATTCCTGGTTGTAACCGGTAAAAGTTTTCTGAATGTTAACCAGGTATTATTTGTAGAATCTATACCCGGATCGTCAAGCGATTCAATTTCTCCTTCGTTATACCAGTTCCAGTTATAGTCGGGTGTTTCAGGAATACTGTTCCAAGTATCACCATCGTTAATTGTGTAATAAACAGCCATTCCGTCCATTTCGTTCTGCGATAATCCTTTACTTTTGAATTCGAAAACAGGATAATCAATCCCGGCAAAGTTAAAACAGGGGCTTTCGAGATACGAATCTTCAGCTATATTGTATGTGCCTGCTAATGAAGTAACCCATGCCTTGGTACCTGATGCAGCCGTGTTTATAATAGCTCCGGCAGGTGTTCCATAAGCCCAGCTCGAGTTTGTTCCACCAGTTCTGTAATAAGCATAATTGGTTTCGAAAGTAGTGGAATAGGGCAAAGTATAAGTTGGTGCAATAAAAATAGTTTTATTTAACCTGTTATTCGTTGCATCCTCATCGCCTGCCAGATTAGTTGTTGCATAAACATTGTTGTACCAGCCCGGGGTAGTTAAATTAACAGGTTTATCTAAAGTATAATTTATAATTCCGCCAACAGGGATGTTTGCTGAGGGAATCGTATCGTAATAAACAGTTGTTCCGCCATTAAACGAAAAACTCAATATGAGCGGCTCATTCAAAGGGTCTCCTGCAAAGTTCTTAATAGTAACTGAAACATATTCTTCGCTGGTATGTCCGCATCCATCAAGTGGTGATATCCAGTTGGTTATTCCCACGTCTTTTGAAATATAATTACCAATAATTACAACATCGTCAATATTCCAGCCTGTATATCGGTTGATATCATTTGTAGGGCCCAATGAAAATTTAAGCCTTGCTGTTTCTTGCCTTGTAAAATAGGATGATAAATTAAATTGCTGATGGCTCCATACATCATCTGTATAAAATGATTGATTTTGCCATACTGTACTCCAGCTTATATTGTTAGTTGATGCATTAATACGGACATTATCAAATAAATCGACATTTAGCCAACGATAAAAGGTTAAGTAAATATCTTTATAATATTCGCAATCAAGAGTTGGAGCTTCAGCAACATAAGCTGTATCTGTCAAATTGTTTGGATACATTCCATCGGTTACCAAATCCGTACCTATTACATAGCTCCCGCTTAGAGCTGTTGACGGATCCGGTTTACCTCTTTCTCCTATTATGCCTGCGGGTATATTTCGTTCAAATTCACCGGTATATCTCCAGCCTTTATCTGTTTCAAAATCATCATATAAAATGGATTCATAAATATACCTGGAACCTAATGGGGATTTATTCACATAGGGGTAAAGTTGATCGTTAATGTTTATACTGTAAGCATCAATTTTAGCATCAGCAATATCCCCGTGTATTTCATGGGTTGCATCTGTTTTTATGTCGTATGTAACCCAAAGGTATGAAGCATCACGAGGAATATCGTAATTTACATTATCGAAGACAACAAGCCCGCCGGTAAAATTCCCGGATGCAAGCATATTTCCATCGGTAAACGTGGAAGTTGTAGTAGCAAAAAGCTTAACCCCATTTGTGCTTATATCTTCATCTGATGTATTTAAAGATTTAACGGCAATTGAATCTAACAATAAAGAACCATCATTTCCGACAACATTCAAATCGATCCGGAGAACAGGGTTATGTTGTGTACCTGTTGCAATAAACGAAGTGGTTGGTTGGGTAAATTCAATCGATTCAAGGTATTTGGGAATAACACCCGTTTCAATAATTCTCATGGTATCTATGCAAACACCATGCCCATAGCCTGTAATACCTTCAAAAGCAATGTAATACGTGGATGAGAGGCTGCTGTCTGGCAAAAGAATGCTCCTGTTGGTCCAGTCAGTAACCGGGTCTAAATATTCCTGTATCAATACCCACGTGCTGTCTTCTCCCCGTTTGTAATAAATCTTTAATTTATCCCACCAGTCATTCCCACTTGCATACCAAATATCCTGGGCATGTGCAAACCGTAACTCGGGTTTTGATATATTTGTAAGGTTAATAGGAGGGGTTATCAATTTTGTTGTTTCTCCATTATAACTTTGGTATTGAAAAAATGCATTGTATGTTCCCTGGTATGCCTCAGGGGGATTTCCCTGGTGCCCACCGGATTGTATAATCCATGGTACAATGGTTATTCCTATTACTTTTTCTTGTGTCCAACCGGAAGGAATACTTAAACTCTCAAAATTCTCACTGAAAACAACATCTTGAGAAAATCCCGTTGAAAAACTGAAAATCAGGATTGATACCAGAAGTAAATTTTTTTTCATGTTGGTTTTTATTAATGAACAATAATGAAAAACTTTAGGTTGCGTTTTCCGTATAAAATTTTACAAACGTTAATTTTTATTACGTAAATTTAATAAAATTGTTTATAAATGATAAATTTACTTTTTAAAATATTGCACTTATGAAACGAATATACATTTTATTCATACTATTGATTGGTATAATCAATCTCACATATTCACAAACCGATCGCCAGTTCTGGTTTGTAGCACCTGCAATAACAGTCAACCATGCCGGAGAAACCCCAATATATTTCAGAGTAACAGCAGGTTCATTAGGAGCGAATATTTCTATTTCAATGCCTGCTAATTTGACTAATTTCCCGACTCAAAACCATGTGATACCTCCTAACACGACACTTACTATTAATTTATCGGCATACGTATCGCAAATTGAAAATAATTATGATTTTCTTGATGGAATAGCCGGGAAAAGCAACAAGGGAATATACATAGAATCTGATAACCCGATTACCGTTTACTATGAAGACGCGATGACAAACAACTGCGACATTTTTGCATTAAAAGGGAAAAATGGTTTAGGGACAGAGTTTTATACTGTTTTTCAAAATAAAGGGTACAATATGTCGAATAATTGGGCTGAACCAGCTACTTCGGCAATAGATATTGTTGCAACAGTAGATGGAACTATTGTAACCATTGAATCGCCATTGGCATCACAAGATATCTATTCTTACGGTACAGCAAACTTTTCTGTAAACCTGAACAAGGGGCAGACTTTTTCAATACCACCCGATTGGAATACGAATCCTCCTTCAGCCAGTTCTACATCACCAACATGTGTTACAACAAAATATGCCACAGATATTTTTGGAAGGGCAGGTGCTGATCATTTAAGTGGCTTGCATATTACTTCAAATGCAAATCATCCTATTGCTATTACGAAAAAGGATGACTCTGTCAGGTATTTTTGTATCGATGGATGGACTGGTGGTTGTTATGATTTGATTGGCGACCAGATGGTTCCGCTTGAAATTCTGGGGAAAGAATATATTGCCATGCGCGGGGGATTGTCTTCTGCACCTGAAAACGTGTATATTGTTGCTACTGCAGATAATACGGATATATTCATTGATGGCAATATTGTTCCTGTTACAACAATTAACAGGGGCCAAACCTATGTATATCAGGGGTTATGGAATCCTGTTTCTAAAAGTTCTGTACATATCCGTGGTTCTGAAAAGTTGAGTGTTTTGCATGTTTCAGGCTTTGGGTGCGAAGTTGGAGGTGCTATTCTGCCTCCAACCGATAAATGTACAGGTTCAACAAAAGTTTCTGTAACACGTTCTACTGCTGAAGGTTTCTTTTTCAACCTTATGGTTTGGAGTGGTGCTGAGGATGGATTTTACATAAACGGTGTATTACAGGATGATTCCCCTGGCACATTGTTTGGCCCTGCTGATTTTTTGGCTGTTCCGGGTACAACAAACTGGAAAATATGGAGGTCTCCTTCTTTACCTACTGCTACATTCCCGGCAGGGGGAACATTTACTTTCGAGAATACAAAAGATGTTTTTCACCTGGGATTAATTAATGGCGGTAGTTCATCGGGTTGCAGGTTTGGTTATTTTTCCGATTTTAATGAGTTACGGGTTGATGCCCAGGCTACAGGTAGTTTATCCTCATCTATCCGCGCATGCAGTTATGAAAAAATCCAGCTGTATGCCCAGGGTGGAACTGATTACAACTGGTGGCCAATAGAATACCTTGACGATCCAACAAGTTCTACACCTGTTTCTAATCCCCCTGCTGACACAATCATGTTATTTTACGTGGAGGTAAGCGGGGCCTGTGGTTTAACAGACACGGCAACAGTGAGTGTTGAAAAATTCCCAGAACTGGAAAGTCAGTTTGCAATTGATCAGGGCTTTGGGTGTTCTCCTTTGGAACTAACCATTAATGAAGTATCAACACAAATTAAGGAAAGATACTGGGATTTTAATTTTACAGGTATTGGAGGCAATATTGACAGGGATACTATTATTTATGGAGGAAGCATCAACTACGATACCGATACAGTATTTGTTCATACCTTTGTAAATACATCAAATGAACCTATTGATACTGCTCAGAAATACAGTATCCGGTTATTGGTAAAGAATACAAACGACTGTTCCGATACGTCATGGGCAAGTGTAAATGTTTATCCTGAGGTAACAGCTGATTTTTCAATTTCTGTTGTTGCCGATACCATTGGTTGCAGCCCGCACTTTGTTCAATATGTAAATAGTTCGAATAACGAAGATGCTTATGCCTGGCAGTTTGGTGACGGGGTTTCAAATTTCACAGCCAGCCCGTCGCATACGTTTTACAACATCTTAAATAGTGACACCTTATATACAACACGTTTGGTTGCCCGTTCAGATTATTTTTGCCGTGATACAGCATATATGAATTTTACTGTTCATCCATACCTTGAAAATGGATTTACAATAAATAAACATGAGGGATGCTCGCCATTGGATGTTACGTTTACCAATGGGTCTGTATTTGCAGATACCATATTCCTTGATTTTGGGGATGGAAATGACTCTGTTATGACAACTTTTACTACTGTTATTCACAGGTACACGAATACCGGTAATACCGTTGATACGAATGTCGTTGAAATGATCGTGAAAAATGACGAGGGTTGTTACGAATTTGCTTACGATACGATTATTGTTTACCCCGAAATCAGGGCTAATTACACTGTTGATGTCCCAACATATACCGGGTGTAATTCTCAACTTTTTAATTTTGTAAATACATCGAATAGTGGAGTTCATACTGCGAGTTCATATCTCTGGGCCTTTGGCGACGGGGCAACATCGAATACAACGGCAGTAAATGTTCCACATACTTATACCAATTCTACAAGTGCCGATCAGAATTATACATTTAACCTGCGGGCACAATCGCAATACGGCTGTTGGGACGATACTACACACAATATACGAATAAATCGTGCGTATGCTGATTTTGTTGTGAATACCGACAAAGGATGTTCGCCACTTCCCGTAACCATTACCAATACATCTGTTGGTACAGGGATAACAATCTGGGCATGGAATTTCGGAGATGCAACAAACAGCGCTTTGCAAAATCCCCCGGTAAAAACATATACCAATGCAACAGGAGCTACTTTGGTTCGTAATATGCAATTAACCGTAACAGGAACCGGTAGTTGCAGCACTTCTAAAACAATTCCTATAAGCGTGTATTCATCTGTTGATGTTACATTTACCCCGCTAACTCAAACCGGTTGCGATTCGCTGATTATACCATTTAATTCTACGATTTTACCAAATATTGCAGGAACAACATACGCATGGAATTTTGGCGACGGAACCTCTTCAAGCTTAGCTGATATAACACATATTTACAGAAACCTCGCCAGTGCAAGCAATGTAATTTATACAGCCCAGGTAACAGCGACTACTCCAAACGGATGTACCGATAATGCATCAACAACAATTACCGTACGCCCTTATGTAAATGCATTATTTACTGTTGATAAAGTTGCCGGTTGTACACCATTAACTGTTGATGCTATTGCTACTACATATATAGGAATACCAACTGCAAATTATGTATGGTCGTATGGTGATGGCTATAACCCTACAGGTATAACGAATCCTCCGGCACATATTTATCCTGTAAACCCTGCTCCCGGGCCAGATGATACATATCCTTTACGATTAACAGTATCAGATCCCAGCGGGTTGTGTACCGATTTTATGCAAAAAACAGTTACCGTTTATGCTGCTGCTTTAGCTGATTTTACTCCCAAAGAAGTAAGTGGTTGTAATCCCTTTACTGTTGATTTTGCTAACGCATCTTCAACAAACTCGACTTCTTTCTTGTGGGATTTTGGTGATGGAACGACCACGAATGTTTCGAATCCCGCACCTAAAGTATTTAGTAATACAACCAATGCAACGTTGCCATATCCTATCCAATTAACGGCAACTACAGCAAATGGATGTACAAACAGTACATCAGCCAATATATATGTATATCGATATGTAAATGCCGATTTCGCTGTAAATATTACAGAAGGATGCTCCCCCGTAACAGTTGGAATAACTAACAACTCCAGTGGAGGAAACTATCGCTGGTACTGGAATTCACAAACAGGAACAGGAGTTGCAGATAAGACATCTACAAATGGTACGGAGAGCTTTACTCATACCTATACAAACACTACCGGAAGCGACATTACTTATTATTTAACTGTAGTAGCCGAGAATGCCAACGGATGTTCAGAACTCTTTACAAGAGAGATATTGGTACACTCATCCATAACAGCCGGATTTACATATACTCAAACTACCTTGTGTAATCCATCGGATGCAATATTTACAAATACATCCGTTGGAGGCGGAAGCTATACTATGAACTGGGATTTTGGGGATGGTACTTCAATTGCAACTACATCGAATACAGTTAATAAAACATTCACCAATAACAGCACAAATGATGTTAATTATACTGTAATTTTATCGGCTGCATCTGAAAATGGTTGCACCGATACGTATCAGGATATTGTAACAGTATATTCGAGGGTAGATGCCAACTTATCTATTCCTGTAAGCCAGGGATGCCCTGATCCTGCAACGGAATTATTCAATGCTGCTATCGAGAATACATCCATAGGTAATGTGACAGATACTTATCAATGGTATGTGGATAATGTTGCAATCGCGGCAGCACCGAACGATAAATCAGACTTTAATTACTCATACCAAAATTCAGATCCAAATATCAGGGAATACGAAGTTAAATTAAGGGCAACCAATATACATGGCTGTTATACCGAGAAAACAGATAAGATAACTGTTTATGAATATGTGGATGCAGTGTTTATACCACTTAACCCGAATGGTTGTTCTCCCTGGGAAGTACAGTTCGATAACCAGTCATCGGCACCTGCGACAAATACAAACTATTTGTGGGAATTTGGCGACAACACCAGCTCGGGGGAATTGGAACCTGAACACCTGTTCTATAATGCAAGCCGGACTACCGATAAATCGTACCGTATTTTACTTACTGTTACATCTGAAAATTATTGTACCGATACAATAAGTGCTCCAATTACGGTTTATCATCAACCCCTGGCTAAGCTATATGCCGATCCTACATCTTCGTGTCCGCCTTTGGATGTTACAATGAACAATTTTGATTCCCGCGGATTCGATCGATTCGAGTGGCGTTTTGGCGATGGCAATACTCAATTAGTCAACAGTTCGGTTGGTGAAACAAGAACTTACTCTTATCCAAACCCATCAATAGATAATACATACAATTACACACTTAAACTTTGGGTTGAAACAGACGAGGGGTGCTGGCATATGGATTCAACTGTTCTTAATGTTTTCCCTGATGTTATTGCCGGCTTTACATACGATCCGGCAGGATGTAATCCTTTTGTTTCAGAATTTACAAATACATCTTCATCACCGGCAACCCAGTTTTTCTACGATTTTAATGATGGAAGTACTGATAATCAGCCGGATGTATTCCATCGGTTTGTAAACGACAGCTATTACGATAAAACGTTTATGGTACGATTAACAGCTTCGTCGGAATACAATTGCTGGGATACCATTTCGCACCCGGTAATAGTTTATGCACAGCCTGTTGCTTTGTTTAACCCGACACCTACAGTTCAAACTTTTCCTGAAAACCAGGTTCAGTTAAACAGTGCATCGAACAACCAACCATGGAATTATACCTGGGATTTTGATGATGGTTTAACATCAAATGCATCGAACGAATTATACCATACATACGAGCATTGGGGTGAGCGGGATATTACATTAACTTTGCAAAGTACTACAAGTAGTTGCAACAATGCAATTACCAAAACAATTGTAATTTATCCTCCGGAAGTAAATGCAGCCTTTACAGTTAGTACAGATCGTGGTTGTGAACCTTTGGATATTCAGTTTACAGCTGCAGCTTCTGTTTATTCTGAAATATATACATACGAATGGGATTTTGGCGATGGAACATCAGGAACAGGTGCTACACCAAATCATACTTACGAAACAGCAGGTTTGTATTATGTTAAGATGATTGCCCGGGGCGAAGGTGGCGAAGATTATGAATACCGAACGATTAAGGTATATAAAAACCCTGTAGCCAATTTCTCTGTTGCACCAAAACTGGGTATGTTAAATGAACAGTTACAGGCAAGGGTAGAATATTTTAATCTGTCGGAATGTAGCGATACCCTGGGTTGTACATATCAGTGGAGTTTTGGCGATGAAAATACATCAACAGAGCGTGAAGGAGTACACAATTACACAAAATTGGGTACTTACGATGTTTCTTTAGTTGTTACAACAAGCCAGGGATGCGTGGATTCATTGGTTCGTGAAAATGAAGTAACTATTATCGGCGAAGGGCAGATTGTATTTCCAAACGCATTTACCCCTAACATCGGAGGCCCGATAGGATGCAGAACCGACAATGGGTATGATGTTTACAGCAACGATATTTTCTTCCCTGTTTATAAAGGAGTAGTTAAGTATGAATTACTCATTTATACCCGTTGGGGAGAGCTTATATTCAAAAGTGATGATGTGGATTGCGGCTGGGATGGATATGTAGATGGCAAACTTGCCAAACAGGATGTTTATGTTTGGAAAGCCCAGGGTAAGTTTACTAATGGGCGGGCATTTGAAATGGCAGGCGATGTTACGTTAATCAGGTAGAAAAATTATCTTTCCAGAGGATTGCCTGCAGGGGAAAACGGGATGTAGAAATGTAATAAAATTCCACTTCCTTTTTCCCCGGGCAGAGGGAAAAATAATATTAGTGATTTTATCTGTTTTTGAAGGATGAATGCCGAATGTAATTTATTGCAAACCAACGGATTGATCCGTTGGTTTGTATTTTAATCAAGCATTTAAAGAAAAATCATAATTTATATGTAAATAATTTAGCAACTGCCTGGTGGTATTCTTTTTCGGTTAGTAAATAATCATCGTAAACCTGGTAAAAATAGCTAATTTCCATAAAGTAATCTATAGCCGAAATCTCACCAAGTTCCAGCGATTTCTTTAACAGGGCTGTATTGTTTACTGTACTTAAAACCGAAATATAATTATCCAGGTTACTTTTCAGGTTTTGTATTTTTTCAATTTGTATTCGTGTTTCTGTTGTAACTTTAACCTGAGCAAGCTGGTAATTTAAACCTGAATACTCTGATTCGAACCGGGCTTTTTTAATGGCAGAGTTGCTACCCCAAAGCGGAACAGATATTCCAACCACAAAACCCCTGAATTTTTCATCGGCAACAGTTTCTCCTGCATACCCCAGACTGAATTTAGGGAGTTGCAGATTCTTTGTTACTTTAACCATCTTCGCAGATGACTCGGTTTGCTTTATGGCAAAAAGGATTTCAGGATCAATATTCTCTTTCTCGGCAATAATCGAATCTAAATTTATATTCTCATCCATTGGGTATTCTGTAATATTCGTGTTTATATCCTGCCCGCCATTCATGGATTTTAACTGTTTTCTTACCGTGTTTAAATCATTTATAACTGTTTTAAGCTGGTTCTGAACTTGCAATAAATGAAGTTTTGATTTATTTACTTCGAGAATGTTTACATTGCCTGTTTCGAGACTTTTTGTAAAAGCCAGCAACAAATTTTCAGCATCGGTAAGCCTGTCATGCAAAAGAAAACTCATCCTGGTGAGGTAAACCGTTTCAATGAGGAATTTTTTTGCTTCGAAAAGTACCGATTGCCTTATTTGCTGGTAGCTTAAACGTTCCTGTTCAGTCATTAATCTCGATAATGCCGATTGATTCCTGTAAAAACAAGGCATCTGAAATGACTGGCTAATCTCGAAAGTTTCCTTAGGCCCTGTAGTTGATGAGTTGTCAGGAAAATATCCGTACGAAAACTCAGGCCCGTCAGGTAAAATTCGATTTTTATATTCATAGGTTTTACTTTCGAGAAGCTTTTTACTGGCAAGTATTTCATTGTTGTTCGCTTCAATGGATTTTAAAATCTCATCAACCGATTGCGATTTTATTTCTCCGGCCATAAAAAGTAAAAAAAATAAAACCAGGCTTATCTTATATTTTTCCATTTTAATATATTTTTTCAAGTTAGGTTTATGCCATAGTGTTTAAGAATCAGAACATATATTGTATATGCTAATGCAGTTAAGATTATTGATATTGTTAATGAAATCCAGAAATTATAACCATATTTTATTAATAATGGAAATGCAATAAGAAAAATATGACTTGGAATAACTGCAATAAGAACATTCCACGAAAGGGATGATACTTTTTGAGCATCATTCGTGTCGAGATAGAGCCAAATCATTGCAAGCAAGGTTGTTAATGGCAGAGATGCATAAACTGCGGCCATTATCGAGTTACGTTTACCAACTTCGGATATGGTTACAATCAAAATCGAAGTTAAAAGGACTTTAATTACGAATCGTATCATATTTTTTTCGGTTTAATGATTCCACGATTATTTAAAATACTGTAAACTATTGGTACAATATAGATATTGAGCAATGTTGAAGTAAGTAATCCCCCCAAAATAACTTTTGCCATTGGACTTTGAATTTCGTTGCCCGACAAATCTCCTTTCAGAGCCAAAGGAATTAAAGCAAGAGCAGCAGTAAGAGCTGTCATTAATATTGCATTCAAACGGTCTGATGAGCCTTTTGTTACAGTTTCATAGAGTGAGATACCCTGATTTTGTAATTTTTGATAATTTGAAATCAGAAGTATTCCATTACGGGTTGCAATACCAAAAAGGGTTATAAAACCAATAATTGCAGGAATACTTAGAATGCCCGAAGTAAACCAAATTGAAAACACACCACCAATTAATGCAAGAGGTAAATTTAACAAGATGATACCTGCTAATTTGAAGTTTTTAAATTCCTGAAACAACAAAAGAAAAATAATGAGTATTGCAATAACTGAAGTAAGCATAAGTGTACGTGAAGCTTTTGCTTCGCTTTCGAACTGACCGCCATATTCAACCCTGTAACCTTCAGGCAATCTTACATTTTCATCAATATTTTTTTGTATATCCCGAACAACACTTCTCAAATCTCGTTCTGCCACGTTTGCTGAGATTACAATTTTACGCTGTACATTTTCCCTGCTTATAGAACTTGGCCCGGAAACTGAAACAATATCAGCCACCTGTTCTAATGGAACCTTTTTCCCATCGTATGTATCAATCAAAGAGGAACGGATACCTTCGATAGTTTCTGTATAATCTTTATCTAATCGCAACACCAGATCAAAGCTCCGTTGGCCTTCGTAAATGTCAGCAAGTTTTTCGCCACCAAAAGCAATATCAATAAATTCGTTAAATTGTTCAATAGTAATGCCATATTGTGCCAGCATATCACGATTTGCACGAATCTGGATTTGAGGTATTTCAACTTGTTGGTCAACATTTACATCAACTAAGCCTTCAATATCGACAATTGCACTTTTTATTTGATTTCCGACAGAGAACATCCTGTTCAAATCGTTACCAAATAGTTTGATGGCAATATTTGCTCTCGTACCGGACAACATGTGATCAATTCTGTGGCCGAGAGGTTGACCAACAGTGAAAGCAATGCCGGGAATTCGGGATAATGTTTTTCGAACATCTGCCAGAAACTCTTGCTGACTACGTTCTTTAAGCATAAAGTTAATATCTATTTCGGCACTGTTTGTTGTTTGAGAATGTTCGTCCAATTCGCCCCTGCCAGTTCTCCGGGCAGTACTCGATATTTCGGGGATTAACAACATCTCCGTTTCGACTAAATTACCTAAATGGTTGCTTTCTTCGAGCGATACCCCGGGTTTTGTAACTACCGATAATGTTAATGAGCCTTCATTAAACTCAGGTAAAAAGCTGCGTCCCAGTGTTGAAAATGCAACAAGAGAAATTATAAATAAGCCAAGCGTTGAGATGATTACTGCTTTTTTGTGTTTTAGAGCCCACGAAAGTGATTGTTCGTAGTAAAAAGAGAGTTTGCGCACCAACCATTTTTCATTTTCGTTTCGTGCAAGGTATTTTTCATTTGTAAGCATCATCTTGCACAATAACGGAGTAAGTGTCATTGCAACAACGAGCGAAACAAATAGAGAAACTACAAATGAAATTCCAAGTGGTTGCAGCATTCTTCCTTCCATGCCTGAAAGAAAAAACAGGGGTAAGAAAGCTACCATAATGATTAAGGTTGCATTCAGAATTGATGCTCTTATTTCTTTTGATGCTTCAAACACAACAGTAAAAGACGATAGTCTTTTTTCTAAAGGTTTTTGATTATTCTGTCGAAGCCGTTTGTAAACATTTTCAACATCAATAATAGCATCGTCAACCAGCGAACCAATTGCTATTGCCATACCACCCAAACTCATTGTATTAATGGTTATTCCTAATGATTTCATTACTATAATTGCACCAAGCAATGACAAGGGAATTGCCAAAAGTGAAATAATCGTGGTTCGGAAACTTCCCAGGAAAACGAACAGGATGATGATTACGAAAATTCCACCTTCCATTAATGCGTTTTGCACATTACGAACCGATGTTTCAATAAAATCGGCCTGACGAAAAATCTTAGTATCTAATTTTACATCAGCAGGCAATGTTTTACGTAATACTGCAAGATTTTCCTCAATGCGTTGTGTAACATCAAGTGTATTTGCATTTGGCTGCTTCGATATGGAAATAATTATCGCGGGTTTTGCATTTTCTGATGCGTGTCCCATTTTTATTGCACCTCCAATTTTTACTTCTGCAACATCTCTTATTTTAATTGATTTGCCCTTGGCTGATTTGATATACGAATTACCTAAATCTTCTAAATCGGAAGTTCGGGCAATACCGCGCACCACATATTCGTTTCCATATTGTCTTACTACCCCGCCTGTTGAATTCTGACTAACACCCTTACATACGTTTGCCAACTCAG
The DNA here is from genome assembly GCA_001768235.1 of Bacteroidetes bacterium GWB2_32_14. Taxonomy (GTDB): domain Bacteria; phylum Bacteroidota; class Bacteroidia; order Bacteroidales; family UBA12077; genus UBA12077. The sequence goes on from MENK01000021.1 coordinate 35,625, forward strand.
TCATTGAGACATGGTAATATTTCATTTTATGAGGATTTGCCAAAACCTGGTATTGTTTGTAATCACCACCGATAATAGTAACCTGCGAAACGCCACCGGTAGCAAGAACTAATGGTTTTACGTTCCATTCGGCAATAGTTCTTAAATCCATCATACTTGTGCTATCGGCTTGCATACCAATAAAAAATATTTCGCCCATAACACTTGATTGCGGGGCAAGAACAGGCTGGCCAATGCCTAAAGGCATTTGAGTAGAAACACTAATTAGTTTTTCGCTAACAATTTGCCGTGCTTTAAAGATATCTGTTCCCCAGTCGAATTCAACCCAGACAAAAGAAAAACCTTGCGACGATGCAGATCGTACCCTGCGAACATCCGTGGCACCATTTACAGCTGTTTCAATAGGAAAAGTAACCAGCCGTTCAACTTCTTCTGATGCCATACCGTGAGCATCAGTCATGATAACTACCGTGGGTGCTGTAAGATCAGGAAACACATCAACATCCATATTTGTAACTGTTCTCATTCCAAAAACAACCAACAATACTGAACAAAGCAGAACTAAATACTTGTTGTTCAGCGAGAATTTTATAATATTATTTAACACAGTGTGAAATTTTTAATTTTAAATTATGAATTATGAATTTAAATTCATTGATATTATATGTTTTAGATAATATATTTGAATTTACTATCCAACAATTTAGTTGAGTCATATTAATTCCCTTGTGAGGTTTTAACAATGGCTGTTAGTATATTAATGATATGCTCAATTTCATCCAGGTATTCTTTTACCTATCCTTACCAGTTGACTTTTATCAATTAATCTGAGCCAATAACGAGTTTCTCGTGCTTCTTTTGAAGCAATTGACATCTTAGCTGCAAAATCTTTTTTAGAAATTGCCGCTGTTGCTTCTTCAACATTTGCACCAATGCTTGTTGCACTTCGAATTAGTTGCTTCGACAAAACATATTCATGTTGGGCTGTCATCTGTTTATATAATTCAATGATTCGCAATGCAAAATCGAAAGATTTATCAAGTATTATGTTGTCCTTTTTCATTTTAAACCAATTAACATTCAAAATTTCTAATTAGTGTACATGACCAGAATGAGCATCCAAAGTACCTGTTGCCTGAGCCAGTTTAATAAGAATAGCACCTTTAGTTACAATACGTTCGCTGCATGTTATTCCTTTTACAATTTCAGTTTTTACCCCGTCAGTACCAGCAATTTTAACTTCTTTTTTTTCAAAAAGCTCAGGCGTAATTTGTACATAAACAAAATAGTTCCCCTGTTCTTCCAATAACGCGGAATTTGGAATGGTAAGTGCTTGCGTATTGCTGATGGTTTTTAAATAGATTTCTACAAATCCTCCCGAAACGAAGTTTCCTTTATTTTCGATCTGAAGATTTACAGGAATTAGGTAATTATCACCATTAGCACTCTTTCCACACGACAAAACCTTACCGTTCAATTGTTCAAACGAGTATGTTTGATTATCGTGTAAGGTTCTGATATTCGCAGAATAAATTAAACTCAAAAGGGATGCGTGTTTCTGCTGCACTTCGGCAGTTAACATAAGTGTTTTATTTTGAGAGATGGAAGCTATTGGATAACCAGCTTCAACATACTGTCCGTTTTGAACAAATAATTGCTTCACAAACCCATTTATCGGGCTGGATACTTTTTGTCCTGATAAACTGAAATTTTTATTCAGGTTGTCGAAAGTTGCTTTAGCATTTTCGTATTGATTTTTGGCATTAAGCAAATCTTTTTCCGAAACAATCTTTTCTTTTGCAAGTTCTTGCGACCTTTCGAAATCTGTTTTTGCTTTTTCATAATTATTTTTAGCTTCAGCAAATCGCACTGAAGAATTGTCATTGGCAAGTTCGTTTCCGGAAATGGTAAACAGATCTTGCCCGCTTGAAACATTCTTTCCCTCTAATATATTTTCAGCCGGGAACATTACAATTCCATTTGTTTTTGCTGAAATTATAACCTCGTCTCCCTGAGTTGATTGCACGAGCGCAGTGGTTTTTATTACCTGCCCGAATGGTTCTTTCAGGGGAAATTCAGTGGAATAATCAATTTTCCACGACTGTTCTTTTGTAAAAACAGTCGTGTTGGTTTTTGAAACAACAGCTTTTTCTGCTGCTTCGTGGGCTTCTTCTTCTTGAGCAAAAACAGTTATTCGAGGAACAATTACCTGGAAATTCCCTTCTTCATTTTTAATATCAAAAATGATTTTACCAATGCCTGAAATTTCAGGTGTAACATCAAAACTGTAAATACCTTGTTTCAATGGTTCTGTAATTGTTTGACGAATACTTTTTGTTCCAATTATCAAGCTCATGGTAATTGAACTTTCGGGTATTGGTTTAAAATCTGCAAGCTTTGTAAAGTGGGCAAGAATATTCGATGTTTCTCCTGCTACAAATGGGTTGGCTTCGGCAAATACTTCAAACAGACCGGAGTATTCTGTCAGGTAAATCGTAATTTCTTCGCCTTCATGGCCGTGTATTTCCGTTGGATTTTTTTTGCAACTGTAAAGTGCAAAAAACAGAACAATAAAATAGAAAAATATATTTTTCATATTGATTTATTTAAAATAAATAATAAGATTGTTGTTGTAAGATGTATAAATTATTGGAAGAAAGGAGCTATGAAAGACAAGGAGGCCCGCGATGGCTTAAAGAATCTAAATAAAATTGGTTTAGTTGTAAATCGTAATTATTAACATGTAAATTTTGAATTTTTGCTAATACAGGAACTATAAAAATATCTGTATGAATAAAATCACCAGCCGAATCAACAAACTTGGTTAATGTTGTACTAATATTGAAATGGCAATGATCATGATTTTCAGATTCATCATTATGATCTGTGAGAAATTCACCCAGAAGAATCTTATCAGATGTGTTATGTTTGTTAACCGGACAAAGCGATTCACACTCGTCTTTTGATTCGTTGTGGTGATTATGTGGTATAATACTATGAGCAAAGATGATAATCCAAGCAGAAAGTAACGGAGCTAATATAATTGCCTTATTTTTAATCACGGGTCAAAGATAAATCTAAAATCAGAAATTAAACAAAATAGTGAGCTAATTTATTCCCGTATTGTTTTTTTAAATTTAAGAAGCTAGCCTTTTTGAAGTGCATCCCAAATATTGGATTCAATATTTGGGGTGCACTTCATCTTGAGATAACTTCTTTTTAATAAAATAGGATTTCTCTGTTTTTCAAATTATTTTTTTATAAGTTTTCGAACGAATTGCTTTTCATCGATTTTTACTATTATATAATACATCCCTGGAGTAAGATGGCTAATATCAATATCTTGCCCATCAAAAATTTCATAGTCAGAAATTATATTACCGATGATGTTTACAAGTTCTATACGACAACTACCCCTGTTTACAGGAACCTGGATTGTTATTTTATTGTTAGCGGGATTTGGAAATACATTAATCTTCTTAGCAAGATCAGCATCTATTCCTGTTGCGGTTATAAAAGTTACATGCAAGTCTCCATCGGAAGTAACATTACTCAAGGTGATAGTTCCATCTTGATTGTCGGTAACAGTTCCGCTGCCGCTAAATGTTGCTTCATCGAATTCATAACCTTCATTAAAAGTCAATGTAAAGATTTGGCTGCTACCATGTTCAATAGTTGCACTAATTGGCGAAATACTACCTCCCGTGTTTGCTGACGTGGTAATTTCGTATTGTTTTATAACGAAT
>MENK01000022.1 GCA_001768235.1 Bacteroidetes bacterium GWB2_32_14
CATGCTACTAATTTAAAAAAATTTAGTTAGCAAAGCTAAAACATACATTACCACCGTCAAAGACGGTGGTTTTTTAGATTCTAATAAAGATTTACTTGTACTTGATAAATTTGAAAAGACAAAAATTACAAGATTGACTAGCTTTCGTGAAAAATATACTTAATGGCACATACGCCCAACAGGGCTTCACATTTTATGCGGGTTCAGTGGTTTTCGAAGGTTTGCAGCTCATAAAAAAAGTCGGCATAAACTGATAAAGAAACGTTTCGTAATCCCGCATGACACCATACCATAAAACGTTGGTGACAATGCTTAAAAACCGCTACTCATGGATATTTAATTTAAAAATGAAGCAGTGCATTTTTTTGATTTTCATAATGTTTTTATGTTTAGACACGAAATATGATTTGGTCATAATTAAAAACACTAAATTTGAAATGTAATCGGAAATGGTGTTATTACGGAACACCATTATAGTTGTGGTTTGATTTTAGATGACTCCATTTAGATAGTGCACTGTACAAGCACTTTAAAAATGTACCAAAACCGAATTGTTACGCACTCGGCAATTAACAGGTGAGTGTTAGTAGAGCAAATTTTTTGAAGTAAGAGAAATACCGTTTTCTCTTTAAAAAGCTAGCTCGACTGTAACATTTGTGCTATGTCCTCAAAAAGACTAAAGAGCAAACAAAAAGTGCAGAAGAGTAAAAAAGACAATTTGGAATTAGCCAAATTATTTCTTTCTCTTTTTGTTGAACTTGCAAAGCTAGTGACAGCAATATTAGGATTGTTCTAGCATAGAATTTTGTGAGGTTGGAAACGACCTCACTTTTTTACAGACAGAAAAACAGAAAATATAAAGCACAGCCACCAACATGCGGTATAGCTAATGCAATGAAACCGTCAATCTGAACAGTTTAGTTCTGAAACCAAATTATTTTATTAACTTTGCTATAGTATGAAAATAATTAGTCAACATATTGACCAGATTGTTCGACTTTGTGAACTAAACAAAGTTAGAGCTTTATTTGCCTTTGGTTCTGTTACTACGGACAAATTTAGAAAAGACAGTGACATTGACCTCGTTGTTGACATTGATGAAAACGACCCTATCTCCTATTCTGACAAATACTTTAATTTGAAGTTTCAACTTGAAAATTTATTTAAAAGGCAAATTGACCTTCTTGAACAGAAAGCAATAAGAAATAGATTTCTAAAAAGTGAGATTGACCGAACCAAAGTTCAAATCTATGGAAATTGAAGTAAAAACCTGGCTTGAAGATATTAAGCAATCAATTGATGAAATTGAAGAGTTCTTACCTGAGAAAAGAAACTTTTTTGAATTCCAGAAAGACCTTTAAACCAGGAAAGCTATTGAAAGAAATATTGAAATTATGGGCGAAGCAGTAAATAGAATTATGAAAGTTCGCCCTGACATTAAAATTGCTAACGCAAGAAAAATAGTTGATACTAGAAATAGAATAAGTCATGGGTATGACACAATTTCTATTGACATAATTTGGGCGATAGCTGTTCAGGATTTAAAGAATCTTAAGGATGAAATCAACATCCTGCTGGGAGAATAAATTTCACTAGCCCAACAGGGCTTCACATTTTATGCAGGGTTCAGTGGTTTTCGAAGGTTTGCAGCTCGTTAAAAAAGTCGGTATAACCTGACAGGTTATCACTCCCTCTGCACGTTGCCATCGACCATTATGGGCTATTTGAGAACAAGACAATTTTTTATATAATTATCAGATATATAGAACCATGAATATTGCACACATTGCCATTTGGACGAAAAATATAGAAGCAATGAAAGACTTCTATATTCGATATTTCAATGGAGAAAGCAATGAAAAATATATAAATCCAATAAAACAGTTTGAATCATATTTTATTAGTTTTGAAAGTGGTACAAAATTGGAACTTATGCGCAAGCAATCTGTTGACAAACCCCTGGATACTGAAGAACGATTAGGAATAACTCATATTGCATTTAAATTAGGTTCAAAAGAAGCTGTCCTTTCTCTTACTGAAATACTTCGTACGGATGGTTATAAAATAGTTGGAGAACCACGTACAAGCGGAGATGGTTATTTTGAAAGTGTCGTCCTTGATGTCGAGGGAAATCGAATTGAACTTTTGGCTTAATTGAATCGAAAATATTTAATGACAAAAAAATTCAGTCATACTCCTTGTAGGTAACCTTTTTTTTCATCATTACCTTTTGAAAGAATTAAAAAACTTAGATCAAATTAATCATACTCATAACACATGCGCTGTTCAGTGATGATTTGAAAATTTAATTATTTAGTTTAATTTCGTAACAAGATAATAAAACAAAGAAAAAAATACAGCACGATATCGTACCCGTTGACCATCAGAAAACATAAAATATATGACTATGGGAAAAATTATAAATCAAATAAAAAAAATTGTAACATTCATTCCTATTATTGTATTACCATGCTATATCATAATTTTGTTGGTAAGAGGAAAGAGTATGATAACAGAAGTGACATCTAACTTCACTTTACTTAGTGCAGTCGTTTTTTCTTTGATAGTCATAGCTATTATTATTATTTTTTTGTTCAAAGATATTATTAAAGTAATAAATAAGCTGATTAAAGTAATAACCTCTTTTTTTATAGGAAATTATCAAATATTGAAAGCCCTGGAAGAAATAAAAAAACCTATTCACACTTGTATTGAAAACAATATTTCTGTATTTGCAAGTCGGTTTCTTTTTATGGATAAAATTAAAAGAAATAACGGTACTGTCAGAATATATTTCTCTCATCGCGGGAATCAACATGATAAAGCAGAGGCTGCAAAAAAATCTTCTTCAATACCTCTTATACTTGAAGAATCCAATCTGGCAATGAAATGCTGGAGTGTTGCTGTAAATTGTTTAGGAATTGAAAATGTGAGTTTATCTTGTTCATGTGAAGAAAAATATACTTATGAACAATACAAAAATAAAAATGAAATACCCAAACACTTACATGATAATTTAATCCTTTTTGGCAGTAGCAAAACAAATGTAATAACTCGTATAATTTTAGATAAAGCCAAACAAGAATTTGACTCAATATGTATATTTAAAGAAGAGCATAGTACAGGCGATAGTTATATTTATTATCCTAATAAGCATAAACACCTTAAACCAGACAATGATCAAAAACCAAGATTGGATTATGCATTAATTACAAGGATTCGAAATCCTTTTGAAAAAGAAAAATTTGTTTTCATTTTTGCGGGTTGTAAAGCCGGAGGAGCTTTTGCACTTGAATATTTCTTCTTAAATAATAATGTTCTTGAACAGATTTATAAAAAGTATTATGCCCAGGAAACCCTTCAAATTATTCTAAAGGTTAAATATAATTATAGAGAACCAATACCTGAATTTATTTCTATAAATGACTTTATCGAATTTGAAATAGAATATCCAAAAGACTTTATTGAAGATAGCAGAATCAAAGTAGGTAAAGAATTAGTTGATAAATTACAAAAGCAGTATTTATAGTAATTAAATAGCAGTAAAAAATGAATATATTGTTTATTGCATTAAACTCCCCTTCACACTTTGCAATTTGGAATTATTTGTCAGTTGAAGCACTTATTGGCCATATAAATGGAGTATTTGGTTCAAGAAAAACAACCTGCAAAATATTATACTGTAATTCTTTTGATAGTTCTAAGCCTGTAATTAAGGAGATAAATTCAAATAAATATGATCTTATAGGGTTTAGTGTTTTACCCTATACCTTAGAATTATTACAGAAGATATTACAAAATATAAATAAAATTAAGGCAGAAATTATTTTTGGGAATCAGTTGGCAACATACTCTCCTGAATATATAATAAGATATGCAATAAAAAATAAAAATATTAACTACCAAAATGTTTTTTGTGTTTTAGGAGAAGGCGAGGAAACGGTTGAACAACTTATTAATGTAATGCTTAAAAAATCTTCTGTTTACGCGGAAATAGAATCAATAAAAAACATTTGCTATTACGATGGTTTACAATTTCACTTAACTCAATTACAGGCACCTGATTTATCAAAATTACATTATCCCCCTAAATATGATATATCTATTCGTAGTCAGAATATTGTAGAAAAAAAATCAAAAAACAAACATGCTGATTGGGTTGAACACGAATATTTTATAAGTGAAGATTCGCCAAAAATCAATAGAGCTGCAATTCAAATGCAGCTTTCAAGAGGATGCTTTTGGGGCAATTGTTCTTATTGCACACGTTCTAGTTTCAGGCATGGTGAAAAATGGAAAAGTTTCGGCATAAATCGAATTGAAAAAGATTTAAAAAATGTGATCTTAAAACTTAAATATAAGGTAATTGAATTCTCTGATGATGAATTTTTTGGTGGTAGAGATAAAGAACATATTACCAGAATTAACAAGATTATAGATATAATTGAGAATATAAATAATAAAATTGAAGATAAAATTAGTTTTAGAATCTTTACCAGGCCGGATATCATTTATAAAAAAAATGAAAGTGGTAAAAATAAGATTATTAAAGAAACCTTAGCAAGAATGCAACAGCAAGGTCTCGACAGAATATACATCGGTATAGAAAGTGGTTCGTGCAAGCAATTATCTCGTTATAATAGAGGTTTAACTGAACAAAGCATTTTAAAAAGTATTCAAATTTTAAAGGAAATAAATTTGCCTTTTGATTGTGGGTTTATGCTATTTGATCCTTTATTAACTTTAGATGAATTAATTGATAATATTAATTTTTATTTGAAACATGATTTAATTAGAGGAAATCAATGGTTCTGGAGACCCGTTATTATTAACAAAGGTTCTACCTGGGGAGACGACAAATTTGAAATTTATAATAAAGGAAAGTACAATCCTAACACCATGAGTTACGAATATGAAATTAATGATAAAGATGTTAAATTCATTGCTGATTTTATTGACTTGAAAACAAAAGAAACCAGGGAACAATTATATACGATAAAACAGATTTCAAAAACAGATCTTAAGTTTAATAATAGAATTGCTCAGGTAGCTAAAAAAATTGTAGAAAAAAACGGGCTCATATATGTAAATTTGATTAGAGATTTAGCAATTGCTTTTAAAAATTCTAATAATGAAATTGAGCAGTTAAAAAAAGAATTACTGACTAATTTCAAGCTTTCTAACAAAATGTAATACGGATGCAAACAGTTGCTAAAGAATTATACCTGCAAACTTATACGATTACAATCTGGCGTTGACCAATACCTTGAAATAAATAAGCAATACTCAAAAAGTTGGGGCAGAATTAACACTATAAGGATAATTTGACAATAAAATGGAAAAAATATATATAGAAGAAAAAAACTTTACTAAAATAGACTTCACCCAAAATCCGCTGGTCAAAGGAGAATATGAATACTGCACGTTTATTAATTGTGATTTTTCAAATTCAGGCCTTGATGGTATAAATTTTATGGAATGTGAATTTGATGATTGCAACCTGAGTATGGCCAAGCTGAATAAAACTGCCTTACGAGGCATTAAGTTCAGAAATTGCAAAATGCTGGGATTGCATTTTCAAAACTGCAATGAATTTGGCTTATCAATCTTTTTTGAAAACTGTAACCTCAGCCATTCTTCCTTTTACAAAACGAAACTAAAAAAGACAACATTCAAAAACCTAAAACTTCACGAAGTCGATTTCACCGAATGTGATTTAAGTAATTCTGTTTTTGATAACTGCGACCTGGCAAGGGCAACATTTGAAAACACAATAATTGAAAAGGCTGACTTTCGAACATCTTTCAATTATTCAATTGACCCGGAAATAAACAGGATGAAAAAAGCCAAATTCTCTTTACCTGGAATAACCGGGCTCTTGGACAAATACGATATTGAAATAAACGGGATAGTTTAACATGGAACCAAGAATTGAAACATTAACTGAAAAAAAATTAGTGGGTAACCGGATAAAAATGTCACTTGCCGACAATAAAACCTTTAATCTTTGGCAATCATTTATGCCCAGGCGAAAAGAAATTAAAAACAACCTGACTGTTGATATGATTTCAATGCAGGTTTATAGCCAGCCATTAGATTTAAGTGATTTAAACCAAGTATTTGAAAAGTGGGCAGCTATTGAGGTTACAGACTTTAACCTGATTCCTGACGGAATGGAAAGTTTTATATTAGAAGGTGGACTCTATGCCGTTTTTCCATATAAAGGCCCAAGCTCAGATAATAGAATATTTCACTATATTTTCGGAACCTGGTTACCGGGTTCAAACTACCTGTTAGACAACAGGCCCCATTTTGAGATATTAGGAGAAAAATATAAGAATAACGACCCCGATTCAGAAGAAGAAATATGGATACCGATTAAATTAAAAAAATGAATATGAAACCGATTTATTGCCTGATTCTTTTTTTTCCATTATTCAGCTTAGCTAATAACTTTCCGGATGAATCCCGTTCAATTAAATACGAAAAAATTCTTAATACCATTTATAAAATTTTAAACCTGTAATAAATGTTATCAGCCCAAAGGAATTAAGGATTAAAATATATTTCCATACCTGCATAAATCCGGCACTTTCATTAAAAACTGCCTTAACACCATCGGCAAGCATTGTCAGGGGTAATGCCTGTATATAAGGAACAACGATATCGGGGAAATTATGGTAGCTGAAATAAATTCCCGATAGCATCATCATGGGCATTACAACAAGGTTAATCAACCCGTTGCCTACCTGGGTTTTCGATGTTCGTGAAGCAATTAACACAGAAAGCCCTGAGAACGCGAGAATACCCGATATAAACAGGGCAACAAATGCTATAATACTTCCTGTAATTGTTATGTCGAAGTAATAATATGCAAATAAGAAAATTATTGCAGCCTCCACGAAGCAAAGCACAACCCGGGCAACAATATGCGAAAGAATATATTCCCATCTCTTCATAGGTGTTGCAACCATCCTGCGAAGTAATTTCTTTGTTCGTGCTTCAATCAGGGTATAACTGATGCCCCACATGGTTGACATCATCACGTTCATGGCTATTAACCCGGGAATTAGGAAATCAATATAGCGGGTACCTTTCTCAGCCATTGGTTTTATTTCGGATTGTTGAGCCGATTGATTCTCCCCGTCGAAAAGGGATGACAGTTGAAGGTACTCCAGTTGGCCATCGGAGCTGTATTTGTCGAAATTATATTCAATTTTGTTATTGTTTGTAGTAATTATCATGGATGCATTACCCCTTTTTACCATCAGTTCGGCTTGTTGCCAGCTGACAGGTTTTAGCCGGAAATGAGTAACACCCATATTTTCATTTCCATAGCTGACACTATAGTAATAGGTATTATTGGTGGAATCAGGTATTTTTTCAAAATCCGTTTTTGAGATATATTTTTCAAAATCTGCAACCGGTTCCTTTTCACTCAAAACAATCGCTATGGTTTTAGTTACTTCCGGTTTTTTGTTGAAAGCAATTCCAAGTCCCCATGCCATTAATACGGGAAAAAGAAACGACCAGAATAGCACAGCCGGTTCCCGGTAAAATTCCCTGATTTGAATAAGTATAAGCTGTGTAAATGGATGTTTTAACATTTTGTGCTTGTTTACTATTAATTATTAATCTCCAAGATGTTTTCCTGTCATCGATATGAAAAGATCATCCAATGTAAGCTTCCGGCATTCCAGGCGTGAAAGGTTAATTCCATTATCTTTAACTTTCTGAAGAAAAACAGGGAGTTGGTCAACTATACTTCTGACAATGAGTTTTCTGCTATTTGAATTCTCATCCCTGATTAGCTTGTACACATCATCTACGCAAAATAATTCTTCGGAAATAATATCGTTAGTTGAAAACTCAATAATTTCTTTACTATTACTTGCCGAAAGTAGTTCTTCGAGTGTTCCCTGGGCAAGGATTTTTCCCTTATCCATAATAATAATCCTGTCGCAAAGGTATTCAGCTTCTTCCATATAATGCGTGGTAAGAATAAGCGATGTGTTGTTATTTTTCTTGAGATTCATCAGGATATTCCATATTTCCCTTCTGGCTGTTGGATCAAGCCCGGTAGTTGGTTCGTCGAGAAGCAAGAGTGGAGCATTGTTTAACAGGGCAATAGCTAAGGCCAGCTTCTGGCGTTGACCCCCGGAAAGATTCTGGACAAAGCTTTTCCGTTTTTCAGTTAGTGCAACAATTCCAATAACCTCATCAACCCTGTCGCGAGATAAACCATAGAAACTGGCAAATAGCTGAACTGTTTCCCAAACCCGGAGCTTATCGATAAACCGTGTTTCCTGGAGCGAAAGACTAATTAAACGATGGAGTTTATTTTCATGATTATCCCAATTCATCCCCATTATGCTTATAGTACCTTGGTTGGGTTTCTGAATTCCTTCAATCATTTCAACAGTTGTAGTCTTGCCTGCACCATTCGGGCCAAGTAATGCAATAAACTCACCCCGGTTAACAAAGAAACTGACTCCATCAACAGCTTTTACTTCTTTAAAGTTTTTATAAATATTTTTAACATCAAGAATTGGATTTTCCATCTACTTCAACTTTACCTGCTATAAACACCTGCGAATTTATAATGTTTATCGTGATTAATAAAATTTACTATTAGATAAATTTAAAATTTAAGATATTTAAAGCTAAGTTTAAGTCTGTTACTGTATATATTTAATTTATATCAACTAAAATAGAACCATCATCAAGAAAAATTATTACTGATTTAGAGTATCATTTCCCACATGTTTTATTCGCAATTAGCTTATATTTATTTCTCAATTACCTGATTGTTTTTCATGTAAACTACTAATTTATATGTACTTATCAGGATGTTTAAAAACCTGAGCTAAAATAAAATCATCAAACGAGTCATCGGTATCTGAAGTTTTCTAACAAATCGATAATTACACCAACATTTTCGTGAACAACAAGAACTTCACGGGAAAAGAAATTAAAATGTAATCAACTGTATTACAATGAATAGAACTATGCTATTTTTATTAATCTTTTTTATTATTAATTAACCCAATCATCATTACAAATGCAGATAAAATGATAACCTGAATTATTAGTGATTTGTTAATAAAAATACAACCTTGTGATGCTGGTATTGATAAAAATAAAAGAATTGTAATTAATCCACGCGGAGCAATATAAAATAAAGGTTTTAATGGAAGTTTTAAAAGGTATAAATGTAAAGCTCTTAGTCCGAAAATTAATACTGTTATAACTATAGCCCATAAAAGAGAACTTAAATTTAATAGTTCTTTTGTTTCGATTAAAAAACCGAATAACAAGAAAAACATCGTTCGAATTAAAAAAGTCATTTCAGAAGTAAGATCCTTAAATTTTACAATTTCTTTCTCAAGTGTTTCTGTATTAAATCTTAAAAAGAAGTCAAAATGTTTTAATTCATCGAGGTTTGCTAAAAACAAACCAAATAAAAGAATAACAATTAATGCCGGTAAATGAAATATTTCGGCAAAATAATATACAAGAATAATTATTAAAATAATAGGTAAGAATTTTACATGATGCTTTATTTTACTAAGTAATAATGCCAATCCAATAATAGCAATAAATGAAATGATTAAAATAATTATTATGTCTAATAAAAAATAACCAACTGATGAAATATTTATTACTTCATTTAATATTAAGAAGTTAAAAAATATAATCCCTAAAATATCAGATAAACTGCTTTCATATGTTATAAACTCTTTATCTGATGTTTTAAGATTTTTAATACTCGAAATAGCAATGGCACTGCTTATAATTGATAATGGAATTGCATTAATTAAACCATATTTATATGGAATATTTCCAAAATAATAAAATGCAAAGGCAAGAATAAAACTTAGAATCAACATTGGAGATAATGCAAAAACAAATGATTTAAAAATGAATTTATATTTTGATTTATCGAGTTTTAAATCTAATGTACCTTCTAAAACAATTAAAATCAGTCCTATCGAACCTAAAGCAGGTAATACAGGAGTCAAATCAGGAATATGTATTCCTATAACTTTTGTTACTTGATTAACACCCCAGCCCAAGAGCAATAACAATAAAACTGATGGAATATTTGTCCTGGATGATGAAATATCAAAAATATATGCTAAAAGTAGCAACAGGCAAAGAGTTATAATAATTGCTGAAGTCATATTAAACGATTTAAACTACTAATAATTAACTATTTAAATAAAATATTGTATTCATCTAAATTATTAATATTCACTAATATTTTGTCATCATTTACATTTATTTTTTTCATTTTATAATTACATAAGTATTCTTTAAAATGTAATTGATTATTTTTTTCATCTCGAATGCCGTTAATTATTTTCTCTGATATTAAAATTGGATGCCCTCCTCTCCCTTTATATTCAGGTACAATTAAATCTGACTCTAAAGAATTTTCAAGTAATTTATATAGTAAATCATGATTAACAAAGGAATTGTCAACATTATGTATATATAAAAAGGCTGTTGGGTATTTCTTCGACACCCAATCTTTACGAATAAAAACGATGCCAGACGGGGTGTCAGTTAATAATTATCCGAACAATTTCCAGAAATTTATAATTCTTCTCAATAAACGATGAATAATCGGTTTCGTTAATTATGATAACTATTTCTTTACATCCAAAACTATGATATTTATTAACGATATTTTCAATAAATGATCGGTTTTGATCAAATTGTAACGACCACACTGTGATGATTTTCCTGTTGCAACAATAATAACAAGATTGTTATTTTTCCTCAGCAATTTAGCAGTTATTGTCAAAACGAGAATTATGAAGATATTTCTTCCGATACACTATCAAGAGGTATTGAAGGTATTGAAGCTATTGAACAAATTGGATATGAAATAGGGAATATTTTTAAGAAGGATCATAAACCCAAATAATTGTTATTAAAAACCACGATAAAATTAATTATCGTGGTTTTATTAATGGGAAAAAAATTTGATTCTAACTTTCTGGAAGTAATTCTTTCGTTTTTAGTTTTGACGGAGTAAAAATTCCAATTACACCTTTCAGTCCCACACTCATTACAATATTATAAAAGAAGGCTAAAAAAGAAATTAATAACAATGAACCAGCTAATGCAGCAAGAATCATATATAGGTTAAATTCGCCATCAACATAAAGTGTACGGCGTAACATTCCTTTTAGTCCTGCCATTCCCATGAATGCCCCCATGCCGATTCCACCAATCAAATGTAACCAGAAATGAATATTCGCAAGTTTTTGGCTATATAATTTAGCCCCATTTGTAACAATAGGAAACAAGAGATATACTGCGGCATATAATGTCATTGTTAAACCAACAAGAACAGCAACGTGCACGTGTGGGCCAACAATCCACTGGGTGTTATGTAATATTCTGTTTAAACCTACATCAGCCTGCATTATACCCGCGGGAACAGCTAAAGCAAACCCGAGTAACCCTCCAAGTAGAAACTTTAATGGATTTGTCATTTTTAAAGGCCTTGCACTCCATAATGTAGCCAATGTAATAAAAAAAGCTAAACCCTGAGTAATTAATTCAAATGCTGTTACAAGTTCTCCTGAAACAATCTTTAGCATAGCTGGTTGTGCCTGGTCTGAAAGTAAATGATGCGACCACACTGTCCACGAAACAACCAGTTCAAGCAATAAAGCAGCACGTGCAATATTTTGCATAAATAACTTTTTCCCGGTAATCATAGTTGCTATAAGATACCATGTACCGGCAACAAAAATCAGAACCAATCCATCGGCAATTAAATCCAATCCCCACCAAAACCAATTTTTATATAATAATGCATCAATTGCAGATTCTTTTAAATCAACCCCGAGTATGTTTGCAAGCATATAAATCAGGATCAATACACCTGTAAATAAAATAATGCTTGTATTTAAAACCATATCAACAGTACCACGGGCAATTGCAGCTACAGGCAATGGAACTAAGTGCTCTTTCCGGTTTTCTTTTTTGCGGAATAAATTTCTAAACCCGCTGTATCCAATAGCAGAACCAAGTAATGCTGCAGACGGTTGTTTTTCCCATCCTTCAGGGGTATATACAATGGTTTTAAAAATATTAATTATAAAAAATAACGTTCCAACCATTAGTATTGCAATTCCTAAAATAAAAAACGTGCCTCCCCAAACACTAAACTGACTAAAATCTGCAGGTAGCGGCCAATACAAAGTATAAAGCGGTGCATAATGAGATATAAATCCTGCGAACCAAAAAATAAATGTACCCGATGCCAATAATATTAACGACCAGTTTGCAAGTTTGATACTGTATAAAGGTTTTTTCATTAAATATGGAGTCAGGAATAAAAAAGCTCCAAAAACCAATGCATAGGTTGAACCGAAAATCCCGACCAACGGGTGAGCTGTTAGAATTGCAAAAAATTGATTCGTGTTAATTAACGGTATTTGTTCAACCTCATATATTCGCATTATCATTCCTTCAATAACAGCAAAACCATAATATATTAGTCCAACAACAACAAATCGCAATACTATTTTTTGCATTTGAGTTAAAGAATCCGGCTTAAATAAACCTTCAGTTCCATGAATAAATGTATTCTTAAATGACATATATATAAATTTTTTTGTTTAACAAATGAACTATCTAAACACCTTCGCATGGTGTAACTTCTACAGCATCTTTCAATACCATAAATACCCCCCTTGGGCCGGAGTACTCTGTTGAGCGAATAGTATAAATGCCAGGTTTGTCGAATTTCCAAAGAATGTCGTTTCTATGCCCGGGAACAACCTGCATTTGAAAAACCATACTGTTATCCTGCCTGAACAATCCAAACCCATATGTTAAGTCATTTGATTTAACATCGAATAACACCAAATCATTACAGTTGATTACCAGTTTATCTGATGGCAATATAAACTCATGATTCGCAACAGATATTTCAAATGTCTTATCCGGATTATAATCTCCACGGTTTAAATCTACCGGGGCCCAGGGTATTGTATTGTATGTAATAATATGTAACGATACCCCAAGCACAGTTAAAAATCCTACAAATGTGTAAAAAATTGCAGGTCTTACTACATTGCTTTTTCCTGTTTTAGTGATTTTGTATCCAAACCACAGCATTAAGAGAATTATTACAAGGCAATAAAACGTGTAAGCAATAGTTTGCCCCCAAAGAACAACATTCGAATCGACCATAAAAACCTCCTTTTTAATTTAAGTAATTGAGTAATTTAAATCTTCATCTATTTTATAAAGATATAAAGGAAGAGTTTTAAAGTCAAGATTCTTTAAGTAGAGAAAGCTGGTTTTAAAATCAGAATAATTTAAAATTCTTTTGCAAATGCTTTACATATAAAGAAAAAAACACGAAAAATATTTTTGGTATTTTAATACTTTTATTCTTATTTATATTTAATCTAATTAATTAGAGTTAGATTAGAAATCACTATTGTCCGGTAAAACTTTTAACAAGTATTTACTGTCGTGCTTACAGCACTTTTTATTTTTGTAAATTGCTGATTATTACCATGCTTTTGCCCCAATGAGGCTTTTGTTGAGTTCCAAAGGAACGGAAGTATGGTAAAACAATACCAACCAAAAAGGAAAGCCCTGTAAGGGCGAAAGAAACATGCATGTCTTATTGTTTCAAGATATCATTATATATCTATATTTTTTATCGGACAACAGTGTTTAGAAATATAGTTTATAATCTTCTATTGTATTAATATTAATCAGTATTCTCATGTCATTAACATCCGTTTTTTTCCTGGAATATCGGGTAAGGAATTCTTTGAAATGAATTTGCTCACTGGTTTCAGAAATTATATCTGTAATAATTCTCTTCGTTATTAAAATAGGATGTCCTCCTCTCCCTTTATATTCAGGTACAATTAAATCTGACTCTAAAGAATTTTCAAGTAAATTATATAGTAAATCATGATTAACAAAGGGATTGTCAACATTATGTATATATAAAAAATGACTGTTGGGTATTTCTTTTACACCCAATTTTAACGAATAAAAACGATGCCAGTCGGGGTGGCAATTAATAATTATCCGGACATTTTCCGGAAACTTATAATTCTTCTCAATAAACGATGAATAATCGGTTTCGTTAATTACGATAACTATTTCTTTGCATCCAAAGCTATGATATTCGTTAACGATATTTTCAATAAACGATCGGTTTTTATCAAATTGTAACGACCATTTTGGAACACCCATACGTGATGATTTTCCTGCCGCAAGAATAATAACAGAATATTTTTTTTTAATAGTCGTATTTTGCATCCTTATTTTTCTAAAATACAGTATAAATATAGAATAATTTTAAGAATCTCAGCTGTTTTACTTAGATTTGTTACAGAATGTAAAAGTAATAATTCATAATTCTTTCAATACATGTCAGATAAGTTTTATCCTGTTTCAGTAAAGCAACTATTGCATATAATTTTAAAAGAATACGATAAAAGCCAGAGTATTTTTGGCATTCCCCGCGAGTTATTTTTTAATCCAACCATGAATAAGAAATTACTTGTAGAGCAATTTAATCAAACCATTGACAGTCCTATAGGAGTTGCTGCAGGCCCTCATTCACAGATGGCTCAAAATATTATTGCAGCCTGGTTAATGGGTGCTCGTTATATTGAATTAAAAACCATTCAAACTCTCGACGAACTCGAAGTTTCGAAACCCTGCATCGATATGCAGGATGAAGGTTATAATTGTGAATGGTCGCAGGAGCTTAAAATTAAAGAAAGCTTTAACGAATACCTGAATGCCTGGGTTATTATTCATATTTTAAACCACAAGTTTGGATATCGTGCTGAAGCCGGAACAATATTCAACATGAGTGTTGGTTACAACCTGGAAGGTATTCTAAAAGACAATGTACAATGGTTTTTCAATAAGATGAATGACTGCACTGATGAGTTACATCAAAAAATTAATGAAATAAAAGTACTTTATCCCGAGATTACTAAAATTAAGATTCCTGCTCAGATATCAAATAATATTACTTTATCAACCATGCATGGCTGCCCGGCCAATGAAATAGAATCTATTGCAGGTTATTTATTAAATGAAAAAAAACTGCACACCTATGTTAAGCTAAATCCTACACTTTTAGGGCCAGAAAAGCTAAGAGAGATACTAAATAAAACGTTGGGATTTAAAACTGAAGTACCTGATATCGCTTTCGAGCATGATTTGAAGTATCCTGATGCACTTAATATCATTAAATCACTGCAGGAAACTGCAAAAAATAAAAACCTGCAATTTGGATTAAAACTAACCAACACGCTGGAATCTGTAAACAATAAATCCGTTTTTGGAGAACAGGTTGATATGATGTATATGAGTGGACGTGCTTTACATCCTGTTTCAATTCATGTAGCCCAAAAATTACAACAGGAATTTAACGGGAACTTGCAGCTTTCATTCTCAGCAGGTGCTGATGCGTTCAATATTTCAGAGATTCTTTCCTGCGGATTTAAAACAGTAACTGTTTGTTCTGATATATTAAAACCGGGTGGTTATATGCGCATGAATCAATATGTTGATGAATTGTTAAAAGCCCTTGAATCAAATAAGGCTAATACTATCCCTGAATACATAAAATCAAATGCGTCGATTGAAGATTTAAAAAAAGCTTCATTAATAAACATCGAAAAATATAGCAAAAAAGTACTGAATTTAAAACATTATAAACGGGAGTATATTCAATCACCCGATATAAAAACAAACCGGGAATTAGGTTATTTTGATTGTATTGCAGCACCTTGTAAAGATACCTGTGCAACAAACCAGGATATCCCGGATTACATGTATTATACTTCGGCCAATCAGTTTGGTAAAGCTTATGAAGTAATCCTGAAAACAAACCCTTTTCCTTCAATAACAGGGATGGTATGCGACCATTTATGCCAGAATAAATGTACCCGGATAAATTATGATGAATCGCTTTTAATTCGTGAAGTTAAACGTTTTATATCAGAACAGGATGAGGTTAAACCGGATACTGCATCTAAAAACAATATAAAAGTTGCAGTTATCGGAGCAGGCCCATCGGGTTTATCTTGTGCATATTATTTAGCATTGGCAGGATTTTCAGTAGAAGTTTTTGAAGCAAATTCCAAAGCCGGAGGAATGATTCAGTATGCTATTCCCGGGTTCAGATTAACAAACGAAGCAATTGAAAAGGATTTTAAAAGAGTAGCTGATTTAGGTGTTGAGATTCACTACAATACCAAGGTAGATAAAACAAAATTTGAGCTTTTAAAAGAAACATTCAATTACCTTTTTATTGGTGTTGGTGCTCCTGTTTCAGCGCCGATAGAACTTGAAGGTATAGAATCGAAAGGAGTAATTGATTCTTTAACATTCCTTTTTAAAGCAAAAAAGAATGAAAAAACAGGAATAGGCAAAAATGTTATTATTATTGGTGGTGGGAATACAGCTATGGATGCTGCAAGAACTGCATACCGTTTAGTAGGAAACGAGGGAAAAGTAACCATCGTTTATAGAAGAACTATTAATGAAATGCCTGCTGATCAAGGCGAAATTAAAGCAGTATTAGAAGAAGGAATGGAAATTATGGAGTTAACCGCTCCTGAAAAGATTATCAACGAAAATGGTGAAGTTAAAGCCTTATTATGCAACAAAATGAAATCAGGTGAAAAAGATTCATCGGGGCGACAAAAACCAATAAAAATTGAAGATTCTGAATTTGAAATCCCTTGCGATACTATTATTCCTGCAATTGGTCAAAGCCTGGATATCGATTTTATTCAAAACGAATTACTTAAAGCAAATACAGAAAATTACAAAACACAAATCGAAAATATTTTTATTGGTGGAGATGCTTTACGCGGAGCTGCTACAGCTATTAAAGCCATTGGCGATGGTAGAAAAGCTGCTGAACAGATAATATTTAAAGCCGAAATTGATTTTAAAATCCGGAAACCAAAGAATGGTAAAAATTTTAGTAAAAAAGAATTGATGCTCAAACGGGCAATTCGAAAATATGCTCCGGAAGTTAAAGAACTTGAAATTACAGATCGTAAGAATTTTAAATTAATAAGTGAAACTTTAGATTCCGTTAAAGCAATTGAAGAAGCCGGCCGATGCCTTCAGTGTGATGAGATTTGCAATATATGTACTACCGTATGCCCTAATTTTGCTAATTATTCATATGAAATTGAACCTGTTAAAATTCAGCTTCAAAAAGCAATTGTTGATGAAAAAGGAGATATATCTATTACAAACGATGGATTTTTCGAAATCAGTCAGAAATACCAGATACTTAATATCGCCAATTTTTGTAACGAATGTGGAAATTGCAATACCTTCTGCCCCACTAATTCGGCTCCGTATAAAGAAAAACCCAAGGTTTATCTTACCAAATCATCATTCGAAAAAGCAACAGGAGGATTTTATGTTGAAGAATCAATAACAGGAACGAAAATAATTCATAAAAATTTAACTAATCAGGAGAGTTTGCTTGAAACTGATGATGTTTATATTTATAGCTCTTCTAAAGCAATTGTACAACTCAATAAAATTGATTTTAAAATTATTGATGTGCAATTTATAAATCATGCACGGGAAATCCATTTACACCAGGCTTCACAAATGAGTATTTTACTCAAAGGAATAAAAAACCTGGTATTTGAATAGAATTTTTCTAACTTACAATTTAAAGTTTTGTTTCACCTTGGTTTCTGCCATAACAAACGAACTGTAAAATTGAGTAATATTTCCGATAGTAGAGAATTTTGCAGTAACAAAATTATGGAAATCATCCATATCATTGCAATATACTTTTAACAGAAAGTCAATATTACCCGATATATAATAACATTCCATCACTTCATCCATTTGGCTCATTTGTAGTTCAAACTCATCAATAGCTTCTTTGGTATGTTTATTTAGTGAAACGGATATGTAAACAATTAATTTCTTCCCAATTAATTTAGGATCGATTAGAGTTAAATAATTTTTTATATATCCACTTTTTTCAAGTTTCTTTATACGTTCGTGAATAGGAGTTGTAGATAAATGCAATTTTTCTGATAATTCGCGAATTGTAATCCTGCTATTTGTTTGTAATACATTAAGTAGCTTTCTGTCAATTTCATCAAGTGGTTTCATCCTAGCTTATTTTCCTGTTAATAATTATAAAATTTCGAACAAATATAAGTTATTTCTATCATTATACAAATTATTAGTTATTTTTCCTATATTTTTGTATTTTAAAAGAATATATAAATATATTATCTATCTTGCATGGGTAAAAAAACATATTATAATTTTATTATGATTCAAATTATTGACAGAATAACAAACGAAAAAGTACTGCAAAATGCAGTTAACCGATTTAAAGAAAGAAAGATTATTCTACCTACATTTAAGCAACAACAGAATCCGGAACTCATTCCTGAAAAAATAAAGAACCATCTGAAAAATATAGGTTTATGGGAAATCAATCCATTAAACCTGTTTAGGATAACCTGGAAAAACGAACCCAAAGAAAAAGGAGGGTTATTTGGTAAAGTGAATTATATAGAATTACCAAAATCCTTAACAGGCGTTAATGCCCGGATTGTTCTTTTAATAGGAAAATGGTTTCCAACAGGGGCTCATAAAGTAGGTGCGGCATATGGCTGTTTAGCTCCAAGAATCACCACGGGCGAATTTGATCCAACCTATCACAAAGCAGTATGGCCTTCAACAGGAAATTATTGTCGTGGTGGTGCTTTCGACTCAAAATTAATGGGTACAGAATCTGTGGCTATCTTACCACAGGAAATGAGCAAGGAACGATTTACCTGGTTGCGCGATGTTATTGGTTCCGAAGTAATTGCAACACCGGGTTGTGAATCTAATGTTAAGGAAATATATGATAAATGCTGGGAAATTCGCAGGACACGCCCTGATTGTGTCATTTTTAACCAGTTTGATGAATTTGGTAATGCAGCCTGGCATTACAATACCACAGGTAAAGCTATCGAAGAAGTATTTAATCATGTTAAAACGAAAGAAAGTAAGCTTGCAGCTTATATTTCTGCAACAGGTTCGGCGGGAACAATAGCTGCCGGTGATTATTTAAGAACTGTTGCACCGCATGTAAAAGTTGTTGCTTCTGAAGCTTTACAATGCCCTACCCTGCTTATGAATGGTTTTGGCGGTCACCGCATCGAAGGCATTGGCGATAAACACGTTCCCTGGATTCATAATGTAAAAAATACAGATGTTGTTACTGCAATCGATGATGAAGATTGTATGCGGATTTTACGATTATTTAACGAAAAAGAAGGCCATAACTATTTAAAATCATTAGGTGTCGATCCTGAAATTATTGAAAACCTGCACTTAATTGGAATATCGGGTATTGGAAATTTACTGTCGGCTATAAAAACAGCCAGGTATTATGAAATGACTAAAGAAGATATTATTGTTACAATAGCAACTGATTCTGCCGACATGTACCAGTCACGAATTACTGAATTACACGACGAAAAAGGAAAATACACTGATATGCAAGCTGTAAAAGATTTCGAAAAGTGTATTTTGGGTTCAAAAACCGACAGTATGAAAGAATTGAATTACTATGATAAAAAAGCTATTCATAATTTAAAATACTTTACATGGGTTGAACAACAAGCTAAAGAAGTTGAAGACCTTAATCAGTTATGGTACGATCGTGAAATATGGAATAAATTGTTCTTACAACTTGAACACTGGGATGATTTAATCAATGAATTTAACGAAAGGACAGGATTGCTGAAGAATCTTTAAATACTCAATACTTTGCCTTACTATTATAAAAATGGTGTCTCAAATGTAAAAAATCATTCCTGGAAAAACTCAATACTACATTATTTTCTTGTTGGAACAGAACAAGCCAGAAATGAAAAACCTTAAAACCTAAACATAGAGACACCCTTTTTTAATAACTTGGTAATTTTTAATTATTGAGTTGAACAAAAATAATTAATTTCGTAGTAGTTCAAAATAGTATGCCTGTTAAAATACATAGCCAGAAGTTTATTTACCAGTGTATCGATTGTGGAAAACAATATTTTACAAACGAAACCACCTATTTGTGTCCAAGTTGCAGCAAGGAAAATAACGATTTGTCTCCTCCAAAAGGAGTTCTTGGAATTGTTTATAACTTTTCTGATATTTTAAAGAAAAATTTTCTGTTTAAAGATTTTAAAAAGGAAAAATTTCTTGATTTATTGCCAATCAACAAATCTGAAAATCTTCCTAAACTTAAAGTGGGAAATACTCCCCTCTATAAATTTAACAAGCTGGATAATAAGGATTTATCTTTCATGTTATATTTAAAAGATGATTCCCAAAATCCAACCTTTTCTTTTAAGGACAGGGCATCTTCATTGGTTTCGGCTTTTGCTAAAGAAAATAAGTTAGGGACAATAGTTACAGCATCTACAGGAAACGCGGGTTCATCACTAGCAGGTATTTGTGCTTCGCAGGGACAGAAAGCAATTGTTATGGTTCCTGAAACTGCACCTTTAGCCAAATTAACGCAGATTATAATGTATGGAGCAACCATTGTTCCGGTAAAAGGTACATACGATGATGCTTTTGATTTAAGTATCAAGGCAACCAGTGAGTTTGGCTGGTACAACCGAAATACTGCATTTAATCCATTAACTATTGAAGGGAAAAAAACAGTCTCGTACGAAATCTTTGATCAGCTCAATGAATCTTTACCCGACAGAATATTTGTTCCCGTTGGTGATGGCGTAATTATTTCAGGTGTTTATAAAGGATTCGAGGATCTTTTGAATCTGAAAATTATTGATAAAATACCAGTAATTGTTGCTGTTCAGTCTGAAGGAAGCAATAACCTGATCCGAAATTTAAATAATACAAACTTTGAAATAAAGCCAAGTAATACACTTGCCGATTCTATTTCTGTTGATATACCTCGTAACTTTTACATGGCCAGATATTATATTCAGAAATACAAAGGTGAGGTATTATCTATTTCTGATGAAAAAATACTGGATGCATCGGCTGTTTTATCGAGAAATACGGGTTTATTTGCCGAGCCTGCAGCGGCTACAGCTTTTGCCGGGTTCTTAAATTATTACAATCAAAACAAACTTGACAACAACTCCAAAAATGTTGTACTTTTAACAGGAAGCGGATTAAAAGATCTAAAATCAGTTCAAAAACTATTAAATATTCCTGAATCAATTGAGCCTGCAATAGATAATTTGAAAAAACTTATCTCATGATTACTTTTACTTTAAATGGTGTTAAAGAAACATACACGGGAAACCCTGAAGAAACATTATTGAATCATTTACGTCTCGGTAAACACATTACATCTGTAAAAGACGGATGTTCAGGTCAGGCTGTTTGTGGAGCCTGTACTGTTGAAATTGATGGCAAAGCCAAACTGGCCTGCGTGATTAAAATAAAAACTTTAGATGGTACTGAAATATTCACCCCGGAAGGTTTCCCCGAATATGTAAAAGATACTATTGCCAAAGCATTTGTAAATAAAGGAGCTGTACAATGCGGTTTTTGTTCTCCTGGCTTTATAAGCAGAACAAAAGTATTACTTCAGGATAATCCTAATCCTTCTGTTGAAGAAATTCAGAAAGCCATTAAACCCCATATTTGCCGATGTACAGGGTACAAAAAAATCGAAGATGCCATAATATATGCAGGTAAAGCTATTCGTGAAAACAAAAAATTAGAAATTACCAAAACATCTGGTAAAATTGGCGTTTCGCAGCCCAAGTATGATGCTTATCGCACTGCTTTAGGCGAAAGACCATTTGTTGATGATTTATTTTTCGATGGAATGTTATTCGCTGCTCTAAAGATGAGCGATTATCCAAAAGCAAAAGTGTTAAAAATTGATGTTTCCAAAGCTGAAAAGATTCAAGGTGTTCATAAAATATATACTGCAAAGGATATTCCCCGGGAAAAAAAGGTAGGTTTAATATACAAGGACTGGAGCGTGATGATTGGGGAAAGCGAAACTACCCATTATATTGGTGATGTTATTGCCGGTGTTGTTGCCGAATCGGATGAGATTGCCCGGGAAGCAGTTAAATTAATTCAGGTTGATTATGAAGTATATAAACCCGAAACCGATGTATTTAAAGCTATAGAAGGAGAACGGGTACATCCTGATAAGCCCAATAATTTTAACACAACTCAATTTACAATAGGCAATGCCGATGAAGCCCTAAAAAATTCAAAATACATATCCAAAGGAAAATATGAAACCCAGCGAATTGAACATGCTTTTTTAGAAAAAGAAGCTGCTTTAGCTCGCCCCGATGGTAAAGGCGGATTGGAATTATTCAGCCAGAGTCAGGGCGTTTATGAAGATCGTCGCCAGGTAGCAATGATTTTAGGATTACCGGAAGAAAAGGTTCGGGTAACACTTGTTCCGAATGGTGGTGGCTTTGGTGGTAAAGAAGATTTAAGTGTTCAGGGACAAACAGCTCTCTTTGCCTATCTTACCCGAAAACCTGTAAAACTCACATTAACACGGGAAGAATCTATTCGATTGCATCCAAAACGACATCCTGTTTTTATGGATATTGAAATTGGAGCAAACGAAAATGGTATGTTAACAGCATTAAAACTAAGAGCTGTAGGCGATACCGGGGCTTATGCTTCGGTTGGAACAAAGGTGTTGGAACGTGTTGCCGGCCATGCTGCCGGTGGATATTTTATTCCTGATGTTGATATTGAAGCAAAAACCGTTTATACCAATAACATCCCTTGTGGCGCCATGCGTGGTTTTGGTGCAAACCAGGTTTGTTTTGCCCTAGAAAGCTGTATTGATGATATTTGCAAACAAGCCGGATTTGATCGTTGGCAATTCAGGTATGACAATGCATTAACCGACGGCTTAAAAACATCAACCGGACAAAAAGTTTTTGGAGTTGGTATTCGGGCTTGTCTCGAAGCTGTTAAAGATGATTTTAACAATGCCAGGCATGCCGGCTTAGCATGTGCAATTAAAAATTCAGGCGTTGGTAACGGGATGATTGATGAATCGAAAGTAATTATTGAAATACTTTCTGAAAATCATATTCGCCTGCAACACGGTTGGACTGAAATGGGCCAGGGAGTACATAATATGGCCTTACAAACTTTATGTGAAGAAATTGGTGTTTTACCCGATATTATTGAAGTAATTGTTGATACCGAAGCACAGATTAAAACAGGAATGACTACATCATCGCGTGCTACTGCACTTGTCGGATTAGCTGTAATAAATGCTGCAAAAGCAATTAAAGAAGATTTAAAGACTAAATCGTTAAAAGATCTTACCGGAAAATCGTATAAGGGTCAGTTTGTATGTGACTGGACAACCAAACCGGGAAGTGATGTTGATGAACAAATAACACATTACTCCTACGGGTATGCTGCGCAAGTATGTATTCTCGATGAAAAAGGAAATATCTCTAAAATGATTGCTGCCCATGATGGTGGTAAAATCATGAACCCGATGTTATTCGAAGGCCAAATTGAAGGCGGTGTTCATATGGGATTGGGATATGCTTTGTCCGAAGATTTACCAATGAAAGATGGTTATCTTGTAAGTGACAAAATGCGTGATTTACAAATCCTGAGAGCACACGAAACTCCTAAAATTGTTGTAAAAATGGTCGAAGTAAAAGATCCAATTGGTCCATACGGGGCAAAAGGTATTGGAGAAATCGGTTTAGTTCCAACTGCTGCTGCTGTAGCCAATGCCTTTTATCAATTTGATGGAATAAAACGATATAAATTACCTTTAAAAAGAAAATAGTTTTTTATACATTTTTAACTTTCAACTTTTATCTTAAAACTTTTATCTTAATATCATGTCAATTCTATTAAAAAACGCAACATACATCGATTGGAAAACCTTAGAATTCAAGAATACTCACATTTTTATTGAAGAAGGAATTCATGGAAAAATTCAATTTTTAGATAACCCGGATTCATACAAGTTAAAAGAGACTATAGACTGCAAGGGGAAAATTGTAACCAAATCATTTGCAGTTGGGCATCATCATGTTTATTCTGCAATGGCTCGTGGAATGGGAGCTCCGAAAAAGAATCCGGAAAACTTTTATGAGATTTTAGAATACGTTTGGTGGACACTGGATAAATGTCTTGACAAGGATATGGTTGAATACAGTGCTTTGACTACTGCAATAGCATGCGCGAAAGCAGGATCGACATTTGTAATCGATCATCATGCATCACCAAATTTTATCGGGGGATCATTGGATGTCATTGCTAAAGCATTTGATAAAGTTGGTGTAAATCATTTATTATGCTACGAAATTACCGACAGGGATGGATTAGATAAAGCAGAACAAGGACTTTCGGAAACTGAAAATTACCTTAAAACAAACCAGGGATTGGTAGGATTACATGCTTCGTTTACTGTTGGTGACCAAACCATGAAAAAAGCAACAGACTTAATGAATAAGTACAATTCAGGTTTTCACATTCATGTAGCTGAAGATTTACACGACCAAAGACACTGTTATGATAATTTTAGTAAACGGGTTGTAGAACGATTAAACGATTATGGAGTATTAAATTCATCAAAAACAATACTTGGACATTGTATCCATATCGATGAAAATGAGCGAAATATAATTAAAAACTCAAAATCGTTCGTAGTTCAAAATATGGAAAGCAACCTGAATAATAAAGTCGGGTATTTCAATAGTAAAGGGCTTGGTGAAAATATTATGTTTGGTACCGACGGAATGCACAGTGATATGTTACAAAGTGCTAAATCAGCCTTTTTTTCAGGCCAGGATTCAGATAACATTGATTATTCATCAGCATATAGTCGATTTCGCAACGTACACAGGTATATTGAGTCAAATCAGTTTGCAGGTGATGGTGAAAACAATCTTGTAGTTCTTGATTATGATTCACCTACAGAAATAAATCAGAATAATTTTCTAGGACATTTTCTTTTTGGAATCAACTCAAATCATGTGTGTAATGTAATATCAAACGGGAAAATTATTGTTAAAGACCGTAAAATTAAAACCGTTAACGAAGAGGAAATCTTAAAAACTTCGCGCGAACTAGCCAATAAACTTTGGAAAAAAATGCAAAACAGTTGAAAAATTGCAAGTTCTAAGTTCAAAGTTTTTAAAAGTAATTTTTTAGTTTACATATTTAACTTATAACTTTGAACCTTCAACTTTTACTTATTATTAAATGGAAATAAATATCTTGCAATGGATTGGTTATGCAGCATCCATAATTATTGCGTTATCAATGACAATGAACTCCATCGTGAAATTCAGGTGGGTTAATTTAGCAGGAGCCATAACATTTTCAACATATGGTTTTTTAATTGGAGCATATCCTGTAGGTATTTTAAATGGATTTATTGTATGTGTCGATATTTATTACCTGGTCATTATTTATTCAAAGAAAGAAATCTTTGAAATATTAGAAGTTCGCCCAGACAACAGGTATTTATTACGTTTTTTGAAGTTTCATGATGCTGAGATTCAAAAATTTTTTCCCGGATTTACATACAAACCTGAAATGAACACTATCAGCTTTTTTATTCATCGAAACATGGCTGTTGCCGGATTATTTCTGGCACACAGAACAGAAGACGGTTCACTTAAAGTTGGCCTCGATTATGTGATTCCTGAATACAGGGATTTTAAAAATGGTAAATTCGTATATCATCGATTAAGTCAGCGATTTATCGAAGCAGGTTTTAAAAAAGTAATTACAAAGGGTGAAAGCAAAAAACATGTTAAATACTTAAAAAAACTTGGATTTGTTGAAGATCAAGATGGTTGTTATGTAAAAACCTTTGAATCAAAATAATTAATTTCACTTTCAACATGAACATAATTATTAAAAATGGGACTATTGTTACATCTGGGGAAATTCTTGAATCAGATATTTTAATTGAAAATGGGATAATTTCCAAAATAGAAAAATCATTAAATACTTTAGATAAACTTGATAAAACCATTGATGCCAAAGGCTTAATCATTTCCCCGGGTGGAATAGATCCCCATGTACACATGTATCTCCCTACTCCTGCCGGTTATTCGTCTGATAATTTTAATACAGGAAGCATTGCTGCTTTATTCGGTGGAACAACGACCCTTCTGGACTTTGTTACTCCAAGAAAAGGACAATCGTTAACTGATGCTCTCGATCAAAGAATTTCAGAAGCCGGTAATTCTCTGTGCGATTATTCTTTTCATGTCAGCCCTATAGAATGGACAGAAAATACAGAGAATGAAATTAATGATTGTATTAAAGCCGGAATAACTTCTTTTAAAGTGTACATGGCCTATAAAGGTTCTGTAGGACTAGATGATACAAATCTTCAAAAAGTACTTAAAGTAGTTGGAAAAGCTGGTGGATTAGTTACTGTCCATTGCGAAATGGGTGATGAAATTGAAGTTTTGCGTAATCAGTTTGTTTCAGAAGGTAAAATTGAATCCAGATATCATGCTTTATCCCGACCAGCAGAATTAGAGGCAGAAGCTGTTCAGAAAGTAGTTGATTATGCTAAAGAAACAAATTGTACTGTTTACATTGTCCATGTATCTTCAGAAAAATCCCTGAAAATTATTGAAAAAGCTCAAAAATCAGGACAAAAAGTATTTGCAGAAACCTGCCCACATTATTTATTGCTCGATGATTCAAAATACAATGGAACTTTTAAAGACACTGTTAAATATGTTTTAAGTCCGCCATTGCGTAAAAAGGCTGATCAGGAAGCCCTTTGGGACAATATTCAGAAAGGAGTTATTTCAACTATAGGAACAGACCATTGCCCGTTTAATTTAATTCAAAAATCAGCAGGAATAAATGATTTCAGAAAAGTACCCAACGGAGCTGGTGGTGTTGAGCATCGATTGACTTTACTTTATACTTATGGAATATTAGAAAATAAAATTACCTGGAATCAGTTTGTGGATATTACATCAACACAAACTGCAAAAATATTTGGTTTATACCCGCAAAAAGGAGAAATAGCCGTTGGTTCCGATGCCGATTTGGTTATTTGGAATCCGGAAAAAAAAAACACAATTTCTGCCAGGAACCATCATCAGAATTGCGATCTTGAGATTTACGAAGGTTTTAAAACCAAAGGAGCTCCTGAATTTGTATTAAAAAAGGGAGAAATTGTTATTGATAAAGGTGAACTTATTTCAAATCGAACAGGTTTATTTCTAAAACGAAAAATCAAATAGATTACAAAAAAACAGATTTAAACAGATCTTTAGATCCATTCAAATCTGTGTCATCTAATTTCTATTATTACCTATAAACCTACCCTTTTATTATTTCTTTTTAATATATTTTGTAAAACTTCCGATGGTTTCTCGAATTTAGTAGTAAACATCATAGCAGCAATAATATAGGGTTTAAATCCTGCTTCAAGATATGTTCTTATCCTGTATTGTTCGAAAACATTTCCATTCACTTCGCCTTCTTTACACGAAACGCCACTGATATCTGCTGGTAAACAATGCATGTATAAAGCATCCTGGTTTTTTGTCAGTTTCTTTTTCGCATCGTTGTATTCCCAGTTTTTAAATTTGGCATTATTAGTCAAACAAGTTTGTTCCAAAGCTTTTAAACCTTCTTTATCGGCAGCTTGCAACAATTTTGTACGTTGTTGCATGATATGAAATGGAGCCCAGCTTTTTGGATAAACGATATCTGCATCTTTCATTGCATCTTCCATTGAATGGCTTACATTTAATGAACCACCACTTTGTTTTGCATTGTTTTTAGCAATCTCAACTATTTCAGGAATTAATCCGTAACCTTCGGGATATGCCAGTTCGATATTCATTCCGTATCGTGACATTAAAGCAATGATACCTTGTGGAACAGAAAGTGGTTTTCCGTAGCTTGGTGAATACGCCCAGCTCATTACAATTTTTTTACCTTTCAGGTTCTCCAACGATCCAAACTGGTTTTGTAAATGCATTAAATCGGCCATAGATTGTGTTGGATGGTCCATATCGCACTGTAAGTTTACAATTCCCGGGCGACTGGGTAATACTCCTTTTGCAAATCCTTCGTCTAATGCTTCACCAACTTCGCGCATGTATTTATTTCCTTCGCCAAGAAACATATCATCACGAATACCAATAAAATCAGATAAAAACGAAATCATGTTTGCTGTTTCACGAACAGTTTCTCCATGTGCAATCTGTGATTTTTGCTCGTCCAAATCCTGAACTGCTAATCCAAGCAAGTTGCTTGCCGAGGCAAACGAAAAACGTGTACGTGTTGAATTATCACGGAAATTTGAAATAGCCAAGCCTGAATCGAAAACCCGGGGTGATATATTGTTATCACGCATTTCTTTCAGAATTTCTGCAACATCAAGAACAGCTTTTAAATCTTCCTGGCTTTTTTCCCAGGTAAGTAAGAAATCTTTTTTGTAAAGATTTGTTTTTAAAGCACTTAATTTTTGTATTTTATCATGTAAACTCATATAAATTCATTTTTATTTTTTTACTAAACCATTAACCTGCATTTTCGTGGTTCTTTGTGTTTTCGTGACTTCGATGCTTATATTACACAAAATTTACACAAAATATTATTAAATCTCATATGCAAATGCAGCATAAAATGCCGATGCAACAACTAAATCCTGAATTGCTACTTTCTCGTTTGGAGCATGTGCAAGCACTTCGTTGCCCGGCCCGAATCCAATAGTTGGTATTCCGTAGGTTCCGCAAGTCATAATACCGTTGGTAGAGAATGTCCATTTATCAATTAAAGGGGCTTTACCATATAGATTTTTATAAGAACGAACTCCGGTTTGAACTATTTCATGATCTTCTGGCATTTTCCAGGTTGGATAGTATTTCTCCATTCCATATTCCAGTCCGGTATATGCTTTTTCTTTGTAATCAAGAACTTCCACTTTTGCATTCATTCCTTTAATAAGTTCCTGAATCTCAGCAACTGCAGATTCTTTGGTTTCGCCCCATGTTAACCGGCGATCCAGGTGAATTCGTGCATAATCGGAAACCGCACATAACGATGGTGTTCCGGAAATTATTTCTGAAATGGTAACGCTTCCTTTTCCAAGAAATTCATCAAATTTTAAATGTTCATTTAGCTTTTCAATTTCCAATGCTGTTCGCGATGCCATATAAATAGCATTCTTACCACGTTCAGGAGCAGAACCATGTGATGAAACACCATAGAAATGAACATGAATTTCCATTCTCCCTCTATGTCCTCTATAAATATTCAAATTTGTAGGTTCTGTGCTTATTACAAAATCAGGTTTAATTTTATCTTCTTCAACAATGAATTTCCAGCACAAACCATCGCAATCTTCTTCCATCACACTACCCACAAAATAGATGGTTAAGTCTTTATTAAAGCCAAGTTCTTTTAAAATCCTTCCTGATGTTACAAAAGCTGCTGGCCCGCCTTCCTGATCAACAGATCCGCGTCCATGAACAAAACCATCTTTAATTTCGCCGCCAAGCGGGTTAAAACTCCAGTTGTCCATGTTTCCCATATCTACTGTATCCATGTGCCCGTCAATAGCCAATATCTTCTTTCCATTTCCTATTTGGCCAATCACATTGCCTAAACCATCAATCCAAACTTTATCAAAGCCAGCTTCTTCCATCTGACGTTTAAGTTCTAATTGAACATCTTTTTCCTGAGTACTTAACGATTTGATTTTAATTAACTTCGAGAGGTTTTCAGCAGTATAATCGCGGTATTTCTCCGAAAGTTCATTTATTCTTTTATAAATATCATTCATAACTTAATAATTCTTTAAATTCAGATGTTAAAATTATATTTTTTATTAAATATTTTCAATTTCCAGAATAGAATTATAGAAGATGTTCTTTGAATTAGAATAAACAAATACCTTTTATCAAATTCAAAGATTTTTTTTCTATTTTGGTTATTATATTACAAAAAACAAACTTATATGTACAACTAATTCCTAAAAACAAAATACAAATCTTCTTATAACAATTATTTCATTGTATTTTTGAAATTGAAACTAATTATGATTAGTAACACAATTAAAATTATTTACATGGAACTTTGGGCATTTATTGAAAAAGAACTGTCTGCTAACCTCAATGTAATGTTGATTGTTGTAATCGACAGGCATGGAAGCAGTCCCGGGAAAATAGGTTTTAAAATGGCTGTATCCGAATCGGGAGCAATGAACGGTTCAATTGGCGGTGGAGTTATGGAATACAACATGGTTGAGCTGGCAAAAAAAGAAGCTAAAAATGCAAAGAATAAAATATTTTTAAAAAGACAGGTTCATAATCCCGATTCGGAACAGGATAAATCGGGTTTAATTTGCTCCGGAGAACAAACCCATGCCTTTATTCTTTTGGATAAACCAAAAACTGGTATCATTCATAAAATAATAAAGTTATCAGATAAAGGTGAAAACGGGATTCTTAAATTAAACCCAAATGGAATTTCTTTTATTGAAAATAGTAAAGAAGAAAACCATATTAACTTCCGGTTTACCAATGAAAATAACTGGGAGTACTCCGAAATTATTGGACTAAAAGATACACTGTACATTTTTGGGGCAGGCCATGTAAGCTTGCCTTTAAGCCATATTTTCAGGATACTTGATTTTAGGATTGTAGTTTATGACGATCGCGATGATTTAAGCACTTTTAACAGCAATTCATTTGCTCATCAAAAACACATTATCGATTATAAAAGTATTAGCACCCTAATACCTGAAGGGCCAAATAGTTACGTAGTTATTATGACTGTTGCTCATAAAAGCGATGCATTGGTTTTAAAGCAATTAGCTTCGAAAAAATTTAAATATTTAGGTATGATTGGAAGCAAAAATAAAACGAAAACTATTTTTGAGAATCTAATAGCAGAAGGAGTTTCAAAATCCGATCTCGAAAAAGTGGATGCTCCTATAGGATTATCAATAAACAGCCAAACTCCTGCCGAAATAGCTATCAGCATTGCTGCTAAAATTGTTCAGGTTAAAAACAGCTAACCCTATTATTCTTTGCGAACGAAGCCGACAGGTGAAGTGAAGCAATCCATAATAGACTGCTTTCTTTCACTCGCAGTGACAATTCTCTTTTTTAGCATTTTAATTACTTTAGGCATTTTAGGCACTTCATCCCTGCCAACGGGAGGTAAACTACTTTTGTTAATAAGTATGTTAAAAGTTCATTCTTCCAAAAAATCAATTTTGTATAGAAATTCATATATTTGCATACGAAATGAATTTTTCGTGACTTTTAATGAAAACATTAAAAATATACAAGGACAAAGCAGAGTTTTTTAAAATGATATTTAGGCTTTTTGCCTTTGAAAACAGGTTTCCTTTTCGGAAACCTGTTTTTTTTTATATACCAACTAAAGCAATATGATATATCTTATTCTAAGTATTCTTTCTTCAACCGCTATTTATATTATCTTTAAATACGCGGATAAGTTTAAAATCAATACTTTCGATATTATCATTATAAACTACATTACGGCTTCAATTCTTGGGTTTATTATATCAGATATTCATAATTTAAATTTTTCCATATTTAAAAACGAGTGGTTCCCCTACTCTGCTCTCATTGGAGTTCTATTTATTCTGTTATTTGTAGTCATTGCAAAATCATCTCAAGTGGTTGGAATAGCAGTTACAACGGTTTCAAATAAAATGTCGGTTATAATTCCCATTATAGTATCCATTATCATTGATCCTTTAGATGTATTAACAAATCTTAAAACTATAGGAATTATTCTTGCTCTGATTGCCGTATTCCTCACCATTTATCGTAAGCGAAATGTAAATTTTCAACCACACGATATTTATTTGCCTGTTATCCTGTTTTTAGGAATGGGATTAGTAGATTCTCTTGTAAAATTTGCCCAGCAAAACTTTGTTAATGATAGTATCTTAGCCTTATTTACAGTTGTATTGTTTATGATGGCCGCAACAACAGGAATAATTACCAAGATTATACTAAAAACATCATTTAAAAATCTAATAAACAGTAAAACCTTTTTATGGGGTGTTGCATTAGGTATTAGTAATTATGGCTCATTATATTTTATTATACGGGCATTAAATCATAAAACAAATTCGGGTAATACCTTCGATGGGTCTATTGTATTCGGAATAAATAATCTTGGAGTTATTGCATTGTCTGTATTATTTGGATTAATTTTTTTCAAAGAGAAATTATTAAAAATAAACTGGATAGGAATTAGTATAGCCTGTGTGGCAATTTATATTTTATCAAAAACCTAAACTGTGGCAGTGTATATAGATGAATATTTAACCATAAGTAAACCATCTGAGGGACTTTTTAAAGACCGGGGAAGTAAATTTATTGCACTTGCTTTTCCTGTTACTTCTGAAAACGAAGTAAAAGAAATATTGGAAAAACTACGAAATGATTATCATGATGCAAGGCATCATTGTTATGCATATATGCTTGGCCCCGAGAAAAATATGTATCGTGCCAATGATGATGGAGAACCATCAGGTACAGCAGGGAAACCTGTCCTGGGGCAAATAAAATCATTCGACTTAACCAATGTGTTAATTGTTGTAATCCGCTATTTCGGGGGTACAAAACTGGGTGTAAGCGGGTTGATTCATGCTTATAAAACAGCAGCCGAAGAAGCATTAAAAAGTGCTGAAATTATAAAAAAGATATTGCTTGATTATTACCAGCTTAAGTTTGAATATCCTGCAATGAATGAAATTATGAGAATCTTAAAAGAAGAAAATATAGAACAAATCGATCAAAAATTCGATCTCTCCTGCTCGATAACAATTCGCTTCAGAAAAGCAGACACAGAAAAAGTGTTGAGTAAATTCGACCGGGTTGAAAAGCTAAAGATCGAGTTCGTGGAAACAAAATGAGAAAGAGTGTTTGATGGTATGAGATGGTGAATTGATGATTGGTAATTAAAACCTGAAACTTTTAACTTTTAACTTATAAATGTTCAACTAATAAAAACAGATAAATGAAAAACAAACATTTAATTTCAATTACTGACTTTACCAGGGATGAAGTATTTAAAATCCTTGAACTGGCAGCTGAATTCGAAAAAAATCCAAGTCAGAATCTGCTTAACGGTAAAGTAATAGCCACACTTTTTTTCGAACCATCAACACGTACCCGTTTAAGTTTCGAGAGTGCTATTAGTCGTCTGGGTGGAAAATACATTGGATTCACCGATGCTTCGTCGTCGAGTGTTTCGAAAGGAGAATCAATTAAAGACACCATTATGACTGTTGCCAATTACAGCGATATGATTATTATGCGTCATCCTGTTGAAGGAAGTGCACGATGGGCAAGCGAAGTATCACGAGTTCCTGTAATTAATGCCGGAGATGGTGCGAACCAGCATCCTACACAAACCCTGCTTGATTTATACACTATTAAACAAACTCAGGGCACACTTGAAAATTTAAATTTATTTTTTGTTGGCGACTTAAAATATGGACGCACAGTACACTCTTTGATTCAAGCCATGTCGATGTTTAATACCACCTTTCATTTTATTTCACCTCTGGAATTACAAATCCCCAAAGAATACAAATTGTACTTGGACAAACTCGGTTTAAAGTATTATGAATATAGAGATTTCTCGGAAATTGCAAACGATGCCGATATTATTTATATGACCCGTATTCAGCGCGAACGATTCTCCGATCCTATGGAATATGAAAAAACAAAGAACTCGTATGTTCTTAAAAATAGTATGCTCAATAATACAAGACCCAACATGAAAGTATTACATCCTCTGCCAAGGGTAAACGAAATACATACAGATGTTGACACAAATGAAAAAGCATACTATTTTACTCAGGCTTTAAATGGTGTTTATACACGCCAGGCAATTATGACTTATATTTTAGGACTTAAATAAATAAAACTATGGATATTAACGATAAAAAATTACAGGTAAGTGCTATCCAAAACGGAACAGTTATCGATCATATTCCTGCAAGCAATCTGTTTAAGGTTATTGACATATTAGGGCTGGATAAGATTAAATCGCAGATTACATTCGGAACTAACCTTGAAAGCAAACGATTAGGTTTTAAAGCAATTATAAAACTTGCTGATGTATTTTTCATGGATGAAGAAATAAATAAAATTGCACTTGTAGCTCCCGAAGCAAAGCTTAATATAATTAAAAATTATAAAGTTGTTGAAAAACGAATTGTTGAAGTTCCAGATGCTATTGTAGGAATAGCCAAGTGTGGTAATCCTAAGTGCGTTACCAATATTGAAAATATTGTTACAAAGTTCCAGGTTGTTTCAAAGAAAAAAGTGGCATTAAAGTGCCATTATTGCGAAAAAATAACCGATTCAGAGCAAATGGAAATTTTCTAGTAAACAAAAAGCTGCTTTTCGAAGCAGCTTTTTTATTGTGATTCGTGATTAGTGAATAGTAACCCCAAACTTACTTTTTGCTATTCACCAATCTGTGATCACCAAAAACAAATCACTATCTAATACGATCAAGGCTTCGAATCAATGCTTCATCTTTTCCTATTGCACGTATGGCAAAATAAGTTAAAATTGCAGCCAAAATTGGAAAAACTACAGGGATGTTATAACTGACAACCCCTTCGAGCTGGCTGGAGAAACTTTTTACATAGTAGTAATTAATTCCTGAATAACCTAACATCAAAATTAAGTTTATTACATTCAAACGCATCTGAATAATACGCTTTTTAAATAAAAAAATACTGCCAAACGAAATCAACACAATTATTGATAAGAGAATAATTGGAGAAATCGTTAAAAAATAAATTTCTTTCTGCCCATCAAGAAAAAGGCCATTGAAATAGTATGTAAAAACATGATTATCATTTGCAAGTAGTTCTGCTAATGGAAGAAAAAAAACGGAACCCATGAGCGCTGATATAATTAATAAATACATTGTCTGAATTCTTTGTAACATAAAAAGATTAATTATAGTTTGAATAATTGATTATCGATAAACAAAAGTAGGCGTTTTTATCTTTCAAAATGAAAAAGCAATTCAATTTTAACAAGATTTAACAAAATTCGTTTTTATGTTCCATCAATCAAATTCAAACATATCATTATAGGGTTTACGAATCCGGATTCGTTTTTCTCTATCCTGTAATTCTTTAGGAAAATCTTCACTATTTCCTTTATAACCAATAGCCATTATTGCAATAGGACTGTAATTTACAGGAATATTAAATTCATTTCTTGCAATTTCCCTGTTATATCCTCCCATTTGATGAACAAACAAGCCTGACCGGGTGGCCTGAACAAGCAGGTTTCCAACTGCAAGCCCTGCATCGTACATGGCAGAGTTATTTATTAATGAATTATGTGTATAGTTTTTTTTAGTAACGACTAAAACCAACACCGGGGCATATTTTGCCCAGTATTTATTCCCTTCAACCAGGCAGGTTAAAAGCTTCTCGTACTTTTCATCGTTTCCTTTTATTCCAATAATAAACCTCCAGGGTTGTTCATTAAATGCCGAAGGAGCCCATCGTGCAGCTTCAAAAAGCAAAGATAGTCTTTCGTTTTCTACTGGTTCTGATGAAAATAAAACTGTGCTATATCTATCCTTAATTAACTTTAAAATTTCCATGCTTAATAAATTTTAATAAATAAATTAAATCGCTTAGTTCAAATTTAACCTTAATTGCAATTACATGTTATATAATATCCTATTAAAATAACAAATTCTTTGTTATTGGTTTGATTATGAGAAAAGGATTTAGTAGCATTGTAGCACAAATAAAAACAGAAATTAGTATTTAACATTTTAAAAATCAGTATCATGACTAAAATGACTAGCCAGGATTACATTAAAAGAGAAGACAAGTACGGAGCTCATAATTACCATCCGCTACCTGTTGTATTAGAAAAAGGAGAAGGAGCATACGTATGGGATGTTGAAGGAAAAAAATATTT
This sequence comes from Bacteroidetes bacterium GWB2_32_14, assembly GCA_001768235.1. Lineage (GTDB taxonomy): Bacteria > Bacteroidota > Bacteroidia > Bacteroidales > UBA12077 > UBA12077. Next base: position 36,009 of record MENK01000022.1, read on the forward strand.
CGATTTCCTTTCTGCATACTCGGCAGTAAACCAAGGACATTGCCACCCAAAGATTGTTAAAGCAATGACCGATCAGGCTCAAAAGTTAACATTAACTTCCAGGGCATTTTACAATAATGTTTTAGGCGAATACGAAGAATATGTAACCAAATATTTTGGTTTCGATAAAGTATTACCAATGAATACCGGAGCTGAAGCAGACGAAACCGCTTTAAAACTTGCCCGTAAATGGGGTTATAAAATAAAAGGTATTCCACAAAATCAGGCAAAAATAATTGTTTGTAACGAAAACTTCCACGGAAGAACAATTACAATCATCTCTATGTCAACCGACCCGGATGCATACAATGATTATGGCCCATTTACTCCGGGGTTTGTAAAGATTCCCTATAACGATTTAGCTGCTTTGGAAAAAGAATTAAAAGATCCAAATGTTGCTGCATTCCTTGTTGAACCTATTCAAGGCGAGGCAGGAGTTTTTGTGCCTGCAGAAGGTTATTTGAAAAAAGCATCTGAATTATGTAAAAAATACAACGTCCTTTTTATTGCAGACGAAGTACAAACTGGTATTGCCCGTACAGGTAAATTATTGGCTTGCGATCACGAAGGAGTTAAACCAGATATCTTAATTTTAGGTAAAGCGATTTCAGGAGGTGTTATGCCGGTTTCTGCTGTTTTAGCAAATGATGAAATCATGCTTACAATTAAACCAGGCGAGCATGGCTCAACCTTTGGTGGAAATCCAATAGCCGGGAAAGTTGCTATTGCTGCCCTGGAAGTAGTAAAAGATGAAAAACTTGCCGAAAATGCTGAACGATTAGGTAAAATCTTCAGGGAAGAATTCAGCAACATTAAATCTGAAATGATTGAATTGGTTCGTGGTAAAGGATTATTAAATGCAGTTGTAATCAGGAATAAACCAGGAAAAACAGCCTGGGATGTTTGTGTTGCAATGGCTGAAAATGGTGTTTTAGCTAAACCAACTCATGGAAATATTATCCGTTTTGCTCCACCGTTAGTAATTACAGAAGAACAATTGCGTGAAGCAATGAAACGTATTAAAGAAGTATTCAAAAAATTTGAATAATAATCCCGATTAAACTATTAAATAAAAAAGCTGTCTCAAGATTACATTGAGCAGCTTTTTTGCATTTTATAAAAGTTTAATTTAATAACTATTAGAAATTATGAAACAATTACAAATTATCTTTTTTACATTATTGATTATGGGATTAATATCATCATGCCAGAAGGATGTTAAAGAAAAAATTACTCTCGATGTGAGTTTAATCGACACCACTTTCGATCCTGCAAATGACTTTTTCCGTTTTGCAAACAACGGGTGGATGAAAAAATATCCTTTACCTGCTGACGAAAGTTCATATGGAACTTTTAACCAGTTAAGAAAAGAAACCAGTATTAAAGTTCAAACCTTAATCGAAGAACTTGCTAAAGGAAGCTTCGAAAAAGGCACAATTGAACAAAAAATTGGTGATTTCTATGCACTGGGTATGGATTCAGCCAGAATTGAAGAACAAGGATTAAACCCATTAAAACCCGAGTTTGAACGAATTGAATCAATTTCAGGTATTGAAGATGTACAAAATCAAATCGCTCATTTTCATTTGTATGGAATCGGTTCAACATTCAGCTTTTTTGGTTCTGCTGATGTTAAAAACAGCGATATGAATATAGCTCATATTGGCCAGGGCGGTTTGGGAATGTCGGACAGAGATTACTATGTTAATAGCGATGCACGCACAGAAGAATTAAGAAAGGCTTATGTATCGCATGTAGAGAAAATGCTTATACTAAGCGGTATTTCTGAAGAACAGGCAAAAAAAGACGCTCAAACAATTATGAAAATCGAGACTCGTTTAGCATTCGCTTCAATGACCAGGTTAGAAAGTCGTGATCCAAATGCAACGTATAACAAAAAGACTCAGGCAGAAGTTAAAGAGCTTTATCCAAACTTTAACTGGGATAAATACATGGAAAACTTAGGACTTGAATATAGTGGCGACATCAATGTTCGTCAACCCCAGTTCTTTGCTGAAATCAATAAAATGTTTGTTGACATTCCTGTTGATGAATGGAAGGTTTATTTTCATTGGAATTTATTTAATGGAGCAGCAAATTATTTAACAAATGCTATCCAGGAACAAAACTTTGACTTTTATGGGCGTACAATGAGTGGAAGCGAGAAAATGCAAGAACGTTGGAGAAGAGTTTTAGAAAGTACCAGCGGTGCTTTAGGTGATGCCATAGGACAGAAGTTCTCTGAAAAATATTTCCCTGCCGAAGCCAAAGAAAGAATGGTAACTCTGGTTCAAAATTTGAAAGATGCACTCGGACAAAGAATAGACAACCTGGAGTGGATGAGCGAAGAAACTAAAATTAAAGCTAAAGATAAATTAGTTTCCATGAATGTAAAAATCGGGTATCCTGATAAATGGGTCGATTTTACAAATCTTGAGGTTGGCCGGGAAGCATTTGTTTTGAATGTTTTAGCAGCAAATAAATTCTGGAGAGAAGATAATTTAAGCGAAATAGGAAAACCTGTTGATAAAACAAAATGGTTTTTCCCTGCACATATCGTAAACGCTTACTACGCTCCTACTTTAAACGAAATTTGTTTCCCTGCCGGAATATTACAACCCCCGTTTTTCTATCTCGATGGCGATGATGCAATCAATTACGGTGCAATTGGTGCTGTAATTGGCCACGAAATGTCTCACGGATTTGATGAACATGGGAGGCTTTATGATAAAGAAGGAAACCTGACTAATTGGTGGACTGATGAAGATTCTAAACAATTTAATGAAAGAACACAGGTATTAGTTGATCAGTTTAATAATATTGTTGTAATCGATTCTTTACATGCTGACGGGAAGTTAACATTAGGTGAAAACATAGCCGATCTCGGGGCGCTCAATATCTCATTAACAGCCTTTAGAAATGCACAAAAAATGAATCCCCAGGCAGAATTAATTGACGGATATACACCGGAACAACGCTTTTTCCTGAGTTGGGGACGTGTATGGGCAAATAACATTCGTGATAAGGAAAAAATAAGATACACGAAAGAAGATGAGCATTCTATTCCTGAAAACCGTGTTAATGCGCCATTGGCAAACATGCCTGAATTCCACGCTGCTTTTGGTGTTGAACCAGGTGACGCGTTATATTTACCCGAAGATAAAAGAGCATCTGTTTGGTAGAATTTTATTAAAAAAATTCAAAAAAATAAAGCCGTATTTTGAATACGGCTTTATTTTTTTCTCTTGGTAATGTTATTTAAATGGGCTTAAATTAAGCGGTTTATTTGATTTTCCTTCAGGATAGCTGAAACTGAAAACATTCATAACTTTTGAATTTTCATTTTCTGATTTACTTGAACCAATATTAAATTTCATAACTTGTACACCACTCCCTGCGCCTCCATAATCTGCATTTTCAGGTAAAAAATATCCGTAATATGGATTTGTTCCAACTGATGGGCTGATTAATTCGCCATTATAACGTGCTGTAACTATATAATTTGTATTTCCAGTGATATCACAATTTGAATAAAGATCAACTCGCACGATGTATTCACCAGTTTCAACAACTGCATCGTCTCCGTATGTAATATTTTCGTTATTTACGTAATCCAGATAACATCCGGCATTTGAATCGATATCTAAATCACCGCCATTTGTTGAATATGAATATGAATAATAAATTTCTTCAGCATCGGGTTCAACTAAATGTAAATCTACATCATTAGCTTTATCCCATGAGCAACTTACCTGTAGTTTACCGGTTCCTGCCTCAACTCGTGAAATATAAATATACTCGTAACTACTTACTAAACCATTGTCATCAACTATAGCAACAGTTAAAGTAAAATTATCTACTTCAAAATCCTGGCTCATAATTAAATAAATCAGGTAACTTTCAGAAACTGATTTTTTAGAATCAGGAGTTATTTTAAAATAACCTTTTTCATCTTCTATTCCTATTAAAATATTTTTAACAGAAGCTGAAGTGGTAATAGAAATAGGGTTACTTCCACCAGCCAATGCATAAATATTACCGTATAAATCATCAATAACAGGGGCATCAACAGAAGTAGATGCTGAAGGTAAATTTGAATTCACAAATGTTGCACCTTCAATTTTAAAATACTCATCTTTTATTGTTGGTGTATCTTCTTCTTTATCACATGATAAAATTACAATGGACATGCTTAGAAAAAGTAAAGCAATAATTCTTAAATTTTTCATACTTTTTAAATCAGTTTTGGTTAATAAATAATTTTTAGTTAAAGATATTTTAATTTTCTTTTTCTTTTCAATTTTTATTCCATTTTTTATTCATATTAAAAGTTATTCTGTCAAAAAAATAATTTAAGTAATTAAAATACCTGGTTGAAATATGTAAAAATATAAGTTTGATATTTTCCAAAAGTAAATTCCCAATGCATCTGAATTAAGTTTTTATTATCATCTATTTCAAATTCAATTTGTGCATCGAAATTATCTTTTCCTTTAAATAAGCCTGATTTAAGATTATTGTTTTCATCGTATTCAAAATTTATTGTACCAGTTAACCAGGAATCAAATTTAATCCAATCGGCGTTTAATAATATCCCATTTTTATCGTAATTGTACGTTTCACTGCCAAAAAACCCATTATTTCCAAAACATAATCTCCTGACAAGTTTTCGTTCAATGTAATGATAGTAAAATATATCTTTTCGTCCATCAGAATAACTTCTGTGTGATACCATCAATAAACCTTCGTTATCATACTCGTATGTTGTAATTGTATTTAATTCTTTAAATTCATAAACTTTTTTAACAAGTTTGGTACTGTCGTCATAACTGTAGTATGAAATACCTTCTTTTTCACCATTCCAGTTGTATTTTTCTTCTTTTATAAGTGATTGAGATGATTCTTTTAATAAAGGGCTTGAATAAGAGTATGATTTTGGTTTGATATTATCACTTATTTCATATTCATAGGTAAATGTCTGGTTCCAGTTACCAAAATTCCAGTACTCGGTAATTAAATTACCTGTATTGTCATATGTATAATCTATAAATCCTGTTTCTTTTCCCTCTTTAAAAATTATTCCTTTAACAAGACGATTATTTTCGTATTTGTATTGAATAAAGCCATAAAAATAACCGTTAAACCCCCTGCATTCTGCTTCAACTTTTCTTCCGTTTTCATATTTATACCAGGCTGTTCCCTTAACCTTATCGCTACGTTCAAAGTAATCTTCAATTAAATTACCTTCATTATCATATTTATAAAAATTATTCGATGTCATACTGTCCGAAAATTCCTTGTATTTTCTGATTAGGTTTCCCTTTTTATCCAGAAAATGATAATTTATTGAATACCTGCTTCCATCGAGTAATTCCCATTTAGCGTTATAATTCTTATTATCCTGGCTATAAAAAAATGTAGTTACACCTTTTTCTCCCAAAGAGTTTTCGTAATGTAATTTTTTTAACCGGATTTCAGGATTTGATGAATACAACTGATTAGAAATCAGAAAGAATGAAAAAATTAATAAAATAAAACAAACTGACTTTTTCATATTTTTTAATATTAAAGGGTTAACATTATTTAAAGATGAATAATTGGAGTTTTTCCCTATAAAAAAACCTGAATTAGTTTAATTCAGGTTTCGAAATCATGTATCGTTTCTTAACTTTTCCCTTCGTAAAATCGTTCTTTTATTATCTTATCATCTTTCCAGTATTGAACTGAAATTTCTTCATATTTCTTTCGTGAACCATCTTTAAACTTAATATGAACCCAATATTCAACCATTGTAATTCCACGTTCTTCGTCGGATGTAATTGCAAGTAATTCAGCACCAAAAATTTCCTGAATGTTATTTAGAAAATACTTTTCGTAATTTTTATTTTCTTCAATACCAATTCTTTTTTTACCATCAGCCTGAATAACAACCATATCTGTATGATAGAACTTATCTAATGCATCAAGCATTTTTCCGTTTTCTATCATTCGGAATAACTCTTTAGCTTTATTAAAATAACTCATAGTCCATATTTTATTTAAACAATTAAAAGAATAAAACTAAACAATTAATCTTGCTTTAAAAGGTTCAAATGTCATAAAATCGGCATGATGAACAATGTAAGCTTCAGTAGTACGTTTTACCATGTCACCTTCACCTGCATGTGTAGCAATAATATGACACACTTCAGCAGGTACACCACATTTTTCGGCTAACGAAACTCCTGAAAATGGGTGGCGTAAATATTTACCATAACTTCCCTGAACAGATTTACCATCTTTCATTTCATATTCCAACAATTTGCCAACATCAGCAAGAATAGCTCCGGCAATAAGAACATCCATATTTACTGGTAAATCATTTTTAAAAAATTCGTTGCATTTATTTCCGGCATCGCGTGCAATATGAACAACTGCACGTTTATGATCCATAAATGAAACTTTTGTCTGAGCCAGTAATGTAAAAGGGATTGTTTTTAAATCCTGAGGTGTTAAAACACTTTGTTCAAGAGCTAACTCCCAAGTTTTTGCAGTTTTTTCACGGAGATCTTTATCTTTTATCCATTCCAGTTCTGGCCATAAATCCAATACTTGTGCATTCATCTGTTTAATTTTTTATTTCCGATTAGTATAAAAAGAGGATGCCATCTGATAGAGACATCCTCAAAACAATCATGTATTAAGCTAATTTAGCAATAATTGCATCAACCATTTGCTGAGTAGAAGCTGCGCCTTTAGTAATTACATCAGCTTTACCAGACATTTTCATCATATCATATGTACGAACTTTACCTTCAGCAACTACATCTGCAACAGCTTTTCTGATTTTAGCTGCAATAGCTTTTTCGTCAATGTATTCAAGCATCATAACTGCTGCTTCAACCATTGCAATAGGATTTACTATAGATACATCATAATCGGCATATTTTGGTGCAGAACCATGTGTTGGTTCAAATACTCCGATTCCTGATTCCTGGTTGAATTGTGCACTGGCAGCAAAACCTAATCCACCAATTAAACCTGCAAAACCATCAGAAGCTATATCTCCAAACATATTACCAGCAACTATTACCCCATAATCTTCAGGATTTTTAGTTAACCACATCATTTGAGCATCAATGTTGGTATTATGAAGTTTTATTTCAGGATATTCTGCTTTTTGCATTTGTTGAGCAAGTTTGTACATCATTCCGGATGTTTCGCGAATAACGTTTGGTTTTTCGCAAAGTGTAACTGACGGATAACCAAACTTCTTAGCATGTTCAAAAGCTGCTTTTAAAATACGGGTAGTATATTTTTTTGTGAAGATTCGGGTTGAAACCGATAATTCTTCTTTAGGACATGAACTAAAGTTTTTAACAAAAGCTTTGTTTGTCATCAGTGCATCGTAAACCTGTTGTGGAGGATTCGACCATTCAACGCCACCGTATAAACCTTCAGTATTTTGACGGAAAATAACTGCATCAACCATTGGTTCTTCAACTCCACCATCAGCACTACGTCTTATGAAATTCAATGGATTGCCTTTGTATGAACGGCAAGGACGCATGCAAATATCTAAATCGAAATGCTGACGTAATCCAACTATAGGACTTGCATATACCAGATTTTTTTCCTTTAATTCAGGTGCTAATTCATTAAATGCTTCATCTTTGGGTTTAGAAGTAATAGCTCCAAAAAGTGCAATCTTGTGTTTTGCTATTAAATCAAGGGTACGTTGTGGAAGTGGATTTCCTTCTTTACACCAAAATTCCCAACCAATATCTGCATGAACATATTCTGCTTCAAATCCTGCAGCGTCTAATACTCTGATAGTTTCATCTAATACCGGTTTCCCGATTCCGTCTCCGGGCATTAAAACGATTGTTCTTTTAGCCATGATTATCTTTTTTAAGTTATTATTTGGTTTTATATTTTTGTAAAAATATTATAAATCTTGTTGATAAAAAAACGAAAACGAGCAACTTAAACTAGTTTTAAAACATTTATTTTCATTTTTTATGCTATACATAATTATAAAGTTGAATTATTAAATTTTAATTAAAAATATTGAATTTTGTTTGGCTGTTATGTATTGTTTTGTATGTTTACAAAAAATAAAAAATCAATAAAATTATATCACAAATGAAAGTACTCGAAAACATAGAACCTAAAGTAGTATGGAACTACTTTGAAGATATTTGTAAGGTTCCACGCCCATCAAAAAAAGAAGAAAAAATTATCCAATTTTTAATTGATTTTGGTAAAAAACATAATCTTGAAACCAAACGGGATGAGATTGGTAATGTATTAATTAAAAAACCTGCTACAAAAGGTAAAGAAAATATTAAAACCGTTGTTCTACAAAGCCATATTGATATGGTTTGTGAGAAAAACGAAGGTACAAAACATGATTTTGATAAGGATCCTATTCAACCCTTTATTGATGGTGAATGGGTAAAAGCTAAAGGAACTACTTTAGGTGCTGATGATGGTATTGGTATTGCTGCTCAAATGGCTGTACTTACTTCTACTACTATTGAACATGGGCCTATTGAATGTTTATTTACTGTTGATGAAGAAACCGGACTTTCAGGAGCATTTGCTTTGCAACCGGGATTTTTCGATGGTAAAGTATTGGTAAATCTTGATTCTGAAGATGAAGGTGAGTTATTTATTGGCTGTGCAGGAGGTATTGATACTTTAGCAACTTTGTATTATGAAGAAGAACAAGTTCCTGAAGGACATATTGGTATAAAAGTATCTGTTACCGGTTTAAATGGCGGACACTCAGGTGACGAGATTGATAAAGGTTTAGGTAATTCCATAAAAATCATGAATCGCTTTTTATGGAATGCCGGAAACCTATTCGATATCCGAATTTCTGATTTTGAAGGTGGTAAAGCTCGTAACGCTATCCCTCGTGAAGCTTTTGCAGTTATTACTGTTCATAAAGACGAGAAGGAAGGGCTATTTAACTATTTTAATGAGTATGTTGCTGATATCAAAGCTGAACTTGCAATCACCGAAACCAGGTTAGAACTTTCAATTGAAAAAGTAAATACTCCCAAATTTGTTATTGATGAAGATACTCAATTCGCATTATTGAATTCATTGTATGCATGTCCTCACGGTGTATATGCAATGAGTATGGAAATGAAAGGATTGGTTGAAACATCTACCAACCTGGCATCTATCAAATTTATCGAAGACAATAAGATTTTTATAACTACAAGTCAGCGTAGTTCTGTTAACTCTGCTAAACACGATATTTCGAGAAAAGTAGAAAGTGTATTTCGTTTAGCTGCTGCAAAAGTTGAACATGGTGAAGGATACCCGGGCTGGAAACCAAATACCAATTCGGAAATTATGAATATTACCGAAGCTGCTTACACTAAACTATTTAACAAAAAACCTTTAGTCAGAGCTATACATGCCGGTTTGGAATGTGGTTTATTTTTAGAAAAATATCCCTATTTAGATATGATTTCATTTGGGCCAACTATAAAAGGTGCACATACTCCAGAAGAACGAATTAACATTGATACAACAATAAAATTTTGGAACTTATTGATTGAAGTGCTAAAGAATATTCCTAAGAATTAACAAAACATCTAAAAAAACCGGAACCAAATTTTCCGGTTTTTTATTTATTAAATCATGCATTCTTTTCGACCATTTTAAGAAATTCTTTAAGTTCCTGTTTTCTTTCCTTACTTAGATTGTGCCATCGTATTCCCTGAACTGCACCTTCCAATGCACAAAGTTTATTAATACAGGCAGAAGGATCAATTGTTTTTATTCTAATGAATGCGTTTTCACTTCCCACTTGCTTTAATTCTTCACCACTTTTAATTCCAACCTGTTGAAGTGTTTTGGCTAATTCTTTTCCAATATTTGGAAGGCTTGTCAATTCTGTCATAATATTAACTTTCACCCTATTTCGATTGAAAGTTAATAAATTGTTTAGTAATTTTATTATGTTTTAAACTTTAAATTGAATACAATGAAAAAACTAATTTTAATTATTATTTCCTTAGTACTGATGTGTAATACATTATTTGGCCAGGAAAAAGGGAAAAAAGAGTTGAAACCTGCTCTTTTGGTTATTGATGTACAAAATGCCTTTGTTCCTATGATGGATCAAAGTGATAAAGACCGTGCTTTCCAAATGATTAATGGAGCAATCTGGGTATTTGAAAACTCCAAATTACCCATAATTCGCGTTTATCATCAGGATGACAAATGGGGACCTGCAACTGATTCGGAAGGATTTAAATTTGATCCTGCAATAAAGTTTTCTGCTGAATATCCAATGGTTGTTAAACATTATGGTGATGGCTTTAACAAAACAGATCTTGACAAAATACTCAAAGAAAAAGGAATAAATACAGTTTTCTTGTGCGGATTAAGTGCTACAGGATGTGTTTTAGCCACCTTTATTGGAGCTACCAACCATGATTACAAGGCATTTATGGTTAAGGATGCTCTATTAAGTCCTAATGCAGCACAAACAAATGTTATTGAAGAAATTATGAATACTGTTGATTTGGAAACGATGATGTTTATGTTTGAATATTTGAAGTAATAAATACCAAAATGGCCAACCAATCGGTTGGCCATTTAATAACTTGTTAACAAGAATCAATCTTTTTTTGCTAAACCTGAATCACCATTTTTGTAAAAAAACCTATCTCCTCTGTTTAATGGATATTTAAAACTCTCTATTTTTAGACTCGAATTAAATTCTTCAGCTATTCTTTTGTATTCGTATTCATTATCTGTACCATGCATTGGTAATGCAATTGAAGGCATCATGGTTTTTAGGGCAAATTCAGTACCCATATTCAGTGCTACTTTATCCTGAAAACGACATCCTGTAACAGGATAAAATGCAATATCAGTTTTTTTATTCATTTCGGTTAAGAATTTAATATCGCCAGTATAATTCGGGCACATATCGCGACTAATGTTCGTATGATCACCGGGATGAAATATTTTGACTCCATCCACTTCAACATAAAATCCTTGTCCTGAATCATTTGAAGTAACAGGAGTAACTTTTACATCTCCTACCATTTTTGTTTCTCTGGCTGGAATAAAAGCATAATCAATATCTGTATTATGCTCAAATCCTAAAACATAATTGATATTTTTTATTTTATCTTTCCAATCGAAAATAACCTGAGAAAAATGATCCATATGAGTATGCGATACAAAAACTGTAACATTCATATCTTTTATTTCGTCAGGATTTATATACCCGTTATTCAAACATCCATTTTCAGGTAATGGTTGTCGCTCCCAGTAATCAAAAATCAATAAATTATTTTTAGTTTTAATTGCATATCCACTATGATCGAGATACCATATAACTGATTCTCCAAATGTCAATTCTTTATTTTTTAGATCTTTGGTTTTATTTACACTTTTACCTCCCTTTGAAACTATCAGTTCAGCAACTTCATTATTTCCATAATAGTAAGCCAAATCAACTTCTGTACATCCATTTATATCTTTTATATTTATTTTTGGATTATTTTTTATTAAAAGATCAGTAACATCTAAATTTCCAGTAATTGCAGCATAGTGTAGAGCAGTTCTACCTGAATTATCAACAATATTTAAATCAGGATTATAATTCAACAACAATTTAATGGCATCAATTTTCCCTCTTTTTGCACCATAATGCAATGCGGTCATCCCGTTTTTATCCTTTTGGTTTATATTAATTTTTGCATCACATAACAGTTTAATACTTCTTATACTATCTCCCTGCATCGCATTATGAAGAGCAGATTTATAATTCTCATCAAGAATATTAACATCAACATTTCTGCTAATAAAATATTCAACAACGTTTGGAGAACGCCAGGTAGCATTATGCAAAGGTGTCGGAGATTCGGCACATGCAGTTTCTTTACAAATTTTGGGGGCTAAAATTGCACCTTTGTCCATTAATAAAGCAACCACATCTACATTCCCTGAAAAAGCTGCATTATTTAAAGGAGTAGTTCCTCTGTTGTCAATTGCATTTACATCAGCCCCCTGCTCTATTACATATCTAACAAACTCCAAATCGCCTGCATCACAGGCTAAATGCAAAACTGTTTGCCCATCTTCAAATTTTTCGCTTATCCCAAATCCTTTATCTATAAGGTATTTTATTGCTTCAAAATTACGACCAAAAGCTGCAGAATGAAATAGACCAACGCCCGCTGAATTAGTAATTCTTATATCCATTGATTTCTCTTCAACTAAAAACTTGATTATATCTATGCTCCCACCACTTGTTGCCCAATGCAATACAGAAAGTCCTTCATTATCAACTACTGAAAGGTCAGTACCTTTGTTCAACAAATATTTAACCATTTCAAGATTTTTCCCATTGCAGGCAAAATGTAATACTGTTCCACCATCATCCCCAGCTTTCGTATTAATTTTTAATCCCTTTTTAACGAAATATTCAAGCATTTCAATATTTCCGGCATATGCAGCATAATGAATAGGTAATCTTCCTCTATTGTTCCAAACTTCTATTTCGGCACCTTTTTCAACAAGTTTTTTAACCAATTCAAACTGATTATTATATGCTGCATAATGAATAGCTCTGTAATTATTTGAATTTTCAAGATTTATATCAGCACCAGCATCAATTAGATAATTACATATTTCAAGTTTATTAACTGAGGCTGCAACTATTAAAGGCGTTGAATATAATCGATTTCTTGAGTTTATAAGATTTTTATCAATATCGATTATTGATTTAACCTGATTTATATCGCCATTTCTAATCGATAAAAACAACTGATCACTCAAATTAATATCTTCTGAAAAAAGGTTTAATGGCAGAAGTATTAATGCAATTAATAATGTTTTAAAATGTTTTTCCATGATTTTTGAATTTAGTTTGTAAGTAAAATTCTTACAATAAAATATAGTTTTAAATATGATTTCGATAAATGGTTAAATACATCTATAAAAGGTTATATAGTAATAAACCGTTTATCGAATTTATTAACCGTTAAGCTATTTTGTTTTTTATACATCAGAAATAATTAAGATATTAGCATATAATTAACATACCAAAAAGAGTGAAAATAAATATTAAAAATACAAACCAATGGTTTTGGATTGCAAATCTGGCAGGTTGGATTCTTTATGGAATATTTATGACTCTTTTTTTTAGAAAAGGAGATTTTGATAATTTTATTTCATTCTATTTAAATTTTGTAACATACCTATCAGGCTTTATTATTACTTCATTGCTCAGGTATATACTTAGATATATTCAAAAGAAGATAAATAATATACTTACTGGAATTTCATTATTAATTGTCCTTATTTATATTTCCACATTAACCTGGTATTTTTTAGATATATTCCTTAGTTATCACTTCTGGAAACCCGAAAGAGCAGAATACTTTTTTAAAAGTTTGACTTTTTATGGGTTAATAAAGATAAATTTTTCCCAGTTCTTTTTAGTTTTTGGTTGGATCGCGATGTATTTTGGAACAAAATTTTGGATTGATTATCAAAACGAAAAAGAAAGTAAGGAGGAAGCTTTATTACTAGCTCAACGTGCTGAGTTAGAAATGCTTCGATATCAGTTAAATCCACATTTCCTGTTTAATTCATTAAATTCTATAAGGGCTTTGGTTGACGAAAATCAGAAAGCTGCTAAATCAATGATTACAGAACTTTCTGAATTTCTTAGATATTCATTACTACAGAAAGAATTGGCCTTTGTTCCACTTAGTCGTGAATTAGAAGCAATAAAACACTATTTGTCCATAGAGAAAAAGCGCTTCGAGGAAAAGTTGGAAATTGAATATAATATTTCTGATCAGGCTAAAGATTTCAAGGTATTGAGTTTTCTTTTACATCCGCTAATTGAGAATGCGATTAAACATGGTATGAAAACAAGCAAAATGCCTTTAAAAATTCTTCTTCAATCATACATTCACACGAATGAGTTTAATCTTACAATTTGTAATTCAGGAAAATGGATCGAAAGCGTTGAAAATCATGATGGAACCGGAACCGGTTTGCAAAATGTTGAAAAGCGTTTAAAAAATGCATACAAATATGGTTATCAGATGACTATAAACAAAGAAGAGAATATAGTTTGTATTCAAATAAAAATCAGACAAGATATATATGACCAGTAATCGATATAAAGTACTTGTTGTAGATGATGAAAGGCTGGCCCGCAAAGAACTAATCAATATGCTTTCGGGTTATGAATGTATTGAATCGGTTCACGAAGCAGAAGATGTGAACTCTGCAATCAATATGATTGGTAAAATTGATCCGAACCTGATTTTTCTTGATATTCAAATGCCCGGTGATTCGGGTTTTGATTTACTAAATAAAATCGATTATAAAGGAAAAGTGATTTTTGCTACAGCTTTTGATGAATATGCTTTAAGGGCTTTTGAAGTTAATGCCTTAGATTATTTGCTAAAACCAATAACGCACGAAAGATTAAAGAAAGCAATAGAAAGACTTGAATCAGGTTCAGCAGAAGAACCAAGTCTGGAATATAAATTAAAATATGATGACCGGTTGTTTTTGACCTTGGGAACAAAATTAGTTTTTATTAAGGTAAGTTCAATTATTGCAATTGAATCTGAAGGTGATTATTCTAGAATTAATACAATTGAAGGCAACAGTGGGCTCGTATCAAAATCGATGAAAGAATGGGAAAACAGGCTTCCTCTAAATTATTTTTGCAGAATTCATCGTTCCACTATTATTAATCTTGAATATATTGAGAAAATTGATAATTGGTTTAATTATTCATACAAAATAAGCTTAAAAAGTATAAAAGAACCATATACTATAAGTCGTCGATACGCAAAAATATTAAAAGAGAGGTTCAGATAATTATCTTTTTACAATAAACCCCGGATTTAAAAGCTCCTTTTTGTTATAACTTAAAGGAGTTTTTTCATCTTGCCCGGTTACAGAACATCCTGAAAAAAAAGCAATGGCATGTCCTGCCGCGATATCCCATTCCATGGTTGGGCCAAAACGCGGGTAGATATTTGCTGTACCTTCGGCAACCATGCATAATTTCAATGAACTTCCTTTAGATACAAACTCAATATTATTGTGTGTGCTTTTTAAATTATCAATATAATCTATTGTTTCTTGATTTAAATGCGATTTGCTGGCAACAACCGTAAAACAGGTTTCATCAATAAAAAAGGGTAATTGAAAACTCATTTGAACAAGGGTTGAGATATCAGTAAAAGGTACTGTTTCGTCAATATTAATGATTTTATATGAGCCCATATTTTCGCCACCAAAGTAAAGGTCTTTTGTTACAGGGACATATATAACTCCAAAGGCAGGCTCATTCTCTTTAATTAATGCAATATTTACAGTAAACTCGCCATTTCGGTTAATAAATTCCTTTGTACCATCTAAAGGATCAACAAGCCAAAACTGATTCCAGTTTTTTCTGGTTTCATATGGAATATTCTTTCCTTCTTCGCTTAAAACAGGTAACCCGGTAATAGTAAGTATTTCTGAAATAATTTCATGTGCTATTTTATCTGCCCGAGTTAAAGGAGAATTATCAGATTTAATATTAATATCAAAATCGTTTGAATGATAAACCTTTAAAATTTCTTTACCTGCTTTAATTGCTGCATCTATTGCTGTTTTTTGTAATTCTTCAACTTTCATAATTATAGCATTATTAAAAATAAACTACACGCAATATAAACACGGTAACTAACATATAGATTATAGTTAAAGGAAAGCCAACCCTGAAAAAATCGCTAAACGAATACCCTCCCGGCCCATAAACCATCAAATTGGTTTGGTATCCGTGTGGGGTCATAAAGTTAGCGGCTGCAGCAAAAGAAACCACTAAAACAAATGGAATTGGATTTAAACCCAAATTCGCAGCCATCATTATTGATACAGGAAAAACAATAGCTACCGCGGCTTTATTTGTAATGTATGCAGCTAAAACAGCAGTAATTATGTAAATACCAAAAAGTAAGCCTACTTTTCCAAGAGGTAAAAATATTCGTGTTAATATATCAGCAACCAAATCAGCAGCACCCGATTTTATCATTGCTGTTCCAAGAGCAAGAGACAATGCAATTATCATTGCCAGGTTATAATCAACAGCTTTGTATAATTCTTTGGGTTTTGCAATTTTCATAGCTATTACAACCATTAACAATACAACCAATCCCATAAATAGTGAAACAAGATGTAGTGCCGATAAAAGTATTATTAAAACCGTTCCTCCCAACAAAGTCCAAATTTTATAAGATTCTATTTTCTGAAAGTCTTTCACTTTTGAAATAAAATAAAAGTCGTGCGTATCAATAGACCTGCTGTAAAAATCAATACCTGTATAAAGTAAAAGTACGTCACCGGCTTTTATATAAGTATCTCCAATTTTACTATAAATACGTTCTCCATTTCTATGAATAGCAATAACAGCAGCATCAAACCTGGCACGAAAACGAATTTCGCTCACAGATTTACCAATCATTGTAGAGTTGTGAGAAATAACTATTTCAACTACTTCGGTTTGTTTTTTCTTGTTTAACATCCCTACAGAAGGCAGCGTAAGTCCGGATTCAGCATTCAACATTTCTGTAATTACTTCTGTATCGCCTGCAAAAATTAAAAGATCGTCTTGTTGAATAGTCAGATCATTTAAAACAACTGAAATTTTATATTTTTTACGAATTATCTCTATTAAATACAATCCTTTTAAACCTGCCAGTCCGGATTCTTCAATTGTTTTACCAATAAGATGTGAGTTTTTGCGTATTTCTGCTTCAACAATATATCTGCGGGTGTTTTGTGAAAAATCAGTGAGTAAATCGGGGTTTGATGGAAGTAATTTGTCTCCAAAAAATATTAAATAGAAATATCCAATAATAATCATTGGTACACCAACCCAGGCAAATTCAAAGATATTTAACGATTGTGAGTTTGGAATTATTTGTTGTTCAACATACATTCCATTCACTATGAGGTTTGTTGATGTACCTATTAAAGTTGCGCACCCGCCTAATATAGCCGCGTACGAAAGTGGCATCAGAAATTTTGACGGGGAAATATTATTTCGTTTACACCATGTATTAATATATGGCATCATTACAGCAACTAAAGGTGTATTATTGAAAAAAGCCGAAAACCCGGATATAATAAGTGTCATTCGGCTTAAAAAGCCGCGGTAGTTCTTTGCCGATTTAAAAACTTTGTCAAACAATACTTCAATTATTGCTGTTTGACGGATTATTTCTCCTAATAATAAAAGTAAAATGATTACTGCAACCTGTTCGTTTGCAAAACCATTTAATATCTCGCCCGGGCTAAGAATTTTAAAAAACCCCAGAATTGTTACTGCAATTACAAAAGTAAAAGTAGCTCCTAATAATTCTTTATAAAGTGATATAAGAATAAAGAGAATAACAATCAGAACTATAATCAGGTCTAATTTTATCATTTAAATAAAAAGACTTTATTTATCAATAACGACAAATAAAGTCTTTTTAAATATTTTAACAAAATAATTAAAAAACTAACTATCTAATAAATAAGAAAATAAGTATAAATACTACCTTTTAATTATTTTATATGTTTGCATTAATCCACCGCTCAAATCGGTTATTTTAAGTATATATTGAGTTGAACTGTGCTTGCTTATATCCAGTTCATAAGAAATAGCTGGATTTTCATAGATTTCGTTATGAACTAGTTTCCCTTCCATGTTATACAATTCAATTTTTATTTTTTGTATATCCTGATTTTCTACCTGAATATAAATAAATTCAACAGCAGGATTCGGGAAAACTTTTACTTTAAAATCTGCATTTAAAGGATCGTCAATTCCTGTAATTTCGTAATATCCTTGTTGAAATCCCTGGGTTAAAATCAATTCAGATGCAGTAAAAGTTTCAACAGCGAGTTCCCCAAGAGTCCAACTAAGGCTTATTTCTCCAGCCTCTGAATATCCACCAGCTGAAGCTACAACCGATGAAGATATGCTTTGCCCATTTGCTGAAACAACAACAAAGCATACAACTGATAATAATAGAAGTTTTTTCATCTGTTTATTTTTTAATTTTTTTTATTAAGGTCACAACTTGCCTGACGACAGTCAGATGGAATACGCCATGGAATAATCATTTTCGTTTCGTTCAATTTCTTGCATGGATATTTCATAATTCTATTCGTTTTGCACTTATAAAAGATAAATGTACAAAATAATACAACAAATTTCAATATTTTATAGCTTATTGAAAATTATTCATACGAAATAACCAAATGGAAAACACTTTAACCCATGTTTGGTTTAATTATTGAAATGGTTTTGTAAATTTGTAATGTAAACCATTTGATTTAAAACTAAAAGTTATGAAACATGTATTCATTTTATTAGGCTTTTCTATGTCTTATTTACAATTAACATCTCAAAACATTGATATGACAGTAAAAGGAAATTCTGAATTTGCTACAAAGCTATATGAACAAGTTAAACAGGAACCAGTAAACATAATATACTCCCCGTTTAGTATTTCATCGGCATTAGCTATGACATACGCGGGCGCCCGTGGTGAAACCCTGGAGCAAATGAGTAAGGCTCTTTCATTTTCAAAAAACCAGGATGAACTTCATCAAAGTTTTAATTTATTAAATACCCAAATTACCAAATCGGGAACAGAAGGTATTGATATTCGAATTGCAAACTCATTATGGATAGAAGAAAGATTTAAAGTATCTGATGAATTCTCGTTTATAAATCAAACGTATTATAATGCAGGCCTTTTTCATTCCCCGTTTTACAAAGCCCCTGAAAAATCGCGTTTAGAAATTAATTCATGGGTCGAAAAAAACACCAATAACAGGATAACGAATTTATTAACAGAAGGATCTATTCAAAACTCTACCATGTTGGTTTTGGTAAATGCCATTTATTTTAACAATGCCTGGGAAAAACCTTTTGAAAAAAAATACAATACAGAAGACATTTTCTATATTTTTAAAACGTGCCAAACCCGGGCAACTTTTATGAACAACTCTATAAATACAGATTTTTACGAGGATAATTTACTCTCCATTGTTGAAATCCCATATATTGAATACAGGCAATCCATGTTTATTTTCCTTCCAAAGGAAAACTATGGATTAAAAGATATTGAAAAGATTTTCATTAATAATTCATATACCGGTTATTTCGATAAAATGAAAAAAAAACGGGTTGAGCTTTCACTCCCTAAATTTAAAACTGAAGCTACTTACGATTTAAAAGAACAATTAATTAAGATGGGAATGCCTGTTGCTTTTACAGGAAATGCCGACTTTTCGGGAATATCGGAAAATGAAAATCTCTTTATTGATAAAGTAATTCACAAGGCCTATATAGATGTAAATGAAGAAGGAACAGAAGCTGCTGCTGCCACAGCTGTTACAATGCGAAAAACCAGCATGATGCTTGAAGATGCAGTTTTTAAAGCAGATCACCCTTTCATATACATTATTAAAGATAACGAAACAAACACGATACTGTTTATTGGAAGATTAATGAATCCTAATCAATAATCAATACCCAAATTTCATGCTTTATTTTTATTTATTTAAATGAAACGAATCATACCTATAGCAGCTATTTTATTATTATTCACCTTTCAAAATAGTATTGCACAAAATTTTACCGAGTATTATTTCAAATTTGAGATACAATCAAAATCGGAAATTGAAACAATTACAGAGATTATTTCAATTGACAATGTCAGAGGAAACACTGTATATGCTTATGCCAACGAAGCCGAACTTTCGAAGTTTAAACAATTGGGTTATAAAATTGAGTATTTGCAGAAAGAAGTTCCAAAATCACTTACCATGGCAACAACTGTTGACCAAATGGCTGATTGGGACAGATATCCGACTTACGAGGTTTATAGAAGCATGATGAAAAATTTCGAGTCAGATTACCCGTCAATTTGTAAATTAGATTCTATTGGAACAACTGTTGAAGGAAGAAAACTGTACGTTTTAAAAATATCAGACAATGTAAATACAGATGAAACTGAACCTGAGTTTTTTTATTCAAGTACGATACATGGTGATGAAACAACCGGGTTTATACTTATGCTAAGATTAGCTGATTCATTATTAACAAGCTACGGAACAAAAACAGGAATAACGGGCCTGGTAAATAACATCGAAATATATATTAACCCGAATGCAAATCCTGACGGGACATATGACGACGGAAACCACACTGTTTCCGGTTCTACCAGGTATAATGCAAACGGAGTGGATGTGAATCGTGATTTTCCCGATCCCCGAACAGGCGAGAGTGCACCATATCAACCCGAAACACAGGCAATGATGGATTTTGCAGAAGCACGTCATTTTGTGATGGCTGCTAATTTCCATGGTGGCGAAGAAGTAATGAATTATCCATGGGATACATGGACCAGCTCACAAAACACACATGCAGATAATGACTGGTTTCTCAGGGTATGTACAGATTATGTTGCTACCGCACGAACAGTATTCCCAACATATATGACAAATTTATATTCAAGTGGCGTAACCGAAGGAGGCGATTGGTATGTTATTACAGGTGGACGCCAGGATTACATGAATTACTGGCAACAATGCAGGGAAATTACCATTGAGGTTTCTTCAACAAAACTTCTGGCAACTGAATATTTAAATAATTATTGGAATTACAACAAAGAATCTTTGTTGCAGTTTATGAAAGAATGCACGTATGGAATTCATGGTACTGTTAAAAACGCGGATGGAAATCCTGTTGAAGCCATGATTTATATCGAAAACCACGACCAGGTAAACGATAGCTCAATGGTTTTTACTGATTTAGAAAATGGAGATTTTCACCGGTTGATTGAACCCGGCATGTATAATCTTACTGTTTTAGCCGATGGTTATTCGTCCAGAACGATAAACAATATTTCTTTTAATTCAAATTCTACTGTTAATATTGATATTATTCTCGAAGACACTTCACTTGCTGTAATTCCGAACTTAATCCGTGATACACTTTTAAATGAAGAATCATCTGTTCAACAGGTTATCCTTTACAATACAGGAATTGCCGCGAATAATTATACTGCATCAATCGAAAATTCAGTTGAACACCCCTGGATTGGTATTAATAAAAATAGTGGAACAATAGGTATTTCATCCAATGACACTATACTGGTTACTTTATCCAATGACTCTCTGGTTCCGGGTAATTATAGCTCTAATATTATTGTTACAGAAGAAGATGGCGACACTTATTCTATTCCATTTAATTTAAATGTACCTTTAATTCAATCATTGTCTTACTCGCCATCGTCAATAACTGAAACCCTTTTGAATCAGGAATCATCCAGTAATAAAATTTTACTTTTTAACTCTGGAAATACACCTAATAATTACTCGGTTACTTTGGAAAATATAACAGAATCTGAAAATCCCTGGATTACTATAGATAAATCAACAGGAACAATTGAAATATCATCTGAAGATACATTAATAGTAACATTGACTAACGATTCATTAGTTGCAGGGAATTATTCTTGCAATGTTACAATAACCGGGGAAAATAATAATACATATACGATCCCGGTTAACCTGAATGTATTTGAAGATACATCCATTTTAGTTTTACCGGCTTCAATTAACGATACCCTTTTAAATGAAGAAACTTCGGTTCACAACATATATATTCACAACACGGGTAATATTTCTGCCAATTATTCCATTGCAGTTGAAAATGAGACAGAAAATTCATGGATTACAATAAATAAAACATCCGGAATAATTGAAATATCGTCAACCGACACTGTACAAATTACTTTATCCAATGATTCGTTAATTGCAGGAAATTATTCATGTAACCTGGTTACAATAGAAGATGATAATGATACTTCTTTAATATCAATAAATCTCTATGTACCTGTAATAGAATCGACAAATAAGTTAACAACAGATTTTTATTTTTCGATTTTCCCGAATCCTTCTTCCGGTAATATTACAATTGATTTCATCCCCAAAGAAAATGGTTTTATAAAAATTCAGTTAATTGATATGAACGGTTCAATCATTTTTGAAAAACAATATCAGAATTTACTTTATGGAACCCGTTATTTATTTAATGAGAATTTACTGAACATCAGCCAGGGAATTTATATTGTAAAAGTAATAACCCCAGGTATTTCATTATCGAAAAAAGTAATAAAGAATTAGAATCACCCGAAACCAAAAACAGGTTTTGCAAAGAAGTTAGCGGGCAAGCATAGAAACGACACAGCATTATGAAAGCTAAATTTTTAGGACACGGACTTGATACAGAAAACAAATACAACGTTGGAAAACAACTTGCTGTATCTTTTGATAGTTCTAATTATCAAGTATTCAATGGATTTGTTGCTTTTGCCGCCATTTCGGGTGTTAGATTGCTGATCCCATATATAAAAAAGGCACAGGAAACTTATAAACAAATAAGGTTCTTCATCGGTGTTGATAATAAAGGAACTTCTAAGGAGGCTCTTGAGCAATTAATTAATGAAAAAATAGAAACTTATATATTTCACGATAAAAGAGACTACGTTACTTATCATCCCAAGTTATTCATATTTGAAGGTTCAAAACATTCAAGAATTATAATTGGTTCTTCAAATCTTACAAGTTCTGGGATTAAGAATAATATCGAAGCATCTATACAACTTGATTTCCTAACAGTAACTGACAATCAAGGAAAGAATGTGCTTAGAGAAATTAAAGAATATTATTCTGATTTATTAAATCTTTCATCCGACAAAATCAAACTTCTTAACATAGATTTATTGAATGAATTGGTAAGTCAAAACTTACTTTTTAATCAATCAATGATCAATAATAGAACAACAGAAACTAAAACAAACGATGGAGAGAATACAAACGGGCAAGATGAAAGCATTGAAATTTCTGAATTTGATATAGAGACTGGTTTTGACCAGAAACATATTAAATCAAGGACAAAAGAAATTCATTTTACCGCATACGATTATGATAGATTTGATATTTTATTTGAACGTTATGTTATTTACAAAAAAGACATAAGACCTTCCGGAATAGTAAGTAAACACACTGAGGATAGAGAATTGTTTCGCTGGTATCAGAAAATGAATGCGTTACATAATAGAAAGGGATTACCCAAAGAAATAGAAGCAAAATTAATAAGTGTTGATTTTCCATTTGAAGGGGTTGGTATTGAACGTAGAAGATTAATAAAGTGGGATAAAGATTTTCTAAAGCTTGTTGATTATAAAAATAAAGTTGACCCAAATACCAATTATACTCATGTTCCTCAATTTTCAGATAAGTCCAACCCTTATTATAAATTAGGAATTTGGTGTGCATATCAAAAGCAACGAAGAAAAGGCAACGAAAATTATCCTCCGCCCTGGACTCAGCATGAGGAGAATAAAATGAATTCTATAAAATTCTTATGGGAACCATCAAGCACAGGAGGTAAACCTAAAGATGATGAATGGACTGACAATTTAGTTGAATTAGAAAATTATTATAGCAAAAAGAAAAATTATAAAACTGTACCATCACAAAAAACAAAAGTAGGTCATTGGCTAAGTGACCAAATGACCCTAAGAGCAAGACAAATTAGGGAAAATAGGAATGATTTAATAAGTTCAATTAGGATTGAATTACTTGGTGATTTGCTTTCAAGAAATGGAGTTGAGTGGGAATGGCAAAAACAAAAAGAGAGGGAAGGAATTGAAAGTAAAATTAGGAGTTGGAGGAAAATTGAAGAACTAACAATTAGCGGAAAAATCAAAAATCTAACTGATATAGAAAAAAAGGAACTAAAGAAAATGCGTGATGATGTGGCTCAGCTACGAAGTCAGAGTAAAAGATGGAATAATGATAAACAACATTGGAAATATGAAATTCTTGACAAAGAAGGTTTTCCATATGATAAACCATAAATACCAGCCCTTAACAACGTGTATAAAATATTGGGGGGGTGAAGTTAAACAATAGTTCGTCTCACATCAAGATTTGTAACGGGGAATCATTGAGAAAAATCGGAATTTCCGTTTTTTCTATAAACTGTAAGAAAAATGAAACAAAAAAACGCCATTCAAATATTTGAAGATAAAAAGGTAAGAACCTTATGGGATGCCGACCAGGAAAAATGGTTTATATCAATAATTGACGTGATTGAAGTATTGACTAATACCGATAGACCCAGAAAATACTGGAGCGACTTAAAAACTAAGCTAAAAAAAGAAGGAAGTGAGTTGTCCGAAAAAATCGGACAACTGAAAATGCAATCTGCCGATGGTAAATTTTACAAAACCGATGTGGCTGATACAGAACAGCTTTTTAGACTCATTCAATCCATACCATCACCAAAAGCGGAACCGTTTAAACTTTGGTTGGCACAGGTAGCCTCAGAACGCTTAGACGAAATGCAAGACCCTGAACTCAGTATCGACAGGGCATTGGAGCAATACATGAAACTAGGCTATTCAGAAAACTGGATTAATCAGCGACTGAAAAGTATTGAAATTAGAAAAGAACTGACAGATGAATGGAAAAAAAGGGGATTGAAAGAAGGTGTTCAGTTTGCTACGCTTACCGACATTATTACCAAAGCCTGGAGCGATAAAACCACTAAAGAATACAAAATTCTGAAAGGTTTGAAAAAGGAAAACCTACGGGATAACATGACCAATACCGAACTCATTCTAAACATGCTTGCCGAAGCATCTACAAAAGACATATCAGCCGCAACCAACCCAAAAGATTTTGAAGAAAGTAAAAAAGTAGCTAAACAGGGTGGCAATGTGGCAAAGGTTGCTCGCAAAGAGCTGGAAGCTAAAACAGGTAAAAATGTAGTTACTTCATTAAATGCAAAAGGTTTGTTGAAAGAGAAGGATGCTCCGAAAAAATTAAAGCCTAAGAAATAATGAGCAATTACACTATACAATCCACAGCATTAAATAAAAGCCGTGTTTTCATTTTGCAAAAAAGCGAATTGGAAAAACGGCTTGACCCTTTTTACTATGTTCCCGAATTATTGGAACTTGAAAAGAAAGTTTTGGCTAAAGAGCCCAAAAAGTTACGTGATTATGCTGTTGGAATTTCGAGCGGAGCAACACCCAAAACAACTGAAAGCGAAAAATATTATTCCGAAAAAGAAAATGGCATACCCTTTTTGCGTGTGCAAAACCTTTCACCAACCGGTATTTTAGAGTTTGACGATTGTAAATACATAAACGAAGAAACGCACAACGGAATGTTGAAGCGCAGCCAGGTAAAAGAAGGCGATTTGTTAGTTAAAATTACTGGTGTTGGGCGAATGGCGGTTGCTTCTGTTGTACCCGAAGGCTTTGAAGGGAATATTAATCAGCATGTTTGTGTTATCCGCACAGGCAATAAAGAAATTAGTGAAACACTTGCAGCGTTTTTAAATACAGACATTGGCGAAAAATTGGCAAGCCGAAGAAGTACAGGCGGAACACGACCAGCATTAGATTATCCCGCATTGCTCTCAATCCCTATCATTGAAGATAAAAAGATTTTAGAAATTACAAGAAAAGTAGTTGAGCAGAAAAAACAGAACGAAGCAGAAGCCGAAAAACTACTTTCAAGCATTGACGATTATTTGTTAAATGAATTAGGAATTAAATTACCCCAACCACCTGAAAATAATTTGAAGAATAGAATGTTTACAACTACTTTTCAAGAAATAACAGGCGGTAGATTTGACCCAAAACTTTATTCTATTCAAAGTAAAGAACTAATACAATCACTTTATAAAACAAAATATAAATATCAAACTCTTAAATCGGTAATTATTCAAAGTTGCGCAGGTGACTGGGGAAATGATGATAAGGAAGTATTTGATGAAAATGAATTTGTTCGCTGTTTAGTTATTAGAGCAACGGAATTTGATAACAAATTTAATTTGAATGTTGATGGAAGCAGAGCAAAATACCGATTAATAGACAAGTTAAAGTATAAAGCATTGGATATTCAAACCAATGACTTACTAATCGAAAAATCAGGCGGTAGCGAAAACCAACCGGTTGGCAGAATTTCAATTTTGACAAAAGAACTTACAGATAATTACTCACTTGGCTACAGCAACTTTGTTCACAAATTCAGAGTAAATGAAAGCATTGTTAATCCTGATTTTGTTTTCAATTATTTAAAAACCATTCATAATATCAAAATCACAGATGTTATGCAAAGTCAAACTAATGGGATTCGAAACTTGATAATGAATGAGTATTTAAGTTTACCAATTTCAGTTCCACCGCTTGACACACAAAAAGGAATAGCCGAACATATTACAGGCATAAGACAACAAGCCCAGCAACTGAAAGACAAGACAAATGAAGCTTTGAAAAAAGCGAGTGAAGAAATAGAAAATATATTATTGAATTAGCCCACGCATTTGGCGACACATTTGCAATTCGCACAAGCCAACGCTAAAACCAAAAATTGCAAAAGAGCCACCAAAGCCAACGCACGGCAGACAGAAACAAAGTAACAAATTGATAGAAAAAAGACAGAAAACATTTAACACCAGCCCATAACATTGCATCAAAAAAATGCGGGTTTTAGCGGTTTTTTGACATTTTTAATTATCTTTAAACTTTATGGGCTGACTGGAACGCTGGGCGGAATTCCCGCACAAAACGTAACCAAAGACCGTTGTGTATAATTAAAAAGAGATACAAACATGAATGATGTTATAAAAAGTATCCAAACTCTTAAAACTACCAGAAGTAGTAATTTTAGTGAAGAAAGAATCTCTACTGATGATTTTGATATGATAATTGAATCGTGTATAAAAGCCCCAAATGCTTCAAATAGGCAAAGCTATTCAATTATTGTTCTTGATGACAATGAAAAAAAACAGTTAGGCTTAAAAGGTGATAAAGTTCTTCTATTTATTGTTGATTTTCATAGGCATGAATGCCTTAAAGAATATTTAGGGAAAAATATTTCGTTTAATCATTTTCAACCCTTTTTAACAGGAGTTATTGATGTTAGCTTGGCAGTTCAAAATGCTGTAATTGCAGCTAATTCATTAGGTATTGGTTATTTAACTACGAACGACACTTACACTAGAGACTTAGATAAAATTTTCGACCTTTTAAAATTACCAAGAAAGGGTTGTTTTCCTTTGCTTTATTTATGTCTTGGCTATCCGATGAATAAAATTGTAAATCAAAAGTCCCGTATAAATATTAAGCACATTGTACATTATGGTGAGTATAATGATTATAATCAAGATAAAATCTTATCTATTATTAATGAATATGATAATGCTGACTTAGAACTTTTCACAAATTGGAAAGAGAAAGGATACGAGACCTATCTTGATTGGTTTTATGATAAGTGGCTTCCTTCACTTGAGAAACAAGAAAAATCATTAAAATTGATAGAAGTATTAAAAAGAATAGGATTTATAGATTAAAGATTAACTACACACAACAGAAAAATGCGGGGTGAAGTGGTTTATTAACAATTTCTAAACCTGGTTAGCAGCGAACAAAAACACTGGGAGAAATCCTGCGCTTTTTCTATACCGAGACTGTCAGACTATCTAAAAGTAATACTGGAGTATGAAAAATACACAACGCTTTTTTGTTCTTCTACGAACTCATTCTTTTTATCGCAAATATTTTATCGAACGAAAATCTTATCTTTGATTTGTGATTCAAAATTGAATGAAAATGAAAAACCTCTTTTTTACATTCTCAATTCATGTTATAGCCTGGGGGTTGCTATTAATGATTCCCTTTTTTTCCACTTATCAGGTTATTAAATCTTTCGCCCCAACAGATACTATTTCATTAGTCCCGATTGTTATTTTGGGCCTTTTTCTTATTGTTATTTTTTATTTCAATTATTTTGTTCTGATTCCCAAATTCCTCTTATTAAAAAAGTACCTGTTATACGTAATTATGCTTGTATTAAGCATTGTAATAGCTTTTATTTTGTCAGGTGTATTTTTAAATTTATTTGATTTTAATCCGGATAATATGGTAAACATTAATCCTGTACTAATAAAAATAGAACCTATTATGAGAGCTAATACTTTTTTAATGCTGATTATTTCAATTTTAGCATCCATCTCATTAACCATTAACAATCATCTCCGGCAAGTGGAAAAAGAAAAATTAGTTGCCCAGATTTCTTCTTTAAAATTCCAAATCAACCCGCACTTTTTATTTAATACCTTAAATAATATTTATGCTACTGCAATTGATACATCACCACAAACTGCGGATATGGTTGATAAGCTCTCTGAAATGATGCGTTACACCATGAAAGAAACTCAAAATGATTTTGTGCCCTTAGAAGAAGAAATTAATTACCTTAACAACTTTATTGAACTGCAAAAGTTGAGATTAGAAAGTAAAATAAAATTTGATTATACTGTTGAAGGGGAGTTTTCCGAATTGCAGATTGCCCCCATGTTGCTTATCCCATTTGTTGAGAATGCATTCAAGCATGGTGTGAATTCAGAACAAGACAGTAACATCAGAATAAGTATTAAAGCAAACGAATCGGAATTGCATTTTTTAGTTGCAAACAATAAAGTTAAAACTCAGCCCGATACAAGCGAACATAACGGACTAGGTATTAAAAACACGAAACATCGTTTAAGTTTGATATATCCTTCCAAACATTTATTGACAATCAAAGAAACTGAAAATGATTTTATTGTATCACTTCATATCAATTTACTATGATTACTGCTATAGCAATAGATGATGAGCCTCTGGCTTTAAAGGTAATTGATTCCCATTGCGAAAAAACGGATTTTATCAATCTGCAAAAAACATTTACACATCCTACTGAAGCATTAAAGTATTTACGGAAATATCCTGTAGATTTATTATTTGTAGATATACAAATGCCATCAATGAATGGAATCGGCCTGGTAAAAGCCATTCGGCAAAATACCATGATAATTTTTACAACAGCATTCAGCGAATACGCCGTGGTGAGTTACGAACTTAATGCTATAGATTATTTGTTAAAACCCATCAACTTTAAACGATTCAGCCAGGCTGTAAACAAAGCCAGTGAGTATTATAATTACATGAACAAACAAAATCATTCAGAAGATAAACATATTTTTATTCGTGCAGATTATAGTTTGGTGAAAATTCCTATGGCTGACATTTTATATATAGAAGGATTAGCTGATTACCTGAAAATATTTATTAAAGACAGGCAAACAGTTGTGGCACGGATGACAATGAATGATATGGTGCAGAAATTACCTGTAAAAGATTTTATTCGTGTTCACCGAAGTTTTATTTTACCCTTTAAACGAATAGAATCTGTTCGCTCAAATTCAATTACTATTCCTGAAAAGGAAATCCCTATTGGCAAAACCTATAGTAAAGATTTTAATAGCAGATACAGACAATAATATCCCATCAACGGTTCATTCTTCGCTAATCTATACCCCTTCATCTCAATAATTTTTCAGTCCATTATTTTGATTTCATATTTGTATCGTTATTATAAACTAATGATACAATGAGAAGAACATTGAAATTTAAAGAAATAACATTTCTAACCTTATTCTTTGCAATAAGCAGCTTTTATCTGCATGCTCAGAAGCCACTAACACTCAAAGAGTGTATCAATTATTCAAACACAAATAACAGCAACATAAAAATTGCAGGTTATGATGTTACCATTAGCCAAAAGAAAGTGAACGAGCAAATTGGAACAATGCTTCCCCAGATAGATGCTTCCGGGACATATACCGATAACCTGAAGTTGGGCACTACAGTACTTCCTGGTGAATTAATGGGACAACCCGGAACCCAGGTTCCGGTAACAATGGGTACAAAGCATAATTTATCGGGTAGTGTGCAGCTAACCCAAAAAATCTTTGATCCTACCTTTGGAATAGCATTAAATGCAGCAAAAATAAGCAAGCAGCTATCGGAGCAAACATTAAAGAAGACTTCAGAGCAGACAGCTTATAACATCAGCGTAACATATTACCAAACATTAGTAATAGAGAAGCAAATGAATTCGCTACGAGCCACACTTGCTGCATCAGAAAAATTATTGGAATCTGCCGGGTTAAAACATAAAAATGGGATGGCTAAGAAAGTTGATGTTGACAAAATCCGTGTGAGTTATAACAATATCAAATCTCAATTGCAACAAAGCGAACTCAGCTACAACCAATCGCTGAATACACTAAAATATCAAATGGGCATGCCCGTGGATAGTTCTATTGTATTGTCGGATACTGTTCTTGACATCAATTTTCAGACCATAGAAGTACAACCAGATAGCTTTTCAGTTGATAACCACATTGATTATCAATTACAGAAAACCAACCTTAGTGTTTACAAAATGGATAAGAAACGCAACGTGGCAGGATATTTACCTTCACTTTCATTTAATGCAAACTATGGATATAGTGCTATGCGCGACGAATTTGACTTCACTAAATCAGGAGGAAATTGGTATCCAAGTTCAAGCATCGGTATTACACTCAAAGTTCCCATTTTTGACGGTTTGCAACGCAACGCGAAAATTTCACAATCAAAACTGAATATTGAAAAAAGCATGGAAAGTATTCGGCTTACCGAGCAGTCAATCAAGGTTGAGCTTTCCAATAGCGAAATCCAATATCGCAATGCTGTTGATAACATCCGTAACGAAAAAGACAATCTTGATTTAGCGGAAAATGTATATAAAAACACCCAGCTTGAATATCAGCAAGGTGCAGGTTCCTCACTCGATTTGGTTCAGGCTGAAAGCTCCTACCGTGAAAGTCTTAACAACTACTATAACAAATTGCTAAATCTTTATATCGCCAAGATAAATCTCGAACAATCAAAAGGAACCTTAATGAATTATATAAATAATTTAAACTAAACTATAGTCATGAAACCTTCATGCTTGAAGAGTTCAAATTCAAAGGAACAAGCACAAAAGGGCATGAATATATCCTCTATGGAACAAAGTCACAGCATGAAAGTTCGCCGGAGGGGTTTGTGGAAAAAATTGCGGGAGAGACCGGCAACTGAAAAAATAAAAACCTATGCAAGTTGTAAATAGAAGAAAATTAATAGTATAACTAAAATATATTCTCATGAAAAAAATAATTATCATAGTTGTTGCTTTAGCAATATTGGCGCTTATTATTTTTAGGCTGTCAACCAATTATAAAAAAATAAATGCAAGCAAAGATGTAAGTACCGATTTGGCTTATGTTTCTGTAAATGTTTTTCCTGTTTCGAAAATGACAATAAGCGACAGCCTTCAACTAACAGGTTATACAGAGGCACATTCAGAAATAGATATTGCTGCTGAAGCACAGGGAACAATTACTTCATTGAATGCTGCACTTGGACAGGAAAAATCAAAAGGGAGCATTATAGCAACCATTGATGATAAACTAAAAAAACTTGCTGTTCAAACAGCCGGCATCAGTGTTGCAAAACTTAAAAAAGATTTGGAAAGGTACAATAACCTTTATAAAGGAGGTACTGTAACAGAACAGCAATTAAATGATGCTCAGAATCTGTATGATAATGCTGAAATCCAATTGGAACAAGCTGAAAAACAACTTTCCTATGCTACAATAAAATCGCCGATAAGCGGCGTTATTACCAGGAAACAGGTTGAAGAAGGCGAATACATAAATATTGGAAGCCCTATCGTTACAATCGTTGATATTTCCAGGCTTAAAATCAAATTAAATGTTTCCGAAGCCAATGTCTATCAACTTAAATTGAATGATAAAGCAACTATTACAACCGATATATATCCTGAAGTAACATTTGAAGGGAATATCAGTTTTATTAGTTCTCAGGGTGACGATTCGCACAACTATCCTGTTGAGATTGGAATTCCTAATAATTCAAAAAATCCTTTAAAATCAGGAACCTTTGTAAAGGTAATGATCAAGCTTCCTGTTGCATCGGAAACATTGTACATTCCACGCGAATCTCTTTTAGGAAGCATAACAGATGCAGAGGTTTATGTTGCCGAAAACAACAAGGCGATACTTAAAAAGATTGTTGTTGGAAACGGGAATGATAAATATATAAAAGTTATCTCCGGCTTAAAGGAAGGCGAAGAAGTAATCGTAAACGGACAGATAAACCTTTCCGATAATAAAGCAATTAAAATTGTAAATTAAAAATCAATAATTATGTCAATCACAGAAATTGCAATAAAACGCCCCACACTGGTAGTAGTAGTTTTTTCGGTTTTAGCAATTCTTGGAATATCATGCTATAGCTTATTAAACTATGAGTTAATCCCTAAACTTAATTTTCCTGCAATTAGTATAGTAACTGTTTACCCTGGTGCATCGGCAAATGAGGTAGAAAGTTCTGTTTCCAAAAAACTGGAAGATGCCCTTTCATCCTTAGAGAATGTTAAAAGCATGCAAACAACTTCACAGGAGGGACTATCCTCTATTACTATCGAGTTGGAATCGAATGCTGACGCTAATTTAGCCGTACAGGATGCCCAGCGTAAAATCAATGCAATGGTGGCAAATCTTCCAACCGGTGTGAAATCGCCATCCATTAACAAATTCTCTTCCGATGAAATGCCGGTAATGAAACTTGGCGTAACGGCCAAGATAGCTCCGGAAAAATTGTATTTGCTAACGGATAACCAGATTAAATCCCAGCTTTCAAAACTTAATGGCGTAGGACAGGTTTCGCTGGTAGGCGGAAATGAACGGGAAATCAGAATTAATGTCAATAAAAATAAGCTCGATGCTTACAAAATTACAATCAGCCAGATATACCAGGCAATTTATAATGCAAATATTGAAATGCCTACCGGTAAAATTGAAAGCGATGTTAAACAATATACAGTAAGGTTATTAGGAAAGGTAAAATCTTTAGATGAGTTGCGTAACATAACGGTTTCAAGAACAATCTCCGGCAGCAGCATTAAATTATCAGATATTGCCGAAGTTATTGATGGCAATGCTGAACAATCTAATTTAAATAAAATTAACGGTAAAAATTCAATAGGTATAATTATTCAGAAACAATCGGATGCCAATTCAGTTGACGTTTGCAAACGGGTAAAAGAGCAATTGAAATTGATGGAAAATCAATATGCTAATGAACAACTAAAATTTGATATTGCATCCGACAATTCTACATACACTTTAGCATCTGCTAATGCAGTTATGAAAGATTTGATGTTTGCCATACTGCTTGTTGCAATAGTTATGTTTATTTTCTTACATAGTGTCCGAAATTCTTTGATAATATTAGTTTCTATTCCAGCCTCAATCATTTCGGTTTTTATCGCTATGTACATTTTTGATTTTTCGCTCAATTTGCTCACATTAATGGCGCTCACCCTTGTAATTGGTATTCTGGTGGACGATTCCATAGTTGTTCTTGAAAACATTTCCCGTCATTTGGCGATGGGAAAAGATAAGCGCACAGCAGCACTTGATGGCCGAAATGAGATTAGTTTCACAGCAGTGGCTATTACTATGGTAGATATATGCGTTTTTCTACCGTTATCTTTGGTATCAGGTATGATAGGTGGTATGCTAAAGGAATTCTCATTGGTTATTATATTTTCAACACTCATGAGCCTGATAGTTTCCTTTACTCTCACTCCTTTATTGGCTTCCCGCTTTGGTAAAATACAGGATATTACAAAAAAATCCATAATCGGTGCTTTTTCCAGATGGGTTGAAACTAATTATAAAAACCTTGTAACCTATTATGAAAGGATTCTGCATTGGAGTCTGAATCACCGCAAAACAGTGTATGTAACAGTAACTGTGTTAATCGGAATATCAGTTTCTCTGGTTGGTACCGGACTAATAGGTACCGCATTTATGAACGAAAGCGATCAGGGCGAATTTATTGTTAAGCTTGAAGGCGAACCCCAAAATACCATATATCAAACAACACAGCTAACTCAAAAAGTAGAGAATCTTTTGCTAAAAAAACCAGAAGTAGTTAAAGTTTTTTCGAACATCGGGTATTCAAGTTCCGATATGGGAACAGGCAGCAATGAAAAAAATAAAAGCGAAATAACCGTAAATCTTGTACCAAAAGGTCAACGGTCTATTTCAGTCAGTGAATTTGCTGCAATGATAAAAAAAGAAGTCCAGGAGATACCCGGGTTAAAAGTTAGTGCAACCCCTTCATCCATGATGGGAACCGCTGATGATGCACCTATACAGGTACTATTACGGGGTTCGGATATAAATAAACTCTTTGAAGTTGGCGATAGTGTAATGAAAGTCATTAAACAAATACCCGGAACAAATGATGTGAAATTGTCAATTGACAAAAGCAAGCCTGAGCTGCAAATTAAACCCGATAGGGAAAAGATGGAACAATTAGGGCTTAATATACAACAGGTTGGAAGTACACTAAACCTTGCGTTAGCCGGAAATACAGACCTGAAATATTCTGAAGGTGATGATGATTTTGATATCAACGTCCAGTTCGACCAATTCAACCGTCAAAAAATCGACGATGTAGGTTCTCTCACATTTATAAATAATCAGGGTAAAGTTGTAGAATTAAAAAACTTTGCAGCCATTACTCAGTCATTGGGGCCTAATAAACTTGAACGGTACGACCGAATATCTTCACTTACTGTAAAATGTTCGGTTTTTGGCCGTCCAGTAGGAACAGTAGGAGATGAAATAAAAACTGCGATAAAAGAAAAAGTTCATTCCCCTGAAGTTACTATTGACTACAAAGGTCAGATGGAAAGACAATCCGAAGCATTCAGTAGTTTATTTTTAGCGATTGCTGCTGCCCTGATTTTTGTATATCTGTTGATGGTTGCCCTGTACAATTCATACCTGTATCCATTTGTTGTAATGTTCGCGATACCCGTAGCAGTAATTGGAGCTTTATTTGCATTAGCGCTTACAGGCGAATCACTTACAATTTATTCAATGATTGGAATGATCATGCTGCTTGGGCTTGTTACCAAAAACGCTATTTTGATTGTTGATTTTACCAATAAACTCAGGGATGAAGGTCGAACGGTCAGAAAAGCATTAATAGAAGCAGGTAAAGAAAGGTTGAGGCCTATTCTTATGACAACATTTTCAATGATTTTCGGTATGCTCCCCATTGCTCTTGCTTCCGGAGCTAGCGCCGAAAGTAAAAACGGGCTTGCATGGGTCATTATTGGCGGGCTGACAAGTTCATTAATTTTTACATTAGTTCTGGTACCGGCTGTTTATACGACGATGGAGAATTATAAAGAAAAGTTCAATAGAATATTTTCACGAAAGAATCAAACAATTGCTATAGAAAATCATGAATAAAGTAATAAATATGCAATGATAAAAAATAAAATTGGCGAAAATACCGGTAAAATATGGACTGTTCTTGATGATGATCGGGAAATAAACCTTAAATCAACCGGTCTTGAATTTAGACGGATTAAAAAGTAAAAATCAGGAAAAGGCTCAGTATTGAGCCTTTTCCTTTAATATTCAATGACTCCAAAAAAGAAAGCAGGTTACTTAGTGTGTTCCATCAAGTAGTATTTTCATCATTGCATAAAGAAAGCTGGCTATAGTTCCAAGTGTTTTAGATACTGCCGTTGGATTTCTCTTTACTTCCCCGCGTACAATTATTACTGCAAATAATGTTTTTACTACTGCTCAGGGAAGGATGCAACTGCGTAAGGAAACTTTCTATTTGTAACAAGTATTCTTATTTCCGCTACTATTTCATGGACAATTTAAGTGCATATAACTCCAACCGCACAATGTCAAGCGTTTCAGCCCGCATAAAGATTTGTAACAGGGAATACAAACGCTATTTCGAAATCCGCCCCGTTGTAAAAAAACAGCCTTTTTTTATCTACAAAACGTTGAAGTTAACCCAGTAAATTATACTGTAAATCAAATCGTGAAAAAATAATTAAAACCTTTTTTAAAAATAACTGTATATAAAAAGGTTTGTACTTGTTATAAAAAAAATTAAAAGGTGTTGAAATTTCTATAAAAATGAATAAATTTACAGAAGCACTTACAATTTCTGAAAAAGAAAAAATTACTCAGGACATCGAAATGGATAAAGATCAAGAACAAAAACTTGTATTTAGAATTGCAGACCTCATAAGGGAAAATAAAAATTTATCGAATCAGTTAAAAGAACTGACAGAGAATTTTCAAAAACTAAGTTTGAAAACTGAAAAATATGAAAATTTACTGGCATCACTCCCTCCCGATTTAATACCAAAAGAAATTGAAGCTCAAAAAACCCGTACCCAGCGCTTCGAAATGGCTACAGTATTGTATGCCGATATTCAGGGATTTAAGAAAATATCAGAACACTCGAAATCATCTGAAATAATTGATGAACTCGATCAAATATTCTTCCATTTTAATACCATCGTGGAGAAATATAAAATTGAAAAAATAAAAACTATTGGTGATGCATACATGTGCGCCGGAGGTGTTCCCGAGAAAAATATTACAAACCCTGTTGATGTTGTTTTGGCTGCATTAGAAATGCAGGATTATCTGAACGAACTAAAAAGAGAATACGAAAGCCAAAATAAAAATTTTTGGGATTTAAAAATGGGAATCCATACAGGCCCGGTAACTGCAACATTTACAGGCAGAAAAAAAATCTCGTACGAATTAAAAGGTGATACCGTTCATATAGCCACACGAATGGCTTCTGCAAGCGAAGAAGGCGAAATAAATATTTCAATAATGACCTACGAGCTTGTTAAACAATACTTTACATGCGATTACAACGGAAAGATTCCCGTTAAGTATAAAGGTGACATGGAAATGTACTTCCTCAGAAGAATAAAGCCTGCATATTCATTGGAGCGCAAAACAGGAAAACACCCTAATCAGATTTTCATGAACAAATACCTGCTACGGCAATTTACAGACTTGCAGGAGATTATTCTTGATAAACTTGAAAAAGAATTGCCATCACATCTCTATTATCATAATTTTAAGCATACTATAGATGTAATAAACCAGGCAGAGTTAATTGGTTATGGTGAAGGAGTTGATGATGAATCTATCCTTTTATTAAAAACCGCGGCCTTATTACACGACGCGGGGCATATTGTTGGATACGACGAGCATGAATACAATGGAACACAAATTGCCCGTGAATTTTTACCCAAATACAAATATACCCCTGAACAGATTGAAAAAATTTGTAAGCTGATTATGGCAACTAAATTGCCGCCTAAACCCGAAAATGTTCTTGAAAGCATTATGTGTGATTCAGACCTTGACTATTTAGGACGTAGCGATTTTATTCCTGTTTCAAATACCCTTTACAAGGAATTGAAAGAACAGAACAAGATTGGAACACTTAACGATTGGAATAAACTTCAGGTTAAATTTTTATCTGTACACCAGTTTTTCACGAAAACCGCCCAGCAATTGCGCGAAGTAAACAAGCAAATGCAGATTGAACGGATAAAAAAATTAATTGAAGAAGATTAAATTGTCAGCTTTCGTTGTCGATTAAAACAAGCTCAAAAGGCACATTTACTGAATTTTTGTAATCATGGCCCTGTTCACGAACTTCATCGTCGAAAAAGCTGTAATACCAACTAACTTTTACTTTTGTTTTGCAGTCTTCTCCCAGTTTATCAATTTTTTTAAAAATATCATAAAATACTTTTGATGAGGAAGTATTTAATATTGTCATTCTGAAAACTATATCAGTCGTTGGTTTTGGATTCTTAGTGTATTCTTCCAGCCAGTTCATAACCGGCTTATAAAAACGGACTGCATTCTCGGGCATTGAACTACCTGAAAATTCTAACTTGCCTGTTCTTGGATCTAAATATATGTCTGGTGTATCTTCGCCTGCATTTATTATTAACGGAATCATATTTTATTTTTTATTTCTGCTTTATATAAAATTAAAAAAAACTTCTAACAGAACAAAGTTAATTCTTTCAAATGTTAAAATAAATGAGAACTATCAGTTTATATTTATAAGGAACTCGTTTAAAAGTTTTGATTTTTTTAATTTAAAATCATTATCTCGGTTCTTCGGTTATTCGCCCTGCCATTCTCTGTATCATTTGAACCTACAGGCTGGCTTTCTCCATAGCCCTTATAACTTAACCGGGTTTTAGAGATATTATTTTTTATAAGATAATTAACAACCGATAAGGCTCTTTTTTCCGATAATGTTACGTTATATTCATTTGAGCCTGAATTATCGGTGTGCCCGGATATTTCAATATTCAGTGCGGGGTTATTGTTCAGAAAATCTAAAAGCTTTGTAAGCTCAGTTATTGATTTATCTTCAAGTTCGTACGAGTCCTTTGCATAAAAAATATTTCGAAGAATAATTTTTTGGCCTGGTTTTATTGGATTTAATTCAACATCCTTTAAAAATGGATTTGAATATTCAAATATGCCTTTTAATGAAAAATTATCTGAATAAAATAAATAATTTTCTTTCGAAACATTTAAGGCATAATCGTTATTTGCCGGAATACATATTAAAAACTTACCGCTGATTTTATCTGATTCTGCCTGCATAATTACTTCTTTTGTTTCAAGATTAATAAGTTCAATATGTGCAGCTAATTTATTTTTAGTTTCTGAATCGTAAACAATACCTTTTAAATATGAAACCGGTATTGGCCTTGCTTCCTGATAAAGATCGAATTCAAAAATATCACGCCCGTGGTTGGCAAATCTGTCGGATGAAAAATAGGCTTTATCTCCTTTTGCAGAAACAATAAGTCCGATTTCATCATAAGTTGTATTTATAGGATACCCGATATTCATGGGCTCAGACCATGAACCATCGGTATTTCTTGATGTTTTATACAAGTCAGAACCGCCCATTCCTGCTTTCCCGTTCGAAGAAAAGTATAATGTTTGATTGTCGGCATGGATAAATGGTGATTGCTCATCGCCCGGGGTGTTGATTTTTTCACCCAGGTTTTGAGGAATACTCCATGTACCATTGGGTAACAAATTACTCATCCAAATATCTTTTCCTCCATACCCACTGGCACGATCGGAAATAAAATAAAGTGTTTTCCCATCGGGTGAAACTGATGGTTGCGATTCCCATGATGAAGTATTTACAGGACTTCCAATATTCAGGGGCTCATCCCAATACCCACCAACCTGTACAGATTTATAAATATCACACCTTCCTTTTCCATTGGGCCTGTTACATGCAGTAAAATACATTACAAACCCATCGCTTGTTAATGATTGGGCACCTTCACTCTGGTTGGTATTTATTGGTTTGCCAATATTCAAAGCGTATTTCCAGTGATTATTCTCTTTATATGATACATAAAAATCTTCCTGGAACATTTCAAACACCTTATTCGCAGCCATTGGATTAGAAATAAATAGTTCTTCAGGTGTATTTGCTTCGGTAATAAATTTATTATTTTCATCTTTTACCGGTAACATCCGGGTAATTACAAGTGTACTGCCATCAGCGGTAACAGATGGCCAATACTCACTGTATTTCGAATTTATAGAATCACCCAGGTTTACAGGATTAAACGGGACAGGATTTTCCATTGCATTTATTGCAAAATCACATGATTCAATTAATTTTCGAGCTTCAGATTGTTTCTCAACACGTATATTTTTAGATAACAGGAATTTTTCGATATGATCTTTTGCAGGTTCAAATTCACTTTGTTTCATTTCCAGTTTTGCAAGAGATAAATAAACACCAGGGAAAAATTCAGGATCAATTTCAATTGCTTTTTTATAATAATTAATAGCATCATCAAATTTACTATTATCAGCATTTACTTCAGCTAAAACAATATATGGTTCAATAAAACTTTCATCAGATTTTATAGCTTTTTGCAGGAGCTCAGTACCTTTAGGGAAATCGTACTGATTAAGTGCCATTAAGGCATCTTCGTAGAATTTTATTGCTTTTTTATTTGTTGTGGAATACTTATTTTGGGCAGTAATTGTAAAAGATATCAAACAAGAAAGAATTACTATAAAAGTTCGCATAACCAAGTTTTTTATAATAACAGCAAATACAACTAAAAAATTATTACAAGATAAGAATTAGTTAAGGAATATGCATAAATTTATGAGCCTGAAGTGATACATTCCACTTTGGGTATGTCTTTACATATTCAACAATTTCTGGTATATTCTGCTCATACCGGCTCCACTCCGATTGTAAAAATAATTTGCATTCAGGATTCATTTTCCCGGCTATATTTTCTGCCCAACGATAATCGTCGTCATCAAAAATGATTACTTTTAGTTCATTGGCTGTTGAATAATAGCTTTCGTCGGGCGGGCTTTGTCTTTTAGGTGAAAGGCATATCCAATCCCATTGTCCTGTTAGAGGTTTTGCACCAGCCGTTTCGATAAAAGTCTGGATACCATGTTCTTTTAATTTGGTTGTTAATGGCACGAGATTGTATAAACTTGGCTCACCACCCGTAACAACAACTGCATTTGCAGGGGTTTTTAATGCATTTGAAACAATTGTATCAACAGAAACCAACGGGTGAATTGAAGGATTCCATGATATTTTTGAATCGCACCAACGGCAACCAATATCGCAACCACCAATACGAATAAAATAGGCCGCTTTACCAGTATGATAACCTTCACCCTGTAAAGTATAAAAATCTTCAACTAATGGGAGCACTAATCCTTTTTCAAATATCGATTCATCAAAATTCTTCATTCATTTCTTTTTTTGCTTTGCAAATGTAAATCAATATTTTAAAAAATAAATTATATGAAGCTGCCAGTTTAACTTAATTTTAACAGGCATTCTGCACATCAAAATTCGTATTTTCTTTCAAATTACTATCTTTCTTATTCGTTAATATCTTTTATAAGCATAGAACCATTGCTGTTTTGAACGGCTATATCGAAATCATCAAATAATTTTTTAAATTGATTTTGCTCTGCTGAAGTAACCGATAATATTCTATTTGTCCCGTAATGCTCCAGTGCATTTAACACAAAACTAACCGTAATTTGGTTCACATCACGAGCAGGCTGATAGGCATACTGTTTTTCAGACTTAGTAGCTACTTCGGATATTATATTCGTTTCTACAAGAACAAATATAATATCGCGAACAATTCGAATAGGTATTTCAAGTTTCTTGCTAATTTCTTCAGATGTAAGTGGTTTTTCTCCCTTTATAAAATTTTTAATGAGCAAACTAACTATCATAAAAGTGAGTACTTTTCTGGTATATGCACTAATATTTAATATATCGGGATCGAATTCATATTTTTCGATGTTTTGAGTGGCAAATGATATTTCAGCGCCAAAAAGAACTATTAACCAGCTTGTTTGCAACCAGATAAGAAAGAATGGAAGTGCAGCAAAACTACCATAAACAGCATTATACTGAGATACTCCAATTTGAAAATGAATATAAGCCCATTGTACAATAACAAAGGCTGTTCCCGCAATAACACCGGCAGTAAAAGCAGGTTTAAAATTTACCTTAATATTTGGCATCACAATATAAATAACTGTGAGTAATAACCAGATTAAAACATAGGGAATTGATTGAACAAGGAAAAAAATCAGCGGGCTGATTTTTCCCAACAATGCGACTTCTTCGGTTATTTGCTGAATTTGAGTGCTAATAAAAACGGTAGCGCTACTTGAAAGAAGTAAAAGGATTGGGGCAATAAGCATCATGGATAAGTAATCGGTAAATTTCCTTGACCATGAACGCGGGTTACGAATCTGCCAAATTGCATTAAACGAGTTTTCAATATTGCCCAAAACTTTCATTACTGACCAAAAAAGCATGGCTATACCTATTCCTGCAATAATACCGCCACTCGTGTTTTCTAAAAAACGGTTGGCAAACTGTATAATCCATTCCAATACTTCCTGTTGTTCTGAAAAATTCTTAGTCAGCTGTTTTTGAAGATACTCTTCGAATCCGAAACCTTTGGCAATACCAAATCCCATAGCAGCAACAGGCACAACCGACAGCATGGAATAGAAAGTTAATGCAGATGCTCTTAAATTGACATTCGCCTCGTTTAAACCACGAATTGCCAAAAGGATTATTCGAAGTTGCCGGATTAAAAAAAGCTTGTATTTTGGCATAGTCTTTAAAGGAATACGCCAAACATCTTCTTTAATAAATTTGATTAAGAATTGAATAAATTTCATTTTCAAGAGATTTGAATATAAAAGTAGTAAATTCTAATGATTAGAGGCTTAAAACATTACAAATAAACATAAATTTGTTAAAATGCAATTATGAATGCGGATCTTGAAGAAATTGATTCAGGACGACTCATCGAAGTTACCAACGGTTGATGGTATGGTGTCGTGCGGGAATTTTGCCCAGCGTTCCAATCAGCCGTTATAAAGTATAAAGATAATTAAAAATGTCAAAAAACCGCTGAAACCCTCATAAAATGTGAGCCAATGTTGTAACCCGTTTTTATTCCACTTTTATATCACCGTGTCCTTTAAGTTCACAATTTTCACCAAAAACTTTATAGTAAACTCTAACAATTTCATTATCCACATTCAGATTATTTAAATTAAATGCTACTGTCGAACTTGCAGAATCTGTCGAAAAGATTACTTCATAGTCGCTTTTTACAATCCTATATGCTACTCTTTTATTTTCAGCTACATAAAAACTTATCGAAAAAATATTTTCACATGG
The DNA here is from genome assembly GCA_001768235.1 of Bacteroidetes bacterium GWB2_32_14. Classification (GTDB taxonomy): domain Bacteria; phylum Bacteroidota; class Bacteroidia; order Bacteroidales; family UBA12077; genus UBA12077. The sequence continues at coordinate 78,731 of MENK01000022.1, forward strand.
ATTGGGGTAAGCTATTATGTGATAACTGTTGTCAATGTCGCAAACGGTTTCATAACCTTCAGAAAATAATGAATTTTCAGTTTCATTCCATGTTTCACTAAAATTCCAATCATTTTCATCTGGAGACCCTATTGATTCTCCATTATCATTGGTTTCAGTTATTCCCTTGAATATACTATTTTCATTATCTTCTTCACATGAAACAATCACTGCAAGAATTATCAAAATAGAAATTAAGCTTCTTTTCATTTTAAAGTTTTTCATATTACAAATTAAATTTTTATAGTCATATTGGTACATTCTTCAAAAATGGGTTACAACGGTTGCGGTATGAATAGTTGCCGATTGCGGGCGATTTCCAGTCAAATTACACAACAGTTGAAGCGGGCTACAACCCTTGAATAACCTACTGAAACGGCAATTTTTTATACCGCGTGTATAGGGCGTGCATTTTATCTTGGTTCAATTAATTCTAAATATTCTTTGAAGCCAGCATGAATTTTAAATCCATTTGCTTTAGGGTTAAATTTTATACTTGGGTCTGAATATTCAAAACAATAAGTAGCACCACCATATCCACCGCCACCTGACTTATAAAAACCAATTATACTAAATTCATATAACCTTTCAAGTATAGTTTCTGCATTATTATCTAACTCTAATCGAGTTTTTAAAGTATCAAAACTCTTTGCGAATTCTTCATTCGTAAATGTTGTATTATGAATATCCCTTAATACTTCAAGATAATTATTAAAAAGCGGGTATTTGGCCAGTACTTCATCTTTTAATTCCTTGTACAAATAATCCGAATAATCTTTTTTGCAGTCATGAAAATCTTTGTTAATAATCAAATCAACGCCTTTACTATCATGCTTCTTTCTTTTCTTTGATTCGTCAAGTGCCAGGTTTAGGTATTTGATAATATCTCGTGGTCTGATAAAAGTTCTTTCAAGTATATAATTCCATTTCAATTGGTTGGAACCAATATTTTTATTTTCAATAATGGTATTCCAGTTATGTTTAAAGTCAAGAGTGTCAGTATTTAAATTTTCCTTTATACGTTTAGATATTAATCGTTTAAGGCTCAAATTACTATTTTCGTCATCGGCTTCCCAATTTAAAAGCTCTACAATATTATCAGTAATTTTGTTTTTGTCCTGAAAATCTAAAACTTCATAAATGTCACTCCGCAGAAATACGAACGAATGCAGAAATTTACTATTTTGAGTTAAATTATTGTAACAATAAAAATTAGCCAATAGCAATCCAATTATTCTAGTTTTATATGATTCATCTTTTGGATTATAGCCTAAATCAAGTTCGTCAAAGAGTAGTTTATATTGTTTGTCGGGTTTCGCAAGTTGTAATATTATTGTTTCTAACTTTTTATTAAGTTCGACAAGAGTATCGCTAAGATTTTCTTTTCTTTCAAAATCTAATCCAATTGAACCAAGCGAACATCCTAGAACTTGCGGATTAAAGCTCCAATTAAATTTCTTCCTTTGAGGAGTCATTGTTTTGTTAAATTCAAATTCACTTGACCCCCAGTTTTTAATAAGCCATTTCTTTAGTCTTTTGACATGCTTTTTTAATGGTTTTTGATAAGAGTCTATATCCGAAACAATAAGCTTTATAAACTCAATATAAATCATGAATAACCAAGAATTTACATAACTTTCCTTTTCTGTTACGACAGAATTTCTATATTTATCATGTATTTTCCAAGGATAATCCCGAAACAATAAACCCTTTGTTAATGTGCTAGATTTACTCTGCAAATACTTATAAATTGCAGTTTTACCAGAACCCTTTCGCCCAATAATTATGTTTTTTTTATAATCAGTCAGCCGTTTTAAAGAATCTGTCTCAATAAAATACTGAAGTAATTTTTTATCACTTTCGGCATCAATTGTTCCGAAATTTTCAATGTTTAATATTTTTTCAGTCATTTCGTATTAATTAGTCAGTGTGTAGGTGTCTTTTTTGCATGCCCTATAACTCGTTTATATAAATCTATTTTTCACATTTATACACTCAAATTTAATGAAAAATAATTAAATCAAAAATGTTATGAACTCATCAACTAATTTTTGCATTATTTTAAAAATATTTTAAAAATAGACCGACTTAGGCAGATTTACCTGCCGAAGGAAGAGCCTATGCCGAACTAGGAAATATTGTAAATATTTTTAATAATTTATGCTACTTTCCTGTATCTCCAAACAGCTAATCCCAGCATGAATGAACCATAAATTAAAAGGCTGAAGAACTCATAGGAAATATCCCAAAACCTGGAACCTTTGAGCAAAATCATGCGAATTACCCGCATAAAATAATAGAACGGGTTAATAATATTTACTTTTTGAGCCCACATGGGCATACTTTCGGTAGGTGTAAAAATTCCACTCATCAGGATAAATACAAGCATAAAAAAGAAAGAGATAAACATTACCTGCTGTTGAGTTGATGCTAATGTGGAAATTAATAACCCGATACTTAAAACAACCAAAAGGTAAACCAAAACAAAGCCAAAAAGTAGCCCCACACTTCCAACAACAGGAATATGGAAGAATAGTTTCCCAATAGTTAACCCCAAAGCTAATTCAAACAGAGCAATAATCATAAATGGAACCAACTTGCCTATAATAAACTCATGTTTCCTGATTGGTGTAACATTTATTTGCTCGATAGTACCCATTTCTTTTTCACGAACAATATTCATTGCTGTCATAAACAGGCTGATAATTGAGACTAAAATAACCAGTATGCCGGGTAACATGTAGGTTTTATAATTTAGTTCAGGATTATACCAATAAGAAGTTTGTATTTCTATGGGTTCCATTTCAGCAAGTTGAGGCATTTGAGTCAACTCAACAATGATATTTTTATTGAAATCGGAAATAACCGACGTTGAATAAGCATTTATAAGGCTCGCGGCTGTCCCGTTAATACCATCAATTTGTAACTGGATTTCTGAAGATTTTTCGCGCAGCAGGTTTCTTTCAAAACCGTGTGGAATATGAAGTATAACATCGGCTTTATTGTTTTCTATCTCTTTGTTTGCATCTGTTATCGAAAAAGATCTTCCTGAAATGGTATAAAATGGTGAACCTTCGAACTTGTTTACCAGTTTGGCTGAAAGTGATGATAAATCCTTATCAACAACAAACATATCTATTGATTTCATTTCAAGTGTTGCAGCATGAACCAAAACAACAAGCTGAATAATCGGGACACCAAAAATCATGGGTAACATGGTTTTGTCCCTGAATATCTGGATAAATTCTTTCTGTAATATGTATAGAATCTTTCTCATTTGAATATCAAAATTAAATACCTAAAATTACCTTTCTGATTTAGCTGTTAACAAATAGCTGACAGCTTTTTTACTCTAACCTGACTTTAAATTTCTTTATACTAATTACAAGGAAAAGTATTGTTATTCCTGTTAAATACAGTGTTTCTTTCCAAACAACCAGTATTCCTGAACCTTTAATCATTATATTTTTAACAATCACGATAAAGTACCTGGCGGGCATTATTGAACTCAGCCATTGCAATATTTTGGGCATATTTTCTATTGGAAAAATGAAACCTGATAATAACATGGTCGGCAACATTAAGGCAAACATGGATATAAACATGGCCATCATTTGGCTTTTACTAACTGTTGATATAAGGATTCCTAGAGATAATGCCATTAATATAAACAATAATGTTTCGAGTAATAAGAAAGTAAGGTTTCCCTGCATTGGCATGTCAAAAACAAAGTAACTAAGTGCAATAATTACCAATGCATTCATAAAGGCCAACCCGACATAAGGAATTACTTTGCCTAAAATTATTGGCATTGGACGAAGAGGCGAAACCAGTAGAACTTCCATGGTGCCCATTTCTTTCTCTCGAGTTATAGAAATAGATGTCATCATAGCAGATACGAGCATAAGAATTAATGCCATAGTTCCGGGAACAAACATATATACGCCTTTTAATTCCTTATTGTAAAGAATTTGAACCTTGGTATCAATTACGAAAGGCAATTCACCTTTCATCAGTTCATTCTTCATGTATGTTCTGATTATTGCCGATGTATAATTACTTACAATGTTGGCCGTGTTGGCATCGGATGCATCAGCGAGAATCTGGATGCTTGCTTTACCTTCACGTTCAAGTTTTTCTGCAAAATGCGGTTCAAAAATGATGACTTCACGAATATTTCCTTTTTTAAAAGCATCTTCTACCTGGTTGTCGTTGTCAATATTTTTATCTATTATAAAATATCCCGATGAAAGAATTTTATTCGTGATTTCCTGTGTAACATTATCTTTCGATTTGTCATATATCGCAATTTTAATATCTTTAATTTCGTTTGAAACAACATAGCCAAAAATTAAAATCTGGGCTACAGGCATACCAAACAGAATCAGCATGGTTCTATAATCCCTGAAAATATGGCTAAACTCTTTTTTTACAAAACCTATGAATCGGCTCATTCCTTTTACTTTTTAATTACTTTATTATTTCAATTTCAGGTTATTATTATTTGTTGTTAGCTATGAGCTAGAGTTGTTGTTTCCGAGCGATCCGGATAAATACCTCATCCATATTTTCTGCATTATATTGTTTTTTAAGTAAAGCAGGTGTATCCATTGCTTCTATCCTGCCCTGATCCATTATTGAAACCCTGTCGCAATATTCAGCTTCGTCCATGTAATGTGTTGTAACAAACACGGTTATTCCTGAATATGAAGCTTCATATATTAATTCCCAAAAATCGCGACGGGTAATCGGGTCAACACCGCCGGTTGGTTCATCAAGAAAAACAATCCCGGGGTTATGGAAAATAGCTACCGAAAATGCAATTTTCTGTTTCCAGCCAAGCGGAAGAGATTTGATTAAGCTATCCTTAATATTTTCCATTTTAAGCCGCCTGAGTAGCTCATCTGTTTTTTCTTTTATGTATTTACCCGGCAAACCATATATTCCTCCATAAAACCGAATATTCTCTTTAACAGTAAGATCATCATATAACGAAAATTTCTGACTCATATATCCTATGTTCTTTTTCACTTTTTCGCGTTCACGATATACATCAAAACCTGCTACTTTAACTTTACCTGATGTAGGATAAGAAAGGCCGGACAATATTTTTAAAGTTGTTGTTTTACCCGCACCATTCGCTCCAAGAAAACCAAATATTTCTCCTTGTTTAACATCAAAGGTTAAATCATCATTCGCTGTAAAATTCCCGAACTTTTTAACCAGGTTACTCACTTCGATTATATTTTCTGTTTGTTTTAACATCTGATTCTTTAATATTTAAAATCTTAATTATTCATAAGCTCCATAAAACAATCTTCAATATTGGGCTGTACTTCTAACATCTCAATTTTGGAATGGTTATTATTTTTCAGTAGTAAAATCAGGCTATTGATATCCATGCTATTATCTTTAGAAGTAATATGAATAAATTCTCCAAATGGGTAAACAGTATCAATAAACTCAAACTGTCTTAAATCCTGAATCAACTTATAAATATTTTCCGATTTTATTGCCCAAAGCTTACGCCCGAATTCATTGGTAATATTTTGTGGCTTATCAATCTTCATTATTCGTCCATCCTGAATTAATGCAACACGGTCGCACAGGTTTGCCTCGTCCATGTACGGAGTAGAAACAACTATTGTAATTCCTTTTTGTTTCAGCCGGATGAGCATTTCCCAGAATTCTTTTCGTGAAACTGCATCAACCCCGGTGGTAGGCTCATCAAGAATTAAAATATCGGGGCTGTGAATTAAAGCACAAGATAAAGCGAGCTTCTGTTTCATACCACCGGATAACTTCCCCGCCAAGCGGTTTTTAAAAGGTTCAATCTGAATGTAAATATCTTTAATTAAATCGTAATTTTCTTGTACTGAAGTTCCAAAAACCCGGGCGAAGAAATTCAGATTTTCTTCAACAGATAAGTCCTGGTAAAGCGAGAATCGTTGTGGCATGTAGCCAATATTATTTCTTATTTTTTTGTAGTCTTTTACTACATCATTTCCAAAAATTTCAGCTTTACCTTCAGTTGGCAGGATTAGAGTAGTAAGAATTCTGAAAATGCTTGTTTTCCCAGCACCATCGGGGCCAATAAGTCCGAATAATTCTCCTTTGGGAATAGCAAAACTGACTCCTTTCACTGCATCAACTTTTTCATAAGTCTTTTTTAACCCCTTTGCTTCAACTGCTATTTCGTTCATTTTTCAAGCTGGTTTTGTTGAATTTTATTCGTAATTCGTAATTTCTAATTAAACTTAACTTCCCCCGGCATTCCAATTTTTAATCTCCCGTCATTTTTAACCCGAACTTTAACAGCATAAACCATATTCACCCGTTCTTCCTTTGTTTGGATAATTTTAGGTGTAAATTCAGCCTGATCGGATACCCATGAAATTATTCCTTCGTATTTTTCGTTCGTATTTTCATCTTTATCAACAAAAACAGTTACTTTTTGCCCTAGTGTAACATTTGGCAACTGGGCACCACTTATATAAACCCGTAAATCAATTTCATCAAGTTTCGCGATCTTGTAAATGGCCTTACCCATTGTAGCAATTTCTCCGGTTTCAATGTATTTTTCAATTACAGTTCCTTCAACCGGGTTAACAATTATTGCTCTTTTAATCTGCTCACTAATTAAATCAGATTGTTTATCAATTACATCCATTTCGCTGTAAACCGAGTTTAGCTGGGTTTTGGTTACAACAATTTGTTTTGCAATGACATCGTACCTTCCGTTAATATCATCGGATTGTTGTTGAGTAGCAGCTTTATCAGCAAATAGTTTTTCAATCCTGTTTTTTTCGGTTTTTAAGCTTTTCATTTGTTCTTCCTGAACAGCAATCTGGGCTTTTATATTAGCTAGTTTTGTTGAAACAGCATGTTTTTGTGCTATTAATTGTTGTTTTTGAATGTACAACAGGGAAGTATCAATACATCCTATTTTTTGATCCCTGTTTAACAGGTTTCCCTCTTCGATATTCAGTTGAATAATTTTACCCTGTGTTTCGGCACTTACAATAACTTCTTTTGCTTCGAAATTCCCGTATGCATCCGAATTGTTATTATTCCCGTTACATGCCAGTAATATTGCAGGAAGGATGATGATGAATAATTTGGTTTTCATGTTTCTTGATATTAAGTAATTTATTTTTTTTCTCTTTTTTTTAAAGTTCACCTTTAACAAACAAAAAATTCACTTTCGACTGAACCATCTGTATTTTATGGGTTTCGTAATTAATTTTTGCTTGTATTTCGGCATTCAGCTCGGTAACATATTGTGTTGATGTTATAATTCCATTATCGAGCTTAGATTTTGCACTTCGTGTAACTTCTTCTCTAAGTTTTATAATTTCTAAATCGCTAATTAATGCAGATTGATAATTTTCGATATTTGCTATTTCATTATTCAGGGCTATATTTATTTGTTTATCAAAACTTTCACGCTTACTTTCAATAAATTTTTTATTTAACGAAAGTATTTCCCGCTGTCTCTTATTTTGATTCCAGTCCCAGAATTTCCAGCTTAATCCGACACCCCAATAATAATACGAATCGAACTCATTATTTAGCATATTTAAGCCCGGTTTACCATACCCAAGCTGTCCAAAAGCAAAGACCATCGGCATATTTTGTTTTGAAATTGCTTTTCCTGAAGCATCAATCTGCTCGCTTTGAAATTCGAATAGCTTATGCTCCGGCCTGTTATATTCAGACTTTTCGCTTAATTCAAAATCTGCAAGTTCCAGGCTGACATCTGCATTTAAATCCATTCCTGTAATTTCTGACAGAATTTGTATTGCAGCCAATCGCTGGTTCGTAATTTGATGAATACTTTGTTTAATTTTCAATTTTTCGGCTTGTAAAACATCTAAATCTGAAGGTAACAACACCCCGTTTTTTACTCCTGATTCAACTGTCAGTTGCTTTTGTGCTATATCGTTATACATTAAGTTCATCAGCTCTTCATTTTTTTGAAGAACCAATATGGCAAAATAAAATTTATTGATTTGTTCTTTCAGTTTATTTAACTCGACCAGCGTATTTTGCTGATTTATTTTAAGATTTGCTTCTTCGATTTTTTTCGAATTTTTTATCCTGCCCCAGTCATAAATCATTTGGTTAATATCTATTGTTGCTTTATACTGGTCTTTTGAGCCTTCGGGTAAATCAACTGTAATTGGCAAATCAATATCTAAAGCAAATGCATCCGACTGATAAGTAGCCTGAGCTTTTAGTTCTGCCCTAGGTAACCATTCCGAATTTAAATTTTTAAGTTTAAGTTCGTTTGCCTGGTTATAAATCTCCAAATCATTAACCAACGGGTAAGTCTTTAGCATCTGTTCATAACAATCCTGTAAACCTATCCCTTTATTTTGAGCAAAACTGGCATTTGCAATAAGCAAAAGAATTACTAAAATCTTTTTCATATTACTTCACTTTAATAGAATTAATTATAAAATCAACAACAAATTGTTTTCTTTGAGCAAGAAAAGCTTCATACGCTTTTTTATCATTATTAAACATAACCCCTTGTATTATAGGTCTTGCAACAATTGGAAAAATGCATAAACCAATAACATTTGTCATTAAATTTCTGGAATCAACAGACCTGATAATTCCCTTATTCACTTCATCCTGTAGTTGATTATCAAATTTTTCGAATAAGTTTATTTCTTTAAACTGAACATTTTTTTCGAAAAGCTGAACCAGCATTTGTGGGTTCCTGTTCAATTCATTAATTATAAATCCAGGTATATATGGGTGTTTATGTAACAGGTTAATATAATTATCAACAATAAATTCAATTTTTTCAAAAACGGATTTTTCAGACATCATCATTTCTTTAACTCTTGGTATAAACAGAGAAAACGCTAGTTCAAAAACTTTTTCAAACAACTTATCTTTAGTGCGATAATAATAATGTAAAAGCGCTTTATTAATTCCTGCCTTGTCTGCAATTTCCTGCATCCTTGCCCCTGTTAATCCTTTTTGCTGAAAGACTTCTTTTGCTGCATCAAGAATTTTTGTTTCGGTATCTTTCGCTTGTTCTATCATATTTTTATTAGCCATTTAATTAAACTATTTGGTTTAACCATTTGGTCAAATTTAAAAAAGAATAATTATTTTGCAAAAAAATCCGGAGTATTTTTTTTAAAATTATGCACAGTAAATTATAACGTGTTGATTTATTATAAATTAGAATTTCATAATTTTATATTTAACTTATGAAAGGTTTTAAAAGTAGTTTATCAATGAAGATTTCTTAAATTTGTATAGTTAGGAATAATTATTGTATTAAACGGGTAAAGACAAATACATCTTATCATGAAAATCAAATCTTTTGCTTTAATCATCGTGTTATTATTTACTAATTTCACATTCCTTTTCTCCCAGAAAATTGCTTATAAACAATTCTCATTAGTGAATTATGATTTAAAAATTTCGGATGAATTCAGGGCTGAAATTTCAGGTTTGGATTCCTATATTAACTCGATAAAAGTTTATAACGAACAAAAAAACGATAAACTGAAATCTGTACTTGTTCATACGATATATTTTACAATTAAAGAAGAATTAGAAAAGCAATTAAAAATTGATATTTTACCGGCAAATACATTTTTAAACAAAGTAAAATATGATGATTTCGGTTACCCTTTAAGTAATATCCGTGAAGCAATGCGTAAAGGAGATTCGCCATATTATATTAAAATAGCTGTAAATATTGAATCTATAACGAATAAACAAAAAGAGCTTAACCCTGAAATGTTTAATGATATTAGCTTTTCGCCAATCGTTCCGCAAATTACTATCGAAATAGATATTTACAGTAAAGAAGGAATTATAGCTCTCGACCATTGGGTTGGAATCGCTTCATCCGGCAATCCCTTACCAATAAATGAATATTTGCTCAAAGGTTTTGATAATAAGGAAATGATAATAAATACAACTGAAGAAATACCGCAAGACAACCTGTATTTAATCCTTTCACGCTCAATTCATAATGTAATTCAGGATTATTATACCAAATAGTTTATGCAACAAGCACTTGCCGTTGGAATAATGTCGGGTACCTCACTCGATGGTTTGGATTTTGTTCTCGTCCGGTTTACCTTTAAAAATAAGTGGAACTTCGGAATTTTAAAATCAACAACTATTGGTTACAATAATGTTTGGGTTGACAAACTTTCAAAAGCATATAAGCTGGATGGTTATGAGCTTTTAGAATTGCATAAAAATTATGGCAGATACATTGGAAACCATGTAAATGATTTCTTAACGAATATACCTGAGCCGGTTGACTTTATTGCATCGCATGGACATACCGTTTTTCACCGGCCTGATAAAGGAATCACATTGCAAATTGGCGATGGGCAGGAAATAGCCACGAAAACGAATATTACCACCATTTGTGATTTCAGGACAAAAGATGTTACCCTTGGCGGGCAAGGCGCACCGCTCGTGCCTATAGGCGACAAATTGCTTTTTTCTGATTACGATTACTGTATTAATATTGGCGGTTTTGCTAATATCTCGTTTAATAGTTATGATAATAACCGGGTTGCTTATGACATTTGTCCGGCAAACATCATTTTAAATCATTTGTCAAACAGCATTGGGCATGCATACGATAAAAATGGAGAAATAAGCAGCAAAGGAAATTTAAATCAACAATTATTTAATGAGCTCAATTCCATTTCGTATTATCAAAAACCATATCCCAAGTCGCTTGGAAGAGAATGGCTCGAATCCAGTTTTTTACCTATACTTAATAAATATTCAATACCAGCCGAAGACAAATTAAATACGGTAAGCCGACATATTGCATTTCAGATTTCGCGATCAATTAACAATAAAAAAGGAAGAGTTTTAGTAACCGGTGGCGGGGCTTACAATACATTTATTCTAGATTTAATCAAACAAAGTTCGGATAACCAGGTTGATATACCAGGTAAAACAATTATTGAATACAAGGAAGCAATCATATTTGCATTTTTAGGATTACTCAGGCTTACAAATGAACCCAATTGCCTGGCATCAGTAACAGGGGCAGGCAGGGATTCAAGCGGAGGAGTTGTATTTATGCCATAGTAGAATGTTAATTGCAAATCTTTGATTAATAATCCTTTTTACTTTAGTAGCAATCTAAACCCAAATACGGGGAGTTTACCTTGCATAAAATCCAAATCTTCCGACCGTTTAAAACCAAGTTCTTCATACATTTTCCATGCAATTTTCATTGCTTTTGTGGAATGAATTACGACCTGACTTTGCTTTAATCTAATAGCTTTTTGAATACATTCATTAACTAATAGTTTTCCAATTCCTTGCCCTCTAATTGCGGTATCTACTGCTAATAACCTAAAGCCTGATGCATTTTTTTCCTGAGTTGCAGCCCCTCCTGAACCGTAGTATTGCATATCACTAAAATAGACCACTCCGCCACCTATTTTTTCTTTATCTGTAACTGCAACTAAAAGTTCTGTTTCTGGCTTTTTTGTTAATTCTCCAATATTGGCAAGCATTTTATAATATTCTGGTTGCTCAGATTCTTTAGGGAAGCCGTCCAGCTGAGAATAAACTTTAACCATTAATTTCCCTATTTCATCAAATTCGTATGGTTTAGCATTTCTTACTGTGTATTTTTGTTTTTTCATAAGTTAATATCTTAATTTATTTGTTTTATCTTCTTTAGCTTTAAAATGTGAAACAGATGAATCAATATAGCCAATTTTTAGGCGGAGCATTTAATAAAAAATCATAATAAACAGATTCCGTTAGCTACTGATAAAATAATTTTTAGGTTTATTAAACTATTCATAGTCATTGAAAATAGATTAAGTACTACAGTGAAATATCCAAATATGTTTATCCTAATTCCATACACATAATTTTTTCAGTTCTTTTTAAAACATCCATTTGATTTGGAGCCTCACTATCAATGAATCCAAGTTTATAATAGAGTTTATGAGTTTGTTGCATAGACATATTCGTTTGCAACCAAAGTTCTTTTGCTGAATTTTCTTTGCACCGACTTATACATCTTTCAATAAGTTTAGTCGCAATTCCAATGTTTCTATATTTTGGATCAACAAAGAGTTTGGCAAATTCAAATTTATCTTCATCTAACCTTTTTAAAGCAACACAACCAACTATCTCATTCTTAAATTGAGCGAAAAACAAGAATCCTCCTTTTTCAAGATATGCTTTATCGGGATTATGAAGAGCAAATTTGTCTTCTTCTTCTAATTTACCTTTTAAAAAACCTGACAACCAATGGCCAGCTAATTCATAGAAATATTGTTTCAAACTTGGTTTATAATCTAAAATCAAAATCTGGTTACTACTTATATTCCGAACTTGAACATTTAATGGATTTAAACTAAGCTCCGTGTCAATTCTTTTCAAAATATTAATTATATCTGGATGTCCTGATGTTAATACATTTTTTAATGCACTTGAAAATGACAACCATATTGGATTTAACAGTTTAAGAAGAGAAAGACCTTCGTTTGATAATGATATATGCTTTGAACGTTTGTCATTGGGGTTAGGGGTAATTATGATTAATTGCTCTTTATCGAGTTCTGTAATTATGTTTTTTACCGTGATGTGAGAGAATGCAATTTGATCAGTAATTTCCATTATTGTTTGTGGCTTTTTGGAATTTGATAATACATAATATACCGGAAACCATGTGGATTTGAAATTAACTCCAAACTCTTTATATACTTTATCTCCACCAATTTGCATTTTTTCGTATATTCTACGAAACCTGGAGCCTCCTGCCAGATAACCAAGTTTATCAATAATGTCATTCATAATTCATAATTCATAATTATAAAACGCCTTTTACAAAAATATGTAAGTACTTTTATATATCCAAGCCTTTTTATTACTAAATATTCTAAACAGGTTAAAAAAACCTGACATTTTCAAACTTCTGCCCAATCGGGCAATATATTAACCCTCCTATAAATTAAACCTATTTTGTTCTTTGTTGATAACTACTACTAAACTCACGGGGTTTTTATTGGCCGCCAATTTATACCAAGGCATCAAAAAAAATACTGGGTGAAATGGTTTCTTGGCAATTTTTACTATTTTTAAACTTGGTTAACAACAGATAAAAATGCTGGATGAAAAACCGCACATAACGTAAATACAGATTGTTATTATCCTATAAACTATGTACATCAAAATGTAAAAACTTCAAAAAATAACTCAAAAAAAGCTATCTTTGTTAGGCAAAATCGAAAATTAATCAATTATGGATTATATAGAAATTAAAGGTTATAAATCAATAAAATCAGCAAAAATTGATTTTAAACCGATTAATATTCTTATTGGTGCCAATGGAAGTGGAAAAAGTAATTTTCTTTCATTTTTTGAATTTTTAAATCGGTTATACGAACAAAAACTAACTGAATATGTGGCTTTATCGGGAGGAGAAGAAAAAATGCTTCATAAAGGGAGTAAAATAACAAGCAGTATTTATTCCAAAATTAAGCAAGGGTTAAATGGGTACTCATTTGAAATTAAAAAAGGAGAAGGAATATTCGTTTTTGTATCTGAAGGTTTATGGTATGATCATAACCCTTTTTATAAAAACCCAATAGATATTTCTACTTTCAAAAATGAGGCAAAAATAAAAACCTATTCGTTACCAAGAGCCGATTATATAAGAAAATATTTAAATTCATTTAAAAAGTATCATTTTCATGACACTGGTAAAAATTCCCCATTTACCCAGCCAAGCCATATCCAAAATGATATTTACTATTTATATGAGAAGGGAAATAATCTTGCTGCATTTCTATACGGAATTCAGCAAACTAACAACATAGTTTACAATAGAATCCTTAAAACCATACAATCCATCGCTCCATATTTTTCGGATTTCTATTTCCAGCCCAATAACGAAGATTATATTAGGTTGCAGTGGAAAGACAAATACAGTGATGCCGTTTATGGAGTAAATGATTTGTCTGACGGGACAATTCGATTTATTGCCTTGACAACACTTTTCTTGCAACCGAACCTTCCTGAGACAATTATAATTGACGAACCAGAATTAGGGCTACACCCCACTGCAATTTCAAAACTGGCAGGTATGATAAAATCAATTGCAGCTAAAGGTTGCCAGGTAATTATTGCTACCCAGTCAACCGATTTAATAAGTCATTTTAAGCCAGAAGACATAATAACCGTTGACCAAGTTAATGGGGAGAGTGTTTTCAAAAGATTAGACAGTAATTCTTTAGTTCAATGGTTAGAAGATTATACTATAGACGACCTTTGGAAAAGAAACATTATCACAACCGGACAACCTAATTATTAATATGAAAAGAGTAATTATAATTTGTGAAGGTGAAACGGAGAAAGAATTTTGCACAAAAATTCTTTCTCCGTTTTTTGCATCAAAGCATATTTTTATTCAATCACCATTAATTAAAAAATCAATGGGAGGTATTGTAAAATGGAATGAATTAAAAAAACAGATTACACTTCATCTTAAAAATGAAAAAACAGCATTTGTTACAACTCTAATTGATTATTACGGATTATATAAGAAATATCAATTCCCTGGTTGGGACGAATCTCTGAAAATAACTGACAAAAATGCAAGAATGGATTTCTTGGAAAAGATGATGTCCGAAAATATTGAAGCAGATATAAGAAACAGGTACTTGCCATACATTCAACTACACGAATTTGAAGGACTTTTATTTAATGATATTAATGTTTTTTACGAGCAGATTCCTAAAAACGAATTGATAGGAATAGCAGAACTAAAACAGACTTTTAATGATTATGATAATCCCGAAATGATTAATGATAAAAAGGAAACATCTCCATCTCACAGGTTAGAGCGAATAATAAAAGGATACAATAAAATTATTTACGGGAATTTCTTAGCAGACGCAATTGGCTTAGACAAAATTTGTAAAAAGAGCATTCGATTCAATAACTGGTTACAAAAAATTGAAAACCTTTAAGTAATCACTTACCTGAGAAATAGCAGCAACCAACACATGATATAGTCAATAAGGGTTTCATAGGTATGCGAAGTTTTGTATCCCTCATCAAATTATTTAATAGCGTGCAGAATATTAACTCCGAAATCCGATAATTTGCAAATAGGCATAAGTTGAATAATATCAAATTCTAAAAATCATTTTTATTTAAACTATTTCCCCCTTTCTTTGTCTAAACATTTATTATAAAAAATTTTGCTATGGAAAATTTTACAGCCTACAACCCTACAAAGCTGCATTTTGGCAAAGGTGTTACCGAACAACTTGGCGAAACAGTTAAAGAATATGGCAAGAAAGTACTTCTGATGTACGGAAAAGGCTCTGTTCAAAAGAATGGTATTTATGAGAAAGTCATTCAACAATTAAATTCCATAAATGCTGAGATTATTGAATATTCAGGAATAAAATCAAACCCGCTGGTTAATGATGTAATTGATGCAGCACAAATTGGTAAGCTAAATCAAATTGATGTTATTGTAGCCGTTGGTGGAGGAAGCGTGATAGATTCGGCTAAAGTTACAGCATTGGCAATAGCCAATAATACCGATCCATGGGCATTTATGAAGTATAAAGTTAAACCCCAAACTACAAAACCATTAATTGCCATCCTGACTCTTGCTGCTACCGGAACAGAAATGAACGGGGCGGCAGTTTTGCAAAATCATAAAACAAAAGAGAAAATTGGTTATGTATCTTCGTTAATGTATCCGGCACATTCATTTTTAGATCCCGAATTTACGTATAGTGTTCCCAAAAATTACACTGCATACGGAATAGTCGATCTTATTGCTCATAGCCTGGAAGCTTATTTTGGCGAAGGTGATGCATCTCTTTCAGACAGGTTTGTTGAAGCTGTAATTAAAGAAGCCATGGAATATGGCCCGTTAGTGCTTAAAGAACCAACAAACTACGAACTTAGGGCGAAAATTATGTGGGCTGCAACAGTTGCTTTAAACGGGCAAACCAGTCATGGCCGTAAGTATGGCGACTGGGGTGTACACGATATCGGCCACAATTTATCTTATTTATATGATACGCCACATGGAGCAACCCTTTCAATAGCTTATCCTGCATGGCTCCGACTACAAAAAAACAGAATTCATGATAGAATTGTAAAACTGGGAAACCAATTGTTTGGAACAAATTCTGCAGATGAAACAATTGCTCTTCTTGAGAAATTTTTTAAATCATTAGATTGCCCTGTCCGATTAGCAGATATCAATATTGGAATTGAAAAAAAGGAAGAGATAACGAAGCAGATGCTGAATAATCAAATTGATGGTATGGTTCACAAATTTACAGATGATGATCGCAAACAAATTGTAGAACTCATGTTTTAAATAATCAATAATACGAAAGCTTTTAAAATTTAAATATTTTTCTATTTTTGTCAAAGTCAGAAATAAAATCAACAATTAATACATAAACCATGAAAAAATCAATCTTAACAATCTCTTTAGCGTTTTTGTCTATAGTTTTGATAAATACATCAAGCTATGCATGTACAAATTTTTTAATTACAAAAGGAGCAACAGTAGATGGATCAACCATGATATCCTACTCTGCTGATTCGCATGTACTTTTTGGAGAATTATATCATTGGCCCGCAGCAGATTATCCCGATGGCACCCTGATGAAAATATACGAATGGGATACAGGTAAATATCTTGGCGAAATTCCACAAGCTAAACATACCTATAATGTAGTTGGAAATATGAACGAGAACCAGGTAGCTATAGGTGAAACGACTTATACCGGACGTGAAGAACTGCAAGATACAACAGGACTGGTTGACTATGGATCATTAATTTATATTGCACTTCAAAGATCAAGAACAGCACGTGAAGCTATCCAGATAATGACCGATCTTGTTAGTAAATATGGCTATTACAGTACAGGAGAATCCTTTTCAATTTCTGATGCCAATGAAGTTTGGATAATGGAACTTATTGGTAAAGGCCCCGGGGTTACCGGAGCAGTTTGGGTTGCACGTATGATTCCCGACGGATATATTTCAGGACATGCCAATCATGCAAGAATTACTACATTTCCATTTAATAAGAAAAACAACTTTGACGATCCAAAACAAACAACTTTCCATGCAGCTGATGTAATTTCTTTTGCTCGTGAAAAAGGATATTATACAGGTTCTGATGCTGATTTTAGTTTTTCAGATGTTTATGCCCCGTTAGATTTTGGTGGTGCACGTTTTTGCGAAGCAAGGGTTTTTTCAGGCTTTAATAAAGTAAACAGCCAAATGGGGCAATACCTTGATTATGCAATGGGTAAAGATCTTAAAAACAGAATGCCTCTATGGGTTAAAGTAGATAATAAATTAACGGTTCATGATGTAATGCAATTGATGCGCGATTACTATCAGAATACACCTATGGATATGACCCAGGATATTGGCGCCGGCCCATACAAATCAATTGTTCGCTGGAGACCTATGACATGGGAAGTTGACGGAGTTTCCTATTTACACGAAAGAGCAATTTCGACACAACAAACAGGATTTTCATTTGTAGCCCAAAGCCGTGGCTGGTTACCAAATCCTGTTGGCGGAATCATTTGGTTTGGTGTTGATGACACCTATTCAACTGTTTACACTCCAATGTATTGCGGAATGACCAGCGTTCCCGAGACATTCGCGGTTGGTAATGGTTCAATCATGGAATTTAGCGATAATGCTGCATTCTGGGTATTTAACCAGGTTTCGAATTTCGCATATACCCGTTATTCCGACATGATTAAAGACATTCAACCATTACAGGAAAAACTCGAATTGGGATATATTGAGGAAATTAAAGCTATTGACAAAGAAGCTTCTGAACTATATCAATCGAACCCAAAACAAGCTTTGGAAATTATTACCAATTACTCGGTAAAACAAGGGAATAATACTGTATATACATGGAAAAAGCTGTATGCATATTTATTTACCAAATACATGGATGGTAATATTAAGCAGGCACGCCCTGTACCTGATAATTATAAATATGTAACCCCAACAGTTGAACAACCAGGCTATGACGAAGAATGGTATAGAATGATTGTAAAAGATAATGGAGAAGAGCTAAAAGTGATTGGCAACAGTCATTAATACATTATATGACAACAAAAAAACCGCTGCAATTGCAGCGGTTTTTTTGTTTAGTTCATCTTTTAATCATCATATAATTTTGTACAACAAATTTTACCAATTCATCATTTTTAAGTAGCTAAAGAAGATTTCTATTTAGTTTAGAATTCATTCTTATTCGCAAATTGTTTTATCACAAATAATCCGCTGTATATATTGCATTTACATTAAAATCAAAAAATAATTCAAATCAGCTTTGAAAAAAGTGAAATTTAAAAGATCTTTGCAATCTAAAATATTTCAATTTTTAACGGATTAATAATCATTTTTAAAGCAAATTATTATAATAATCAAAAAAATATTTGTAATATTGCGCTCTGTTTAAAAAGAATTCAAAAACTTAAATAAGTATATCAGGATGGATTTAATGAAATTTGTAGAAAGTGAATTCGCTGTAAAAAAAGAGTTCCCTGAATTTAAAGCTGGCGATACAATTACCGTTCATTATAAGATTAAAGAAGGTAACAAAGAAAGAATTCAGAATTTTAGAGGAGTTGTTCTTCAACGAAAAGGAGCAGGTGTTACTGAAACTTTTACTGTAAGAAAAATTTCCGGTGGAATCGGAGTTGAAAGAATTTTCCCTGTTCACTCACCTTTTATTGAAGAAGTTGAATTGAATAAAAAAGGTAGAGTTCGCAGAGCAAGAATTTTCTATTTACGTGATTTAACTGGTAAAAAAGCCAGAATTAAAGAAAAGAGATTTTAATTTCTCAATCATATATAAAAAACCTTCTGAATTATCGGGAGGTTTTTTTATACAAAAAAGTACCGCTGGTTAAGCAGTACTTTTTCAATTTAGAACGATACGCATCTTATTTTTCGCCTTGTTTAAGTTTTTCGGCACGAACACGGGCATCTTCAACAAGTTTATCTGCTTTTACACCAGCTTCCTTAACCAGGGTATCTGCTTTTTTCTTAGCTTCTTTTTTTACTCCGTCAGCTGTTTTTTCGGCAGCAATTTTTGCTATAGGGCCTTCTTTTGCGGCTTTCTTAACCAACTGATCAGCATTTTCATTACCTTCTTTTAAAAGTTTATCGGCCGCGATACGGGCATCTTCTTTTATTTTTGCAGCTTCTTTTTCGGCATCATCAATAATTTTTTGGGCTTGTGCAGCAAGTTCCTCTCCTGCTTTTGCCTTAACTTCTTCTTTTGCCTGATCTACTAGTTGTCCCCTGGATGATTCTTCATCACCACTGCTTTCTCCTAATGAAATTTTGGGATCGGTAGTTGTTCCGGTAATCCTGGCATTTATTTTAATATTCTGTGTTTTTTCAAGATTAACTCCCTTTGAAGAAGCTTTATCGAGCAATCCTTCAAGCACCTGGTTTGCAGCAGAACCAAAATAGCTCACTGGTACAGCTAATGCTAAGTCATAATCCATGGTTTGATCAACTCCATGAGAGCCTCCCAAAATCATTTTTATATCACCCACTTTTGTTTCAAAAGGTTCAACGTTTACTCTTCCATTACTTATTTTAAAGCTAATATTGATATCATTAAACGAGTTGCCGGCTTTATCACCCAGCTTTACCATTTCAAAAAGCTTATCGAGTGTTTTTGAGTTTACAACCTGAATTTCTTTTGATTGTAACCTTCCATAACCTTCGATTGAATTTAAAACAGGACTCATAGTTGAATCAAGTAAGCTGGTATAATCAAGTTTTATGGATACTTTGCCTTTGCAGTTTTCTAATATGGATGCTACTTTTCCAATCATACTAAAGGAAGTAACGGCAGTTTGAATTTCAATATCACGAATATCCAATGCCATAGTTGCTGATGGTTTTTGAATATCCTGTGTATTGTATTCTCCATTAACACCTAAAAATCCATCCAGTAAATTCATATTCAGGTTATCCATGATAACCTTTTTGTCTTTTATTATAAATGTACCTTTCAGGTTCTGAATATCCATTTTATCATATAAAATATGATTTAAACTCGATTGCAGAGTAAAATCAACATTCGCGGGTACTTCAAAAACTGTCATTGGGGTTGATGCAGTATCTTCAACAGTTTCTTCGGTATCACCCGACATAAACTCATTTGCATCAATAAAAGCCGAGTTAAAAATAAAATTTCCTTTTATCGTTCCATCGCTTAATATATAAGGAATATAATTTTCAATTTTACCGTTCAGGTTAAAATCGCTTTTACCGATTTGTGATTTAAATGACTGCAATTCGAGATATTTTGGAGTAAAGTTGAATGTTGTTTCAATAATTTTTACTGGTTGGGGAACATCCTTGCTTTCAAATAAAAAATCTTTAAGTTGCAATCTCCCTGATGCCTTAAATTCTTCATACTTTTCATTTTCAATAGTTGATAAATTTCCTGCAATTTTAACATCAGCATTCATTTCGCCATCAATATTTGCATTTTCCATTGGAATAATATCCTTAAACGATTTTAAAACAATCTTTCCAACCAGGCCGGCTTCTACAAATGGATCGCTCATTGGAGTACGAACATGCATAACAATATCGAACGGATTTTGAGCCATTTCGAGATGAAATTTATTTAAATCGATGGTTGTATTGTCGTTATTTACCCCGTCATAAAAGACAGAAAGGTCGATATTAATATTCTCAACAGACTTGGGTAAATCGGGATACTTAAACATTGCATTTTCAACAATCAATTGCAAATTCGCAGATGGAGTTATTGAATCATTTAATATACCATTAATATTGCCATTAAGGGCTAAATTTCCACTCGTTTTCAATTCTTCGAAGCCTTGCATATAAATTGCAGGCACCATAGATAATAATGATTTAAAGCTTGTTTTTAGCGTATTAAACCTCATATCAATCAGAATATCGTCGGTTGGCATTTCAACTTTTCCTTCGAAAGCTAAAGCAATATCATTAATTGATAACAAATTGTCCTTAAAAGTATAAATGCTATTTTTTAAGTCGGCTCCAATGGTTGCATTAAATCCAAAGCGTGCCTCTTTCAGGTATTTTATTGCACCCATTTTAATATTAATCGCATCTATTGTTGTGTTTATTGAAAGATCGGAATAATCCATCCCAAAATCACCTTTTAATAAAAAATTAAGGTTGTTTAAAGAAGCACTCATACCTGATGTTGCATCATTATAAATGATATTGGCATCAATTATCTGGAATTTTTTCAGTTTTAATCTGAAATCTGAAGGCTGAGATGTTGTTTCTTCTGCTATTGTATCCTGGATTTCTTCAGAAGGTATTGCTATATCCCAGTTTGCAGAGCTGTCGGCCAGTACTTTCGCCTGTATATAGGGCCTATTCAGGATGATTCCATTTACAACGATATTCTTTTTTAAAGCACTTACTAAGTCAACTTCAACATTAAATGACTTAAAGGACATTAAAGTATCTTTTTCGAATTTATCAATTCCAATAACTGACAATTCGTGCAAGCCTAAATTAAAGTCGGGGAAACTTTTAAATAATGATAATGTAACATCGGTAAATTCTACTTTTGCATTTACATTTTTATTGATTTCTTCTTTTACTTTAATCAGAATTTCATCCTTGAAAAAACAAGGAATAATTACCATTAACGCGATTATCAATACAATAAGTATGATTATCGTTCTGAATAACCATTTTAAAGTTTTTTTCATGATATAGTGGGTTTAAATTATCTATTTGTATCAAATTTAAGAAATATATCGTTCAGTTGAATTATGAATTAGGAGTATTTAAAATAATTAGTAATTTACTGATTCAGAATTTTTGTTGTCCGGTAAAATCTTTTAATATCTTAATTCATTGGTGTCCGATTAAAATTTTACTAAATCTTGTAACATGAATAATATTAAGCCTTTTCTTAGATTTCGCCACTATGTGGCTTCATTTTTATTTACTATTTAATTCTACAAAGATTTTACCCAGCCTGCGGCAGGCAGGTGCTACGCAGTATTTATATTAGCAACTAGTTGCTATATATGTGTAGATAAACATATTATAAAATTTATGAAGCAACATAGTTGCGACATCTTTATTGGTTTCAATTTTACCGGACAATAGTAATCTTAATTCTGAAATATAAAGATATCCGTGTTTCTGTCGCCCGTATCGGGCTTACTTTTTTTATTTGTATAGTTTTACCATACTTTAGTTCCAATGGAACTAAACCTTAGCCCCGTAAGGTAAAAAAACAGTTAAATGTATAAATTGAAAGTGCTGTAGCATGATCATATTCTTATATAAATTTTTACCGGGAAATAGTGATTCAGAATGCAATTTTTAAAAATATTGAAATACAAATTCTCAATTTGGTAAGTAATGAATTATTTTTATATATTTGCAGCCTGAATTGGACCTGTAGCATAATGGATACCTGCCGGCAGGCAGGCAGGGTGCATCTGGCAAAAGAAATAAAGAAAAATGTTCTTTGTTTATATTATAAAAAGTTCGATTGACAATAGACTTTACAAGGGATTTACTTTAGATTTGCAAAAAAGACTAAAAGAACATAATTTAGGAAAAAACAAATCGACTTCACCTTATAAACCTTGGAAAGTAGTATATTACGAGAAAGTTGAAACCAGGATAGAAGCCAGAAACAGGGAAAAATATTTCAAATCTGGGGCTGGAAGAGAATATTTAAAAAACATATTGGACCTGTAGCATAATGGATAGTGCATCTGGCTACGGACCAGAAGGTTGGGGGTTCGAGTCCCTCCAGGTTCACAAAAACCGCTCCCAGAGCGGTTTTTGTATTATATGTCATCATCTAAATTACAATCAATCCCTGTTTTTCATGTTTAATCTTTTATTATTTGATAAATTGATGAAAATCTAATAACTTTAGTATAAAATTACCGAAATGCTAAATAGCTTAAAACCACAACTTATTCCTCCCTATTTAAAAGATGAAATTGAAAAAAGATTTTGTTATATAAATAATTTAAGAGCAAAATATTTTACTATAGGATTAGTCATTTATTCCCTGATTATTTCATCGTATGATGTACTTTTTAACCAACACCTGGTGACTCATGAAACTTTTCTTATCCAGTTTAAGCTTGATGTATTTTTAATTGTTTTTTCGGTTATTTTTACTTTATATATTTACTTTAATCAAACCAAATCGGCAAAGAATATCCGGGGTTACCATAAATCGATTCATTTTATCATCTCACTCATTACATTATGCTGGTTTGCTGCTAAAGCCTGCTTATCATCATTTAATAACGAAATTATTATTCAGGTTTATTTAATCGCTGTTCTTTTAATATCGTCTGTATTTTATTTTTCGTTTTATAAATATATTCTTCAGTTATTCATAAGTATTGTTTTTTTTATAATTATTGCTTTGTTTTTTGAACGGGAAATTAGTGAGATTTTTGAATCGGCTGTTTTAAATATGATTATAGTAGCTTTTGCTTTTCTCGTATCAAGAATGTTCTATCACCAAAAAACAGAATATTTTATGAAAGAATATGAAGTTATGAGGTTAAAAGAAGAAAAGAATTTTATAAATGGGAATAAATAAAAAACCGGGTAAAAATTTACCCGGTTTTTTATTTATATTCTGACTCCAAGCACGATAATATCATCAACCTGTTCCCACCTTCCGCGCCATTTATCGATATTGGTATTGAGTAATTCGCGTTGTTCGGCCATTGGTTTTTTATGAATTTGCTGTAGGTATTCTTTGAAGTTTTTAGTTTTAAACTTTTCGCCTGTTTCTCCGCCAAACTGATCCTGGTATCCATCTGAAAAAATATAAAAAACATCTCCTTTTTGAAGATCAATTTCGTTGTTTGTGAATGTTTCCCTTTCCTTAACATAAATACCTATTGGCATTCTATCAGCTTTATATTCTATAAGTTCGTTATTTCGGAACATATACATTGGATTATAAGCTCCTGCATATTGCATTTTCATTTTTTCGAGATCTACAATACAAAGGGCTATATCCATACCATCTTTTGCTTCGCCTTCTTTACCTGTTTGTGAAAGAGTTCTTTTTACATCGGCACGTAAATGGGTTAGTATATCGCCTGCATATATAACTTCATGTTTATTAACAATCTCATTAATAAACGATACCCCCAGCATACTCATAAATGCCCCGGGAACGCCATGTCCCGTGCAGTCGGCTGCAATAATAATCAATAAATTATCTTTTTTGGTAAACCAGTAAAAGTCACCACTCACGATATCACGAGGGCGGAACAGAATAAAATGCTCGGGTAGTATTTCCTGTGCCAGTTCTTTAGAAGGTAAAACAGCATTTTGAATACGTTTTGCATATTCAATACTATCGGTAATGCTTTTATTTTTATCGGCAATTTCGTCACGTTGTTTTTCTATTTCATCTTTCTGTTTTACCACTTCTTCTGTTCGCTCTTTAACAATTTGCTCTAACCTGATTTTTTCGAGTTGTAACTTTCTTGTATAAAGTTTAACAACAACTGCTATTACAGCAATAGCAAATATGAAGTAAAGCATATAAGCCCATACAGTCCGGTACCAGGGAGGCAGAATTGAAAATTCATATTCAGCAATTTCGCTTTCAATTCCGTATATGTTTAGTGCTTTAATTTTAAATATATATGAACCTTCGTTCATATTCGTGTATTCTTTATATGTTTTAATGTCCCAATTCGACCATTCTTTTTCAAACCCTTCCAGTTTATAGCTGTATTTTATATCTTCATTAGGGAAATATGGAGAAGAATAATAAAAAGTTATGTTGTTCTGTTTATAATCAAGTACGTTTTTTAAGTTCTCCGGTTGTTTAACAGAAACAATATTGCTTGTAGTATCTATATAATTTGTACCAAAGAATATAATTGAATCAATCTGCAGGCTGACTTTCCTGTTTAAGCTGTAATAGGTATCTGAAAAATTATACTCATTCAACGAATTGTAATTTAACGCTGCAATAGTTGATAAAAACCAAACAGAACCATCATCATCAAAAGAGACATTTAAAATATTATGATTTTTTACTCTTCGAAACGGGATATCAATTAATTCTTTTCTGGTATCACCCTGGATAAGTTTTTCAACATATTGGTAATTTTCAATATTATTCTTGTTAATATGCTTTGATATTATCCAAAAAATAGAATCGTTTTCCTGGAAAATTCCTATAATCTTATCTGTACGTGTCTTGAAATCAGGGAACTTATCATATTTTTCTATTTTATTATTTTCAGGGTTAACAGAATAGATACCACCTTTAGCAGCAATTAAAATATCATTATTAACCAGGCAAACTCTATTTCCATCTAAAGATGGCAGGCCCTCGTTTAATCCATACCTGGTTAAGACTTCCTTTTCGGGGTTAAATTGAATAATCCCGTTAAAAGATGTTCCCAGCCACAAATTTTTATTTTTATCCTGGGCAATAGTTTCAATAGATTCAGAGAATCTGTATCTATTTTCCTGAGTTATCCAATTATCATTTTTATATTCAATATATGTAAGGCCATCTCTGTACCCGACATATATTCTGTTTTTATCGAATTTTGATTGGAACAAACAGCTGCAATTAATAAGACCATCTTTGTATTTAATTACTTTAATTTTATTTACTCCCATGATTTCATAAACATCTACGGAAGAACCTGCGAGTAATCGTTCTTTATTATCATTGGTAATAATTTTTTCCAGGGTCCAAACCATTTGATCGAGGCCTTCGACTATTTTAAAAGCAGGAAAACCATTTTCATCGAAATACTGATAGTACAACCCAAGACTGGTTGCAACATATAAAGTTCCTTTAAATCGCTCAGTATCAATAATCATTCCTTCAATTCCATTTTTAGAATCAAATTTTGTAAATGGGGAGTTTATTTCTACATACGAAAGGTAGTTAAACAGGCTTAACCATAAAACACTTCCGCTTTCAAAAGCATTGGTAACGGTAATATCACCCAGTCCGTTCTCTTTAGTGATGTGCTGTAAAATTTCTCCCTGTTTATTGATGATAATTAAACCATTATTAACAGTTGTTAAAACATAATTCCCGTTTTTTAACTGAATGCCATTGTAAAGCTGGGCATCTTTTAAAAAATGGGAAAGGAAATTAAATTTTTTACTATATTTTTCAATATCCTTTGATTCGCCTGTTTCTACATTATAAATATAATTTCCATTAACCATTGTGCCTATAAACAGCTCCTTTTCGCTTAATGGCAGGATAACAAAAACATCTTTTTCCTTATAAAAATCACCTCCTTTAATTAAAGCAAACTGATCGTTTTTAAGCTCTTTAAGGCCATGAAAATAATTTCCTAATATCAATCGATTGTTAATATAAAAACTTATAAATCCTCCTAAAGTGTCCCTGTAAAAGTTTTCAAATTTTTTATTTTTAAATTTAAAGATTGAAGACCCGGCACAAAAATACGTTTCACTTCCTATACAATATGTTTTCCAGACATCACCAACATTTAACGAATCAATATTTTTATTAAATAACGATATATATTTCATTTTTCCATACGTATCAGGTGCGAGGTATCCAAACTCACCAACAGCACCCACATAGATTGTTCCTAACGAATCAACTGCCAAAGAACGAATAGTTGAATTATTCGTAACAGGTATTGTATTCCAATTTATACCATCATATTCGATAACTCCTTCGTGGTTCCCAAAATAAACTACTCCCCGGTTATCAGCACATACAGCCCAGTTTTGTTCGTGTGCATTGTAATCGTCTTTAGAAAAATTTTGTATAAAGGGAATCCCGTTTTTATTAATTTGTGCAATTAATGGCAGTTGTAAAAAAACAATCAGAAATGTTATTAATAGCTTTCTCATTTTTTCTAATTTTTTATGCAAATAAAAAACATATAAATATAAAACAAAAAGACAAAATACTAAAAAGTATTTTGTCTTAATGTTCGTTCCCGCCTAAATATTACCTGTTTACAAAGACTTTTTTCACAAGGGATCCGGGTATTTTACTCTTTTATCTGAACAGGTTATTTTAAAATTATTTCTTCGAGTTTTTCCAGCCTGTTTTTCAGTTCCGCATTTTCATTTTTAAGCTTTTCAATATCAATATTTTGCTGATTTATTGTAGTTTCATGTTTTTGAATCTCGTTTAGTAACAATACCGATAATATTGGGTATTGCACAGCATCGGGTATTAGTTTTTCGGAACTACTGCCGGGAATAACATCTTTTTCCCTTGCAAAACTTGCCAGTTCTGGAATAACCTCTGCCACTTCTTCTGCAATTAAACCAAAATGCCGTTTATTATCACTTATTCCTGTATATGAAACCGGGCGAAGTTTATAAATATTTGATGTATTAATTTCTATTGGTGTGATTTCAGTTTTATATCTTTTTGATGATGTTACTCTTCCAATTAGACCAGTTGTTGTAATACACAAGGCATCACCAGTAGCTGATGTATAAGCACCCATACAATAGAGGCTTGTAATGTTATTGTTTCCAAGCCGAACCTGGTTAGAAGCATTAACAATTACACTATCGCCAATTGCAACACAATTGCTGTATGTAACGGTTGAGAAATTGGTATTATTTGCCGAGTTTCCAATAAACACGTTGCCGCTGCCAGTAGAACGATACCCGCTCCTGTAACCAATATAGACGTTTCGCCTTGCTGTAGATGTATATATTCCGCTTTCGGAACCAATATACGTGTTTTGCAAACCTAAATTACTGAAACCGCTATTATTCCCGACAAAAGTATTATTTGTACCTGTAGCGCTATAACCTGCACTTATCCCGACATATACATTGTAATTACCTGACACATTACTTTTTCCTGCACTATTTCCTACGAAAAGGTTGCCGTAAACATTGGTTGTAGAATTGTAGCCTGCATTGTTACCAATAAAAACATTCTGTATTCCATCAATAAAATTGTAGCCTGCCTGATCGCCAATAAATATATTTGATAATGCATCAACAGACGAGAACCCGGAATTATTACCGACAAAAATATTCCATGCCCCGGAAACATTGCTATGCCCGGCCATATTACCAACAAAAATATTATTATATCCCGAAACAGTATTTTTACCTGCCTGAAATCCAAAAAATGTATTGTATTTACCCATTCCCGGGTTTAATAAATCTTGCTGTACGAGTTCTCCACTCTCGTGCCCGATAAAATAATTAAGTGGAGATAACTGTATATAACTTGAAAAAGTACCATTTTTATTATTTTGAACACTAAAGCCGCTAATGGTATCTCTTGTAAAAATCCTGGTACTATCGGGTGTTGCAACAAACATGAGTTCAGAAGTACCTTTGTTTGATGTTCTGCCACTCACTGCAAATCCGCCTATGTTCCCTTTTATAGAATCTTCGTTCACATATATTCTTGTACTGTCTGGTGTTACATGCAGATACTCCACTTCTACTCCCGCTTTATTTGATGTACGCCCGCTTACAGCAAAACCACCAATATTCCCCTTTACTGTTTCGTTTACATAAACTTTTGCCCCGTCGGGGAAAACTGCAAAAACAATATTTCCATCGTGATCTTTCACGGCAAACAAGGTATCTGTTTCGGTAAAGTAAAGCGCATTGTTATCGAGAACCTTTGCCTTGTTTGAATACAGTGCATAAGGAACAGAAATAAGCTGAACAGTTCCCATATCAACAGGTGTGCCACCGGCAGGATTAGCCACCTCGGTTTTCAGGAACATCTCGTTAGACCAGTTAATTCCGGTAAAACTACCTGAAAGAACGGTTCCTGCACCTGCCTGTACTGAAAACTGGCCATAATCATTCGTAGAAACTGTATGGCTCTCAGAATACTTAACTTCACCGGCAGAACTGCCTTCGAGTAAAGAAAGTTTTACTGTTATTGAAGTGTTTTCTACTAATTCACCGGATGAATTTCTCAATACTCCCTGGTAATTGAATTTTTCAGGTACCTGGCTATTCACGTGTAAAAAAGTAAAGACAATAAATAAAAATAAGAATACTGTTTTTTTCATAGTTTTTAAATTTTAGAGTGCTGTAAAAGCTAAAATAGAAAAGCTACCCGAAAACAACTAATTTTAAGGCAGCTTTTTTATAAATAGTTTTTGTTGTCCGGTAAAATCTTTTAATATCTTAATTATATTATACTGAAATGTAATGGTTCCCATGTTTCTGTCGCCCGTATCGGGCTTACTTTTTTTATTTGTATAGTTTTTACCATACTTTAGTTCCTACAGAACTAAACAATAGCCCCATAGGGGCAAAAGTAAGGTAAAAAACAGTTAAATATATAAATTGAAAGTGCTGTAAGCACGATAGTATTCTTATTTAAATTTTAACCGGACAAAAGTAATAAATAGTAATTAAAAAATTATTTTTCTAACTTTTCAAGACGTTTATTCATTTCCAGTAATTGATTTTTAAGATTATCGTTTTCGGTTTTCAGTTCTTTAACAGCTTCAACCAAAACAGCAGCCATTTCGGCAGAGTTAACTTTTTACAAGTTATAAATTGAGAACTAAAGAACTACCCTTATTTTAAAACCTGTTTATATATTTTTATACCTTGTCAATGCTTTAATC
Source organism: Bacteroidetes bacterium GWB2_32_14 (assembly GCA_001768235.1). GTDB lineage: Bacteria > Bacteroidota > Bacteroidia > Bacteroidales > UBA12077 > UBA12077. Next base: position 108,454 of record MENK01000022.1, read on the forward strand.
CCCAGATAACAATAATAGTCCAGCCTGACCCATTGTAAACGTATAATCCATCAGAATCTGAAACATGGCCTTTTAAACGGATAATATCACCTTCAACAGGTGTTGTTGGATAAACACTAACACTTCCCAGGTTAAGTATTGTATTTATTTTCAATTGATTTTTATCAAAATCGCCATAAATAAGTGGTGAAGTTGTACCTGAATTATCAATAATGAGTTTATTGGAACCTGTTTCACTTGTTCCGGCATTAAAACCTATAAAAACATTTGCAGATCCTGTAGCATTGTAACCGGCGCCATAACCAATAAATGTATTATTTGGCCCATTTTTCTGATTCGCACCTGCTTTACTGCCAATAAAAACATTATTTATTGTTGTATCGTTTTTTACCCCGGTTCCTTCGCCAATATACACGTTGTTATACCCTTTCGTGTTATTCATTCCGGCAGAGTTTCCAATAAAAACATTGTTATTGCAAACTGTGCTTTTCCACCCGGAATATGGGCCAATAAACACGTTATTATCACCGTTGCTTAATAAAGTACCCGATTCAACTCCGATAAGTACATTATTTGTTGATTCCGTGCTTGACAGGCCCGATTTATAACCAATATAAACATTGTTCCATCCTATAGTGTTTCCTTTACCACTTTGATAACCCAAAAAAGTATTGTAATGTGCATACCTGTAATCAGCGCCGCCAATATTACTGTAACCGCTTTCATACCCGAGAAACACGTTAAAATTACCATTGTTTTCGTACCCGGCCCAGGAACCAATCATCACATTGCTGCTGCCTGCTGTTGAGAGTTTTCCGGATTGATACCCGAGAAACAGGTTATTTGTACCAGTTGTATTGATTCCGCTCTCGTGCCCGATAAAATAATTGTCAGGAAAAAGATTCAGGAGGCTGCTCAGGCTTTCGCTTCCGGTTGTTCTTCCAATAACTGCAAAGCCTCCATTGTATCCTTTACCTGCCGAGTTAAAAGTAACACGGGTGCTATCGGGAGTAACGAAAAAATAATCATTTACACTTCCTTTTTTATTTGTTGTTCTGCCGCTTACTGCAAATCCGCCTATGTTCCCTTTTGTAGAATCTTCGTTCACATATATTCGTGTACTGTCTGTTGTTACATGAAGGTACTCCACTTCTTCGCCTGCTTTGTTTGATGTACGCCCGCTTACAGCAAAACCTCCCAGGTTGCCTTTAGCAAGTTCATTAACATAAACTTTTGCCCCGTCGGGGAAAACTGCAAAAACAATATTCCCGTCATGATCTTTCACCGCAAATAAGGTATCCGTGTCAGTAAAGTAAAGCGCGTTGTTATCGAGAACCTTTGCCTTGTTTGAATACAGTGCATAAGGAACAGAAATCATCTGAACAGTTCCCGTTTCGACCAATGCTCCGCCGGCAGGATTAGCCACTTCGGTTTTCAGGTACATTTCGTTAGACCAGTTAATTCCGGTAAAACTGCCTGAAAGAACGGTTCCTGCACCTGCCTGTACTGCAAACTGGCCATAATCATTTGTAGAAACCGTATGGCTCTCAGAATACTTAACTTCGCCGACGGAGCTGCCTTCGAGTAAAGAAAGTTTTACTGTTATGCTTGTATTTTCAACTAATTCGCCTGCCGGGTTTCTTAAAACACCCTGGTAATTGAATTTT
>MENK01000023.1 GCA_001768235.1 Bacteroidetes bacterium GWB2_32_14
CTATTCTTTTCATAATTTATAGTTTAAGAGTCTTTATCAAGGTTTCGAGTTATTTGTTTTAGGTCATTCGAATCTGTCAAACTTGCCCACAACGTTGACAATATGGCCAGTAAGGGATTGCGGGTGATTTCCTATCAAGTTACACGAAAAGTTGAAGCGGGCTACAACCCTTCGCATACCACTGAAACCCTTATTGGCTATATTGTGTGTTGTGCGCTTTACTTTATTTTTTCATCTATCATTTTTTTTGCTTCTAGTCCGTCCCTCACACAGCTATAACAAAATGATATTACTTTTTTATACATATCAATTAGAGAGAGAAATGTCTTTTTCTGTGAATACGCATAGTTCTCAATGCAAGTGTACAAATTCTCTGTCTGCCTTTTTATCGTTCCTCTATTTGTATTTATTTGAAAATCTATCTCAAAAAGATATGCGTCCTTATTCGATTTATTAATTTCACCGTTTTCAATTTGTCTTGATGTTATAGTCAAGATATCATTACCTTGTAAATATAATTGTTCAAACTTTTCCCCTAAATTATAAAATCCAGTTAGACTCAAAATATTATCAAGTCTGTCATCCAACAACATTGCTTTTTCTTCTTCTAATTCACCAAGTAAAGGGAAAACATAATTTAAATCAGGCGGTATTGGATAGTTTATTTCTTTAAAAACTGGTTCTAATTTACTCAATGCAGTTTGTGCAACAATTGTTTGTTCAGAAGGCACAGAATTATCAGGTACATTTGGGTATATCTTAGAATTCCCTATTTTATCATCGCCTATCTCAAGTGTCACTAAAGCTGTAACATCTTCAAGTATTATTGAGGACTCAATATCCGATGGTGTAATTAATTCAGGAGGTAATGAATCTGAAAGTGTAATTTTCCCACCAATATTATAGGCCAACGAAACAAGTTGTGAACAATGTACTGCCTTTTCCCACTTGTCTAAAAGTTGAATTTTTTCATGAGGTTTATCTGTCAATGAGTCAATCTGTTTAGCCTTTCCTGCTTTTATTGCACCAAATGTTGAATATTTCCTAAATGAAAAATCACGCGCAGCGTCCTCAATTCCTAATAAAATCTGGTCAATATTTTGGTAATTGTCATATTTTAACCGCAAAACTTTTAAGTCATCAATCGAGTTAAAAACAAAATATAATGGAGAAAACAAATTAACACCTTGTAGTGTAGCTTCTATAACGCTAGTACTTGTAAGACATAATGAGGCATGAGTATATTTGCTATTAGTTAATGTTTGAATCTTTCTACTTATATCATCATCTATGCTAGTAAGAATAATGTCTCCTTTTTTAAGATTATAATAATTCAACGCTATTTTACTCATATGTAGTCTGTTTTAGTATTGCGCACAACGGTCGCGTGTATGAAACGTTTGGCATTTCGAAGCACTTGCCTGTCAAGTTACAAGAACTTTTGATACGAGCAGTGCCGTTCGATAATGCACTGACCGCCAAATGTTTTATACACGTTGTTGGCGTTTCGTTGTTATTTTTTCTTAAGTACATCTAATGCTGTTGTTAACAAATCTTTTGCAGTATCCAACATTGAATTATCTTCTTTTGTCCTTCGTGTTTTATAAATCGTTGGAGACTTATAAATTCCACTTACGGAATTCATTATTAATTCATCTTTTAAATCTACTTGTTGGATTATATCAGCATATGCTTTTATTGTCAAGGCAACAGCAGATTTAAAAGCATACTCTTCTTGAAAATTTCGTTCTTTATTATATTGAGAGATTGAATAAAATAGTAAAAAGAAAAATGGCAATGTTTTTATCGTATTAGTAATTAAAATTGTTGGCAAAAAATCAGTAGGTATTGCACCGAATAAACCAAACCCATTCGTGAAAATTGCTAGAATTGCAACAAATGTTAATATCGACATTCCAATCACAATCCACAACCATTTACTAACGGGATTTATTAGCTCTTTTTTTCTTTGCTTAAATGTCTCAAATAGGGAGGCACCAACCTCACGTCCAATGAGTTCATTTAAATAATTATTGCGTTCTTCAAAGAATTCTTTTTTGCTTTCAACAAATTCTAATTTTTCTGTGAATTCGATAATTTGTGTTTCAAGTTTTTTTGTTTTTTCATTAAGCACTTTTTCTAAATTGTCAAAAATCTCCTTTTGTTTTGTAAAGTAGGAATCTTGTGTTTCACTCCTTTTCTTCTGATTATCCAGATTTTGCGTTTGTTGGGTTAGTATAGATGAAATCTTCTCGTTCGTTGAAGTACTATTAGTTAATAACTGATTTATTTGATTCGTATTGGCATTTGAACTTTGAAGGTTATTTGCAACTTGCTGCAATTCCTGATTTTTTTGAGCAATAAAATCTTGTAATTTCTTTTTTTCGTCAGTTAAAAATGCTTGTTGTTTCTTTAGTGATTCAAAATTCTCATTTAATTGTTTTAATGAGAAAGATATCTTATCATTTAATTCAGTCAAATTTATCTCATTTGCTTTATGAACTTTTCTTGTTGACTTATCCCAAAATCCATGAGCTATTTGGTAAAAAACAAGTCGATTTATAAATCCTACAGAGCTATTTAGTCCAGCATGATTTTTCTGATTCAATTGATTAATAATGCTCTGAATATCACTTTGTAAATTTCCACTTCCAAATTCATTTTGAAAATTATACTGAAATGGTAGATACATTCCATTTTCTTCAAATTCAGATTTAAACTGTTTGAGTAGTCGTTTTAATGTTGAAACATAATCGACAACACTGAATTGTCCTATTACAATAGAGCTAATATCCTGTTCCCTAAATATTTCTGCAACAATTGAGTCAATATCCATGCTGTGAATATTCTCAATTCGAGTTGTTAAATCTATAATCTGATTTTTTTCCATATATCTTAATTATTTGCAGGGTGTCTTTTTACAATGAACGCCAACGGTTTGTATAAGAATAGTAGCCGTTCGCGGGCTTCATCCCTGTCAAGTTACACAAAAGTTGGAGCGGGCTACAAACCTTGCATTTACTACTGTACCGGCTATTATTTTTATACATTGTTGGCAACTGTTGTTATTTAATTATGTATTTTATTATAAATATTAATCCAATCAAGTTTGTAATAAAAGTAAGATAAAATCCTATAATCCGACCAATATCCTCCTTGTGTAATTCTTTTTGAAAAAAAATAAAATATAGATTTATTAATGTTACTGAGTCAGCCCCAGAAACGAATACTTGTCTAATTGTAATAATCAAAGGGTAAAAAATCATCATTAATCCAGGAAAGATTCCATTGAATAAATAAAAGTTATTACGAGCAACATTATCCATGAATAAAACAATAAATATCAATGGAAATATCAAGGATAATACAAAAATCCAATAGTCAAACTTATTTCGTTTAATCAAAACAATCTTGCCATTTGGCAGGTATTCAAATTTACTTTTACATTCGGAACAAATATATTTTCCGTAATCAATATCTTTTCCCTTATTACAAATTGGACAATTAATCATTATTTCAAAATCTTATACATTTTGTCAATTACATCTTCGCGTACTCATCCAAACCGAGTTGGATTATAATTCTTATCAAATCCTACATAAACCAGTCGGTTCCTTATTAATTCTTTAAATTCAAGAACTTTATCAATATTTTTAAATGTCAATTTACATTCAATAAACAAATCAGTCCCAGATTCAATATTTTCATTGCCGTGTCGCGCCTTTTACAATTGTTGCCAACGGTCTTTGCATAAGAAAAGTGCGGGAATTTTGCCCAGCGTTTCTGTCAGCCGTTATAAAGTTAAAAGTAATTAAAAATGTTTGTAAACCACTAAAACCCGCATTTTTTTTGATGCAATGTTAGGTTTTAGGCACGAACCTTAGAGCGAACAATAGAAGCATCAGTTAAAAGTTTGCCGTACCATTTACAAGCCTGATTCCATTTCAAATTATCAAAAAGCTATAAACTTGTTTATCAGCAAAACTGCAATTAACAAGTTCAACTTTATCAAATAGGACAGGAGTTTTGAATTGTAAATCATTATCAAAAAGTACAAATATTTTACTTGTAAGATTAAATGGCTTCAGGCTTGTCAAACAAATAAAACCAACGGCAGAACTTTTTACAAGATTATCCACGTAAAATAAAAAACTTATCCCAAATAAATTATCTATCCAAACCGATGAATTATCAAAAAAGCGTTTTTAGTTTTTGTTGTTAAAAAGAAAAACTGTAAGTTTTTTAGAAGTCTTTAATTATAAACGAATTGTGCTTAAACCTAACGTTTGGCGCTATGGTTAGTTGCCGATTTCGAGGCACTTTCATATCAAGTTATACCGAACTTTAATAAGAGCTAAAACCTTGAAATTGACACTGCAACGGCAATTAACTATAGCGCGTGTTGCCAGCAGTTTTTACTTCATCCGGGTAATAATCAATCAAAATATCTTGAGCCTCAGTATCAGATAACAACAATTTTATTGAACGTTCTGTAAAATCCGATATTTTGAGATATTTCATTGCTATACTCCTCAAACCTTTATTATTAAACACAGTAATAGTTTTCTTATAGTCTTTACTTGAAACTATATTATTTAATTCATCAACACGTGTATTGTGCCAATTAGTAATTTCGATTTTGTCATAAAAGGTCTGAAAATTTGATTCAACTTGCTCCAAACTATTTCCTTTTGAAACATGGGAGTCCTTGAAATAATAGTTAATCTTTGTACTTACATAATTAGAAGCTTGAATAATTTTTAGCTTATCAAGTTCCGCAATAATATCCGCTTTAATTTTTTCTATCTCAGCAATATCAACCAGCAACTGTGTTGCCATTTTTTTAATAAATTGCTCATCAAGAAAAAGGTTCTCAACTTCTGAGATTGAAAAACTATATATTTTATCATCCTTCAAACTATCTAATCGAGAAGAATCATGATGGTCTGAATCGATTAATCCAATTGCAGAAGTATTGACAGAAGTCAATTTATTAAAAGCCTTTGTATGGTTAATTACATCAAAACAAGTTCCAACTGGCATAATTGTCAATTCAGGAAATAATATTGAAAAGACTCGTTCATCAATGCTTCCTTTTTGTCCTTCACAAAATAATATATTCTTTCGACTACCAAGTAATTCAAAAAGTAATGTTTCAGGAATTTCATCTGTTGGAATATCCTCAATCTCCCATTTATCAGGGTGAATAAATGATTTTATCCAAATTTTCTTTGCAGTAGCTCTACTTGTTGCAAAATCCAAGTCGTGAGTTAAGTATATAAATAAACAATCTTGTCTTTCCTTTTCTAATATGTCCCAAAGCTTTTTCAATATTGTTTTGTGAAGATACATCTCAGGTTCATCAATCACTATAAAACCATCTTTGGGTGCTTGAAGTACCTGACCGATTAAATAGAGCATTACTTTTTCGCCATCACTCATTTGAATAGCTGGATATGACCTTCCATCATCACTTTCTGCGGTAATATTAATTCCATCTTCACAATCAATCGTACGATGCTCAATTAATGCATTCCATATTTGGAAGGTTTTATCAAGATTTGTGAAGTCAGGCAATTCAGGTTGTTGACCATGTTTTGCTAATTCGAGAGATTTTTTTCGGTATGAATTTCCTGCCGCAATATTATCAGCAAGTAAGTTCTTTAAAACAACGCCAAACTCTTGTTGCAAATAGCTAAATTCATCAGTGTTTTTATTAGTTTTATCTCTTGTTTGTGATTGTTTTAACTCAGATGCAGTTTTAGATGGATTTGCGATTGTATCTAAACGAGGTACTAATAATATTCTTTGAGCAGAAATTACGACACCATTGTTCTGCAAATAGGTCTTGAACTTATTAGACAAAGTTGTTTTACCACTGCCATTTGCTCCAATTGCAACAACATTGCTATTAAAGAATCCAATTTTATCGAAAAAGTCTATATTAAATATTAATTGCTGATATAAGTTTGAAACTTGAACAGTATTGTTTTCAAACTGCTGTTTAACTTGTTTTCTCCAATCTTCAGCTTGCTGATTAACAATATCGGGGTTTTTCTGACCTCTCAATGGAATTGCATTTAGTATGCTATCAATGTTGGAGCGATATTGGTTAAGATAATTTATCTTATAGCTCTTATCACTCGCTATAGTTTTTATCCTATCAGAAATTGCTATTGACTTATCTATTATATCAAGAGTCAATACATTGCACTCTAAAAGAAAAGCCATTTGTCGTTGAATATTTAACTCAGCTTTGGCTGTCTCAATATATTGTAGAAAATCTTTTAGTTGTAAATCCATGTGTTATAATCTATATAGGGTCGTTCTTTTAAAATTGCTGGCAACGTTGATGGTATGGTGTCGTGCGGGAGTACGAGGCGATTTCCTATCAAGCTGCACTGGACTTTTTAACGAGCCACAAACATTGGCAACCCACTGAAACCCGCATGCACTATACCATGTGTTGTAGCCAGTGCATTTTTATTTTAAATTTAAAGTTCCTATATAATTATCAAAATCTGACATGTTTTCATTTTCCAAAAAATCAACAGAATAGTCGTCTTCAGAAACATAGACATGAACTTTCCCATTTTGACAATCAAAGATTATATCACCAGCCGAATTTTGTGTAATTGTATTGTAACCTTGATAATAATTCAAATCCTTTGAAGGAGCTTCTCCAATGACAATAATATCAGGTGACATCTTTTTTAACCATTTTTCAGGTACTTTACCTGTGTCCCTTCCATGATGTGGAGCGAATAAAATATTAGTTTTAGAAAAGGAAACTTTATCAATTATTTCATCCATAAATTCAGTCTCTAAATCACCCATCCAAACAATTTCAGCACTTCCATTCAATGTATAAGTAATAATTGGAGAAATATTATTTGGACTTTCACCATCTTTTGCACTTTTTAGAGCTTCCTTGAAATCTGTATTACTGGTATCTGGCCACAATATATTAATTCCAGAACCTTTTCTTTCTTCATTACTTTCATTCATCCAGCGACGCTTGCAATCCTTTTGGATATAAAAGGCTTTTTCTGTAGAATCTCTAAGTTCGCAATATTTAGTAAAATCATCTGTCTCATCTTCCTTTGTAGCTTCATTCTTTACACAATAAAAGTTTAATAAACTCATCTTATCATCAAGATATTTAAGCCCTGAAATATGGTCATCATCCGGGTGAGTTGATATGAATCTTACTATACCTTTATCTGCGGATTCAGATTTCAATTCATCCACTATTCTTTTTTTGTTACTATCATCTAAACAACAATCAATAATTGTAAAATTATCTGACCCATGTTTTATGTAGAAAGTATCACCGTTCCCGACTGAAAAAGACTTTACAATGCTCATTTTAGGTTAGATTTAATACGTTTGGTTATATAGTTAGTTTGTTTCTTGTATGAGAATAAAAACATAATAAATAGAAGTATTACTAATAAAATCGTACTCCACTCTTTAATAATTGGAAATTTCAAGGTTAACCAAGAATAAATCCCCGAAAGGATAAGCAATAAAAACATAGCCATCAATGTCCTGTACATGTTATTGGCTTCGGATAAGGTATCAAGCTTTGTATCGGACTGTGAAACTGTCACAAAGTCCTTATAATCTGCAAAGCTTACAAATTTAGTTTTCTTTAAAATAGGTTCAATAACTAATGAGCCAAATCGACTAATAACCAGACCAATAAAATAATAAACAAAAGCTCCAATAATCAAATCATTTTGAACTAAATTGATTCCAGTCATTTTACTCGCAATAAATGCAAATAGTACACCAGGAAGCAAATAATTAAAAAGATTATAAGATGAAATCTTGTCTAATATTTCTTTCATATTCTAATTTTTAGGTAATCATTAGTAATCGGAGCTTTTTTTGCATTGGCTACAACGATAAGCAT
>MENK01000024.1 GCA_001768235.1 Bacteroidetes bacterium GWB2_32_14
AAAGATTATAAACTCTTTTAGAGTTAAAAGTTTTTAAAAGCCACCACCTTTGGTGGTGGTTGTTTACTTCTTTTATATATCAAAAAGATACCAATAACCAGTATTAACGTTCCAATAATAAAAATTAACCAGGGAAAACAATTGGGAGTATATTGAAATGAAAGTTCATATAATCTTTCAAATAATGTTTTCTCATGAATTTCAGTATTACTTATATTCCGGGATATAAATTTGCAATAATCCCAAATAAAAGAAATAAAAACCACAAATGAACCTGAAATTAACAGGAGCCATTCCTTTTTTGAAATCCGGGCATTAAAATTACTCTTTATATTGAAACAATATATTGTTAAAGCCAGCAAAATCATTAATACAGATATAATTACAGGTGCAATAACCGGGCCTGTCCACGTAACAGGCAATAAGAATAAAATATCCCAGGTAAAGAGGTTTTCAGGCCAACCTAAAATTAAGTACAGGAATACATAATAGACGATATCCCAAACAGCAAAAGAATAAATAAACCAGGCAAATCGTTGGGAGAAGTTTTTACCTGCCAGAATGCCAACAGAGAGTAACATCATTAAAGATGCAAACTCGCGGATCAATTCTGTTATTGCTACCTGGTTGCTCATCAATTTCAGGGGGAAATTAAATCCTTCGGGATAATATAAAGCCCGTAAATAAACCACCACGGCACCTTCGAATATTCCCATTGAAATAGCAAAAAGAGTTACTAAAAATAAACCTTTATACTTTTTCATTTTTAAAATTTTATCCTAAAGCCACGTCAAGCAACATCATTGTTGCAAAACCAAGCATTGCTCCTAAAGTTGATAAATCTGTTTCGTTTCCGGTTTGCGATTCTGGTATTAATTCTTCTACTACAACAAATATCATTGCTCCGGCTGCAAACGAGAGTGCGTATGGGAGTATCGGGGTAATAACTAAAACTAAATATGCACCAAAGACTCCCGCGATTGGTTCGACTATTCCTGATAATTGCCCGTAATTAAACGACTTTAATCTTGATAACCCTTCGCGTCTTAACGGAATTGAAACTGCTGCACCTTCTGGAAAATTTTGCAGGCCAATTCCTATAGCCAGAACAATAGCACCTGCAAGCAATCCTGCATCCGGATTACTTGCCAAAGCGCCAAAGGCTACTCCCACGGCTAATCCTTCGGGTATATTATGAAGGGTGATTGCAAGAACAAGTAAAATGCTCCTTTGCCACGATGTCTTAATTCCTTCTGCTTTATCCATTGATAATCCTATATGTAAATGAGGAAGTAGTTTATCAATTAAAAATAAGAAGGCTCCTCCTAACAAAAAACCAACAACTGCAGGAATCCATCCTTTTGTTCCATTTGTTTCAGCCATTTCAATTGCCGGTTTTAAAAGCGACCAAAAACTGGCTGCAATCATAACACCTGCAGCAAATCCAAGCATGGAGTTGAGAACCTTTTTATTTATAGTTTTAAAAAAAAATACCATGGATGAACCTAATGCAGTAATTCCCCATGTAAATAAAGTTGCAAAAAGTGCCAGTAATACCGGGTTGTATTCAAGTAACCAATCTAATTTCATTTTTATCTATATTATAATATTTTAAAAAATTGATAAAATTTTCAAATTAATACTAACCAATTAAACGAAATCATTGTTCATTTTTAATCCTTTTAAATATAAAAATATAGTTATGCAACACAAAAAATTAAAACGGGAAGTTTTCTTCCGGTTCTTTTTTTTGGGTTGTTTCATCAGGTTCCCGGGCAGTTAAATGTACTTTATTTCCTTCAATGTAAATAGCTTTATATGGAGTTGTCGGGCAAGCATATTCACATGCCCCGCATCCAATACAAATTTCAGAAGTAACATTTGGAATAACTAATCCATTTCTCCAGGGAATCATGGTTACTGCTTTCGTTGGACAATGTTCGGCACATGCTCCACAATCGGTTCCTTCAGTTTCTACAATACAATTTCTTTGTTCAAAATGGGCTATTCCTATTTGAGTAAGTTTTTTACTTCCCAACTCAATGGGGGTTATTGCACCTGTAGGACAAACCTCGCTGCATTTTATACATTCAAAATTGCAGAACCCTGCCTGATTATCCATGACGGGCTGCATAAAACCGATTAGTCCGTAATCGGTATATGAAGGTTGCAGAACATGTGTAGGACAAGCACTAATGCATAAATGACAGGCAGTACAAGAAGCATTAAACATTTCAACAGAAATTGAACCGGGTGGTGAAATTGGTATTTGCCTTTTGGTGCGAACAGTTGCCGTGTTGGTTACAATTTCCTGGGCTTTAATTTTTTTGATACTTGCTGCAAGAATAAGAGCCAGTATTCCTAAAAATTGTCTTCTTGTATTTCCATTTATATTTGAATTTGGTTTTATTTCAGGCAAACTTTTTTTGGTTGTATAGGTAATTGCATTATCCCTGCAAACATTTACACAGTTATAACAAGCTACACATCTCTCAAAATCTACACTTTGGTTTCTAATATCAATACAGCCTGCTTTACACGACCTTATACATAAGGAACATCTGGTACATGAGTTTTTGTTTATTTCAATTTTGAAAAATGAAACTTTAGAACATAATCCAAGAAAAGTTCCTACGGGGCAAATGGTATTGCAATACAATCTTCCTTTAAAAACAGAAAAAAGAATAATTAAAACAAAAAAGAATAATGTAACAGCAAGGATAGTCCAGTGTTCTGCTTTTAAATCGACACGATACAGAGAATACATATTTATTTTTTGGAGTTCCGACACAAGAATGTTATTTCCATAAGTGAGTATTCTACGGAACAATCCGGATGATATTCGCCCGTATATACTGTAAGGGTCCAGTAATGAAACAACAACTGAAGTACTTGTAAACAGGCAAAAGACAAAAATTGTAAGAAAACTATATTTAATAAAACGATATGGCTTTAAAAACTGGTATTTGTATTTCTTGAGTTTCCTTATTTTACGAGATATAAAACTTATTATATCCTGCAATGTACCCAGTGGACAGATAAAAGAACAATAAACCCTGCCAAATAAAATATTTAAAAGGAAAATGAGAATGAACCCGATTCCAGCTAAAATTAAAAGATTTTTAAATTTGAATAATGAAGGCACAAATTGTAAAAAAACAATTGAATCGTAAACTGAAGGTGGAATTAACCCGGTAAAATCAATAAACAAAAGAGTAATAATTATAAAATACAAAATCGAAAAAATGACTCGTATTTTTTTTAAAACAGAAAGATTCATGTTGTTATACTTTAATCCGGCTGATATTCAATTTTGAAAGATCCATTTGCCCAACCCCCATATCACTGGCTATTTGAATATAATTAATCAGTCCGGGTTCCATGCCAAATATTTTTGCAGCTGCAGCATCAGCGGCCACCATGTCTGTAGAAGCAATAAGGTATTTCATTGTTACCACATCGGCTTTTGAAACACCTCGTGGCCCATTTTTAGTCATAACATGATATGCATCGACAATATTCAGGTCGGGTTTTCTATATGTTGCAAAATCGGCAATACATTGATTCAGGTTGTTTCTATGCCAATAACGACGATCCCAGACTATACCCATCAGGTTTTTCATAGTTATTGTAAGTTTTGCTGAACCATGGCTTTTCAATATAGGGACATTAATAAAAACATCTGAGCTTAATATAAGCTCGTGTACTTTTGCTTCTTTTAAATTTTTTCCATTTGGAATACTAACCTGTTGAAAATAGCCTTCGCTGTGTGCAGGAGCTATTTTTGCACCAGCATCTTTAGTTGCTTTTTCTATTCCGCTGTTTTTGTAGCAGGCAGTCCAGTTGTCGCATGTATTATCAAAAACATAAACTTCCTTTGCCCCGGCAGTAAAGCAATGACTGATTAAACGTTTTATTAGTAATGGATTTGTGTTTGCCGCTTTTTCGGGTTCAACGTCCCAGCCAATATTTGGTTTTATAACAACGGTTTGGCCTTTCTTAACAAATTTTTGAATGCCACCTAAAGCTTCAAGAGCTTTATCGAGCATCAGGCCGGGTTCTCCATCGCGTACGGCAACTAAATCGTATGGAAGAAGAGGATCGTCAACAATACGGGCAAATAGTTTGCCATATCCACCGAAACTTAATGCAGTACCTGCTATAACCCCGGCACTAACCGATTTACGTATAAAATCTCTGCGTTTCATAAACTTAGATTTTAAGTTTGAGCCAACTTGATAAATTTACAAAAAACAAAGCAGGATTGAAAATTATTCCTTAAATTTGATTGATAGATATTTAACTCTTTGAACCTGATTAAATTATTTACACCATGAATACTACAGGAATTAATTATTTCAGCAAACAAAATTTAAAAAGTGCATTCTTCGATATTGCAGCTTTAGCATTCATTTATTTTGTTCCGGTTATTTCTCACCTTATAAGCTTACCCGTGTATTTAATTGAACCCATGCGCTTAATGTTAATTCTGGCTTTGGTTCATACTACAAAGCAAAACGCTTATATTATTGCTGTTACATTACCCCTGTTTTCATTTCTTATATCGGCACACCCGGTTTTACCCAAAATGATACTGATATCTTTTGAACTGGTATTGAATGTGTTTTTGTTTTATTTGCTTATTACTAAATTTAAAAATACATTTTTCCCAATCATTATAAGTATTATTGCCAGCAAGCTGATTTATTATGTTATTAAATTTGGTTTAATAAAACTTACATTATTAGACTCCGGCCTTATTTCTACCCCAATTCCTATTCAGGTCATAACAGCATTGATTTTTAGCAGTTATTTATTTAGTTTCTACAGGAAAGAACTTTAAAATTGATTTCTGATAAAAGAAAATAAGATATCCTTAATTTTATCGGATTCCTTTTATATTGATGGGAAAATAGTAAACAGGGGGTATTGACAATCCGGGATTATTTCTTAAATTTAGTTTTCTAAATCTATTTAAATTCATAACCTAACTAAAGAACCAATAAAATGAAAATACTTGTAAGGTTTATACTTCCACTGATCCTGGTTATAGCTATTCCATTAATTCTTTTTTATCAGAAGAAAGATAGCGACCTGAAGCAGTTCGACAAGGCAACCCAGGAAGTTTTTAAAACGTTTAATCCTGCCGGATTAAGTGTTGCTATTGTAAAAGATGGGGCAGTGATTTATGAAAAAGCTCTTGGGTATAAAAATGTATCCACGATGGATTTTATGGACAATGGGGCAATTTTCAACATTGCATCATGTTCCAAAGCTTTTACTGCAGCATGTATTGGCAAATTGGTTCAGGAGGGGCTTATATCGTGGGATGATAAAGTGATTGATTATATCCCTGAATTTAAATTGGCAGATGAATGTATCACAAACGAAATGAATATCCAGGATTTACTCTCGCATCACAGCGGATTACAAACATTCGAAGGCGATTTACTCTGGTACAATACTCAATATACAAACGAAGAAATTATTGACAGGATACAATATCTGCCTGTTACAAAAAAGTTCAGAACCGATTATGGCTACCAGAATAACATGTTTATGATTGCAGGGGAGATAATTGAACGTATAACAGGGCAAACCTGGGAGAAATTTGTTACCCAGAATTTCTTTGCTCCGCTCGAAATGTACGACTCGAGAAGCTCCAGCGATGCATTCGATGGGAAAGAAAATATAGCTTATCCGCATTCTAAAGATTCGGTAATTCCAATTTTTGATTTCGAAGGCTCAAAACCTGCAGCTTCAATCTGGTCAAATCCACGTGATTTGGCAAAGTGGGTTAACCTGTTTATGAATGATGGGAAATATAAAGACATTGAAATCTTATCTCCCGATATCATTAAAAAATTAACTTCGCCGCAAACAATCCTTAAAGTATCCGACGAAACAGCCAGTTTTGGAACTCATTTCAGAACTTATGCACTGGGTTGGTATGCATACGATTATCAGGGTTGTAAAATTCTCGAACATGATGGCAGCATGCCCGGATATATAAGTAAAGTGGCTATGATTCCCGAAAAAAATACCGGTATCATTATTCTGAATAATGGTTTCGACTTTTATTGTAACGATGCTTTAATGCTTTCGTTTGTTGATATTATTTTTGAAAAATCAATAAATGACTGGGTAGAATATTTCGAAAACAAAGAAAGAGAAGACAATACTTATGAAAAAGAACAAAATAATGAGCGGGTATCAAAAAGAGAATTAAATACAAGCCCAACAATTGATTTAAGTAACTTTGAGGGAACATATTCGGATAAGATGTATGGAAACGCCCTGGTTGAGACTGTAAATAACCAGTTGAAAATTACTTTATTGCCAACAGCAAAAGTATTTTGCAGCACAATGGAACACTGGCAAAACAATACTTTTAAAGTGGTATTTAAAGATCCATATCTTCCTTTTGGATTAGTTAATTTCGATGTAGATAGTAATTCAAAAAAAGTTAAAGGCTTTAAAATTGACTTGCCAAGTAATGATTTCAATTTTTCAATCCTTGATTTTAAGAAAATAAACTAGTTCTTGATTTAAATATAAATTACTCATGTTTTGAACATGATAGTAAGATATTGCAAATCAACCAGATATAAATCTTGTTTAATTAGTAAGTTAGTAAAGAATTCAGATTTTATAAATACTTTGTGTTTTTTTGTGCCAACAGAGTATTCTTAGTGCCTGCCGACAGGTAGGCACTAAGAATACAAAGGAATTCACAAAGAATATATGTACTTAAATTTAAACAGTTTTGCCTTTATAAAAATAGCTATAAGCATTAGTAAATTAATAATCGATAATATTCATTAAAGATGAGTTTCATTTCAGAAGATTCAATATCTGAAATATTTATAAATTGTTTAAAATCAAGGTTTATTCATTACGAAAATGATACTACAGTCATTTTCTACGATTTTAATCAACTTGCTAATAGAATAACTACACTTAAAGCTGCCTTTCCAGATAATACAATGCATACAGTAGCTATTAAGGCAAATCCTTTGATAAAAGTTTTACAAGAAATCCAAAAAAAAGGACTGGGTGTTGAAGCTGCTTCTGAAGGTGAACTTTTTATTGCTCAAAAAACTGGATTTAATTCCAAACAAATTGTTTTCGATTCACCTGCTAAAACAAAGAATGAGATTCTATATGCAATTGAAAATGGAATACATATCAATGCTGATTCAACAATGGAACTGGAACGAATTGCGGATATGGAAAAAAAAATTAACCCGGCAGGTAAAATTGGCTTACGAATAAATCCACAGGTTGGTTATGGAACAATTGAGGCAACATCGGTTGCGGGCGAATATTCAAAATTTGGCATACCCGTTAAAAGCCATAGAAAAGAAATCATAGAATCATTTTTAAAATACAAATGGCTTTCAGGTATTCATATCCATATTGGTTCTCAAGGTTGTTCAATGAAAATGCTTTTAGACGGATTTGAAGAAATCCTGAAATTAAGTGTTGATATTCACCAGCAAACAAAAAATAAAATCCAATTTATAGATATAGGAGGGGGGATTCCTGTTTCGTATCATCACGATCAAAATCCTCCTGATATAGCCGAATATGGTTCTGAAATTCAAAGCTTGTTAAACAAGTACCAACTTGAAAATTTACAATTGATAACTGAATTTGGCCGGTATTTACACGCGAACTCAGGTTTCACAATTTCAAGAGTTGAATATGTAAAGCATTATATTGAAAAGAATACATTGATTATTCATGCCGGTGCAGATTTGTTCTTACGTGAATGTTTAAATCCCGGGCAGTGGTTTCATGAATTTACTTTACTCGACAAGAATGGTAAAATAAAACATTCAGATAATAAATTGAAATATCATATTGCAGGGCCTTTATGTTTTGCAGGTGATATTGTTGCCCGTGATGTTGAACTTCCACGGGCAGAAGAAGGCGATTATCTTGTAATTCACGACACCGGGGCTTATACATTCGGAATGTGGTCGAAATATGTCAGCAGGTTATTCCCCAAAATTATTGGAATTACAGGCAATTCATATAAAGTTATTCGAAAACGGGAAACATCAGATGAGATTTATAAATATTGGACGGATTAATTTTTAATGAAAACCCTTAAACAATTTTCGTTTAAGCCTGTTTTAGAAACAATAAATAGTATTAACTAAAACAGAAACAGACATGAAAAAAAACATGGGGAAAGTGGATAAAACTATCCGGATAATTGTAGCATTAGTGATTGCAATTTTATTTTTCACAAAAATAATTACAGGTACTTTAGGCATTATTTTACTCGTTGTTGCCGGAGTTTTCCTGGTAACCAGCTTCATAAGTTTTTGCCCTCTATATACTTTGGTTGGTTGCAATACCTGTAAAGTAAAAGAATAATAAACTAAATAAAAAACCTTGACAAATCAGTGTCAAGGTTTTTTATAGTTATAAATTGGAATTATTGTATTTCAAAGCCCTCATCAAAATCGTCTTGTTGGCCATTATTATTTGTTTTTTTACGATCTGGTTTGTAATTATTTAATCGCCAGGTAAGAGCAATGCTAACCATTGGCGAATAAGGTTCGAACTTGCTGTATGAGTAAAAATCACTACTCTGGGATGTAAATTCGTGGCCTGCAGTATTAAAAATATCCCTGGCCTGTAACGTAACAGACATCTTGTTTTTGAAAAAGTCCTGTTTATAAGCAAAAGTAGTTACAATAAATCCTTCGCGTTCGCCCTGTGCAGAAACAGACGGGCTGTTGTACATATTGTTTAACTGAATACGGGAATTTTTACCCAATCTAAAAGTAGCATTTATTCGGGTATTCCAGTTAAAACTTTCTTCAGAAAAATCCCTGTTGTATAATTCTCCTTCTACTTTATAAGAATAAATATTTCCCATCAAATCTAATCTCCACCATTTGTATAAATCGAGGCCGAACATGAGTTCTACTCCTAACGAGTTATCGAAACCTACATTTTCTGATGTTTGTAAAATAACATTTTCCTTATCGGGATACGATTTTTTTACACGTTCAATTTTATTATTTGTCTTACGATCATAAATATCTATAGAGAATGTATTTTTACCTAAAAGAACCTGGTAATTTAACTCATAGGAATCGATGTATTCATTTTTAAGAGCCGGGTTTCCTTGTTGAACTGTGTAAGCATCAATCCATGTTAAAAAGGGTTCTAAATCCCAACCATGAGGACGTTCAATTCTGCGGGTGTAACTTAACATTATTTGTTGCTCTTTTGGTAATTGATACGATAAATGAAGTGTTGGAAAAAGATCCCATTGATCGATTGTAAATTCCTGGCTTTCCCCAACCAATTCAATAAGCCTGTAAGTATATTCGCCTCTTAATCCTGCCTGGTATCCAAATTTACCCAGGTTCCCTGAATAGGTTGTATATATTGAATGAATATCATCAATATTATTTACATTGTGAGTCAGGGTGTCGATTAGGTTATAGCTGCCTGATATTGTGTCATAATCCTGTACTTTATTTAAATCGTCACTATTACTCATTCGAAGTTGATAACCAGCTTCAAGTTTATCTTTTTCGCCTATTGGTAAAGTATAATCAACTTTAGCCCTGTAACTTCTTCCCGGGCCTTCTTCAATGTTTTTCTGCCCGAATGTAATATTGTCATTTAAATCAAGTAATTTATTGTTTGTATTTTCATCAAAATTCCTGTAATCGGTATTTAATTGAAATACAAGTTCGTGGCCCTTTTGAATAAATTTATGGGTGTAATCCAGGTTGACTGAATAGAAATCGCCTCCTCGTTCTGATAAATTCTGACTGGTGTATCCAGTTGAAATACTTGAAGGAATAGTGCTTACAGAATAATCGGCGAATGAATTTCCTTTCATGCTTCTGTATCCATAACGCCCGCTAATACTAACGGTGTTTTGGGCATTTATTGAGAAATCAATTCCACCACGAACACCATAAGTAAATCCTCCCCGGTTAAACATGCCGTCGGAGAATACTATGGTTGAAGTATCGTTTTTATTAGTGATATTTTTATTTTCGTATTTGCCATACATATTCCGGTTGTTGATATCGCCCCCAATGTAAAAGTTAAATCGTTCTTTTCGGAAATTTAACAGAAAGTCGCCTCCATACTGGTCGAAATAACCTCCTGTTAAATTAATTAGCCCTGTAACACCCTGGAGCTGGTTCTTTTTTGTGATAATGTTTATTATTCCTGATGAACCATCGGGATCAAATTTTGCTGAAGGATTGGTAATAATTTCGATGTTTTCAATTGCACTAGCCGGAATCTGGTTCAAGGCTTCGCTTGGTTCCAAAACGGTTGGTTTATTATCGATAAGTACAGTAAAGCTTGAACTTCCGCGTAAACTTACATTTCCTTCAATATCAACTGTAACAGATGGAATTGTTTCGAGTAACTCAACGGCCGTTCCCGATGCAGATGTATGCTGCTGACTTACATTAATTACTTTTTTATCGATTTTATACGATACTGTTGGCCTGTCAGAAACAACTACAACTTCATCGAGATTTTGCGAGGCGGGGGCTAAAACCACCTGCCCCAAATCAATAAAATTGTTTTTTGATGTTAATTCAAACTCGGGCAATGCTGTTGTTTTGTATCCAATAAATGTGACTTCAATACTGTATTTCCCAAAATCAAGATCAGCTATTCTAAAAAAGCCGCTTTGATCGGAAATGGTACCGTCCAGTTTATTGGTTAATTTATTTTTAACTGCAATTGTTGCATATTCTAATGGTGCTTTTGTATCGGAATCAATTACAAAACCTTTTATTCCGCCTTTTTTCATTTCGCCTTCGTTTTCTGTTGCAAATGCAGAAAACACAAGTATTGCTGTGAGCAATGAGAGTAGTATTCTTTTCATTTTAGTTTTTATTGATTTTAAATTCATGTTTGTTTTGGACAATCTAAATGTGGATTTGTTTAATCCATTTTTAAATAGTTACACTTTTGACACGATTGTTATAAATATATTACAGGCTTGATAAAATATTTTACAAAATAGTGTATAAGTCAAGAAAAACCGGCTTGATAGCCGGGCATAATTCTTTTGGTTCCTGTTTGAACAACCGAAAAAATGCAATTACTAATTATTGGTTATTAATTATCGGGTAAAAAAACTATATATCTTTCATCGACAATTGTATTCTTTTTCTTGCAGCATCCACTTCCAGAACTTTAACCTGTACATGTTGGTGGAGTTTTACGATCTCGTTGGGATCTTTAATAAAACGGTTTGCTAACTGCGAAATATGAACCAATCCATCTTGTTTCACACCTATATCGACAAATGCACCAAAGTTGGTAATATTGGTTACAATGCCGGGTAAAACCATCCCTTCTTTTAAATCTTCCATTTTATGAATTCCTTCGGCAAACTCGAATACTTTAATTCCTTTTCGGGGATCGCGTCCGGGTTTTGCAAGTTCATTCATTATATCTTTTAATGTGGGCAGGCCAATTTCTTTGGTTATGTATTTTTCAATTTTTATCTGTTTTCGGAGATCTTCTTTTTGGATGAGATCAATGACCTGGCATTGCAGATCGGAAGCCATTTTTTCAACCACGTGGTAACTCTCGGGATGTACAGCGCTATTGTCTAAAGGGTTTTGGGCTTCGGTAATACGTAAGAAACCTGCTGATTGCTGAAAAGCTTTATCGCCCATACGTTTAACACTTTGCAAATCTTTCCTTGATTTGAATGCCCCGTGTTCTTTCCTGTAATCAACAATATTTTGAGCTAATTGCGGGCCTAATCCTGAAATATAAGTAAGCAAATGTTTGCTTGCTGTATTTAAATTAACTCCTACATTATTTACACAGCTTTCAACTACCTGGTCGAGTTTGCCTTTTAATTTATTCTGTTCCACATCGTGCTGGTATTGGCCAACACCTATCGATTTAGGATCAATCTTGACCAATTCGGCCAACGGGTCCATTAACCGGCGGCCAATAGAAACAGAACCACGAACAGTAACATCAAACTGGGGGAATTCTTCGCGGGCAACAGGTGATGCTGAATAAACAGAAGCTCCATCTTCGCTTACAACAAACACTTTTATATCGCGCGAGAATTTAATGTGTTTAATTAAGGCTTCGGTTTCACGGCTTGCTGTCCCGTTTCCAATAGCTATGGCATCAATTTTATAGGTTTCAATTAAGGTGTCAATCTTTTTTATTGATTTTGCTGTTTCGTTTTGTGGCTGGTGAGGATATATGGTTTCGTTATGAACTAAATTTCCCTGTTCGTCGAGACAAACAATCTTGCATCCGGTACGGTAACCGGGATCGATTGCAAGAACTGATTTTTGCCCCAATGGCGGAGCAAGTAAGAGCTGCCGGAGATTTTCGGCAAAAACTTTAATAGCTTCTTCATCGGCCAGTTCTTTCGAAGAGTTTTTAAACTCTGTTTCCATTGATGGTGCAAGCAGTCTTTTATAAGAATCTTTAACAGCCATTCGAACCTGCTCAGAAACATCATAAACTCCTTTTACATATTGTTGTTCGAGAATTTCCACGGCTTTGTCTTCGTCAGGCTCAATGGTAAGTTTAAGGAAACCTTCATTCTCTCCCCTGTACATAGCCAATAACCGATGCGACGGGCAACGTTTCAACGGTTCTTCCCATTCGAAATAATCCCTGTATTTTATGCCTTCTTCATCTTTTCCTTTAACCAGCTTCGACTGAATAGTAGCTTCGTGTTGAAATAACCGCCGTATGCTGTTACGCGATCTTTCGTTCTCGTTAACCCATTCAGCAATAATGTCGCGTGCTCCCTGTAAAGCATCTTCTACCGTTGGAACATCATCGTTAATATATTGTTCGGCTTTAGCAGGTAAATTGAGTTCCTGTTGTTTAAGAATCAGCTTTGCCAAAGGTTCAAGCCCGCGTTCTTTGGCTTTAGTGGCACGGGTTTTCTTTTTAGGTTTATATGGCAGGTAAATATCTTCCAATTCAGTTATTGTTTGGGCATTCTCAATTTTTTGCTTTAAATCATCAGTCAATAAACCCTGCTCATCAATTGTTTTTAAAATCGTTTCACGACGATTATCCATTTCTTTGAGCTTGGCTATTTGGTCTTTAATAAATTCAATTTGAATTTCGTCCAAACTACCTGTAACTTCTTTTCGGTATCGGCTGATAAAAGGAATTGTTGCTCCTTCGCCGAGCAGTTTAATTGTATTTTCAACCTGCCACTCGTTAACACTTAACAAGGCTGATATTTTTTTTACATATTTTTCGTTCATCGCTGAATAAATCTAAAAATTATAAGAAAAGCTAAATTAGTTTATAAAAGATGAACTATTAATTGTTGCAAAGTAATTTTATAAACAATTTTTAATTCTTTTCAAAAATCAGGTTACATGACGGTACTGGTGTGTGATTAGCTGGCGTTTTCTAAGCTCTTTCTTACCAGGTTGCAATTTACGTTGAATAAAAGTACAAAACTTTTGCACCCGGGCAAAGCGAACTCATGAACTGCCGGATGGTGGTGAATAAACCACTATCCCGCCAACCGGCAGTAAGGAGTTCACCGTAGGAAATTAACTATATACCATGTCAGGCATCCGGGCGTTTTAATTTTCAATTAGTTACGTTAAAAGTACGATACAAAATCTTTGTTTTTCCGGCACCGGAGTGGAACGGGTTGTCAGATTCTTCAACCAAACTTTTTGTATCACCTCGGCAAAAACAATCTGTTACACCCGCTTTTTATACGCCCGCATCGCAAATATATAAGCCACAAGCATAATCCCGATACACCACGCAAGTGCGATCCAAATATCGTTTCCCACTGGCTGGTTATTGAGCAACGCGCGCATCGCGTTAACTATTGATGTTACCGGCTGATTTTCGGCAAACACACTTACCACCGTAGGCATTGTGTTGGTCGGTACAAACGCGGAGCTGATTAACGGCAAGATGTGAATCGGATAGGCAATTGCAATGGCGCCATCCTGCGTTTTTGCAGTCAAACCGGGAATTGCAGCCAACCATGTCAAGGCAAGCGTAAACAACGCGAGTATTCCAATTACGGCAAGCCATGACAATACGCCTGCAGGCGAGCGGAATCCCATAATGAATGCAATAAGAATGATTACAACAACCGATACTGCATTGGAAACCAACGAGACCAGCACATGCCCCCACAACGCGGCAGAACGTGCAATCGGCATGGAATGAAAACGTTCGAATATTCCTTTTTGTACATCGTTAAACAGACGAAAAGAAGTGTAGCCCATACTGTTTGCAATAGCCATTAGCAGTACGCCGGGCAACAGGTAATTCACATAATTATTACTACCCGACTCAATTGCGCCGCCTAACACGTAAACAAACAACAGCATAAGAGCAACAGGCATGATGGTAGCTGTAATGATTGTATCTACACTGCGGAAATGATGACGCATGGAACGCCCAAGCATAACACTCAAATCCGTGAAATAATAGTTTTTAATCGTTTCCATTTTACTTTTCCTCCTTTTTGCCGACAATTGCAAGAAATATTTCTTCCAGTGTCGGTTGTTTTTCAATATATTCAACTTTTGTTGGCGGGAACAGTTTTTTCAGCTCCGTGAGCGTGTCGTTCACGATAATCCTGCCATTTTGAAGAATGGCAATTCTGTCGGCGAGTTGTTCGGCTTCTTCTAAATACTGCGTGGTCAGGAATACCGTTGTGCCGTTATCTGAAAGTTCTTTAATAAACTTCCAAACTTCAATACGAGCCTCGGGGTCAAGCCCGGTGGTCGGCTCGTCGAGGAAAATAAGCTGCGACTTACCAACAAGGCTCATGGCGATGTCGAGCCTGCGGCGCATTCCGCCCGAATAGGTGGAGACCCTGCGGTTGGCGGCATCGGTCAGGCCGAAGCGCTTCAGCAAATCGTCCGCAACCTGACGAGGATTTTTGAGGTGCCGTAGCCTTGCAATCATAATCAGGTTTTCCCGCCCGGACAATATTTCGTCCACGGCTGCAAACTGCCCTGTAAGACTTATGGACTGCCTTACACTGTCGGGTTTTGACGCAACATCGAACCCGTTTACTACAGCAGTTCCGCTATCGTGTTTGAGCAGGGTGGTGAGGATTTTGACAATCGTTGTTTTGCCCGTGCCGTTGGAGCCGAGCAGGGCGAAAATACTGCCTGTTTTTACTTTAAAATCTACTCCTTTCAACACGGGAATGTTTTTATAGGATTTTTTCAATCCTTGCACCGAAATGGCGATTTCATTTGGTATCATTATTCGTTTCCTCCTTTTTGTGATATCAAAGTGATACCAGTTAAATCTGCCTTCCCTTGTTTCAGAAATTCGTAAGTCATCCGGTCGGCCCGACAGTCTATAAACCGGATTCGTTTCAATTTTTTATTGTTTTTAAAGAAAGTGTTACTAAGTGTTACATTTTGGAATGTTACTCTTGTAAATGCGCAGTTTTCGAAATAACAGTCGTCCAACGTGCCGGTGAAAACGATATTGGCAACCTGTGTATCAATAAAAGAGGTACGGTTCCACACGGCTTTTGCAATTGTTTTTTTCCCGAAATCACCAGATTTAACAACCACTCCGGTAAAGCCTCCGGATTTAATCACCACTCCCGTAAAATCGGCACCGGTGAAATCGCAGCCGTAGATATAACTTTTAGAAAATTTGGTGCCGGTAAAATCGACACCGGAGAAATCGCAGTTTTCGATATTGCTTTCTGAAAATTCGGTTTCTTTCAGTTTACAGTCCTTGAATACATTATTGCCTAAGTTGGAATCCTGAATGTGGCTCTTGCTGATATCGGAACCTGAAAAGTCACAGCTATCCACATTATTGTTTTTTAGAAGAAGCCCCGACAAATCGGAACCTATAAACTTGCAACGCTGCATGTTGGATGAACTGAATTTTTCATGCAGGTTTTTCAACCCTGAAAAGTCAGCATCCACCCAGTTTCCGCGTGACATATCCCAGCTAAGCTTATTCCCTGCCTTTCCGACCTGGTTTTCCTTACCTGATGTCGATCCAACCGTTTGCTTAACCAATGACTCAACAGGAGCTATTTCAGTGGGCGGGGATTGGAAATTTTCTGAAAAATAGTTAAGGTCAACACCCAGAATTTCAGCCAGACGGTTAAAAGTTGTGATATCCGGCATTGATTCTCCGCGTTCCCATTTTCCGACTGCCTGTGAACTGATGAATAGACGCTGAGCAAGCTGGGCCTGAGAAATATTGATTTTCTTTCGTGCTTCGGCAATTTTATTGCCAATTTCTTTAGTATTTAACATAATCTCTTAATTTTATTGTTACTATTTCTTTATCTTATTTTGTTTTGTCGACATCACAAAGATATTTGGCTTCATTCCCGGAATCAAAAAAAATAAAAAACTTTTAGTTGTAAATCCGCTACATATAGTTGTTATTCAACAACTATATGTAGTATATGTTGCTATTCATGGAAATAATGGAACAGATCTTTGGCAAAAAAAGTTCAGAAACTAGTTGGGATGCCAGCAGAGATGGGATGATGCTCTGCGTGTTGTATGCCTCCTGAATGTATTTTCATGAACGCCGGCAAAACAAAAAATTATTTCATGTTATAATTAAGAGCAGTTATGGTGCACAATGGTTAATGGTAGTGAGTCGTGTGTGGAGTGAGATGCGTTATTACTTATCAGTTTACACCAGCTTTTTTACGAGTTACAAACCTTTGAAAATATCTGGAACCTGCATGCACTATATCATTTATTAGGCTTTCGTACTTTATAAAATTTCATTTATACCTTTATATTCTTTAATAATTTCAAAACTACCTTCATACGAAAACTCAATTTCTTTAGAATTACTTATTTCACCACTCCAGTATTTTTTTGCAAGTATTTGGTATTCATCGATTGAAAAAGTTTCTGTATCAATCAAAGTTCCGTTACCTTTATGAACTCTTTTATTGTCATCAAGTTTTAATTCAAAAATTCTTTTCTCAGCACTGTCTCTAAATATATCCCACCATTTTTGTATATCATTTTCTGTACAAATCCATATACAATGTTTTCTTGAAGGTAAATCATTATCAATCTTGATTCTTTCAAGTTCAAAAATTTCTTCTCTTATCCATTTAAGATATTGAAATAGTGACCAATGTAATTTATTAGCGAGATTCTCATATTCAAAGCTATTGTCTTGAAATTCGTAATAAAGATTTTCAAAATCATTATTTTGGCTTTTAATATTCTTGTTTATATCTTTCTTAAAAATCAGGTTCGAATATTTTATTAATCCTATTGTTTCTCCATTTGCATTTACTTTATCAACAGTGTCTCTTAATAATCCTGAATAAAAGGCATTGTATCTCGTCTTGGATGTTCGCAAACAGTCACCTTTATGCCAGATATCTCTCTCAAAACCGGACCTTTGAATATGATAGTATGTTTTGCTATGTGTTGTCATTGCATGAAGCCTAACAAAAAGATAAGATTAGAATTTACACATTTAATGCATTAAGCCGGGAATCAATTTTTTCAAGAAGTTCTGATTTACAGATTGGCTTAGCAATATAATCATCGCAACCTGCTTCAATAATAACCCTCCGGTCGTCGGCCATGGCATTGGCTGTTTGAGCAATTATTGGTAAACCGGGCCTTATTTTTTTAATTATTCGGGTTGCTTCCAGTCCGTCAATTGTTGGCAGTTGAATATCCATTAATACCAAATCGATATTTTTATTGTCTGTACAAAATTTAACAGCAAGGTCACCATCTGTTGCATGCAGGATATTTGCCCGTGTTCCGTTCATGAATCGTGTTAACAATTCAAACGATACTTTTACGTCTTCAACAATGAGTATTGTTTTTGTTTCCCAGTTAAAAGTTTTGGGTTTTTCTTTAATATCCTGCATTTTACTATTTGATTCCTTAACTGCCAGTAAAGGTATTGTAAAAAAGAATGTTGAACCAACAAATTTTTCAGATTCAACCCAGATTTTACCTTTTAAATTTTCGATTATTCCTTTGGATATCGAGAGGCCTAGTCCAGAGCCTCCATATTTTCGTGTGAGTGCATCGTCGGACTGCCTGAAACGCTCAAATATGATATCCTGCTCTGCCTTGCTTAATCCTATGCCTGTATCCTTAACATAAAATTCAATATCATCTTTACGTATTTTGTAACCAAAATCAATAGTTCCCTCTTTTGTAAATTTTAAAGCATTATTTAACAAGTTATACAATATCTGGCGAATACGGGTTGCATCAGTATAGATCAAAAAACGGGTATCATCAATATCTTTTGATACCGTGATTTGTACATTTTTTTCTCCCGCGTTTCTTTCTGAAATATAATGGTTTAAAAGATCGTCCATTAATTCGTTCAGGTTGCAATTTGAATAATTAATTTTTAGTTGATTTGCCTCAATTTTTGAAAGATCGATAATATCGGTTATGAGATTTAATAAAATATATCCACTCCTGTTTATAATATTCAGAAATTTTAAGCGGGTTTCTGTATCCAATTCAGGGCTATCAATAAGTAACTTTGAGAACCCTATAACTCCGTTCATGGGAGTTCTTAATTCGTGTGACACGTTTGCCAGAAAGGCTGATTTTAAACGATTTGCTTCTTCTGCTTTTTCCTTAGCACGTATTAATTTTTCGTTGTTTAACTCAAGTTCTGTCTGGCATTGTTTTTCTGAACTTAGTTGTTTTTGCCTGAAAAAAATATAAACCGACAGAACAATAATTACCAACAGAGATAAAACAAACAAGATACTATAAAAATCAAACTGGTTTTTATGGTAAAAATTAATTAGAAAAATGTTCTTTTTTTCTTGTGAAAATGATTGATAAGAAAAGAAGAAAAGAAGAAGAAAAGATAAATAGAGTTGTTTAAAAAACATAATGAATTTATAAAACAGTACAATTTATAAAAAAATGATAAAATACAAACGATATAATAAGAAAAAGCAACCTCATAGGTTGCTTTTGTATTTTAAAGACAATTTTTTATACAAGTCCTGCAAACCCCATGAATGCTAATGCAAGAATGCCGGCAGTGATTAATGAAATAGGAACGCCTTTCATTCCTTTAGGGATATTAACAAGTTCCATTTGTTCACGAATACCTGCCAAAATAACCAGTGCCAACCCAAATCCAACAGCTGTTGCAGCACCAAATACAACGCCTTGCATTAAGTTGTAATTTTTTTGAATAACAAGAATGGCGACACCAAGAACAGCGCAATTCGTGGTGATTAACGGAAGAAAAATTCCTAATGCCTGGTATAATGGAGGGCTTACTTTTTTAAGTATGATCTCAACCATTTGAACTAAAGCTGCAATCACAAGAATAAAAGTAATGGTTTGCATAAATGCAATACCTAGTTTATTCAAAACATAAATCTGAATAAGGTAGGTAACCATGGTGGCCAAAACGATTACAAAGGTAACAGCACCGGTCATACCCAGGGCAGTAGTTATTTTATTTGAAACACCTAAAAACGGGCATACACCCAGAAACTGGGCTAATACAACATTATTAACAAATATTGCTGATATAATAATTAATATATATTCCATATAGCTTCCTCCTAGTTTGCTTTTCTGATTCGATTAATAAGAGCAATTAAATATCCTAATGCAATAAATGCCCCAGGAGCAAGAATGAATACAAGAATTCCATCTCCTGAAATAAATTTGTACCCAAAAATTGACCCGCTTCCGATCAATTCTCTAATTGAACCAAGAATACCTAAGGCCATAGCAAATCCTAATCCCATTCCAACTCCGTCAATTAATGATGATAGAACAGTGTTTTTACATGCAAAAGCTTCAGCTCTCCCAAGTACGATACAGTTAACTACAATTAATGGAATAAATATGCCTAATTTCTCATATAATGATGGAACATATGCTTGCATAAGTAAGTCAATAATTGTAACAAATGATGCAATCACAACAATAAAAGCAGGGATTCTTACTTTGTCCGGAATTATTTTAGCTAACATCGATATTACAACATTTGATCCAATTAAAACGAACGTTGTTGCCAAGCCCATACCAATTCCATTAATTGCAGAAGATGTTGTTGCTAATGTTGGGCAGGTACCCAGCACAAGAACTAATATCGGGTTTTCCTTAAAGAATCCTTTTGTAAAATTTTGTAATTGGTTCATTTTAAACCTCCTTTTTGTAAAGTATTGTATGCACGTTGAATTGCATCACAAAATGCCCGTGAACTAATTGTTGCTGCAGTAATTGCATCAACCTGGCCTCCATCTTTTTTAACTGTCATAGCAAATGAAGACGGATTTTTACCATTAAACTGATCTTTGAACTGAGGCTCAGCCATTTTGGTGCCTAAACCGGGAGTTTCCTTTTGCTGTAAAACAGCAATATTTATAATACTACCTTCAGGTTTAAACCCAACTATTAATCCTACATATCCACTAAAACCTTTGTTTGTATATGTCTTTACTGCATACCCGACAATTTCGTCGTTATTTTTAGCCGGATAAATCTCGAGGCTGTCACCTTCGTCTGTAGGTAATAAAAACATATCATCAGTTGGATTATTAGTAAATGAAGGTACTACCTGTTTTATTGCATCAAGTTTTTTATTCAAATTTGTTTGCTCAATAGGTACTTTTGTTTTTTCATAAACAAACCCTAATGTGGTTGCCGCAACTAAAGAAATACCGGAAAGCACAAGAAACATGTTCTTAAATGTTGATTCTGTTTTAGCCATGATTTACTACCTCCCCAAAACGTTTTGGTTTAACATAGGTATTAATAAGTGGTACAAATGAATTCATTATAAGAATTGCAAATGAAACACCTTCGGGATAGGCTCCAAAAACACGAATAAGTACGGTAATAATTCCAATTCCAATACCGAAAATCCACATCCCTTTCGGAGTCATTGGTGAAGTAACATAATCGGTAGCCATAAATATTGCTCCTAACATTACACCCCCTGTTAATAAGTGGAATAAGGGGTCAGCATTGGTTTCAGGATTTATATACCATAATATTCCTGTAAATATTGTTATTGTAAGTATTATTGAAACAGGGATATGCCAGGTAATTACTTTCCTTATCAGGAGATAAGCAAATCCAAGAATTAAGGCAGCGGCAGCAATTTCTCCCATTGAACCTCCCATGTGTCCGTAGAACATTTCCATGTGGCTTGGAACCTGGTTCATTAAATCTGAAATCTGGTCTCCTTTACCTAAACCTTCTTTAACTATACCAAGAGGTGTTGCTCCTGTTACTGCATCAGCATATCCGGTTTTGAATCCGCCGGGTATTGGCCAACTGGTCATTTGTACAGGAAACGAAATGAGTAAAAATACACGTCCTACGAGTGCCGGATTGAATGGGTTATTACCTAATCCACCAAAAGACATTTTTCCAATTCCTATAGCAACTAAGCTGCCAATAATAATTATTCCAATAGGTAAATTCGATGGTACATTAAATGCAAGCAGGATACCGGTAACTATGGCTGATCCATCGGTTATGGCAGGTTCCTGTTTTAAAATATATTTCTGAATTAACCATTCAAAGGCTAAGCACGAAACTACGGCAACCAATGTTACTATTATTGCACCCATACCAAAAAAATAGATGGATATTGCCAATGCCGGCAACAATGCAATAACAACATCGAACATTAGCCGTTTCACTGAAGTGTCCTCATAAACGTGAGGAGACGGTGATATTGTTATTCGTTTATTCATTATTGTTTTCTTGATCTGATTATTTTACTTACTCTGGATTTTCCCAGGCGGATATAATCCAGTAATGGTAATCCTGCAGGGCATGTAAAGCTACATGAACCACACTCGATACAATCCATTACCCCGCTTTGTTCCAGAGTATCATTTTTTTCTAACTGAGCTTGTTTTTTTAAAAGGTAAGGTTCTAAGCCTTGAGGACAGGCAGAAACACATTTTGCGCAGCGAATACATGTTGCTTCTTTCTTGCGTTTCGATTCACTTTCCGACATGATTAAAATGCCGGATGTTCCTTTTGTAACGGGCACTTCAAGCGAATTAACAGCCTTACCCATCATTGGGCCGCCGTTAATAATTTTCCCGGTATCTTCAGGTAAACCACCTGCTGCTTCAATTAAGTTTGAAACAGGAGTTCCGATTCGTACTAAAAGGTTTGAAGGTTTACTTACCAGTTGGCCTGTAACAGTTACCACGCGTTCAAATAATGGTTTGTTTTTTTGAGTTGCCTCGTAAACTGCAAAAGCTGTACCTACATTATGAACTACAGCCCCAACATCGAGGGGTAATCCTCCGGATGGCACTTCACGATTGATAAGGGCTTTTATTAATTGTTTTTCACCACCCTGTGGGTACTGTACTTTTAGTGCATGTACTTCTATTCCCGGGTAGTTTTTTACCAGGTTAGTTAAATGTGCAATAGCATCCGGTTTGTTGTTTTCAATACCGATTAATGCCCTGTTAACGCTCAGTGCTTTCATCAAAATCTGAATTCCTACAAGCATTTCTTCAGCTTTTTCAACCATTAATCTATGGTCTGAAGTTAAATAAGGCTCACATTCAACACCGTTGATTATAAGTACATTTATCTTCTTGCCATCAGGAATTGATAATTTAACGTGCGATGGAAATGTTGCTCCGCCCAAACCAACAATTCCTGCCAGGTTAATCTTCGCGATTATTTCCTTATCAGTTAAGTTGATTTCTCTCCTGAGTTCAGGCGAGCGGTCAATAGTTTCATTCCACTCGTCGCCTTCAACATCGATAACAATACATGGCCGTTTGTAGCCTGTAGAATCAAGAATATCGTCTATTTTAGCGACAGTTCCTGAAACTGAAGAATGAATGTTTGCAGAAACAAATCCTGAACTTTCGGCAATCTTATCACCAACTTTCACTTTATCTCCTTTAGCAACAATTGCCTTTGCAGGAGCACCAATATGTTGGGCTATTGGAATTGATACTGTTTTAGGGAGCGGCAGAATCTCAATCCGGCTATCTTCAGAATATTTACATTCTGCCGGATGAACGCCACCTTTTGCAAATGTTTTTAACACTTTAACCCTCCTGTTTATTAAATATGATTATTCGTTTTCTTTTTTACCGGTTTTTGATGTCTCTGTATTTTCGGCGTCTCCTTCTTTTTCTTTTCGCGGAGGAAAATTTATTTCAAGAATAGCGCCTGTAGGGCATTCTTCGACACATTTCCTGCAAAGCTTACACTTATTCGGGTCGATATAAGCAAGGAAGTTTTCGAGAGTAATTGCTTCGTATGGGCAAACTTTAACACATTTTCCGCAGCCAATACATGCCACTTCGCATGCTTTTTTAGCTATTCCGCCTTTGTCTTTGTTTACACAAGAGACAAATATTTTTCGGTCTTTTTTATTTTTTTTCCTTAATTCAATAATTCTGTTAGGGCAAGCTTTAACACAGGCTCCGCATGCAGTACATTTATCATCTATAACAACAGGCAAGCCGGTTTCTTTATCCATGTATATTGCGTCGAATTTGCACACGGCAACACAATCACCCATTCCAAGGCATCCATACTGACATCCTGTTTCTCCGGAATAGAGTGACGAAGAAATAATACAAGAAGTTGCCCCGTCATATTCGTTTAATCTTGGCCTTTTGGCAAATGATCCCGAACAACGGACAACGGCAACAAGAGGTTCTTTAGCTATAGCTTCTTTACCCAATATTTTTGCCACGGTAGCCATAACATCATTTCCGCCTACAGGGCAATAAAACGATGAAATATCATCGGCTTTAACCATTGCTTCGGCAAGACCCCGGCATCCCGGATAACCACAACCTCCGCAGTTTGCTGCTGGTAATGCTTCTGTAACCAAATCAATACGGGGATCCTCATATACTTTAAACTTCTGGGCAACAAAATATAAGATTATTGCAGATATAGCACCTAATGCACTTAAAGAAATAATAGTAAACAATAGTGTTGTACTCATGTTTTAAAATATTTATTCAATTTTTTGTATAGTAAATGTAAACGACTGTTTAAGTTTTTTTCGAAACAAATATAACGTAAGATAATAGGGAATAAGAACGGCTATGGCAACCAAACCCGATAATGCTTCTTTTCCCGTAATTTCAGTTAGAATTATTAATGTTAATATTACAAACAGCAGGGGTTGAATATACCCGAGCCATATAGCCTTAAAACCCAGGTTCTGGTTCATAACTACATGAACATCTTCTCCTACAGCATATTGATTCGAGAAATCAGTTACTTCAACTGATTTCTCTTCCATGTTGGATGGCGAACAATACGATTTCGCATGACAAGATGCACACCCCGAATATGCTATGAAACTTACACTTATTTTGTTTCCGTTAATTGATTCTATTCGGCCCTTATGTTCGACTGATTTTGAATTTGACATTCAGTAATAAATCAAAAAAATTTGGATACAAAAATAATTTTATTTAAAAAAAATATATTGCTTTTTGTCAGTTTTTAAACAACAAACACTTATTTAGTATGATTTTAAATAAGAAATAAATAGTATTAAAAAAATCTCATCTGAAGAAAAATGTATATTCTTTTTGTAATTTTATAAGAATAAGGTTTAAATAATAGAAATATTAAAATTCAGCAATTAAATAATTTATAGTCAGATAAATATATAATAGAATGAAAAATATTTTTACATCCGTTTTACTAGGAATAATTCTTTTTACATCATGCGAAAAAGACAAACCTGAATTATTTGAACAGGAAGCAAAGTTAAAAATTGAAAATACTTCTACATCAAACAATATTATAGGTGTTTATTTTGGTACTGTTGGACCGGGAGAAACGAATAAAATTAGCAGCAATATTGAACCGGGAGAGAGTAAAACATTCACTATTGATATAGAAGATGATAGTGTTTATGATATTAGAATAACTTCAGATATGGTTGGTTACGAAGAATTTACATTGACTCATCTCACATTTTATTGGGATGATGTTTATGTTATAGAATTGACAAACAATGGGTGGTACGATGACGAATCGTGGAAATAATCACTTAAAAATAACCCGGAACTGAAAGCTCCGGGTTATTTTTAATATTTATCAATTAACGAACTAAGCGGATGCTTTATTCCTGAGTATTTAACCAGCCTGGCTTTTACCGTACCAGCAATTATCGGGCTTTCGATCCAGACAGGAATATGGTTTTTATCGTCGGTAACCCAAATGGTAAGATCTTCACCTCCTTTAAATATATCGCCTGCAATCAACGAACCTGTAAATTTTATGCAATTGAATTTACCTACTCCACGTACTTTTTTAACTTCTTTTCCTTTATAACGAATGTAAACATCATGCAATTCGTTGTCGAGTAATATTTTGAATTTTATTTTTTCGTCTTTTTTTACTTTTGAGAAATCAATATTGCGGGCCTGATAAATTACTGAAACAACATCGTATGTGCATTTGGGAACAGGGATTGTATCATACCAAAGTGGTTTTCGTGTTTTAAATGATTCGGAATATGCACACATATTTTTGTAGTCAAAGGTGTATTTTATGTTTATGATATAACCTCCTTCATTTACATCGCGATGATAATAAACAGGCAACAAGGTATTCGGTTCTGCCCAGGAAGTATATATGTCTTTTACAGGGAAGAACCAGTCGTAAAAAGGATACGAGATTCCAATTCCTCTTAACAAAAGCACATCTTTGTTAAATTTTTTGTCCGCTTTGGCTTCGAAAGTAATGGCGCCAACATCTGTCCAAACCAGAAACCAGTTATATGTAATTACATAGTTTAATGTTTCGCCCGATTTAAAAGCATTGTTTTTAAACCCGCAGGAAGAATTATCCTGGGCAAACAATAAAGATGAATTCACTAAAAGAAGTAAGATGAAAGTATTTTTTAGCATTTCGAACAATCGGGCTTGTATCTTAAAATTTCTCAACTGCAATAAAGATGCCAGTAAAGCTATTCACAAACGATATCGCGGTATTTTTGTGTTTTATTTTCTGACCACCAGTATTTTCCAAAGGCCAGTTCAATAACTTTTTTGGGAAGTACCATTTCCATATTGCGGTATAGTACAATATCATATTTACGGTGATAATTAACCCAGCACTCGTTACAATTGTGTTTATGTTTCCTGTGTAATTCAATAGTCGATTTTTTGTTCATAATTGAATTAATCGGTTCGTTGTACACATTTCCTAAAATTATTTGCTTATTCTGGCAAATCGGAATGTCCCCGTTTGGGTAAATAACAATACTGTCGGCAATACTATTACAGGATAACTTTAAATTTCCATCGCGGTGCTTGGTGTATAATGCCATGAAATCGTAATTTTCTTTAAAATCTTTTACCACTTCGGGAATGTCTTTTATGCTGTAATTAAGTGAGTCTGACCTTTTTTCCGATTTGTCTGTTTCGAAATATTCCATATTGTTATATATCCCTATACGCATATCAAGATTGTGTTCTTTACAAAATGCAGCAACGTGTTCCAAATCGGTATAATCGTTGTAGTTTGTAAGCGTGAACATGATGGATATTGGCACAATACCCTTTATTTTTTCAACACTCTCTAAAACCTTATCGTAACCGTCAACTCCTCGAAGCTTCAGGTATGTTTCCCTTGTACCATCGAGAGAAATATATACTCTCTTAGGTTTGTACCTGGTAGCGAAATAAACAAGTTTTTCAACCATGAGGCCATTCGATAATAAATCGAAATTAGGATGATGTTTTGCAAAATACTCGAATATTTGTTCTGCTTCCGGGTGCATAATAAATTCGCCACCTTCAAGGCCAAAAACGGTATCTTTATTAACAAGTTTACTTTGAACAATTTCTTTAATCTTTTCGAATGATAAATGCTGTTTTGGATTCTTTTTCCATATATAGCAATGCTTGCATTGTGAATTGCATCTGTCGGTAGCATAGAGCATTATTGTCGATAGCTTTTTATGCTTTGGGAAAATAATATTGTTTGCAAGTTTTATTCCTCGCCTGAAATAATCTGATACTTTATACATTTGTTAATAAACTTGAAATTAAACTAAATCTTGTAGTTGGTTAAAAGGTTTCAAAATTAAGAAAAAAATTATCAACCCTGTCTTTAATTAAATGGCATTAAAATTTGTTTTTGATCTCATCAATGAGTTTATAGGTATTTAAAACTGATTTCAGTGTTGACTGGTTTGATGTTTTTCGTCCTTCACATAAATCGAGAAAACATTGAATCTCGTTAAAATAACCGGATGAGTATATTTGATTCTGTTCTCTGGAAGGCAGGAAATTATTTTGGTGGTAGAGTATTGTTTCCTGGAATTTGGGAGATTTTATTTTTTCTAATGGTACTGAAAAAATAGTAACGGGTTTAGGAATTGAAACCAACTCTTCGGTATTTTTGCTTTCAAGATAGTGTTTGTCGGTATTAACAAACATGGATTCGTAACTTTTTGACCACCAGTAATCAGACGAAAGTTCAAGATTCCCTATCACTCCTTTTTCATGGGCAAGATGAATTAAGTATGTCTGGCTACCCTTTGTTTTAACAATTTTCTGTAACGACAAAATTTTTGCAGGCCCAAAAAAATTCGAGACTACATCTAAGGGATGAATAAATAAATCAAGTAATGCATCGCCTTCGGGATAATTTCCAACAATATACCTGTAATTGTAATAACTTGTACTTTTCGTGTATTTGCCTAATTTTATGTACAAAGGAGCGTATCGTTTCTGAAGGCCGACCAATACAAAGGCATTACTTTTGTCTTCTATATCAATAAGTTCCTGCAACTCGTCTTGGGTGGAACATGGTGGTTTTTCTATAAAAACATTTTTGTTTTTAAGCAGGGCTTGTTTAACCAGCTCAAAGTGCGATTTTGGATTCGCTGAAATTAAAACGCCCGAAATTTCAGGATCGTTTAATACCATCTCGTAATTATTCGTTCCCCGAACTTCGTTATAGTTTTCATCAACTGCTTTAGCTGTTTGCTCGCTTTTGGTTACCACATATTTTAAATCGGCATGCAAATAATTCAGTACAGGATATATATTATTAATCGAATGGTTTCCAATTCCCACAAAAGCAAACCTTCCGGAGTATTTATTCTGAATAAAATTTATAGTTCTTGCCCTTTTTAATTTATTTATCAAGTTTTCCATTCTTATCGTGATTTATATCCTTATTACAAATATCATAAACTTTATACTCAAATCCAATATCAGCAAAAAGTTGTTCTTTCTCATTTTCTCAACTAAAGGCTCCACGGATTATTTAGATACTGACGGTTCACGAAACAGGTTTTTTAGTTTCTGCAAACCGCTCTAAACCGGGAAATGATCTTATAGTTGATAACCCGAATAGCAAGTGGTATTCTTACTATTTGAAGATTGCATGTTTAGTTGAACCTGTATGAAGCTTTCTCTAAATCATTTACTGTTTTAATTTTTTTAGGCGGATCAAGATATTGATCTAAGAATTTGTAAATTTTCACCCGGATTTCTTTAGCATCTTTTGTATCCATCCTGTCGAATGAATGGCCACCCGGAATAGCTTGAAATATTTCATATTCGAACTTTTTACCATCAGCTTTCAGTGATTTTATAAGACTTTCAACTTCAAGTACATTTACATCATCATCGGTAGTATTCGTGTGAATTAAAAGGGGTGTATTTTTGAATTTATGGGTATTCCATGCAGGCGAGCGCCTTCGGTATTCATTTACATCTTCGTTTACTGTTTTCCCGATATGGTATTTTGCAGAATATAAATCTCTGTATTCATCGTCGTAGTAACCCATTCTGGCAACAAGATCGCTAACGGGAACTCCGGCAAATGCAACGTTATAATTCCCGGGATAATTGAAAATATTAAACAAAGTAATCAATCCTCCATGGCTCCAGCCCATTATTCCAACCCTGTTTTTATCAACAATATCGTAATTGTCGATCATGTGCTGGCGGCTGGCATTTACATCTTCAACTTCAAGGCCTCCGTAATCGATTTTCTCGTAATGTGATTTTCCATACCCGGTGCTGCCCCTGTATTCAGCAGCTACAACAATATATTGCTGTGTAATTAATTCACGGATAATATGCGCGTAATAAGTTGTAAAATCGGCATGTACACCACCATGTGGAAGAACAAGCAACGGGTATTTTTTCGAGGGATCGATATCTTTGGGAATAAAAATATAAGTCCAGAATTTAACAGGATTGCCTGCACCCATGGCTGTCGGGTTTTCTTCTTTCGCTAATGGCGGGCCATAAATATAACTTTTATCTATAAAAGCAATATCACCAACTTTATTGTACCACAATATATCATCAATATTTTTTTCTAAAACATCTAACCGGTGCTGTGTATATTCAAGTTGTTGATCGAGTTTTTTTATAATCTCATCTTTTTCAGTTATATTCTGAGCAAGAATGCCTGAATGTGTTAAAACGAAGAGAAGTGTAAATGATAAAATAATGTTTTTTTTCATCTTGTTTCAATTTTAAAGAGTTTGATAATTAGATGCACTAAAAAGAAAAAAGGTTAAATATCAATTTCACCTTTAAAAACAAAAACAGCGGGACCTGTCAGCCAAATATCAGTAAAGTGCTGATTATTTATTTTCTTAAATTTTACATTCAGGTTTCCTCCCAATGTTTTAATATTCCATGAATTTTTGTCAGTTTCTAATTTTAGCGATGCACTTATGGCAGATGCTGTAACTCCTGTGCCACACGATAAGGTCTCATTTTCTACACCCCGTTCGTAAGTTCGAACAAAAAGCTCATTATTGCCAACTTCAACAAAGTTTATATTTGATCCGTCTGTTCCGAATTTATTGCTATATCTTAATTCCCGCCCATCCCGGAACACATCTATTTCAGCTATATTCTTTTCGAAAACAATATAGTGCGGTGAGCCGGTATTTAAAAAATAACTGTTTTCAAGAGTTTGAATATTTTTTACATCACCCATGAGTAAGGATATAGTTCCGTCGTTATTTATGGTTGCTTCATGCAAACCGTCAATAGCTTTAAAATGAACATTTTTTGAAATAATTCCAATGGAATTGGCAAAAGAAACAAGGCAACGCCCGCCATTACCGCACATGGTACTTTTGTTCCCGTCGGAATTGAAATACCGCATACTAAAGGCAAGTTCAGGATGATTTTCAATAAACATTAAACCATCGGCTCCAACTCCAAAATGCCTGTCACAGAGTTTTTCTATAATATCTTTCTCTAAATTTATTGTTCCGGAGCGATTATCAATAATAATAAAATCGTTTCCTGTACCGTGATATTTATAAAAATCGAACTTCATTTTTTATTTTTTTGTAAATTTAAAAAAATACATGCGATTTTAATCGTTTCGTTAAATAATGTTAAGATTTTAGTAATCTGATAACATGGGTATTAATTTTGACGTTAGCTTTGTGTTAATTTAAAGTTGAATTCAAAAAATATTTTTTATGAAAACAAAAACTTTTTTCTGGAACATCTTGATTTCACTTATTACTGCTCTTATAACTATCTTGGTTTATACATCAATAATCAATGAGAAAGAAGAGTCGATTAATACCGGGCATGCAGGTTCGGCGACAATTGATTCGAATACCGACACGAATTCGTTTCACATGGTAAATATGCCCGTGCTAAGTGGTGAAACTTATACTGATTTTACCGTTGCTGCCGAAAAAAGTGTGAATTCAGTTGTACACGTTACATCAAAGTATAATATTGAAAATAATTACTACAACAACCCGATTCTTGAATTATTCTTTGGTGACGGGTATAGTAATCAGCCTGTCATGTCGTTTGGTTCGGGAGTAATTGTTTCTGATGATGGATACATAGTAACAAATTACCATGTTGTTGAAAAATCAAATGAAATAGAAGTTATTTTAAACGATAAACGCTCATTTACAGCGGAAGTTATCGGAACCGATCCGGGTACAGATTTAGCTTTATTAAAAGTTAAAGAAACAGGATTGCCATTTATCCAGTTCGGGAATTCTGATGATGCTAAAGTAGGGGAATGGGTGTTGGCCGTTGGAAACCCGTTTAACTTAACATCAACGGTTACAGCAGGTATTGTTAGCGCTAAGGCCAGGAATATTAATTTATTAAGAGACCAGCAATTCCCGCTTGAATCATACATTCAAACCGATGCAGCAGTAAATAAGGGAAACAGCGGGGGAGCATTAGTTAACCTCGAAGGTAAACTTATTGGTATTAATTCTGCCATTTTATCCCCATCGGGCTCTTATTCTGGTTATTCGTTTGCTATACCTGTAAATATTGTAAAAAAAGTAATTGCCGACCTTATAAAATACGGCGAGGTTCAGAGGGCCGTTTTAGGTGTTAATATTGCTGATGTGAATAATGAAATTGTTCAAAGATTAAATCTTGATAAGATTGAAGGAGTTTATGTTGGAGGTGTTACTGAAAACGGCGCGGCTGAAGAATCAGGGATGAGAAAAGACGATATTGTTCTGAGT
The DNA here is from genome assembly GCA_001768235.1 of Bacteroidetes bacterium GWB2_32_14. Taxonomy (GTDB): domain Bacteria; phylum Bacteroidota; class Bacteroidia; order Bacteroidales; family UBA12077; genus UBA12077. The sequence goes on from MENK01000024.1 coordinate 31,498, forward strand.
ATAAATAATGTTGCTGTAAACTCCGTTGCCGAACTTACCGAGCAAATGGGCAAATACAGGCCGGGTGAATCTGTAAATATTATGATTAAAAGAGATAATAAACGAAAAGAATTGGCGGTGATTTTAAAAAATGTTCAGGGAAACACTAAAATTGTTACAGTGGAAGAATCATTTGCAGCTTTGGGTGCATCGTTTAAGAAAATTGAAGGAAACGATTTGAAACGCTTTGGAATTGAAAACGGAATACAAATCTCAGATTTGAACGATGGCGTATTAAAAGAATCGGGGATAAAAAAAGATTTTATAATTACTAAAATACAAGGTCAAAGGATTAATTCAGTAGATGAGTTAAAGAATATTCTCAAGAACAATAAAACCTTAATTGAAATTGAAGGAACATATCCCGGAGCCAGATATATGTATATATACAGGGTTAATTTTAAATAAAAATTGATAAACACGAGATACCTTATAATTATTAAGTTTTGGCTTTAGTTAATTTTTGTCATACTTTCGCAAAATAAAATTTAGCTAATGAGGCAACTTAAGATTACAAAATCGATTACAAACAGGGAAAGTGCATCCTTTGATAAATATTTACAGGAAATAGGTAAAGAAAGCTTAATAACTGTAGAAGAAGAAGTTGAATTGGCCCAACGAATAAAAAAAGGAGACCGGGAGGCACTTGAAAGGCTTACAAAAGCAAATTTGCGATTTGTTGTTTCCGTGGCTAAACAATACCAGAATCAGGGATTAACATTGCCCGACCTAATTAATGAAGGTAATATCGGGTTAATTAAAGCTGCCGAAAAATTTGATGAAACACGTGGATTTAAGTTTATTTCCTATGCGGTATGGTGGATTCGACAGTCCATATTACAGGCTATTGCAGAGCAATCGAGGATTGTGCGATTGCCTCTTAATCAGGTTGGCTCGTTGAACAAGATAAATAAAGCGTTTTCAAAATTTGAACAGGAAAATGAACGAAAACCTTCTTCAGAAGAATTGGCTAAATCACTTGATTTACCCGAAGATAAGGTTGCAGAATCTTTAAGGGTTTCGGGCCGCCATGTTTCTTTTGATGCTCCTTTTCAGGAAGGAGAGGAGAATAGCCTTATTGATGTTTTAACAAATGACGATGCGCCAAACTCTGATAGTACTCTTATATGTGAATCGCTGGTTAAAGAAATTGAAAGAGCATTAGCTACATTAACCGAGCGTGAAAGGGATATTTTAAAATTATTTTTTGGAATAGGAATCCAGGAAATGACCCTGGAGGAAATTGGCGACAGGTTCGATTTAACACGCGAACGTGTAAGGCAAATAAAAGAAAAAGCTATACGAAGGCTTCGCCATTCTTCGCGCAGTAACCTGTTAAAACCATTTTTAGGATAAATATTCAGGAAAGCTGCCGGGGTTCCGGCAGCTTAATTTTTTTCTTTCAGCAATTCCTGTAAAGCAAACATCTCATCTCTTAATCGTGCAGCTTCAATAAAATTAAGTTCTTTTGCAGCTTTTTCCATTTTTAATTTAATGTTATTAATGGCTTTATCAAGAGCTGTTTTATTCATGTATTTTATTATTGGGTCAGCAGCAATATCGACATTTTCAGGTTCTACATAGGCTTTCCCGGTTTTATCTTTGTAACCCATCATTGGCCTTGATGCTTTTACAATCTGGGTAGGAGTAATGTTATTTTTTTCGTTGTAGGCCAACTGTTTTTCTCTTCGCCGGGTTGTTTCTTCAATGGTTTGTTTCATCGAGTCGGTCATCTTATCGGCATACATGATTACCCTGCCATCGATATTCCTTGCTGCACGCCCCGATGTTTGAGTTAACGAACGTGCAGAACGTAAAAAACCCTCCTTGTCGGCATCGAGAATAGCTACTAAAGCTACTTCGGGGAGATCAAGCCCTTCACGTAAAAGATTAATTCCGATTAATACATCAAACACGCCATTACGGAGCTGATCCATTATTTCAACCCGTTCCATGGTATCTACATCGGAATGAATGTACCTGCATTTTATCCCGAACCGGGTTAAGTATTTTGTTAACTCTTCGGCCATTCGCTTTGTTAAGGTAGTTACTAAAACCCGTTGATTTTTTTCTGTACGCGAATGGATTTCTTCCATCAAATCATCTATCTGGTTTAGCGATGGGCGAACTTCTACTTCAGGATCCAGCAAACCTGTAGGCCGTATGAGTTGTTCAACAACTACTCCTTCGCATTTTTCAAGTTCATAATCAGCAGGAGTTGCACTAACAAATAAAATCTGATTTACAAGATTTTCAAACTCGTCAAATTTTAACGGGCGATTATCGATAGCTGCCGGGAGGCGAAAACCATATTCAACGAGATTTTTTTTACGAGAAAAGTCGCCTCCATACATTGCTTTTATTTGAGGCAAAGTAACATGGCTCTCGTCGATAACTGTCAGGTAATCTTTTGGGAAATAATCGAGCAGGCAGAAAGGCCGTGTACCTGGCTTTCGGCCATCGAAATAACGCGAGTAATTTTCTATTCCCGGGCAATATCCCAGTTCTTTTATCATTTCCAGGTCATATTCAACACGTTCTTTTATTCGTTTAGCCTCGTAATTTTTACCTGATGATTTGAAAAACTCGATTTGCCTGAAAAGGTCGTCTTGTATTTCACGAATAGCTTTATGCATCCGTTCTTTGGTAGTAACAAAAATATTGGCAGGATAAATAATCCCTTTTTTTAGTGTTTCAACAGGCTGATTGGTTATTGGATTAAACGATTCAATCTCTTCAATTTCATCGCCAAAAAACACAATTCGGTATGCTAAATCGCTGTATGCAAGATAAATATCAATTGTATCTCCGTTAACACGAAATGTTCCTGCTTTAAATTCCAGTTCGCTTCGTGAATATAAGCTCTCTACAAGATGTCTTAAAAATTTGTTCCGGCTGATAGCCTGTCCCTGCTCAACAGTAATTGTATTGCTGTGAAAATCCTCTGGATTTCCAATACCATAAATACACGATACGGATGAAACAACAATAACATCGCGCCTGCCTGATAATAATGATGAGGTTGCACTTAAACGGAGTTTTTCGATCTCCTGGTTTATCGATAAATCTTTTTCAATGTACGTATCGGTAACTGGTAAATAAGCTTCGGGCTGGTAATAATCGTAATACGAAACGAAATATTCAACTGCATTGTTTGGGAAAAACTGCTTGAACTCGCCATACAATTGGGCAGCCAGTGTTTTGTTGTGGCTTAAAACAAGCGTGGGTTTCTGAACTTTCTCTATCAGGTTGGCAACAGTAAATGTTTTTCCCGATCCGGTAACGCCTAAAAGTGTTTGAAACTTATCGCCTCTCGAAATTCCTTCCGCAAGCTGCTTAATGGCCTCCGGTTGATCGCCCGTGGGAATATAATCAGAAACAATTTTAAAATCCATGCCCTGTTTATAATGTTTATAAGTTCTTTTATCCCTATATGAATAACTCGAAATGAACAATTAAAAGGGAAAGTGGAAAAAATGGAATAATGTTATGTATGAAACCAATTTCAAAGCCTTCCATTCTTCCGATGTTCCATTTTAAAGGTATAATTAAACTGTTTCGAATTTATCTTTTAATAAAGGTTACATATACCGGGTAATGATCGCTGTATCCTCCGTAGTAATTGTTTCCACCATAAGTTCTGTTGGGCGATTTTTCTCCTTTATTATTCACGAAGGTTATAAATTCAGGATTAAATATATTCCCCCGGTTTTTTTCAACAATAAATCCCTTGTTATTAGTTAGAAAAGATCGTGAAACGATAATATTATCGAGCATGTTCCATTTACCCCGGTAGGTTAGAGTTCCATTTCCTTCATCGGCTAACGGGAGCATTAAATTGAACAGGTTTTTGGTATCTGCCATGTTGTTGTTTGCTTTTAAGTATTCAAAAATACTTACATTTCGCGGTTCATCGTTTAAGTCGCCCATAATCAGTATTTTTGCATTCTTATCAGATGCCAGTAGTTCATCTACACGGCTTCTGAGAAGTTGCGACTGGATTACCCTGTATTTTTCTGTTTCTTTTTCCCCGCCACTTCTCGATTTCCAATGATTTATAAATACATGAACAGTATCTTTTTTACTCAGTATCCCCTGAACATATAAAATATCACGCAATTTAAAGTCAGGTTCTTTGGCAGCCGTAAACGGGATAATACTATGTGAAATATATTGGAATTCTGCAGGTTTGTAAATTAGTGCCACATCTATTCCCCTGCCGTCGGGACTATCCTTGTGAACAATTTGGTAATTGCCGTTTCTTAAATAACTTATTGATATTAAATCTTCTAAAACCTGCCTGTTTTCTATCTCGGCAAAACCAATAATCTCAGGAAGTTCCTTTTTGTTTATTGATTTAATTACTTTAGCTATATTTTCAAGTTTCTTGTTATATTTCTCAGTATTCCACTTTTTAGCTGAAGAAGGCAAAAATTCATCATCATCAATTGCCGGATCATTTATTGTATCAAAAAGATTTTCAACATTATAAAATGCTGCTGTTACTGTTTTTCTGTCGTTTTTTTGAGAAAAAAGGGAGAGAGAAATCAAAATGAAGAGTATAATGAATGCTGAGTTTTTCATATCATATTTATTTTAAGTGTAGGCTTACAAATTTAGTATTTATCTTAAATCAAACAGAAATTTTCGAAATATGTTTATTGATAAGTTAATTTTAAATGCGAAAGCTAGCTGGTAAGTGTACTCAGTTCTTTTCCAAAATCATGCTGTAAATCTTCATGTAAAGTTGGTAATTTCTTTCGGATAAGCTCAATTTGTGTATGGTATAAATTGGCAAGCCGTGGACTCCGATTGATTGATGGTTTTAAATTTTTTAGCTTGGTACAAAAATAAATGAGCAGTTCTACTTCGGTTTGTTTATTCTGCGAGTAGCGGATATATTTCTTTATATTCGATAATATTTTGCGAACACTTTTTTTAATCAGGTAATAGGTTTTTTTATTAATCAGCTCAAACTGTTCATCAATCTCCCTTTTTACGCTCTCCACATACGATACTTCGTCAGATTCGAACAAGAGATACGTTAATAATTCCTTGTTTTCTTTTTTAAAAACCGACAAACGAAGACAGAGTTCAAGCAGTTCCCTGGGTGAACGATTCTTTAATTCTTCTTTGAGTTCTTTAACAGTAACGGCTTTCATTTATTCTGTTTAAATAAGAGTTTAATTTTCAGATGTTTTGGCGTGATATTTTTATTCTTATTCTTTCGTTATGGGTAAAGTAAATTTAAAATCACTTCCTTTTCCTGGTTCGCTCTCGACCCAAATTTTCCCGCCATGTTTTTCTACAAACTCTTTACAAAGCAATAAACCTAAGCCCGTTCCTTTTTCATTGGCTGTTCCCGTGGTTGTATATAGTTGCGATAATTCCCAAAGTTTTGATTGATTGTCTTTGTCAATCCCTGTTCCGTTGTCTGATACTGTTATTGTTATATCAGACGGGTTATTTTCAGTGTAAATGCTGATTTGCCCTTTTTCGTTTGAAAATTTAATCGCGTTTGAAATTAAATTTCGTAAAATCGTTTTAACCATATCTACATCAGCCATTAATACAGTTTTCTCGTGTTCAAAACAATTTATTGTTATTTCTTTTTTATTTGCCTGGTTTATCAGGCTATTGGTTACCACGGCACAAATTTCCCTGAAATCAACTTTTCGTGGCTTAAATGGTATTTTCCCGGATTGTGCCCTTGCCCACAGTAAGATATCTTCCAGTAATTCAAAAGTGTTTTGAGCGGTATTGTTAATTATATTTAATTGTTTTTCAATTTTTTCAATATCATATTTATGAATGTTGGTTAAAAGTAAGCTCAAAAACCCAAGTATTGTATTAAACGGGCTTTTTAAATCATGACTGAGAATAGTTATAAAACGGTCTTTGTCGGCATTAAGATGTATTAATTTTTTTTCGCTTTCTTTTACCAGGTTTCGCTCCCTGTTAAGTTTTATTTTCATTAAGGCAAGGCTGACCTGCTTTGCAACAGACTCGATAAAACGAATTTCACCCTGGGTCCACTTTCTTGGTTCTAAAACCTGGTTTAAGGCAAACAGGTATAAATTATTATCATCAAAATCGAAAGGATACCAGAGTAAACTTTTAATGTTCATGTATTCGTGCAATATTTTATCTGCCCCGTCGGTAATAAAATTTTCATTAATATCAAAATAGTGGCTCTCGATATATTTTTGTGTTTTTTTAGCATGAATATATGAGGATTTGAATAAATCCAGCGAGTAGGTACCTTTGGTTGCAGAAATTCTGGAATCAGTTGTTTTTAACCATTCGCACAAAGCAACAACCTGGTTTTGTGCGTATGAAACATAATAGATTAAAGCCCTGTCCAATTGTAAGGTTTCGCCTAAAACGCGATTAACATCTTCCAGTAAGTCTTCAGGATTTCCTTTTATAACAATTATTTCAGCAATTGAATTCAATGCTGATGTAAATAATTCCTGTTGTTTACGATAATTATCATTAGAGACTTTAAGCCCGATAATTTGCTTTTCTAATTCTTCATATGTCGGTTTTTTCTTTCTCATACGGTTACGTATTACTTGTGCGACAGTCTTCGAAATTTAGACGGGAATTTCCGCCCGGCTTTTTTATCAGTTGAAAAATAAATTTATGAATTTATAAATTTAATAACCACTAAACTTCAGTTAAAATTTAAATCGCCCGATGTTACGCATTGACAAAATTCTACTTTTCTATAATATAAGTATCTCCTTTCTTTATTAATTCTTGTCCATTATGCTTTATGGTTTTCAAATTGAAACCGCCAAGGCATTGAATAGCAGGATCTATTTTATATGTAATTTCCAGAGTATCAGTATCAAAATGATTTAAATAGAGAAAGATTTCATGGTCTGGGTTAAAAGTATTTAATATTCTGGTAGCCATTGACAAAATACTTTCAGCACTTTCAATGTCAAAATACGATTTAGTTTCATAAGTGTCTTGAAACAAAAAAATTGTATCAGAATTGTAAAAACCGGTTTCAAGCAAATTATTGTCTAGATTATCAATAATTTTAATCTTCAGTTCGCAACTTATTTCGTCTTTTGAGTCATCAGTACAACTTGTAAAAGCTATCAGGAAAATAAATAGCCCAAATAAAAAATTTTTCAAAGTCATTTTTCGAAATTTTGTTTATTATATAACGATATTCGGTTATGTTTTGCGCTGGAATTATTTGCTGGCACTCATGAGATAGCTTCGCTTAATTTCGCTTAGCGTTTCTTTCAGCTGCTAACCAAGTTTAAAAATAGTAAAAATTGTCAAAAAAACACTGAATCCCGCTTTTTTTATGATGCAATGTTGGCAATAGTTGTTCTTTTATTTGATTTTCAAGTCATCAGGATTTTGGTTGCAATCCCAAACAGTATGAACAATAATGAATTCAGAAGCCACTTCATAAAAAAGAATATATTCATCAATAATCAGTCCGCGAACCGATTCTAAGTCAGTATTAATTCCAATTTCCGGCTGTTTTAGAAGTATTGATAATTCTTTTTTAAATTTCTTGTATAGTTTCTTTGAGTAGGTTGTACTTTTATTTCTTTCAGAGTAGTAATCGAGTATCTTAAAAAGTTTAATATTTGCTTTATGAGACCAAACTATCTTGCGCTTTGCCATTTTTTAAATTCTTTGTCAAGTTCAGCTTGTTCAATAAAAAGTCCTTGTTCAATTTCTTTTTTTGATTCAATAATTTCAACTTGTTGATCGGGTGTCAAAGAAATAATTTGGGATTGTGTCTTAGAGTCAAGTATAGTTTTTAGTGCTTTCAGAAATGATTCATCGTTAATTTCTGCAATTCTATGTATCAATAATTTCTTTAATTCAATCGATGTCATAACTTTCAAAATTTATCAAAGATACAAATATTTTAATAAAAATGTATCTGCTTATAGCGATTTCAACAATTATTGCCAACGGTTCGTACTTACGTTTTGAGCGATCACCCGTTACCGAAAAAAGACAACTGAAATTATAAAAAAACTACCAGCCCTTGCATGGAATAAGAACCGTTATTGTGTGCCGTATTTAATTCCATACATTTTTAAAAAACCGTTCCAGCTTTTCTGGGTCAAGTTTATTATTTGTTCTGACTCCACTGCACAAATCAAGTCCGAAAGGTTGTACTTGGTCTATAGCCTGTCTTACATTTTCCGGGGTAAGTCCGCCTGCAAGAAATACGGGAACTTTTGATTGTTCCACTATTTTTCTGCTTAATTTCCAATTATGAACCCGGCCTGTTCCGCCTAGTTCTTTTATTTTTAAATTTGGGTTTCCACTGTCCAGAAGCAATGCGTCAACAAGATGTGAAATTTTCACTGCTTCATCTACTGTTTTTTCATCAATTACATGTATAACCTGAACTATTTTTATAGCAGGGAGTTCATTCTTAATAAGTACATAAGAGCTTTCATTAATCTTATCAACAATTTGAATTGTACTTGTAAGTGTTCTTTTATGGTGCTGAATAATTTCATTTGCAGAAGTTTCACTTGTCAACATAAATGTAGAAACTGATGGAGGAACTATTCTGGCAATCTTCATTATCAGTTCATCCCCGATAACTCCTGGTCCGCTTGGCATATTCCCAACAAGTCCTAATGCAGAAGCTCCATAATTAATTGCAAGATTTGCTTCTTCTACTGAACTAATACAACAAATTTTTACTCTTGGTATCATTTTATTTATAAACTTTAAAAGTCAAAAAAAATATGGCATACAACGGCAGTTTGTCTAAAAACTGTTTTTATTTTAATTTATGATATAATTGAATGCAAAGAGCTACGAGGTATTTACGGAATAGTTCTTTACCCAGAATATTAAATATTCTGTGGATGTTATGTAAATATCAACCCCCATTTCAGAATCAGCTCTATCTTTTCCCTTTTTAGTCAGAACATAAGAAAATACCCATTGGCGTTGTTCCACGATAGCCTGCTGGTTTCTGTATATATCTTTGTATTTATCAAAGTTTTCCTTATTTTTTCAACATATTCGGCGTATTGGCACCGTTGAATGATTCTTCCGTTCTTTGTAGATTTTGTGCAGAGATATTTTAAGGGGCATTATTTTTCCTTTTTTTGGTTTTAGCTTCTAATACTTTCAAACTTTCCAAATAATTTTTTTCTGCTTCGCTCAATGTTTTTTGCTGATACTTCTTATATTCTGTGGTAGCTTTTTCAATGGCAATTTCATGACTGATAGAGCCTACTCCCTGCAACAGTTTTTCACCACTCATTGTTAGGATTTTATCTAAATGTTCAGCCCAATCTTTCATTGTCATAGTCTGCTCTCTTTCGGCTTGACGTTCAGCAAAATCCAAATACCCTGATATTATTTGTCCAAGCGAGCGAAGTTCCTTTTCGTCCAAATAATTTTTTGCTACAACAACATCTTTCAGGTATGGACGATTTCCTGGGAAAGTCATCAAGCCCATAAATTCTTTTTCGGCATCGGCACGGGTGTAAATTACTTCGGCTGCTGTTTGTCCGTGTACTGCATAATGAATTTTGTTTTGTACCTTTTTAAAAAATGTAATGGAAACTTCTGCTTTGGGGTCGTAATCAATACTGGTTGCGTAAATATCAAGTACCTGACGATAAAATACTTTTTCGGACGCACGAATATCTCGAATACGCTGCAATAATTCTTTCCAATAGCCACCACCACCCAAATTTTTGAGGCGTTCATCGTCCATGGTAAAACCTTTACGGATATATTCGCTAAGTCGTTTGGTTGCCCAAATACGAAATTGGGTACCACGTTGCGATTTTACCCTATACCCAACAGAAATAATAACATTCAGGTTGTAAAATTTTACTGGTTTATCGGAATTTGCAATGTGCAAAAATTGCACATTGCTTTTTTCGTCCAATTCGCCTTCCGAAAATATATTGGCAATATGCTTAACTATTACAGTCCTGTCTCTTTCAAACAATGTAGCCATTTGGTCTTGTGTTAGCCACACTGTTTCATCTTCAAAACGAACATCAACAGATATTTTTTCGTCTTCGGTTTTGAATAAAATAAAATCTGAATGTTTTTTAACCATATTATTTTTTTCTTTCCCAATGTTGTTTAACCTTAAATAATTTAGCAACTTCAAATTCTTTAATGTTTGAAATTGCTTGACCTTTTTTGATGTTTTCCATGCTTCGGGCAATTGTTTTACTTGTATTACCTGATAAGCCTAAGAACTTTTCCATTACCTTAATATTCCGGTCCTTAATGTCAAGTAAAAAAGCTATTTCACACATGGTTGAAAAATCAAAATCGGGTTGATTATATTCTTCAATCCCTTGTGAAAGTAGCACCACTGAAACACCCTTTGAGCGAATTTCACGTAACATTTTTTCAAGAATACTTTGATATTTTTTTTCTTTAAAAATTACGTGAGCTTCATCAATTAATATCACATATCGCATTGCTTTTATGTTATCTTCAACAGGACTATTGTCCATGTTCATAAAAGTATTGTAGATGTAATTGATAATTAAAAACAAAGAGGTAAAACGAACAGAGTTTGATAAGTCACCCGATAATGACAAATAGAGGTTTTTGGCAAAGAAATTTGATTGATTTTTCGGGTCGTCAATAAATATTTTATAACGACTTAATTCATCCATAATTTCAGTCAAAGTATCTTTTTTGTCTCCAACAATACTTTGCAAATGTTCATTTATTTGGCTGATTGATGGATAAGTACCGCCTTTTTGTTCAATAAATGCTTCTAAAGCCGCTTCACGAAGTTTACCCTTTTGTTTAATTCCAAGATTTGAATATTTACATACAATATCAACAAATTTATCAATCCCCATATTTTTATTAACCTCATTCACATTATCAATAAATGTTAGCGGATTTACAGGGAATGGATTTTGTGGAACATCAATAAAGTCCGTTTTAGTATCTGTAAAAAAGTTTTCTAATTCTTTTACATCATCTTGTTTTAAACCTTTAAAATCGAGGTAAATATAATTTACATGTCCATTTGATTGCTCAAAAATTTGAGTTAGAAATTCTAATGCAAATTGAGTTTTTCCAGTTCCAGAATTACCTGCAACTGCTATATGGCAATTATTGTAAATACCTGTATTGTTTAAACTTAAACATATTGGTTCATCGTTATCAATGCGCTTACCAACTTCTATTTTAATAGGATTAGAATAGAAAGATTTGTCAATATGTTGCTGATTGTTTTTTACAGGGTCAAGTGAAACATTAAGGTCGGTTAATGACAATGCCCCTTTTTCAATATGTTCTGCAAGAAAATCAAAAAAAGTATAATTGTAATTGTCTTGAAAAATTCCCTCTAACAATTCCAAACCATGGTCTATATGTAATTTTATGTATTTAGGAATGTTTTCATTTGTTTTATAAATTCCGTAATGCTGACAAATCAATGCTACATAAAAATCTCTAAATTTTGCATCAAAAAGAATATGGTCTTTATATTCTTTCCCTTTAGAATCGTAAACATTACCATCATTGGACGAATATTTTTTTCCTGTTTGTAAAGAATAACCTAAAGCAATACGTGCAATTACATTTTCTTTGGTGCCATTTGGAAGTTTTGACGTTAATTTTCTTACAACTTCCTGATTTTTTTCCGAAGTTTTTATATTAATCTGCATTGTACAATTCTTTATAAGTTTCTAGAAATTCATTGGGCTGACACTCTTTAAACACTGATTTTTCGTTTGAAATATTATCAATCAAGAATGTTTTACAAACTTTTGTATGAAGTTGTTTATACTCTTTTTCTGTCAATTCCTTATTTATAAGTGGGAATATAACGACTTGTTTTGAAACATTCGGATAAAAATGTTTGATAATGTTTTCAGCATGTTGCTCATCAAATTTCTGCATTGGACTGTCAATGAAAACAGGGAATTCAATATCTGATTCATCTACCAACGCATTTAATAAGGCAGAAGCATACATTTGTCTTTCTCCCATTGAAAGAGAGCCTTTATCAATTTGCTTATTGCTTTTGTTGTATAGTGAAATATCAATATCTTCACCTGTATGGCTAATATCCACTTCTACTTTAGTGATAAAATCTTTTTTGTGCATTAAAGTATTTAATCCTTTAAGCATTTTTTCCTCTAAAGACTGTTTTTTCAATTCCTTGAACTTAGCAATGAATGTTTGAAGCTTGTTAATAATGAGCTTTGTTTTTCTTTCCTTTTCAGAGTATTCAGTTGATTCATCAATTTTTTTTCTTAAAATTTCTTGTTTTTGTTTAAGAATCTTGGTTTGATTGTTAAGTTCACCAATCTTTTGACTTATTGTTTCAATCTCGTTACCTATTGATAAAATTCGTTTATCTAAAGTTTCCTTTTTCCTTCTTAATTCTGCAATGTATTCATCTTCGGCACTTTTTTCAGCATCTCTAATTTTTCTGCTAATTGAATCCAACTGATTTTTCAAATACGAATATTCAGTATTTAATCTTGCAAAAGTTTCTTTAAAACTATGCTTGATTGTATTTACAAGTTGATTCAACTCATTCGTTTCAGAATTTGAAAAATCATGTAATGCCTGAAAATTTTCTGGAACATCTGGCACGTCAGAAAAGAAATGTTTTTTAATCAAACGAACTATTTGATTTTCATAGAAATCTCGAACATTTGTATCAAAATACAATTTTTCATTAATTCTATGTTGTTCGATTTCTTGTTTTATCTGATTTATTTTTGAATTTACATCTTCTTGTTTATAGGTCTGTTCAATTAAATTCCTTTCATTAGTAACCTGCTCTGAGATATTCATCAATGTTTCACCTGCCAATGCAAAAGGAATAATATCAAAATAATCCTTTAAACTTTCTTGTACATCAGATTTTTTCTGTTCAAGTTTTGATTGTTCTTCTTTTAGTAAATTTAGTTCATCGAGGGTCATTTTATCTCCCTCCTTTATTAATCTTCGTTGAATGTCTTCTGCTTCCTTCTCTTTTTGATTTTTTTCGTGCTTTAAGTCATCTATATTTTCAACGAGTTTTTCAATTTCAATCTTGTTATTTTCAATATCTGTATGAAGTTGATTCAATTCCTCCTTTTCTTCTGGTTTTGCAGAACGACGACGATATTCATCCTGTTTTTCCTCAAGGTTTGCTTTTAAATCCTCATATTTTTGAATTCCTAAAACTTCAGAATACGCCTTACTTAACTGGCGACGCTGATTATTGGAATTAATTTCAGCAAGTGAAACTATTTTCTCGGCGTCAAAAAAGAAGAATTTTGCAATTTCAATCGGTAAGATAAAATCACGAATAAATATTTCTTCTCCTTTCTGATTCTCCTTTGTTAAATCTTCAATAAGTTGATTTTGATAACCATCAATTAACACTTCAACCCTGTCAGATGTATTGGAAATTATATTATAGCTACGCTTTATTGTAACCTCATTGCATGTTACATCAGGGATTTTAACGCCTGAGAAAGTAACGGATACAGAAAACTCAGATTCTCCATCTTCGAATGCTTTCCTGTTTAAACTATTGGAAATATATTTTGTATAATTGCCCTTATCTCTAATTTCTTTTTCATACAATTCATCAACTTTCTCCATTTGTTTACCATAGAGGCACCAAACGAGTGACATTAAGAAGGTGGTTTTACCAAAACCATTTTTACCACTTATTACAATAATATTTTTATCGCCATCAGGCATTAAAGAAATTTTATTAATGCCTTTATATATCCTGAAATTATTCAGTTCTATCTCTTTAATGTACATTTTCAGACTCTTTTTTTAGGTACTTTTCAATAACTCTTTCCATGTCATCTTTTAAACCTCTTTTGCGATTCAATAATGCTTTGTTTTTTTGCATTATTAAAAGTTCTTGAATTAAGTCAAAATCTGAAGTTTGGTCTTCGCAAACACCTTTAAGCAAAGCGATTTCCTTTTGGATTTTTTCGTCGTTTTTCTTCATATCCAGTTCTTTATTGTAAACTCTGTTATATATATCTGAAACCCTGTACTCAAAGCATAAATCACGATGCCAAATTACTTGAATTGCAACTAATTCTTGATTAGTAACAAGTTCTAAATGTGGTTTTTCAAGCTGAACTTCTCTTTGTGCAATTAGAACTTGTTCTAACAATTTTGCTCTGTATTTTGGGGTGTAATTTCCCTGAAAATGTCCTTCGTCAGTAATGGCAGATTGACCGTTTCTTCTAGTCGGCATTCGGTTTTCAGAAATATTTCTTTCATCAACCATGCTTGCTCTTAAATCCAATAATGGTTTTAACCAAGGATAACCCTTACTAACCATTGCTGTCATTGACTTATCTTCTTTTACAACGGTACAAGTCCAACATCCAAATCGACTTTGCCCACATGAAGAATGACTTTTGTCTGTTACCATTGTAGGACATTCATAATCATCGGCACTTGCATCGGTGTATATTTTGAAAAGTTTTGAATTGTCGGCACCCCATGGCGAAGTCATAGCATTAATAATGTACCAAACTTCTTCAAGCATTAAATCTTTGATTGGGGAATAGACATAAGTATTATGTTGATGTGGGTGCTTAGTAAGCCTCTTACCCTTTATTTCGTGCTTTTTGATTGATTTTGCCCTTGTTGCACTTTCCGCACTTCTTGTGCCAATTAAAATTATTGCTTCACCGTTTTCCGCAACCTGATCAGTTATAAACCTTGATGTTGGTTTAATTTTCATTTTATCAGTACACCAGCGAAAAGCATTATTGGGAACTGGATAACCTCTACCAAGTATATTTACCCAAAATGTATCTTCTAAACGTGGAATTGTTTTTTGAACTTCTATTGGTAAGCCTTGTTCAACAGCTGCCTGTTCAATTTTCTTTAAGATTTCAAAAACATAGTCCGTAACAATTGGATTCTCGACTAAAGTGTCGTTGCAAACCACATAAATCTTTCTATTTCTTAACTCATGAGGAATATTTTTAAGTGCAAGCCAAACGAGTTGCAGAAGAGCTGTAGAGTCTTTTCCTCCACTAAATCCAATAATCCAGGGACGTTGAGAATCATTGTCCATTAAATATTGGTCTTCAAGTTCTGATATGATGTAATTAATTTTTTTTGACATAATTAGTTTTAAAACTTCAAATTTAGTAAATTTCTATGAGCAGTGAAAAGAATGGCTCTTTTGATTTTGCCGAAGGGTTGGCTTTGTGTGTCTGGGCAAAATTAAATGTGCCATTGTGTGTCGTCAATTGTTTTAAAAAATATGCGGTGGGCAAAAAGTAAAAAACATCGGGCCGTCTTGAGTGTCGGCTTTCTTGTTTTGTCAATATTTCTTTTTCTGTCTGTCCTTTCACAGGTTTACTTTTCAATTTCTGTCTGTCGTTTCCGTCATCTTACACTTGGTACTAACTACTTTATAGATATACTTTTATCATTTCAATATATCAGCTATAAAGTTAGGATAAACATGTTTGATAATTTTTCGATTTTTAAAATTAAACAAAAAATTTAAAAATTCTTTTTCTTTTCTTCAAAACAATTTTTTTACTGACAAATAGGCATATTTCCCGGTTAAAAGTTTTTTTGTTTTTAAAGACAAAAGCAATTATGCTTTTTACCCCGGCTTGAATAAATACCCTGGGATGCTGATTTATGTTCCTGTTGGAATTCAAAAACGTGACGGGTATAATTTATATTCTGTTTAAATTTGGTATATTTATTGACTGGTTTGAAATCGGTGTATATAAGTATGTAAATAATTAATACTAATTTGAAATTAAATAAATTATAACAATATGGCACTATTTAAAACAATTGAAAACCTGGATGAAAAAGAAAATCAGGATAAATTAGACTCCGGGGTTGAAAAAGTAAAATGCTTAATAATAGGTTCGGGTCCTGCAGGATATACTGCAGCAATATATGCAGCAAGAGCAAACCTGAATCCTGTATTGTACGAGGGTTTAGAACCTGGTGGCCAGCTGACTACCACTACCGAAGTAGAAAATTTCCCCGGTTATCCCGATGGAATAACAGGCCCGGCGATGATGGAAGACCTTAAAAAGCAGGCTCAGCGATTTGGAACCGATGTACGTTTCGGAATTGCCACGGCATCTGATTTATCGAAAAGGCCATTTAAAATTACAATCGACAATAAGAAAGTTGTTGAAGCCGAGAGTGTTATCATTGCTACAGGAGCAACAGCCAAATATTTAGGACTGGAATCAGAGAAGAAATTCATGGGACAGGGCGTTTCTGCCTGTGCTACCTGCGATGGGTTCTTCTATAAGGGAAAAGATGTTGCCGTGGTTGGCGGTGGCGATACTGCAGCAGAAGAAGCAACATATTTGTCGGGTATTTGCAATAAAGTATATTTAATTGTGCGAAAAGATTATTTACGTGCATCGAAAGTGATGGTAGAAAGAGTAATGAAAACTCCAAATATAGAAGTTCTGTTTGAGCATGTTACTAAAGAAATTGTTGGTGATATGAGCGGAGTAACAGGTGTGATTTTAACGAATGCAAAAGGGGAAGAAGTAAAAAAAGATATTCATGGTTTCTTTGTAGCTATAGGACATAAACCCAATTCTGACATCTTTAAACCATATATTGATACCGATGAAGTAGGTTATATAATAACCGAAGGCAGTTCATCCAAAACTAAGGTAGATGGTGTTTTTGCCTGTGGCGATGTTATGGATCCGCATTACAGGCAGGCAATAACTGCTGCTGGTTCAGGATGCAAGGCTGCAATTGATGCAGAGCGATTTTTGGGTACGCAGAAATAAAAAAAAGCCGGTTTAAATTTTAACCGGCTTTTTAAATCTGAATATTTAAGTCTATACTTTGGCAATTGATTCGGCCCTGTATTCGCCGGCAATTAATTTTTTATGTACTGCTTTAAATGCATTAATCGTATATTCAACATCTTCTAATGTATGTGCAGCTGTTGGAATAATACGTAGCATTAATTGTCCTTTTGGAATAACCGGGTAGGTTACAATAGAGCAGAAAACATTATAATTTTCCCTTAAATCCATTGTAATGTTTGTTCCTTCAGGTACACTTCCCGAGAAGAATACAGGAGTTACAGGTGATTCTGTTTTCCCGAGGTTAAATCCTGCTTCGCGCAATCCTTTTTGTAATGCATGGGTTATTTTCCAAAGATTCTCGCGGAGTTGTTTCTGGGATTTTAATAACTCAAGTCTTTTTAAAGAGCCAACAACCAAAGGCATAGGAAGCGATTTTGCAAAAATCTGTGAACGCATATTGTAACGTAAGAAGTTGATTACTTCTTCTGTTGAAGCAACAAACGCACCTATCCCTGCCATTGCTTTTGCAAATGTGGCAAAGTAAACATCAATTTCACCCTGAACACCTAAATGTTCGCCGGTACCGGCTCCTGTTGCTCCCATTGTTCCAAAACCATGAGCATCGTCAACCAGGAGTCTGAAGTTAAATTTCTTTTTAAACGAAACGATTTCTTTTAATTTACCCAAATCGCCAGCCATACCAAAAACACCTTCGGTAATAACCAAAATCCCGCCATTTGTTTTTTCAACAAGCTTTGATGCATGTTCAAGTTGTTTTTCAAAGCTTTGCATGTCGTTATGCGTGTAAACGAATCGTTTTCCCATGTGTAAGCGCAATCCATCAAGAATACATGCATGTGCTTCAGAATCATATACAATAACATCGTTCCTGCTTACAAGAGTATCAATAATTGAAACCATCCCCTGGTAACCAAAATTGAGAAGGTAAGCATCATCTTTACCAACGAATTCGGCCAGCTGGTTTTCCAGTTCCTCGTGCAAAGTAGTTTGCCCCGACATCATTCGTGCTCCCATTGGATAGGCAAGGCCATATTGTTTCGATGCATCGGCATCTGCTTTTCGTACTTCGGGGTGATTTGCCAAACCGATATAATTATTTAAACTCCATGTCAGAACTTCTTTTCCGCGAAACTTCATACGGGGAGCAATTTCTCCTTCGAGTTTTGGAAAAGTGAAGTAACCATGTGCTTCTTTCATGTACTGACCCAGGGGGCCCATACTCTTTTGTATTTTATCGAATAAGTCCACTTTACTTAAATTTTAAGTTAAATTTGATGGCACAAAAGTAAACTTTTTTAAAAAATTAGCAAGCAGAAGAAAATAATTTAGCTATTTTCGCCGTTTTAAACAATTAAATTTTATCATCTTAAACTAAAAATGTACATTTGCAAAATGTTTGAAAAAATGAACCGATTATTATTTATATTAGCTTTTATAGCTTTATTTACATCATGTAAATACGAAAAATTACTTAAAAGCCATGATTACAAGCTTAAATACCAGAAAGCCCTGGAATATTATGCTGAAGAAGATTATATAAGGGCCGATGGTTTGTTTGAACAGCTAAAACCGATTTTAAAAGGTTCTATTCAGGCTGATACCGTATTTTTTTACAGTGCCTATTGTAATTTCTACCAGGAAGATTATCTCTTGGGAGCACATTATTTTGATGAGTTTAGAAGAACATTCGGGAATAGTCCCTTTGCTGAAGAAGCAGAATTTATGAGTGCTTATTGTACATATAAATTATCTCCCCGTCCGACCCTGGATCAATCCTATTCAACTAAAACAATATCTCAAATCGGACTTTACCTTTCAAAATACCCAAATTCACCGAGGAAAGATGAATGTATGAGAATAATTGAAGAACTGAGAAATAAACTTGTTGAAAAATCATACCTGAGTGCAAAATTATATTATAACCTGAGCGATTATAAAGCAGCGGTTATAGCTTTAAATAACAGCCTTGAACAATTTCCCGAAACAAAATACAGGGAAGAAATCATGTTTTTAATTCTAAAAGCCAGTTTCTTACTTGCCGAAAATAGTGTTGCAGAGAAAAAGATTGAACGATACCAGGCAACTGTAGATGAATATTACACGTTTACTGAAGAATTTCCTGGAAGCAGTTATTTAAAGGAAGCTGAGAAGATGTTTTCTGATTCCCGAAAAATATTAAAAAATTAAATATTAATAAATAGTTCAGTATGATCGATTACAAAAAAACCAAAGCTCCGGTTACAACTGTTACACGTAATCTTGCAGATTTAAATAAAGATACAGGTAATATATACGAAACAGTTGCGATCGTGTCGAAAAGAGCAAATCAGATTAGTGGAGAGCTTAAGGAAGAGTTAAACAGGAAATTAGAAGAATTTGCTTCTTATACCGATAACCTTGAAGAGGTTTTCGAAAACAGAGAACAGATTGAGATTTCTAAATTTTATGAACGTTTACCAAAACCTACTTTAATTGCAATGCAGGAATTTCTTGATGATCAGGTTTATTTCAGAAAACCTGAAATCGAAGAAGTAGAATAAGGCTTGCAAAAATTAGCTTATGAAGCTAAACGATAAACATATTTTATTAGGTATTACAGGAAGTATAGCGGCCTATAAGGCTGCTATTCTTGTTAGATTACTTGTGAAAGAAGGTGCTCAGGTAAAAGTAGTTATGACCGAACTGGCCAAAGAGTTTATTACACCTTTAACCATGGCTACCTTATCCAAAAATCCTATTCTTGTTGATTTTTTCGATCCTGAAAACGGGCAATGGAACAGTCATGTGGATTTAGGAATGTGGGCAGATTTGTATTTAATAGCTCCTGCGACAGCCAATACTATGGGTAAAATGGCTAACGGGGTGGCCGATAACCTGCTTTTAACTTCATACTTATCGGCAAAATGTCCTGTAATGGTTGCTCCTGCAATGGATTTAGATATGTTTCAACATCCTGCAAATACAAAAAATATTGAAATACTAAAATCATACGGGAATATTATATTAGAACCTGCAACTGGTGAACTCGCCAGTGGATTGTCGGGTAAAGGACGAATGGAAGAGCCTGAAGTGATTGTAGAAAAAGTAATTGATTTTTTTACTTCAAAAAAAAAACTAAATAACAAAACAGTTTTAGTTACAGCCGGCCCAACATACGAGCCGATTGATCCTGTTCGTTATATTGGAAATTTCAGTACAGGGAAAATGGGTTTTGCTATTGCTGAAGAACTGGCAAATCAGGGAGCCCGGGTTTTTTTAATTACAGGGCCTACATCCTTAAATACAATCAATAAATCAATTTCACGAATTGATGTTGTTACAGCTGATGAAATGTATTCAGCAGCAATTAATTATTTCCCTAAATGCGATATAGCTGTTATGTCGGCAGCTGTTGCTGATTTTAAACCATCGGAACTGTTCCAGGAAAAGGTAAAACGCGGAAAAGATAACTTGCAGATAAACCTTGTCCCGAATAAAGATATTGCAGCCGAATTAGGAAAAATAAAATCAAAAAATCAGGTACTGGTTGGTTTTGCTTTGGAAACCAACAATGAACTTGAAAACGCAACTCAAAAAATCAAATCAAAGAATTTGGATTTTATTGTTCTCAACTCGTTAAAAGAAAAAGGCGCCGGTTTTGGTTTTAATACAAATAAAATATCCATAATTGATAAAAACGGGCGTAAATCGGATTTTGAATTAAAACTGAAAAACAAAGTTGCTATAGATATCGTTAATAAATTAGTTGATTTGCTTAACCAAAAAAACAACTAATACTTACTCTTATGGAAAAAAAGTTTTTCGTTCTCATTGCATTCATCTTCGTGTCATACCTTGGCATTGGTCAGGAGTTAAGGTGTAATATCCAGGTTGTTTCATCGCAGATACAAGGTACAAATAAACAGGTTTTTCAAACCTTGCAGAATGAGTTGTATGAATTTATGAATAATACTGCCTGGACAAATCATATTTATAAGAATGAAGAACGAATTGATTGCAATATAATGATAAATCTTACCGACCATTCGGGAGATGAATTTAAGGGAAGTATTCAGATTCAATCCAGGCGGCCGGTTTATAATACATCGTATAACTCGGCAATTTTAAATTATAAAGATGATGATGTTAAATTTAATTATGTTGAGTTCGAACCTCTTGAATTTAGCTTAACCGAACATCGCTCGAACCTTACTTCGATATTAGCCTATTATGCATATATTATTATAGGTTTTGATTACGATACCTATTCATTGTTAGGCGGAACAGAATACTTTCAAAAAGCAGAACAAATTGTGAACAATGCTCAAAATGCAGCTGAAAACGGATGGAAAGCATTTGAAAGCAGGAAAAACAGGTACTGGTTAGTTGAAAATATTCTAAATGATCAATATAAAGGCGTACGTGAGTTCCAGTATCGCTTTCATCGCCTGGGACTCGATGTAATGAGCTCAAAAGAAGCAGCAGGAAGGGCAGATATAGCTGAAAGCCTTGAATTACTGCAAAAAGTTTATCGGCAAAAACCCGATCCTTTCCTGTTTTTCTACGACATGGTAATGTCAGCTAAATCTGACGAACTGGTTAATGTTTTCTCTGAATCATTTATGGCTGAAGCCGACAGGGTTTACAACATACTTGTTGAAATTGATCCTTCCAGATCGGAGAAGTATAAGAAAATCAAAGAACAATAAGTTTTATTCAATTTCATTTTATTTCTAATAAAAACGATTTAGTAAAATTTCCTGATTTTTACCTAAGTTTGTATTTAATAACGGAATTGATTTAATGTTATTTTAGAATGCTACAATCCTTATATATTCAGAATTATGCACTGATAAATGAACTGGAAATTGATTTTAACAGTGGGCTAAACATTATTACTGGCGAAACAGGTGCAGGAAAATCTATTTTATTAGGCGCACTATCATTAATTTTAGGGCAAAGAGCCGATACCACGATTTTAAAAGACAAATCAAAAAAATGTTTTGTCGAAGCAAAATTTAAAATCAGTAAGTTCGAGATTAAAGATTTTTTTAAAACGAACGATATTGATTATGATGATGTTAGCGTTATACGAAGGGAAATCACTGATAATGGTAAATCAAGAGCATTTATAAACGATACACCCGTAAATATTAGTATATTAAAGGAGCTTGGAGCATTTTTAGTTGATATTCATTCTCAACACCAGACCTTGTTGCTGGGAGATGATCATTTCCAGCTTAGCCTGGTCGATTCTTTTGTAAATCATAAAGAAATACTTGAAAAATACGGACTTGAATACAATGAGTATAATAAATTGGTAAGTGAATATAACGGATTACTTACGAATTCAAAAAAAGCTAAAGATGATCTCGATTATTACCAGTTCCAGTATAATCAACTCGATACAGCTAAATTAATCGACGGAGAACAGGAAGAACTCGAAGCTGAATTGGAGAAACTGACACATTCTGAAGAAATCAAACTCAATCTTTCCAACTCGTATAATATATTGAATGGCGAAGAAATTGACCTGCTTTCGAACCTGAAACAGGCAAAAAATTCAATAATTTCTATTTCGAATTACATGAAAGATTCTTCCACCCTGGCTAACAGGCTTGAATCTGCTTACATTGAGTTAAACGATATTGCAAAAGAGATTGAAAACCTGAACGATTCCATTGAACATGACCCGGAACGTATAGTATTTATTAAAGAAAAGCTGGATATCATCTATTCATTGCAACAAAAACACAAGTGCAACTCGGTTTCTGAGTTAATAAAAATTAAAAATGATTTAAGTGATAAAATAGAGTTAATAACATCTTATGATTTTCGAATTGATGATATTGTAAAACAAATAAACCGTGAAAAAGAAGTTTTAGAGAAATTATCTGTACAGATATCGGGAAACAGGAAAAAAAGAATCCCCGACATTGAAAAGAAAATTGCAGATATGTTACACCAGTTGGGTATTCCAAATGCTGTATTTAATGTTGAACAAATACCATCTGGTGATTATCTGCCTACAGGCAAAGAAACCATTGTATTTCTATTTTCGGCCAATAAAAATGTTGTCCCGGAAGAATTGTCGAAAGTTGCATCTGGCGGAGAAATGTCGAGATTAATGCTTAGTTTAAAATCGATTATGGCAGAGTCGTTAACTTTGCCTACAATTATTTTTGATGAGATTGATGCCGGTACTTCAGGTGAAATAGCTGACAAAATGGGAGCAATAGTTAAGCGAATGTCCGAAAAAATGCAGGTTATCCATATTACACATTTACCCCAGATAGCAGTAAAAGGGAATTACCATTATCTTGTTTACAAAAAAGACAATACCGAAACTACCAATACACATATCAAATTATTAAATAAAGAAGAACGTGTAAACGAAATTGCCAAGATGCTTAGTGGCGAATCTCTCACCGATGCAGCAATTCAGAATGCTAAAGTTTTACTTGGCGAAGAGTAGAATAATTTGAACTTTATTACCAGTTAATTGTATTTAGTACGTAAAAACATAATTTTATTCATATGACTCATAATTTATTAAAAGGAAAAAAAGGATTGATTTTCGGAGCATTAAACGATCAGTCTATTGCATGGAAAGTAGCTGAAAAAGCCTATGAAGAAGGAGCAGAAATAGTTTTAACAAATGCACCTTTTGCAATGAGGCTTGGAAGTGTTGATGAGCTTGCTGAAAAGTGTAATACTATCGTTATTCCTGCCGATGCAACCAAAGTTGAAGATGTTGAAAATTTAATCGTGAAAACAATGGAGTTTTTCGGGGGAAAATTCGATTTTATTTTACATTCAATAGGCATGTCGCCCAATGTTCGTAAAGGAATAACTTATGATAATTTAAATTATGATTATTTTTTAAAAACACTTGATGTTTCTGCATTATCATTTCATAAAATGCTTCAGGTTTCAAGAAAACATGATGCACTGAATGATTGGGGATCTGTTGTTGCATTATCATACGTGGCAGCTCAAAGAACTTTGTACGGGTATAATGATATGGGTGATGCAAAAGCACTTTTAGAATCAATTGCACGAAGTTTTGGATACATTTACGGACGCGAAAAAAGAATCAGGATAAATACTATCTCCCAATCACCAACAGCTACAACGGCCGGACAGGGAATTATGGGTTTTGATGGATTGGTCGATTTCTCGAACAGGGTTTCTCCTTTAGGAAATGCTGATGCCGAAGAATGTGCAAACTTTTGTGTGACTATGTTTTCTGATTTTACACGAAAAATTACAATGCAAAATATTTTCCACGACGGGGGGTTCTCAAGTATGGGTATGAGCAAAAGAGCAATGGATGTTTATAATAAGAATCTCGATGAATGTTGTGAAGATAAAGATAATGATGAGTTTAAAGATATTACTTATAAAATAAAATAATTCATTTAAAGAAGAATGATAAGTCAGGAGTTGAGAATTAATTCCTGACTTATCATTATAAATGAAAGCAAGAGCAATTAAAATCCGTTAAGTTTCATGTAAATAGTTGGTATTAAAAGAATAAATGCTGCAACAATTAATATTAGCATTAATGGCAGGAACCAACGAAACCATTTGTTGTACGGAATTCTGGCAATACTTAATACTCCGACCATAACACCAGAAGTAGGCGTGATAAGGTTTGTAAAACCTCCTCCAAGCTGATAAATTGTTACCGTGGCTTGTCGGCTAATCCCTATAAGATCAGAGAATTGAGACATTAATGGAATGGTGAGTGCCGCTTTGGCTGATCCCGAGGCAATAATAAAATTTAAAAGGTTGTAAAAAATAAACATTATGGCAACCGACATTAACTTCCCGTAACCCTGCATTGAATCAGCAGCATAGAAAAGCAATGAATCAATTATTTTCCCCTGTTCAAGAATTACAACTATTCCACTTGCCAATCCAACTACCAGTGCAGCCGACATAATATCCTTGGCCCCTTCAATAAAAGATTTGGCAATCTGATTTGCACCCTGCCCAAACGAAACTCCTGATAAAAGCCCCATGACAAGAAATAAGGTTGCAATTTCTTTTATATACCATCCATATCCCATTACGCCAATTATAAGGAATAATATAGTAAATATGAGGATGTTAACAATAAAAAGCTGAACGCTATGACGTAATGCCATGATTCCAATTATTATCCAGATACCCGTGAGAATTGGAATTATTGGAGCAGAAATTGAACTATTTCCAATGGCTAAATGGGTTATGGGGTAATAAAATGAAAAGAGTAAAAAAACTATAGAAACAAAAATAAATACTAACCATGCTGGCCTTTCAGCTTTATTTCTTGTGCCATTGTTTTCTGCTTCACCCTTTTTTCTCCAGTATTCATCAATCTCGTAAACAGGAGATAGTTTTGGATTTTTCTTTATTTTGTTTGCATACCAAAGTACATAACCAATACCTATAGTGTTAATCACCAACCAGATAATAAATCGATACTCTATTCCGGAGAATAGTTGAATGCCAGATAGTCCCTGGGCTATTCCAATTGTAAATGGATTAAGAAGAGCACTTGCAAAACCTAATCCCGCGCCAAGAAAGCAAAGACAGATACCTACGATTGAATCGTATCCCATGCTAATAGCAAGGGGGACAAATATTACCACAAAGGCAATTGTCTCCTCGCTCATGCCAATTACTGCCCCAAAAAAACTGAAGCATACCATAATTAATATAATTACAAGGTTATTCACCCCGATAAACTTTAAAATTTTGAAACGCTCAATCCGTTTAGTAAAGTTAAGGAAAGAATAAATGGCTACATCAAGGGCTTTACTTTCATTCATTAACCAGAATGCGCCACCAATCATTAAAATATAAAAAATAATGTCGTAAGTGCGTTGCATCCCCTTAAAAATAGATGTGAAAACCTGCCACGATTGAGGCTGATTATCAACCTGGTTAAATGATCCGGGTACAATTACTTCCCTGTCAATACCATTTATATTTTTAATTTCACGGGCAAATTCCCCTCCTGGTACAATCCAGGTAAGAATAGCGCTTAAAATAATAATTGAAAATATAATTACATAGGTGTGAGGAAATTGACGTTTCTTTTTCATAGCGATAATTTTTTCTTTGCTTATTATAAATAGGTATATCTAAAATTAATTTTACTGTTAGCTTTCAGTATATCATTAATGATTTATCATATAAAAAATCATTTGTTGATTCGTAAAAATAGAACATAAGTTGTACAACAGGAAATTTTTTATTGATATACAATCGTTTTTTGTATTTTCGTAACATTAAAATTCTCTGGATTATGGCATTACTGATTAAGAATATCAAATCTTTGATTAATACTGAAAACAAACCGGTTAAATGGGTTGCAGGAAGCGATATGCAAAAATTAAACACGATTGAAAATGCATATCTTCTAATCGAGAAAGATATAATAGTTGATTTTGGGAAGATGAGTAATTTAAAAATCAACGACTTTAATGGTAAAACGATTGATGCAACAGGAAAAATGGTTTTCCCTTCATTTTGCGATTCGCATACACACCTTGTATATGCTGGTAGTCGTGAAATTGAATATGGCGATAAAATAAGAGGATTATCGTACGAAGAAATTGCAAAACGTGGGGGAGGAATTTTAAACTCAGCTAAACTTCTGCATAATACATCTGAAGAATCATTATATCAGCAGTCTTTACAACGAATCAATGAAATTATTGGTTTTGGAACCGGTGCCGTTGAAATAAAAAGTGGTTATGGACTTAATCTCGAAGATGAGCTTAAAATGCTCCGGGTAATAAAACGATTAAAAGAAACTACACCTGTAACCATAAGATCAACATTTTTGGGTGCTCATGCAGTTCCAGCCGAATATAAAGGAAAGCAGGGTGAGTATGTTGATTTAATCATTAACGAGATGATTCCTGTTATTGCATCAGAAGATTTAGCCGATTATATTGACGTTTTCTGCGATAAAGGATTTTTTACCGTTCAAGAAACAGAACGTATGTTGATGGCAGGTATTAAATATGGTATGCGCCCGAAGATTCATGCCAACGAACTTGATTTCTCAGGAGGTATTCAGGTTGGAGTTAAATACGAAGCCTTATCAGTAGATCATCTTGAATTTACAGGTGATGAAGAAATACAATCCCTTAAAAATTCTGAAACAATGCCTACATTATTACCAGGAGCAGCTTTCTTCCTGGGAATGATTGATCCTCCGGTTCGGAAAATGATAAGTGCAGGCTTGCCTGTTGCCCTGGCTTCTGATTACAACCCGGGTTCTTCGCCATCAGGGAATATGAAATTCATTATGTCTTTAGGAACAATAAAGTTACGAATGTTGCCGGAAGAAGTAATTCATGCAACTACAATAAATGGTGCTTATGCTATGGGAATAAGTGATACACATGGAAGCATTGCAAAAGGTAAAATCGCGAATGTGTTTATTACCAAAGAAATCCCGACTTACGATTACATGCCTTATGCATACACGAGCAATTTAATTGAAAAAGTGATATTAAATGGAAAAGTAATTATGTAAAAGAAGTGAACTGATTTTGAAATAGTGATTAACGATTTAGGAATTTTGAAGTTGAAAAAATGAATAGAATAGAGATAGTTGGAATAGTTGCTGGGGCATTATCTTGCACTACATTTTTACCTCAAGTAGTAAAAACATACAAATCGAAATCTACCAAAGATGTTTCGCTTGTTATGTTTATAATTGCAACTGTTAGTACTGCTTTATGGCTAATATATGGAATACTTATCGACAGTTTTTCAGTTACATTCACCAATGTTATAGTATTTATCTCATCAGCAATAATGCTTTACCTAAAAATAAAGTACAGAAATCGCGAAAACTAGATTTATTTAATAGAATGATAATAATTTATGGCAATAAAGTCGAAACAGCGCAGAAAAATGACATTAAATTCAAATCTTAAATTAAATATTGTTAATCATTAATCATCAATAAGGATAAATAACTTTAAATATTAAACTAATGATAGGAAAACAATTAATAGAGTGCGTTCCCAATTTCAGTGAAGGGAACGATATGAATATAATTAAGCAGATAACTAATGAGATTGAATCTGTTGAAGGTGTTAGCCTGCTTGATGTCGATCCGGGTAAAGCTACAAATCGTACAGTAGTTACAATGGTAGGTTCTCCCGAACAGGTTATTGAAGCAGCTTTTCGGGCTGTAAAAAAGGCCCAGGAGCTAATTGATATGCGTGGACATAAAGGTGCTCACCCACGGTTTGGTGCTACAGATGTATGTCCACTGATTCCGGTTGCGGGAATAACCATGGAAGAAACAGTAGAGTATGCGCGAAAATTGGCAAAACGAATTGGTGATGAATTAAACATACCTATATATTGTTATGAGAATGCAGCATTTTCTGAAGTTCGAAAAAATCTCGCCAATTGCAGGGCAGGAGAATATGAAGGCTTAAAAGACAAGCTTTCAAAACCGGAATGGAAACCCGATTTTGGTCCTGCCGAATTTAATGCCAGGGCAGGAGCAACTGCAGTTGGTGCGCGTGACTTTTTAGTAGCCTATAATGTAAATTTAAATACAACATCTACGCGAAGGGCAAATTCAATAGCTTTTGATGTTCGCGAAAAAGGACGCCCCATGCGTGAAGGTGATCCTGTTACAGGCAAACAGGTTGTTGATGAAAAAGGAAACAAAGTATGGATTCCCGGTACTCTTAAAACAGTAAAAGCCATTGGTTGGTATATTGACGAATATGGTATTGCGCAAATATCGATGAACCTCACCAATATTAGCATAACACCCGTTCATATTGCCTTTGACGAAGTTTGTAAAAAAGCCCAGGAGCGCGGAGTAAGAGTTACTGGCTCGGAACTTGTCGGATTAATTCCTTTACAGGCAATGATAGATGCAGGGAAATACTTTCTGAAAAAACAAAAACGTTCGGTTGGAATACCTGAAAGTGAAATTATAAAAATTGCAGTGAAATCTCTGGGTTTAGACGATTTATACAAATTTAAACCCGAGGAAAAAATCATTGAATACAAGTTGGCTGCTGATCAAAAGAAAAAAAGGTTAGCAGATTTAACCATAACCGGGTTTGCAGACGAAACGGCTTCGGAATCTCCTGCCCCTGGTGGCGGCTCTATTTCTGCATATATGGGAGCTCTTGGTGTGGCTTTAGGAACAATGGTGGCAAACCTTTCTTCACACAAGCGTGGTTGGGACGACCGTTGGGAGGAATTTTCAAACTGGGCGGAAAAAGGAATGAAATATCAAATGGAACTTATCCGATTAGTTGATGAGGATACCGATGCATTCAATAAAATAATGGATGCTTTCAGTTTGCCTAAGAAATCAGACATTGAAAAAGATATTAGAAAAAAAGCTATTCAGGAAGCTACAAAAAATGCAATTCTTGTTCCGTTTAAAGTAATGGAAACAGCATATAAATCAATGGAAATTGTAAAAGCAATGGCCGAAACAGGTAACCCGAACTCAGTTTCCGATGCTGGTGTAGGAGCCTTAGCTTTACGCTCATGCGTTAAGGGAGCTTTCTTGAATGTAAAAATTAATGCTTCCGGTTTAGAAGATAAAGCCTTTGTTGATGATATCCTTAAAAAAGGAACTCATATTGAAACAGAAACAGAAAGACTGGAAAAAGAAATCTTGGAAATTGTAAGCTCTAAAATATAATTACAATATGTTCTATTTGTACTAAAGGGTTGAGTTTTTCAATCCTTTAGTATTTCTGTCTGTATGCATTATCAATTGTAAGTAACTATATATAATACTTTGATTTTTAAAAATATGATTTTATCAAGAATTATTCATTTTTAAAAAAATGTTAAAAAAAGTTAAATACGAAATATTGTTTCTATTATATTTTTATTACATTAGCACGTTGAATAATTTTTATTTAATTAACTTTTTATGAACCTAAAATTTTTATCTATGAAAAAACTAACAATTTTTCTTGCATTCTTGTTGTTTGTAGGGTTTACCGTACAGGCACAGATGCAGATTTCGGGAACGGTAACCGGCGCTGAAGACGGTTTATCAATCCCCGGAGTATCTGTAGTGGTAAAAGACAATCCCACTATTGGTACTACAACCGACATTGATGGAAAGTACAGTATTACCGTACCCAGCAGTGCTCAAGCATTAATATTTAGCTTTGTTGGTATGAAAGCACAAGAGGTTGCAATAAACAACCAATCTGTGATCAATGCTATTATGGAAGCTGAAGTTCTGGAAATGGACGAAGTTGTTGTCACTGCTCTTGGTATTTCCAGAGAGAAAAAATCTCTTGGTTATGCTGTGCAGGATGTAAAGGGTGATGAGTTGGTTAAAGCTCGTGAAGCTAACGTTGTAAATTCATTGTCAGGTAAAGTTGCAGGGGTAAACATTACATCAAGTTCTGGTGGTATTGGTGCTTCTAGCAGGGTTGAATTAAGAGGTTCTTCTTCTTTAACCGGTAATAATCAACCATTATATGTTATTGATGGTATTCCAATTGATAACAGTAACTATTCTGGTGCTTCAAGTACTGGAGGTTTTGATACTCCCAATGGTATTTCTGATATTAATGCTGATGATATCGAATCAGTTTCTGTGTTAAAAGGCCCTAATGCTGCTGCTCTTTATGGTGTTCGAGCTGCAAATGGGGTTATTGTTATAACAACAAAAACAGGAAAAGCTGGTAAAAACGAAATAGGAGTTTCTTTTAATTCTACAACTACATTCGAAAATCCATTAGTTATTCCTTCATTCCAAAACTCTTATGGACAAGGTCCAAGTAAAGATAATTTTTATTGGGTTGATGGTATGAATGATGATGGTGGTGTTGACGAAAGCTGGGGCCCTCCATTAGATCAAGGTTTGGAATTTACACAATGGAATTCTTATACCGTTGATGGCGAACCATTACCATGGGTTTCTCAACCAGATAACGTGAAAGATTTTTATGAAACAGGAGTTACTACTAATAATAACTTATCTTTTACAGGTGGAACAGAAAAATTAGGATACAGATTATCATTAGGATATAGTAATCAAACCGGTATTATACCAAATACGGATTTAAAAAAGTACAATGTTTCTGGTAATGCTAATTATAAATTTACTGATAAGTTTAAAGCAGGTTTTAACTTTACTTATACAAAAACTCAAAGTGATAACCTTCCAACAGTTGGTTATACAAATGAAAATCCTATCCAGCAAACAATTTGGTCAGGAAGAAATGTTGATTTCCAAGCTTTAAAAGATTATAAAAATCTACCATTAGCTGCTGAAGGTACTGCTGCTGAAGGTACTCCAATTAACTGGAATACACAATTCCAAAATAACCCTTATTGGGTTCTTGACAATAACTTGAATAGTTTAAATAAAGACAGAATTATTGGTGCTGTTAATTTGTCTTACCAATTGACTGATTATTTAAGCATTTCGGGTAAAACTAGTCTTGATGATTATTCTCAGTTAACAACTGTTCGTAAAGCTATTGGTACAAACGAGTATCTTGAAGGATTTTATGGTGAATATTCAAGAAGATTTTTAGAATCTAACTCAGAATTATTATTGTCATTGAATACAAGTATTACTGATGATTTAACATTCAGTTTCAACTTTGGTGGAAACACTATGTACAGACAATATTCAAGATTATCTGGTGAAGCTCCTCAATTGGAATTACCAAACTTATATACTCTTGCAAACGTTAAATCTGGTGTAACTGTATCATTGTCAAATTATTCAGAAGAAACAAAAATTAACAGTTTGTATGGTTTTGGACAAATCGCATTTAAAAATGCAATATTCTTAGATTTTTCAGGAAGAAATGACTGGGCAAGCGTATTGCCAGTTGATGGAAACTCATTTTTCTATCCTTCTGTAAACCTAAGTGCTGTATTAACAGATTTACTTCCTATTAAATCAACAACTTTAACTTTCTTAAAATTACGTGGTGGTTGGTCAAAAGTAGGTAGTGTTGGTATCCTTACTCCATATATGTTGGAACAAACTTATTCCTTTAGAGCAGATCCATATGGAGATGTACCATTAATGTACAATCCAGATGAATTAAGTAATCCTGAAATTAAACCGGAAGTAAAAACATCTATTGAAGCTGGTTTAGACTTAAGAATGTTTGATAACAGAATCAGATTAGATGGAACTTATTATAACATGAAGAGTACTGACCTAATCGTTGGAGTTGAAATTTCAGCTGCATCTGGTTATATTTATGCTTTAAGAAACGTTGGTGAAATGACTAACAAAGGTTTTGAAATCATGTTAGGTACCACTCCAATTAAAACCAAAGATTTAACAGTTGATTTAGATTTTAACTTTTCTAAAAACAGAAACGAAGTTACTTCTTTAGGCGGTCTTGAAACTTTAATTCTTGGTGGTCAATGGAACGTTGATGTTATTGCTAAAGAAGGCGAAGCTTATGGTGCAATATTTGGCCCTGCCTACTTAAAAGACGAAGATGGTAATATCGTTCACGAAAATGGTTTACCGGTTATTGACAGCGAATACAAAATTTTAGGAAACTACCAGCCAGATTGGAGAGGTGGTGCTACATTAAGAATAGCTTACAAAGGTATTACTTTGAGCACTACAATTGATGCTAAAATGGGTGGAGATGTTTACAGTATGACAACTACTTGGGGTAGATATTCCGGAGTTCTTGAAGAAACTTTATTAGGCCGTGAAACGGGTATAGTAGGCGATGGTGTTAAATTAGATTCTGATGGAAATTATATTCCTAACGACGAAGTTGTTTCTGCTAAAGCATACAACCAAGCTGCATTTGATAATTCCGTTGCTGAAGGTTCAGTTTTCGATGCATCATATGTTAAATGGCGTGAATTGGTATTAAGTTACAATCTTCCTTCAAGCTGGTTAACTAAAACCCCGCTTAAAGGTGCTTCTATATCTTTTGTTGGTCGAAACTTAGCAATTTTATATAAAAATGCACCACATATTGATCCTGAAACTGCATTTAGTTCTGATAATGAAGATATGGGTATGGAGTTTGGACAAATACCTTCAACCAGAAGTTTGGGATTTAATTTAAATATTAATTTCTAAAAATTTGAAATATTAAAATTATGAAAAAATTTAAAATATTATTAACAGCATTTTTGGTAGGTTTATTAGCCTTCGTAGGATGCGACAGCGGATTCGAAGAGATTAATAAGAATCCGAATGAACCTACAGTTATTCCATCAGATCTCCTAACGGCTGATATCGTTAGAAATGTTGGCAACACTATGTATAGTACTTTTGTTGGTGGTGACATGGGCTCTTGCTGGTCTCAACAATGGGCAAAAGTTAACTATGAAGACGAAGAACGATACGATATTCGTGAAACAATGATGGAAACAATTTGGAAAAGTTTCTATGAAGATGGTATAGCTGATGCTGTGTCTATGGAAAAATTAGCTAAAGCTGAAGGAAATGATATTTCCCGTGGTGTTGCTGTAACTATGCAAGCTTATACTTTTTCTTTGTTAACCGAATTGTTTGGAAATGTTCCATTCTCTGAAGCCATTAAAGGTGAAGAAGGAAATATTACTCCTGTTTACGATGCACAGGAAGATATCTATGATGGTATTTTTGCCTTGCTGGATTCTGCAAATATTTACCTTGCTGGTTCAGGATCTTTAAATGCTACTACTGATCTTATTTATGGTGGTGATGTTTCTAAATGGCAAAAATTTGCAAACTCATTAAAATTCAGATTGTTAATGAGAATATCTGGAAAAAGAGATGTAAGTGCAGAATTGCAGGATATTGTATCAAACAGAGCAATTTTTACTTCTTCTGCCGATGATGCAAGCCTAAAATTCTTAACTGCCGATCCAAATGCTAATCCAATTTATGAATCTATTGTTTTTGGAAATCGTAAAGAGTATAAAATAAATAGTGTAATGGTTGATATGTTAGTTGCATTAGAAGACCCAAGATTACCTGTTTATGCCGAATTAAATAATAATGATGAATACAGAGGAAAACCTTCTGGTATCATAGAAGTTCCAAACGACGAATACAATTACGATAACGTATCTGCTATTGGTGAAAAATATGTTGATGCTGAACTTCCCGGATTCTTTATGACATATTCTGAACTTCAATTCTTAATGGCTGAAGCTCGTCATAAAAATTTAATAACTACAGGTACTGCTATAGAATATTATAACAATGGTGTGTTAGCTTCATTTGAATTCAATGAAGTTGAAGATGAATTTGCAACATACATAGTTCAACCTTCGGTTGCTTATAACACTACATCAGGTTTACAAAAAATTGCTGAACAAAACTGGATAGCAATGTATTGTCAGGGTGTTGAATCATGGACAGAATGGAGAAGAACAGGATTTCCTGAATTAGAAATAGCTATTGAACATGATCCTGCTGTTTCTGAAATTCCATCGAGATATATATATCCTATTATTGAAAAATCTGTGAACGCAACAAATTATAATGCTGCATCAGATGCTATGGGTGGTGATTTATTAACTACCAAATTCTGGTGGTTACAATAAAAATTAAAAATTAAAAATTAATAAACTATGAAAAAGTTATTATATATAATGTTATTAGCAATAACACCTTTCTTTTTCATTCAATGTGATTCCGAAGATGATTTGGTAACTGAGAATGCTAAAGAAGGTGGTTTATTCGAAGCTTTGACCCCTTACTTAAACTATGTGGTAGGTGATGGTAAAGCATATTCATTTAGTTTCCAGGTTTACCAAAGCCCAGACATTAAAGCTACTTCTGTTGAAATATATAAATCATGTTTTAAAGTTGCTGTAGCCTGGTCTGATCCTGGCGATTTAACCCATACTACTGCAGATTCTATTCCTGCTATTTGGTCAAATGAAGTTTTACAGGAAACAATAACAATAACAAACGATGAAAATCATGTTATTTCAACAACTGCGTTAGATTATGCAGCATTAATTGCTGATCTTACAATTGATGGTGACCCACTTCCTGCAAGTGATGGAGAAATGAGAATTGGTGATTATTTCAATTTCAGAATTGTAACTAAATTGGATGATGGAAGAACTGTTGAACAAAGTATTCAAAATACTTTAACCGTATCAACCCGGTTTGCTGGTACTTATAAATCTATTGGTGGAGCTTATTATCATCCGGATTACAATCCTGCTCCTTATTTAAGTGATTTGTGGTTAGGAGAAACAGTTATAATTTCTTCTATTGATGCAATGACTTATAGATGGGAAGAATGGGGAATTTTATCTGGTTGGTCAGGAAATGTTTTATATTTCCAGATTAATCCTTCTACAGGTAAAATTACATACCCTGAAAAATGGGCTGGTGCTGATCAAATACTTAATAACCTTCCACTTCTGACTGCAGAAAGAACCCCGGGTTCTCTAACATATGCAATACCTGCTGCTGGTACAAACATTGACACTGCAATAAAAGATGATGTTGAAGGTAAAGATCAACTTAATATGGTATTTGGGTATCTTGGAGCTTCTGGTTCAAGAGAGTTTTTTATACTATTAGAAAAGGTAGTAAATTAATTTAAAACTTAAAAAAATAGTAAACATGAAAAATATACTAAAGATAAAATTTAGTGTTCTGTTCGCAATGATTGTCTTCTTATTCTCTTGCGAAACAGATGATAATACCGGGTATAGTAACCTGGAACCTACTAGTCCTTCAATATCGATTAGTAATCCTTATGCATCGATAAATTTAATTGAAAAAGACTCTGTATTTACATTCGATGTAACTTTATCTGAAGCTCAGGTTGTTGATATATATGTATATATCAAACAAATTGATGGAGATGCAGAACAAGGTGCAGATTTTGTTATTGTTAATGATGCAGGCAGATTAACAATACCTTTTGGTGCAACTACAGGTCAACTTATGGTTAAAGTTTTAGCTGATGATTTAGCTGAAGGAACAGAAACTTTCACTATTCAAATGGGTGATGAAAGAACTGCTAATGCTACAATTACTCCTGTAACTGTTGATTTTTCTATTCAAAATAGTGCTCTTGATGAATTGAGTATTGATATGACATGGGAAACAGATGTGTTTGAAGCAACTGGATTAGAATTAGATCCTGATGAAGTAGGTGATTTAAGATTATTGATTTTTGATCAATCAGATAATCTTTTAGTAGATGTTGATGGTAGTTCTTTTGAAAACTATAGTGGAATGGATACACTCTCTGATGGAACATATAAAATTGCTGCTGCATTTTATTCTACGATAGACGTGGGTGATTTTAATTCAGCAATTACTTTTAGTGTTACATTAGATTTCTTTCAGTCTGGTGTATTAGATGAGAGTTTAATTTTTGATAAAGTTTTTGATAATTTATTTCCATGTTATGATTTCAGAGTTTATCTTGCGTCAATAACAAAATCAGGATCAACTTATACTTTTGAAAAGGAAATTTCTTATTCAACTCCTGCCAGAACTACTTGGTACGGATCTGATTGTTTAATGTCATATGGTGATTATCCAAGTGAAGTTGAAACAGCTGAAGGTTGTAATGGTGAATTGTTGATTTATGGATTAAATGCTTGGTGGATATCAGATTTTTGGGGAGAGACAATTGTTGATGAAGGACACGTAAGGTATGAGATTAACGAATATACTAAAGAGATAACTATTGCAGAACAGTATGTTTTTACAACTGATTATGATGGGGATTTGTATCCTTATACAATAAAAGGTACTGGCACGTATGACGATAGTGGGACATACCCTACAATGCATATAGAATATTATTTAGATCAGGATGGTTATGATCCTGGATATTATGCGTATAGTCATGGTTATATGGCAACTGAATATTTTGAGGCTAACTTAACACTTGATCCTGCCGGTAAAAATGTTATTAACGTAAATGCAGATAAAGAATTTGATTTAAGTAAGAAACCAGTTCGTTAGTTTTTAAAGTTTATTTACATATTAAGAAGCTGCCTTAATAGGCAGCTTCTTTTTTTATTAACAAAACTTCACAGGTATTTGATAAATACTTGTTTTTTTAAATTGTTTTTTTTTAAATTAGCAGTTTAAAATAATTATGATTAATTAACTATTTATGAACCTAAAATTTTAATCTATGAAAAAATTAACAATTTTTCTTGCATTCTTGTTGTTTGTAGGGTTTACCGTACAGGCACAAATGCAGATCTCGGGTACGGTTACATCCGCAGAGGATGGGCTATCTATTCCCGGTGTATCAGTAGTGGTAAAAGATAATATCACCATTGGTACAACTACCGACATTGATGGTAAATATTCATTAACAATACCAAGTAGTGCACAATCACTTGTGTTTACTTTCGTTGGTATGAAAGCTGCTGAAATAGCTATCAATGGCCGTTCAGTAATAGATCTTATGATGGAAGCTGAAGTTCTGGAAATGGACGAAGTAGTTGTTGTTGCTTATGGTACAGCAAAAAAAGCTTCTTTTACAGGATCTGCTTCTGTTGTTAAAACCGAAAAATTAGAAGCTAAGCCTGTTGCCAGTTTCGATCAGGCTTTGCAAGGTAATGTTGCGGGTTTACAAATTTCCAGCGGATCAGGACAACCTGGATCTGCTACAAGTGTTCGAATCAGAGGTACAGGATCTATTAGTGCTGGAAATGAACCATTATACGTTATTGATGGTGTGCCTGTTATATCTGGTGATATTGCAGATAATACTCGTCCAAACGATAATCGTCCTTCTGTAAGTGCTATGGCTTCTTTAAACCCTGATGATATTGCTTCAATATCAGTTTTAAAAGATGCTGCTGCAACTTCAATTTATGGTTCGAGGGCTTCTAACGGTGTTGTTCTTATTACTACAAAACAAGGTAAAGAAGGTGAAACCCAATTTATGTTAAAAACACAATATGGTATTTCTACTTTAGGTACTTATAATTATGAAGCATTAAATGCTGACGAATACAGGGAAATGAAATATAGAGGGACAAGTAACGCTTTAGTGCTTGCCGGCGTTGAAGAAGAAGCTGCTAATGCTGCTGCGTATGCTGAAATGATGAGCCTGGGTGATGCTAATGTTGATTGGATTGACGAAGCTTTCCGTACAGGAACCACTCAGAAAATTGCTTTAGAAGCTACTGGTGGTACTGAAAAAACTAAGTTCTTTTCTTCATTATCTTATTTCGACCAGGAAGGTATTGTTCTTGGTTCATTTATGAAACGATATGCTGGTAGGTTAAATCTTGACCATAAAGCATCTGATAGAATAAGTTTTGGTGCTAATGTTACAGGTTCATTTATCGATCAGGATAACGTGAGTGGTGGTGGTTATTATAACGACCCGGTTACTGGTGCTTATTTCATAGCTCCTACAACTCCAATTTATAATGAAGATGGTAGTTTTAACTCAATTATCCCGGAAAACCTGAACAATAACTTAGTTGCTAACAATGAATGGAACACCAATTTAAGTAATACTTCACGTGTTATTGCGAATGGTTACGGACAATTTAGTATTATTGAAAATTTAAATTGGAGAACTGCATTGGGTGTTGATTATTTAGAACTTGAAGAAGATGATTATCTAAGCCCATTGTCTAATGATGGTGCAACTTATAATGGTTTAGGTCAAAAATACTATACCAGAAATTCAAACTGGATTATTACAAACACCTTAAATTATAGTAAAGTAATAGCTGATGTTCACGACTTTAATATTTTATTAGGCCAGGAAGCTCAGGACTTTTTCTTAAGTACAGCCGATCTTAGTGCAAAAGAATATCCTTCGGAAAAGTTACAAACATTACAAAATGCTGCAGAACCTTTAACTGCAAGTACCTTTGAAACAGCTAATAGTTTAGCTTCTTATTTTGGCCGTTTAGAATATAATTATAGTGGTAAATATTATTTATCGGGTAGTTACAGACGTGATGGTTCTTCTAAATTTGGTGCAAACAACAAATGGGCTAATTTCTGGTCTGTTGGGGGTAGCTGGAGAATTTCTGAAGAAAGTTTTATTTCTAACATCGAAATGATTAATAACCTGACTCTTAGAGCTAGTTATGGTACTTCTGGTAACCAGTCTGGTATTAGTAACTTTGCTGCATTGGGATTATATGGTTTTGGAAGCGATTATAATACAAAACCAGGTTCTGCTCCTGCACAAATTGCTAACCCCGATTTACAATGGGAAAAGGCTAAAAACCTAAATATTGGTTTAGATTTCAGAATCTATGATATGTTTAGCGCTACAATAGGTTGGTATAATAACATTACATCTGACCTTTTACAATTAGTGCCAATTTCCAGAACTACAGGTTTTGAATCTCAGTGGAGAAACATTGGAGAGATGCAAAACACAGGTTGGGAGTTTGAATTGACTGCTGATATTATTAAAGGTAAAGATTTAAAATGGTTTATTGAAGGTAATATTGCATACAATAAAAACGAAATTCTTTCATTAAGCGAAGGTGAAGATATTGTATCTTATCCTTTTATTCGTCGCGAAGGTGAATCATTTGGTTCATTCTGGGCTCCAAAATGGGCTGGTGTAAACCCTGCGAATGGTATGCCATTATGGTACGACGAAGATGGAAACATTGTTGATACATATGCTGAAGCTGATTATCAGATTGTTGGTAAATCTGATCCCGATTTTATGGGAGGTCTTACAAGTACCTGGTCATATAAAGGTATTAACCTTAGTGTTTTCTTTAACTTTGTTCAGGGAAATGACATATATAACAACTCTGGACGTTATTTAACAGGTGATGGTGCTGCTGTTGGTAATCAGGACCGCAGAGTATTAACAGCTTGGGAAACCCCAGGAGAATATACTGAGTATCCTCAATTTGTAACAGGTAATGCTTCAAACTCAAACAGGTTTTCAAGCCGTTTTATTGAAGATGGATCCTATGTTCGTTTAAAAAGTGTGATATTAAGCTATGATTTACCAAAAGCTATTGTATCAAAAGCTAAATTAAGTTCAGTTCGTATATTTGCACAAGGCGAAAACTTATATACATGGACAGATTACAGTGGTTTCGATCCTGAATTGGCTGTTGATGGCCAGGCATGGTTCTCATACCCTCAAGCCAGGACAATTACATTTGGTATAAATTTTGGTTTTTAATCAATAATATTGTACTAATTAATGCTAATAATTAAAATAATAAATATGAAAAGAATATATAATTTAATATTAATAAGTTTAGGCCTTTTCATCATTACATCTTGTAGCGATGATTTTATAACCAAAGAGCCTATGCAAAACTTATCAGATGAAACAGCCATCGAAAATGTAAACGATGCGCAAGTTGCTCTGACAGGTGTTTACGACAGATTACAGACTTCCGGCTATTGGGGAAGAGGAATGCAAATTTATGCTGATTTATTTGCTGATAATGGTAGAATGAATACAGCTAACTCGGGACGTTACTTAAATACTTACAACTGGAATATTGTTACAAATACAAGTCCTGGTTTGGGTATGTGGGATAATGCTTATGATGGTATTAACCGTGCAAATAAAGTTCTTGAAGCTATTGAAAGTAAGGGTTTTGATGCTGATGACCTTAAAGGCCAGGCTTTAGCTTTACGTGCTATGTTACATTTTGATATGGTAAGATTGTTTGCTCAAACTTACACAATTAATGATGCGACTTTAGCCCCGGGTTCTGATGGCAATGGCGGACATTTAGGTGTACCTTTAATGTTAGCTTCTGATCCTTATGCCGAACCTTCTAGAAACACAGTTAATGAAGTTTATACTCAGGTAATTGCTGATTTAGAAGAAGCTATGACATTAATGGATGGTGATGTTGATTATTTCTATTTTAACAAATGGGGTGCTGAAGCATTATTGGCAAGAGTATATTTAACCAGAGCTAGTGGTGGTGGTACTGATGCTGATTATACAGCTGCCCGTGATCATGCTCTTAATGTAATTAATAGTGGTCCTTATTCTTTAGTATCTAATGCAGACTATATTGCTAGTTGGATTGCTGATTTCAATACAGAAAGTATTTTTTACTTAAAATATACGAGTGTTGATTATCTCTATACTGATGCATTAGGTGGTGCTTTAAAGAAAAGTGGTTATGGTGATGTTGTAGCAAACGAAGATTTATTAGGATTAATACCTGATGGTGATGTTCGTCAACATTT
Organism: Bacteroidetes bacterium GWB2_32_14; assembly: GCA_001768235.1. Taxonomy (GTDB): domain Bacteria; phylum Bacteroidota; class Bacteroidia; order Bacteroidales; family UBA12077; genus UBA12077. The sequence goes on from MENK01000024.1 coordinate 72,502, forward strand.
ATTTTATGCTAACCATGATGATAATGAAGTTCAGATGGATTTTTATGATGAAGATAAATCTGCTGAAAATTATTATGTAAATAAATATCCTGGTAGAGAAGGAACTGACGGGGTTGATAATTTACCTTTGATTCGTTTGTCTGAAATGTACTTGATTGCTGCTGAAGCTGAATTAGAATTAGGTAACACTGGCCCTGCAGAAGATTATATTATGGAAATTATTGATCGTGCTAAACCAGGTGCATTAATTACCGAATATGGTGCTACATTACGTGAACAAATTTACAATACTATTAGAATTGAATTGTGTTTCGAAGGTCATCGTACATTTGATATTAAACGCAGACAAGATGACATTATCAGAATTAGTGTAACTAATGAAAGTGTTCCTAGAGAACTCCTTTTCCCAAGTTATTTATTTGCACTCCCAATTCCACAGGAAGAAATGGATGCTAATGCTAACATGGTTCAAAACTATAATTATTAATAATTAAAATTGATTTGAATATGAGAACAATTTTTAAAATATTAGGCCTATTTTTTATAAGTAGTGTCTTGCTTTTTACTTCCTGTGATGAGAAATATGATTATTCATATACAGGAGATGAATTTATTCAATTTAAAACTGCGACTTCAAATATTTCAGAAAGTTCAGTTGATACTCTTACTATACCTGTGTTATTAGCAGGAAGCTTACCTAAATCAGATGTTACTTTAACATTAACTGTAACAACAACTGTTAAAGAAGGTTTTACATTTGTTCAGGGAACAGATTTTGATCTAATTGGATTAGATGGTACAAACTTGGTTATTAAAGCGAATACAGCTCAATCTGATATTCAATTGGTTGTATATGATAATTTTGATGAAGATAGTACAAGAACTGTAACCTTTACATTAACAGATTCTGATGGAGATTATGTAATGGGATTACCTGGTTCAGAAAACAAAAAATCATATGTAGTTAGTGTTATTGATGATGATTGTGCTTTTGTACCTCAAAACTTTGCAGGTACTCCAAGTGGGTTAGATGTTACCAATTTCCCATCTCAGGCAGTATTTGTTTTAGATGAGGCTTGGGCAGATATGTCTGAAGCTAAAGCTCGTTACAAAGTTACTAAAATTGCTCAAGGTATTTTTGACCAATGGGGTGAAACTGTGACTTCTGGAGCTGATGGTACTTATTTAATATTTGATAATACGAATCCATTAAGCCCAACTATTTCTATGGACTTAACTATGTCTTCAGATCCTGATGGTAATATGATTGAAACCAATGGTGGAGATTGGGGATATTTCATGTATGATAACACTTCAGCAATAAACTATTTTGCAACTTGTACTGGTTATATGGAATATTGGTATAAAGTTGATTTATGGCAAGATGGTGCTTTATATCCAGGAGGTGAAGGATACTATAGCTGGGGCTTACGTGTTACATTTGAGCTTTAATTATTTAATAAATTAATTGAATAAAATATGAAAAAAATATTAAAATATTTAGCCATTTTTACTGCCTCAATCCTTGTGTTTACGGCATGTAACGATGAAGAATTAGACTGGAATAAGATTGAATTTCAAGCAGCGCCAGCTTTTGCAGATGCTGTTTCTATTACTGGTATTCAGGATTCAAGTTTTGTTTTAAATCTTGAACCTGCATCAGCTGAAGGTTATATCTTTTATATCGTTCAGGCTAGCTCTAAAGATGATATAACTGATCCAATTTATATTGTGGAAAAAGGAGAAAAGGAAAAAGTTGAAGACATGGATGTTATTTCAGTTACCATCTCAAACCTGGCACAATATACTCAATATGAAGTTTTTGCTCTTCAAACTAATGCTCAGGGAGTACCAAGTGCTATTAATACAACAACTGCAACAACAATTGACAATTGGGCACCTACTATTACAAGTTTTAGTCCGGCCAAAGGTTCTGAAAATGTTTCAATAACAGCCGATTTTGTAATTACTTTCAGTGAGCCTGTTACTTATGTTAGTGGTAAAACAATCAGATTATTTTCAGATTTTGCTTCTTATGATGAAACAATAGCTGAAGAAAACATTATTGTTGAAGGTAATGTAGTAACAATTATTCACTCAGAATGGCCATACGAAGATTATATCAATCTTGAAATGGACGAAGGAGCATTTGTTGATGGAACCGACCATCCATCTGCAGCTATTGTTTATTATCCTGCTACTCCTAATTACTGGATTTATACTCAATCACATGTTGACTTTACTAATTTAGTTGGACATTTTTATGTTGCTTCTGAAAATGAAATTGGTTTTGGTAATGGTGAAAGAGGCGGATACTGGGTTGATATTGAAAGAACTGGTGAATATGAAATAACTATTTATAATTTAAGATTCTCAGGAGCTGAATTAATTCTTACTTTAAACCCAGATGGCAACACTATTGTAGTTGCTGATCAATGGACAGGATTGGTTCATACAAGTACTGGTCAGAATATTATGGCATCTGATACAGATCCATACGATATAGGTGTAGATTATGTACCAGGGTCTTTTGATCCTGCAACTGGTGAATTAATTTTCTATACTCATTACTATATTGCTGCCGGATTCTTTGGTTTTTATACTTACGACCTTAAATTAGCAGAAATACCTGCTGGAATTGAAACAGGTCCTACTAATATTGATTTTACTTATAATCAAAAATAAAAGATTAGTATTTTCATATAAAAAGACTGCTGTAAAAAGCAGTCTTTTTATTTTTTATCGATATAATTTTTTATTTTTGCTGTTGAAAAAACATAGAAATATAATTTAAATTTAAAATGCCTTATGAGTCGTCTTGTAATAGTAATAGTTATTTTATTCGCTAGTTTCCAGATTTCAAATGCTCAAATTAACGGATTAGGAAATGCAGATAATTACGAAGGAATAAATAATTTAAATGATGTTAAAAGAAATATAAGTTTTGAGCAAAAAACTCAAAATCAGATGAAAAAGAGTAAACTCAATTATTATCTCGACGGAGATTGGCAGGCAGGTGTCTTTTATACAAAATCAAATACTTCAATCAATGGGTTTTTATACAGATACAATATTTATACCGACCAAATTGAACTTCGTTCTGTTATAGATCACGAATCGATGGATATTGTTTCTATTGGCACAAGGAAATTTATTTTTTCACAATTTCTTAATGAAGATAGTACAATGGATGAAGGTTACTTTGAATTACTTGTTAATGGCGATTGTAAACTATTAATTCGCAGAAGTCTCGATTACAAGGAAGGAAATAATGATTTTGCATATGGTGTTCCTTCTTCCACCGCTGTTGTTGAAAAATATTATATTAAGAAAAATAATGAAGTTGCTGTTATAATTAATAAATCGAAGGAAAGTATTATGAACATACTCTCAGATAAAAATGATTTTGTTAATTATATTGATGATAAACTGTTGTTAATTATCACGGAAAAGAAACTAATGGAAATAGTCAACCATTATAATAAAATCTGAACATATTAATTTATAATTATTCTATCTAAGGAAAAATCTATAAATAATCGATATTATATTTCTATTTTTGTTGTTTACATATTAGAAATATGATTAGTGATATTCCCAATCTCCACCCTATTTTCGATAAAATCCTTAATCGTAACGATAAGGAAAAATTATTAAACCAACATTCTGTTGTTGTTTGGTTTACGGGTCTTTCTGGTAGCGGGAAATCAACAATTGCAAAAGCACTGGAGCTTGAATTACATTCCCGTGGTTATATTTCCAAAGTTCTCGATGGCGATAATGTAAGAACAGGAATAAATAACAATTTGGGTTTTTCAGACGAGGATCGCAAAGAAAACATTCGCCGAATAGCAGAAGTCTCAAAATTATTTATGGAATGCGGAATTATTCTGATAAACTGCTTTATATCACCAACATGTATTATTCGAAACCAGGTTAAAGAAATTGTTGGAACAGAGAACTATTTCGAGATTTATGTAAATACACCACTCGAAACCTGCGAGAAAAGAGATACAAAAGGTATTTATGCCAAAGCCCGAAAAGGATTAATAAAAGAATTTACAGGTATATCTGCACCGTATGAAGAGCCTGTAAATCCTGATATCGAAATCAAAACAGAAGAGATGTCAGTAGAACAATCAGTTGAAATCATATTAAAGAAGCTTTTACCTCGAATAGAATATAAAAAATGATTAATTTTGCAGGTTCTGAATAGTAAACTTATTATCAATGAATCAATATAAAATTAATCATTTACGAGAGCTGGAAGCCGAGTCGATATTTGTAATTCGTGAAGTAGTAGCCCAGTTCGAAAATCCTGTAATGTTATTTTCAGGCGGAAAAGATTCTATTGTTATGTTTCATCTGGCACGTAAAGCCTTCTGGCCCGCCCGTGTTCCTTTTCCTTTAATGCATATCGATACTGGCCATAATTTCAAGGAAACACTTGATTATCGTGATAAACTCATGGCCGATACAGAAACTAAACTTATTGTACGATACGTGCAGGATTCTATTAATCAGGGTAAAGCTGTTGATGAAACGGGTGTTAATGCAAGCAGAAATAAACTTCAGACTGTTACATTATTGGATGGAATAGAAGAATTAAAATTCGATTGTGCAATGGGTGGCGGACGGCGCGATGAAGAAAAAGCACGTGCTAAAGAACGATTCTTCTCACATAGAGATGAATTTGGCCAGTGGGACCCCAAGAATCAGCGCCCTGAGTTATGGAATTTATTTAATGGTAAAAAACACATGGGTGAACATTTCAGGGTATTTCCTATAAGTAACTGGACAGAAATGGATGTCTGGCAGTATATCATGCTCGAAAATATTCCTATTCCAAGTTTATATTTCTCACATGAACGTGAAGTAATCAATCGGGATGGAACCATTTTAGCTGCCGGAGAATATGTAGCATTAAAAGAAGGAGAGATTCCTCAAAAACGTATCATTCGGTTCAGAACTATTGGCGATATGACTTGTACAGGAGCTGTTTTATCTAAGGCAGGTACAGTTGAAGAAATCATTGAAGAAGTAGCTGCAACCCGTGTTACAGAACGTGGTGGCAGATACGATGACAAGCGTTCCGAAGCAGCTATGGAAGACAGGAAAAAAGAAGGGTATTTTTAATACTTAAAATTTAAATTGCCTAAAATGCCTGAAATAATTTAATAAAATGATGGAAGAAGAAAAGAATCAAAAGAAAAAATTTGCAAAAGATTTAGAAATGAGAACTAAATTATTTGCAATTTCTATCATTAAATTATCAATAAGGTTGCCTGATACAACTGAAGGCAGAGTTGTGAAATATCAGATAACTAAAGCAGGAACAAGTGTCGGGGCAAATTATAGAGAAGCAAATAGGGCAAGAAGTAAAGCTGATTTTAAAAACAAGATCAAAATCTGTGAAGGTGAAGCAAGTGAATGTCAATATTGGCTTGAGATTATCATGGAAATAGGATGGATTAAGTCTGATGATTTGAAAAGTGAGTATGATGAATCAGGTGAATTATTAGCTATCTTTACTTCAATTGGTAATAATTTACAATAGTAAATAAAAACAATTATTATAACAGTTAAAAATTTTAGTCATTTTATATTTACAAGAATGTCGGCAGAATATAACAGAGGATATTTAGATATGGAACTTTTGCGGTTCACAACTGCAGGAAGTGTTGATGATGGTAAAAGCACGTTGATTGGCAGATTACTCTACGATAGTAAAGCTATTTTTGAAGATCAGCTTGAATCCATTGAACGTGCAAGTTTAAAGAAAGGTGAAGAAGGAATTAACCTGGCATTGTTAACCGATGGATTAAGGGCTGAAAGGGAGCAGGGAATAACTATAGATGTAGCATACAGGTATTTTGCAACACCTAAACGTAAATTCATTATTGCCGATACTCCTGGCCATATTCAATACACCCGGAATATGGTTACAGGAGCATCTACTGCAAATGTGGCTCTGATACTTGTTGATGCACGCAATGGTGTTATTGAGCAAACCATACGCCATGCTTTTATAGCGTCATTATTGCAAATCCCGCATATTATTGTTTGCGTAAATAAAATGGATTTGGTTGAATTTGATGAAACAATTTTTGAAAATATTAAAGCTGATTTCGATAAAATCGCCACGAAGCTCGATGTTCATGATATCCGTTTTATCCCGATAAGTGCCAAATTAGGCGATAATGTGGTTGACCGTTCTAAAAATATGGACTGGTACGAAGGGCCAACGCTGATGTATTTACTTGAAAATATACATATTGCAAGCGACATAAATCATTTAGATGCCCGTTTCCCGGTTCAGTATGTTATTCGTCCTATGCGTGATGAATATCACGATTATCGGGGATATGCCGGGAGGGTTGAAGGCGGTATCTTCCGAAAAGGAGAAAAAGTAAAAGTTTTACCTTCAGGGTTTACTTCAAAAATAAAATCAATAGATATTTTTGAAAATAGTATTGAAGAAACATTTGCACCCCAATCAGTTACCATAACTCTCGAAGATGATATCGATATCAGCAGGGGAAACATGTTAATTAAAGAAGATAGTATTCCTGAAATTGGACAGGATATTGATTTAATGATTTGCTGGTTTAACGAAAAACCTTTGATTTTAGGAGGTAAATATTTTTTAAAGCATACAACAAGCGATCTGAGATGTGTAATTCGCGATGTGAAATATCGAATTGATGTAAACACGCTTACCAACGATGAAAACAACAAAAAAATAGGTTTAAATGATATTGCAAGAATAACAATTAAAACAACGAAACCTGTTTTTTATGATTCTTACCGTAAAAACAGGTTGACAGGAAGCCTTATTTTTATTGACGAAGCAACCAACGAAACGGTTGGTGCGGGAATGATAATATAACCCGGGTTCAATTTTTAAGAAATATACAACGAATACTTAACTTGTATAGTTGTATAATTAGTGTTATCCGGTTTATTGTTTACAACAAAACATTTCGTGTCATGGTGCTTTATTCAGCTTTGTCGGAAGTGCAGCCAGTTTGGTGATTGTCAGGTTTGTAGAATTAGTACAAAATAAAACCCAATATATAGGAGAGCACTGAAACAGGGCTATTCACAATATTATTAAATATTTCATTCGGACAACAGGTATAAAAATCGGTAATATTTTTTACTCGTAAATTAAATTTATCTAAATTTATAGTCATTAAGTAGCATATCTGTTTAATAATCAGTAAACAATTCTCGTCTCAATTCTTAATTTATTATCATGCAATTAATTAACCGATTTCTGACTTTAAACGTATTTCTGTTAATTTCAACTTGTATTTTAGGCCAAAATCCTGATAGTATTCAGAATGTGATTAATACTACAGATGTTGATTCTGTAAAAATACAAGCTTATTTTGAACTTGCAGATATTTATTATTACGACAATCCCGACACGGCAGCATTTTTTTATAAAACAGGAATTGAAATAGGTAAATCTAAAAATTTATCTAAAATTGTTTTTAATGCCCAGGTAAATTTATTTATGCTCTATACCAGCCAATCGGATTATTTTAATGCCAAAATTATAGCCAACGATGCATTAGCTTTAGCCGGGTTAATGAAAGATTCCATGCTGATTTCACAGGCTCACAGCAACCTGGGAAATTTATATTCGCTAATTGAAATGTATGAAAAAGCCCTGAATCATTTTCACCAGGCGATTCAGGTTTACCCCATAGAAAAAAATCCGGTTGAAGCAGGGAAATTATACGGACGTATGGGGAATTTATACCTGACAATGGGATATTATGATGATGCTGAAAAGGCGTACAACAGAGCAATAGAATTTTTTAAGAAAGCGAATGTCCAAAAAGGGATTATTGTTGCAACTCAGAATTTAGGTATTGTTGAGAGGCACAGGAAAAATTTTGATAAAGCAATCGAATTTTATAACCAGGCACTAAAAGAACACGAAAAGATAGGTAATCAGGCAGGAATTGCGCAATGTATGGCAAATATAGGGAATATTTATGTTGAAAATAACGAATATTATAAAGCGCTTACCAATTATCATAATGCCTTAAAGATTTTTATAGATCAAAACCAGACAATAGATGAAGTTTTGTGTTATTCTGAAATTGCCGGTTTATACGTTAAAATTAAAAAGCCGGACCTTGCACTTGATTATATAAATAAATCCCTCAGGTTAATTCAAACTATGCCGGAGAATTTAAGAACACGATTGGCAGTGTTGTATAACTTGCAGGATGCATATGCGTTGTCAGGCGATTCAGCAAATGCATATAAATTCCTGGATGAATACCAGTCTTTAAACGATTCACTCATGATACTGGATTCGCAAAAAAGAATAGATATTCTTAAAACCCAACTCGAATTTGAACAGAAAGATAAAGATATTCAACTTCTGACTGTTGAAAACAAACTTAAAGAAACAGAGCTTAAACGAAAAAGTATTTTTCAGATATTTTATTTGATTTTTATAGGATTTGCAATATTTGCAATATCTGCACTCTTTTTTCTTTTCCGGTTAAAAAAGAAGGCTAATATAGCATTGGAAATGAAAAACGCTGAAATCTTGCAGCAAAAAGAAGAAATAGAATCTCAACGGGACGAAATAGAAGCCCAGCGGGATATGGTTTATTCTCAAAAACTGGACTTGGAAGCAATTCATCTTAAAATATCTCAGAGTATTGAATATGCTCAAATAATTCAGACATCAATATTGCCTGATCCGGAAATTCTCAAAGGAAGCATTTCGGATTATTTTGTTTTTTATAAACCAAAAGATATCGTAAGCGGGGATTTTTACTGGTGGGCTAAAATAGAAAATACAACTGTTATTACAGCTGTCGATTGCACGGGACATGGTGTGCCTGGTGCTTTTATGAGCATGTTAGGCATTTCCTTTCTTCGCGAAATTGTGATGAAGGAATATATAACTCACCCGGGAGTTATACTTCGAAAATTACGTAAAGAAATTGTAAAAAGCCTGAATCAGAAAGACGAACTGGGAGCACCTCGCGATGGAATGGATATGGCTCTTGTTAGTATTAATCACAATACGAATATAATTCAGTTTGCCGGGGCACATAACCCTGTTTATATTGTTAGCAGCCAATTTCAAAAACCTGAGAAAACACTTGTACAAGAGTATAGCATTGAAGGTGCAGATTGTAAATTATACGAAATTAAACCTGATAAAATGCCTATTGCCATTTATCATAAAATGGATCCGTTTACGAATCACGAAATTCAACTACATCAGGGCGATCAGATATACATGTTTAGCGATGGTTTTGCCGATCAGTTTGGAGGACTTGAATCGAAACGATTCATGTATAATGCATTTCGTGAGTTGATATTAAAAATTTCGGATAAACCAATGTATCTTCAAAAAGAAATTATCGAAACAACATTTAACATTTGGAAAGAAGGGCAGGAACAGATTGATGATGTAGTTGTACTTGGAATAAAAATTTAATTAACTTTGGTGGCTGATTTTTTATTTTAAGCCTTCTTAGCTCAGCTGGTAGAGCAGCTCATTCGTAATGAGCAGGTCGCGGGTTCGAATCCCGTGGAAGGCTCATCCATTAATCTTTTCCTTGTTGTTTTTTGCGTTCTAAGTGCCTTCGTGGTAAAAAAATAATATTTTTGATTTAATTTTTATTGTCTATGTTTTTTGCCCCAATCCAATATAACGAACCAGTTTTTCGTCCACCGGGCGAAGCCCAATCGGCTATTCTGCAGGCTACAATTGGATGCTCCTGGAATAAATGTGCTTTTTGCGAGATGTACACATCTAAAAAATTCAGTGTTCGGTCACCTGAACAGCTTAAAAAGGATATTGAAACACTGGCAGGAATAACAGGAGCTCGTAAAGTATTTTTGGCCGATGGAAACGCATTTGTGTTATCAGCAGGTAAGCTGATTCCCATATTGGAAGAGATTAATAACCAGTTTGGCAAAATTCAACGGATTTCGTCGTATGCTTTACCAAAGGATATTATTTCAAAATCGATTGGCGAATTAAATCAATTAAAGAATCTCGGACTAAAATTGCTTTATATCGGGATAGAAACAGGCGATGATGAATTGTTAAAGTTAATAAACAAAGGGGAAACATTTCAATCCATTGTTGATGGAATTGGAAAAGCTCACGATGCAGGAATTGATACATCAATAATGATTATAAATGGGTTGGGAGGGAAGAATTACAGCCGGCAACATGCTATACATTCAGCAGAAATAATAAACCGGTTAAACCCGAAATTTCTTTCAACCTTAACCTTGAGTTTACCTTTTGGCTTAGAACATTTTAAAAGCAGGTTTGATGGTGACTACAAACAACAAAGCATTAAGGAGCTGTTTGAAGAGTTAAGGTTATTTATTGAAAATACAAACGGAACTAATGTTATATATCGCAGCGACCATGTGTCGAATAATCTGATTTTAAAAGGAGTTTTATCGAAAGATAAGGAAATGTTAATTAACCAGATAAACAAGGCAATTCAAAGCATTCCTGATAATATATACCCCAATTCCCCTGCTTTTTTATAAAGATAGGCATTCCATTTGATTATGTTATTTTTTGTTTCGTTCCAATTCGCGCAGGTTTTCCATTTTCTTTTTCTGTAAAAAGCTTTTTATATCTCCCAAATGCTCTTTAATCCGCTTGTTTCCAAACTCATAAACTTTACTAACCAAGCCATCGAGAAAGTCCCGGTCGTGAGAAACAAGAATTAACGTACCGTCAAAATCCTGTAAAGCGCTTTTCAGGATATCTTTGGTTTTCATATCGAGATGGTTTGTAGGTTCATCAAGAATAAGCAGGTTTACAGGTTCGAGTAAAAGTTTAATCATGGCCAGACGGGTTCTTTCACCGCCCGAAAGCACTTTAACTTTCTTGGTAATGCTATCGCCGCTAAACATGAATGCGCCCAGCATATCTTTGATTTTTGAACGGATATCGCCTTTGGCAACATCATCAATGGTTTGAAAAACGGTGAGTTGCTCATCGAGTAACGATGCTTCGTTTTGAGCAAAATATCCGATAAGGGTATTGTGCCCAAGAGTTAATTTCCCCTGGTAATCAATTTCTCCCATGATGGCTTTTACAAGAGTTGTTTTCCCTTCGCCATTTTTACCAACAAAGGCAACACGCTCACCACGTTCAATAGTAAGGCTTGCATTGGCAAAAACAACGTGATCTCCATAGCTTTTCGACATATCGTCGATGATAACAGGGTAACTTCCGGAACGGGGAGATGGTGGAAATTTTAAACGTAATGCCGAATTATCTTCATCGTCAACTTCAACAATATCGAGTTTTTCAAGCATTTTAACACGCGACTGGACTTGCAGCGTTTTTGAATAAGTCCCTTTAAACCGTTCAATAAATTCTTCGGTTTCAGCGATCATTTTTTGTTGTTCGTCGAATTGTTTTTGTTGTTGCTCCCTGCGTTCTTTTCTTAAAGTAAGGTAATTTGAATAATTTACTTTGTAATCGTAAATGCGGCCCATTGTAACTTCAATGGTACGATTGGTAATATTATCAACAAATGAACGGTCGTGCGAAATAATAATAACAGCTTTAGCACTGGTTATTAAAAATTCTTCGAGCCATTGTATCGATTCAATGTCGAGGTGATTGGTAGGCTCATCTAACAAAATAAGATCTGGTTTTTGAAGTAAAATTTTTGCCAATTCTATTCGCATGCGCCATCCACCACTAAATTCGCTGGTTGGCCTTTGAAAATCGCCGCGTAAGAAACCTAACCCGAGAAGAATTTTCTCAACCTCGGCATCGAAATTAATTTCTTCAATAGCATAATATTGTTCGCTTAATGCGGAAACTTTTTCAATAAGCTCGTAATAGCTTTCTGATTCATAGTCGGTACGGGATGCTAACTGATTGTTTAATTCTTGTATTTCCCTTTCCATTTCGAATATCCTGGCAAAGGCCTGGGCCGTTTCTTCAAAAACAGTGCGGTTATCTTCGGTCATTAAATGTTGAGGTAAGTAAGCAATAACAGCATCTTTTGGTGCAGAAACCCTTCCTTTTGAAGCGGTTCTTTGCCCTGCAATTATTTTTAGTATTGTCGATTTTCCTGCACCGTTTTTGCCCATTAGAGCTATCCGGTCTTTCTCGTTTATTACAAATGAGATGTCTTTAAAAAGGGTAGTTCCGCCAAATTCTACTGTTAATCCGTCAACTGAAATCATCTTGAAAATTTTTATTGAGCGGCAAAGATACTATTTTACCTTAATTTTTTATCTTTTAATAACATAGGTTTACATATTTTTATAATTCGGTACTTTAAATAACAAAAAAATCCCGCGTATGGCGGGATTTTACAATAAAAATAATTCACGAGATTTATTCTTCTTTTGACTGGTATTCGTCGAGTTTTTCCTGTGCAGCTTCGAGTGCAGCCTGCGCATCTTTTAAAACAGGTTTGTACTGTTTTTGTTTTTCAGAAGCTTTCGATTTATTACTTTCAGCAGTTTGTAGTTTCTTATTTTCTGCAGCATATCGTTTTTCAAATTCTTTCAGGCCTGCTTTGTATTTGGTATCCAATGCTTTCATTTCTTTATCAATTGCCTTGTTTTCCTCATCAGAAGCTTTTTTCCTGGTTTTATCCAGTTCTTTCATTTGCGTTGACATGTCTTTATTAAAGGCGCTTTCTTCGTTTTCGATAATATCTAAGTTGGAATTTGCCTCGTTTTCAAGTTCAATGGCAGCGTTTATCAAGCTATCGGCTGATGCCAGTTTGGCAAGTGTTTTATCAACTTTATCCTGTGCTTTTTTAACGTTTGTTTCGAGTTTTAACAAAGTCTGTTGTTCTTTTGTCAGAGCCTGAGGCTGGGTTTCCTGGGAGAATACATTACTATTAATTAAAAATAGTGCGGCAAGTGTAATAAATAACGATGTAGAATAATTTTTCATTGCATTTTTTTTTAGGGTTTAAAGTAAAAATTATACGATAAAAGGTACGAATAGTTAAATCAATAGTAAATAAATATTTATTTATTTTTATAAATATTCATATTTATGCTATAAATCAAGTGATTTTAAATGTAAAATTATGGAAGTAATACTTTCTGAATAGAATGAATTAGTTCAAGTTCAAGTTTATGAATATCATGATAAACTTCTCCATCGGCCATTACAGGCAATGCCTCGCTAAATTTTAGGGTAAGAGATTTAGTATTCGTTTTCCATTTTGATTCACGGGATAATGAAATATATCGTGTATAAATCGAACGAATCTGGCCTGGTATGTTGTGGTTTTCAATCAGGTATTCAAATTTCCCATCGTTATATTCCGACTTTTGTAACGAGCTGAAAAATTCGGCACTACAGTTATTAATTATAATTGATGAACAGGTTTTTTCTGTTAGACTTTCAGAATCGGAATTCAAATCAATTTTAAATTTTTTAATCGAGAAAAAGTTCAGAAAGGCAGCCGAAGGATAACGTAAAAATCTTGGCATCCACCTGAATTTTTCCGACAATAATGTCATGTTGGTTAAATGGCCAATAGTCATAAAACCCAAAATATATTTAGTAAATACTTTTCCTGAACTATGAAATGTTGCTTTTAATAAATCGAATGAAACTGTTTTGTTTGAATGTAAAAGCTTATGAATAAAAGAAACCGATAATTTCATTTTTAAATGCCTTGCAATACAATTTACTGTACCGTTAGGCAGAAAAATAAGCCATTGTTTTGTATGATCAATTGAATTTACAGCTTCATGAATTGTTCCATCACCACCAATAACAATTATTCCATTATAGTTACCTGTTTTTTTTATTATTTCACAAATATGATTTTTATGTGAAGTAATCGTGTAATCAATTTGATTTTGCTTAAAGTAATCGAATAGTTTGACAAATTTTTTATCCTGAAAATTTTTCCCGTTAATTATCGCTAATACCTTGTTTGTTGATTTTGTTTCCATTTTCAGCTATAAAAAGTCCACCAAAGTTTTGTAATTTTTTATTAGGCTTTAGTTCGTTATTATTTATCCACAAATCTAATAAATCAATATTTCTAACCAGTTTTAATCCGGAATTTTTTATCAATATCTCGATCTCGTCTGTAGAAAAAAATGAAACATATCGCTCATTATATTTGCTGAATGTTGATAACCATTGGGCTGCAAGCAAATTCTTTTTTTCTTCCAGCCCGTGCATCCTGTAATCGGCAATAATTATTGAGTTAATAAAAAGTGCAGGCAGTTCGTTTATAAGTTGCTCAATTTCATTTTTCATTAAATAAGAAAGAACACCTTCGATAACAATAAACGTTTCCTTGTTATAATCCAGATGTTCAGCTTTTAATACATCTTTTACCGATTCTTTTTTTAAATCAATTTCATTAAACATTAAATTTGGTGTTTCAAAACCATTTCTCGATAAGATTTTTTTCTTTCTTTTTTGAGTTGCCGGGAAATCGAGCTCAATAAATGTTTGCGAAGTAATGGAATTTTTCAGATTCAGGTACGTGGTATCGTATCCTGCACCAATAAAAATAAATTGTGATGTGCCGCTTTTCATTGCATGGATTAACTTGTCATAAATAAACCGGTGCCGGCATAACGATAAAAGGTAACCAACCGAATTCATTCCTGTATTCCAAAAATGCGGGTTTATAAACGACAGAATTAAGTTATAATAGTAAATGACAGATGTTCTTTTTCCAATAAACAGCTTAGAATAGGGGTCGTTAAATATCGATTTTCCTAGTTTGTTTCTTGTTGCAACAGCTCTTATCATTGCACTTAGTTCGGCTGTTTTACTTGCTAGTCCGTATTTCATTTATGTTGCCTTATGTAAAATTTGAATTGTTGTAAATAAATCTATTTTAATAATTCTAAAATATTTTCAATATTCATTTTCTGAATGCTTTGATTGGTATTTATGAACGATTCTGCTAATTCCGTTTTTTTTGATTTTAATCTTTGGATTTTTTCTTCGACAGTATCGGTAGAAATAAAACGATATACTATCACTTTTTTATCCTGGCCTATTCTGTGTGTTCTGTTTATTGCTTGTTCTTCAACGGCCGGATTCCACCACGGGTCAATAATAAAAACATAATCGGCCGATGTAAGATTTAAGCCAACTCCACCTGCTTTTATCTGGATAAGAAAAACATGATTATCATCGCTGTTTTGAAAATCGTCGATTACCTGTTGTCGGTTAGTTGTACTCCCGGTAAGTATGGAGAACTTACTCCCCATTTCTGATAAATATTTAGAAACCAGGTTCAGGTGTTTTACATATGCCGAAAAAACAAGCACCTTATGTTTTTCTGCAATAAGGTTTTCAATATTACGTGTTATTTCTTCAAATTTCCCTGATTCTGATGTGTATGTTTCATCAATTAATACAGGATGATTTGCAATCTGCCTCAATTTACTTAATCCTTCAATTGCCAGTATTGTTGGTTTTTCTTTTGTTTTTTCAATTGTTTCAAGAATTGAATTACGAATTTTAGATTTTTCTGTTTCGTAATACGATTTTTGTTCATCGGTCATGTCGCAATAGATTACCAGTTCCGACTTATCGGGCAGGTCTTTAGCAACCTGATCTTTGGTTCGCCGCAAAACGAAAGGTTGAATAAACTGCTGTAACCGTTCTTTTTTACTGCTATTCCCGTTTTTTTCTATTCCCTGAACAAATTCTTGTTTAAAAAAACGCAGGTTTCCTAAAAGGCCTTTATTTAAAAAGTTTATCTGTGCCCACAGGTCGGTTAACGAATTTTCTATTGGTGTCCCGGTTAAAACCAACTTGTGTTGTGATTTTAACTGGATTACAGATTTGTAAATTTTCGAATCAGGGTTTTTAATATACTGGCTTTCATCGAGGATGATATAAAAAAACATGTAGTTTCTCAGCAACTCAATATCGTTTCTCACAACTCCATAAGTTGTAAGTATGATATCGAAATTCGAAAATTCAGCTAAATCTTTAGTCCTGTTTGTACCAATGAATTTATAAATACTTATTTCGGGTGTAAATTTCTTAATTTCTTTTTCCCAGTTATGAATAAGAGAAGTAGGCATTACAATGATTGAAGTTGCCGGGCTTTGTTTATCCAGGGGTTTGTTTAAAGTATCAAAAATGTTGAGTTGTTTTAAAGCAGGTAATTTTTCGGGTTGATAAAACACTCCGGTATTCTTCCCTTTTGAATGCAACAGCAAAGTAAGGGTTTGGATTGTTTTTCCTAAACCCATATCATCGGCCAGGCAACCTCCGAAATTGTTTTGCTGAAGCATGTACATCCACGAAAAACCTTCGGTTTGATAAGGCCTTAATGTTGCATTTAACCCTTTTGGAATTTCAAATTGTTGTTTATTGTAATTCTCAATAATACTTTTATATCGTTCGAGAATGGACTTGCCCCGCTCGGGAACACTTGTTTCAATCACGCCGAAATGATGTTTTTGTAGTTGAATGCTTTTTTCGGTATCTGTACCAAACTGAAATAATTCTTTATATTTTTCGAACCATTCCTTTGGAAGTACAACAATTTCTCCCCCGGGAAGTTTGTATTCTCTTATGCCATTCAATATGTTTTTTCGTAATCGCGTAAACGGGATTCTGTATTCTCCTATCTGAACTTCTATTTGAATATCAAACCAGTCATTTTCTTCATTTACTATAGATTGAATATCTGGTTCTTTTAATAAGTACTGTTTTTCCTTTAGTCTCTGAAGAAATTTTATATGAAAACTTTCAAGTTTATCAATATTTTTGCTTAACCAATATACAAGTTCGTAATGTTTTTCTTCAAACGCGGAATTTTCAATTTGCTCAGGAATAAAATATAAATCCTGAATATTTCTAAGTCCAATAGATTCAATGCTCTGAATTATTGTTTTTTCCCAATCAAAATCACGTTCAATTTTATTGAAAACATATTCACCGTTTACAATCTCAAATTTCACTGAACTATTCACTTTTTCAGAAGCAGAAAACTTGATGTTGTCGTTGTAAATGAATGATAATACAAGACAAGGTTCTTCCTTTAAATTGATTTCATAACTCAGGGTTGCTTCTTTAGCTAAATATTGCTGATTTACAGTAAACCCGTATGCCTTAACATTATATTGCCTGATACTATCGAGAGCAAATGTTTCGAACCATTTTTTTTCTGATGCTTTTGGAATATGAATACATTCTTTATTAAAAAACGGAGTAAGTTTTTTCGCATTAATATCTTCGAAGCAATACAAAGAATTATTTATAATTATCCGGCAAGGATCATTAACCAGTGTAAATCCTGATTTATTGAGCAAACTGATTTCTTTATTATTTTGTTTTATTGTTAAATAATATTGGCTCTCATCGGTAAGTTTTGAAATATTAAAAATGGCTTGCGCTTTATCTGTAGTAACAGTAACCAGATCATCCCTGTTTATATACGAGGCTTTTCCTTTAAAATACACTTCAATATCCATTGCCTGTAACAAATTAATAATTTTCACAAGCCTTTTTTCTATATATGGGCGTATATGTTCATCGGCAAAACTTCGAGTTAACGAATTCATAAAATTAACTGTTGTCAACGATTTATTTTTCGAAAATAGTTTGTATAGGTTCTGTTCGCTGTATTCATCGGCAAGTTTTACAAGTTTCTTTTCATTCTCACTAAAACCGGATAAATACACGTCGCTGTTAAATTGCGATATTCTGACTTCAATCTGGTAATAGCCGTGGTTAGGCTTTTTTACTATAATGTAAGGAACCAGAAGTAGCCCGAGTATCGGGTGATCGGTTATTACTACTACCAGTTCTTTTTTAGATGTCATAAAACGTAAAACTCATCAATATTAAAAATCCTGTAAAAGTATTAAAAATACCTGAAAAAGCCATTGGTTCATTTTTATTTTAGAAATTCGTTTTCATATAGTATAAATCGACTTAATAAAAAAAATGTTGAAAACAGTTTAGACTAATTTTAAATAAGATATGGAAAATACAGATTGATTTACAATTACATAAAAATCATATTTTACGACATGTGAAATTTATTGCGAATGAAATAACAAAATTATAAATTAAGCCTTTATTTTAAGTGTTAAAAAACAACCTAAGCCTTCTGAATTATGCGCGTTAAAAGAGTTTTGCAAAAAAACGAAGATGTAAAAGAAAAGATTTTCGTTGATTTAAGTTTAATTGATTCTTTGCTTGAAAAATATAAAAGCAAAAAAGGAAACCTTATACCCATATTACAAGGAACACAAAATATTTATGGATATATACCCGAAGATGCTTTTATTAAAATAGCAGAAGTTACCGGGTTAAAACTTGCTGATATGTACGGTGTTGCGACTTTTTATACTCAGTTCAGGTTACACCCCGTGGGTAAACATATTGTTAAAGTTTGCCATGGAACAGCTTGCCATGTTCAAAATGCAACAGCAATTTCTGAAGCCATTGAAGATGCTTTGGAAATTAAAGATGGCGAAACAACACCCGATAGACTTTTTACTCTTGAGTCAGTTGCATGTCTTGGATGTTGTTCTTTAGCTCCTGTTATGATGATTGGTGATAATACTTTTGGTAAACTCACGGGCAGCCAGGCTGTAAAAATTCTTAAAGAGATAAAAATCAAAGAAAACAATTAACAAAATTTACCATCCTGAATTCTCAAATACTATCAAAATGGAAAAAACGAAAGTTTTAATAGGCCTGGCCAGTTGTGGAATAGCAGCCGGAGCTAACAAGGTATATGAAAAGATAAATGCTTTAAAAATTTCTGAAAAAATAGATTTCGAACTTACGAAAACGGGTTGCCTGGGTATGTGTTTCAGAGAACCCCTTGTTGAAATAATCGACGAAACAGGTTCATATCTTTATGGAGATATTAACGAAGATAAAGCCGTTGAGATTTTTGATAAACATGTAAAGCAACATGAACCCGTTAAAGAATATATTGTCAGAAGCGATTTATTCCAGGCAAAAGACGATAACTTTTGGAATGGACAAATTAAAATTGCTCTTCGAAACTGCGGGGTAATTGATCCCGAAAATATTAAAGAATACGAGAATAAAGGGGGATACGAAGCTATAAAAAAAATTATTTCAGAGAAGATTTCGTCTGAAAAAGTGATTCAAACAGTGCTTGATTCGGGAATACGCGGACGTGGTGGTGGCGGATTTCCTACCGGGTTAAAATGGAGATTTGCAGCGAATAGTAAATCCGATTTTAAATATATTATTTGTAATGCCGATGAGGGCGATCCGGGAGCATTTATGGATAGATCCGTGTTAGAAGGCGATCCTCATGCTGTAATTGAAGGTTTAATAATTGGTGCGTATTCCATAGGAGCTAAAGAAGGTGTAATTTATTGCCGTGCAGAATATCCTTTAGCTATTAAACGATTGAATATTGCTATTGAACAGGCGAGAAAAAAAGGTTACCTGGGAAAAAATATTCTTGGTATTAAAGGCCTTGACTTTGATTTATATGTGAAGGAAGGTGCCGGAGCTTTTGTTTGTGGCGAGGAAACTGCTCTTATGGCTTCAATAGAAGGTGAACGGGGAATGCCCCGTAAGCGGCCTCCGTTTCCTGCAGAATCAGGATTATGGGCTAAGCCTACAAATATTAATAATGTTGAAACTTTTGCTAATATCCCTTATATTATTTTAAACGGAGCGGAATCTTTTTCAAAATATGGAACCGAAAAAAGTAAAGGCACAAAAGTATTTGCATTAACAGGAAAAATCAATCATGGTGGCTTGATTGAAGTACCTATGGGAATTTCAATTCGTGATATTATTTTTAAACTGGGCGGAGGTATAACCGGAGGTAAAAAATTTAAGGCCGTTCAGTTGGGAGGCCCTTCCGGTGGTTGTATTCCTGAATATTTAGCCGACACTATTGTCGATTACGATTCGGTAAATGCTACCGGCGCAATTATGGGTTCGGGTGGTATGGTTGTTATGGACGAAACTACCTGTATGGTTGATATGGCAAGGTTTTTTCTCGATTTTACATGTAAGGAATCTTGTGGTAAATGTACTTTTTGCAGGGTTGGAACAAAACGAATGCTCGAAATTTTAACCCGGATAACGCATGGCGAAGGCAAAGAAGGTGATATAGAAAAGCTGGAAGAACTGGCATACCAGATAAAAGAAAATTCTCTTTGCGGGTTGGGCCAAACGGCTCCCAATCCTGTTTTAACTACAATAAAATATTTCCGCCACGAATACGAAGCACATATTAACGATAAAAAATGCCCGGCAAAAAATTGCAAACAGTTACTAACTTACACTGTAGATGAAGAGAAGTGTACAGGTTGTACCGTTTGTGCCAAAAACTGCCCGTCAAATGCAATTGATGGCGAACGTAAATCGGCACATTTTATCCGACAGGATGCTTGTATTAAGTGTGGTTCATGCTACAGCAAATGCAAGTTCGGTGCTATAATATTATCGTAATTAGTAGCTTAAAGTAAAATTTTTTTAATCATCAAATAAAAAAGAAAATGAGCAATCAACATAATATAATACTTAACGGTAAGAATGTTAAAGGAAATCCAGGGGAAACAATATTAGAGCTTGCGAAACGTAATGGTATTGAAATTCCTACTTTATGCAACGATCCCCGTTTAAAACCATTTTCATCATGTTTTGTATGTGTTGTTCAGATTGAAGGAATGAAAAATATGCAACCATCCTGTTCAACAGTTATCCAGGAAGGCATGAAGATTGAAACAGAAAATGACAGGGTAAAGAAAGCGCGAAAAACAGCTTTGGATTTATTATTAAGCAATCATTATGCTGATTGTGAAGCTCCCTGTAAGCAAACTTGTCCTGCCGGTGTTGATGTTCAGGGATACATTTCATTAATTGAAAAAGGTTTATACAGCGAAGCTATAGGGCTTATAAAACAAACCAACCCATTACCTGCAATTTGTGGGCGTGTATGTGTCCGGCCTTGTGAAGTAGCCTGTCGAAGGAATTATTTAAACGAAGGTGCTGCCGTTGGTATCGATTATATGAAACGTTTTGCTGCTGATCAGGATTTAATGTCAGGTAAAAAATATAAGCCTGAAATAGCTAAAACAACAGGGAAAAAAGTAGCCATAATTGGTGCAGGCCCGGGAGGATTATCAACGGCATACTTTTTACAACAAAAAGGCCATCAGTGCGATATTTACGAAGCAAATGCAAACCCTGGCGGCTGGTTGCGTTATGGTATTCCTGAGTATCGATTGCCAAACAGAATTCTTGATAAAGAAGTTGAATCAGTTACCGAACTGGGCGTTAACATATTTTATAACAAGAAATTAGGCGATAACCTAAGCTACAAAGATTTAAAAGATAAATACGACTCAGTTATCCTGACTATAGGATCTCAACGGGGAACATTAATTGGCTGCGAAGGCGATGATGCTGAAAATATTTTTTCAGGAATCGATTTTCTTCGAAACATGGAAGTTACTGGACAGAAATACGACTTTAAGGGAAAAACAATTGCTGTTGTTGGTGGTGGAAATACTGCCATGGATTGTTGCCGTACATCAATTCGTTGCGGAGCCGAAAAAGTATATGTTATATACCGTCGTACTGAAAAAGAAATGCCTGCAAATCCTATTGAAATTCATGAATCGAAAATCGAAGGTGTTGAATACCTGTTTTTAACCAACCCTACAAAAGTAAATAAAGACAAGGATGGCAAACTACGTTCGATGACTTGCCAGAAGATGGAACTGGGAGAGCCCGATTCTTCCGGTCGTAGAAGGCCTGTTCCTGTTGAAGGTTCTGAATTTGAAATAGAGCTTGATTACGCTTTAGCTGCTATTGGCCAAAAAACTGAAGTAAATTTTCTTGATGACGTGAACAAACACGCTACTGATGGCAAACTGGAAGCAAATAAATGGGGTGATATAAGTGTTGATAAAAATACATTGCAAACCGGAATAAAATCAATGTTTGCAGCAGGCGATGGTGTTACAGGCCCTGCAACAATTATTGAAGCAGTAGCCCAGGCTAAAATAGCCAGCCGTAGCTGCCACCAGTTTTTAACGGGATTGGAATTGAAACCCGAACCAAAAGAATTTGTAAGCCGTCGCGATAATTTTAAAGAACTCTCATCTTCCGATTTTATTGGCAGGTATCAGAAGCAAATACGTGAAGAAATGCCCGTGTTGGAAGCCGGTAAAAGGTTAAATTTTAATGAGGTAGAATTGGGTTATACAAACGAGAAAATTGCTAAACATGAATCAGAAAGATGCCTTGAATGTGGCTGTACAGAATATTTTACCTGCGACCTGAAAAAATACTCAACACGATATGAAGCTGACCAAAAACATTACGAGGGTGAATTTCATGCTCGTGATATCGATTTCTCGCATCCATTTATCGAGATTGATAACAATAAATGTATTTTATGTGCACGATGTGTAAGAATTTGTAAGGAAGTTGTAGGGGCTAATGCTTTAGGATTGGTAAACAGGGGATTTAACACGTTTGTTGCCCCAAGCATGGGCAAATCCCTGACTGAAACCAATTGTGAGTCCTGTGGATTATGTATTTCAACATGCCCTACAGGCGCTATAACAGAAAATGTTTCATTTAAACCAGGTCCTGTTAAACTCGATAAAGTAAACACGATATGTAAATTCTGTTCTGTAGGTTGCGAGGTAGAATATCATTATAAAGGAAATTTTATTTGGCGCGTAACAGGCAAAGAAGGACAGATAAATAAAGATGGTAATATATGCAGGTTTCCAAAGTTTGGTCACCAAATAATGAATGATAGTAAGCGAATTACTCAGCCAATGCTTAAAGTGGATAACAACTTTGAAGTTATCAGCTGGCAAAAGGCATTCGATATTATTGCCGACGAAATTAAAGGAGCCGACCCTGACGAAAATGGATTTTTTGCAGGAGCACGGTTAAGTAATGAAGAAATGTACCTGGTTCAAAAGATAGCCCGGGCTGGTGCCGGAACAAACAATGTTTCAAGTTTTCATTATGTTGGACAGGGAAAAGGGTACAGCTCAAATTCACTTGCAAATGTTCCTTTTGAACAAATAAAACAAGCAGGTAAGATATACTTATTTGGAGCAGAAGTAAATAAAGACAACGCCGTTGTTGGATTTATGATCAATAATGCCAGGGAAATAAATAAAATCCCTGTAGAATCAGTTACTGTTCATGAAAAAAGCTCAATGTCGCATAAAGTGGATAAAGAGTTGGTTATTAAATCACATTACCATTTCATAAAGGCTGTGAATTATTATCTTGTAAAAAAAGGATTACATAATGCTTTGTTTATTAAAGATCGATGTACAGGTTTCGACGATTATAAGAAAACCCTTCTAAAAGAAAACTATGAACAATTAGTTAAAGATTCAGGTGTTTGTTGTAAAGAATGTCTCGAAGAGTTTGCAGAAAAGTACAATAACGAACAAAATGCAATACTCGTGTTTTCTGAAAAAGAAGTTTCATCGAATACAAGTTTCGAGTTATATAATCTTGCAATGATTACCGGGAAATTAGGTAAAACAGCAAGCGGGTTAATATCATTAAAAGAAAAAAATAATTCACAGGGATTATTCGATATGGGAATATCATCTAAAAACGGAGTTGGAAATACGGATTTATCGGATAAAAAGTTTGTTAAAAAACTTGAAAAACTATGGAAAATTAAAGAGTTTCCAAAAACAAGAGAATCCTGTATGAAAGAATACCTTAACGAAGGGAAAATCAAAAACTTCTTTATTTTCGGCGAAGACCCAGTGGGATGCGCTATTGACAAACCAAAAGTTCAGAAATGGTTTGTTGATGCCGAGTTTATACTTGTCCAGGATTATTTTATGACAGAAACTGCTAAAAGTGCAAACTTGGTATTACCTGCAGTTTTCCCGCTTGAAACAACAGGCAGTTTTACAAATACTCAAAAAAATATACAGGTATTTGAGAAACAACTAAACAGTACGGTTGATAAGGAGAATATTGATCAGTTAATGAATATTATTAATCTGGTTTCTCAACAAAAATCTAATTCTATAGATGAAATAAGAAAGGAGATTTTTGAATTATTGCCAAACTCGGCAAATAAAGAAAAGTACATTTTTAATTACACAAAAGCAGAAAACATAAATAAACTATTTAAATACGGTTGCGATTACACACATAAATATTTCGAAGAATTTTTTGAAAAATCATTTGCATCCAAAAATGAAAACTCAAAAGAGCTTTCAGGTAAAAAAGTGATTTAAAAAGTTAAAAAAAGAACTATGAAAAATTTTAATTCGATAAATGAAATACTTGATTTTGCAATAAATGCAGAGCAAGAAGCTGTTGATTTTTACAATCAGCTGGCAGTAAATTCAAAAACTTCCGATATGCAACAGGTATTTACACAGTTTGCACAGGAAGAAATAGGCCATAAAGCACGATTGATAAAGATAAAAAATGAAGGCAGCTACCAGTTAAAACAAGAACAAGTTGCTGATTTAAAAATTGCAGATTACCTGGTAAGTATTATGCCAACACCTGGTATAAGTTACCAGGATGCACTTGTACTCGCGATGAAAAAAGAAAAAGCAGCTTTTAAATTGTATTTTGAACTTTCGAAACGTGCCCAGGATACTGAAATGAAAAATGTTTTTCTTTCCCTGGCCCAGGAAGAATCAAAACACAAACTCAGGTTCGAAATCGAATACGACGAGTTTGTTTTACGCGAGAATTAAATTTTAACTCCCATTTATAAGCATGGCTTTTTAGGTCATGCTTATTTTTTTATTTGTTCAGATGGATTAATTTTGTGCATGTATTTTCTATATTGCAATATTTATTGTTATTTGTTGTTTTATATTTTGATCTTATTTTATTCTTGTAAACGTGAGAATTTTTTATCTTTTTATTATAACGCTTTTTATATTTTCAAAAAGCATATCGGCTCAAACAGATACATTGGTTAATCAAAAATCGACCGACAGGGTAATTATTGGTGGCCAAATGTACTATGTTCATATTGTTAAACAAGGCGAAACACTTTACTCGCTAAGCAAGCTTTATGGTATTTCCCAGAAAGAAATTGCCAAAGAAAACCCTGATATATTTCTCGGCTTAATGGTAGGGCAGGCTTTAAAAATTCCACAAAACAGTAAAGAGAGTACATTAGAAAATAATGAGAAATCAGCTGATTTTATCTATCATCGTGTTAAAAAGGGCCAGACTTTATATTCTCTTTCAAAGAAATATGATGTTTCACAAGAATCAATAATTCAGTTTAACCCGGAAACCCGGTTTGGTTTAAGTACTGGCCAGATAATTAAAATTCCCCGAAAATCATATCAACTTCAGGCCGATACTTCAATTCCAAAATCAGAGTCAGAAATTGACACGATAAAAATTCCCGATCAATATATTTATCACCTGGTAAAAAGTAAAGAAACAATTTATTCTTTAACCAAAAGCTATAATATTACGCAGGAAGTGTTGTTTGAGCAAAATCCATTTCTTAATGAAGGCTTAAAAACGGGACAATTGTTAAGAATACCTAAAGTGCCGGATACCGAAGAAAGTTATGTTTTTGAAAAAAACACTACAAAACTTTCGGATACACTACTTTTCGAAAAACATTCACTGGTTCCATATTCTGAAATTACACAATGCGATACATTAAAGAAAATAAAACGGGAAACATACTCTGTTGCATTACTGTTGCCATTGTATTTGGATCAAAGCGATGAAGAGTTTTATATTGATTCGACAAAAACAAATGAATATGGTAAAAAGATATACGATAAAATATATAGAAACCCCAATTATATTTATCCCCGTTCTTTAAACTACCTTGCATTTTACGAAGGTGTTTTAATGGCTTTAGATACCCTTAAAAGTCAGGGCTTCTCAGTCAATTTACATGTTTTCGATACTCAGGGCGATACCCTGAAATTAAACGAAATACTTCACTCGGAAATATTCACAGATGTTAATTTAATTATAGGACCTGTATATAATAATGAACTGGAAATCGTTTCAAGGTTTGCATTAAAAAACAACATAAAAATGGTTTCTCCTTTATCCGATAATCTTGTATTAGTCAATTCAAACCCATACTTATTCCAGGTTGGGCCATCATTTTTAACACAACTCGATGCTCTGGCAAAATACTCATCAGGGTTTAGCAATAAGAATATAGTGCTTATTCATAATTCCGACAGTTTGCAATACGGGAATATCTTGTTTTTTAAAGATAAGCTGTTTAATTATTCGTCTGTTGATACATCTATTGGAAGTCTTCAGTTTAAAGAAGTATCATATATCGATAGTATTCAATTAATTGAACATGCATTAAATATAAATAACGAAAATGTAATTATTGTTCCTTCAAACGATCAGGCTTTTGTAACATCTGTTGTTTCCAATTTAAATACATTAACGAGTAAAGGGTATCAAATTAAAACTTTTGGGATGTCGCGTTGGTACAAGTTTGATAATATTGACCAGGAATATTTATATAATATTAAAACCTGCCTGGTTGTACCATTTTATATTGATTATAATAACAAATATGTAAAGAAATTTATAAGCAAATACAGAAAAATATTTAAAACAGACCCCGACCAATATACCATGCACGGGTATGATGTGAGCATGTATTTTTTAACTGCCCTGATGAACTATGGAGAAGATTTCCAAAATTGTATTTCCTACCATAAAATGGATCAACTTCAGGCTGAATTCAATTTTGTAAAATGGTACAAAACGTCAGGTTACGAAAATAACGGCATGTCATTAATCCGGTACGATGAAGGTTATAATATTAACAAACTTGATAAAACAGGATGTACCTTTAAATAGGGTGTGTTGCCTGGTAATAAGAGTTTTACAATCTTCGTTTTATTTGTCGTTTATCAAATCGCCAAATATTTTTATTTAAAGAAGTTGCATATTAAAAATTTTAACAATATCTTACTTCTTAATTTAAGTTTCTTGTAAAGAAAAATTTTATAATAAATTAATTTTTAAAACCTTATATATGGCAAGTTGCAAAAATCTTAAAAAGGATATTAATTTCCTGGCTCAGCAAATTATGACAGAGGGATTTTCGTATCTCGAATATTCTCCTGTAAATAACCAGGAAAATGTTCTTGAAATTTTGCACGAAGCTGAGCAAATCAGGCAGCAACTTATTTATAGAGTAAATCATTTGCCGAAAGGAACTAAACAAGAAATTAAGCAATATTACAAAGATATTGTCGATGATTTATATAAACTTAACATTGAATTGCTCGATAGGCTAAACAACTAAACGATTTAAACCGGGAACCCCGGTTTTTTTTATTCGTTTTTTATTTGGCATGCCCTGTACAATAAATCAGATGATTGTACTATTTTATTCTTTAGATTTTCAGGTAAACCGGGATTTTCGTTTAAAAATATCTGAACTTCGGTGACTGCATCAATACCCGAATGGCCACTCAACGTGGCATCGAGCCATTGCTTAGGGAAAAAAATATCGCCTGTTTGTTGAATTTCCTGCAACAATTTTAAAGATGGAGTGATATATCTTACACTTTCGTTACTACGCAATGGATGGTGTAAATAGGTTAATGCGGAAATAACCCAGGGTTCTTTTTCCCTGTTTCTTTCATCTTTTAACGATTCAAAGAACGAATCTCTGACATAGCTGTCATGTGATAATGATGGAATTATAAACTTCATCCTTTTTTTTCGTTCATTATCTTGAATTTTACTTAGTTGCACGGCGAGAATGCTATCTCCTTTTTCTTTACTTCGCAATGCAAGTTCAAATGATAAATCTGTAAAGTCATTCTCACTTAATTCCAGTTCCCCGGTTTTTATTTCCCCATTCCATATCCTGTATAAATTACCAAAACTTTGATTTGATGTACTTATCGAGATATATGATTTTAAAAACATCAGTTTGAGTGCAGCTGGTTTTGAGTTTTTGATTTTGTCCCAATATATCTCCTCGATTTGATTTGCAATTCTTTCGCGTGTTAATCGTGTTAAGAATCTCCAATACAGCGATGTAATGTAGTTTTGTAATAAGCTGATATTTTGCTGATCCGATTCGTAAGTAACAGCATTTGTATAAAACGAAATTAGTTCGTTGGGTAACATATTCCTGTTTAACATATTTTCCCAAAGCATAATATATATTGAGCTTCTGTAAACCGGGTTCTGAATTAAAGATAAATTCTTAACCAGGTAGTTCTTTGTATCATTGTCAAGTTCGAAATACCCGTATGCATTGCCATTAAGATTGGGCAAAATGAGCTCTGAATTTGACAATTTATCGGTTATCGGAATTACAGAAAAAGTGTCTGAAACCTGGATAGGGTATTTTTGAAATATCTTGTTTTTGAAAAAGCCAACATCAATATTTTGTGGCCAAAGTTTATAGTTATCATAAAGATCGGTTTGTTCAATAATAAATGTAGCAAATTCATTTCTCTCGTTAAAGGCTTTATAAAAACGTAGCTTTGGCATACCCGGGGTATTTACCCACTGCTTGCTCCAGTTTTCGAGTTCAAAATCTGTTTTTGTTTTAAGTATTGAAATTAAATCGTTCCAATTGGCATTACCATACATGTTTTTTAAAAGATATTCCTGCAAACCTGCTTGTAATATACTATCGCCTGTAATTGTTTCCAGGTGTTGCATAACAATCGGGGCTTTATGATAAATTATTGATCCATATAAGGTTCCCGCATCTTTCATGTTTTCCAGTTCCTGGTCTATCGGGTTTGCACCTGAAGTTCTGTCAACAGAATATGATTCAGGGAAATGATTTATTATAAAGTTAAGCTGATGATTAATTTCAGGAAACTGGGGATTTACAATTTTATCGGCAATAAAATTTGCAAAAACTTCTTTGAGCCAAACTTGCCCGAACCATTGCATGGTAACCAGATCGCCAAACCACATGTGAGCTGTTTCGTGAGCAATTAGGTTTGCACGGGTTAATTCATCGCGTACAGATGCTGACGGGTCTAAAAATAATTTTGAATCTCTGTACAGAATTGCCCCCGGGTGTTCCATTCCTGAATATTGAAACGAAGGGATTACAATAAAATCGAATTTCTGAAAGGGATATGAAATATTTGTATATTTTTCGAGCCATTCAAGCGAAGTGAATTGTAACTCGAATATTTTATCGGTATTTTGAATTACTTTTAACGAATCACTCTCCCTGTGATACATGGTAATTGCACGGTCTTTTTTTGTTTTTGTTATCGATTTAAATTTACCTGCTGTAAATGCAAATAAATAGGTGCTGATAGGTTCTGTTTCTTTAAACGTATAAACGGAATAACTCTTGGTACTTTCTTTTTCAAGTATTCCCGAATTTGCAATTGCTATCCATTTTTCAGGTATTTTCAAACTAAGAGTGAACCGTGCTTTTAACGAAGGTTGATCAAAACAGGGAAATGCTGTAGATGCACGGTCAGGTACAAAAAGAGTATATAAGTATTCACTATTGCGGTTTAGGGCCCTGTCGGTTGCTATAAAATCAATTTCAATGCGGTTTTTGCCCTTGTTAACCTTTCTGTTTGGTAGAACAATATGCTGGTTTATATAATTATAATTTACATTCCCCTGGTTAAATTTAACCTGCAATAATTTATCTGTACTATTCTGAAAATCAATAACAAGTGGTTCTTTCCCCGATCCTGTAAAATTAAATTCAATAGTTACTTTCCCTTTAATTTCAGCATTTAAAGAGTCGGGGATATCGAAAAATATAAAATAGTTAATTTCAGAGATTTGCTTCTCGCGCAACCCGGCTAAATCTTTCGATACTCCTTGTTCGGTAATATTGCTTTGATCGGGCGAGCATGAATACAGAATAATACTACTTATAATGATGCAAAATAGTGAGCGTATCATGATTTTATAATTTTGATAAATCAGTAAAATTTAAAGGTTTAAAAACCCGAAATTAGCAATAAATTGATAAAATACACTTACATAGTATAAAATATGAAAAAATAAGGGTAGAGAAAAAATAGTATTACCTGATATGCCATGCAATTTTATCGAGTAGAATCTTTGCATTAATAGGTTTTGAAATGTAATCAATACAACCATTCTTTAAACACAATTCTTTTTCATTTTTCATGGCATATGCTGTTTGTGCAATAACCGGAATATCAATATTAAGGTCTTTCATTTTATCCAGGAAATCAAAACCGTTCATCAGGGGCATATTTATGTCCAAAAGTATTATATCCGGATGTTTTGCTTTTACCATTTCCAGCAAAACCATTCCGTTTTCGGCATGTTTAATATTTGCATTGGTACGTGAAAGAAATTCTTTAATTAATAAAAATGATGTGATTTCGTCTTCTGCAACATATATTAATTTACCTGAAAAGTTAAATTCTTTCTTCTGCTCACTTTCTTCTTTTAAAAGCTCATTTTCTTCTTCGGGTGTAATTAGAGGAATTTTAAAAGTAAAAGTTGATCCTTTTCCTAACTCGGATTTAAGTTCAATGCTTCCATGCATTAATTCAAGGATTCCTTTACAAATGCTTAAACCAAGCCCCGTTCCTTCTTTTATGCGCCTGTTCTCCGATTGCATAAATCTTCCAAAAATAAGCTCTTGTTCTTTTTCCGAAATTCCTATACCCTCATCTTTAACCGAAAAGTGAATCTGTTTATTCTCTTTATCAACCACGAAATTTACTTTAATAACACCCTTGTCTGAATACCTGATTGCATTCGAGATTAGGTTATCTAATACTTGTTTTAAACGTATGGGATCGGTTTTACAAACCATGTAAAAATATTCGCTGGATGTTGTATGAATTAATTCAAGGTCATTTTTTATTTTAAATTCATGGCTTTCTTTGTAAAAAGCAATTGATTGTTCAACGATATCATAAATATTGCCCCAGATATACTGGATATTTAACAGGTTGGATTCGATCTTTGAGATATCAATAATATCGTCGATAATTCGCAAAAGTTTTTTTCCCGCATTATTTATGTGAATAATAAACGATTGTGATTTTTCATGTGTTTGTTGTGTTGCAAGAAGTTCGGAGAAACCCATAATAGCATTCATAGGAGTACGAATTTCGTGGCTCATATTGGCCAGAAATGCTGATTTTAAACGGTCGCTTTCTTCTGCTTTTTTCTTTGCTTTTTCAAGTTCGGTAATAAGTTTTTCGGTTCTTTCCAGGTTTTCTTCAAGCTCCTCGTTTTGTGCAAGATATTCTTCGTTTAAAGAAAGGTACTCCTCGTTACTTTCTTTTAATTCGATTTCTGCTTTTTTTCGTTCTGAAATGTCTTTATGTGTCCCGATAACACGTGTTGGGTTATTATTTTTATCCCATTCCATTACTTTTCCCATATCCAGCACCCATTTGTATGAGCCATCTTTACAAAGCAAACGGTGTTCGTTTATATGATGCTGAATTTTGCCTGTTAATAGTTTATTTAAATCGGAAATAGCTTTCTCTTTATCATCGGGATGAATTCTTATTTCCCATTCTTCATAGGTATTTTGAATATCCTCATCAGAATAACCCAGCATGTTTTTCCATTGTTTCGAGAAATAGACTTCTTTTGTTTGTGGATTCCAATCCCAAACACCATCTCCACTGCCTTCGAGCGCGTATTGCCATCGTTGTTCGCTTTCTTTCAGGGCTTTACGTGTATTCCAGCTTTGTTTTTGTTTAACCATCATTCTGCCAAGTATCATTGAGCCAATGGGATACAGCAGGATTACCGGAAGCCCAATTTTTTTAAGTGTTGGAATTGTTCTTCCTTCAGGTAAAAACAGGGTACAAATCAACATTACTACATGCACTATAAAACCAAGATAATATAATTCGGCAGTACCATAATTTATCTTGTCTTTTATAAAAATTGTTCTCAGATTTCTCCAACCAATTCCAATTAAGCCTGAGCTGATTATTACGCTTACACCCATCAACATGCCGTCACCTCCCATGTAAACCCTGAAGATGGTTGTTATTGTCATAGCTATTAATGTAGGTATTGAGCCAAAAAATAAACCGGAAATAGAAAGCATTATTGAACGGGTATCAAATACTAAACCGGGATATAAAGTCCATGGAGTTAACATCAATATTATGCCAATGCATCCTAATACTATACCGGTAATTATTTTATATATAGCGTTCTTTTTTATTTCAATTTTAACCCACGCTAAATCATATAACATGCTAAATGACAGGAGAATGGCGGTGTTTTGCAATAACCCCAGTATCATGAGTTTTTCCATAGGTTTTAATTAAAATATTACTAGATTTCTAATCCCTCTAAAAAAAGCTATCGTGAAGAATGTATTAACCGTTAAATTATAAAATATTTATGATTAATTCAAAATGTAATTCAAAATTATTCAAAACAAATGAAGGGGGGATTATATCTTTTTTAGAATCTCTATTTATAACAGCTTTCTAATATATGAATTTGGATGATTTAAGGGTCTTAATACATATAAAACCCATGCTAATCTATACTTCTGAATTTTTTAATGGCTTTTAATATCTTTTCAAAAGAATAAGGCTTAGTTAATAAGTTATCAAATCCGGCATTATTATAATTACTAAAGAAATCGGCCGGATTATGTGCTGTTAAAGCAATTATCGGAATTTTATTCTTTGGGAAGGAGAAGTTTTCTCTAATGTATTTTGTTGTTTCAACACCGTTCATTACAGGCATTTCAATATCCATTAATACAATATCTATTGTTTTTGTTTGAAGCAATTCAATGGCTGACTTGCCATTATCAGCTTCGAAAATCAATGGGCATATCTCTTTAATGATTTCTTTTAAGAGCATCCTATTCATTAAAATGTCATCTACTATTAAACAGGAAAAGGGTTTCATAACTATATTTTTATCCTAATTTACTTAATGTTTCAATAATGTTTAAACTATTAATTTTCACATTTTTCCCTTCAATATCTATAATTTTATCGTTTTTAAACTCGGTTAAGGTACGAATAAAGCTTTCTTTGGTTGTTCCTGCAAGTTCTGCCAATTCAGTTCTCGACATAGGAAATTCAAAGCTATTTGAGTTAAAAATCTGTTTAGAAAAATAAAGGATTATATCTGCCACTCTTCCGGGCAATTGTTTCTGGTTTTGAGCCATTAATTTATCAAAAAAGTAAAGATTATCTGCACTTAGTAATTGAATCAGCAGTATTGCAAAACGTCCATTTTGCTCCATTACTTCTTTAAAGCATGCAATATCAATAAAAAGTATTTCAGCGTTTTCAATTGCCGATGCTGAATAGCGGAACGTGTCCTCTCCAAAAATTGAAATATTGGCGAGAAAATGGCCGGGAGTGACAATTTTAAATATTATAACTTTTTTATTTCTCCCCTCTTTATAAATCTTTATTAATCCGGATTGCACAAACATAACATGCGATGTGCGTGTATTCTGCTTAAAAACGATGTCTTTTTTATTAAACTTAACTGTATTGCTATTCTTATTAATAAGTTCAGCTTGTTCAGATGTTAAGTATTCCAAACAAGGTATTCCACCTTGATAGATATTTTCATCGATAGGATAAACCATAAGAATAATGGATTTATGTAAATATATGAAATTTTTTGAATGGTGATCTAATTCTCAATTTTTTGGTGATATAAATCATCGCAAACAAGCAAGGAAGATCATTATGGAAATTTGAAATGATTCGTGTAAGGTATGTACTTTTATAATATGCAAGTGTAAAAATTAAATCATTGTAATTCAGTTAAATAAACGATCATGAGTGCGAAAAAGAAAATTATAGTGGTTGATGATTCGGAAACAAACCTTGTTCTTTTAGAAGCTATTTTAGAGGATGAAGGATTTATTGTTAAAACAGCTTTTAGCGTTAAAGAAGCAACTGAATTGTTAAAAGATTATAAGCCAAACTTAATTTTACTGGATTTATTAATGCCAAACGAAAATGGTTTCGATTTACTTAAAAAACTAAAGTTAAATTCGAGTTATAAAGATATTCCGGTAATTATTGTTACTGCTTTTGCAAACAGAGAAAACTCCGCTATTGCTTTCGATTTGGGAGCATTTGATATTATTGAGAAACCAATTGATATACCCTTTTTTCTGGAAAAGGTAAACAAGGCCCTTGCAATTTTTTAATCATAATATTTTTAAAATGACTGAAAAGGAATTGGAAAATAAAATAAAGGTTAAGGCATTACTTGAAACATATTCTACAAAAGATATATGTAAAATATTTACAACTATCGATAGTAAAATATACTCATTGCACGAATGCTCATCCGATGATTTTCTTCGGTTAAATAACGATTTTAAACAATTATATAACCAGTCAAAATTAATTTCGGAAAATGTTGCTGAAATATTTAATATCCTGAATACAAATAAAAACAAGCTTTTATATAACGAGATTTACACCTATTGTGAGAAAATAATTGAAAACACAAAAACTTTTGATCATAACCTGATCGTGATAATCGATTTTTTAAAGGATTTGTCGAATCAATTAAGGTTTGTTTTTTTCCCGGTTAAGAATTATGGCCAAAATTTAATGAGCCTTAAATACTTAATAGCGAATTTAAATCTTACTGTATCTTATTCAAAAGAAAATAGTGACGCATTAAAAAGCTTTAAAAGAATCGAGGAAAATATAAACGGGTTGAAATCATTGCTGGAAAAAATACCAAAAATCGTTAATGCTTCCAGGAAAATATCGAGAATAATTACTTCAAATTTCGCACTGGGTAAAGAAACACCAGATACGAATATTGAATCCATATTAAATGCAGTAAAGTCAAGTATAGGATTAATTGAAAGGAAATACAAAGCGAATGAAAATAATATCCCGGATATTCGAAAGAAAACGGATAAATCGGCTGAGAATATTAGTGATATAATTAAAAAATTACAGTATCAGGATATTATTAAGCAAAAAATGGAGCATATTCAGCATACACATAAAGACCTTATTAATGAACTTTATGAGTTTGAAAATACTTCTGACGAAGAAAAATATATTAACGAAAAAGCAAAGTTTTTCTTGCGCATAAGAGATATTGCAGGATTACAGGCAGCTCAGCTTATCCATGCAAATAAGGAGTACCAGTCTGCCCTGGAAATAATTATTAATAATTTTATACAAATAGGAGATAATATGAAAATTATCTCTCAATTGTGTAATGATATTGTTACGGATAATGAAAATGATGAAGAAAGATTATTTGATGAGATAGTGCAAAATATCAAGCGTTCGGAAGAATGCTACCTTAATAAAAACAACCAGAATAAAAAGCTATACAAAGAGCTAAATTCAATAGAATATCAATTAACCCAGTCAGAGAAAAGTTTCGCACTGCTGAATGAACTAAATAATGATTTAAACATAAATATTAATCAATATTTTAAGGAAATAGAAAAACTGTCGGAACATGATGAGAATATTAAACAATCTTTAATACAATTAAAAAGCCTTTATAAAGATATTCAGCAAAATGGTTTAAAACTGATTGGTTTTAATGGCCTGCTAGCTCCTTTAAAAAAACATGTTCAGAGCCTGATTAACGACAAAACCGATACATCATTAAATAAAAATTTTGAAAGAATTGAAAAAGCCGTGAGCCATTTACATTCATTACGCTTTAGCCTTGATAGCAAATTAAAGGAAAATCAGGATATAAGTAATGGTGTATTAAATGGAATTAAAAAATCAATTTCCGAAATAAAGTATTATGATTTTTTCGAAAAAATAATTGATGAGATAATAACAGAATTAAATACAATAAACTATAACCTGAAGATTGATGATGAAGAAATAAGCAGTAAAGAAGAAAATTTAAAGAAACTTAAAAGTTATTATACTATGCAAACCGAGCATTTAATTCATGAGCAGGTCGAAAAAGGAGAAAAAGCGGATATAGAAAGCGATGATAATGGCGAAATAGAATTCTTTTAAAAGTAAAAACCAACGATATGAAATCAAAAGAAAAAAATATTCAATTAATTCCTTCGGGCAATACGAAAGTGGTTATTATACTTGAACATGAACTTACCATGTTCACAATTGAAAAAATTAAAAGTAAAATAATTGATGCGTTTCAGCAGTATGATTTTATAGATTTAAACCTTAAAAAGGTTCATAACATGGATCTTACATTTGTCCAGTTATTATACTCCCTAAAGGTGTCCGCGCAAAAGTTGAATAAAAAAATAGTATTTAAGGCAGATATGCCTGATGATTTACGATCGCTTTTTGAAAATTCAGATTTGAATAAAATATTGGTATAATAAAGAAAATATCTAAAACTATGAGCAAAGTTATTTTAATTGTTGATGATTCTGAGAGTATCCGGGAAGTGGTAAATTTCACATTAGAAAACGAAGGCTATAAAGTACTTATTGGTATTGATGGCAAGGATGCTTTAAAATTCCTTGATGGCAGGCCTATCGATTTAATTATTACCGATTTACATATGCCGGAAATGGATGGTATCGAATTAATAAAACATATTCGTACCGTTGATGCATATAAGCATATTCCTATCTTATTTCTAACTACAGAATCTCAGGTTTCAAAAAAAATGGAAGCCAAAGATGCCGGAGCAACCGGATGGATAATTAAGCCATTTGTCCCCGCGAAATTAATTGAAGCACTTAAAAAAGTAATACGATGATAGATAAATTCAAAAATAAATTTATCGAAGAAGCAACAGATAATATTAATGATCTGGAAGATGCTTTATTGCTTATTGAGAATGATACCCAAAACAAAGAACTTGTCGAAAGAATATTCAGGGCTATGCATTCCCTGAAAGGCGGCGGAGCCATGTTTGGGTTCAACCAATTAAGTGAGTTTACTCATAACCTCGAGAATTTGTACGACATTGTCAGAGAAGGGAAACAACAGATTACAAGGAACCTTTTAGATGTTACATTAGCATCTGTTGACCACATGAAAGTGTTAATAACAAATGAAAACCTTGATACTCCTGAAATCAAAGCAAGGCAAGAAGAATTAACCCTTCAAATAAAAAAGGTAATGGCCAACGATATTAGCAAAGAAAAAACTGTTGCCTCTGATACAATCCGGAAAAACAAAAACATTAAAACCTACTACATTTATTTTGAACCTGATATCAATGTGTTTAACGATGGTACAAACCCCTTGTTTTTAATCGACGAGTTATATACACTCGGGAATTGTAAAACATATGCTCATTTTAATAAAGTTCCCGATCTTAACAAAATTGATGTTACCAAATGTTATACATACTGGGAGATTCTGTTAGCTACCAACGAAGATATTAATGTAATTACTGATGTTTTTATTTTTATAGAAGATCAGTGTAAACTGGAGATAAATGAAATTGCTGATTATGATATTACATCAACTCCGGAGATAATTGAAAAGATATCGGTATTAGCGGCAGAAAGAAAAGATGTTGGAATTGCTGAGATTCAAAATATTATAAAGGCAACAGCAAAAGCCAGGTTCGATTCAATAAATGCCGATGAGGTAATCTCTAAAGCAGGAAATCTTCCATCTGTAAAAGAAAATGTTATTTCCAGTATCAGGGTTTCATCTAACAAGTTGGATCAATTAATGAACCTTGTTAGTGAACTTGTTACAACCCAGGCAAGATTAAGTTTGTTTGCTGAAAAGTTAGGCGATCCTGAAGTGTTTGCTATTGCTGAAAATGTTCAGAAATTATCACGGCAACTTCGTGACAATGCGTTTGATATTGTGTTGGTTCCTATTGAAACGATGATTACCCGCTTCCAGCGATTAGTCAGGGACCTGTCAAAAGAACTGAACAAAAATGTTGTATTTATTGCCGAAGGTACCGATACAGAATTAGATAAAACAATTATTGAATCTTTAACAGATCCTTTATTGCATATAATCCGAAATTGTATCGATCATGGAATTGAAACAGCCGATACCAGAAAAAGGCTGAATAAGCCGGAACAAGGTAAAATCCTTTTAAAAGCATTTTATTCGGGAGCCAATGTCCATATTAAAATACATGATGATGGCGCGGGAATTGATCTGGAAAGAATCAGGGATAAAGCAATCCAGAAGGGGATAATCGGAAAAGATAGCGTACTGAATAAAAAAGAAACACTAGACCTCGTTTTCTTGCCGGGATTTTCAACAGTTCAAAATGTTACGGATGTCTCAGGCAGGGGCGTTGGAATGGACGTGGTTAAACGTAAGCTTGCTGAAATCCGTGGTGAAGTGGAACTTGATTCCGAAGTTGGTGTGGGTACAACCTTAACATTAAAATTGCCTCTTACTTTATCAATAATTGATGGATTACTTGTGAAAATTGATCAGATTCATTATGTAATTCCATTGTCAGTTGTAAAAAAAATATATGCTACTGAACATAACCAGGTTATTAATAAATACAATAACCTGATAGTTCTGGATAATGAACGAATTCCTTTTTATTATTTAAGAGAAGAGTTTAGTTTACCTGAATCGAATCAGAAGATAGAACAGGTAATAGTTGTTTCTTTCGAAGATAAACAAATTGGTTTGGTTGTAGATGAAGTGGTTGGCG
This sequence comes from Bacteroidetes bacterium GWB2_32_14, assembly GCA_001768235.1. Classification (GTDB taxonomy): domain Bacteria; phylum Bacteroidota; class Bacteroidia; order Bacteroidales; family UBA12077; genus UBA12077. The sequence continues at coordinate 111,071 of MENK01000024.1, forward strand.
AATACCAGGCCGTACTAAAATCTTTGGGGAGAATGTATAAAAAACAGGAAATAATATCAGGAGCAACCATCCTGGGTGATGGAACAGTTGCCCTTGTTATGGATACAAACAAAATTATCAATAAGTTTTCGCAGGGAAAACTAAATATTTAAATTAATTGGGAGGTATAGCTATGAAAGAAGAAGCCATGGACAAGACTATTTCCTATCTTTCGTTTCATCTCGGAGAAGAAGAATTTGCTGCACATGTTAGTAAGGTGCTTAACATTCTCGAGATGATTAAAATTATTGAAGTACCAAATGCTCCTGAATATATGAAAGGAGTTATTAATCTGAGAGGTACAGTCCTTCCTGTTGTTGATACACGTGTAAAATTTGGAATGACACCAACAGTTTATACCCCAAATACATGTATTGTGGTCATGGATGTGGAGATTGAAAACGAAATGGTAAAAGTTGGGGCTTTGGTTGATTCTGTTCAGGCAGTTCTCGAGATCGAAGAATCAATGATTCAACCTCCACCAAGCATTGGAAGTAAATATAAGTCTGAATTTATTTACGGCATGGCAAAGATCGATGATAAGTTTATTATGCTTCTTGATATGGAAAAAGTTTTTTCGAATGACGAAATCTAAAAACAGGACAATAAAAGAAATAGAAATAAAAACAAACAGATAATTAAAAACTAATAAATTAAAACTATGAAATCAATTAACGATTTAAAAATTGGATTAAGGCTTAATTTAATATTAAGTATCCTGATTGTTGTAATTATTACAGCTTTAGGTGTTTATAATTATTACACCAATAAGCAAAGAATTATTAACGATGCTGATATAAGGATGAACGAACAATTGGATGATATGGTAAGCATTCTGGATGTTCAGATATCTGAAAATCAGAAAAAAGTCAATACTGCACTTCAGGTAGCTTCGCATGTATTTAATACAAGCGGAGATTTAATTTTAGATAGCAGGGAATATATAAACATGGCTGCTTCAGGACAGGGTTTCCAGATGCAGGATATGAATGTACAACTTTGGAAATTGGGGAATGTTCCTATTCAATTAAACAATGACTTTGTTGATAAAATAGGAGAATTAACAGGAGCAAATACTTCGGTATTTCAGAAAGTGCAGGGAGGATACGTGCGAATCGCGACAAATGTACTAAACGAATCAGGAAAAAGATCGTTCGGAACTTTTATGGCAAATAACTCAGATATTGTTCAGAAAATTGAATCTGGCCAAAAATATGAAGGACGTGCCCTGGTATTGAATGTTTGGATGTTAACTGCATATGAACCGATAAAGCTAAATGGACAAATAATTGGGATGATTGGTGTTGGAGTTCCCGAAAAAGATCTTGGTAGTTTAAAAAAGATTTTTGACAGTAAAATCTACTTTGAGTCGGGATATCCTTTTCTTGTAGCAAAAGATGGTACATTTATTATTCACCCTACATCGGAAGGTCAAAATGCAAGCCAGTTTACATTTTTTAAACAAATGACAGGAAGTAATCAAAACAGTGGAAAATCAAGGTATCAATGGCCTGAAACAGCAAGTGGACAATGGAAATATCAATATTTTAAATACGTTCCTAAAATTGATTCTTATGTTGCCGTATCATTTTATGAAAATATTTTATTTAAATATTTAAAAGAAATACGTACATCAATAATTGTAGGGTTAATACTAGCAATTGTAATTTTTATTATTATTGTTTCGTTAATTTCCACGAATATAGCCAAGGCATTAAATAAGGGAGTTAATTTTGCACAGAAAGTTGCCGATGGGGATCTTACAGCAACAGTTGAAATAAAACAACAAGATGAAATAGGGTTGTTGGCTAATGCGCTCAATCGTATGGTTTTACAACTACGTGGTATTGTAGAAAATGTCGATTTAAGTGCAGACAACATTGTTTCTGCAAGCCAGCAGATAAGTTCTGGTTCGCAACAATTATCACAAGGAGCTAATGAACAGGCTTCATCAACGGAAGAAGTATCTTCATCTATGGAAGAAATGGTTTCTAACATTCAGCAAAATACAGATAATTCGCAGCAAACAGAAAAAATATCAATAGAAGCAGCTAATGGTATAGAAAAAGTTGCTCATGCTTCTCAGGAAAGCCTAAGCTCTATAAGGCAAATTGCGGGCAAAATCAATGTTGTTAACGATATTGCTTTTCAAACGAATATACTGGCTTTAAATGCGGCAGTAGAAGCTGCACGTGCCGGTGAACATGGCAGGGGGTTTGCCGTTGTTGCCGCAGAGGTTAGAAAGCTGGCCGAAAGAAGTAAAATTGCTGCCGACGAAATAGTTGGTTTATCAGCGCATAGTTTAAAAGTTACCGAAGAAGCCGGAGAACTAATGGCCAAGATAATTCCTGAAATAGGTAAAACAGCCAAACTGGTACAGGAAATTTCTGCTGCAAGCCTTGAACAAAATTCAGGCGCCGACCAGATAAATAATGCTATTCAGCAATTAAATCAGGTTACACAGCAAAATGCTGCTGCATCGGAAGAATTGGCTACCAGTGCCGAAGAACTCGCCAGCCAGGCCGAACAATTGAGAGAGAATATTTCATTCTTTACTATTGGCGATAATAAAAAATTAATGAAAAGTAAAAAAGATCATGGGAAATATGATTCCCAAAAGAAAGAAAATAAGGCAGCAAATAGTGTTCATGAACAAAAACATGCAAGTTTAAATCGTAATACCGGGTATGACTTTAAGATGCACGATGATAAAACTACTGACGATGATTATGAAAAATTTTAAAGTTATTTATGTTTCTGAATAATTAAATTAAAAAATATTAATGGAGGAATAATAAATGAATAAAGATATTCATAATAATAGCAATTCGTACCTTTCATTTCATCTTGGCGAAGAGGAATTTGCGGCACATGTTGGTAAAGTCCTTAATATACTTGAAATGACAAGGATTACAGAAGTGCCCAAAGCTCCTGAATACATGAAAGGGGTTATTAACCTGAGAGGCACAGTTTTACCCGTCGTCGATACTCGTATAAAATTCGGAATGTCACCAACAGTTTATACTCCAAACACATGTATTGTTGTCATGGAAGTAGAAATTGAAAATGATAATGTGCAGGTCGGAGCTTTGGTAGATTCTGTGCAGGCAGTACTTGAAATAGAAGACTCACAAGTACAACCTCCGCCAAGTATTGGAAGTAAATATAAATCGGAGTTTATTTATGGCATGACCAGGTTTGATGAAAAATTCATTATGTTGCTCGATATGGATAAGGTTTTCTCAAGTGATGATATTCAATCGCTTAAAGAAAAAACATTTGAAGGCGAACAGGAAATGGGGGCTAATACTGAAACAAATATTAAAACTGTGACCAAAACAAAAACAAAATCAAAAACTTGATTACAGCTTGATAGTATAGATAAGAAAATGAATCATGTTGGTAATCAGAAAATTATAAAATTGAGATATGAAAATAAACGATATAAAAATCAGTAACAAGTTAAGAATTTCAATATTTTCTCAAGTGGTTTTTATTGCTTTAATCGTCTTCTTCTTTTTTAATATCAATAATAAGTTTAATGAAATTAAAAAGAATAAGATTTATGTTTCGGAGAAGATAAATGAAATTCGATCGTTTTCTCTAAACGTAAAAGATTTTATTAATAATGACATGGATTACAATCAGTTGCGTTCGGTTTACGAATCCATGAGAGCCGGCCTTTCACAGGATGTTTCAATGAATGTTTTTGATGAGATTTGGTCGGACATTGATAAAATTAATGACTTACGTAACCAAAATCTGGCGATTGAAAACAAAGTTATGGATTTGTGTTCGCAATCAATAAATGCTTCGTCAACTTTTATTATGAGCGTTAGTGCGAAACTTGCCGATGCAAGGTTAAGCAATTCTGTTTCAAAATTAGAACGAATAGTTATTGGTGGTGCGAATAATAATAATTTGTTTTATGCTGAAATAAAAGTGCTTTTTTATAAATTAAAAAATGATATTTCTTTAAAAGAACAATTGCTGACAACACTTAATAGTGGAATTGAGAACGCAACCCAGGACAGGGGGCGTTTAAAAGGAACTCCCTATGAATCGCTTGCGGTTACAGCCATTGATGCAAATGTTCAGATAAGAAGCCTTGTTGTTGAGTATGTTTCAAAAGTAGAAACTGAGAATAATCTTAAAAATAATATTTTTCAGATTATTGATAAAATGGATAAAGAACTAAACAGCAATGAAACAAAATCAACTTTCGATGGATTTGCCGTGATTAAGAGCCAGATAATTACAATTTTTACTCTGATTTTTATTATATCATTCATTCTTATACTGATTTACTATGATTTGGTAAAAGTAGTTGGAAGGTTGATTAATGTAGCTGTCACAAACCTCACCAAGATGTCAGAAGGTGAACTCGATCTTAATATTTCAGAAACATTAACAGATAGAAACGATGAATTGGGGTTGTTCTCAAAAAGTTTGAATAACCTGATTGTAAAGCTAAAGGATATTATTGATTCCATTTCAACTGCTGCAGAGAGTATTAATTCGGCAAGTCTGCAAATAAGTTCAGGTTCTCAGCAATTATCGCAGGGAGCTAATGAACAGGCATCTTCAACCGAAGAAGTATCTTCATCAATGGAAGAGATGGTGTCGAATATTCAACAAAATGCAGATAATGCACAGCAAACAGAGAAAATTTCTGTTGAAGCTTCAAATGGTATCGGGAATGTTGCAAAAGCAGCTCAGGAAAGCTTGAAATCGATCCGCCAGATAGCTGATAAAATTTCAGTTGTAAACGATATTGCTTTCCAAACAAATATTTTAGCGCTTAATGCAGCAGTCGAAGCTGCCCGTGCAGGGGAACATGGTAAAGGATTTGCAGTAGTAGCTGCTGAAGTTAGAAAACTTGCTGAAAGGAGTAAAGTTGCTGCCGACGAGATTGTTGGTTTATCAGCACATACTTTAAAAGTTACCGAAGAAGCAGGGGAACTAATGGCCAAAATAATCCCTGAAATAGGTAAAACAGCCAAACTGGTACAGGAAATTTCTGCCGCAAGCCTTGAGCAAAATTCAGGCGCCGATCAGGTTAATAATGCGATACAGCAATTGAATCAAATTACTCAGCAAAACGCTGCAGCTTCTGAAGAATTGGCAACCAGCGCCGAAGAACTTGCCAGCCAGGCAGAACAATTAAAGGAGAATATATCTTATTTTTCTACCGGGAGCATAAAAAATTATAAAAGTATAAAGAGTAATGCAGCCAAATTGCATGAACAGAAAAAATCATTTTCTCTTACTCCTAAGGCAAGTCCCAAAATGAAAATGAATAAACATTCTGGTATTGATATTCATTTGAACGACAGGAATATTGATGATGAATATGTAAAGTATTAAATTTTTGCAGGAAGAATAATTGATATTTATGGTTCATAGATTTTTTAGGTTAGGGTTTTTAGTACGAATCTTTAATCAAGAGAGGGGATTCTCCCTCTCTTTTAAAACAAATTAGGAATAATGGATCCAACATTATTACAACAAATTTTTAATGCAAAAATGACTGACGATGATTTTAATCGCCTGAGCGATTTTATATATAAGCAGTCAGGAATAAAAATGCCGTATGTAAAATTAATTATGCTGCAAAGTCGGTTGCAAAAGCGACTGAAGGAATTAAAAATTAGCACGTATAAAGATTATGTTGATTATGTTTTTAGTGAAGAGGGACAAAAAAACGAAATTATCCACATGCTCGATGTGGTGAGCACGAATAAAACAGATTTTTTCAGGGAACCTGTACATTTCGATTTTTTAAATACAGATGTTTTACCCAAATTCATGAATAATATTCATTTAAATTATAACTTTAAAGTATGGAGTGCAGGATGTTCAAGCGGAGAAGAACCATATACCATTGCAATTACCTTACAGGAGTTTAAAAACAGAAATCCAAGATTCGATTATTTTATAACAGCAACAGATATTTCTTTGCAGATTTTACAACATGCTTCCCTGGCTGTTTACAAGGAAGAAAGAATATCAAATATACCCCTGGAGATTAAAAGAAAATATTTTCTGAGAAGCAAGGATCATGAAAAAAAAACGGTAAGGGTTGTTAAAGAATTGAGAAACAAAGTAGCCTATTACAGGCTTAACTTTATGAACGATACCTACAATTTGCCCGACGTCTTCGATGTTATATTTTGCAGGAATGTCCTTATTTATTTTAATCGTGAAACCCAGGAACAGGTAATTAATAAATTGTGTTTAAAACTAAAAAGCGGGGGATATTTATTTATTGGGCATTCCGAATCAATATTGGGCATGAAAGTTCCTTTAGAACAAATAAAACCAACAATTTTCAAACGTATTTAAAACCTACGAATATGACAGATTTAACCGACAAAGAATTAATCGACGAGCTTAAAAAACGTTTTGAACAAAATAAACGGGCACTTGAAGAAGTACATGAACTTAATAATGAGCTTAAAAACGCTAATTTGAAACTCGAAGAATCAGAAGCCCTGAAAAGCCACTTTATTTCGAATATTACAAACGAAATTATTAATCCTTTTGCATCAATTCTGGCTTTATCAAAAAATATATTATCTGTAGATAAAGAAAATTGGAAAAAAGTAATTTCAATGATTTCCTTAATATATTCCGAAGCTTTTAACCTCGATTTTCAGTTGCGGAATATATTTGTTGCAGCAAAACTTGAAGCCGGCGAAATTTATCCCGAAATTTTAAATGTGGATATAAAATACTTAATTGATAGTGTTATTGAATCATTTAAGTACGTATCTAAGAAAAAGAAATTAAGCATCAGTTTTAATTTTAACATTCCAACAGAACATAATAAACCGGTTTTCTTTAAATCCGATCCCGAAAAGCTAAGATTAATATTATCAAATCTTTTAAGCAATGCTGTAAAATTTAGCGCTGATGATAAAAGTATTGAAATTACAGCATCTATGGAAAAGAAAAATTTAATAATATCTGTTAAAGATAATGGAACAGGAATATCATTAAAAAACCAGAAAATAATTTTTGACAGGTTTAAAAGGCTCGATTCAGGAATTAACTCAATTAACCGTGGACATGGATTAGGCCTTTCAATAAACAAAGCATTACTCGATTTGTTAAACGGAACTATTAAAGTTGAGAGTAGTATTGGCAAAGGAGCTAATTTCATAATCTCAATACCCGAAAACGATTCACAAGCCAGTGGGTTTTCATTCGATGGAAACGAGTTGTTTTTTGATGACGAATCCATTTTGAATACTGATTCTGAAACATTCTAAAAAAAGTTTTAATGGATAACCTTGGGTCACATTTTTTATATCCGGCGGAACTTTATGCAAGTAAAGAGCCATTCCAGATTAATACTATTTTAGGTTCATGTGTTGCAGTTTGTTTATGGGACAGAACCTTAAACTATGGAGGAATGTGTCATTACATGTTGCCTTATTGGAATGGAGAAGGTTTAGCGTCGCCTAAATACGGTAATATTGCAATAGAAAAGCTATTAGAGAAAATGTATTCTTTTGGTTGCAATAAAATGAATATTGTTGCAAAGGTTTTTGGCGGTGGCGAAGTTATTGAAACAAAATCTCCCCAGTTTCATATTGGTGAAAGAAACATTAAATTAGCACTAGAAGTTTTAGAAGAAAAAAAAATAAGTATTATTAGTTCAAGCCTGGGTGGCAAGCAGGGACGAAAAATCATATTTTATACCCATACAGGAGAAGTTAAACAAAGATATGTGCAACGTCAAACAGTAAATCCTGATAATAAAAACTGACCTGGATAACAATATTTTTATAGATACCAACTTTTTTTACAATATTATATAATTTTGTAAATTACATTGCTATTCGTTATGGAAAGTAAGAAAATAAGAGTGCTTATTGTTGATGATTCTGCGGTTGTACGACAAAGCTTGTCGGAAATAATCCAATCTGACCCTGAGCTGGAAGTGATGGGAACAGCATCTGACCCATATATGGCAGTAAGCAAAATCCGGAATGAGATACCCGATGTAATTACTCTCGATATTGAAATGCCCCGGATGGACGGGTTGACTTTTTTGCGTAAAATAATGTCGCAACATCCTATACCGGTCGTTATAATTTCCAGTTTAACTGCAAAAGGAACCGAAACAGGTATCAGGGCTCTTGAATACGGGGCAGTGGAAATAATTACCAAACCTCAAATGTATTCAAAAGATTTTATCCTTGAATCAAAAATAAGGATTTGTGAAGCAATAAAAGGTGCGGCACAGGCGAGAGTCAAACGCAAAAGTATTTCTCCCGTAATTTATGTTGAACCAAAGTTTACAGCTGATGCTGTTTTACCACCTCCGGCACAAACACATAGCATGATAAAAACTACCGAAATAGTTGTTGCTATTGGCGCATCAACAGGTGGGACTGAAGCTTTAAAAGATTTTCTTATAGAACTGCCTCATGATTGTCCGGGGATTGTTATTGTTCAGCATATGCCTGAAAAATTTACAACATCGTTTGCTCAACGTTTAAATGAACTGTGCAAAATTACGGTTAAAGAAGCCGAAGATGGGGATTCTGTAATCAGGGGAAGGGCTCTTATTGCACCCGGAAATTACCATACCATGCTTAAAAGGAGTGGGGCAAGGTATTATGTAGAAGTTAAAGAAGGCCCTTTTGTTAACAGGCACAGGCCATCGGTTGATGTTCTCTTTAGATCAACAGCTAAATATGCAGGAGCAAACGCAATTGGGATTATCATGACCGGCATGGGCGACGACGGCGCAAGAGGGTTGTTGGAAATGAAAGAAGAAGGTGCTAAAACTATTGCTCAGGATGAAAAAAGCTGTGTTGTTTTTGGAATGCCAAAAGAAGCAATCAAACTTAATGCTGCCGATAAAGTGCTGCCCTTGGATAAAATGGCATCATACCTGCTTACTATTGCTCATTAAGAATTTGTTAAGAATATTTTTGAAATAAAAGTTATGCCTGACGTGTTAAAAATAAAAAAATGAAAAGAAATTAAGGCTACGATAAATCAATGATAATATTGATAAAAATATTGAAAGAATTTAAAAAATATAAATATTGATTAAAATAAATAATTGAGAAGGTATAAATTTGTTGATACGATTAATTATTTTTAATTTCAGCAAAAATTATAACATAAATCTATGGGTGAACGTAATTCTCAAGGCATTGTATTTAAATATACTGTTAGTGGTTTTATTGTTGGATTAGTTACAGTTTTATTTGTAATTATTGTTGATTTTTTAATTAAAAAAATCAGTTTCTCCGAATTAATCGAGATACATAAGTCAAACCCGGTTTATATAATTATTGATTTGTCTCCGCTTGTTCTTGCCTTTTATGCTTATCTGGTTAGTAAAAAATATGCCGATACTTCATCGGTTCTACATGCATCATTAAAAAATGAATTTGACAAAACCCAAAAAATATTCAGGTTTGTTGAAAAAATCAGGCTTGGTAATATCGATGCTGATTATAAAGTTCAGGATTCTGACGATGTGCTTGGCCAATCAATACTCGATTTACGGGATAATTTAAAGAAAAACAAAATAGAAGAGGATAACAGGCGCAGGGAAGATAAGCAAAGAAACTGGATAGCCGAAGGACTGGCTATGTTCGGAGAAATATTACGTAAAGATACCGATAACATCCAGGAGCTTTCTTATAACCTGATTAGCGAACTTGTAAAATATATTAAAGTTAACCAGGGAGCATTCTTTATTATTAATGATGAATCTTTATCCGATAAGCATCTTGAAATGACTGCCTGCTATGCTTATGAACGCAGAAAATTCGCTGATAAAAGGGTTGAGTGGGGCGAAGGAATTCTTGGAGCATGCATTTTAGAACAGGAAACAATTTATATGACCGATGTTCCTAAAAACTATGTAAATATTACATCAGGTCTTGGGCAGGCAACTCCGAAATTTTTATTGGTTGTTCCGTTAAAAATTAATAACGAGGTTTACGGTGTCCTTGAAATAGGTTCCTTTCAGCAAATTGAAAAATACGTTATTGAATTTATCGAAAAAGTTGCAGAAAGCGTTGCATCAACAATTTCAAATGTTAAAATAAATACGCGGACAGCAAAGCTTCTTAAAGAATCTCAATTGCAGGCAGAAACTCTTGCATCTCAGGAAGAACAAATGAGGCAGAACATGGAAGAACTTCAGGCCACCCAGGAAGAAGCTGCCCGCCAAAGTGAGAAGTTTATTACTTTTACAAATGCCGTGAATCACACTCTTATTCGTGCCGAATATGATTCCAATGGAACCCTTCTTTATGCAAATACTAGATTCCTTAAAAAATTGGGTTACGAAAGAAACTCTGAGGTTGAAGGTCAGCACATCTCTTTGTTTATTAATGAAAAAGACAGGGAGTGGTTCGACGAATTATGGGAAGGTTTGGCCAAAGGAGGTAAACATTTCGAAGGCGACATGAAACATGTTACAAAACAAGGCCGCGATTTGTGGACTATGTCAACATACACGTGCATGAGAAATGATGATGGAAGTGTAGAAAAAATCCTGTTCCTTGCAATTGATACTACCGACCAGAAAAAACAAAGCCTCGATTACCAGGGGCAAATTCAGGCTTTGAATAAGTCAACAATTAAAGTAGAGTTTTTACCTACTGGTGATTTACTCGAATGCAATCAGAAATTTATTGATTTAATGGAGTTTTCGTTATATGAACTTAAAGAAAAAACAATTTTCGATTTTGTTGATAAATCTGAATTAAACAAATTACGTGAATTCTGGGATAAAATTATACTGGGTGAAACATGGGAAGGTACGTTACGACAAAGAACAAAAGAAGATAAAGATATATGGGTAAGAGTTTCTCTTTCGGCTGTTAAAGATATGTACGATGACATTTCAAAAATTGTATATATTGGCAACGATGAAACCAAAGAGAAATTAATGGAAATTGAATCGAGAAAACAGACCGAACTACTCAAAAAACAAGAAGAAGAGTTGCGTATATCACGATTAGATTTAAGAGCTCAACTTAAACAGGCAAAAGACGAAATACGACAACAATTTAAAGAAATTGAAAGATCTAAAATACTTCATGAAAGAACATTGGAAGGAGCTCTCGATTCAATTATTACTATAAATCATAATGGAATTATTATATTTTTTAATAAAGCTGCCGAAGAGCTTTGGAATGTAAAAAAAGACTCCGTATTGGGGCGAAATGTTTCAAAACTTTTCCCTGATTATGATTTTAGCGATGAGTTTATTAATTCATTTATTGATTTGAACGAAGATAAGGTAATTGGAGAGCGTAAAGAAGTTGTTATTAAAGATGCAAAAGGAAATGAAAAATCTGTACTTTTCCTTATATCACAGGCAAAAGTGGATGATGAAACAACATATACAGCATTTATACAGAATATTTCTGTAGATTTATTTTAGAACACTTTATTTACGTTGCAAACATATTTTCTTACCACTGAATCGTACATTCGTATTTTACATATTGATATAATTATTTCTATTGATAACTAATTCAGGAAATAAAAAAGGAAAAACAAAATATAGTTTCGTTAAGAACTTTTTTGTAACTGTAGTTTTTCTTTTGTTTAGCATGTTCATTTGTGCTCAACAGAATAAAACCGATAGTTTACTTTTGTTATTCCAATCAGCAAAAGATAATAGAAAGGTTGATCTTTTAAATGAACTATCAATTTCATCCCGTAATATTTCGTTAAATAAATCACTCGATTATGCCAACCAGGCAATTGATTTAGCCCTGAAAATGAACTATAAATTTGGCGAAGCCGATGGGTATAAAAATAAAGGAGTAGTTTACTTTATTCAAAATAAAAATACCGAAGCTTTAGCTGAATATGAAAAATCATTACATCTTTTCAAGCAGGAAAAGAATAGCGCTAAAGTATCTGCCCTTATGAATAACATAGCTAACATATATGTCAGGCAGGGCGATTATGAAAAAGCATTAACAAATTATTTAGAAGCAGCAAAAATAAATATCGAAACAAATAAACAGGAAAGTGTCGCGAATATTTATAATAACATTGGCATGGTTTATAATAAATGGGGTAAAAACGAGCAGGCTTATGAATATTATAATAAATCGCTTGATATTAATAAAAAACTAAATAATAAATTAGGAATTGCTGCAGCATTAAATAACATTGCTTTGATTTTAAAGAATTGGGGACAGTTCGAGAAATCACTCGGGTATTTTCAGGAAGCTGTAAAAACCAACGAAGAAATTGGCGATAAGATTGGCATTGCAAGATGTTTAAGTAATATGGCCCTTGTATATTTAAGCCTGGGGCAAGACAAAAAAGCTTTGGAACTCAATTTACAATCTCTCGAGTTAAAAATGGAGCTTGAAGATAATCAGGGAGTTTTATTTTCATATTCTGGTATTGGAGATATTTATTACAATACCGGGGAGTTTGAAAAAGCACTCGAATTTTACGAAAAGTCTTTAAATACAGCAATTCAATCGAACAGTAAAGAATATATCATTTTATCAAATACGGATATCGGGGATACTTATTTCATGGTTAAGAACTATTTAAAAGCCCTTGAATATTATGGAGATGCAATTCATATAGCCGAAAAAATTAAAAGCAACCAGAACATAAGTGTTATACGGAATAAAATAGGTAACTGTCAATTCGCGATTAATCAATATAATAGTGCCGGGCAAAATTATTTATACAGTTTGAACCTGGCAAGAGAACTTAACCTGGTAAGTTTAATTGAACAAAACGCTTACGATTTATCTGTTCTGTATGCCAAAACAAAAAATTTTGAAAAAGCATATCAATATCAGACAGAATATATCGAAATTCATACAAAACTTTTTAATGAAAATACACAAACCAAGATATCTGAGATACAAACAAAATACGAAACCGAAAAAAAAGAGAAAGAAATTATTGAGTTAAAATCGAAGCAGGTTAAAGTGAAACAGCAAAATCTTTATTATTATACAGGATCAATACTTGTTATTTTTATCATCATCATTATATTTCTGCAAAACAGGTACCTGATAAAGAAAAAATCGTTAAATATGCTCGATCAAAAAAATATCTTGCTCGAAAAAGCAAACCAGGACTTAATTCTTGCTAAAGAAAAGGCACAAGAATCGGATCGTTTAAAAACAGCATTTTTAACGAATATTTCTCACGAGATTCGAACTCCCATGAATGCAATTATTGGTTTTTCCGAATATATAACCGATAATGATATAGCCGAAGATGAGAAGAAAGAACTGTTTAATTTAATTCGTATAAACAGCAATGTTTTGTTAAGTTTAATTGATGATATTCTTGATGTTTCCCTTATTGAAACAGGCCAATTAAAAATTAAAAATGAAAAAGTATCATTGGAGAAATTAATGGAAGAATCTTACCTCCTGGTTAAAGAAAACAAAAAGCTTAAACAATCGCGTATTGATTTTACATATTATATTGACAATCAATTAAAAGGAGCCTGTGTTATTTCAGATCCATTCAGGTTAAAGCAAATATTGGTTAATTTACTCGATAATTCAATAAAATTCACCGATTCCGGACAAATATCCTTTAGTTGTAAGCTTATTGATAATGAGTCAGGTAAAATTATCCAGTTTAGCATTGATGATACAGGAATAGGCATTGATAAAAAATATCACGAAATGATTTTTGAACGTTTTTTTAAAGTTCCTTCAAACAATACAGTTATTTATCGCGGTTCAGGAATCGGGTTATCAATTGCTAAAAGCCTTATAAACCAGATGAAAGGGCAGGTATGGCTTCGTTCTGAACCCAATGTTGGTACATCATTTATTTTTACAATTCCTTATATTGAAAGTTCGCAAGCGAATGAAGTATTGAATTAACAAAATGTTAATCCAACTTTTATTAAACAATTCAGTAATTCCAATTACATTTACAAATTGTTAAGAAAATAGAATAATGAAATATTCATGCAAAAAATTGCACGAAACGAAGATGAATAAGTTTGAGAAAATGCGTATTAGAAAAGATATGCATGGATATTAGCGGCCAGCTTGTGTTTAGTCTGTGTGAGGGAGCCTGCCTGCCGCCAGGCAACAAAAAACGACAACGAATGACTTTGTATAATAAAATAAACAATCTAAACATCACAAAAACATATACAGATGAAGAAAAGAATATTAACAGGTTTCATACTTTTATTTAGTATTTTACACTTTATTTGCTATAGTCAGAATAAACCTGCCGGGTATATACTTAAAATAGTTGAAACAAGCGATGTTCACGGAGCGTTATACAATTATGATTTTATAAACGATACGAAAGCCAAAACATCATTAGCACAAGTAGAAACTTATATTAAGTCGCAAAAAACAAATCAGGATATTGTTTTAATGGATAATGGTGATATTATACAGGGTCAACCCGTGGTTTATTATTCTAATTATAAGAATACTTCAGATACCCATATTGTTGCAAAAATGCTGAACTACATGAATTATGATGTTGCAACAATTGGTAATCACGATATTGAAGCAGGGCATGCTGTTTACGATAAACTCGTGAATGAATATAAATTCCCGTTGCTTGCAGCAAACGCGATAAGAACCGATAACGGGAAACCTTATTTTAAACCATACACAGTTATTAATCGAAAGGGTTATAAAATAGCTGTTTTGGGTTTAATTACCCCGGGAATACCCGACTGGCTTCCTCAGGAACTATGGCAGGGAATTGAATTTGAAGACATGATTGAATCAGCAAAAAAATGGGTTCCAATAATACTTGAAAATGAAAAACCTGATCTAATGATTGGCTTATTTCATGCAGGCTTTGATTTTACTTATTCTAACTCTGATGAAAATACATTTAAAAACGAAAATGCTTCTGTTCTGGTAGCTAAACAGGTTCCCGGTTTCGATATTATTTTTATCGGGCACGACCATCGCATGTGGAACGAGAAAATAAAAAACAGTATGGGTAAAGATGTATTTATTCTTGGCCCACAAGGCTCATCCCGGCAAGTAACCGCTGCAACGATTAATTTTTCAACAAATGAAAAAGGACAAACAGAGAAAACAATAAAAACAGAAATTGTTGAAATTTCGAATTACAAGCCTGATTCAATATTTATTAATCAATTCAAAAAAGAATTTGCTGAGGTAAAAGATTATGTTTCAAGGCCTATTGGTCAATTTGAAAAAACGATTCTAACAAATGATGCAATATTTGGGCCATCCATATTTATTGAACTTATTCACCAGATTCAGCTTGACATTACACATGCCGATATTTCATTTACCGCACCATTGTCATATAACGATACGATTAAAAAAGGCGTGGTTTATGTTCGCGATATGTTTAAATTATATAGATTTGAAAATTTTCTATATACAATGAATTTAACGGGAACCGAAATCAAAAACTATCTTGAATATTCATACAACTCGTGGTTTAATACTATGAAAGATGAAAATGATCATATCCTCATTTTTAAATCAGATAGTGTTGGAAATCCTGTTTATAATGAAAAAAATAAAAGTTATACCCTGAAAAATAATTTCTACAACTTCGATGTAGCAGCCGGAATAAGCTACATCGTTGATGTGTCAAAACCATTTAATCAAAAAATCAGTATTAACTCAATGAGTAATGGTGAACCATTTTATGCAGACAGTGTTTATACTGTTGCTATTAATAGTTACAGGGGAAATGGAGGGGGAGGATTATTAACTTATGGTGCAGGACTGGACAAAGAAGAAATAACTAAGCGGAGAATGAGTTCGACAGATAAAGATTTTCGGTTTTACATTATGCAGTGGATTGAAAAAAATAAAATAATTAATCCTGATTTTAACCCGGGATGGTACGTTATACCAGAACTGTGGTGGGGCAAAGCGGTTGTTAAAGATAAAAAAATGTTAAATGTAAAATAATAAAACGAATGATAAGAATAGCATCACTGCTTTTACTTTTAATTATATCGAATGTAAATATAAGAGCACAAGTTAGTAATCCACGATCACAAAAAACAGCAAAAAATATAATTTTATTAATTGGCGACGGAATGGGAGTAAGCCAGATATATGCAGCGATGTCTGTATCATCCAAAACATTAAACCTGGAACAATTTAAGGTTATTGGTTTTCACAAAACATACTCTGCAAACGATTATATAACCGATTCCGGGGCTGGTGGTACTGCTCTTTCAACAGGAGTTAAAACATGTAATAACTGTATTGCTACCGATACATTGGGAAACCCTTTAAAAACAATACTCGAAATAGCCGAAAAAAACAATAAGGCTACCGGCTTAATTTCAACAAGTTCAATTTTACATGCGACACCTGCATCGTTTATTGCCCATGTTAAAAGCCGCAATAATTTAGAAGATATTGCCACCTGGTTTTTAAAAACAGATATTGATTTATTTATTGGTGGCGGACGCAAACAATTTATTTGCAGGAAAGATGGCTTAAATTTATTCGACTCACTTTTAGAGCGCGGCTATTTTATTACAGACAGCTTACATAAAATTCAAAACAATAAATCTGCTAAGTATGCCGTAATAACAGCGTATGAACACAACCCCAAATATTCAGAAGGAAGAGGCGATCTTTTACCCGATGCTGCTGAAAAAGCAATTCAAATTCTTAGTGAAAAAGAAAATGGTTTTTTCCTGATGATCGAAGGTTCCCAAATCGATTGGGGCGGGCATGATAATGATATTAACTATGTTGTAACTGAAACTATAGATTTTGATAAAGCCATTGGAAAAGCTTTGGAATTTGCAAAAAAAGATGGTGAAACTCTTGTAATTGTAACTGCCGATCATGAAACAGGCGGCTTAACATTGGTTGATGGTAATACTGATAAAAAAATTACAGCAAAATTTTCTACCGATAATCACACAGGAGTTATGGTTCCAGTATTTGTTTATGGCCCGGGGGCAGAAAATTTTGGCGGAATTTACCAAAATACCGAAGTATTTAATAAAATGATGGATGCCTTTGGATTTTGATTTTTAAAATTTGATTCTGTTTCTTATTATTTCCTTCTGTAATATTATCTTTTTGTATGTTTTTTCAATACTAAATTATAGTATGGTTATTAACATATTATTTTTTGCATGTTTTATGCCTGTTGATTAATATTTATTGTCTTTTTAAGATATTTTAAATAGTTTTGATGAATCTTTAAACCCAGACAAAAAATAACGTATTATGGAATTTCAACCATCTGAATTGATAATTAATAAAGATGGAAGTATTTTTCATCTGAATATACTTCCTGAAGATATTGCCGATGATATTATTCTTGTTGGTGATCCCGGGAGAGTAGAAACTGTGGCAGGTTTTTTCGATTCTGTTGAATTAAAAAAACAGAACCGTGAATTTTATACAATCACGGGGAAGTATAAAAATAAACGAATTTCTGTAATTTCAACAGGAATAGGAACCGACAATATTGATATTGTTGTTAATGAGCTTGATGCACTTGCAAATATTGATTTAAAAACCCGTTCACCGAAAAAAGAACATCGTACGTTAAATCTTGTACGTATTGGTACGTCGGGATCACTTCAAAAACATGTTCCTGTTGACTCTGTATTAATGAGTACACGCTCAATAGGATTCGATGGATTATTAAATTTTTATGCCAATCGGAACTCAATATCAGATTTAGAATTTGAAAGCGCATTTAAAAAACACGTGAGTTGGAATGAACTTCTGCCTTCGCCATATGTTGTAAACGCTTCTGAAAATCTAATTAAAAAATTCGAAAATAATTCTATTATAAAAGGCATTACCATTTCGGCTCCCGGGTTTTATGGGCCTCAGGGCCGTCAGCTGAGATTGAAAATTGTTGACCAGGATATTAACGATAAAATTGAAACATTCGAATTTAAAGGCCAGAAAATAACCAACTATGAAATGGAAAGTTCTGCTATTTTTGGGTTGTCAGGATTATTAGGCCATAATGCGATAACCCTTTGTGCAATTATAGCAAACAGAACTTCTAAAGAATTTAGCAAAGATTATAAACCAGTAATTAAAAACCTGATCCAGTTTGTTTTGAAAAAAATTGCGGATTAATTGGTGGTTGGTGAATAGTGGTTCAGAACGCTTGCGGCAGTGATTTGAGATTCATAATTTATAATTTATAATTTATAAAGGTGGCTATTGACAGTAAAATAAAAGCTTTATTGCATTTGTTGGACGATCCCAACGAAGAAGTTTTTATGCATGTATCGAAAAACCTTTTGAATCAGGGTGTTGAGATTATCCCTGAATTGGAGAAAGTTTGGGAGACATCTTTAAACCAAATCCTACAAGAACGAATAGAAAACCTTATCCAGGGAATTCAATTTGTATCTGTTCAAAACCTTTTAACGAAATGGAAAAACGAAGGTGCTGCAAATATTCTTGAAGGAGCATTTAATATTGCAAAATACCAATATCCCGATTTAAAACTCGAACAGGTTGAAAAACAATTCGAAAATTTAAAACGGGATGTATGGCTCGAAATTAATAATAACCTCACAGCACTCGAAAAAACAAGGGTAATAAACCATGTGTTTTATGAAATACATGGTTTCTCGGGGAATAGTTCAAATTTTTATGCTCCGCAAAATTCATACATTAATCTTGTTCTTGAAAATAAAAAAGGAAACCCGTTAACCCTGGGAATTATTTATATTGCCCTGGCACAGAATCTCGATATACCGGTTTATGGAGTGAGTATGCCAAAGAATTTTATTCTTTCATATATCGACGAGTATAATATTGGTTTATTAAAACAAAACGAAGTATTATTTTATATTAATCCCTTTAACAAAGGTGCCGTTTTAGGTAAACGCGAGATCGATTATTTCTTAAAGCAACAAAAACTGGAGCCTGATAAATCATATTACAGCCCTTGTACAAATATTGAAGTTATTAAAAAGTTAATACTTAATTTAATATACTCTTATGAAAAATTAGGCTACCCGGAGAAAGTAGATGATATGAAACAATTGTTCAACATACTACAGGACTAATAAGAATAGGAGAGGCGCTTGCAAAAAATGATGCATTAGCATAATACTTTTTATTCACAGTAAATTTGATTAAAAACAAAAATAATATGACAACTGAAAAAAGAAACGATGAGATTGATTTAATAGAATTGTTTTTAAAAATATATGTATTTTTTAAAAAACATTTCTGGTTTTTATTTATTTGTGCATTTATTGGTGCGGGAATAGGATATTCAACTAAGTTTTTTACAAAAAAACATTATGAATCAACTATGATAATGAATTCAAATACAATACCTGAAAATTTCTTAATAGAATATATCAATAACCTGAATAGCATTATAAAAGATAAAAACTACATGTATTTAAGTAAAAAAATGATGCTCGATTCAAATTTGTTGCTTTCAATAAATGAAATTAAAGCTGAAAGTGCTTATGATGAAAAAGAAAAGAAAAATCTTGGTTATGTTACAGTCTCGGTAAAAGTAGCTAATAATCAAGTTCTTGAACAATTAAGCAAAGGCATGTTAAATTATATTGCTGACGAAACTTATGTAAAGAATGAAACAGAGATTTTTATTGAACAAAATACTGCTTTAATAGAAAAAATTGATGAAGAAATTAAGAAGTTAGAAATACTTCAAACAAGTTTATCAAAGCCCGTGCAAAATAGTGGTGATGTTAATATTTATAATGATCAGAAATCTTTTCAGGATGAACTTCTTTCTCTTTTAAAAGAAAAACAAAGCAGGGAAAAGCTTCTAAAATTTACGGTGCCATTCCGGATAATTCAGGATTTTACTATTTACCAGAAACCTGTAAGAAAAACTGTAACTTATACTTTATCCGGAGGTTTCCTTTTTGGATTTATTGCTTTGTTCTATTTAATCTTTAAAAATTTGAATAAACAAGTTAAGGATTTGGAATAGCTTTGCTATTATTATCATTATTGTAACGTGAGTTCGATATAACCCTGATTTATTTCAAATATATTTTAATGTTTATGCTCCAGAGGCTTGTCTGCTTTTGGCAGGAGTACAATCTTTATAGAAAAATTATCTTGTTTATATCGGCGCATCAGTACTATATAGTTCTATGGTACAAAGTTTTCTTGATGCGCAATGGTACAAATACAAAATAGTTGAGAATCATTACTCATTGATATATACATAGCGCACCACATACCTGATTTCCATTTAAAAATTCGTGGTTGGTGCGCTTTTCTTCATTAATCTAATCTTCTATTCTCTCCAAACAGTTTTTTTTACATAATCTATATAAGAAATAATTATCCGAACAACTTTATCCGAGACATTCGGCATAGAATAATCTGATACTGGAAGAAAATTTCTATTTTCCCTGGTATCTTGATACTTTAATTGTTCCAATCCCTGAAGAATACGTTCCGGGTTTAAACCAACCATCATAACTGAAGCCTGCTCCATGGCTTCAGGCCTCTCGTGGGCTTCGCGAATATTTAGAGCTCTAAAATTTAATATTGATGATTCTTCTGAAATAGTTCCACTATCTGAAAGGACTGCAAATGAGTTTATTTGAAGTGCATTGTAATCATTAAAACCAAGTGGTTTTAAGAACTGGATTTCACTGTTTACTTTTATATTTTTTAACTCAATCATTTTTCGTGTTCGGGGATGAGTGCTAACAATTATTGGAAGTCTGTACTTTTCAGCAATTGTATTAAGAGAGTTTATTAAGCCATTAAAGTTCTTGTCGCTATTAATATTTTCTTCACGATGGGCAGAAACAACAAAGTATTTTTCTTTTTTTAAACCTAACCGGGATAACACATCCGATTTTTTAATATCCGGGAGATAATGATTCAGGACTTCAAACATGGGTGACCCTGTTTTAATTATTCTGTCAGCAGGAAGGCCTTCTCTTAATAAGTATTCACGAGCGATATCACTATAAGTTAAATTAATATCAGATATATGATCTACGATTTTTCTGTTTGTTTCTTCAGGAACTCTTTGGTCAAAACAACGATTTCCGGCTTCCATGTGAAAAATTGGAATATGGCGTTTCTTTGCAGGAATTGCACAAAGACAACTATTTGTATCACCTAAAACTAAAAAGGCATCAGGATTTAATTTGTCTAAAATGGAGTCTGTCTTGATAAGAATCTGTCCAATAGTTTCAATAGCAGTAGAACCTGCTGCATCTAAAAAATAATCTGGTTTACGTATTTTTAAATCGTCGTAGAATATCTGGTTCAATTCATAATCGTAATTCTGGCCTGTATGAATAGTTATATGCTCAATAGCATCTGACTGGTCTAACTTGGCCATTACACGAGAAAGCCTGATTATTTCAGGCCTGGTGCCAACAACTGTAACTACTCTTAACTTTTGTTTCATGATTGATTCTATTAATTCGGAAAAAGATTAAACAAGTTCAAAAAATGTATCCGGATCAGCTTGATCAAAGTGTTCACTTATCCAGAAAATGGTATATACTTCGTCTGCTCCAACATTTGTTATATTATGTGTAAACCAAACGGGCATATCAACAAATGAAGGTTTGCTTCCATCTAGTTCAAAGATAAATTTTTCTTTAGTTCCAATTCTTCTCATCTCAATTATTGCCTTTCCTTTTATAACGGCAAACCGTTCAGCTTTTCTGGTATGAAAGTGATTTCCTCTTGTTATGCCTGGTTTTGTGGTTGAAAAAGAAACCTGTCCTCCACTGTTTAATTTAATAGTTTCAACAAAAGTTCCTCTGTCGTCGGTGTTTAGTTTTAGCAGAAAAGGGAAGAATGATTTATGATCAATATATGTTAAAAACGTGTTATACAGATTTCTTTCAAACGAGTTTGAAAGGTCGGGTAACGTTCCTTTTTCAAAATAATTATCTTTAAAACTTCTGAGTTTTTGTAAAAGATCAGAAACTTTTATAGTTGATGTATGCGAAATAGAATAGTTTTCAACAAATGATTTATTTAAATCGGCATTTTTCTTATCAATCTTTTTGAGAATCTCTGAAACAAGTTCGCCAACATAAATTAATTTTAATTCACCATCAATATCAATTTTGGGAGTTTCGTTATGAGTAAGCTGATGGCAGAAAGTTGCAACTACCGAATTATAATAAGGATGGCCAAAAGGGCCAAAAACATTTGGGATTATAAGCCCTGTAAAATTGGATGAAGTTGATAAGGCCCATTTTTCGATTAACTGACGTCCCTCTTTCTTTGATCGTCCATACATGTTATCTTTATCTTCCTGTGTTGATGAAGAAAAAAGGATATGCGGCCGTGAATGAGTTATTTCACAAGCATCAATAAGTTTTTTAACCAAACTGATATTTGTGTTGTATATTATTTCAGGATCATGATGCCTGTTCATTGCGGCCAGGTGAACAACCACGTCGCAGCCTGAAACAAAATCCTGTAGTTTTTGATTGTCAGAGAAAAACGAATCTTCAAAAGGAACTCTTGAATACTTGCCTGGGTTTAAACCAAGTGTATTATACAAATGTGTTCCTACAAAACCTGCCTGTCCGGTTATTCCAACTTTTATCATACTATTTTTATAACTAATCCGAAAAATGATTATCAGGTGCTTCTCCTAAAATGTCTTTTCTAATTACCGGAAGTTTTAGTAGTAACTTTTTCATACCTTCATTATCTAGTAGTTCGGTATTATGAGAATGGTATTCTTCAAACTTGGAAACATCGGGTATTCCCTCGGAAAAATATTGAGCATAATTTAAATCCCTATTGTCTGCGGGGATTCGAAAATAATTTTCAAGATCTTCAGCCTTAACCATATCTTCCCTGTTTACCAATGTCTCATATAACTTTTCTCCATGCCGGGTGCCAATAATTTTTATTTTACTATTTGATTTATATAAATCGATTAATGCTTTTGCAAGAGTTTCGATTGTTGCAGCCGGGGCTTTTTGAACAAACAGATCGCCGGGCTTGCCATGTTCAAATGCGTATAAAACCAAGTCAACAGCGTCGTCTAGTGTCATCATAAAACGGGTCATGTTTGGATCAGTTATGGTCAATGGTTTGTTATCCTTAATCTGTTCTATAAATAAGGGTATAACAGAACCTCTTGATGCCATTACATTTCCATAACGAGTCCCGCAAAAAACCTGTTTGGCCGGATTATTATTCCTGGATCTGGCAACCATCACTTTCTCCATTAATGCTTTAGACATTCCCATTGCATTTATAGGGTACGCTGCTTTATCAGTACTTAGAACCACAACTCTTTTTACCCCGGACAGTTCTGCAGCCTGAAGAACATTGTCAGTTCCGAGAATATTCGTTTTAACAGCTTCAATTGGGAAAAATTCACATGAGGGTACTTGTTTCAAGGCTGCAGCATGGAATACAAAATCGACGTTATGAATTGCCCTGTGAATACTGTTAGCGTCTCTTACATCACCAATATAAAATTTGAGCTTAGAGTTATTGTAATAACGACGCATGTCATCCTGTTTTTTCTCATCACGGGAAAAAATGCGAATCTCCTGTATTCCTGTATTTAGAAATCTTTTTAAAACAGCATTACCAAATGAACCTGTGCCACCTGTAATAAGTAAAGTTTGATTTTTAAACATAATTCATGTTAAATATTATTTCTGCTTTTCTGGTTTTATGAATATTGTTTGAAATTTCTATAAAAATATTATAATATCATCAATAATTATAATATTTAAAAATGAGTTTTAAGAATGATAAAATTAAGTCAAAATTTAAATTTTACCAATATTTATCAAAAAGCGAGAGTATTTAAAAAATCTTTAATTAAGCTCTTTTTCTTTTATTGTTAAAACAGGTACTAATAAACTATAGAAAAAAACAATAAATGAAGTACCTGCAATTGTATTAAGCATATTTTCGAAAATTAAATTTATACTTACAATTAAAATTAAGAGAATTAGTAAGTAATATTTTACTTTAATTGCAAGATATATTGGATAAAACATCCATAATAATAAACTGACTAATCCAATTGTTCCCAATTTTACAGCTACATCTAAATACTGATTATGTGTATTGTAGTTATGTTCGTCTGCAATTTTTAAATTATATTCGTTGAATTTTTTATCTAATGATAAGTCAATATCACCAGTTCCAATACCATAAATCAAATTGTTTTTATAAATTCCTAAACCTGATTTCCAAAGCCAAAGCCGAATATCCGATTTTTCATTTAAATGAACATTTTTATGTAAAATTTTATATGTTTCTTTAAAATTTCTATTTAATTGTTTATTCGATAATAGAATAACTGCAGCAATTCCAATTGCGATTATACCAGCAAATAATACAAGGTATTTTTTATACTTTTTAATTAAATATAAAATTAAACCTATTAATAAAATAAAATAAATTAAATAAGCAGCCCTACTAGCTAATAACCAAATATAAACTGAAAAATAAATAATTAATGAAAAATTTATCCATGTTTTCTGTTTATTAATTTTTATAAAATAAATAAGAATAACTATTGAAAAAGTAATATACATTGAATAGTATGAAGGGTGATGAATAAAACTCAAATATGAATATGAAAAATGACTGTACCTTAGGTTAATCATCTTAAATATTCCAACATTTTTAGTATCAGACCAAACTGATGGTTCAAAAATTAAATTACCTAAGTCATTATATACTAAACTATTTTTAAGTGCAAAAAATAAACACACTAAGCTTATAATAAAATTAGATATAACAAATAATTGTAAAATTTGATTTTGTTTTTGAATTACTTTCTGAGATATAAATAGTGTAATTAACGGAATAAATACAATTGATAATTTTACTTCTAGGTCGAAAAAACCTGATTTTAAATTATTTGTATATAATAATCCAATAATATGTAAAATAAAATATAAAAAAGGAAAAAGTAAGATTAATAAATTTTTATAATTACTTAAATTTATTTTTTTTATTTGTATTAAACCCGATAAAACCCATAAAGACATTACTAAGGGTAAGTATTTTTTTGTAACTGGTAAAAATATTGCTACCAGAATAAATACATAAAATTGAAAATTATTTTTTAAAAAATCGATTATTGATTTAGTCATAAACTTTACTTTAATACTAGTTTAATCATTCTTAAAATTCCAATTAACGAACCAATACCATATGAAAAATGTAAAATAAAAAATGCAAATATAATATTATGGTAATTTGAATTTCTTATTTTTTTAAACAATATAATATTTGATATAAATATTATATAAATAATCAATAATCCTATACTAAAAAAAAATAATGGGAAATAATACAGAGAAAAAACTAAAGGTAATAATATTGACAAAACAAATCCTAAAGGAACGAAATGTCTAAATGATAATGAATTAATTTTTTTTGTATAATAAACTGTTAAAATATTCCATAGTCCATTTTGAAAATTATTTTTTGCAAATTCTCTAAATGTACTTCTTGCATAATAAATTGCAGAAACATCAGGAACAATGAATATCGTTCCACCGCTTTTTTTTATTCTTAAATTAAATTCTATATCTTGATTTCTAATAAGATATTGATTAAACTTACCATATTTATCAAAAACACTTCTATGATAACATCCAAAAGCTACGGTATCAACTTCAAAAACATTTTCAACACCTGTACGAAAAATAGCATTGCCTACTCCCCATTTATTCGATAACACAAATTGAATAGCATTTGCTGTTTTGGTTTTTTTTAGTGTTTTTGTTTTTAATACTCCTCCAACACAATCAGCATTAAGCTTATTTGCCCATTCAACTAATTTAAAAAAATAATCTTCTGGATATTCAGCATGTGCACTAACAATAAAAATGTATTCCCCAGTTGAATTTTCTATACCTAGATTTAAAGCATAAGGAGTAGTTTTACTATAATTAGTAATTAGTTTAATATTTTCATTATTTTTTGATAAATTATTTACAATTTCAATTGTACTATCATCACTTAATCCATCAACAATAATGATTTCTATTTTATCTTTGGGATATAACCCATTAATAATAGAATTTATGCAAGTAAATAAGTACTTCTCTTCGTTCCTGGTTGGTATTATAATTGAAATATTATTCATTTAATAATCATAAACTTATTATAAATATTTAATAATTTTTCAGACTCGACTTCCCAATTATATTTCTCAATTACTGCTTTTCTTCCATTTTCACCCATTTTTAAAGCTTGATCAGGGTTGTTTATTAAAAACTGTATAGCCGTAGAAATTTCATCTGGATTTGTGGGATTAACACAAATACCACAATTATTATTATGAATTATCTCTTTCCATAACGGGAAATCTGAAGCAATAACCGGAACTCCAGCACTCATATACTCAAACATCTTATTAGGTTGAGAATTTATATGATTTGGTAAAGGTAAAAAAGTAACAATGCCAGCAATTGAAGATACCAAACTCTCATTCACATATTCTCTCGAATTGTAACCAACATAATCGACATTTTGCCATCCTTTTTGATTTTTTAATTCATTATAATAATCATTTGATGAAAAATTCCCAATTAATAAAAGTCTAATTTCTACTTTTTCTAATGCTTTAACGATATATCCTATTCCCCTTTGTTGGTTTATTATTCCTGTATAACAAAGTTGTTTTTGTTTTTGATGTTTTTTATTATTTAAATTAATTATTTCTGATAGTTGAGGGTAGTTATTAAGGGTAATAGTATTTTTATTAATTAAAATAAATCTATTATAAATATTATTTGTAGCAGTTAATAATACATCAAACTTTTTAGAAAAAATATTTTCAAACTTTTCAAAGAAGTAAGAAATAATTATTCTTAAATATTTGTTTCCCCAATCTCTACCTATGATTGCTCTAGGGTTGTCTTCATGAATATCATATATAATTATTTTTCCCTTTCTTTTCAATAAAAAACCAACAATAAGTAGCTCAGGATCATGAAAATGATATATATCTGCATTAATTATTTTAGCTTTCTTATAAAATATAAAGGGTAAATAAAAAAACCTTTTTAATAGATTGTTTGTACTAAACTTTAAAAGTTCATATTTAATTTTAGGCTCAATAGATTTCCAAGAAATTGATCCTAAAATTTGAATATCAAAACCATATTTATTTAAAGTAAGGCACTCTTTATGATAAATCCTAACATCATCTATTGGATGTGCCGAAGTAATATGGCATATTTTCATTAATTAATCTTTTAAAGATTTATCGTACTGATTAACTACAAAATATATAAATATAAAATAAATAATATAGCATATCAACTCAATACCAACAAGTATTTTAAGAAAAACAAGTATATCTATGTTTTTGAAAAGAAATAATACAGATAAAAAACAAAAATAAAATATTTGCCATAAGGCTCCAATTTTTATTTTTTCGAGTGCTGGAAAAACTGAAGCTAAAGGTGAGACAATAAATTTTATTCCATACGAAAAAACCAATATTCTTGTATAAACACCCGAAATGGTATATTGCTTTCCAAATAGTTGGAATATTTCGTTTGCAAATAGTTCAATAATAATTATTCCTATAAAAACCATTATCGAAAGATATCCAGCTGTTTTTAAAATATCTTTTTTTATCGGTTTATGATTATTTCTTTTTTCAGAAATATTTTGTAGCAGAACCTGCGATAAAGATATTGTTATTAATGCTAAAGGAGCAGCAAGAACCATCCTGCTTAAATCAAAATAGCCTACAATTGAATCAGAGTATAGTTTATTTACAATTAATACAGGCAAAACAAGACTAACAGAATTAAATAAATTTGGAATTGCATAGTATTTAGGAAAATCAATATATCTATTTAATTCACGTTTTATGTTACTAATATTAACATTCTTAATTTTTAATCCGAATCGTATTGATTGTACAATACCTGCTATTAAATTTAGAAAGTTTCCAATAATATCACCTAATAAAATTCCGATTGAATTTTTTGTATATCCAACTCCAACTTGAGTTATTCCCTCGCCTGTTCTTCTTATTATTTTATTAACAGAACTTGCTTTAAAAGCTTTATTTTTAATTAACCAGTAATTTATTGCATCATAAGATGCGAATAAAAATACTGTAATAGGCATAAAATATAACCATTTAAAATATTTTTCAGGAAATTCAATTAATTCAGTCCAAATAGAAGGAATAAAAACTACTGTAAAAAAAATGCATACTGAAAATATTGAAATGATAAAGATTGTTCCAAAAAGCAGGTTTGTACTTTTATCCTTTTCATTTGGTAAAACAATCGCTTTGTTATATTGAAGAGGAACAATTGAAGCTAAAATACTTACTATACTATAATAAACTGCATACGCACCAAAATCATCGGGAGAATATAATCTACGTGTAATCAATTGAAAGACTATGGCTATAATCTGAGCTATTCCAACGCCTACAATTAGTATCAGAGTATTTTTTACAATTATTCTATTTCTAAATTGGTTAAGAAACATGATTGTTTTCTTTTAAATCATACGTAAACGGAATAATTGATAAAATTGTAATTCCTTTTTTATAAAAAATTGAATAAAAAATTGTTTTTAATAAAACAGATAAGTAGAGATAATGCCAAATAATCAGAATCAAGACTTAAACGATAAATTTTTCTAAATAAAATTCCATTATTTATTATCGAAATTGAAATAACTATAACATTCCGATTAATTTTTTTACCAGTTAAAGAATTTATCATTTTAAAAAATATTATTTAAAACTTTGGAAATTCTTTCTTTATCAGAGTTAGTTAAATTACTCCCTGATGGTAAACATAATCCATTTTCGAATAATTTTTCGCTACAACCGCTCAAATAGGCAGGGTGTTTTTCAAAAACAGGTTGTAAATGCATAGGCTTCCAAAGTGGACGTGATTCAATGTTCTCACTTTCAAAAGCAAGTCGTAAAGTTTCACGTGAAATTCCATTAGTTACTTTTGGATCAATTAGTATTGTTGTTAGCCAGAAATTTGAATAAAATTTATTATCTGGTTCATCCAGAATAGTAACTCCTTTTATATTCTTAAATATTTCTTTATAAAACAAATGATTAGCTCTTCTCTGTTTTACTCGCTCATCAATAACTTCAAGTTGACCACGGCCAATGCCTGCAACAATATTACTCATCCTGTAATTATAACCTATGTGAGAATGTTGATAATGAGGTGCATTATCTCTTGCCTGAGTAGCTAGAAATCTCGATTTATTAATATATTCATCGTTATTAGAAATTAATGCACCACCACCTGAAGTAGTAATAATTTTATTCCCATTAAATGATAGAATTCCCATTAAACTAAAAGTACCGCATGCTTTACCATTATACTTACTGCCTAATGCTTCAGCAGCATCTTCGATAACCGGTATTTCATATTTATTTGCAATGTCAATAATTTTTTCAATTTGAGCAGGCATTCCATAAAGATGAACTACAATAATTGCTTTTGGTTTTTTCCCGGTTTTAATTCTATCATTAATCGCTTTTTCAAGTAATCCGGGATCCATGTTCCAAGTATCCTTCTCGCTATCAATAAAAACTGGAATAGCTTTTTGATATACAATAGGATTAACTGTTGCAGAGAAAGTAAAAGATGAAACAAGTACTTCATCTCCTTGTTCAACACCTAAAAGAATTAATGCTAAATGAATAGCAGCAGTTCCTGAGCTTAATGCTGCAACGTGATTAATATGTAAGTAGTTTTGTAATTCATTTTCAAAACCATTTACATTAGGTCCTAAAGGAGCAACCCAATTTTCATCGAATGCCTGATGTATATATTTTAATTCATTTCCACTCATATGTGGAGACGATAACCAAATCTTTTTATTCATACTTTTTATTGAAAATAGTTTTCTTTAAGTTTCTTTCTTAAGGCAGTAAAGATAATTATTTTAATATCGATCCAGAAATTCCAATATTTCATATATTCTTTATTAATTCTAACTTTATCAGGGAAAATTACCCTATCATTATATTCTTGAGGATTTGTAACTTTTTTTAAGATATCCTCTTCATCCACATATTTTAAAGATGCTGGCCCTGTAAGGCCAGGTTTTAATTGAAGAATTATTTTATCATCATCACATAACAAATCGGCATAACCAGGTACATCTGGTCGTGGTCCAACAAAACTCATATCTCCTCTTATAATGTTTATTAACTCTGGTAGTTCATCAATTTTTGATTTTCTTAAAAAATTACCAACTTGAGTTATTCGTTCGATTTCTTTAGCAGCTATACTTGTTTCTGATTTTGCTTTTTTCATTGTTCTAAACTTGTATAATCGAAACAATTTCCCATTTTGACCTACTCGGGTTTGTGTATAAAATACAGGCCAACCCATTGAAATAATTACAATAATTGAAACCAATAATAATATTGGAAATAAAACAATTAAAAGTATTGTAGATGAAAAATAATCAAATATTTCTTTAAATAGTTTACTTCCGGGTTTAGCTAAGTTGAAATCAATATTCAAATCAGAAATTTCCTGATGGCGAATTAAAAATGATAATGAAAAAAGAAATAAAAAGATAGGTACACTAAAAATACTATTTCCGCTAAACAATATAAAAACAGATGATACAAATAGCATTAATGAGTATAATGGGTAATTTGCAATATATATAATTCCATAATAGATAGAAAGAATTAAAAAAACCAATACAAATAAACTACCTAAAAAACCTGAATATAAAAGAGAAGAAAGAATTGGGTTATGTGGATAATCAAATTCATTTAAATCGTTTTTAAATTTTTTTCCAAATTTCTCTAAATAAGTAAAACCACTACCAAATAATTTTTGACTAACATTTTGTTCATTAAATGTTTCAAATGCATATTTCAATTTTTCAACTTTAAATGCATCATTTATTAAAACATTAGTCATGTTTACATTAAACTCATTTACATTAATAGTTTGATTTTTAAAATAACCTGATTTAATACTCTCATTAAAATTGGGTTTATGCTTAACCAATAAAATTCCGCAAAATATTACTCCAATTAAAGTTAATGTTAATAATCTTGTATTTATTCTTAAATATTCAATCCGAGTATGTGTTTTACTTTTATTTATTGGAAACTGAACAAATACAAGTATGAAAAATGAAATTCCGAGAAGAAACAAAGAGCGCGATGAATAAGTAAAAAATATATTTACTATTAATATTAAAATTAACATTTGAATATATGTCCTTTTTAATAAATTTAATTGTTTAGTAAGTACAGGAAGAAATGAAATAATTCCTAGAAAAGAAAACAAAGCAAAAAAGTTTGCATCCATATTTAATGATGTACCTGTAGAACCACTTATTATCTCTATATCATAAAATTGTAATATATAATTTGTTATCCCTATTAAAGATGCTATTATTGAGGATACTCCTATTATTCTGGTAATTTTTTTAAATATTTGTTTAAGATAAACGATACTTTTATTACCATGAATTATGATAAATAAACAATACAATAATAAAATATTAATTGAGAATTCAGTTAAATCATTTAAGCAAGTTGCATATATTTTAATCGAATTTATAATTCCAATTAAATAAAAAATGCCCAGTATAATAAGAGGATAAAATGTTTTAATATATTCATAAAAAAGGTTTTTATTAAAAAACATTTTAAAGTAAAAAATAATGAAAAATATTAGATTTACTATAAATACAGGAATAAAAACAAACTTAATACCTGGCAATACCATTCGCATGAACCATAATAATACGGTTAAGATAAAGCTAAGTGTAGTATAATAATAATATTTTTTATACATCAATTATTTTAATCTCTTTGCAGGATTTCCAACCCAAGTTTGATGATCAGGAATATTTCTATTCACAATAGATCCTGCACCAATTATTGACCATTTACCAATTTTAATTCCTGGTAAAATTACAGCTCCAGCACCAATAAATGTACCTTCATGAACTTTAACTCCTCCACATAAAGTAGCCCCAGGGCCAATATGAACAAAATCTTCAATAATACAATCATGATCTATTGAAGCCTTAGTATTTAAAATAATATGGTTTCCAATATAACACGATGAATTAACAATTACACCAGGCATTATAACTGTACCATTACCAATTATTGATCTTTTTGAAATCTTACTCGTAATGTCAATAGCTTTTGTATATTTTGCTTTTGAATAATTTCCAGCTATCTTTTTTCTAGTCTTGTTATCACCTATTGAAATTAATAATTCAGAGCAATTAATTAGTTCAATATCTGGTTTATTACATTTATAGCCTAATAACTCCGTAATTTTTTCATTGTCATCAAACAATCCATTAATTTCAATACCTATAGATTCTAAGATTTCAAGAATAACTTTAGCATGCCCCGAAGCTCCATAAAGATACATAACACTACATTTAATTACTTGTAAATTTTTCTGATGTTAAAGAATTTTTTGATGATATACCTTCTTTATTAATTATTTTATATAATGTTTTTAATAAAATCCGTAAATCCAAAAAAAAAGATAAATTGTTGACATACCAAACATCATATTCAAATTTTTGTTCCCAAGATATTGCATTACGCCCATTTACTTGTGCCCAACCTGTTATTCCTGGTTTCACATTATGCCGTTGCATTTGAAATTCATTATATAATGGCAAATATTCAGGTAATAATGGTCGTGGTCCAACTAATGACATATCTCCTTTTAAAACATTCATTAATTGTGGAATCTCATCCAAAGATAATTTTCTAATATTTTTGCCGATAAAAGTTAATCTATATTCATCTGGAAGTAATTTACCATTTTTATCAGTTTTATCATTCATTGTTTTAAACTTTATAATTTTAAATATTTTTCCATTCTTACCCGGGCGTTTTTGGATAAAAAATGGTTTTCCGGAGTTTGTAATAAATAAAAATAAAGTAACAATTATAAATACAGGTAAAAGTATAATAAATACAACTAATGCAAACACTCTATCAAATGTTCCTTTTACAATTCTATACATTCCTTATACAATTATAATATTCTTTTAAAATGAGTTCCCATATCTTCTGTTGCTCATATAAACATACTATACGTTCTCTTGCCTTTTTACCCATTGCATAGCAATCAATCGTTTCATCAGATATTATAGCTTCCATTGCCAAATATAGCGCTTTACTATCTTTTGGTGGTACAATAATTCCTGTTTCATTATGGATTACAATCTCATTTGAACCATTTATATCTGTAACAATGCTACATTTTTCCATAGCACCCGCTTGCAATACAACATTAGGAAAACCTTCTCTGTAACTGGGAAAAACAAAACAGTTAGCAATACTCAGATAAGGTCGCACGTCTGATTGAAAACCAATCATAATTATATTCTCGTTTTTAGCGATTGTATCTTTTGACTTTACTGAGATTGGGTCTCTTTCTTCTTCATAGTCACCAACAAGAAGAAGTTTAATATTTTTTCTTTTCAGTAAAACTTGTTCAAAAGCACTTAACATTTCATTTACTCCTTTGTCTTTTACTAATCTTCCAATATACAAGAATATAAAATCATTAGTTTTAATATTTAATTTTTCTCTAATAATAAGTGATTGATCTTCAAAATATTTTGGCATAAAATAATTGGTATCTATCCCATTAGTACTTCCATTCCCAATGACCTTTACTTTTGATTCATGCGCAATTTTTTCATTAACAATATATTCTGCAAGTTTTTTTGAATTAGGATATACTTGATTGGCACATAAATAAGTTATTTTCTCAATAAATTTATATATTAAAAATTTCAACCCTTTCGATTCCATTAGAGGTAAGCCGGCTACTGTGTGAAGCCTTACTGGTACTTTTGCAAAAAAAGATGCAATCATGCCTACCATTCCTGCTTTTGGTGTATGTGTGTGTACAATTGTAGGTTTCTCTTTTTTTATTAATATATACATCCTTATTATACTCAAAATATCCTTGATAGGACTCGGTTTTCGCTCCATTGGCAGCTCTATGCAGCGAATTCCTTCATTCTTTATTACCTCATCTATTTCAACACCAGGTGCAGATACCCCTATCACTTCAAAATGCTGAGACATAAACTTTAACTGCCCTTTGAGAAGAATTTTTAAGGAGATTGGAACCGTTGTTATTCTTAGCAATTTAATCATAAGTTTTACTACCTTTTATTGTTGGTAAAAAAGGAATTAATGAAAATAAAGCAAAAACAGGTATTGAAAAATGACTATTCCCACTAAAAAAAGCAAAAACAAATGCCACCATATATAAGATAGCAAATATTGCTAGTTCCTTTCTCAATTTCCAATAACTATAAAAACTTAATCCTAAAAAATAGGTATATAGTAACCCACCTAAAACTCCAGAATATAAAAATGCTGAAATTATTGGGTTGTGAGGATAATCACCATCGACTTTTGTTTTAAAAATTTTATGGTAGACTGAAAGGTATTCTAATCTCTTACCAATCATTTTTTCTAAAATACTATATTCCTTAAAATATTTATATGCGAAATGCCATCGAATCAACCTACTTGTATATAGGTCTCTTGTTTGGTCAAGTTTTTCAAGTTTATAATATGCTAATAAGCTATCCTGAGTTATTGTAGCATAATTTTCATCAGCATATTTTCCCAATTTAAAAAACATTCCAGTATGATTTCTTTGTAGTTCTGTTAACTTTAGTTCCTTCTTATTACTATATAAAATATATTTAAAATCAGAAACAAAAAATGAATCCTGTTTAAACTTAGAACCAATGACTAAACTTGCGCAAAGAGATAAACAATCTTCTACTTTAAAAGAATCTTTTACGAAGTATAGTTCGCCAATTTTTTCAGTAGTAAAAAATCTATTTTTTAATTTCGTATAATGTGGTTCTGTCTGTGGATATCTTCCTATTTTATAGAATAGATTATCCGGATGAATATTGGTTTTATATGAAACTACATAAGTTTGATCAGGTATTGTAGGTACTATCTTCATTATAGCTCCATTTCTTCCAGTGGTTTTATATGATGCAAAATTAACTGAAGAACTATCTATATTAGAACGTGCATAAATTCTAAATTTCTGATTAAACACAATTTTATCTTGCATTAAAAATAAGGAATCGATATTCACATTTCTATTATCTGATGGATTATGCTCATTTTTAATAGCTACAATTGTTCTTTCATACAATTCTTTTTTCTCTATTGTATTTTTTTGAGGAGAATTTATAACAAGCTTTGAAAGTTGTTGTCTTTTCCAACTTAAATTAGAAATGATAAGTTCTGGGGAATTAAAATCAATTTCAAATCTAATTTTATCAGCAGTCTCCTTAAGAATGTCTAATACTATTATTTTTTTATATTTATTATTTCGGTCAATACTGATAACAGTATCTTTAATAATGGAATGAAAAGCCTGACTATAAAAATCCAAAAGCCTAAATTGCGGTGTAGATGTTGTTGATGAGTAATCAAAGTTTAAAGTAAAACGAGAACTATCGCTTGCAGGTAAAAAACTTAATAAACGTGAATTATCACCTGAAACTAATGATTTAAAAATAAACGTATTTTTATTTGAATTGTAATCTTCTAGGATGCAGTTCCCAAAACTTATTGGAATAAAAGAGTATTCAAAATCATAATCAACATTATAAGATAAAGGCAAATTGGTTAATTTTGTTTTATTAAAAACAGAGTCAGGAATTCTTTCTGCTTCTGGTATGTAGCTAATTAGTTCATCTTTTGAATCTACAAACAAAGCTAACTCATTGATACTTTTATAAATGTTGTTGGAATCCTTATTATGTTTTATATCATCTATTATTTTACTTTTTGGGATTTGCCCAAAAATAAAAGGAGGTGAGAAAAAACAAACTTTGTCAGGATTTCCTTCAAATATAGAATAATACTTTGCTGCAGTTGCTATAATACTATTAGAAAGAGATGTTGATTTAACATTATAAAGTAAGTAATGTCTAAAATTGTTGTTTATAAAAAGAGTAAGTGATAATGTTAACACTGAGAATACTATAAAAATATAAACCATAATCTGTTTACACTTTGAACGATATTTCTTCAATATTAGTCCTATTAATATTAAGAATACTAAAACTGAAAGTATAATAATTCCCCTACGTGATGATAGTGTTAAGATAATAAAAGTTATTATAACAAGAAAAACATTATACAGTAATACTTTCCATCTTGTTTGATCTTCAGAATAAATGCGATAAACAATAATTATGACAGACATAATAAGATACATGGCTGTCATATTAAAATCGACTTCATTTGAAAATAAATAAAATGTATACTCAGTATTTATTAACTTGTATAATGTAAATGTTATTATAAATGCTATATAAATTAAAAATATGTCAACAAATTTATTTTTAATAAAACTTAGACCCTTATGAATAGAAACCAGGGAAAGAGAAACATAAAGTACTAAGGCAGATAAAATTCGAAAAAGCTCTTTTTCAATTAAACTAGTTTTAGTTTGAGTAAACAAGATAGCAACTATTAAAACTAAAGCAACTATAAATAGCAACCATGCATTTCTAAAACATATTATTATGTTTTCTTTAAGCGTAATAACTGAAAAATTAACTAAATAAAAAACTCCAAATATCATTAAAGAGATTCCTGATATGAAAAATTGAAATGGTAAAAATGCCCTAAAAATCAATGATAATGATGAAATAATTGGCAATATATAAAAGAAAACTTGGTATTTATTTATTATTTTCTGCATTTAAATTGGAATGAATTATTTACATTGAAAATTTAGTTTGTAATTTGCTTTTTTCAATCATTTCATTTGACTTATACTTTGTTTAATTTGATGATAAACAATAGCTCATTCTTAACAAGCGATATGCTTTCCATTAAAATATTATAATTAGAAACTAAATCTGTAATTAGATTAGACCTTCTATACACTATAAACTTTTACTTTTTATTTTTTTTCACCTCATCGAATGCCGATACTGGAGATGAAAAATTACGACACATTTCTTAATTGTCCTTTTGATAAATCCAACAAATAATTTGATACTGTTTAATTTTTACTATTTTTTTCACAGAGTAAAATTTAAAAGATAAAAATTATGTTCATCTTTGCCAAACCACCCTATTCACATAATCTATATATGAAAGAATAATTCGGATCACTTTCTCAGAAACATTGGGCATTGAATAATCAGAAACTAAACGTAAAGTTCTATCTTTTCCTCTTTTTTGTTTATCTAAAATAGCTAGACCTTGCATTATTCTATCCTCTGACATTCCAACCATCATTACTGAAGATTCCTCCATTGCTCCTGGTCTTTCGTGAGCTTCTCTAATATTTAAAGCAGGAAAATTTAAAATTGAAGACTCTTCCGAAATTGTCCCACTATCTGACAACACTGCTTTTGCATATAATTGAAGATTATTATAATCTGAGAATCCCATTGGTTTCATTAATTTTACTAATGGATTAAATACTACATTTTTCTCTTCAATCATTTTTCTTGTCCGTGGATGTGTAGAAACAATAACTGGATACTTATATTTTTCTGCAATAGCATTTAACAAGTTTACTAATCCATAAAAATTAGTATCTGATGAAATATTTTCTTCTCTATGTGCTGATATAATAAAATATTTCTCCTTTTCTAAGCTAAGTTTGTTTTGTATGTCTGATTTCTCTATTTTATTTAGATAAGCATTTAAAACCTCATACATTGGGCTACCTGTTTTAATCGCTCTATCTGCCGGTATTCCTTCTCTAAGCAGATATTCCCTAGCTATATCACTATATGTTAAGTTTATATCACTAATATGATCTACTATCTTTCGATTTGTTTCCTCCGGTACACGTTGATCAAAATACCTATTACCAGCTTCCATATGAAAAATAGGTATTTTTCTTTTCTTTGCTGCAATTGCACATAAACAAGAATTAGTATCACCTAAAACTAAAAATGCATCAGGTTCTACATCGTCTAAAATAGGATCAATATTAATTAATATCTGACCAGCGGTTGATGTTGTATTTCCCCCAGCTGCATTAAAAAAATAATCAGGTTTTCTTAATCCCAAATCTTTAAAAAATATCATAATCATAATTTTGACCTGTGTGAACAAGAATATGTTCGATACATTCCATTTGATCTAGTTTTAACATTACTTGAGAAAGTCTTATGATTTCCGGTCTTGTACCTACTACAGTAAGAACTTTAAGTCTTTTCATATTAATAATTTATCAATAAAATAATTTAAGTAAAATCTGTTTCTTTTACATTTTCCTATAACACTTTTTCAAAAAAATCATCATTAATTTCATTTG
Organism: Bacteroidetes bacterium GWB2_32_14; assembly: GCA_001768235.1. Taxonomy (GTDB): domain Bacteria; phylum Bacteroidota; class Bacteroidia; order Bacteroidales; family UBA12077; genus UBA12077. Next base: position 149,403 of record MENK01000024.1, read on the forward strand.
TTTCAAATTCGTTTTGATATAAACTTAATTGATGAAAGAGATGTGTTTTTATAAATCCTGCTTGCACTTTAATTTCAATTTAAATCATTTAAATCGCTAAAATATTTATGAATATTATTCAAAATTTAAATTATTCATTCTTTGACAACTCATCTTTAATATAACCAAGGGAAAGAAGTTTTTTCTTAATTTCCACAATAGATAGTCGATAAGTATTATGGGAATTATAATCATCAGATGACGATGTTTTTACATCACCATCAGTAAAATAATTATTATAGTTTAAATCTCTATTATCCGCAGTTATTCTATAAAAATCTCCCATGTCTTCAGCTCTCATCATTTCCTCCCGAGTGCAAAGCGTCTCATATAATTTTTCGCCATGCCTTGTCCCAATAGTTTTAATTTCGTTATTTGCACTCATAATTTCTTTCACAGCTTGTGCTAAATCACCAATTGTAGATGATGGAGCCTTTTGAACAAATAAATCTCCTTGTTTGCCATTATTAAAAGCAAACAACACTAAATCTACAGCTTCATCCAAAGACATTAAAAAACGTGTCATATTAGGATCTGTAATTGTCATTGGTTGTCCTGACTTTATTTGATTAATAAATAAAGGAATTACAGATCCTCTGGATGCCATAACATTTCCATATCGTGTACAGCAAATAGTAGTTTCATCTTCAGGTACATTTCTCGACTCTGCGACTATAACTTTCTCCATTAAAGCTTTAGAAATCCCCATTGCATTTATTGGATAAGCAGCCTTATCAGTACTTAAACACACTACCTTTTTTACCTTTTTATTTATTGCGGAACGAATAACATTAGCTGTACCAATTACATTGGTTTTAGTAGCCTCTAACGGAAAAAATTCACAAGATGGTACTTGTTTTAAAGCAGCGGCATGAAATACAAAATCCACTCCACGAATAGCATTATCAATACTATCAGGATTTCGCACATCTCCAATGTAGAATTTTAACTTAGAATTTTGATAATAATTACGCATATCGTCTTGTTTCTTCTCATCTCTCGAAAAAATTCTTATTTCTTTTATTTTCGAATCCAAGAATCTTTTTAACACAGCATTTCCAAAAGAACCTGTACCACCAGTTATTAGTAAAATTTTATTCTCAAACATTCTTTTATTTCTTATAGTTATAATACTCTCTTAGCGCTTTATCTTTTTCCTTTCCACTTAAGTGTCCAAACCCTAATGATTCATTTTTTAATTTCTCAAAATATTCATCAGCAGTTTTTATAACTCTAGCCGGATTGCCAACAACTAATGAATTATCAGGAATATCTTTAGTGACAACAGAACATGCCCCAATAACAACATTATTCCCTATATTTACTCTTGGTAAAATTACTGTATTAATTCCAATAAATACATTATTACCAACCATAATTGGTTTTGATATCTCTAATGTTGGTTCCCGTTTTCTAAAGGGAAGAGCTCCACCGTCATGAGTAATGAAAGCAACATTATGAGTTATATGAACGTTCTTTCCTTATGGAATCATCCAAGGTTCTGAATCCCAGCGAATAGTACCATAAAGCTTGAGCTCTTCATCAATAAAATTGACACCTACTCTCTTAGAATATTTAAGAGGAGCCATCCTTATCTCAAGCCTGTTTCTTAATGCTTTTACAAGTCTAAATAATTTCATAAATTATTTTTTTAATTTAACCAACAATCCTTTAGATATTAATAATCTTACTATTTAAATATAACTTTTTAACTTTAATTAATACAGACGGAATAATAATTACTAAATAAAATATTGCGCCAACCCAGGGAATGGTTTCAATCCCATAAATATTTGACAAAATAAACTTTAAAGGTAAACTAATAGCAAAATATATAAAGAATATAATTACCTGATATCTAATAATATTAGCAGCATTTAATACCATAAAATACGGTGAAATAAAAGAAAGCAATAACTGCATGAAGCCCATACCAATTAATAAAACTTTAGAATAACTAAAATTACTATTAATCCAAGCTTTTAATATAAAATCAGAAAATAGCAATAGAAAAGCAATGGCGAAAATTGAAATTCCAATAGATATAATAGAAATGCGGCGGGTATTTTTTTTTACCCAGTTTATTTCTCCCTTAGCAAATGCTTCGCTAGAAGCTGCCCACATTGGTGTACTAATCATAACGCAAGCAATACTTATTAAACTAGCCAACTTAAAAAGTATAGCATAAGTTCCTGATTCTTCCAAACTACTAGTTCTGGCTACAATGAAATTATCTAAAGCTAAACTTAAAGTTGTAAATATTGATAATATTAAGAATAATAGACCTGTTTTTAGTAAGGAAAAAGCCATTTTTTTATTAAAATACTTAAATGTTGGACTAAGTACCTTTCGCTCCTTTCTAAAATAATAAATTAGATTAGCAAACGATACTATTGCAATTGCTGAAGATGCTCCCCAAACCATTGCCAACTTTCCTGCGTCAGCTTTAATTGTTACATAAATTAGAACCAAGCTTATTATTGCTGCCATAGATGACCATATATTACTTTTATAACCTTCTTGCAAAGCCAACTGCGTTCTGGTCACTATACTCAAAGGGATGGACAATAACTTCGGTAAAACTACAGCCAAGACTACACCTGAAGCTAAAATAATAGCTTCCTTAGTATTTGCATTCATTACCTCTCCCCATTTAATAAATTTAAAAATACTAAGAAATATAATATTAAACAGCAATGTTACTCCAATCAGCATATAAAAGGTGCTGGCTATCATTTCTTTACTTTTTTTAATATCATTTTTCCCATACGCATTTCCTAACATTGTTCTTAATCCATTACCCAAACCTAAATCAGCAAAATTAAATAATGAAAAAAAGGATATTATTGCCACCCACAAACCATATAATTCCGGACCAAGATAATTATATGATAATTTAACAGTTATCAAAGGTATTGAAGCTCCCAGCACTTTAGCTATAACAGATGTTATTGCAGTTAAAGCCATTCTCCTATACCTTTCTTGTGACCTTCCTTCTCTTGTTGATGTATCAAAAGGCTTTCTAAAGGCCAAAAAAAGTAAATTTTTAAACTTATTTAATGTTTTCTTCACACTTTGATAAATTGTTTAGATAATAAATAACAAAGACAATAACAAAAGGGAAACGATAACTATAGGTGGCTGGTAAGGCTAGTTCAAAAGAAAAGATAATAAATAATATAAACCAAATATAACGAACATTAATATTACGTACTAAAAAATTATATAATCTTGTATAAATAATTATTATCAAAGGGAAACTTCCCATTGTTAAATATACAATATATCCAGAATCACTATATCCAATTTTCATATTATCAAAAATACAAAACCCTATACCCATTGAACTCAATATTATCTTAAAATTATTTTTAAAAGAACCACCATCAATTAAGTATCTCGCTATCAATCCATTTGTGTCACTCTGTGTAATAAATTTATACCTTTCCCATAGTGTTTCCCACATATTAAATATGACAATAATAATTATTCCTAAAATTGAAAATAAAACTATGGGTTTTTTTCTTAAAAGCCATAGCAACATAATTGTCATAATTATACCATAAACCAAACTAGAATTTGAAGTTAAAAAAACAGTAAAAAAAACAGTAAATCCACAATATATGTAGAATCGCATTAGGCCAGTTCTAATTGCTGTTACATAACTTAAGTAAAACATTATTATATAAAAGTAAGATGCCCAGGTATGAACACCAAAACTCATAACTGTTTTCTTATAATAAAAAGTATATTCTAAGGCTTTCTCATAATATTGAGAGTAATTATTTATAGTAAATTCCTTTATAAAATCACTTCCTAATAAAATCAAGATATTCCAAATTAACATTGCAATAAAGAAAATATCTAAAAGTCTTCTCATATATCTTTGAGAAATTTTATAATCATTAATTTTAAAAGATGTAAGATAGATCAATGATAATACAGGAGCAATTCTATATATAGAAAGTCGTGCATCATTATTTCGTATTAAAGTAAAAATCGTTATACTTCCAACATATATAATAATAAAAACCAATCCTCTTATAAAAAGATTATAATTTATTCGATTAAATAATCCAACATATGATATATATATAACAATTATTATCCAAACTGTCAGAGTCCATATTATACCAAATATCTCTGAATTATGAGAAGTTGGAATAAAAGTAAACATAATCAATGCTAAAAGTGGAATTAATTTTCTTCCAAATTCCTTAATATTTTCGCTATTAATCCCAAACTTAAAATTCATCTAACTTTTTCCTTATGCTTTATTATATAAAGATTCGAGCATTTTCTTTAAATCTGATGAATAAATTCTATAGTCAAAACTTCTTTCAGCTTCTTTTCTTGCTTCTATTCTCAATTGTTTATGATCATTATAATTTTGATTAAGAAGTTGTTTAAAAATATTTAATAAATAATCCACTGAATTTTCTTCTAGAAAATATCCATTAACACTCTCTTTTAGATACAATTCAATATCACCTGTTTTATTAGTTATTACAGGTGTACCTGCCATCATGCTTTCTGCTAACTTTGTTGGAAAGCCAGCTTCATTAGATCGTTTTTGTGGTCTTATAAAAATGCTATAATCAGCATTCTTATAAATATCATGAATTTCTGGTTGGGGAACTTTCCCCTTTATATTAACACAATCAGAAACAGAATCTAATAACTCTGTGTTATTAGAAATATTTTTCAGTACCGTATCTTTTGTTGATCCATAAATATTATATTCTATTTTGGTCCTTTCCTTACCTAGTTTTTTTAAAGCTAAAAATATATTTTCAAATTTTTCTTTATGTGTCCCAGAAAAACCAATTTGCACAATAACTAATTTTTTATTGTTTGTTTCTAATGAATAATCATTATTTTGTACATCAAGAATAGTAGGAATTCTAATTACATTTTGAGTAAATGATTTAAAATATTGTTGTAGATACCTACTAATTGCTATAACACCATCAGATTTTACATATTCACTTTGTATAACTCTATTATAAATTATATTATACGGATTAAATTTACCTAATCTTCTAGAGTTAGTATCATACCATTCTCCAATTTCCAAAACACATGGAATTCCTTTCTCTTTGCAAATCGACCTCATTCTCGAAAAGCGATCATAACAGTTTCCTAATATAACTATATCAACATTATGAGTAGAAATATATTTACGAAAAATTGAGACAGAGAATATTGTGCACTTTATCCTATTTAATGGTGATGGTACGTTAGTAAGAACCTGATAAGAGACATGTTCAAACTGAAATATTTTATTTCTACTCACATTATTCTGAAAAGAATAATCACTAATAATATGTAGTTTATAACCTAATGAATAAAACAATCTTGCAAAATTCTGAAGTCTAGAAGAATATGCTCCACCATAAGGAAATATAGCTGGAGATATATAGAGTAATGATTTCATTTATTAATCTTTTTTGTTTTAAAATGATTGATCAAAAAAGCCTTCTTTTTATAATATGAAAACCCTTTAAGTTCTAATCCATCTAATAAGACTTGATCCTTATATTCTTCAATTCTTTTTATCTTCTTAGCTGGAACACCTGCATAGACCCATCCACTTTCTAGTTTTTTTGATACAATACTTCCTGCCCCTATAATGATATTATCTTCGATTATAACTCCTGGTAAAATAATGCATTTATCCCCAATAAAAACATTATTACCTATTTCAATCTTTTTTATCACATCTAATTTTGGATATTCTTCCCTAAATACCCAAATACCTCCATCATGCGTTATAAAGGAACTATTTGTAATACTTACATGATTTCCAATACTAATTAAATATGGCTCTGTACTAAAACCTACTTTTCCAACAAATCTACAATTTTCACCTACTATCACTCCTATCTTTCTAGCAGCTTTTATTGGGTTCAACTTATAGTGTATTAAATAACGTAACTTTACTAAAATGTTAACAATTTTCTTGATCATATTTAAAAACTTTTGAATAAAACTCTAAATACCAATTAGATACGCTATTTATATCATATCCCTTTTCTTGTATTAAATTATAAGTTAATTGTCTATCAATTATATTAGCTTGTTTAATAATTATTTCACTCCATACTTTTGGTTTATCTTTTATTGAGCAATAAGTTATTAAATTTGTTAATTCTATTTCTTTTGTAATCGAATCAGAAATAACACAAGGTAATCCGGCTGCCTGGGCTTCCAGAACAACTCCAGGAAATCCTTCATAAATAGATGGAAAAATCAAAATATCTATAACTTGCAAAAGATCTGGAATGTCATTTCTAATACCAGTAAAAATAACGGAATCAGACAAACCTAGAGCATCGACCTTTTTCGTAATTTTATTTCTCAACTCCCCTTCTCCGACTAACATCAGTTTTGCTGTTGCTCTAATCTCTTTTACTTCTTTAAAAATATCAATTAAGAAATCATGGTTTTTGGGATATCTAAAACTACCTACATGTCCAAGTACTAAATTATTACTCAAATCTAGGGATTTTCTTAATTCTAAACGTCGTTGCACATTATAACTATATTTTTTAGCATCAATAGCATTTGGAATTATTTTCACATTCTCTTTATTCATCGCTTTTTCTCCAAACTCACTTAATGCTGCAAGTTTTGAAACAGCTAACAAATAATTTGCTGAGTACTTTGCCAATTTTGCTAATAATGCTCTTATTTTATTGCTTTTCTGTGCACTTCTGGCATGGGCTATTCGTATCGGTACATTATTTTTTTTTGCAGATCTAAGATAAATAAAAGCAGTTGTTGTTATATGCCCATGAACAATTTTATATTCAGGGTTTGTTTTAAAAAAAATATCCCATGCTTTTTTATATTCTAATAAATTTTTTCCATTAAATCGAGGAAAAACAAAAATCCTTCCACCTAATTTTCTAACTTCATTTGAATAATAACACTCTTGTTCGGTATGAATTGCAAAATCAAATTGTATTTTACTTTTATCTATAGCTCGATAGACATCCATAGTGCGACTCTCTGCTCCACCATTGTTCAATCTCCCAAGAACATGCAATACTCTTATGGGGCTTTTCATTATAAATTATCCTTATACCAATTTATTGCTTCAGTAATTCCATCTTGAAAACTCCATTGGGGATTATATCCAAGCATTTTTTTAGCCTTCGTTATATCTGCATTGCTATGTTTAATATCACCTGGTCTATCTGGTACAAAAACAGGTTCAATATCTTTATTAAGAGCTTTAGTTAATGCATAATATATATCAATTAAATATTCCCTGCCTCCAAAAGCAATATTAAAAGCTTCTCCAGATGCAGAAGACGGTGCCATACAGGCTTTTAAGTTTGCTTCAATTACATTTTCTATATATGTAAAGTCTCTACTTTGTTTTCCATTACCATTAATCGTTGGCTGTTTGTCATTTAACAATAGTTTAATGAACTTTGGAATAACTGCTGCATAAGCTCCATCTGGATCCTGTCTTTTACCAAAAACATTAAAATATCTCAAACCATAAGTATCAAGTTTATAAAGTTTACTGTACAACCTTGCATATTCTTCATTTGTCTTTTTTGTCAAAGCGTAAGGTGATAATAAATTACCTTCAGTACCTTCTTTTTTTGGTAAATTAGGCTCATCACCATATACGGATGAACTTGATGCATAAATAAATTTCTTTACATTATTTTGCCGTGCAGCTTCTAGCATATTTAACTGACCTTTAATATTTACCTCTTCATAAAAAAGTGGCATTTCAATACTTCTAGGAACACTACCCCAGGCCGCTTGATGCAAGACATAATCCACTCCTTTTACAGCTTTTTCGCAATCTTCGTAATTACGTATATCACCTTCAATCAGAGTAAAATTTGGATTTTTTAAAAACGAAATAATATTTTCTCTTTTACCGGTCGAGAAATTATCAAAACAAACAACTTTGTTTTCATATTTTAACAACTCTTCACATAAGTTTGAACCTATAAATCCAGCCCCACCTGTAATTAGAATTTTTTTATTTTTAAGATTTCTTTCAACCATTACAAATTCCAATTTTTAAGTTTTTATTTAAATTATATAAAATAATTATTTCCCAATGGCTTTTACATTAAATCCTATTTCAATTAATTTTCTATGATCGAGAATGTTCCTTCCATCAAATATAAAGGCAGGTTTCATCATGTTATCATAAATCTTTTGCCAATTGTAGGTTTTAAATTCATCCCATTCGGTTAATATGGCAATAGCATGAGCATCTTTACATGCTTCGTAAGGATCTTTTGTTGGTTCAAGTAATTCTCTGTTTTCTTGTTCGGTTCTGGAATTAAGATAATCAATATCTGCAAACATTTGTTCGTGCTTAACTTTTGGATCGTACACCGAAATTATTGCCCTGTCTTCCATCAAGATATCAGCAACATACATGGCAGCAGTTTCGCGGGTATCATTGGTGTCTTTTTTAAATGCCCAACCCAGGAAGGCTATTTTTTTGCCAGAAACTGTATTAAATAATGATTTAATGATATTATCTGCAAAACGTCTTTTTTGATAGTCATTCATTATGATAACCTGTTCCCAGTAACTTGCAACTTCCTGCAAACCAAGGCTTCTGCATATATATACAAGATTCAGAATATCTTTTTGAAAACATGAACCACCAAAACCTACCGATGCTTTTAAAAATTTAGGGCCAATTCTGCTATCTGCACCAATTGCCCTGGAAAGTTCTTCAATATTTGCTTCTGTCTTTTCACATAATGCAGATAAGGAGTTTATTGAAGAAACTCGTTGTGCAAGAAATGCATTTGCTGTTAATTTTGATAATTCCGATGACCACACATTGGTTTGTAAAATTCGTTCTTTAGGTAACCAATGAGCATATATTTCTGTTAATGCATCCATAGCTTTTTGGCCATCAACAGTTTGCTCTCCGCCAATTAATACTCTGTCAGCGTTATGTAAGTCGTTAATAGCTGTTCCTTCAGCTAAAAATTCGGGATTTGATAAAATTTGAAATTTAACCCCGTTTCCTGTATTATCTAAAATAGATCTTAATGTTTCTGCAGTACGAACCGGAAGTGTTGATTTTTCAACAACTATTTTATCGGTTTTGGCAACTTGTGCTATTTGTCGTGCGCATAATTCAATATATTTCAAATCTGCTGCCATTCCTTTACCAACCCCGTATGTTTTTGTCGGAGTATTTACCGAAATAAAAATCATATCAGCTTCATCAATAGCTTTTTCAATTTCTGTAGAAAAGAAAAGATTTCTTCCTCTTGCTTCGCTAACTACTTCTTTTAATCCCGGTTCATATATCGGGAGTTTATTCAAGTCTGAATCATTCCAATCGGCAATACGTTGTTTATTAATGTCAACAACAGTTACTTTAATCTCCGGGCATTTTTGGGCTATAACAGCCATAGTTGGGCCTCCAACATAACCTGCACCAATACAACAAATATTTGAAATTTTTTTCATCAAGATTTAGTTAATATTGACATTACAAACTCCAATAATTCAATTTTTTAATTTTATTCCTGTAAACCCCTTTTACATCAACAAACAATGCCTCATCAGAAGTTATTGATTTAAAATAATCTTCGGTTAAATCTTTGTATTTGTCATGACTAACGGCAGCTATAACTACATCATAGTTTTTACCAATACTTTTTGCCATTTCAAATTGATATTCTTCTTTTACTTCGTGATGATCGGCATAAGGATCAACCACGTCAACAGCAACACCATACGAAAGTAGTTCCCTGTAAACATCCACAACTTTTGAGTTACGAATATCACTCACGTCTTCTTTAAAGGTTACACCCATAATAAGTACTTTTGAATTCTGAATGTGCTTCCCTGCTTTTACTAATTTTTTAACAATCTGTTTGGCAATATAGCCACCCATGGAGTCATTAATAAATCTGCCTGAATTGATCATTTGAGCATGATAACCCAATTCTTTGGCTTTGTGGAGTAAGTAGTAAGGATCAACTCCAATACAATGCCCTCCAACCAGGCCTGGAAAGAATTTTAAGAAATTCCATTTTGTTCCGGCTGCTTCTAACACTTCGAACGTATTAATTCCCATTCGATTAAATATAATTGAAAGCTCATTCATAAATGCAATATTGATATCGCGCTGGGTGTTTTCAATAATTTTTGATGCTTCGGCAACTTTAATTGAACTTGCTCTATGAACACCTGCTTTAATTACCAATTCGTATGTTTTGGCAATATTCTCTGCCGATTCAGAATCGCATCCTGATGTTACTTTAACAATGGATGTAAGTGTATGCACTTTATCTCCCGGATTTATACGCTCTGGAGAAAAACCAACTTTAAAATCTTTAATGTATTTTAATCCCGATAAACGTTCTAGAACAGGAACACAATCTTCTTCTGTACAGCCTGGATAAACAGTTGATTCATATACTACATAGTCGCCTTTCTTTAATACCTTACCAACAGTTTCGGATGCTTTGATAACAGGTGTTAAATCAGGTAAATTATGATCGTCAATAGGTGTAGGAACAGCAACAATATAAAACTGTGCTTCACGTAAATCTTCAATATTGGCAGTAAATTTAACATCACAATTATTAAATGCATCAGATTCAAGTTCTCTGCTGGGATCAATTTTATTTTTCATCATTTCAACCCTTTCAGGTTTGATGTCGAATCCAATAACAGATATTTTTTTTGCAAACTCTAATGCAATTGGTAAACCAACGTATCCAAGACCAATTACAGCCAATTTTGATTCTTTTTTAACTAATTTGATATACATAATTTTTATATTTTTTATTACACTTTATTCTTGCAAAATGGGTGATAATTTCCTTTTATCCCTATTGGATTAGAATTACGAATAGTATAAACCGTTTGTATTGATTTCTTTGTTTCTTCCAGTCCAAATCCATTTCCTTTTAAAATTTGCTGATAGGATAAGGAATGTAAATCTGTAAAACCACCACTAAACTCAATTTCATTTCCTTCAACAGTAATAGAACGAAATGTTCTCTGGCCTTTATCTTTAATTTCTTTAGGAATATCATTAAAATCGACACTTAGAAACCAGCGTACATTAGCATTTTTAAGTTTCAGGTACCCTGCTGCTTTTGATGGTGTTGAAATATTAACAATATTTTCCATAACATCACCAAAAATCCATGTAAGCATATCGAAGAAGTGAACACCAATATTCGTAGCAACACCTCCTGATTTATGAATGTCTCCCTTCCAGGAAATAAAATACCATTTACCCCGTGAAGTAATATAAGATAAATCTACATCGTATATTTTATCTTTTGGCCCTTCATCTATTTTTTTCTTTAATTCTATTATTGAAGGATGCAGGCGCAATTGCAGTATATTATTTACTTTTCTCCCTGTTTCTCTTTCAATTTCCTGTAAAGCATCAATATTCCAGGGATTTAACACGACAGGTTTTTCACAAATAGCATCGGCTCCATGTCTAAGTGCAAAGCGAATATGTGAATCGTGTAGGTAGTTTGGTGTACATATACTGACAAAATCAATTTTAGTACCTAATCTTTTAAGCTTATCAATATGTCTGTCGAATCGTTCGTATTCAGTGAAGAAGTCAGAATCAGGGAAATAACTGTCAATTTTACCTACACAATCGAATTTATCTAAGCTTGCAACAAGCCTGTTGCCAGTATCTTTTATTGCTTTTAAGTGTCTTTCGGCAATATACCCGGCAACTCCAATTAATCCAAAATTCTTATATGTATTCATTGAAAATATTTAAAAATCAAACAAAAATATTAAATATTATTTATTTAGCTTGGTAACAAAATCATTTTTTAAAAAGTATTTTTGTTTGCTTTCGGGACAAATGGCAATCCCTTCATCGTTAAATATGAGTTTATGGCCATATTCGCTCATCCAACCTGTCTGCCTGCCAGGGTTTCCAACTACAAGTGCATATGGCTTAACATTCTTGGTTATAACTGTTCCTGCACCAATAAAAGCATATTCGCCTATTGTGTTTCCACAAACTATTGTTGCATTTGCACCAATAGATGCACCTTTTTTTACAAGAGTAGTTTCGTATTTATCTTTCCTGATAACAGCACTTCTTGGATTTGTAATGTTTGTGAAAACCATTGACGGGCCCAAAAAAACATCATCTTCACATATAACCCCGGTATATATTGAAACATTATTCTGAACTTTAACCCTGTTGCCTATAACAACATCGGGCGATATAACAACATTCTGACCAATATTGCATAAATCACCAATCCTGCAATTTGTCATGATATGCGAAAAATGCCATATTTTAGTTCCATCACCAATCTGGCATCCCTCATCAATTACTGCTGTTTCGTGAGCAAAATAATTCATTATTTCAATTTTATAAATTCAATAATTGCATTTGCAATATATTCTTGTTCATTTCTGGTTAATTCTGTATGAATAGGTAATGAGAGAACAGTTTTTGATAACATTTCTGTAACTGTGAAACTCTCCCCTTTATTATAATATTGATATCCTTTTTGTTTATGTAAAGGTACAGGGTAGTATATCATTGTAGGAATACCTTTTTCAATTAAATATGCTTGCAATTTACTCCTTTCAATAGATTCGCCCAGTATTACAGTGTATTGATGATACACATGGGTTGATTTATTAAATATTTTTGGAATACTAATCCCTGGTACGTTTTTTAATAATTCGTCGTATATTATAGCTGCATTTTGTCGTGCTTTACAATAACTATCAAGATATTTGAGTTTAACATCGAGAATTGCTGCCTGTATTGCATCTAACCGTGAGTTGCATCCGATAATATCATGGTGGTATTTAACTGATTGCCCGTGATTAGCGATCATCATACACTTTTTTGCTATTTCATCATCTTGAACAAACATAGCGCCACCATCACCAAAACAACCCAGGTTCTTTGAAGGGAAAAATGAAGTTGTTCCAATATGCCCTATGGTTCCTGCAAATGCTTTCTTCCCATTTGAAAAAGTATATTCAGCGCCAATAGCCTGAGCTGTATCTTCAATTACAAAAAGATTGTATTTTGAAGCAATATCCATAATTTGTTCCATATCTGCACATTGGCCATATAAATGGACAGGAACAATTGCTTTTGTTTTCGGACTTATTTTATTTACAATCTGATTTACATCAATTGTAAAATATTCAGGGTGAACATCAACAAATACAGGTTCCAGCCTTAATAAGGCAATTACTTCGGCTGTAGCCACATAGGTATGAACAGGGAGAATAACTTCGTCGCCAGGTTCAAGGCCAAGAGCCATTAAAGCAATTTGTAAGGCATCGGTTCCATTGGCACAAGGTACAACATGTATCCCGCCCAGGTATTTTGAAAGGTTATCCGAGAATTCGTTAACCTTCGGCCCATTAATAAAAGCTGTATGATCAATTACATCCTGAATAGCTGCGTTAATCTCGTTTTTAATTTTCTCGTACTGGCCTTTAAGATCAACCATTTGAATTTTATTCATCGAATGATTTTTAATTGTCAATCTATTTCGCGTAATTAATAGCCCTGGTTTCGCGAATAACAGTAATTTTTATCTGACCTGGATAAGTCATCTCGTTTTGAATTTTTTGTGAAATTTCAAAGGATAATTTTTCGGCATCAGCATCAGTAACTTTATCGCTTCCAACGATTACTCGAAGTTCTCTGCCTGCCTGAATGGCGTAGGTTTTCATAACACCAGGATACGATAATGCAAGTTCTTCCAGGTCTTTTAATCGTTTGATGTAAGATTCAACTACTTCGCGTCGGGCACCGGGACGAGCACCTGAAATAGCATCACAAACCTGGATAATAGGCGATAAAAGCGATGTCATCTCTATTTCGTCGTGGTGAGCACCAATTGCATTACAAACTTCAGGTTTTTCCTTGAATTTTTCGGCAATTTTCATACCCAGAATCGCGTGTGGTAATTCTGGTTCATCATCGGGTACTTTGCCAATATCATGTAATAATCCGGCTCGTTTTGCTAATTTAGGATTTAACCCAAGTTCAGAGGCCATAATTGCCGAAAGGTTTGCCACTTCGCGTGAATGTTGCAAAAGATTTTGTCCGTATGAAGAACGGTATTTCATTTTACCTATTAATCGTATAATCTCGGGATGTAAACCATGAACACCTAAGTCGATAGCAGTACGTTTTCCTACTTCAACTATTTCTTCTTCAATTTGTTTCTGTGTTTTTTGAACTACTTCTTCTATGCGTGCCGGGTGAATTCGTCCATCGGTAACCAGTTGGTGTAATGCAAGACGTGCAATTTCGCGACGAACAGGATCGAATGCAGAAAGAATGATTGCTTCAGGAGTATCGTCAACAATAATTTCAACACCTGTAGCAGCTTCAAGGGCACGAATATTTCTTCCTTCACGGCCAATGATTCTTCCTTTTATTTCGTCGCTGTCAATATTAAATACTGTAACCGAATTTTCGACAGCAGCTTCGGTTGCAACACGTTGAACTGTTTGAACAACAATTCGTTTTGCTTCTTTGTTGGCAGTCATTCGTGCTTCTTCCATGATCTCGTTAATTTGTGACATGGCTTCCGTTTTTGCTTCAGCTTTCAATGATTCGATGAGCTGTTCTTTTGCTTCATCAGCCGAAAGTCCTGAAATTGTTTCAAGGTGCTCAACCTGCTGTTTATGAAGTCGTTCAAGTTCTTCGGTTCGTTTTTCTACCAGGTCAATTTGTACTTGCAGGTTTTCACGAATTGCTTCTACTTCTTTCTTTTTTCGTTGAGTTTCTTCTATTCGTTGTGAAAGAGCGAGATCTTTTTGTTTAAAACGGTTTTCAGCCTGAACCAGCTTGCTGGAACGTTCGTTTATCTCTTGCTCATGTTCTGCTTTTAACTGTAAGAATTTCTCTTTGGCCTGAAGTATTTTATCTTTTCGAATAACTTCAGCTTCAGCTTCAGCATCTTTTACAATTCGTACACTTTTTGCTTTTAAGGCTTTATCCCAGATAAAATAGGAAACTAAACCTCCGATAAGCAAAGCAGAAGCAGCAATAATTACTGAAATTATTGCTATTGAAAATGCTCCTATTATTGTTGAAATGATCATAAAATTTTAATTTTAATAGTTTATAAAAAACCCGCATTGCTTTCTGGAATTCTTAGAAACCCCAAGTGACATGGGTGGAACCGCTATCTGATTTCGGCCTTCCACCGTTCCCTAAGGAAATCCCGACGAATCGGAATTGAGGCCTGCCCTAGATCAAATAAGCTTTGCTCCAATTTGTAAAGTGTTGAGTTTCACAGACATTAAAGAAACAATGCGGGCAATACTTTTTATTTAAAGAACGTTTAGTTTACTCTTTTAAAAAATTCATCAAGTTCCTCATTCAAATCCTTTATTTCATCTGCCACAGGTGATGCTTCAAAATTTGTTTCGCATTCAATCACCTTAATTACATATTGCAATGCTGCCATAGCTAAAAAATCCTGAACATCTTTATCGGTATATCGTTGCTTATATTGCAACACCTTATCATTAATCATTTTGGCCGCCTTGCGGATTTTTTCTTCGTCTCCCCTGTCAATTTTTAAAGGGTAATATCTGTCAGCAATATTAACCTTTATTGATAATTTATCTTCCATTATCTAATCAGATTCTATCTGTTCAAAAGAGCAATACATTTGTCAATCTCCCGCACTATCCTGTTTATCTTTATTTTAGCATCGTGAGTTTCTCCTGTCGTTGCTAAAATACTTTTTGCTAATTTAAGCTTATTATATTTATTTTTCAAAAACTCTATTTCTGCTTCTTTATTTTTTAGTGTTTCTTTTAATTCGTTTTCCTGTTGATGTAACTTTTTGTTTTCTTCCTGAAGATTGTTGTACAATGAAATAACTTTAGAAACTTTTTGTTTCAAGCTAATTGCAACCTGTTTTTGTTCTTCTGCCATAATACATCAAATAAATCGCAAAATTAACATAGCTTAAACAAAATCAAAAAATATTACATCTTATTTTTATAAAACAAATTTAATTTTAGTTTTGTTGTTTGAAAAAGCTATTTAATTCAAATTACCTGTATAAATTTAGTTAAAAATAATGCAATTAAAAAAACTCATTCTACTTTTTTCCTTTATATTTTCTAATTATTTTATCTATAGCCAATTAAATTATAAAGAGATTCCATTTCGCCCGCCTGTTGATTTTCCAATATTTTTAGCTGGTAATTTTGGAGAAATTCGAGCTGAACATTTTCACGCCGGAATAGATATTAAAACTCAGGGTGTGGAAGGAAAAAATGTGTATGCGATTTACGATGGGTACATATCCCGTATAAAAATTTCGGCAAATAACTATGGGAAAGTAATTTATATTGATCACCAGAATGGTTATACTTCTGTATATGGACATTTAAGTAGTTATAGCGATAAAATAAATGATTTTATTAAAAATCTTCAATATAAAAATCAGCAATTCGAAGTCGAATATTTCCCCAATAAAGGCGAATTTCCTGTAAAACAGGGGGATATCATTGGTTATTCTGGAAATACAGGCAGTTCAAGTGGCCCGCACTTGCATTTCGAAGTTCGTGAAACAAACGAACAAGTACCAGTGAATCCATTATTCTATAATTTTTTAATAGAAGATAAAATTACTCCCGTGTTTTATACTTTGGCTTTATACCCTTTATCCGGGAATAGTTTAATTAATAACTCGAACATATCACAATATTTTACGATTAATGGTAAAAATGGTAAATCAATAATTCCTGATACAATAGTTGTTTCGGGAAAGTTCGGGTTAGGTGTTGAACTCTATGACTTTTTAAATAATTCGAAGAATCCTTGTGGTATTTATTCATTAACAATTAAACTTGATACCCATGTTGTTTATGTTCATGCTATTGATAAAGTTCCATTTTCCGAAACAGGATATGTAAAAAGCCATATTGATTATGCAGAAAGAGTAAATTCAAAAAAAACAATTCAAAAAACATTTATATCGCCCAATAACCATCTTTCTATTTATAAATCGGTAATAAATAATGGTGTTTTCGAGTTTTTTACAGATACAACACACAAGATAACCATTACTGCATGTGATGTTAATGGGAATTGTTCAAATCTCTCATTTATTGTAAAAACTTTATCAAATAATAAATTGGATAAATACATAAATATTGAAAAGAAAAATTTATTTCATTGGGATATTGAAAATACTTTTAGCTCTGAAGGAATAAAACTTATTTTTCCACCCAAAACATTTTTCGATACACTAAGTTTCATCTACTCTTCAGATAAACCATTAAAAAATAGTTACTCACTACTACATAAGATTCATAACATAACAGTTCCCTTGTATAAAAACTATTCGGTTTCGATTAAGACAATAAACCTGCCTGAAGAACTGAAAAGTAAAGCATTTATTTCACAGATTAACAATGACGGGGATTTTGTTTACTGGGGAGGTGATTATATTAATGGATTTATTACAACCCAGTTAAAAGAATTTGGAAATTTTATTGTATTAGTTGATACTATTGCTCCCGAAATAAAACCTTTACAAAAAGAGAAAAACAGTATTCTCCCTGATAGTACGATTAGATTTATTATTACCGATAAATTTTCGGGAATTAAATCATTCAATGGGTATATCGATAATAAATGGGCACTGTTTGAATACGATAAAAAAAATGACTTACTATTTTATACTATTGATAAAGGAAAAATTAAACCTGACACAGAACACGAACTTGAATTGTTTGTTATTGATAATAAAGAAAACATAAGCACTTATTATACAAAGTTTTACTGGTAAGAATATGAACTATCCATGCAAGAAATTGTACAAAACGAAAATGATTATTTCATGGCGTATTCCACATGACTGCCGTCAGGCAAGTTGTGACCTTAATAAAAAAATTAAAAAATAAACAGATGAAATCTAAAATCAAAATTTTACTATCCTTTCTGCTATTTTCATCTTGCAGTATAGCCCAACAAACAAATACTGAAATTACACGGGAAGAGTTATACAGCCACATAAAATTTTTAGCCGGCGATTCTCTTAAAGGCAGATACCCCGGAACAACTGAAGATAAAATTGCAGCAGAATATATTAGGAATAATTTTAAGTATTCAAATCTTAATTTCGTTAATCAGGATGGTTTGCAAGATTTCGAAATTATAACAAACCTGTATTTGGGCGATAAAAATAATCTGACTTTTAAGAATGGGATTTACGAACCATTAAAGGATTTTACACCAGTTCCATTTACAGCAAATAAGGAACTAAAAGCAACTATTGTCTTTACAGGATATGGTTTCAATATTCAAACAAATGATATTCAATGGAATGATTATGCTGCTGTTGATGTAACAGGGAAGTGGGTTCTTATTTTAAGAGGCCTGCCTGATTCAGACAACCCCAATTCTCCCTATATTATGTACAGTAGCGACAGGTCGAAGGCAATTTTAGCAAAGGATAATGGTGCTGCAGGTGTAATTTTTGTTTCAGGACCTGTTTTCGATCAGGCAGATGAACTGATTTTATTAGAAAATCCCCAGGGAAATATTGATATTCCTGTAATTCAGATAAAAAGGGAACTTGCCGATAAAATTCTGCAAAATTCATCGAAAACAATTTCACAGCTTGAAACTCAATTAAATAACGAAAAGCAACCACTTTCATTTTTTATTGACGAAGAAATATCTGCTTGTACCAACGTGGAGCTTGAAAAAAAAGAAACGTACAATATTGTTTCGAAATTAATTACTGATAATTCCGAAAATGCAGAATTTATTGTTATCGGAGCTCATTACGATCATTTAGGTTACGGTGGAATAGGGACTGGTTCACGAAATCCAAATATTACTGCTATCCATTATGGAGCCGATGATAATGCTTCCGGAGTAGCATCTATGCTTGAGATAGCCGAAAGACTATCATCAAACAAGGAATACCTGAAAAAAAACTTTTTATTTATAGCTTTTGGTGCTGAAGAAATGGGGCTTATTGGTTCAAAATATTTTACAGGCAATATGCCTGTTAATAAGGAGCAAATAATGGCAATGATTAATATTGATATGGTTGGCAGAATGAAACCTGATAGTAGCTTGCAAATAGGAGGCGTTGGAACAGCAATAGAAAACGATTCGTTAGTGAATCTGATAAATAAAAATTACAACCTGCGTTTGGGCTTGTCGCAGGAAGGATATGGCCCATCCGATCATTCATCGTTTTATAGTATTAACATTCCTGTATTTTTTATTTCAACAGGTGCTCATACCGATTATCATACACCGGGTGATAGTTTAGGAAACATAAATTTTAACGGATTACTTACAGTAACAAATTTTATTTATGATCTGGCTTATGAACTGGGAACAAGCAACACGCGATTAACATATAAAGATGCAGGTCCAAAAACGCCAACAGGAAATAGAAATGGGCGTAATTTTAAGATATCGCTGGGAATAATGCCCGACTTTTCTGGTGTTGTAAAAAATGGTTTACGTGTGGATTTAGTAATTGATAATAAACCTGCTCAAAAAGGGGGGATGAGAACTGGTGACATAATTGTAGCTATTAACGGGATGCCTGTTGGGGATGTTTATGAATACATGGAAAGACTTAAAAGCTTAAAAGCAGGACAAATAATAACTGTAGAAGTCATCCGCGAAAATGAAAACAAAGTATTACTAATTCAATTATAAAATAATGAGAAAAACTTTATTCTGGATATTTGCAATCGTAATAACACTTGCAGCTGCCGTGTACCAGAGAAAGACAGGCCCCACATATCCAAAAAAAGTAACCGTCGGGATTAATACTAAAAAATACACTTTTGATTTAAAACGCAATAGTGATAACGATAAAGATTGTGATATCAGAATTTGTATTCCTGACTCAGGTGTCACAGCCTTGATTAATTACAAACTTTACCCGGTTGAAGATGAATGGAAACAAACCGGGTTTGTCAGAGATAGTAATAATTTAATCGGATACTTACCGAAACAACCAGCAGCAGGTAAATTAGAATATTACATTACTTTCATGTACAAAGACAAACCTGAAGAAGTAACTCATACTGAGCATGTAATCATTCGTTTTAAAAACCCGGTTCCACTATGGGCATTATTACCACATATTTTATTCATGTTTATTGCAATGCTATTATCAAACTTAACAGGTATATATGCATTGTTCAAGCTCGAGAAACAAAAATTTTATGGAAGACTAACCTTATTGTTCATAATACTTGGAGGAATAATTTTTGGGCCAGTTGTTCAACATTTTGCTTTCGGGCAGGCATGGACAGGAGTTCCTTTTGGATGGGATTTAACAGATAATAAGACTCTTATAGCCCTGGTATTTTGGATTATTGCTGTTGTTGTAAACTCTAAAAAACAAAATTTACGATTGACAATTCTTGCATCTCTGGTACTTTTCGTCGTGTATATTATTCCACACAGCTTACTTGGCTCGGAGTTTGATTATGCTAAAGGAGAAGTAGTTACGGGTGTAATCAATCTTATTCATTAGGAAAAAAAAAGCAGGACCAAGTCCTGCTAAATTTTTTTTAAGCACTAAGAATTATTCAGCTGCTGCTTCTTCAACTACTGCTGCAGTATCAGTTTCAGCAACTTCAGCTTCTTCTGTCATTTCTTCAACTTGTTCAGTTGCTTCTTCTGCAGGTTTTTCTTGTTTTGGTGCACAAGAATAGAAAGCTGTAAAACATACTAGTGCTAAGGCTACCAATAATAAATTTAATTTTTTCATTTTGTAATTTGATTTAATTAGATTTTAGGATTCCTAGCAAAAATAAGAAATTATTTGATAAATAAAACCTCAAATAAAATTTTATTCATTTTTTTTCAACTCTAATTAAAAATTACGGTTTCAATTCCAGATGAAATTAATTTCAACTCCCGACTTGAACCACCTGCCTGGCATTTCAATATTACCATAATCAACATAATCAACATTAAAAATATTTGTAGCTTCTGCATATATCTTTATCCATTTATAATTCAAAATAATTTTAGCATCAACAATGAAAAATGGGTTATATTCAATTTCCTGATTATAAACTTTTTTTGCAAAATCGTATGGTTGGTAATACCCGGCTCTGTCCTGGTATTTAAAATTCCAGAAAACATCAATGTTCTTTGTAAGTTCATGTAAAACAGATACATTCAGGTTGTGTTTCAGGTGGTTTAATGCATATTTTGATTCATCTTTTTGTGAATCAACAATCTGATTGATATATGAATAATTTAAACTGATAGATTTTACAGGTATAATGGGAATAAATGAACTGGTATTTATTTTTGATGAAAATTGAATTCCATAAGTTTGAACATTTGTCAGGTTTTCTGTTTGCCATTTAACATCGGCCGTATCTTTAACCCACTCAATCAGGTTTACAGCATCACGGTAAAAAACAGATATGGCTGATTGCAGTATTTTTTTATCAAACTTTAAACCGCCTTCGTAACTCCATGCTGTTTCGGGTTTTAAATCCGGGTTTCCAATATTTTTTGGCCCTTCGTAAAATAAATCAGTAAAAGTGGGCAAGCGTAACGATTTGTTTACTGAAGCAAATGCTTTAAATCCTGAAATAATTTCAAAACCTGCGTCAATACCCGGGTAGAAATTCAGGTCATTATCTTTTTCAGAAATATAACTGGCAAGTAATCCTGCTGATATTGATATCCTGTTAATAAAAACAGACTGTTCAATAAAAAAATTTGCTATTCCACGAGAGTAGCTCTTTGTATAGAAGCCATCAGGTTCATCTGCCGGGAAAATAGTATCATTCATTGGTTCGCCCAATTTATTGCTTAATATATTTTCGAGTCGGTATTCTCCTCCAACAGAGGTTGTTCCAAGCTTTGAAGTATAGCGTGAGTCTATTTTCAAACCATAAATTTGCGAGAAGTGATAATTATGACCGGTGTACCAGCTTGCAGGCTCATATCGAAATAATTCAAATCGATCTTTATGTTGTCTGTAATAAAGTGATGATGTAAATTTTACTTTTTGCCCGGTTTCGAGTTTAATACTTGAAAAAGTTGTTTTTATTTGTTCATATTGCCCGGGATACTCCGGGGTATAAAAGCTGTTAGCTCCAAATGAATTGTTTGTATGCCCGATTTGAAAATCAATTTTGCCGGATTTAAATTTTATTCGTGGATTGTAAAAAATGTTCATTTGATCATAGTCTGTATTAGCGGCATAACCTCCTGATACAGATTTTGAAACAGTAAGAAACTGTCCGAAGTTTTTATAATTTAATGATGTTGAAAATGATGCAGAGAAAAGTGCAAAATCTCCGGCAGAAAAATTTGCTTTAACAAAATTATCTTGAGATTGATTCGTAAGAATATTAATTGCCCCGCAAAAAGCATTTGGCCCAAAAACCCGTGACCCCGAACCTTCTAAAATTTCAATTCTATCGACAGCATTTATGTTTATCGGGAGGTTTAAACTATGGTGCCCTGTTTGGGGATCGCTTATGTTAATGCCATTTAGAAGAATTAAGTTCTGATCAAATGTTCCGCCCCGGATACTCATGTCGGACTGAACACCATTTGTACCTCGCTGTCTGATATCAACAAATGAACTCCCTTCAATTAGTTCGTTAATACTGCTTACAGGCATTTGTTTAAGTGTAGTATCTTCAATTACTGTTACTGTGCGTGAGAGCTTTGAGTATATAACCGGTGACCGCTGTGCAGTGACAATAACTTCTTCCAGGTCGAGAGTCTTGGAAATTGTGCTTGTATCGGTTTGTGCTAATAATTGTACAGGCAATAATACAATTGAATACGCTACATTTAACGAACTTATTTTAACTACTTTTTTTAAACTGTTAAATACCGAGAAGTTTTTATTTGACCATTTAGCAAATGCTATAAATGAGTGTTTTGATTTACTCGTGATTTGTTTTTTCATAAAATGGATTGGTTTAAATTTAAAGGCTCCAAAAGTAATTAAAAATGCGATTATCAACTTTATAAATTATATATTCAAGAACATACAAAAAATAAGAACAAGTATGCAGCATAAATATAAAAACACACGTAATTTAAACAGAACGTTAATAAAAATGTTTTTTGAAATCATAAAATTTATAACTTGTAGACTTATGCAGCGAAATAATTTTTTTAACGTCATTAGGTTAGAAAATGAATAAAAGCGAAAGTATTTATATCAATATCCATCAGGATATCATTGACCGGTGTAAATCGGGAGAACAAAAAGCTCAGTTTCAGTTGTATAAACTGTACTATAAAGCAATGTATAACACCTGCTTACGTATTGTGAATAATAACCTGGAAGCTGAGGATATCATGCAGGAGTCGTTCTTAAAGGCTTTTGAAAAGATTCATACTTACCGTAGCGAAGTAAGTTTTGGAGCCTGGCTTAAACGGATTGTTATTAATCATTCACTCGATGAATTAAGAAAAAAAAAGATTGAGTTGCAATCTATTGAAGAAACAAGCATAAATCCGGTTGAAGATTCTAACGAGAATGATGAAAGCGATATACAGGCAAAAGTCGAAGAGATAAGAGATAAGATTAATAATTTACCCGATGGTTACAGAGTTGTTCTTTCACTTTATTTATTGGAAGGTTATGATCACGATGAAATAAGTGAAATTTTAAATATTACAAGTTCAACATCGAGATCGC
This sequence comes from Bacteroidetes bacterium GWB2_32_14, assembly GCA_001768235.1. Classification (GTDB taxonomy): domain Bacteria; phylum Bacteroidota; class Bacteroidia; order Bacteroidales; family UBA12077; genus UBA12077. Next base: position 173,135 of record MENK01000024.1, read on the forward strand.
AATGTGCCAGGGCAAAACAAAAATTAATTGAATTGCTAAAAGAAAAAAAATCAGAAAAAGTAAACTAAATATGAAAAATTTAGAACATATCATACAAGAAAACCGTTCAGCTTTTGATTTGCACGAACCAAGCGAAGGACATTTTGAACGATTCGAACAAAAACTGAACCGACAGCATAAAAGAAATCAACGATTTACGGTATCATTTGTATTAAAAGCAGCAGCAGTAGCACTTCTTGTAACATTATCTGGATTATGGGTTTATGAGCAGGTTATTCCACAAAAAGTAATGAATAAGGGTATTGCATTACACCAAATTTCACCTGAATACAACGAAGTAGAAATGTATTATTCAACACTTGTAAATCAAAAATTTAACGAAATTAATTCCCTGGAATTTAGCGACGATAAACAGAAAGTAATCCTGCTAAATGAACTAAATCAAATGGATTCGATTTATGAAAACTTAAAAAAAGATTTGAAAATTAATCCAACCGACGAAAGAGTTATAAATGCCATGATACAACATTATCAACTAAAAGTTGAGGTAATGAACCAAATATTAAACCAATTACACCAAGTAAAAACAATAAATCAACAAAAATCTGACAACTATGAAAGCACAGAAATCTAAATTAACGCTCTTACTAATAAGCATACAGCTTTTGGTAATTTTTGCCGCTTCGGCAGGAACTCAGGAATACACTAAAAATTTGCACCAGGATTACGATGCAGACCAAAACACTCTTTTAATTATCCAAAATAAATTTGGAAATGTAAATATCAACGATTGGGATAAAAACCAGGTTTCTATTGATGTTACTATAAAAATTGATCACAAAAACGAAGAAAAAGCTAAAGAACTTCTCAACTATATTAATGTTGAGTTTAGCAAAGAAGGAAACACCTTAAAAGCCATTACAACTATTGATGAGAAATTTAACAATGGATTTTCGTGGAGCGATAACAAGAAAGAATTTAGCATTGATTACGAAGTTAAAATTCCTAAAAATCTTCAGCTGAATTTAGAGAACAAATATGGAAATGCATTTATCAATGAAATTACCGGACATTCAGTTATAGCAATAAAATATGGTAATCTTAAAGCAAATAAAATTATAAGAGATAATACAAGGCCTTTAAGTGAAGTTTACCTGGCTTATTCTAATGGAACAATTAAAGAATGCGAGTGGCTTAAACTTACACTTAAATACTCTAAGATTGAAATTGAAAAGAGTAAAGCACTTATAGCCGTTACAAAATATTCAAAATTGTATGTTGATAATGCCAGTTCAATAGTTAGTGAATCGAAATACGACACCTATAAAATTGGCAAAGTAACTAACTTTGTAACAACAGCAGCATATACCGATTTTAAATTCGTGGAAATTTACAAAAAACTTGAAGTGGAAAATCGTTATGGAGGAATAACCGTTGAACATATGCCGGGGGATTTTGAAAAAATTGATATTGATAATGAATACGGGAATGTGAAAATTGGTATAGAAGCAGGTACATCATATCAGTTAAACGGAATTGCAAAATATGGTGATATTGAATATCCTGATGGAGGCAGAATAAGCAGAATTAAAGAAACTACTGAAACTACTGTTAACGGGATAGTTGGAAATAATGATAAAACAGCATCAGTAGTAGAAATTACAACTAAATATGGAAGTGTTAATTTATCATATACAAAAGGCGAAGATGATGATAATGGCGATGAAGATGACGAATAGATTTTTACAGTATAAAATAAAACCCGGAATTACCGGGTTTTATTTTATACTGAATTTACGAATAAGCTAATTTACAATGAATTTACAAGTCTTTTTGATAAATCCTGTAACGTTTATATATTTTGCCCCCAACACGTTCATATTCAGCTCTCATTTTCGTGTTTTGTTCCATAACAATATGGCTGTCGATAATTTCAAGCCTGGCTTCATGAGCCGACTTGAGCATTGCTGATGCCAGAAGAGAATCGAGCCCAACATTCCGGTATTCTGTTTTTATTGCACCCAATAGCAAATCTAACTCTTTTGTGGTTTTCATTGATCGTAATATTTTTATAAAACCAAAAGGGAATAAGCGCCCGCGTGATTTCCTTAATCCTTCACTAATGCTTGGCATTCCTATAATATAGGCAATTACCTGGTTTTCTTTATTTGTAATTAGTTTTATAAAACGTGGATCGAGTATGGAAAGATAACGATTTGCAAAATCTTTCATTTCTTTTTCATCATAAGGCACATAACCATATATTTTGGTGAATGTTTCGTTGGTTAATTTAAAAACAGGAATAATAAATTGTTTAACATCTTTTATTCGGGTAAACTCATGTAAACGATAACCGTTTCGCACTAACCTGTCGAGAATACGTTGATAAAAATCGGGCAGCTCTTTTGAAATAGCAATATGATATTGAACAAGGTCGAGAAGTTGAGAAAATCCTTCTTTTTCAATAAATTCAGGCATATACGGCAGACTGCAATTTGTAATCATCACTGTAGGTTGATCAAATCCATCTATTAAAAATCCCTGGGGATCTTTATCTGAAAATCCAAAAGGCCCAATAAGTTTTGTTGTTCCTTTTTCTTTTGCCCACTTTTCAATATGACTTATTAAAGCATGAAAAACTTCTTTATCTTCAAAACATTCCATGAAAACAAAACGGGCATTATTTTCATTATGAATTTCGTTGTATTTTCGGTTAATAATCCCCATTATCCTGCCAACAGCTTCACCATCTTTTTTAGCTAAAACCAAAATGGTATCGCAATAATTGAAAGCCCTGTTTTTTTTAGAATCAAATAAAGTCCATTCATCAGAATAGAGCGGATGAAGCCAGTTTTTATGATTTTTATGAATTTTTTCAGGTAAGTAAATAAATTTGCTTAAATCCGATTTGTTTTTAACTTCAATTATTTCTATACTCATTATCTTGATAATTTAGTCAAAAAGTACATAAATAAAATTAATTAAGGTATATATAAATACAGAAAGATGTTATTTTCAATGTTCTTTTTTATTTAATAATCAGATTTATAAGTATTTATTTTTTTGTAAATAAAATCAGAAATTAAATAGATTACCGGGGCAGAAATTATTCCGGCAAAAACATCAATAGCATAATGGGCTTTTAAATAGACAGTACTCAACATGAGTATGAATACAAAAGGAATTAATACAAGAAAATAGTTTTTAAAAGAATCTTTTAATATGATTAAATAAATAATAGCCATACCAACATGCGAACTTGGGAAAGCACCTGTTTCCGATTCGGCATAAGTTAAAATTATACGCATTGTTTTATAAAACAAATATCCCTGGGGAATATTTCTTTCTCTTTCTGGTAAATAGAACTGGGGCCCGATTGAAGGAATAATAGCAAATATCAGGTAATAAATGTAAAATGAAATAATGATTAAAAATAAAATCTTCTGGTATTCAGTATTTTTTTTGAAATAGAATAAACATAAAATGCCAATAGCCATTAAATAATATGAGAAATACCCAAAATGCATCAATTCACTAAACCATCGATACGGAATAACTTGCGAAAAATAAACAGATGGATGAAAACCCAATACGAGTTGTTCGAAATGATATAAAAGCGGATCTATATTGTTGAAAATTAAATTATTGTAATAGCCTGTCTCGTTATAGAAATAACTTATGACGATCAATGGATAGAAATATCTGAGAAAACGCATGATTTTATGCTTGCTGTTTTCAAGTGTTGTGAAATACACGATTAATAATATGACTCCTGAACGAATAGCCAAATGAAGAGATAAATTCTCAAGTTTATTGTAGCCTGATAACATGAATAAGGATGTTATCAAGATATAAATTATTGTTATTTTATCAACACTATTTAAGCTTATCTTTCTCAAATTCATATATAATAAGGTTAGGCTAAGATATTAAATACTTATATCATTCAAAGCAATAAAAATAAAAAACTGTCTTGTATCAAAGACAGTTTTAAATCAGAATTTAATTAAATTTTTTATCTGTTTTTCTCAGTAAAGGCTCTTCCTGCTCTTAAAGCTTTTAAATTAGTATCAATGATATCATCACCTTTGCGGGCAAAAATTTTACGGATACCTTCTTCAAAACTTTCGAAAGGAATGTTAAAAAAAGGCGAAGCTGCTCCTAACATCACGATGTTTGATGAACGTTTTGAACCAAATTCTTCTGCAATTTTATCTGCATCAATAATAATATGGTTTTTAATTTTTTTAATTTCAGATAAAATGGTATCCATTTCAGGATAATTGGTAATATTTACAAAAGGAGTGGAGTTTGTAACCAGCCAGCCGTCTTTTGATAAGAAAGGTAAATACCTGAGCGACTCCATGGGCTCTACAGAAAGAATAATATCGGCATAACCCATCGGAATAAGATCGGAAGCAATTTCTTTGTCAGAAACACGCATGTGTGACTGAACGGCACCACCGCGTTGACTCATACCATGAACTTCTGATTGCTTTAACTGAAGGTTACTATGTAAAGCAGCCATACCAATGGTAGCGGCAATCGATAAGATTCCCTGTCCACCAACTCCGGCTAATACGATATCTGTTTTCATCTTAAATTTTTTTAATTCAATAAATTTATTTTTAAATACTAAAAAGGCTTATTGCCCAAAGCTCTTAGCCTGCCGTCAGGCAGGCAGGCTTTTTTATAACCCCAACTCTTTAATTTTATCACCCAGGGTTTTATTTTTCATGGTTTGAATACATTGGCGGCGTGGAATAATAACAGAAACACCTTTATAAGCCAATTCTTCTTTCATTACCTGAACCATCTCGTCCATATTCTTTTTCGTGGGTTTAAAAACCTTTATATGATCGGGATGAACACCAACGCCTTTACAAATATCTTCTATCCGCCCTAAAGCTTTAGAATCTTGTCCACCAGTCATTCCTGTTGTAAAGTTATCGGAAATAATAATTGTAACAGGGCTGTTTTCTGTAACACAATCAATTAATCCCGTGATTCCTGAATGTGTGAATGTTGAATCTCCAATTACAGCAACAGAAGGTACCAGGCCTGCATCGGCAGCACCTTTAGCCATGGTAATTGATGCACCCATATCAACACAGGAGTTAATTGCATTGAGAGGTGGCAATGCACCTAAAGTATAACATCCGATATCTGAAAATACACGTCCTTCGCTATATTCTGATAAAGCCTGTTTTAAGGCAATGTAAGCATCAATATGGCCACAACCGGTACACATTGATGGCGGGCGGTTTTTTACAATTTCAGGAATACGTTCGTCTGTTACTGTTTCAAAACCTAATGCTTTGGCAACAATGTTCGGATTTAATTCTCCATCGCGGGGTAAGGTGCCATCTAACCTGCCGGTAACCGGGGTACCCGATTCCTGGTATCCTTTTAGCATTTCTTCAACAATCGGATAGCCTTCTTCAATAACCAGGATTTTTTTACATTCTTTTACCATTCTCATTACCTGTTTTCGTGGTATGGGGTACTGGCAGATTTTAAGTATTGGAAAATTTAGTTTCTTATCCTGAAAATTTTCCATTAAATAATTATATGCTATTCCCGTAGTAATAATCCCTAAAGATTTGTCAGAACCATCGGTATATGAATTAAATTTTGATTTTTCCGATTCTGTTTCAAGTCCTGATTGTGCATTCAGAAGTCCTTTGTAATTTCTCTTAGCAATTGCAGGCAATAAAACAAACTGTCTTAAATCTGATGGCAAAGAATTATCGTTTTGTTTTTGTAATGGAAGAGTTTTAACTCCTGCCCTGGAATGAGCTAAACGGGTTGTAATTCTTAACATTACAGGTAATTTGAATTTTTCGGAAAGTTCAAACCCATAATATGCCATTTCGTATGCTTCCTGCTGATTTACAGGTTCAAGAATCGGAATCATGGCAAACTTGCCATAGAACCTTGAATCCTGTTCGTTTTGCGATGAGTGCATGGATGGATCATCAGCAGAAACAACAATTAATCCTCCATTTACACCAGTAATTGAAGCGTTAATGAATGCATCGGCAGCTACATTTAAACCAACATGTTTCATACAAACCATTGCTCTTTTTCCTGCATACGACATACCGAGGGCTGCTTCCATGGCTGTTTTTTCGTTGGCAGACCACATACTGTGGATTGAATTCTCTTTGGCAAATTTCGAAGCCTGGACATATTCAGTTATTTCTGTCGATGGGGTTCCGGGATAAGCATAAATACCAGACATTCCGGCATCTAATGCCCCCTGGGCTATAGCTTCATCACCTAATAATAGTAATTTTTGCATATGTATTATTTTTTATTATTTATTCTGATTCTATTTTTTATCGCGATAAGTTATAAATTTCCAACTACTTGTGAAAATTTATTTTTTTAAATAAAAAGAATGGGAGATTTTACAGGCCACCAAAGCGTTTGAGGTAACCAACCTGAATTGCAATTACGTAATAAAATACAACTTTGCTTATATCCACAGTTTTAGGTTTAATTGCAAGAGTTTTTCACGAACAAAAGTAAGATTTATTTTTAGAATAGACCAATTTTGATTTATTTCCTAAAACATATTTTAGGTTAAAGTGAACTAACCTGCCAGCCGGCAGGCTGGAATGCCTAAAATGATTTAAATTAATAAACTGCATACTGCAAACTGTCAATTGCCAAGTGCTAACTATAAACTGTAAGAACTATTTTTCTGTTTCCTCCATTATTTCTGAATTCACATAAATAAATTCCCTGCCAGATTCCCAGATTCAATTTGTGGTTTGTAACAGGTATTGTTACAGATTGCCCAAAAACAGAAGACTTTACGTGTGCAGGCATATCGTCGTCACCTTCTGATGTATGTTTAAATAATACATCTCCGTCAGGAATCAGGTGATTCATAAAACGATCGAAATCGTGCGTTACTGTTGGGTCTGCATTTTCATTTATTGTCAGCCCTGCTGATGTATGTTTTATAAATACATGTAAAATACCTTTTTCGGGAAGTTCATCAATTTCCTTTAAAAGGATACTGGTAATAAGATGAAATCCTCTTTTAAATGATGGTAAAGTAATTTCTTTTTGAGTTATCATATAAATAATTTTTTTAATATCTAAACAGAAAACAGTAGTTTTAGGCTTTCTTTTTTAAAAAGAAAATAAATTTCACATTTTACTGTTTATAAAGGTATCAATCTATTACTGGATAATGAAATTTAAACGTTTTTTTTGTTTTTTTATATTCATAAATTTATTTGTATTGACATCCAATGCACAGGATATTGTTCAATTAAGTGGCAGTATTAGAGATTCATTGGGGCATGCAGTAGAATATGCTCATGTTAAGGATATTAGTTTAAATACCGGTGTTGTAACAGATAAAAACGGGAACTACAGTATTTCAATTACCCGGGGCAAGGAAACTATATTGCAGGTTTCAAGCGTGGGGTATAAAACTAAAGAAATTACAATTCACCCCGACAAAATAAATACAACCGGTTTTAATATCATTCTTGATGTTTTAATTACCGATATTGATGAAGTTTCTGTTTTTGGAGCAATTTCTTCTGAAAGTAACCTGGTTAAAATTGATGCAAAAAACGTGGGACTTCTGCCTGATTTGTCGGGTGGTGTGGAATCATTAATAAAAACTATGCCCGGTGTTGCTTCAAATTCCGAGTTAACATCGCAATATAACGTTCGTGGTGGAAGTTTCGACGAAAACCTGGTATATGTTAACGATATTGAAATATACCGGCCAATACTTGTTCGCTCGGGGCAGCAGGAAGGTTTAAGTTTCCTGAATTCTGATATGGTTTCGTCCATACAGTTTTCTGCCGGGGGGTTTGAATCCCGCTTTGGAGATAAAATGTCATCAGTACTGGATATTCGTTACAATAAACCAATAGAGTTTGCAGGAAATCTGTCTTTTAGCCTTTTAGGGGGAAATATTCATATTGAAGATATCTCGAAGAATGGTAAATTTACTTACAATACCGGCTTCAGGTATAAAACATCGCAATATGTTTTAAATACACTGGAAACAAAAGGGGATTACAATCCTCAGTTTTATGATTTCCAAACGTATTTCACGTATAAAATCAGCAATTCGTTCGATATTGATTTCCTGGGTAATTATGCTCTCAATAGTTATCAGTTTATTCCTGAAACCCGGGAGACACAATTCGGGACAGTAAACAATTCGCTTAGTTTAAAGATTTATTACGACGGGAATGAAATTGATAAGTTTGAAACCTATTTGGGGGCATTTACTGCTTCATATCACCCGGACGAGCAATTTTCACTGAAATTCATTTTATCGGCATATACCACGAACGAAGAAGAAACTTACGATATTCAGGGCCAATATTATTTAAACGAGTTAGATCGTACTGTTGGCTCTGATACTTACGGCGATAGCATTATGAATATTGGCATTGGAACATTTTTAAATCATGCGCGCAACTATATAGATGCCAGCGTGTATTCTCTTGCTTTTACAGGAGGATATTACTTTTTTAATAATAAAATTCGCTGGGGTGCAAAATACAATATCGAGTCAATAAACGATTATGTAAATCAATGGAAAATGCTTGATTCTGCTGGATATTCATTGCCTTATACAGGGGAAACAGTTGAGTTATATGAATCGGCCAGGGCTCAAAACAATTTAAATACGAATAAGATAGCTGCATATATTCAAAATACCTATAGTACGATTTTATCAAATAATGCCGAGTTGCTTGTGAATTATGGTTTGCGTGCTCATTACTGGGATTTTACAAACGAATTATTTATTACACCCCGCTTGCTGTTGTCTTATAAACCTGCCTGGAAGAAGGATATGTTGTTCAGGTTTTCTTCCGGTTTGTACTATCAACCGGCTTTTATTAAAGAACTCAGGGATAATGACGGGAACATAAATCCTGAAATAAAGTCCCAGAAATCAGTACATATTGTCTTGGGTAATGATTATCTTTTTAAAGCGTGGAGTCGCCCATTTAAGCTAACTACCGAGGTTTATTATAAATACCTCACCGATATTATTCCATATAAAGTTGATAATGTCCAGGTTTCATATTCTGCCGAGAATATGGCTAAAGGTTATGCTTTAGGTTTGGATATGAAAATAAATGGAGAGTTTGTAAAGGGCATCGAGTCGTGGGCAAGCTTGTCGGTAATGCAAACCAAAGAAGATATTGAAGGCGATTCGTATGTTAATTCCGATAATGAAGTTGTTTACCCGGGTTATTATTCACGGCCTACCGACCAATTGGTAAATTTTAGTTTGTATTTTCAGGATTATTTGCCAATGAATCCGTCATATAGTGTTATTTTGAGTTTGCATTATGGCAGTAGTTTACCATTTTCATCTCCCGATGAGAACAGGTACGACCAGGTTTTTAGAATGAAACCATACCGCAGGGTTGATATTGGTTTCTCAAAGGTTTTAATTCGTGAAGATCGTACGTTGAAAAATTCAAATCCATTGAATAAACTCAAAAGCATGTGGTTAAGTTTTGAAGTATTTAATTTATTAGATATTGATAACACAATTTCTTATATGTGGGTTAAAACATCAGAAAACCAGGCGGGTGAAGCAATTCAGTATGCTGTTCCAAATTACTTAACTTCACGAAGATTTAATCTTAAATTAGCAGTAAAATTCTAAAATTCAACCTGCTTTCTCTTGTAATTTTTGTAAATTTATTTGATTTTTAATTACATTGTAAATGTTTGCATCAGACTTTAATTCTAATTTATGCAGTTAACTCATAAAGATATTTTACAACTTAAATCCAAAGGATTAACGGTTAAGGATTTGGATAAACAGATTGAAAATTTTAAAAATGGATTTCCATTTTTAAAAGTCTTTAAGCCTGCAAAAATTGGCGATGGAATTCTTAAACTAACAGGTAAGGAAATAAAGTTATACCAGAATACCTTTGAAAAAACTAAAGCAGATGTATTAAAGTTTATTCCGGCATCGGGAGCAGCTACGCGCATGTTTAGTTTTCTTCATGAGTTTTACGAAAAGGCGGATGATCATTACGCTGATATTAATCAAATTAAAAATGATGATGTAATTTATTTTTTTAAGAATATTGAAAAATTTGCATTTTCTATTGATTTAAAATTAAAGCTCTATTCGAACGGTTTAGATATTCGGGAATTATTAAAAAATGGTAGATATAAAACCATACTTCATTTTTTTCTCTTTAATAACGGATTAAATTACAGTGAACTTCCTAAAGGAGTATTACAGTTTCACGTAGAAAAGGATAATATAAAAACGGCAATTGAAGAGCATTTGATAGAAAGCGCCATGTATGCAAAATCACATGGTAAAACTATAAAAATTCATTTTACTGTATCGCCTGAACATATTTCTTTATTTAAAAATCTTATACAGAAAGTGAAGCCAATATATGAAAAACAGTATAAGGTAAAATACAAGATCGGTTACTCGCGGCAAAAATCATCGACAGATATGGTTGCCGTGGATATGAACAATGAGTTGTTTCGCAATGATGATGGCAGCTTATTATTCAGGCCAGGCGGACATGGTGCGCTTATCGAAAACCTGAATGATTTGGATTCTGACATTATTTTTATAAAAAATATTGACAATGTTGTTCCTGACAGGCTTAAAGACGAAACGATTTTATATAAAAAAGTGCTGGCTGGTATTTTAATGTCTTATAAAGAAAAAATTCATGATTACATTCAGATTCTTTCATCGAAAGAATTGTTCGATTCTGAGTTAAAAGAAATAGGAAGCTTTATTAAAAACGAATTATGTTTTATTCCTGGTGATGAGATTGATGAATTAAGCAACGAGTTACAAGCACACTATTTTATAAAAATTCTTAACAGGCCAATCCGGGTTTGCGGAATGGTTAAAAACGAAGGTGAACCCGGGGGAGGCCCATTTTGGGTTGAACATTCTGATGGCTCTGTCGATTTACAAATTGTAGAAACCTCTCAAATCGATCCTAAAAATCCGAATCAGCTGGATATCCTGAAAAAATCAACACACTTTAACCCGGTTGATTTGGTTCTTTATACAAAGAATTATAAGAATGAAAAATTCAACCTGCTTCAATACCGCGATCCTGAAACAGGATTTATTACTCATAAAACAAAAGACGGGCGAAGTTTAAAAGCACAGGAATTACCCGGCCTATGGAACGGTGCAATGGCCTATTGGAATACTATTTTTGTTGAAGTGCCAATTAGTACATTTAATCCGGTAAAAACAATAAACGATTTACTCAGGCCGGAACATCAGTAGTTTTCTTTATCATTTTTAAATATCAAAAACCCTGAGAGTTTACACAAAGTTAACGTAAAGTTCAATTTTGAGTAATACTGAGGTAATATTGGCAGAATATATTTGTGGTATAAATAATCGCAAACAATTAAATTCAAAATAAAATGAAAAAGTTAACAACCTTAGTTTTAAGTTTATTCTTTGTTGTTGCAGTTTTTGCAACAGAAACTGAAAACGAAAAAAATAATTCCGAAAGTGCTTCGATTGCAACCAAGCTGTCAGGAAAAGTGCTTGATAAATCAACCGGAGAAGCTCTTGCAGGAGTTAAAATCTCTTTAAATGATTCAGGAAATTATGTTTATACCGATTTCGACGGGAAATTTGAACTGACAAATGTAAAACCGGGTAAAATTGAAATTAGTGCTTCATACATATCATATAAAGTAAAAACAGAAGCTTTACATATTGATTTAAATAGCAACAATACTGTAGAAGTTAAAATCGAGAACTTATCAGAGTAAAATTTGAAGTTTTAGATTTGATTCCGGAACCGGGCTTTAGCCCGGTTTTTTACTTGCAATTGGTTCTAGAACCATTGCCTTTTTCTAAAGAAAATTACACTAATAATTGACAACAATAACGAAACAACTATAATTAAAGGCATTGCCAGGCTTGAATTCTCCATGGAATTTGGCACGTTCATTCCAAAAATGCTCGCAATTAAAGTAGGAATCATAAGTAAAATTGAAATTAATGTCAGCTGTTTCATTACAACGTTTAAATTATTAGATATTACTGATGCAAAAGCATCCATCATTCCACTCTGAATATCAGAATATATTTGCGCCATTTCTAAGGCCTGTTTATTCTCAATTATAGCATCTTCGAGCAAGTCTTCGTTAATTTCGGTTACAATTTTCTTCGAATTTCGAAGTTTTGCCAGCACAATTTCATTTGCCTTAATTGAAGTGATGAAATAAACAAGACATTTTTCCATTTTTAACAGTTTATTCAGTTCCCTGTTTTTAATCGATTTTTCAAGATCTTGCTCTATAATTGATGTTTGCTGATTTATTTCTTTCAAGTATCGAAGGTAGGTATTCCCGGAACGAAGAAATAATCGGAGAATAAAATTAATAACATCTGAAATCTGACGATATTGATCTCTGTATAAGGAAGGTTGTTCTATCGGTAATATTTCATTGTTCTGTAAACACAACGTCATTGTAAAATTTTCTGCCATAAAAATACCAAGAGGTATAGTATGAAAAGGAATTCCATTGTTTGTACTTTTTATTGGAATACGGATAATTACTAATGACCAGGTATCATCTATTTCTAAACGGGGTCTTTCGTCAGCATCTAAAATATCCTGTATAATGTCCGATGGTAAATGAAATTCTTCTGATATTCTTTGAATTTCTTCAGCAGTTGGTTGTGTTACATTAATCCAGCAACCATTTTCAACCTGGGGTATTTCAAAATATCCACCAAATGTTTTGAAAATTTTAATCATCTTTGGTCTCCTTACAATAATCCTGTAAGGAGTTATTCACGTTCGCCCTACAGGTAAGTTAGTAATTAATTCTACTATGATACGGGCCTTCGTCCATAATTGATATTGTTTTATTTTGTTGCAAAAATAACTTTATTTTTCAAAAAATGATCTTGTAATAGTTTTTATTTTTTATTGCCTGATATTTTATTAGAATCTAAAAAAAACACCGTCTTTGACGGTGGTAATGAATTTTTGAGAAAGGATAGATGGATTTACCTGATCAAGGTTTATTTTTTTGAGAATAATCCTTTTTATTCATCAATTCGCCTGATTCATTGTACATTTTCCATATCCCGGTTTTAGCCCCGTTTTCGTACTCCATTTCATAGCGCAGAGTTCCTTTTTCGTCCCAGATATACCATTTCCCGTGTTTTTGGCCCAGGTTGTAATTTGCCTCGGCAAGTTTTACTTCAACTTCATTCCAGGTTATCCATGTTCCATGCATTAAACCATTGCTGTACGAACGTTGTTCGTTTTTAATTCCATTTACAAAAAAGATATTCGTGTAACCATCCTGAATCCCTTTTGTTAATTTCATTTCAACACGGATGTTTCCATTTTCAAAATACTCGTTATATGTTCCTGTAAACGGGTTGTTATGCTCATCAAGATAAATACCTTCTGTGTTTTGTTTTATTTGTGCAATTGAGCCTAAGGTTATAACTATTATAAAAGCAGTTGTTATTGTGATTTTTTTCATCTGTATATTTTATTTTATTTAATCGAATAATTTTTATTTAACATTCGTAAAGCTAAAAGTTTAAAATATATAATTTAAATTATAAACGATAAATAGTTAAAATTTATAAGTTAAACTAAAAATAAAAGATATGCCTTTTTCGAGCTTGGTAAAATATTGATCGGTTGCTTCGTATGACCTGAAAACAGCTTCATCTTTACTATTTAAAATATTTTGTACTTTAAATCCAAAATTCATGTGTTGTTCTTTTCCAAATGATTTGGACGAGTTAAAGTTAAGGCTGTGGAATGGTAAAGTATAAATATCAGGCCGGTCGGCAATTCCTACATATTGTAAAGTAGTACCCTGAACATTGTAATAAAATCCTGCTTCAAAACCTTTCCAAAAGCCTTTTTCGCCACCATTGTATGCTAAGCCGGCATTAATAATATAAGGCGACTGTCCTGCCATTTCCCTGTATTTTCCAATTTTCTGGCCTGTTCTTGCATTTGCAACCCTTGATTCGTATTCAGTTTTGCTTAACCTGATACTGGATTCAATATATGACACATTAGAACTAATACTTAGATTTTCTAAAGAATTACTTATAAACCCAAGATTCTTTCTAAATTCAAATTCAATTCCAAAAACTTGCCCGTCGCCAACGTTACGTGGTTGAAATGCACCTTCCTGTTTAACATATTGAACCATCTCAATAGGCCTGGTGAAATGTTTGTAAAATCCACTAATTGAAACTGTTTGGGCTTTTTCCATAAATAATTCCCAACGCAAATCTATATTCTGGATATCTGTGCTTGTAAGATTTCCATCCCAATATTCAGTACCCGAGTAATCATCAGTTTCCGGGAATAAACCACCGATAAATGTTCTTCCACTAACAGGATCAAAAATCTCTGCATACGATAACTCTTTAAATGAAGGCCGGGCAATAGTTTTTGAGTATGAAAACCTTAAATTTTGCTTTTCATTTAAGTTATAAATCAGGTTTACAGCCGGGAAAAACTGCAAATCATTTAGTACTTCATCGTTATTTAAAACTTTAGTTCTTTGTTGATTAGCCCCGGTATATTTTTGAATATAATTTTCAGCCCGAACACCAAGATTAGCTTTAAAACTTTCTGATAACGAGATATTGCCGGATACGTAAGCTGCTGCATACTGAACATTTGAATTAAACTGGTTTGCATTATTTGGGAAAAATGCTGCTTCATATGTAGTTCCTTCTCCTGCATCGCCATTGTATGGCCATAAATTTTCCGGTGCGAATATTTCGTTTGGATCGCCTGTTAATGGGATATCTCCTCTTATATTTATTGCATATTTCAGAATTTCAAAATCACGTTCTTTGTAGGTGTATGCTCCTCCAAATTTGAGTTCAGATTTATTGTTAAACAGGTTAAATTCTTTTGTAAAACGAAGAACACCCGCTAAATTAACTTCTTCTAAGTATCGCCATATTCTCTCAGGAAACCCCGATTCGGTATTAATTACATATCCACCTTCGTCTGTAACATATCGTGTAAAACGAATATCAGGATCTTCAATTTTGGATAGGGTAGGAGACAGTTTCCATTCTATAGTCCATTTTGAATCAATAGATTTATGTTTCCCGTCAATTAACACATTAGTAAGTGAACGTTGACTATAATCAAGGTTATGCTGAAAACTTTCAAATACGCTCCCTTCGTCTGAACCATAAAAATCAAAAATACCGGCTTTTGATTCGCCATTTTGTAAATGCATTAAGTTTACCCGGTATTTCGAGTTCTTGGTTTTAATTGCAAACCCGGCTAACCCGCTTAATAAAACATCACTTATACCATAGTTGCCAACTTGATATTCTCTTTGTTCCATTTCGTAGGTATCAGGGCTTCCAAGTCCATATTTACCAAATTCAGCATCTTCATAAAATTCGGTCTTACTTTTATACGAAAGGGCAAGATTGTAACCAATAGTAACTTTTTTTAATAATTTTTGGTTTCCAAACGATGCTCCGATACTATAATCCATAAAACTTGTTTGGTTGCTGGCAGCCATGGTTGGATTAAAATTATCAAGGATTTCTTTATACCGAGTGGCTTTTTCGCCATCAGGATTTCCGACTACTTCGGCAAAAAAAGGAATATCCGATGTAGCGGGAATCTTTCTTGTTCCATCATCAAATCCAATAAAATCTGTTTTCCCGCCTTCGTAAGTAAGATAATTATCGTTGAAATGAAAATTGGGGTTATAACCACCCGAAAGTGAAATTTCTCCTTTTCTTTCTTCGGGGAAATCCTTAATTTCAATGTCGATTATACCGCCTGTAAAGTCGGCAGGTAATTCGGCACTAAATGTTTTGTGTACAATAATATTGTCGATGATATTTGTTGGAAAGATATCCATTTGCAAGGTGTTCCTGTCAGGATCTAAACCGGGTATATCAAGTCCGTTTAAAATTGTTTTTGCATACCTGTCTCCTAAGCCGCGAACATAAACATATTTGCCATTTGTTACAGAAACGCCTGTCACCCGTTTAATAGATGATGCTGCATCTGTGTCTCCTGACTTCTTCAAGCCAAGTGCTGATATTCCATCAAGCATATTGGGTGATTTACTTTTTATTGACATTATTGCTGATTCTGTATTTCGAACTACTTTAGCAGTAACCACAACACTTGCAATTTCAATTGATGCTTCTTTTAAACCAATGTCATTTAATGCAATTACTTCTCCTGCTTTTACATTTAATCCATCCAGATTAACCGTTTCATAAGAGATAAATGAAATTTTCACGTCATAAGTTCCGGGAGATACAGATAAATTAAATTTACCATCCAAATCGGTAGTTGTACCATGCAAACTTTTTTCAATGTAAATAGTCACACCCGGAAGGTATTCTCCTGTTACGGCATCAAAAACAGTTCCCCTGATTATGCCGTTTTGAGCATTTAAAACTGAACTAAAAACAAGAAAAATAATAATTGCAATATATTTCAAGTTATTCATATTTATTAAATTCAAAATCTGTAAAATTGATATAACCCGTGGGTTTATTAACCCACGAGTCTGTTAATTGATATAAAAATGATAATTATTTTAGAAATCACCCAGCTCTCCGGCTACATCTGCCCACGACCAACCTGTGAATTCAGATTTATCAGCCCCAACAGTATTTGAAGTTACTGCAGTAACAAATGCGTCACTTCCATCTTTAAAGAAATCGGTAACAACAGTTGATGCCGGTAAAGTAACCTGGAAACTGGTAAATGTACACACGTAATCAGTAGGGAGTTGGTCGAAATCCTGTCCGTCAGCAATACCAAAGAAATAAATATTACTCATATCAACATTTGAATTTGCATCAAGGTCAACTAATCCTTCAGCATCACCGGCATATACAGAACCATTTTCAATAATATGTTTGGCTTCCATAGTTCCTTCGGGGCCATCCAATTCGAAACATTCGTCACCAGGAGTTATGATGATAAAATTATCAAGAGTACCACCCCATGATTGGTCGGTATCAATAGCATCATCACCGGCATTCCAAACGATAGCATTTGTAACATTAACTGTTCCGCCGAACCATTCGATTCCGTCATCCTGATTACCAATTATTTCAACGTTTTCAATGATTGTTCCCGAGCCAACACCGCCAAGAGTTAAACCATTAATTTCGTTTCCTTCACCGATGTTTGCGCCTCCATGACGGATTGAAACATATTTAATAATACCTGAATTATCAGTTGCTTCTGTACCACCATATAGTCCGTTTGGGTCAGAAACGGGGATACCTTCAATTTGAACTGATTCGGCATCAGCAGAAATTGGTGCTTTACCCAGAATTAATAAACCACCCCAAAGTCCGTTTAATTCAGGGTCAAGATTAGGGCTGGCAATTTGCCCGGGTTCAATTTCGTCTGCTACAGATGTGAAAATAATTGGTTGTGCAGCAGTTCCTTCTGCCACGAGTTTTCCTCCGCGTGCAATTAATAAAGCAGTTGCATTTTCAGCCGATCCTGCTTGTCCTTTAATTATTACACCAGGTTCAATGGTTAAAGTAACACCATTTACAACTGAAATTCGTCCACCGAGTATATATATATTACCTGTTTCCCAGGTAGTATTTTCGGTGATATTTGCAGTGATTGTAAACTCAGTTTCATCAGTATTGTCATTGTTTTCATCATCATCACATGATGTAAACCCGATACTCAAAGCTGCAAGTATTACAGCTGTTAATTTAAAATAATTCTTTTTCATAGTTTTTTTTGATTATAATGTTTAATTTGTTTTCAAAAATTTACACTACAAAAAAACAATCATTATATTGCTTTATCATTAACCCAATTTTAACCTTTAATTAAATAGAGCCATTTATTTTAGCATTATTAACCTTGAATTAACAAATAGTTAAAATTAAATTATAGTACATTATTAAAATATCTTGTAAATTAGCTACTTAAATAAATAACATCGCGAATGGAAAACAAGAAATACAAAATACTCTTAGTTGATGATGAACCGGATATCCTGGAATTTTTAAGCTACAACATCAAAAAAGAAGGATTTGAAGTTTATACAGCAAATAATGGAAAGGAAGCTATCGGAGTTGCGCTAAAGCATCAACCTCATTTAATTATTCTTGATGTAATGATGCCTGAAATGGATGGAATGGAAACATGCGAGGCCATTCGTCAGGATAAGAATCTGAAAAACACGATAGTTGCATTTTTAACAGCCCGGGGCGAAGATTATTCCCAAATTGCAGGTTTCGACGCCGGGGCCGATGATTACATTACAAAGCCAATTAAACCCAAAGTATTGGTTAGCAGGATAAATGCATTATTAAAAAGAATTAAATCTTCTGAAACTATTCAGGACAATTCGTTAATAATAGAACAATCGAACCTTATTATTGATAAAGAAAAATACATTGTTATAAAAGATGGTGCTGAACTTCTTTTACCCAAGAAAGAGTTTGAACTTTTACTTTTATTAATTTCAAAACCAGATAAAGTATTTACCCGGGATGAGATTTATAGTTCTGTCTGGGGAGATAATATTATTGTTGGCGACAGAACCATTGATGTACATATTAGAAAACTTCGTGAAAAAATCGGAGACGATCATATTCGAACAATAAAAGGAGTTGGTTATAAATTTGTCAACTAATTTTTCACATTGAATATACAAAAAGAAGCTGCTTTAGAATGAAGCAGCTTCTTTTTTTGTATTATAAGCTATTACTTAGTTTCGTGTGTATCAACAAAATCTCTTTGAGCTTTAACAAGGTTTATTGATTGTAATAAGAAATTTTTAATTTCGTTCAGTATTCCTAAATACAAAATACTGATTCTTGTTCCGGATTCCTGGTGCTTAATGCGCTTAACCTGTTTTTTGCGGCAAACGGTAAGTTTATCAAGTATCAGTTGTTGTTTTTCTATTAAATCAGGAATATTTTCGAAATCATTCTTTTCAATAGTAGTTATTATAAGTTCGAATAAACTGCTGATATCTTCTTTCAGTGCGTTAAGTTCTTCAACCTGATCATGATTTAATCCTTTGTGGTTATTGTCGATATGATCATAACTTGGATTTGATATAAAAGAAAGAGCATGAGCCATTTCTCGCAGGTAGTCGATAACCTGAACATAGTAAGGCCCTGTTTCAGCTTCTTCATCATTAACCTGGAGCTTATACAAAGTATTGTGAACATTTGCTTTTAAATTTCTTGCATCAATATTTAATTCATCAACATCTTTACAAACATTTTTAAGAAGTTTTCGATCTTCTTTTGTTAAACCAATAAGCGTGTCATTAAAAACCTGGATAACTGACTTTAACATATTACGAACTTCAATAGAACATTTCTGGTGTATATCTTCTATTTTTAGTTCTTCATCTTCTAGTTTTTTTATCTTGGCTTTTTCAGATTCTCTGCGTTTAAAGAAAATATGCGTTCTTAAAACCAGGAATAATGCAATTAATATTAAAATTACAATAGCTACAGGCCCCCCGTAACTAATTATTAAAGCCAAAATGAAAGCAGATGTAAAAGCCACAAAAGCAGTGAAAAACCAGCCTCCAATTACAGTGATAACTCCGGTAATACGGTAAACAGCACTTTCTCTTCCCCATGCATTATCGGCTAAGGAACTACCCATAGCAACCATAAATGTTACATAAGTTGTTGAAAGGGGCAGTTTTAATGATGTACCAAATGCGATTAAAGCACTGGCAACAGTTAAATTTACGGATGCCCTTATTAAATCGAACGATGGAGCATCTTTTTGATTTTTAATTTTCTTTTGGTATTCTGATGAATCAAACCGGCTATTTATCCATTTTTTTACTGGTTTTGGAACTACTTTTTCAAATGTTTTGTTGAAATCCATAGCAATTCTTACAATGGACCTCGACAACATGCTCGATCCAAATCTTTCATTACCAACAGATTGACGGCCTAAGCTGACTTCGGTTTCTGTAACTTTCCTTGCTTTTTTGGAAAACCAAAGAGCAAATACCATTACCATACCTGCAATTAATAATAAGTACGTATCCGTTTTTATTTTTGATTCTAAAGCAGTCATCATAAAACCATCCGGATTAGCACCGGGTTCAGCAATAAATGCCTGAAATGATTTAAACCCGGCCACGGGAGCACCAACGAAGTTAACCAGATCGTTTCCTGCAAAAGCCAGGGCCAAAGCAAATGTTCCTACAAGAACAATGAGCTTTAAAATATTAATGCGTGTTATCCAATATAAAAGCTGAAGAATTATTGTCCAACCAATGAAACTGTACAAAATAAGTAAACTTGAATTGTTATGAATCCAGTCTGTTGTTTCGGGTGATAATAAGGTTGAACCTTTGGCTCCTTTAATTAATATAAAATAGGTAATTACTGTTATTGACAATCCGCCCCAAATTGCTCCAAAATATTTGTATGTTTTTTCATAATTAAACGAAAAAAGAATTCTTGCAAAGTATTGAATCAACGTTCCAAATGTAAATGCAATAATTACTGAAAGTAATATACCAGAAATAATGGCCAGGGCATTTGCAGAATTAATGTATTTTGACATTTCAGACATATCAGTTCCCATTGCTGTAATTTTTATAACAGCAACGGCAACAGCAGCTCCTAAAAGCTCAAAAACAAGCGATACTGTTGTTGATGTCGGTAGCCCGAAAGCATTAAAAATGTCGAGTAATATTACATCGGTAAGCATTACAGCCAGGAATATGATCATTATTTCAGAAAATGCAAATTGCCCTGGGTAAAAAATTCCTTTTTGTGCAACTTCCATCATTCCTCCCGAAAAGGTTGTTCCCAGAACGATACCAATACTTGCAATAATCAGGATAATATAGCGTGGAGCTACTTTAGCACCAATTGCTGAATTTAAAAAGTTAACAGCATCATTGGCCACACCAACAATTAAATCGGATATTGCTAATGCGAATAGTATTACAACAATTAGTAAATAAAAGTTTTCCATCATTAATTATTTATAAATTTATGCAAAAGTACTTATAACATATATTCTCACTAATTTAATGAATTTAACAAATTGTTAAGCGAATGTTAAGTTAATGTTAATTTTTAATATTCCCATAATAAATTTTATGATAACTATTTAATAGTTAGTACTCTCAAGAAGCGTAAGCAACCTGTTTTATGGATAAATAAATGAGTAAAGTATCTTTTTATTGCCTATTTTTTTGTTTTATAACAAATAACATTAATTTTATAATGTAAATGTTTATTCAATCAGTAATAGAATTATCCT
This sequence comes from Bacteroidetes bacterium GWB2_32_14, assembly GCA_001768235.1. Lineage (GTDB taxonomy): Bacteria > Bacteroidota > Bacteroidia > Bacteroidales > UBA12077 > UBA12077. The sequence continues at coordinate 194,443 of MENK01000024.1, forward strand.
GAGAATTTTATGAAGAAATACGATGTCATTATAAACCATAAAGGTATTATAGACCTTGAAGTTATAGATGATATTCTTCTGAAATTAAAGAATTATTTGCATGAAAATAAAATTGAACTTGTTATACGAAAACGTGTTTACACGCTGGCTGTTGAAAGTTTAGATAATATATATAAACACGCAGATCATTCTATTCATATTCAAAAAATTATATCCGAATTTCCACCACGATTTATAGTCGAAAAAATCTGCGACGATTTTGTCATTCATACCGGGAATATCATTTTAGAATCGAATAAAGAAAAGATAATTAGTAAACTGGAACGAATAAATACACTTTCACAGGAAGAAATAATTCAATTGTATAAAAAGTCATTAAGCCATGCTGAGATTTCAGACAAAGGCGGAGCTGGATTAGGACTTATAGTTATGGCTAAAACAACAGCACAAAAAATAAAATACGATTTTGATAAAATTAACGATAAGTTCTTTTATTTTGCAATGCAACTAACCATAAAAAAATAATTTCAGCTATTATGAAAACTATAAATATAGCTTCAACAGAGAAATCTCCAAAAGTATTTTTTGACCCCAGGAAACATGTTTTTGAAATGGAAGGAAATTCGCGCCCGGAAAATGTTCGTGATTTTTACTATCCGATTATTGATACTTTACGCGATTATTTTGAAGATATTGCTGAAAAACAAACAAGAAGCGAAACAAATAACGCGTTTAACTTTAATTTTAAGTTGGAATACTTTAATTCGGCATCTGCAAAATTTATTTCAGATATACTTGTAATAATTAGAAACGGATACGATAAAGGAATAAATATGAAAGTAAATTGGTATTTTGATGAAGGCGATGATGATATGAAAGAAGTAGGTGAAGATTTTTCTGAAATGATATCATTCCCCTTTAGTTTTATTATGGTTAAACGATAGAATAAACAAGAAAAACTATAATTTGTATAACTAAAATGTTTTTTAAAAATAAAATTGTATGGATAACAGGAGCCTCTTCCGGAATTGGAGAGGCTTTAGTTTATGAATTTGCTAAACAGAAAGCAATAATTGTAATTTCATCTAACCAGGAGAAAGAATTACTAAGAGTAAAAGAAAATGTTTTTAAAACAGGAGCAGAATGCTTTATTCAATATCTCGACGTGACTGATATAGAAAAAATTTCAAAAACAGCATCTGAAATTATCAATCAATTCGGACGAATAGATGTACTTATAAACAATGCGGGGATAAGTCAGCGATCGCTTGTTGTTGATACTCAACTTGAGATAGATAGAAAGATAATGGAAATAAATTATTTTGGCTCAATTGCAATAACAAAAGCTGTATTGCCCCAGATGATAAAGCAAAAATATGGTTATATTGCAGTTACAAGTAGTATTTCAGGCAAATTTGGATTTCCGTTACGCTCAGCTTATTCGGCTGCAAAACACGCGTTGCACGGGTTTTATGAAACACTCCGGGCCGAAGTTTATCAACATAATATAAAAGTATTGATAGCTTTTCCTGGCAGAGTTCAAACAAATATTTCGTTACATGCACTCACGAAAGATGGAACTGCTCATGGTAAAATGGACGATGGACAAGCACTTGGAATTTCAGCCGAAAAATGCGCGATACAATATTTACGTGCAATTGAAAAAGATAAAAAGGAAGTCCTTATAGGTTCTTCCGAACTGCTTATGGTTTATATTCATAAATTTTTACCCAAATTATTTTATAAATTAGCCCGAAAAATTAAACCAACATAATTTAATTATTATAAAACGAATGGAAAAACTGATTAGCGGAATACAGCAAATAGGTATTGGTGTTCCGAATGTATATGAAGCGTGGAAATGGTATAAAGAAAATTTTGGAATGGATATCCGTATTTTTGAAGACAATACTGTTGCCGAATTAATGTTACCTTATACAGGTGGAAAACCACAAAAACGTCATGCTGCATTGGCAATGAATATTTCAGGTGGTGGAGGTTTTGAAATATGGCAATATTCCGAACGCGTTCCACAGGCACCTGAATTTGAAATACAGATGGGAGATTTAGGAATAAATATCGCTAAAATTAAAAGCCCCGATGCTAAAAAAGCGTACGATGATTTTAAATCAAGAAAGGTTCATATTCTTGGAGATTTCTATGATGATCATTTTTTTGTAAAAGATTTGTATGGCAACATTTTTCAAGTTATTTCCGATGATAACTGGTTTAAAAAGACCGGGAAATTAACCGGTGCAATCGCGGGAGCAATTGTTGGTGTTACAAATATCGAAAATTCACTTAAAGTATATAGTGATATACTGGGATATACAAAAATTGTTTCTGACAAAACGGCTGTTTTCGATGATCTTAAATACCTGCCGGGCGGAAATAAAAAATTCCGCAGGGTATTATTAAAATCAGAAAGTGAGCCATCAGGCAGTTTTAGCCGATTATTAGGCCGGAGTTATATTGAATTAATCCAGGCTGTCGATCGCGAACCTAGAAAAATATTTGAAAACAGGTACTGGGGCGATCTTGGATTTATACATATTTGCTATGATATAAGTGGTATGGAATCATTAAAACAGGATTGCCAGTCGAAAGGCTTTCCTTTTACAGTCGATAGTTCTGTAAAACACAATAAAGATAATAGTTTTGATATGGGTGAAGCAGCCGGGCATTTTTCATATATCGAAGATCCCGATGGTACGTTAATTGAATTTGTTGAAACTCATAAAGTTCCAATCCTTAAAAAATACGGCTGGTATCTGAATCTGAAGAAGAGAGATCCAAAGAAACCTTTGCCAAACTGGATGCTTAATGCCCTTGCATTAAATAAAGTAAAATTTTAAATAAAAATCCCCGAATTTTCGGGGTTTCTTTTTAGAAATGAGTTTAGTTTTTAAACCTAGATACAAATAAATAACAGGAACCATTGTTTTATGTTTCGTTTAATTCTTCATCAGGTTGAGCAATGGGGATAGTGAAAAAATACCTGCTCCCTTTACCTGGCTCGCTTTCAAACTGAATATTTCCACCGTTGCGTTCAACAAATTCTTTACAAAGAATTAATCCTAATCCCGTTCCTCTTTCTTTTTCTGTTCCAGCCCTTGATATATTTACATCAAGCCTGAAAAGTTTTCCCTGATCCTCGTAATTCATACCAACACCATTATCAATAACATTAACAGTTACAAAATTATGATTACAGGTATTATTTATTCGAACAAATCCACCCTGGTTTGTATATTTAATTGCATTCGAAATAAGATTTCGGATAACTGTACTAATCATATTTTTATCTGCAAAAACAGGGTTGGAGTCATCAACTTCGTTATAAATAACTATGTTTTTATTTGCTGCCTGCGATTCGAACAATTCGATAATTTCTTTAACCAGGGTTTTTAATGAAAATGCAGCCGGGTTAAATTTCAAGTTCCCGGTTTGCGATCTCGACCAGTCGAGAAGATTTTCAAGTAAGTTAAATGTGAGTTTCGAGCTTTGATGAATAATATTGGCAAATTGTTCCACGCGGGCTAAATCATATTTATATATATTCGTAGCTAAAAGGTATGAAAATCCAATAATTTCATTGAAAGGATTTTTTAAATCATGAGCAATAATAGAAAAAAACTTGTCTTTAGTCGCATTAAGCTCTCTCAGTTTAAGTTCCGACTGAATAATTGTTTTTTCTGCTTTTTGCTGTAATGTAATATCGTTAAAGACGCAATGAGTACTAATAAAACTTCCATTTTCGTCTTTTTCAATTTTACCATTGAAATTAACATATAATTTTGTGCCATTTTTACGAATCATCTCAAACCGGATATCTTTAGCTTCTCCGGAGATTTTAAAATTCTCAAAATTCTTTTCAAATTGTTCTTTCTGACTTGGTATAATAAAATGAGAAAAATAGCTGCCAATAACCTCATCTCTCGAATACCCAAGTGTAGCCAGCCATGACGGATTTACCTCAATGATTTCACCTTTTATATTTAATGATTGGTATGGAATAGGTGAGTTTTCATAAATAAGCCTGAATTTTTTTTCCTGTTCTTGTAGTCGTTCCTGGAATTGATATTTCTCGGTAATATCAACGGCTATACAACGCAGTTTAGTAATCTTATTATTTTCCCACACCGGGTTATTATGAAATTGAGTATGAATTAAATTCCCGTTTTTATGAATAATTCCATAATTATTGCCCGATACGTGGTTCCCGTTAAAATTACTTATAATGCTTTTATTCAGTCTTACCAGGTCTTCAGGCCTTATAATATCTTTTAATGTTACTTTATTACTCAGTATTTCTTCTTTGCTGTATCCCAGGAAATGAATACAGGATTGATTAATAAAAGTAATTTTCAGGTTAGTATCAATTTCGAAAACAAGCTCAGGTAAAAGGTTTAAGAAGTCACTTAATTTTTTTTCATTTTCTATCAGCCGTGTTTCTATTTTTTTTCTATCTGTAATATCTTGTCCTATTAATATAAATCCACCGTGTTTCCTGGTGTTTGATTGATAATCGGGGTTTATCTGCCAGCTTATCCAGAGTTTCTTGCCATCAATATCTGTGTTTTCTTCTTCGAAAGTGTAAATACCGGGTTTATTTAAATACTTATAAAAATTGATAAAATGATTAGGCTTATTATCATTAACGCTGACAATTGTTTCGAAAAGATTTTTTCCTATTACATCATATTCCTTAAAACCAAATAATACTTCAAAATAATGATTCGCGAAAATAATTTCGCCCTTAGTATTTAGCTTTAATGCAACAATACTCGAGTTTTGAAAAATATCAGATAAAATTTCAACGGAAATATGTTCTGTATTTCGTTTTAGCATTATTTGGTGAAATGTAGAGGTATTTATTAATACTGAATTGTAATAAAATTTTTATTGATTAAAAAATTGATTAAAAATAAAAATAGGATTTTAATATTATTAACGAAAAAATGGTAAAAGATATTATTTGTAAAAATATCTCTATTTTTTAAAAATCAGCTATTTGTTATTAATTTTCAATAAAAAAACTCACAAAGTTAACTTTGTGAGTTTTTTTATTATTTTCTCCATTATGAGATTTTAATTTCTCTGGCTGGTTTTTCTATGGCTTCTTCTTTCTTAGGAAGAATTATTTGCAAAACGCCGTTTTTGTATATCGCGTTTATCTTTTCCGAGTTTATCTTTTCAGAAATCGTGAAAGACCTGTTGAAAGAATTGTAGGAGTATTCTTTATGATTGTACTTCTCATCAGTATTTTCATCAGGTTTTTTGTTTAATGAAATAGAGAGTAGCTGTTTGTCGAGATCGATTTTAAAATCAGATTTCTCGAAACCGGGAGTAGCTATTTCAATTCTGAAATCAAATTTTGATTCTATAATATTTGCAGGGGGTATTGCAAAATATTCATGATTACAGATTCGTTCCTGGTTAAACAGGTTGTTCATTACTTCTGATAATTGATCGTGACCGTATGCTCTTTGCATTTCTGATGGTCTCTGCATTCTTACTAGTGTCATTTTTTATTGGTTTTAATTATTAATTTTTGTTTACATTTTTTTTGAATTATATATTTGATTTTATTCAAAGCATATACCAATATAAAAAACAAGTCAAATTGACTTATTTTGAAATTGTAATACTGTCAATATGGCACATGGTTTATTCTTTAGTAAAAAAGAAGGTAAAGAAATTAAATGATTGTTATTTTTGTTGAGAAATAAATTAGTTTATGAGAATTGATATTATTACAGTTTTACCGGAATTGCTCGATAGTCCTTTAAATCATAGCATAATTAAACGTGCTCAACAAAAAAAACATGTTGAAATTTATATTCATAATTTACGAGATTATACAACCAATAAGCACAAAACGGTTGATGATTATCCCTTTGGTGGCGAAGCAGGAATGGTAATGATGATTGAACCCATTGATAAAGCAATTTCTGCTTTGATGGCTGAAAGAAAATACGATGAAATAATTTATACTTCACCCGACGGAGAATTATATAGCCAAAAAAAAGCAAATAAGCTGGCTACATTTACCAATATCATAATTCTTTGTGGACATTACAAAGGAATTGATCAACGTGTCCGCGATCATTTAATTACAATGGAAATTTCTGTTGGAGATTATGTATTGACCGGGGGCGAACTTGCAGCTGCAATACTAGTTGATAGTGTTGTACGCCTTATACCCGGTGTAATTTCAGACGAAACATCAGCACTAACTGATTCATTTCAGGACAATTTGCTGTCACCGCCCGTTTACACGAGGCCTGCAGAATATAAAGGATGGAAAGTACCGGATGTATTGCTTTCAGGAAATTTTAAAGAAATTGACAAATGGAAAGAGCAACAATCGGTTGAAAGAACAAAACGATTAAGGCCCGGGTTGATGGAAAATGAAGACTAAACCTGTTTAATGATTCTATGATATTTTAGTTAAATATCCAATAACCAATACCAGGTAAAAGTTAATACAATCATTGGATACTGGATATTCACTACTAAAAATACAGTTTTTTCATTTTCATGAAAAATTAATGATTGCACTGATGCCCTTCATGATTATGATCATGGTCATGATTGTGATGATGAGCACATAAAACCCCGTTATCAATTATTTTATCTTCGAGGTATTCTTTTACCAGCTTATCTGTATCACCATTACAACCACGGACAACATCAATGCCAAAGCGATTAAGCATTTGAAATGCACCTTCACCCATGTTGCCTGCCAGCATTATCGAAACTCCATCTTGTTTAAGAACCCCTGCAATATTTGATTTGCAGCCACAACCCTGTGGTGATTCCATAATTTCCTTGTTTGTAATGTTTTTATTGTTGTCGATCGTGTAAATTGTATAAAACTCACAGTGGCCAAAATGACCATCAACTACGTTATTTCTCGTTGGAATAGCTATTTTCATAATTAGAAATTTTAATTTTTGTTTAAATTATATTTGATTTATGATATTATTTCAATATTTCCACCTTCTATTTTTATTGCTTTACCATTAATAATGGCATCTGCAATTTTTTTATGAGCCGATTCTATTATTCTTCCAAATGTTTGACGCGAAATATTCATTCGTTTTGCAGCATCCTCCTGATATAATCCTTCAAAATCGGCAAGGCGGACAGCTTCGTATTCATCTAAATGAATAATTACCTCGCTCAGTTTATGCATAGGAATACCCGCAGGTTTATAAAATGTGCAGCCCGGGTTATTATCAATAAATCGTAAACATTTATTTCTTGGCATATGCTCAAAATAATTTCGACAAATATAAGCATATGCTCAAAATAAACAAGAGGTTTTTAATTAAAATTCATATTAAATCCAGAGGCAATCGATAAAATCGGTTAGAATGTGAAGAGTAAGGCCTATACTTACGAACCTGGTTTTTGGAATAAAAAGCATAAAAAAATAAATCCCGATGGCATAGTAGGAGTGGAATAAATGAAACCCAATACTGCAACGGGTTGGATCAAAAACCGGACTTGCAAGGATATGATCAATATCAATAAGGTTTGCTAAAAGCATAATCAGGCTTGCTTTAAGAAAATCTTTTCTAAAAAAAACGAATGCAATCAGAATTGGAAAAACGAGATGCATTCCGTAATGTATGATGTAGCGAATGATTTCCATTGGACAAGTGTCTAAAATGCCTAAAGTTAAAAGTGCCTAAAATTTTCAATAATTGTAAATGCCTAAAGTTGTTTCAAACCTTATAATACAGTTATAGATTACTTCTGCAAAAAAATAAATAATTGATGCAGACAGAATTATAACTGAATCTTGAATCCTTCTTTCAGGCTCCTTTTTTATTGAGTGGATTTAACCGGCTGTAAATACTACTGCGTTTTGTTTTTTCAAATACATTTCCTTTTACCTGACGAACATCTTCAACCGTATAGAATGCATTTGGATGAATATCCTGAACAATTTTCATGAATTTCTTTAAATCGCGACGATTGATTGTAGAGAATAGCAGTTTAACAGCACCTTCTTTGCCTTCACCATCAAATAGAGTAAATCCAAAACCTGCAGCACGAAGTTCTTCTCCAAGTTGATTCGAGTAATTCTGAAAAACTATACGAACCATAACTACTCCTATAGATATTTTTTGTTCGAGGTAAATTCCTAAAAAATTTCCCATTGCAAAACCACCGGCAAAAGCAAAATAACAATAAATATTATCGAGATGCTTCATTATCTGGCTAATTGCAGTGAGCCAGATAAACGATTCGAAAAAACCTACAATCGGGGCAATATACTTGAATCCTTTAGCTGCATAAATTAAACGCAACGTGCCAATGGTTTGGTCAGTTATTCGGGCAAGGAATATGAGCAAAGGCAGAATGAGATAATTGAATAAAGGAGTATCCACTGCTGATAAAAATTCCATAATGTATGAGTGTATAAATATTAATCTAAAAAACGATTATTGATATAATATAAAGAACATATAATATCATAAATATTAAACCTTCCCAGCGATTAATCTTGCGGCCTTTCCCGGTAAAAATAAAAATGAATAACAATAAACTTGCGAGAATATTTATCAATAAATCGTATTGTGCAGATAGGCTTACTGTTACCGGATAAATTATTGCTGATGTTCCTAATATAAAAAATACATTAAAAATATTTGAACCTACAATGTTTCCAATTGCAATATCCACGTTTTTCTTACGGGCAGCAATAACCGAAGTTGCAAGCTCTGGTAATGATGTGCCAATGGAGATTATGGTTAACGAAATAATTCGTTCAGGAATACCAAATAACCTGGCTATTTCTGTTGCGCTATAAACAATGGCTTTACCTCCTAATACCAGAAAAATAACACCCCCAATAATAAAGAGTATGGATTTTTTTATTGAATAGTTTTTTGTTTTAAATTCTTCATCATAACTTCCTGACAGGATAAGCTGAATATTATACACTATAAAAATCAGGAAAAAGGAAACAAAAATAATTCCATCAATTCGTGAAATTACTGATTCGGTATTTTTATCAATTAAAACATCATTTGCTAAAACAAGTAAAATAATTGCAGATAACAGGGCGAGCGGCACTTCTATCCATGTAGTTTTTGATTTAACTGTTAAAGGATAGATAAATGCGGATATACCAAGAATAGCAAAAATGTTAAAGAGGTTACTCCCTACTACGTTTCCAAGAGCGATGTTCGAGTTATGATCGATAGCGGCAAAAATATTTACTACCAATTCAGGAGCTGATGTTCCCAAAGCAACAATGGTTAAACCAATAACAATTGTTGGTACATTTAGTTTTTTTGCAAGTGCCGAAGCACTGTCAACAAGCAAATTAGCTCCATAAATAAGGACAATAAATCCTGTAACCAGTAAAAGAAAATTTAACATACCTGTAATTTTTTATGATTCGAAATTAGAACAAAAAAAGCAGAATTGCATATACAATTTTAGTTTTATCGAAGAATTTTCCGTACAAAAGCAACGGTAAAGTACGACATCATAAATACTCCTGTAAATGCTGTAATATCGGCCAAATAACGTATCGGCCCAATTGGTAAAATGTCTCCGTATCCCACGGTAAAATAAGTAATTCCTGTATAATAGACTGCATCCCAAAATCTCAACCAAAAGGAATCGCCTTGCTGGACCGAATTTAAACTTGAATTGGTAAGATATGGTATTATTGTATAAAGTAAAGCATACATAAAATAAATTACAACATTACTAAAAATTACTCTCACAGGTGAAGTTGCATAGAGTCCCATCCAGTCGAATACCAGCATTTTAAAACCGTAAGCAGGGAATTGCCAGATTGCAGAAATCTTGTTTTTTTGTATTGATTCCAATAATATGGCTTTTGATTCGTTTCGTTTAAATTCAATATATGCCTTATCTTCATCATCATATTGTCCGGCACTATTGAAGTTTTCTTTTAAAATACGGAATTGTTCTGCTTTTTCGCGTTTGCTGGTTGAAGATTGAGAATAAATTAAGTTTTTAACATTGTTTGAATCCCAGTTGAGATAAATCCTTCCAATAAGCCGAATACCCGCGAAATTAACAGTTTTAATGTTTACCTGAAAATCGTAGGGTTTAAAATCAATGATATCGCGTCCCAGAGAATCGGAGAGGTCAAGGAAATTACATTCAGCTAATCTCAAATCAACATAATAATCGAGATGGCATGATTTAAGCGAGAGCTCCATTATATGAGAATTGTAAAAGCTTAGGTTTCCGGTACCAAAATCGGCATTATCGAGAAAAAGCAGTGTTTTATTAAATTCGACTTGTTCAAATGAAACATTCCCGGCACCCCACTGTGATTTTCTCATTGTAATTTTTCCGCCATTGTGCTGGCATGCTTCGAAAGTTTTTTCACCATTTCCAAAAATTGCCCTGTTAAAGCTTACTTTGGCATCTTTAAATTCTACAGTTCTGAAATCTACTTTCCCGTTTCCAAATTCGGTTTGTTCAAAGACGACCTCGTTGCAATGAAAACGGGCAAAATGAAAATCTTTTTTCCCGTCACCCATTCGTGCAACTTTAAACGAAACCCTGTCGGATTTGAATTCTGAATTTATAAAAGTAATATCGCCATGATTAAATTCGGTATTCATAAAAAGAACATCCCCATTACCAAAGTGGGCATCTTGAAAGTTTTTATGCCCGTTGCCAAAATTGGAGTTTTTAAAGCTTACTTCACCATCACCAAATTGGGCGTTTGAAAAATCAACATTTCCATCTTTAAACAAAGCGTAACTGAAATTAAGCCCGCCTAAATTAAAATTGGTGCCGTGGAAGTTTATCGAACCATTCAGAAAATGAGCATTTTCAAAATTTTTATAATTGTTGTCGAACTCGGCATGTGAGAAATCGGTTTCTACACGTGAATCAAAAAAGGTGTTGTATGCAGAAAATTGGTGAAGTTTAATAGTTGCTTTCTTCTCAATATTTCTACTGGTTCGGTAATCATCAAGTGAAAAATTTTCTACATAACACTGGTCGATATTTATTGTTTTTTCTTTATCTATTAATCTATAAATATCTTCGCAGTCAATATATCCCAGTTCAATATATGCAATTTCTTTTTTATTTTCGTCCAGAAATGAAATAGCTGCTGTGTTTTGATACTTAATTCCTGATTCGGTTACAAACGGGGTATCTTTAATTTTTACTTTATAATTGTAAAAGTTATTTATCATTGTCAGGTTCGAATATTATAATTCAAATATAATAAAATAAGTTTGAGTTATGAGTTTAATTATCAATTAATCAATAATCAATACATGTTAATTACCTGTTGCATAATTGTTTATAGGGGCAATTTTTACAGGTGGTTAAATCTTCTGTTTGACTAAAGTTTATTGCCGGATTATATATTTCGTTTATCAATTTGCTTAGTTCTTCGCTAAATTCTGTATTTATTGTTTTGTAATCCGAGATGAATGATTTATCATCTTTTAAAAGTATATGAAAATCAAAATTATTCTCAAATAATTTACGCAGAGAATAAATCCCGGGAATAACAGGTAATTCTGGTTTTTCATTTTCTGTATAAAATTTTGAATAGATAAACGTTTGAAATACGGCACTATTCTGGTCATCTTTTTTACCTGAAAAAAGGGAATTTATGTTTTTAAATTCGAGTTTATCGTTTCCCGATTTGTAATCGACAATACGAATTTGTGAGTTCATTTTATCAATCCGGTCGATTTTACCGCCCAGGTTTACTTTGTGTGGTGAGTTATTAACAGTTGCCGAGACATTTATCAAATAGTTATTTTCAAGAGAGAGTATATCGAAAGGAGTATATTGTTCATCAACTTTCACTATTTGCCTGATGTATTTTTCAATCACTTCGCGGATAATAATATTCTTTCCCAGGTAAACGGTTTTACCTGCGGATTTAAAATATTCCTTGTTAAAAGCTTCATCAATTGCATTTGTAATCGTATTCTCATTTTTTAATATAGAAAGCAAAATTTCGGAATCTACAGTTTTTCCAATGTAAGGATTATACAAAACATGCATGGCCTCGTGCAGTATATTTCCAAACAAAGGAGCATCAATTTCTTCTGTTATTTCATCTTTTTCCTTTAAGCCGGAAATATGCCGGAAATAGAACTGGAGTTTACATTTTAAATACGAGCTGATAGCACTTGGAGAGATATATTTTTGTTCTTCAGTATCGGATGCATGATATTTTGCAAGTTTTTTTAAAATATCATTGTTTTTAAATATTGAAATTTCCTTTTGTGTTTTTGTATTGATATTGTACCGGATACTTTTTTCATTTACAAGATACATGTTTTCGAATTTAAGCTGGTATATAAACCGGCTCATTTCGCCCGATTGCAAACCATCTGTTTTCGAGTTGTAAACCAGGGTTATATTTTTTGCCCGCTGGATTAAACGATAGAAATAGTAAGCATATATGGCATCCTGGTGTTCGATGGTGGGTAATCCAAATCCTCGTCGCAGGTTGTATGGAATAAATGATAAGGATGATTCTGACTTTGGAAAAATCCCTTCATTTACCGATAAAACAATAAGATTTTCAAAATCAAGCAAGCGGGTTTCCAATATGCCCATTATTTGTAAGCCTGTTAACGGCTCGCCGGTAAAAGGAATGCGCAGGTTGCGGATGATTTTGCGCAATAACCTGATAAACGTATCGATTTTAATTTCAACTTTTTGTTCTGCAAGAACATCTTTTACCCTGTTTACCGATAAATAAATATGATATATGTATTCTTTCTCTATTGACAATGAATGAATATTTTCTTCTGAGTTTGTTGAATATAATGAGTTGTAAATTTGATGAATGATGGAAAGTATATATTCCGATAACTCAATGTAATTATTAATTCTTTTAAAGATGCCAACAAAAAAACTATTTTTTCCTAATTCATCTGATGTCAGCTGAATACGATTCCTGGTTTGAATGTGCTGAATAAGTTCTTCGGCGGTATTGGTAAATTGTGATTTTATGTATTGATGATTCAATATGGCCAGCACATTTTTATGATAAAAAGTGATAGTACCTGTTGAAGATTGTTTACTGTTTTTTTGTAGCCCGATTATGTGTTCGAGTAAGCTGTAAATAGGCGTATTTATTACAGGGTACCCCATTGTAATATTTACTTTGTTTATTGTGTCGGGTACAGAATGAATTACAGGTATAAGCAAGTGTTCATCGGCTAATACAATAGCTGTTTTATCGGGCGAATCGGTTAATTGATACGTATTCTCAAGTAGTTTTTGAGTAATTAGTTTTGCCTGTCCAACATCCGAAGGAACCGAGATTATTTCAATATTTTTGGACGATGTTAAATTTGTAAAATTTACTTTTGTTTCAAAAGCAATATTTTGCTTGTAATTTACCAGGTTCTCACGTAGAAAATAACCTGCTTCGTATTTCTCATTTTTAATATAAAGCTCATCGTAATCCCAGTAAAAATCTGCTTTTTTATTGTTATTCAAATGCGTGAATAATACTTTTTCGCAGTTGTTTAAGGCATTAAATCCAATAAAAACATATTTTGAGTGGTTTAGTTTTACATTGGAATTGTCTTTTAATTTATCGGCAACGGTTTTGTACACCATACCCTCGTATGCAATGGTGCCGGCTTTTAGATTCGTGTTGAATTCGGTATAAATATCGAAAAGAACGTTCCAAATGCTAATAAAATCCTGTTGATAAAGTGAATTTTTTTCAGGATCAAATGATTTCCAGAATTCCTGTATAGCTTCCAGTTGTTTTTCGGAGAGATAAGCAAACTGGTCATGTATTGATTTCAGGTTTTTCAGGTTTTTGAATAAATCACCAGGATTAACCAGGTACTTGTCAATATTGTCGAAATCGTTCAGGAGCATTTCACCCCAGAAGTAAAATTCGTCAAAACTTTCGTTTGATTTTTTTACTTTAGTATATACTTTGTAAAGCTCAAAAAGAAGTTTAATGTTATCGGCAACCTGTAAACCCGAAATATCCTGTACAAGCTCGTTAATTGTAGTTGTAGTTGGCGACCAGATAGGTTTATCGGCAAGCTCGGAAAGATATTTTTTAAAATACAAGCTGGCCCTGCGATTTGGAAAAACAATGCATAAATCGGAGATATTTTCTCCATACCGTGAATAAAGATCAGTTGCTATATGTTTTAAAAATGGTTCCATATTTTATTTAAAAGTTTCCCTTGCCAGGTATCAAGTTCTTCCAATCGTTTTTCAAATTTAACCAAAATCTGGTCGTTACGAATTAATCCCCAACCGGGGCCTGCCAAAAATCGTGGTGGTACTTCACCGGCAAATCTCTCAATTACAAATGAAGGGTTTAATCTTTCAATAAACTGAATAAAAAAGTCGATGTATTCAGGCAATTCGAAAAATGTAAAATTCTCCGGATGTTCATTGAATTCTTTTTCCATAGCTGTTCCTTTAATAATTTGTAACTGATGGAACTTAATGGTGTCAAGTGGGAGCGATGAAATAATTTTTGCTTCATTCAATATTTCTTCTTTCGATTCTCCAGGCAACCCGATAATAAAATGTGCACCGGTTTTTATTCCCATCTGTTTTGTTTTTTCAATTGTTTCGACAGATTGCTCGAATGTATGTCCACGGTTTATGCGTTCGAGTGTTTTATTGTAGCACGACTCAACCCCATATTCAATAATAATGTAATGCGACCGGGATAATTCTTTAAAATATTCAAGTTTTTTGTCATCAATACAATCGGGGCGAGTACCTATAACCAGTCCAACAACACCGGGAATATTTAATGCTTCGTTGTAAATAGTTTTAAGCTTGCTCAAAGGAGCATAAGTATTTGAATAAGACTGGAAATATGCAAGGTAATTTTTAGCCCGCCGGTAACGATTAATATGAAATTCTATTCCTTCTTCTATTTGCTGTTTTATAGATTTCTCAGGAGTACAGTACGATGGATTAAACGCATCGTTGTTACAATAAGTACAACCACCTGTGCCTTTTGAACCATCGCGGTTAGGGCATGTAAAACCTGCATCAATTGTAACTTTCTGAACTCTTTCGCCTAAAGTACGCTTGAAATATTCACTATACGAGTTAAATCGCCTGTTATGGCCCCAGGGATAGTTTATCATTTGATAGTATTACTTTCTATTTGTTTTTCTGTTAATTAAATTTTTACTTCACTAGTTGCAAGCTATCAGCTACCAGCTTTTAGCTACCAGCCTTAATTATTCCCAAATCTACATACCACAAGTAGCCTTCAACCGGTTTGTTGTGCATTTCTTTTATTATATCCATGTAGGTTCTTACTTGTTTATAATGTTTTTCTTCTTCCTGTTCACCGAACTTATAATCGATTACAATTATTTTTTCTTTTCCAATTAAAACCCGATCGGGGCGGGCTATTTTACCATTTTTTAAAAGAATTTCCCGTTCCGGTTTTACCAGCCATTTATCGCTAAACCAACTCTTTATCTGTTCGTTTTTAAATGTCTGATTAATTTTTTCAGAGATATCATTTTTTTCATTGCCTGAAATTTTTCCTTCAAAAGTCATTTTCTCAATTGCATCAGGAATATCTTTTTCGGTGTTAATATTCTCAAATATCTCGTGCATAATTTTGCCATGACTCACCCTTTTAAATGGGGTATTTTCCTTTCCTGTAAAAAAGTAGTTGTCGTGTAATTTTAAACGGAGTTTATTTTGAATTTCAAAAAAAGGATAATCATTCATCATGATTTCTTCGGGTAGATCTTTTGGTTTTTCACTGAAATATTCGAGTTCACCAAATTCAAGTATTGATTTTTCTTTATCAAAAGATTCTGTAAAATTGATTAATTCATTATTTGCAGGTTTTGGAAAGCTTTCAGTATTCTGGTAAACAAAGTGCAAAAGTTCTCCCACGGTTGATGGTGATTTTGATTTTTCCTTTACCTGTGAAAAAGTAAACAAGGCTTGTTCTGCGCGTGTAAAAGCTACATACAGGAGATTCAGGTTATCCACATAAGCATGCAGTTTCTCGTTAAAATAAGCATCGCTAAAAATAGTTTTTGTAAGCTCAGATTTATATTTAACAGGAATAAGCTCAAGTTTATTGAAAGGTTCTTTTTCGGGTTTACACCACAAAATATTTACCTGGCTTGGTTTATGATCAATTTCCCAGTTGCAAAACGGGATTATCACTGCTTTAAACTCCAGGCCTTTCGATTTATGAATGGTAATTATACGGATTGCATCCTGATTCTCAGAAATGTTGAGCGTTTCGTTAAATCCTTTTTCGTTCCACCATTCTATAAAGGTATGAATGTCGGCAGATTTATTCCTGCTGAAATTGAGAACAATATCCTGAAAGGCTTGTAAATAGGGAATGTCTTGTTTAAGTTGATTCAAATTAAAAATCTTTATTATTTGATCGGTTAGCTCAAACAGGGGAAGTTGTTTCAATAAATCCAGGGAATTTAAAAAAACTGACGGGAGACTTTTTTGCAATTGGTTATCCTTTTCGTGTAAGAAACTTTCAGGAAATGCCTGAGAATCTTTTTTTACAGGCTCTGTGTTGATTATATTTTTCTGATAATTCCAGGCAAGATAAGCCGTGTTTATGTCATCACCGGGATCGAGAAGAAAATTTAAAACCGATAAAATGAAAGGAATAACAGTCGAATTTACAAGGAAAAGCGAGTCATTCGAAATAAAATCAAAGCGATATTTTGTAGTTTCTGTTAACGAATTTTTATATTGAATCAACGTGTCGGCAATCTCCTGGCCTTCAGAGCCTCTCCGAACAAGAACCGCGATATCATTTAAGCGGAATCCTTTATCCTGTAAGTTTTCGATTAATTTAGGGACACGATTTTTTACTTCTGTTTTCCATTCCTTAAATTCAGAATCTTTAAAAAAGGTATGGTGAACATATCCGCCATCGTTGTCCATTCCTTCAGGATTTTGCTGAATAATATCGCTATAGGCATTTACAATTTTATTCTCGAACCCGGGATTGGATTTGGGCAGTTGTTCATTAAAATGGTTTTGCAGAATTGTTGACGAATACCAAAATGCGGCGTTATTGTATGCAATAATTTTCTTTTTGCTGCGCCAGTTGATTTTTAACGATTGTAAATCGGGAGTAAACTGCGAGAAATCGTTGTTTACATTTTCTGACAGTATTTTCCAATCGCTGTTTCGCCAACGGTAAATCGACTGTTTTACATCGCCAACAAGCAGGTTATTGTTTCCTTCGGCAAGGCTGTTTCCTATTAAGGGTTTAAAGTTATTCCACTGAATGCGCGATGTATCCTGAAACTCATCAATCATGAAATGCTTATAAATACTGCCTGTTTTCTCGTAGATAAATGGAGAGTCATTCGTGTCGATAATAATCTGTAAAAGCCTGCCCGCGTCCGAAATAAGGAATATTCCCTGTTCTTCGCAGTAGGATCGGAGTTTGTTGGCAATGTCGGTTAAAATGCCCAGTGTATGTATAAACCTGAGTATGTTAAGCGAAGTATAATAATCAACATGGTTTTCGTTGTAAAAATGAATTGCATCAAGCAGTAGTTCGAATAAACCATTATGAAGAGCATTCTCAATAATCTCTTTTTTGGGACTGTCTTTTTTAATCCAGGGATCTATACTTTCTGTTCCACTTATGGCTCTTGTTCTTGGTTCAAAATCATTTTTTTCAGAAATATTGATGAAATATCCGGCTACACCAGATTTCCCGTAACTAAAATCTTCAATGGTGAGGCCATTTTTTTCGATAATTTGTAGTCCTTGCTTACCGAAGGCCTTTAGTGTGTTTTCGAACTTCGCCTTTATTTCCTGCAGCTTGTTCAGGTAATCCTTAAGAAAAGCCTTGTCATTCATTTTTTTGATAAGTGCCTGGTCGAACGATTTATATTCTTCTTTAAAAATCTCTTGTGCCAGTTTCAGAATATCGTTTTTGAAGTCCCATTTCGAACCTTCTTCAATGTTAGTTAATGCAAAGTTTACAAGCCATTCGCGTAATTCTTTATTTGATTCGAGATCGAGAAGCAGCTCATCAACCACTTTGTTCAGCACTTCGTTGTGATCCAGTTCAACAGTATAACCAGGTTGGATGCCAACTTCGCGGGTAAACGAACGAATAATTTTTTGAAAAAAGGTGTCAATAGTATTTATAGAGAACTTTGAAAAATCGTGCAGAATAGATGATAATATCTGCCGCGATTTTACCCTGATTTCGTTTTCTGTTAAATTGAATTCATTTTTTATACTTTGCAAATAACCCGATTTTTCGCCTGTCGATAATTTATAAAGCTCGTTTAATATACGGCTTTTCATTTCGGCTGTTGCTTTATTTGTAAAGGTTACAGCCAGAATACGACGGTAATTGAAAGCACTTTTAAACAGCAATAAAATATACTCTTCGGTAAGTTTATACGTTTTCCCCGAACCTGCCGATGCTTTATATATAGTGAGTTGCGACATTGAATCAATTCTAATTTATCATTCCTGATAAAATTAAGCAAAAAACCGGGTTGAAAGGAATTTAATTATTAACATCTTCAATAGAACGCTGATAACGCAGATTTTACAGATTGATGCGGATTAAATCTCGGGGGGTATCATAATTATCAGTGTTATCAGCGTTCTAAAATATTGTTTCGTCTAAAATCTAAAATCTAAAATCCAATATCTAAAATAAATAAATACCTTTGTTTTCTGAAATCTTTTGAAAGCGAAATAAAAATGAAAACCGTTGTAGTAGGCATGTCGGGTGGTGTTGATTCTAGTGTTGCTGCATATCTTTTAAAACAACAAGGATATGAAGTAATCGGGTTATTTATGAAAAACTGGGACGATTCGTCGGTAACACTTACCAGCAATTGTACCTGGGAAGATGACTTGCTTTTTGCCGAAATGGTTTCTAAAAAAATTGATATTCCATTACATACAGTCGATTTAAGTGATCAGTACCGAAAACGGGTTGTGGAATATATGTTTGCAGAGTACGAACGTGGTCGCACACCAAACCCCGATGTATTGTGTAATCGTGAAATAAAATTTGATATTTTTATCGACGAAGCACTTAAACTGGGGGCTGAATATGTAGCAACAGGACATTATTGCCGAAAAGAAATTATTGATAGTAATGGGGCCCCTGTTTACAAATTGCTTGCCGGAAAAGACCCGAATAAAGACCAGAGTTATTTTTTGTGCCAGTTAAGTCAGCATCAGCTTTCCCGGGCATTGTTTCCCGTAGGTGAATTGCTTAAACCCGAAGTTCGTAAAATTGCCGATGAGCAAGGTTTAGCCACCGCAACACGTAAAGATTCGCAAGGTATTTGCTTTGTGGGAAAAGTAGATCTGCCAACTTTTTTACAACAAAAATTGCAGGCTAAAAAAGGTGATATTATTGAAATCCCCGAAAGTTATTATGCCGATCTTAAGAAATCTGATGACTTAAATGAACTTTCAAAAGCATATTCTTATAAACGCGAAGATGGCCATATAATGGCTGTTCATCGTGGTGCTCATTTTTATACCATTGGCCAGCGCAAAGGATTGAATATTGGTGGTACAGGAAAACCAATGTATGTGATTGCTATTGATGTGAACGAAAATATTGTTTTTGTTGGTTGTGGCGATGAGCATCCGGGGTTGTATCGCAAAGGTTTATTTATTACAAACGATGAGATTCATTGGATTCGTAGCGATATTGAGATGCGAATGGATGAGAGCAGAAAGTATCTTGTAAGAATCCGATACCGCCAACCTTTACAGGAAGCCACATTAATTAAGAAATCAGAAGGTATATATATTGTATTTGATAAACCCCAGCGAGGAATTGCTCCTGGGCAATTTGCTGCATGGTACGATGGGGAAGAATTAATTGGGTCTGGGGTAATTAGTTAGTGTTGGTGAATTGTGACCAGTGATTGGTGGAATGCTAAGTTGCTAAATTAGTAAAACTGACAACTTTATTATGTTCTTAATTTTTTCAACTTTCAACTTATAACTTATTTATGTACAAACATCTTTTTGGCCCGGTGCCTTCGCGCAGGTTAGGAATGTCTCTAGGTGTTGATTTAGTTCCACACAAAGTGTGCTCGCTGAATTGCATTTATTGCGAATGCGGAGCTACTACCCAGTTAACAACTGAACGAAAAGAATATGTTTCGTATGATGAAATTATTGCTGAGCTTTATGATTTTTTTCAGCATAATCCAAAACCCGATTATATCACTTTCTCAGGAGCCGGAGAACCAACCCTGAATATCCATATCGGAAGGATTATTGAATACATCAAGAAAAACTACCCTGGAATTCCTGTTGCAGTTTTAACCAATGGAACATTGCTTTCGAACCCACAGGTAAGAAAAGAATTGATGTTGGCAGATTTAATTTTACCATCGCTCGATGCTGCTGATGATGTTGCTTTTCGAAAAACAGATCGCCCATTGAAAGATTTTAGTATTGCAAATTATATCCGGGGATTAATCGATTTTAGTAAAGAATTTACAGGCAAGATTTGGCTCGAAGTAATGATTTTACCCGGATACAATGATGATATCCAGAATCTGAATTTATTAAAAGAAGCGATTGTAAAAATAAGTCCCGAAAAAGTACAGTTAAATACATTAGATCGCCCGGGAGTAATTGAGAATATTCGGGCTGCAAGCCGTATAGAATTGCAGAATATTATTGATTTATGGCAATTGCCAAATGTGGAAATTGTTGCTGCATCAGCAAAACGAAAAGAAAATCAGTCGTTTCGTAAAGATATTGAAAACACAATTTTTGAAACTATATCACGAAGGCCTTGTACACTAGAAGATTTACAAAATATACTGGGTTTACATGCAAACGAAATTAACAAATACCTCGATGTGCTGGATTCTGAAGGTAAATTAACTACCTACCGTCAGGAAAGAGGAGTTTTTTATCAAATCAAAAAATAGTTTTCAGCCAATAGCTAATAGCTGAAAGTCATTATTTAAAATACTCATAGCTAATGACTAACAGCTAAAAGTTTTTTTATTCAGCAATATTTTTCTTTTCGAGTTTTTTATGTATATCCGGAACAAGTAATAAAGCAGCAGTTCCATACCAGGGTTTAAGTTCCATAACCAGGCTGCCTGCCTGAATTGCCGGATCTGTTTCTGTTAACAACCGGGCTTCTTCTAAAGTTGCAACATCGAAAATATATATACCACGCATATCATCATTATCCATGAACGGGCCCGCGAGTATCAGTTTGCCTTCATCGGCCAGTCGCATAATGTTTTCAAGGTGAGCTTTTTGTAATTTGGCTGCTTCAGCAGAATCCGCCGGGCGATTTGGTCCACGTTTCAAAAAAGCAATAACATAATGTTTCATTCCAAATTCATCGGCTCCTGTTTTTTGAATAAGTGTTGAATCAAGAGTTATTTCAGCAGAAATATCAACAGGTATAGCTTCATTTGTTTTTTTATTACATCCGCTAATTATTAAACCTGCAATTAGAATAAATAGATATTTTTTCATTTTTAAATGTATAAAAGATTGAAAAATAGGAATAACGCAAATTATCAAAATAATTTATAATATCTTTTAATTAAATAAATATATTTGATACTTTCGATTGAATAATATAATTACAAATGAAAACATACATTAGTTCATTTATTGCTGTATTTGTGTTTTTTATTGTTTCAAATGCGCAAAATGAGTACGCTAAAAATATAACAATTGAATCGGTCAAAGCTCATATCGATACGCTTGCTTCCGAAAGCATGAAAGGCCGGAATACTGGTGAAGATGGGCAGAAAATAGCTGCTCGGTATATTTCTGATATCTTTAATTATTCATATTTAAAATCTCCCTATAAAAGCAGCTATTATCAGAGGTTTAATCTTTTTCAATACAAAAATGGAACAAGTACGATTCAAACTGTTTCAAATCCTTTTTTTCCAACAGTATATTTTGGAAGCGAAGATATTATCGATAGTATAAGTTTAAAAGCGGTATTTGCCGGTTTTGGAACTTCGATGGATTTTAAAAATCTGGATACTCGGGATAAATTAATTACTATTTTGGCCGATGATGTAAAAAGCTCGATTGAACGGATTAAACAAATCGCGATTCCCGATAGGCCAAACTATTTTGTAGTTGCTCTTCCTCCTGGAAATACAAAATTTAAAGAAGATGAAATTAAGGAATTTGACAGTTTTATGAAATTGTACTTTTTTGAATACATAGCTCTGGGAGGAGGTATGATGGATTCAATTGGATTATCTGAATTTAGAAATTCATATTCTATTGTTAAAGATTTAAGAATTTCTTCTACCGCTGATATTCGTGTTTTCTTTATTAGCCAGGACTGGCTGATAGCACTTTTTGGAAAAAATGCCAATGAACTAAAAAAGATTTCGAAAGAAAACCAAACGAGTACCAGGAACTTATTAACAGAAATCAATGGTGATGAGATATTACTTCAAATTGATTTTTCTCCTAAGCTTGATACAATAGGTACAGAAAATGTAATCGGGTATATTGAAGGGAACGAACTAAAAGATGAATTTGTGATTGTTGGCGCACATTACGATCATGTTGGAATAAACCATGACAGTACAATTAATTACGGGGCCGATGACAATGCATCGGGAACAGGAGCTGTTCTGGAGCTTGCCAAACAATTTGCACAAGCAAAAAAAGATGGAGTAAAATTTAAGCGAAGCATTTTATTCATGACTTTTTCTGCTGAAGAAAAAGGATTGTATGGTTCTAAAGTATTTGTGAATAATCCTCCTTTTCCATTAGGAAAAATCCATTTATTAATTAATATGGACATGATTGGGAGAAACCAGGATAATAAAGAAGAATACAATAATACAGTTTATATTGCAGGATGGGAAGGAGGAAGCAAGTTCAGGAAAGTTGCTAAAAAAGAAAATAAAAAAAATACCAATTTAAAAGTTGATTTTACACCCGGAATGTATCAACGACTTGTTTGGCGTTCCAGTTCCGATCATCATCCTTTCATGGAACATGAAGTCCCGGTTTTGGTTTTTTTTACAGGCTTGCATCCCGATTATCATACATCGCTCGATACTCCCGATAAAATTAATTACGACAAGTATCATCGGATTGTACAGTTGATTTTTGAAACAACCTGGGAAATTGTAAATAAATAGAACACTAATAATCTGCGTTCTGTTTATTTATAGAAATACGAGTTGTAATTATTTCTGAAGTTGACATTGATTCAATCAAAAAAGGTTTATCTATTTCTTCTGAATAAATAATTAAAACATCACCATTTTCAATTGAATATGAATGATTTTCAGTTTTAAATTTAAAAATTCCCGTGTAAGCATACAAAACTAAAAAATCATAGTTTTTTGATTTTTTGAATTGGTATTGTTCATCCTTTAGTAAGGATATGGCTTCTAAATCTCCAAAAGTATTACCAGTAGTCATTACATTAAAATCGGTTGCTTTCCCGTAACTTTTTGTATCCCAGCCACCACTAAATTCATCTTGTTCAAACTTTTTTAAAATTTTTGAATGATGGTTTTCGTGTTCAATTTTGATTTCCCCGTCAAGAATCATGATTTTACGTGAAACACCCGGAAGCTTGGTAAATGTTGATTCTTCTGCTTCAACAGTAGCAGTGCTAATTCTAAATAAAAAATCGAGTTTTTTGTATTCAGCGTTATCCGGGTAAATAGCAAGCTGCGTTGTTGTGCCGCCCGGCCAATTATTCGTGATGAGCCCAGAAGCTTTTATATGCCGTATTTCCATTTCTTTAGTATCTTGGAGTATCTTTAATTTCTTCGTAATACGCTTCTACTCCAATATCTTTCATCCTGGTATTTATATTTATCCATCTTTTTTCGAGATGTTCGTCAAAACCATGTTTTTTGCAGGGAAATTCTTTACACTGAAAACAGAAATCGATTGAATGAGCTTTTGAGCATTGTTTTACATTACAGGCAGTAAATAACTTACATTCGTCGTTTCTGCACCCTTTACATTGAACATTTGCAAAGAAATTGAGCATCACTTTAAAGTCAGGGTATTTTTTAAAGGCAGGTTCGTCTAAAAGGTCTTCAAAACGAGCTGCATAGATGTCAAAATTTCCAAGATTCTCTTTTAACCCGGTGCATAATTTTTTAATTTCTCCATCAGTATAAGCAAAACACCTTGAGCAGTTAAGTCCGCAAGGACCTAGTAAATTCAATATTTCTGGGTAAATCATATTATTTATTGTAATAGTAAGCTTTTATATTTTTATCAAAAATAAACTTCATTAGCTAACAACTTTTTAAAATTATTAATTTTTATATAATTCTACTAAAATACCTGTTAAAATTTGCATTGTTTTAGTTATTGTATAATATTGAATAACAGTTCATTAACATCCTTTTATTGATAATCAATATTGATTTTAATAAAAAAATCAATGATATTTGAAATGAATTTGATTATGCTGTATAGTAAATTACTAATTTATTAACTTATTAACTTTTAAAACTTATTATGAAAACACAAAAATGGATTAAATTAACATTTCTTGCTTTATTGTCAGGAGTTATTTTACAAAGTTGTTCAAAAGAAGATCAATTAGTTCCTGAATCTGATTTGGCTATCACTCAAAGTTCAAATTGGACAGTACGACCAGATTTTGCAACTCTTGATACCAGGCCACAAGACGTAATAGCTCAATTTCAGGTTACCGGAGAAGATGCTTTTCCAGTAAAACTTGACGAAAATGCAGCAAAAGGTGCTAAATATGCAGTAGTAGTTGGTATTTCAGATTATGAAGGTACATCTAATGATCTTCAATATTGCGATGATGATGCTATTGACTGGGAAGCACAATTAGAAGCAGAAGGATATACAGTAACAACTTTATTGGATTTAAATGCAACAAAAAGCGCTATAGAAGCTGCAATAACTACACTTGCAAGCCAATCAATTGCTGGTAATGAAATAGCTTTCATATACTCAGGACATGGTAGCAGGGGTAATATTGTTACAACAGACTTGTATTACATAAGTAGTGCATGGTTTGGAACAATGTTTTCTACTGCAACTAGTACAAAAATGATGTTTAGTTTTGATGCTTGCCAGATAGGTGCTATGGCTACCGATCTTAATGCTACAGGCAGAGTTATTGCTGTTGCTTCAAGCACAAAAACATATTCTTATGATGGTGACGCAACCATGCAAAATGGAGTTTTTACTTATTACCAAATGATAGGTTTAGATCAAATGAATTATATTTATTTTGAACCAGATTGCCAATATGCTTGCGACCAGATGATATTATGGGCAAAAACTGCTCACGTTCGCGTTGCTCCATCGTATGTTGATTCATATGCTGGCGATCTTGATATATAGAATTTTTTAATTGCTTATACTATACTGCATATAAATACAGAGATGCTTCCTTTTTGGGCAGCATCTCTTTTTTATGCTTTCTCTTTTCTGAATTTTAAACGATATTCCCTGGTCATTTTCTCAGTTGCATACTGAATGATTAAACGTGCACAATCGTTTTTCCATTTCATGAGAAATGTTTCTGTTTGTACCTTGTCTTTTTTACAGCATTCGCGCAGGAACCAACCTAATCCCTGGTGTACTTCACGTTCAGAGTCCATCATCATGGAATCTATAAATTCAAACATCTTTTGGTAATCGGTATCATGTTTCAGGTATTTAATCATGGCAACAGGAACACACCGGCGCTGAAACTTATTCGATGCGGTTCGCCATTCCGATAAATCTTCAAGTTGTATAATTTCATTTTTCCAAAATACAGGGAAAAAGTACATTACAATACCATCGGTATGTGCCCAATTGTTTATGCCTGATGAGAACCATTCACCAATTTTGGTAAATGTTTCTTTTGTAAATTCTTTAGAGTATTCATTTAACATGAGCATTGCAAAACTTGGTAATTCATATTCCTTTCCCTGAACCAGTAGTTTACAAACCGCGTATGTACTTTGAATATCCATTTCGTTTTCTGAGATAATTTCTTTTACTTTTTTTTCAATTAAACCGGCATCTAAACCATATCCCACGAAACCACCTTTAAAGTAACGGGAATATTTTTTTATATTTTCATCCTTCTGATTTTGAATACAGAAGTTTATAATTTCGTTTTTAATGTCTGATGGTTTCATAAATAGCAATAATTTTTTTAATAAAATGGAAATACTTTTTTAGGATAATACAAATTTAGCTTTTTGATTTTAAAAATAGAATTGGAAACAATAGTTGATTTAATTACTGCAATAGTTTATTATTTGAAAATAAAACAGATAAATAGTAAATACCAGGTAATTAAAGCATATCTTTGCAAAAATTTTAGATTTGAGAATGTGGGCTTTTATTTACTAATACCCCTCTCATTATTAGTTCATCACTACTCTCCTTTTTAAATCCTATTTTTTTACATTTTTTAATTACAGGTTCTTATGAAAGCTATGTTTGTTCAGTTGATTTTCTTGTTTAATACCTATTTCATTAGTGAAGTGAGGGATAGACAAGTTTCTTTCAGGAACAAATGCAACTACTCTGTTATTAAAAATTAACAATTTAATTTATAAAATTATGAACATTTATGTAGGAAACCTCGATTACGAGGTAAATGAAACGGATTTAGTAGATATTTTTGAGGAATATGGAACTATAAGTTCTTCTAAGATAATTATCGACAAATTTAGTGGCAGAAGTAAAGGCTTTGGTTTTGTTACAATGGAAAACCCTGACGAAGCAAATAAAGCAATAAAAGAATTGAATGGAGCCACATTTGAAAATAGGGATATTGTTGTAAATGAAGCAAAACCAAAGCGGACTGATTATTAATAGTTAATACAATATTACAAAATGATAAAAGGAAAAGTAAAATGGTACAACGAAGTTAAAGGTTTTGGCTTTATTGAATCTGAAAATGGTGAAGATGTATTTGTTCACCGGACAAGTTTGGTTAGCTCTTACGGAGGACTTCAAACCGATCAGGATGTTGTTTTTGAAACAAAACAAGGTGAAAAAGGCATAGTTGCCGTTAACGTGAAACCGGTAAATTAATTTATTTGATTCATAAAACCTGTAACACCCATTCTAATCAATTGATGGGAATGGGTGTTAATTATTAAAATTCAGAACTTTCAATTAAGCACGAGAGAAATTAATTGATATCTTATTTTAGTAATGATTTGCAGAACAAAAACCAATAAGAGAAATATCAAAAACGGGTAATTAAACAAATTTCAATGCGGCAATTAAAAATTACAAAACAATTAACTCAACGAAGCGGAGAATCGATAAACCGGTATTTCCAAGAGATAAGCAAGTATCCGATGATTTCTGTTGAAGAGGAAGTTGAATTAACAGCTCGCATCAGGAATGATGATGCCGTTGCTCTTGAGAAACTTGTTGTTGCAAATTTGCGTTTTGTAGTTTCAGTAGCCAAGCAATTTCAAAACCAGGGACTATCATTCTCCGATTTAATAAATGAGGGGAATATAGGGCTTGTAAAAGCTGCTAAAAAATTTGACGAGAAACGCGGGTTTAAATTTATTTCGTACGCGGTTTGGTGGATTCGTCAATCAATTATTCAGGCTATTTCAGATCAAACACGAATTGTACGTTTACCAATAAACAGGCTTACATCAATTAATAAAATTTCAAAAGCAATTCCATATTTGGAACAGGAATTTGAAAGGGAGCCAACTGATTCCGAAATTGCAAATTACCTCGATTTATCTTACGAAGAAGTAAACCTGGCAAATGAAATGAAAATGAGACAAATCTCATTTGATATGCCCCTTTCACAGGATAACGATAACGATTTTAACTTGTACGATTTTGTTCAGACAGGAAATATTCCTTCACCCGACAGTAATATTATGAAAGAATCGGTTACTATGAACATTAACCGTGCTTTAAGTAAGCTTACAAAAAGAGAGGCTTCTATATTAATCATGTCGTTCGGATTATTCAGTACACCATACTATTCATTGCATGATATTGCTTTAAAATTCGAGATGACTTCGGAGAGGGTAAGACAAATCAAAAGCAAGGGATTAATCAAATTGAAAATTCTCTTAGATGGGAAATATGCTTTTTTAGAATATTAATAGTATATTGACCCAAATTTTTAAATTAAATATATAAAAGTAAAAAACAAATTATGGGAAGATCTCAGGAATCATTTAACAAAAAAGAAGTAAGAAATAAAAAAGAGAAAAAGCGAAAAGATAAAGAACAAAAAAGACTGGCCAGAAAAGATAATGAGAAAAAAGGCAGCCTTGACGATATGATTGCTTATGTTGACGAACATGGAAGATTAACATCTACTCCGCCTGATATCAACAAAAAAATCAATGTCAAATTAGAAGATATCTCGATTAGTATTCCTAAAAGCGAAACGATACAGGTTGATCCCGTGAGGAAAGGAACGGTAACCTTTTTTAATGAGGCCAAAGGGTTTGGTTTTATAAAAGATTCGGTAACTCAGGAGAGTATTTTTGTACATGTAAATAACCTCCTTGAAGAAATAAAAGAAGGTAATCTTGTTAGTTTCGAAGTAACTATGGGGCAACGCGGCCCTGCTGCCGAAAAGGTGAAACTCTTTAAATAGAATAAGCCTTTCCCAGTTTTTTTAACATTCGTGCATGCCCCCATATAGCTTTTAAAAATCCGGATTGAAAATTATAGGGTAACCCATATTTTTGTGCTGTATCCTTTACCATTTTCGATATCTTATGATAATGAACATGGCTTATATTTGGAAACAGGTGATGTTCAATCTGGTAATTTAATCCCCCGATTAACCACGATAACACTTTGTTCCCGGGCGAAAAATCTGATGTTGTATAAAGCTGATGTACAGCCCAGTTATTTTCAATAGTACCTTTTTCGTCGGGAAGGGGATATTTCGAAGCAGGAACCACGTGAGCCGTTTGAAATACAATAGTTAAAATAAATCCACTTGTAAAATGCATGGTAAGAAAAAACAGGATTATCCAATACCAGGCAAAAGGCAAAACGAGAATGGGAATAAGTAAAAACGCGCAATAGTAAAGTATTTTCGATATAATTAATATGACAAATAGTTCTTTGTACGTTTTTTTGTTACTCAAAATTGCTCCACTTTTTCTGTACCGGTTCAATTGCAGAAAGTCTTTATCTGTAACCCACGAAAAGGTCATTAGTCCGTATAAAAACCATGCATAGATATGCTGGTATCTATGTACTTTTAATAATGGCTTGTGTGGTGATAATCGTAATATTGGCCCCGGGTCAATATCTTCATCATGCCCGTCAATATTTGTGTACCCATGATGCAAAGTATTATGCTGATGTTGCCAGTTCTGAGGAAAACCACCCAAGAGATACAATGATTTTGATAACCATTTGTTCGTTGTTTGATTTTCTGAAAATGATCGGTGATTTGCATCGTGCATAATTGCCATACCCACACCGGCTTTACCCAGTCCGATTACAAACCAGCATATAAATACACCACCTAAAGAATCAATTATTCCTAGTAGCATTAAAAAATAAGGAACTATATACAGTAAAAACATGAATATGGATTTTAATACCAGGTTTATATTCCCATATTTCGAAATTGCATTCGTTTCAAAATAATTTGCTACGTTCTCTCTTAATTCTGTTATAAATTCCGGTTTATTTTGCGATGTGAATGTTATTTTTTGTTGTGCCATTTTTTTATAATTCATTTATTAGGTAATCCCGATCGTAAATATTCGGGAATAATCGGACTTTACACGAAACATTTAAATTAAACTAAAGTTCATTTTACATAAAGTGTGCAATTGAAATAATAAGTCCGTTTTTATTTTAATTGTTTTTTGTTAAAACAAAACTCCAGTATTCGAACTTGCCATTACTAAACGAGTTGAATCGAGCTGTTCCTTTTGTCCCCGCAAATTTTTTAAAATATTTTTGCAATATTTCCGGAACTTTTCTCTCGATGAGTGTTTCCCGTCGATTTGTGTCTAATTCCAGCCCTTTGGCAACATTTTTAGTTATTTCTGTTTCGGTGTTGATTTTAAAACCGCTATTTTGCAGGTTTTCACGCATATTTTCAACCATTCCTTTTTCTATCATATCGGCAAAAAGGAAATGCCCATCAGGAGCAAGAACCCGGTAAACTTCTTTGAAGAAAGTAATTATGTTGCTATAACATCTTGCCGATTCAACATTAACAACAGCATCATAGGTTCCTGCATTGAAAGGTATCTTTTCTGCCCTGCCTTCAACGAATGATAACCCGGGAATATTATAAAACCTGTTGCAGAAATTAATTACACTGGCTGATATGTCAACTCCGGTATATTTTTTGGGTTTGTAATAACGGGCAATGTAATGAGCCCCGCCACCACGCCCGGAACCAATCTCCAATACTTTTTTATTTTCAATTTTCACCCCGTTTATTACATGATCGTAAAGCTGGATACAAAAACGATTTTTTTCGTCTTCTTTTTTCAGTTCAAGAACTTTTTCCCCATTCAGGCCTGCAAATCCATAATTCATAAAGTTTGCAGTAACATCTTTATCAAAACGGATTAACAGGTTATGCCATATCCTCCACATTGGCCTGCGCAATACTGCAGGAAATTCGCAGTAATTATCTACAAAGTTTGTCATAGTAACCGGGTATTAGTTAAACTGCAAGTTAAAACGAAAACCAGGGATAATAAAAAAAGAGGGCTGTATAACAGGTATTATGGGAGCAACGAGATTTATTTGGGGCAGATGTCACCTGGCAGGGGTGAATAAAGCATTCAATTATTGGCAGAAATGACTTCTTTTACCTGCATTAAATATTGCCTTGATACAGGCACATTTTCTTTAAAATAACTTAGTTTTAAGCTATATCCATTGTAATTTTTATCTAGTTTATCTATAAATAATGTATTTACAATACTTGTTCGGTGGCAACGAATAAAGATTTTTTGATTAAATAATTGCGATTCTATATTTTTCAAGGTATTTCGCACTAATTTCTTTTCAGGCAAATCATTTTCCAGGTAATATATCTCGATATAGTTGTCGGCCGACTTTATGGCGATTATATTTTTATACTTTAAGGTAAGTTTATCGGCTTTATTTTCCGAGAAAATATCAACATCTTCCTCTTCTTCTGTTTTTTCATAATCCTTAATTTTTAAGTAATAGTATTGGTTCTTATCTTTAAGTATTTCGATAACCTGTTCGAGAGATTTGTTTTTATAAAGAATGATTAAAATAATTAATGGAATAAGACATACCAGGAGTATTTTAAAAATGATATAAAATGTTAATGGAATCTTTCCAACATACCTGATATAAAAAACAAAAGATGTAGCTGTAAAAACAAGTAAAAACAAGTTTAAGATAACCGGGGGGCCACTTTCCCATTCACTTATGTTAAACCATTTAGGCATTGATAAAGGAACAAAAATTAAAAAAATACATCCTGATAAAAAAGTGATTCCACCAAACCCCGTTACATATAATAAACGATTGTTGTAATCAAGCATCCCAAGTGGAAATGGTTGGAAAAAAAGTATAAAAAGGAAAACACCAAAACTGATTAAAAACAGGCGACTTAATTCGTTTTTTAATGAATTCCTGATATATTCTTTATTATTATTCATTGATTGTTTTTTGCTAATTTACGTAATTATTGATTTTTTTTCAAACACCTATACTTATTAAAAGGTTATATATATAAAGAAATTGGTGTCAGTTAGAAAAACTCCCGATATTTTTTTATTTTGCATTCGTTTTTAAATTTAATTAATATGACTAATAGTATTTCATACAAACATTTGGCCCAGGGAGTTTTCGATGCAATGAATAAACGCGATTTTTCTGATATGCAAATGAATATCTCTGAAGACCTGGTATTTGACTTTCCTGGTGCGGGCAGAATAGCAGGGGCAAAGAGAGTTATTCTTTTTCTTAATGCTTTATTGCGAAAATATTCAACTTTAACATTTTCTGTTTCTGAAATATTTATAGATGCTGAAAGAGCCTGTGCAATTTGGACCAATCAGGGTGAATATAAGGATGGTAAATTATACTCTAATAGCGGGGTTACCATTTTTCACTTTAGCGGGGGAAAAATAAGCTTCATGAGCGATTACTTTAAAGATACTTCGTTTACAAATCCAAATAAACTATAAATGAAAAAAATATTGATACTTGATGGGAGTACAAGAAAACAAGGAAATACGTCGATAATGGTTGAGCACTTTATAAATGGTGCAAAAAACAATACAGATCAAATAGAACATATTATAGCAAAGGATTTAAAAATTGAATATTGTAACGGTTGCTTGCGTTGTAACCTGATTAAACGCTGTTCAATTTCGGGTGATGACTGGAATGAATTATCTGAAAAAATTGCTGATTCAGATGTTTTAGTGTTTGCATCACCCATATATTTCCATTATGTTACTTCACCTTTAAAAAAGATTATCGATCGTTTTAGATCATTAATCCATGTACAAATAACAGAGCAATCTGTAAGGCATACGCCATGGCAAAAATGGAACAAAGATTTTGTTTTGCTGTTATCTATGGGCTCGTCAGATGATGTTGATGCCCAGCCTGTTGTCGATTTGTTCGAATACATGAAAGAAGTGATGGGAGAAGAAAACAGGTTGCATGTTGTTAAAGCAACACGACTGGCTGTAATAAAACAAGTAATAAAAACCGAAGATGAACTTAAACAATTATATCCAAAATTAGAACTACCCGTGAAGTTAGCAAAACAAGATGCACTAAATAATAAAATGATTCTGGAAAGTTGTTTTAAACTGGGTAAGAAAATAAGCCATGTATAAGCTAAAAACAATGTAAATTAAACCGCGAATATTTCAGAAATAGAATCATCTATTTCTTTCATATTGAATGGCTTTTGAAAATATTTTGAGATCAATCCATTTTCTAATGATTCTTGAATTTCGGGTGTTATTTCATAACCTGTAAGGATGTAAAATAATATATTTGGAAATAATTCTTTTGCTTTCAGAATGAATTCTATACCATTCATGCCGGGCATTTTCATGTCGCTTATAACGACCTTTATTTCAGGGTTCTTATTTAAAATATTTAGGCCTGAATAACCAGATTCTGCCGTGAGAATTTTATATTTAGTTTTAAACATTTGTTCAAATAGCATCAGGTTTATAGGTTCATCATCTACATAGAGAATAACTAATAAATTTTCCATAGTTTACATATTTATTGGTAAATATACAATAATTTCAGTTCCCTTATTTAATTGTGATTTACATTGTATTGTACCTTTATGTTCCTGAATTATTCTTTGAACAATTGATAATCCAAGGCCGGTTCCTTTACCCGGATCTTTTGTTGTAAAAAATGGATCGTAAATGTGTTTCAGGTTTTCTGTTGAAATGCCTTTTCCTGTATCCGTGATATGGATTTCAATATTATTATTGGTAATGGATGTTTTTATTGATATTTTCCCTTCCCCTTCAATAGCCTGTATCGCATTGGTAAGGACATTTATGAAAAGCTGGTGAAGTGTACTTTCATTAGCCTTAAATTGGGGTAAATCTTTAGCATACTTTTTAAAAATCTGTATCCTGTTTTTATATTGATTAAAAAGCATTGTTAAACAATTATCAATTATATCATGAATATTGCATTCTGAATTTGTATTTTCATTCGTGCGGCTATAATTATTAAGGCTTTTTATAATGTTTGTGGTTCGGGCTATTCCCGTGTTAATTGCATTAAAAAGGGGTTTGAGAGACTCTGCGTGATCGGGAAATTTTTCTTTTATATAATTCTCTATTGCCATTGAACCATTGTAAATATAATTTATCGGGTTGTTTATCTCGTGTGCAACACCGGCAGTTAAAATACCCAGCGAGGCCATTTTCTCTGTCTGGATTAATTGCTCTTGTGCATCTTTAAGTTTTTTCAGGGTTAATTCTAAATTTTCCCTTTGATTGTATAATTCTTCATTTGTACTCTGCAATTCTTCATTGGCAGTTTGTAATTCTTCTGTTCTTTCTTTAACAATGTATTCAAGGCGTTGATTATATTCTTTAAGCTGGTTTTCAAGCAGTTTTTGTGTTGTAATATTGACTGTTGATGATATTATATGAGGTTTGTCGTCAATTATTATTGGTTGTGAAGAGTATAGTGTATAAATCTTTTCTTTCTTAGGGGACAAGATCGGAAATTCCAGATTCAGAACCTTGCCCTTATTTCTGAGTTCTTTGGAATATTTTTGCAGGCTCGTATTATCTACTTCAAACCCTAATTCATCAGGAGTTTTCCCGAGAACATCGTTCAGTTCAAACTGAAATTTTTCTAGAAAAGCCCTGTTCACAAATGAATATCTATTATTGCTGTCGCTAATAACTATTGAATAAGGAACCATATCAACCATCAGCTTGAATAATGTTTCGCTTTCTTTCAGCTTGTTTTCCAACTTTTTTCTGTCGGTAATATCAACTATTGATGATAGAATGGCTTTGGTATTATTAATATCCACAATGCTTGCATAGATAAGCAGGTTATAGGTTTTCCCGTTCCTTGTAGCTGTTATTTCATGGTTTCCTATGTATCCTTTACTGAAAAGTTCATCAAGTATTTTCTTATTATTATCAGGGTTACCATAAAAATCAAAATCAGTTGTTTTTTTTCCAATAATCTTTTCCTTAGTCAGCCCTATCTGATTTGCAAAAGCATTGTTCACCATAATGTAGTGTCCGTCTAACCCAATAAGTGTGATTGCGTTAGAATTCGAGTCAACCAGGGTTTTGAATAATTCATTACTTTGCTTTATTTCTTCTTCCGCCTTTACCCTGTCGGTAATATCAAACATTATTCCCCTGTAACCAACAGGAATACCATCTTTTTTTATTACACTGGAATAGACCTGAACAGGGAAAGTACTTCCATCTTTTCTGGCAGCAGTGTATTGGTTCCCACGAGAGCTTTCACCTCCCACGATCTTTGCGATAGCGTTTTTCAGGCGATCATGGTCTTCCTTAACAATAACATTAAAAACACTCAAACCACTTTTAATATCATTTTCAGTAAAACCTAAAGTTTCGTGGCCTGCTTTATTAATATATGTTACATGGCCTTTTATATCCGATTCGTAAACAGTTTGAGGAAGCAATAAGGTCATTTCCTTATATTTTGTTTCGCTCTCACGCAAAGCTTCTTCAGCTTTTATTCTGTCAGTCATGTCAATAATTATCCCTCTTAATCCAACAGGCGAACCTTCTTCAATAATTGCACTTGAATATACCTGAACAGGAAACTTTTCACCATTTTTCCTGAGAGCAGTATATTGGTTTCCCGACAGGTTTCCTTTTAAGCATTTTTCAATGTTTAATATTAAAAGTTCTTTTTCTAAAACTAAGGATAGTAAAGTTATTCCCTGATTAAACTCTTGCTCTGAATATTGAAAATAGTTTAATCCAGCCTGATTAATATATGTAATTTTACCATTTATATCTGCTTCATAAATTGTTTGAGGCAACAGGCCTGCCATTTCCCTGTATTTTTTTCACTTTTGGCAAAAGCTGATTCGGCTTCTTTTCTTTCTTTTATATCCTCTTCCGCCCTGTCGAGGGCAGCTTTGTTTATTGAAAAAATATTGTATCCTATAAATCCTATTAATATAAAAGATAGCGATGTATCAATGATGTAATCAATTAGATTTTTGCCGTAAATGCCAATATCATCCTGGTTTGACAAAACAAAAAATAAAAAAAAGCCAATACTTACTAATGAGTATAGAAAAGGAAGGTATTTTCCCTTTTTAATTAAAAGGGGTACCATAGACAAAACTACAAAAACGTAAGCAACTGCATCAACCCTGCTTACCGATTTGTCTTCTGAGCCTATCAATGCAAACCAAACGATAGAAATAGCAATAACAAGTATGAGATTGGCCGACAGGTTATAATACCCCCTGATAAGCAGTATTAAACAGAAGAAATATCCCAGAAAGCCCGCGATAATTGGTGTGAGAACAGGGAAATATAATTGACCATAAATATCGCTTGTAAGATGATTATAGCTTGTTTTTAGCAACACGAAAAGAGTGGTTAATAATGCAGCAACACACAGGTAATATACAAACCTTGCCCTTTGTTGAACAATAAAACCCGATTGTTCATAGGCTTTTAATGGTTTAGGTAGTTTGAATATCTTATTCATGTTATAAAAAGTTGGAATTTAATCCCGTAACGTAAATTACGTTATTTTTTATTTATCCTGAAAGTTTTAAAATCGATTTTTTAAATTACAATGCTTTACTTACTATAATTTATAAACCGTATAATTGGATATACTATTAAAAGATGTTTAAAAAAGAAAGTCAGGAGACCCCATGTTGATAGTGGAGTTACAATATATTGCTATTCATGGTAAAAGGCAGTTTTGTGCCCGGGTTCCTGGGAAAAATATAATGTCAGGTTTATTTTATTTTGGAAAGGTTTTCATCAAATTTTGCCGATATATAATTTGAATCATAATCGGGATTATAGATAATACTTCCTTCAATATAATTAAAATATCCTTTGATGAATTGTTTTGGGCAGGTATAAACTTCTTCTAAATTCTCGTCGATATACTGAGGTATTTCTGTTAAAACCTGTTCTACTGCAATATTTTTTGCCTGTAATTTTGATAATTCCCGGGTATAATGATTGAATGTTTCTTTCGAAATGCTGATTATTATTACATATTCTCCGAATTGTTTGTGTTCATTATGCCTGTGAACTAAATACAGCTTGTCGTTAAATACCAGTTCGGCAGTTTTATAAAACGAATTCACGAATTTAAACCCTTCTTTTAAAATCTCTTTTGCCACATTTTCATTTCTGGTGTAATGCAGGTATATTTTTACATCGGCATTATCTCCAAACAAGAATGAATATATATCATCGTTTAAAAATTTATCTTTAGGATTTTTCTTGTTGAACTTATCAATGTAATCGGGCATTTCTGATTTTTTCGATTCTACATCTTTTAATTGCAACCGTTCAATATAAGAGTTTATTGCTGAATTTTTCTGAACAAGTTTTAAATGCAGGTAAAGAATATAAGCAAGCAGGACAATAATGAGATAAAACTCAAAATTGGCAGTAACTGACCCAATTATTTGAATTAAAAATATCAACATTTTTAAAAAATTGATTAAAGATATTTAAAATGATTGATTTTTAAAAATATATTTAAAAGATTACATTTTGAATTAGTTGCCTGTATTTTAAATATATAACATGAATTCATGTTATATTGCTTAATCAGTTTAAAACGCAACATGAAGGGTATATAAAGAATCATTTAAAAAATCCTGTACGAAGCACCGATGTTTAAACGTACCTGGTACATCTCGTAATCGATATTATCGAAATCGGGTTTAAAAATACTTTTAAATCCAACCTGAATACGGCCATAAAGATTCATTTTGTCGCTTAGTTTATAGCGATATCCGAGCAGAATACCATAATCATAATTATCTAAAAACTCGCTAAAATCATAATTCGCATCAGCACTGCCAGGTAATATTGCATTATCAGTTATGCTTTTATCTGCATTAATTACTCCATCGCTTGCGTCAGTATTAAATGTGCCTTCAAGGATAATCGAATAATATATTCCGAAAAGTACAGCTCTGCTGTCGCGTAATTGGTAAATCCCGACTAATGGAAATTCAACCATTCGCAATTCAACATCGGTGTAGGTTTCGCCTGAGAAATATAATTTGGAACCATCTCCGGGATAATATGGCTGACTGATAACATCGGCATCGGCAGTAAATGAGATAACCCGGTAGTTAACTTCTGCTGCAATTTTCCAGTTTCCTGAAACAGGATATTCTGCACCCAAACCTAAAAAAGGATAAGGCTCAGGAGTACCCCCGGCTCCATCGGGAATATCGGAGAAAGGGAATGGAGTAGCGCCGCCAAGGTCAATTCCTAAAGCGGGATAAACAGATAATTTTCGTTCTTGCGAATAGCAATTAATATTTAATAAGAACAGGAGCAGGATTAAATTAAGAAGATATGGCAGAATATTTAATTTTTTCATGTTATTCCAGGTAAATAAGTTCCAGGTTATTGACAATTAATTCACTTCCAACAGCACCTGTCCATAAGTCGCCATCTTTACTTGATGTAAACACAACTGTAATATGTGTTGGGTTTTCGGTACTTGTATATGTAAAATCAACCATTTCTTCTGATAGTAGGTTCCCTGATGTTCCCGATATAAAATCTGCTCTTCCTATCTCGATTGTTTCGGTACCAGTCCGTTTTTCGAGTATCGCGTAAATATTGCATTTATCGAAGCCATCTAAAGAATCAATTGTAAAACCACCAAAAATATTGGAAGGATTATTAAGTGTTGCTTTAATATAGTCTGGCCCGGCAGTATATTTAAATTTAAATTTTATAGATACTGGCCTCCAGAAATAGGGAATGCCAAATGTTGTTGCTTTTTTAGGGTCTGTAGGATTTGCAATTGCACCGGCCAAACTAAACCTGCCTGTAAATAAAGTACCTGCTGTTATTGGAATTGCCCCTGAGACACTTGTTTTTATTAATACCATTGTATCTTCTAAACCAACATTTTCATCAACATAAGGCATTGTGTTATAAACACCATATGTACTTGTTCCCGAGTTAGCCGATGCCCATAATGTTGTGTTTTTTAATCGCCCTGCTTCTTTATAGCTTGCTGATGTTGATAACTGAACATCGTACCAATCCTGAAACCCCGAATTTTGTATCTGCTTGTGAATTATTTGAACAATATATGTTTCAGAATTGCCATCTTCGGCCGTTACCTCGTAAAAAACAGCATCGTCAGCATCATTAAAAACAACTTGTGTTCCTGATGATGGTGATACTTTTGCCCCTGATGATACTTTTATTGATGGTATAATGGTCAACGGGAAAAATTCTTCAGCCGGAGAGTTTGAAACGACAATATATATTTTTTTTAGTGTTTCATCAATAATAACATCCTGAACAACTAAGCCGGAATTGCTT
Source organism: Bacteroidetes bacterium GWB2_32_14 (assembly GCA_001768235.1). Lineage (GTDB taxonomy): Bacteria > Bacteroidota > Bacteroidia > Bacteroidales > UBA12077 > UBA12077. The sequence goes on from MENK01000024.1 coordinate 233,499, forward strand.
GAACTGGTTATTTCATATTTTGAAATTTTATTTAAATCAGATTCATCGTCATTACATGAATACATGATAAATAAAACCGACAGGGTAATTAGCAGAATTTTTTTCATTTTAGTTTTTTATGATTTGTTGTAAAAATAATAAAATTTAAATAGGTGTGGCATCTGTTAGGGTTTTGGTTTAAAATCCTGAAAAAACAATAAGAATATTATTTAGAATTGTAAGATGTGTTAATTACCAGGCATCTTGTTTTTAAGTGATATTCTTAGATAAATAAATCCAACTAAAGCAGCAAAAAATGAGCCAACTAATATACCCAGTTTAGCCTGGTTTATAAGAATAATGTTAGAGTATGCCAGGGTGCTTATAAAAATTGACATGGTGAAACCAATACCTCCTAAAATGCTAATTCCAAAAATACTACTCCAGTTTATATCCCGGGGTAATTCTGCAATTTTTAACTTAATGGTGAGGTATGTAAAAAGAAAAATCCCTATTATTTTTCCAAAAAATAAGCTTAAAGATATATTTAATGTTAGCGAGTTAAATGATTCCAGGCTAAAGCCGGTGAGAACCACTCCTGCATTTGCAAACGCGAATAAGGGCATTACAATAAAAGTAACAAACCCGTGCAAAGTATGTTCGAGACTTTGAAGCGGACTCTGAACTTTATGCAGATGACTTTCCATATTATCAATAGATGCAAGCTGTTTATGGTTTAGTGTAATTGGATTTTCACAAGGTTCATCACAGAAATCTTCAATAGACTGTTTAATTTTAAATGTAAAATCTTTTAATTTTATTTTTCGTGTTGCCGGAATAGAGAATGCAATCAATACACCTGCTATTGTTGGATGAATTCCTGCTTTTAAAAATAAATACCAGACAATCCAACCAATTACCATATAGAATGGTATAAAATGAATATTTAAATAGTTAAAAAGAAACAGGATAGCAATTAAAACAAAAGCAATAAAAAGTAAACTCCAGTGGATTTCAGCACTGTAAAAAAGTGCGATTACAATAACTGCTCCTATATCGTCAACTATTGCAAAAGCAACTAAAAATACCTTTAAAGCGAGTGGAACACGTTTGCCCAAGAGGCTTAAAATACCTAAAGAAAAGGCAATGTCAGTAGCCATGGGTATTCCCCAACCACTTGAACCAACATCACCGGAATTAAGAAATGTAAATAATAACGCGGGAACTACCATTCCTCCAATTGCTGCAATTATTGGTAGTGCAGCTTGTTTTGGTGACGATAATTCGCCGGCTATGAGTTCTCTTTTTATTTCTAACCCGACCATGAAAAAGAATATGGCCATTAAACCATCGTTAATCCATAATATTATGGGTTTTGTCAGATTAAAAAGTTCTGAGCCTATAGTGAAATCTTGTTTCCAGAACAACTCATATTTACTTCCCAATCCTGAATTTGCAAATAGTAAAGCTGCAATGGTTGCAATAATTAAGAGTATTCCTCCCGATGATTCAATTTTTGAAAACCGTATAAAAGGCTCTTTAATTGTATCGAAAGGATCTTTTTCTATTTGAATGTTTGTTTGGTTTTTAGTATCCATATTTTAATTTCAGTCAAAAGATGAATGTTAATACAAAAAATTATTTTGCTTGTTCAAAATGCATTGAAAAAGTTATTCTGATTGTAAGAAATTATTTGCTTCATTCAATTTTTCTTTAGTACCTACATCAAACCAATAATTATTTTTAGGAATATAAGCTTTTATTAGTTGTTTTTTTGATAATTCGAGATATTTTGAAGTGATTGAAAAAACATGATCATTCTCAAAAAAAGTAAAAATCCCGGGATTTATAATATGTATTCCGCTAAAAGCCAGTTTTGACAATTCTTTGTCATATTTTGAGATAATTTTCACATTTGTTTTACTATTTTCCCAGCCACATAATTGATTCTTGGAATTTATAAGGAAATACCTGCTGCTTGAACGCCGGCTCATAACAAGTGTTGCCAGGGCTTTATTTTCCAAATGATAACTATAAAGCCCTGCCAGATCAATATCGCTGATTATATCTACATTGTGCACTATAAATGGTTTGTTATCATTAAAAAACCAGGATGCTTTTTTTAATCCGCCACCGGTATCCAGCAGCAAATCTGTTTCGTCAGAAATTTCGATTCGGATATCAAAATTGTTTTTTTGTTTCAAAAAGTCAAGTACCTGTTCTGCCAAATAATGAACATTAATAATTATTTCGCTAACACCGCTTTGTTTGAGTTTAAGAATTACATGTTCAAGCAATGGAATATTATTCACTTTTACCAGGGCTTTTGGTACAGTGTTGGTTAATGGGTTTAATCTTGTGCCTTTTCCAGCGGCAAATATCATTGCTTTCATTTTGGATTCTTATTTTGATTTATCCAGCCCGATGTGTTTAAGTTTAACAAAGATATTTTTGTTTTTTGAAAGATGTAAAGCCAGTTTTTCGGCAGCATATACAGACCTGTGCCGGCCTCCGGTACATCCAAAATTCACCATTAAGCTGGTAAATTCTCTTTCAGAATAAATTCTTACAGACTGATCCACGATATCGAAAACATGAGATAAAAACTGTTGCATTTCAGGTTGATTATCCAAAAAAGTAATAATCTCAGTATCCTTGCCTGTTAAGCTTTTATATTCATCAACCCGCCCCGGGTTTGGGATTGCACGGCAATCGAAAACAAATCCCCCTCCATTACCTGATTTATCATAGGGAATTGATTTTTTATACGAAAAGCTGTTTATAGTTACGGTTAGTATTGTATTCATTCAAGTGTTTTATTCGTTTAGTTGGTTAATGATGCTTTTTAATTCGGGAAGATAACGAACAATACCTGTTTTTTCTGTAATAAATTTCAGGTTTTTTATAGCTGGAGGGATACTTTCAATAAAATGTTTTTTCCCTTCTTGTAAACCTCTTCGTCCATAAGCTCCCAGTGTTTGTAATATACGTAAAAAGGCAAATCCGTAAAAAAATTCAATAAATTCATCTGTTTTTATTGCAACTTGTTTATTTACCTCATTCATATAGTAGTTAAGTAAAATCATTCTTGAAGTTTCCGGGATATTTGCTTTAGCCTGGTAAAGCAATGATGCTAAATCGTATTGCAAAGCTCCTTTTCGCCCTCCTTGGTAATCAATAAAATAGGGTTCGTTATTTTTTATGAGGATATTACGGGCCTGAAAATCCCTATACATGAAAAAATCAGAATCTGTTTTTAATAAATACCCGGCTAAATGTTCAAAATCTGATTCCAGTTTATTTAGATTGAATTTCAGGTTAAAGGATTCAATAAAATTTACTTTAAAATAGTTTAAATCAAATAAAATAGCTTCTTTGTCAAACGATTTAAAAGGATAGCAATACGAGTAATCAAGATTTTTCCCGGCTGTAATTTGAAAATTGATGAGATTCTGTAATACTTTTTTGTACATCTCTAATACAATATCGGGAAAATCATTAGTTTCCCTGTTATTATTTAACCAGTTCAAAAGCTGAATATCACCAAGATCTTCAATTAAATAAATATTATTCTGTAGTTCGTGTAAATAAATTCTTGGAACAGGAACATTGAACTTGATAAAATGTTCGGTAAATTTTATAAATGCAAGATTTTCAAAGGCGTTTTCATTATATACACCCAGTGCGTTTCTGTTTTTTTCATATAGCCGAAAGTAAACCCTTGATGATCCTGAGTTAGGCAGTTGTATAATATTCTCAGGATTACGCCCCGACCAATTTAAAAATAGCCGGCTTAAATTACCAATTACTGGTTTATAAATATTTTCCATTTTCAGGTAAAAAAGTATGCTAACACAACAATTACAACAAGTGCTGGTAAAAGATTGATTATTTTAAGCTGTTTTATTTCAAGTATATTTATTCCAAGTCCGATAAGCATAATCCCGCCAACCGATGTAAGTTCGTTGATTATTGTTTCAGAAAAATAATCGCCAAAATACATAGCTAATAAAGTAAGCCCTCCCTGGTAAATAAGCAAAGGGATAATAGAAAAAGCAACACCAAACCCAAAAGCAGCAGCCAGGGCAATTGATGAAACACCATCGAGAACAGATTTGGCTAAAAGAAGATTTGGTTTGCCTCCCAGTCCTTCTTCAATTGCGCCGAGTATTGTAACCGAGCCCATGCAAAACAAAAGAAATGAAGTAATCAAACCTTCAGAAAATTTCGAATTACCTGATTTTAATTTGGACTTAAAATAATCACCCATCCTGTTTATGTTTTGATCGAGATAAATAAACTCGCCAAAAATACCGCCAACAACCAGGCTGATGATTATTAAAAAAAAATTACTTGTTTTCAACCCCATGTAAAAACCCAGGAATAATGTAAAAAGGCCAATACTCTGAAATACTATTTTAGAGTATCGTTCAGGCAGCTTCGAATGTATCGATATCCCTATAATACTGCCAACCAGTATTGCTCCCGCATTAATTAATGTTCCTGTCATCACGAAAATTTTTATAAATATAAAGAAATCTTATTACAGATTATAAACTTTGTATATACAGGTTTTTGAAATGAATTCTAAAATCTTTTATGTTTTTATTTGTTGTTTTGCTATATAATTAATAATTTTAAACTTATGTTTTTAAAAAATACTTCATATACTATACTATGAGAATTGAAATATTTGATTCTGAATATTTAAATATTGTCGAACTAAACACAACAGGGGATGATGAAAATTATGTTAAAGGCGACTCGGAATCAAAGTTTATAGAAAGTGAAGTTTTTAATATTTTTACCAATTGCTTTGAGAATGCCAACAAACTCTATGAGTATTTTGGTGCAACAAAGTACAATTCAAGAAAAATAGTTCCCCTGAGAAATGAATTGAAAAAGAAACTCGAAGAATTCGAAACGATAGATACAATTCAGGCTTTTCATGCACACATTGAACAAATATTTTTAGGAGGAGATTTTATTGATGAGCTTTCTTTAGAAGATCCTGATTGGGAGACAAAATGGAAATATTATCTTGATAAGCTGATAATTGTTTGCAAAGGTCTTATTGAGCTGGCAGATAAGTGCATAGAGGAACAACGAATACTTTGGGTTATTGGATACTAATTTTTTTATTAACAGATGCAATAATGGTAAGCAGGAATCGTTTAAAATAATTATATATTTGCAGCTTCTTAAAAATGGCTATTATACTACTTCATATATAATAGTAAGGTTAATAAATTAGAGTGTTAGCATCCCGGGGAGCCGGGATGCTTTTTTTTGAAACCTGTTTGATTAAAATTTAAAACAGGAAATATTTTGGATTTGTACCATTGCGCGTCAAGAAAACCTTGTACCAGAGAACTATATAGTACTGATGCACCGATATAAACAAGATATTTTTTCTATAAAGATTATGCTCCCACCAAAGGCAGGCCAGTATCTGGAGCGTAAACATTAAAATATATTAGAAATAAATCAGGGTTATATCGAACTCACGTTATTTATTATGGTGGGTTTTAATTTTTTTCTTCTTCAGCTTCTTCTTTATGATACTCAGCTACTTCAACTGCAATGCCTTTTTCTGTACAAAAACAATTAATCTTGTTTTTAATTTCTTTAACTTTAGTATATGGCAGCCATCCAATTTCCATAACTTTTCTTTTACCTGTTCTTTTATAAAATGTTATACAGGTAAAGCCTAATTTAACTTTAGTAATGGTTTCCCAGATTATTTTATCGGGAACTTTACTAAAAAAACCAAATTGGTATTCCAATGCGTACTCATCGCTGTTTATGAACATCTTTGAATTGTATCCGACAAACCCGAAATAGATATATAGAAGGAAATAGATGCCCAAACCCAAAAAAAACCAAATGTTTGTATTGTCATACCTGGATAAGAGCCAAAATGTTAAAACGGAAACTGCTAAAAAAAATAATGTAAGAATTATAAGCAATCGTTTATATCGAGTACCCTTATTGGTCATCTCGTGTAAGTTAATTGAGAAGGGTTCCATAAGTATTTTTTTTAAGTTTAATACTCAAAGGTAACTTTTTTAGACATCCGATGTAAGATGTTAACTAAAAAATAAAAATTCTGATTGTAAAATCAGGTTTTTAGTGCCCGGAACAAGACTCGAACTTGCACATCCTTACGAATACATGACCCTGAATCATGCGCGTCTACCAATTCCGCCACCCGGGCTTTAGAATAACAAAAATAATATAATTTGAATAAAATAACCGAAATGTTGATTTATTTAATCTTAAAAATTAAACCTGCGTGGATTCATTTTGTCAAATAATTTTGTATTTTAAGCTGTTTGAAAAAATGTTATACTCACAAAAAACCAATACTCATGAAAAAATTTCTAGTATTTACTTTATTAACACTTATTATGGTAAGTTGGAATATTGATAACGGGATCGATATCCCTGAAAATCCATTATTGGTAAAATATGATACTCCCTTTGAAGTTCCCCCGTTCGATTTAATTCAGCCGGAGCATTTTGTACCTGCTTTTAAAGCGGGTATTGAACAACAAAAAGCCGAGATTAATGCAATTATAACGAACCCTGCTGTGCCGGATTTTGAAAACACAATTGTTCCTCTTGATCAATCTGGCGAGATACTCAGGAATGCAAGCGTTTTTTATAGTTTAAATTCTGCAAACACGAATCCAACGTTGCAGAAAATTGCCCGTGAATTAACTCCTATGATGTCGGCTCATAGAAACGAAATAGGATTAAACCAGGATTTGTTTAACAGGATAAAAGCAGTTTATGACAAACGTGAAAGCTTAGGATTAGATGCAGAACAAATGCGTGTAGTTGAATCAACCTACCGCGATTTTGAAAGGAACGGGGCTGCATTGCCAGAAGAAAAACGGAATGAGCTGAAAAAGATAAATGAACAACTTGCCATGTTGACATTAAAATATGGCGAAAACCTGTTGGCCGAGAACAATGGGTTCAGATTGATTATTGATAATAAAGAAGACCTCGCCGGATTACCGGAAGATATTATTGGTGCAGCAGCCGATCAGGCAAAAAATGACAACATGGAAGGTAAATGGGTATTTACTTTACAAAAGCCCAGCTGGATTCCTTTTTTAACTTACTCACCCAAGAGAGAGCTTCGTGAAAAAATTTATAAAGCGTATCTAAGCATGGGGAATAATAACAATGATTACGATAATAAAACCCTTATTACCCAACTGGTAAAACTTCGCGATCAAAGAGCTAAATTACTTGGTTACACTAATTTTGCCGAGTTTTCTATTGATGATAACATGGCAAAAACTCCACAAAATGTTTATGATTTTTTGAATAAAATATGGGAGCCTTCTTTAATGATGGCTAAAAACGAAGTTGTGGAAATGCAGAAAATTATTGATAAAGAAGGCGGTAATTTTAAACTCGAATCGTGGGATTGGTGGTATTATGCAGAGAAAGTGCGAAAAGCGAAATACGATTTAGATGCCGAAGCGTTAAAACCTTACTTTAAGCTCGATGATGTCAGAGATGGAATTTTTTATGTTGCAAATAAATTGTATGGGTTGAAATTTATCCAGAATAAAAACATTCCTGTATATCATGAAGAGGTTCAGGCATTTGAAGTTCAGGAATCAGACGGAACGCATTTGGCAGTGTTGTACATCGATAGCCATCCACGCCCGGGTAAACGATCGGGTGCATGGTGTGGTGCTGTTCGCAGTGGTGCATACGAAAATGGCAAAAAAATTACACCTGTTGTTTATATTGTTACTAATTTCACCCGTCCAACAGGCGATACCCCTGCATTGTTAAGCTGGGATGAGACAACAACCTACTTCCATGAATTTGGGCATGCATTGCACAATTTCTTTGCCGATGGCCATTATCGCAGAACATCGCGCGATGTGCCACGTGATTATGTTGAGTTGCCATCACAAATTATGGAAAACTGGGCTGGCGAACCTGAAGTTTTAAAAATGTATGCTAAGCATTACAAAACTGGCGAAGTAATTCCTGATGAATTGATTCAGAAAATTCAAAACAGCGGGCAGTTTAACCAGGGATTCGAAACTGTTGAATATGTTGCTGCATCGTTACTCGATTTAGATTATCATACAACTGCAAATGTTGAGAATCTTGATGTGTTGGCTTTCGAAAAAGCATCGATGGATAAAATTGGCTTAATCCCTGAGATTTTGCCACGCTACAGAAGTACTTATTTTCAGCATATCTTTTCGGGTGGTTATTCAGCCGGATACTATGTTTATTTATGGGCTGCCGTTCTTGATTCAGATGCATTTAACGCGTTTAAAGAAAGTGGCGATATATTTAATCCCGAACTGGCTGCTAAATTCAGAAAATATTGTTTAGCTGAAAATGCAATGGGCGAGGGGATGGATCAATATCGTAAGTTCAGGGGACAGGAACCTTCTATTGAACCATTATTGAAAAAGCGTGGATTAAAATAATATTGGAATTTGATAAGTTTAAAGCGCAATCGAAGGATTGCGCTTTTTTAATTCTTTTTTTTGAGATAAAATGAAGATCATGCATTACGGAATTAAATCACAGTACCAGAACCCTATATTTTCGTCAGGATTTTCTTTGCCGTGCGATTGATATTCCATGTAAACAATTTCTCCCTTTTTAAACTCAACCGGGTTTTTAAATATTGGCCCATCGAAAACGAAGCTGTGAAATTCACCATTCTCGCCACAGGGATCCACATTTTCGGGTAAATCGCCCAAGAAGGATTCATCAAAAATTCTCCCTGCAAACGATTTGCCGAGAAATCTTGAATCAACAGAAACGATAATCGCCTTAAATCCTTTATTTATAAATTCCAGGGCTAATTCTTTCGTGTTTCTTTTCCACAATGGGAATTCAGCTTTAAATCCTTTAATCGCGAGCTGTTTTTCCCGGTATTCGCGTAAATCTTCCAGAAAAATATCACCAAAAACTGAAATAGTAATATTTTTAGCTTTCTGTTGACCTAGAAATTCAGATATAATTGTTTCATATTCCTGTATTGATGGAAACTCAGGCAAAAATATTTTCTTTAAAGGAATACCAATAGATTTTGCCTGCATATCGAGAAGGTTTTCTGATACCCCGTGCATGGAAACTCTTTTGTTTACACCGTTTAAAGTGGTAAGCAGAAAACGAATATCCCATTTTTTATCCAGGAATACCTGATGGAGGCAAAGCGCTGAATCTTTGCCTCCACTCCAGTTAAATAGCGCTTTGTTGTTATAAATCACTATAATTTATTTTTTGCTAAAACCTGCACCATTAGGGCCAACGCCTGCTTCGTAGCTTCCTAAAAGAGTCCCATTAGCCTCATATCTCCATAAAGTACCGTTAACTGTATAACTTGGAGCTTCTAAAGCAAAAATAATTCCTGTTTCAGGATCGATATTAAACCCATAAAATGATTTATCAATTACAGGCCTTGCAGGAACTATGTTTTCGTTAATTCCCATTTTATAAATACCTTGTACGGCATATCCTCCCCCATAAAAAATTGAAGAACCATCGCTGCTTATTTCAATATTTGACGGATGAAATGTTTCGCCAATGGTAATTGTTTCAGCAACTTCATTCGTGGTTGTATTTACGCGGATTAGCTTTGAAGGTGTTTCCGACATATCGGAATAATCAATATACCCGGCACAGATAACCCATAAATCAGTATTCGTATCAACAACAAAATCCCTGGGGCTGTCCCCGTCTAAAGAAATGGTTTTAATTACCTCATCAGTTTCTGTATCAATAACGCTGATTGTATTATCATTTCCCCAACCACCACTGTTTGCAACATAAACAAGATTATTTAAAAGAATCATTCTTTCAGGCCCGGTACCAACCGTGATTGTTTTTATTACTGATAACGTTGAATAATCGATTACTTTTACATTTGTTCCAAACCCGGTTCCCCATTCTGATACATACCCTTTTTCCTGGTTAATTCCGATATAATACCTGGGTAACGCGACATCGGTAATTACACCAACTTCGGTAAATTTTTCGGCATTTACAACTTCAATTTTGTTTGAACCATTAACTACAATAAATGCAAGTTCGTTATGAATGGAGATAGACTGAACAACATCTCCAAGTACCCTGCCGTTAACTGTTTTAAAAACATCATTGTAAAGTTTATCTTTTTCAAAACTGTAAAAACTAACCGATCCGTTACCGGCACCGTATGCGCCTTCGTTGGTTATAAATGCTCCCCCTGTAAAATCTTTTGGAAAGGAATCTGTATTGCTTTCTTCTTCGCAAGAATTAAGGAGAATTAGAAATGATAAAAGAATTATCATCCATTGTTTAGAAATTATTTTGTTCATTTTTTTAAAGTTAAGTTTAATTAAAAGGTTTGTTAAAATTATACGATAAGCTTATTGAATAATATCTTAATGGCATGGCGTAAAATGCCATTACCTGGTATGTCGCATTCCAAATATTGTTAATTTTAAAATTGAGATGTATTTCAGAATTTTTAAGTTTTACATTGCTTCCAAGAGATAAATCAGCAATCCAGAATGGAGCAATCGACTGAGAGTTATCTTTTGTAATAAAGCGCTCACCCGTGTAATTCTGGTAATATTTTAAGTTTATCCATTTATAAGTAAGTGATAGAATTCCATTTCCTTTATGATAGGGAATATATAACAATTGTTTCCCCACGCTAACGGATTCCGTATTTTCTGATTCTTCGTAAGTAGATTTTATATAAGAATACTTTAAATCAATTCCAATATATAGTTTATTTAATTTATAGTTATAGTTTATTTGTGATTCTATACCTCTCGACCAAAGCTTTTCAACATTCTCGGCAGTCCAGTATGTACTTGTAGTTGGAAGCCATACAACCATATTCTCAAGATTACTGTTAAAAACAGTGATTCCAAGAAGTAACTGCCGGGAATTATTCTTTAAAAGAATCCCGAAGCCCAAATCTTCGCTCCATCCATTTTCATTTTTCAGGCCAGGATTGCCGCCCGGATTCCAGTACAAATCGTTAAAGGCTGGATAGTTGTATGTTTTTGATACAGTTGAATTGATGTTTACATATTTTGTTATAAAATATTTGGAATTTAACGATAGGGTTAAGGGAGTAAATGCCTTGTTAACAAGTTCTTCTCTAAAGCTCAGTACAGATGTAAAAGTATTTGAATTATTAATGTATTTAATTGATGTGAATAAAGCGGTTCTGTTCCTGCTGTTGGTTTTAGAATAATTCTGTGTTTCAACTTGCTCGAAATTATAATTTAACCCGGTATTGAAAATGAAATTATTGGAAATAGTGAATTTGTTTTCTATTTCACTGACAAACGAAGAATTATCCATCTCGGAAATAAGCCCGATAAGCGGATCTTTATAAATTAATGATTCGTAATTAAGGTAAACTCTCGCGAACCAGGAATTAAATTCGGTATTTCTGTTCCATAGTGTTGAAAACCTGAATAATTCGGAGTACTCATTAGCCAGGCTGTTTGTATTTGTCATCATGGCAGGTACTTCGCGATACAGGCTCTGTGCCCAGATGTTGGTTATTATTTTCTGGTTTTCGTTTATCCTGAATAAGTTAGATTGCAGGATTCCATATTGTAAAGCAGAAGAGTTTTGTTGTTTTACCTTTGGTTTACCAAATTCCTGTGTATTCACGAACTCGAAATCGTTCTCCCCCGATTTATGATATATTCGTGTTGATGAAGCAGTTTTATCATTACTGATATTGAATTTTAAACCTTCGAAAAAATTGCTAAAACTACCATAACTTTGATTGTACCTGATATCAATCCCTTCGTTAAGTTTCAGGCTGCTGATTAAATGAATTACTCCTCCAACAGCACCACTGCCAAATAATGCACCTGAACCTCCGTATTGAATATCAATTTCATCGATAAGGAAAGAAGGGATACAATTCATATCGTGGCCGCCATTCATGCTATTTTGCAGGTTAAACCCGTTCCACAAAACGGCGGTGTGTTTTGAAGTCATTCCCCGTAGCGAAATATTACTTAATCCCGATATTCCATAAGATTTAACTGAAACAGTAGTTACCTGCGAAAATAATTCGGATAAGTTAGACGAATTGTACGGGATTATTTCTGATTGGTAAATTTTCTGGATTTTTGCCCCGTTGGTAAAATTCACAAGCCTGTTTGCAGTAATCTCTATTTCATCAATTGCAATGGTATCGACAGGTTCGTCGGGAACATCAACTGCACCAAAGGCATTGCTTATTCCAAAAAGGCTGATTCCTACTATTGTTTTTAAAAAATTCATTAGTACAAATGATATAAATCCGTAATTGATTCAATCATTTATAACTAACAGGATATAAAGGGAAAATAGAGGTGTGGATTAAACACCATCGCTTTTTATCCGAAAGCTACAAATGCAATTGGTTAGTGGCAGGTCTTCTGACTTACTCCCTTTTTGCCGGCCTTCCCGTGCGCCAGTTGGCGAATAGTGGCTTTTCATGGACAAAAAGTTTGGTTTGGAGATTACAGCAGCGGTAACTGTTCGGGATTTTCACCCAATTCCCTCTTAGCTTTTCAGACTAAGAACCATAACCATGATGCAAAGGTATATGTAAGATTTTTATTTGCAAACTTATTTGCAAAAAACTTGATCAAAGTTTTTAACCAGGGATTGTTAAAAAAAACTCCCACCGAAGCGGGAGTATAGGATTTACATCCTTCGGCATATAGCCTTATTGTGATAAGATGTAATGATCAAATGTACAATTTTGTTTGAATAAATCAAATTATTAATAAATTTTTTGTAGCTTAATGTTTTATTTCAATGATGATAAAATTAAACAACATGAAAAAAATATTGGGCCTTGACCTCGGAACCAACAGCATTGGTTGGGCTGTGGTAGAAACAGAAGACAATAAAAAGTTTGAATTACTTGATAAAGGAGTTCGTATCTTTCAGGAAGGAGTAAAAATTGAAAAGGGTATTGAAAGTTCAAAGGCTGCTGAAAGAACAGGATATCGCAGTGCCAGAAGGATTAAATTTAGAAGGAGACTGAGAAAAATTGAAACCTTGAAAGTATTAATTGAAAATAATATGTGCCCACTTTCAATGGATGAGTTAATTGTATGGAAAGAGAATAAAAATAATTACCCCAAAAACAAAATATTCTATAACTGGCTAAAAACAAAGGACCCCAAAGAAGGGACTAATGGAACTTATATTAATCCTTATTATTTTAGAACAGAAGCAATAAAAAGGAAATTAGAAAATACTAATGATGTTGGCAGAGCATTGTATCATTTAGCACAAAGACGCGGATTTAAAAGTAATCGACTTGAGTCAACTGATGAAAAATCAAGAGGAATTGTAAAAACAGAGATTAATAAATTAAGCTCCGAGCTTAATGGCAGATATTTGGGTGAATATTTCTATGAATTATATTTAAAAGGGGAAAAAATTAGAAAAAGGCATATATCCCGTGAAGAACATTATTTAAACGAGTTTAAAAAAATTTGCGAAGTTCAGAATTTTAATAAAGAATTGGCCGAAAAACTTGAACGGGCAATCTTTTATCAAAGACCATTGAAGTCTCAAAAAGGACTTGTTGGTAAATGTACATTGCAGAATAATAAACACAGATGTCCCATATCAAGGCCAGAGTTTGAAGAATTCAGGATGTGGCAGTTTATCAATAGTATTAAATATAAAAACAGTGATGGGAAATTTGACTTTTTAAATAAGGAACAAAGAGAAAATATTATTCCTGCATTTGTTTCAAATAAAAACGCCACATTCGAATTTTCAAAAATCGAAAAAATTCTCAATAAAGGCGTACACATATATCAATTTAATTATAAAAGCAATCATACCATAGGAAGTAATCAGACAATGATAAATTTTATGGACGTTTTTGATATTGATAGAAAATTAACTAATGCATGGTTGCTATGTGTAAATAAGATATATGAATTATATACTGCAAAGACTAAAAAGGATGGTTCATTAAAAAGTAAAAGTGAAGTAATTACTGATGTATGGCATGTACTTTTTACATTTGATAATGAAGAAAATCTAAAAGAGTTTGCAAGAAACAAGCTTCTTTTAGATGAGAGTTCAGCACAAAAATTTAGTAAAATAAACTTAAAGCAAGATTATTCTCAATTAAGTTTAAAAGCAATTAATAAGATTCTTCCGTACTTACAAGAAGGATTGATATATAGTTATGCTGTTTTTATTGCAAATATTGAAAATGTTATTGGCAAAAGTATATGGAATATTAAGGAAAATCAGCAAATAATTAGAACAAGTATAAAAAAAATTATTGATAATCATAAAACAGAATTAGATATTAATACAATTACTAATAGTCTAATCAATGATTTTAAGGTTAACTATAACAATGCCCATAAAGAATACAAGGTTGATGATATTGATTTAAAAAATATCAGAGAAAAGATTATTAAATATTATGGAAACAAAACGTGGAATTGTTTGCCCGAAGATGAGAAACTCTATGTTAAGGAAAAGGTTGAAAAATTATATGAAAAACAATTAAAAAGCGGTAAACGGGGAATTTTTATAGAAAAAATAAGACTTGATGACAGAATTGAAAACTTTTTAAAAGATAATTTTGATTCTTCAGAACTAAATCTAAAAAAGTTATATCACCCATCTGATGTGAGTGTATATAAATCAGTAAAAATTACCGATTTAGGATTACGATTGTTAGGTAGTCCAATGATTCCAAGTATAAAAAACCCGATGGCTATGAGAGCTATGCATCAGTTACGCAAGCTTATAAACCACTTGATTATTGAAGGAGTAATTGATGATAGCACAATTATAAATGTAGAGATGTCAAGGGAATTAAATGATGCAAATATGCGTAAAGCTATTGAGCGTTATCAAAGACAAAGAGCAACTGAAAACGAAGAATTTAAAACAAAAATAAAAGAGCTTTATAAAAAAGAATGTGGAACCGATTTTGAACCTAACAATGATGATATTATGAAATATCGTTTGTGGGAAGAACAAAATCATAAGTGCTTATATACAGGCAAAAGTATTGGTATATGTGATTTTATTGGCTCAAACCCGGCTTTTGAAATTGAACATACAATTCCCAGAAGCTTGTCGTATGATAATTCTCTCGAAAATAAAACTTTATGCGAAAAAGAATTTAACCAACAAGTTAAGAAAAACAGAATTCCATTTGAACTTTCGAATTATAAAGAAATTATTTCAAGAATAAATAACTGGGAAATAAAAGCAGAAGAATTATTTAAACAGATTCAAAAAGTAAAAATCCAAAGCAGAATGGCTGCTACAAAAGAAATTAAGGATAATGCAATTCAGAGAAAACATTTGTTGCAAATGGAATTTAACTATTGGAATGGAAAGTTATCCCGTTTTACACGCGAAGATGTACCAGAAGGTTTTAAAAATAGTCAATTAGTAGATATTGGAATTATTACAAAATATGCCAGGGCTTATCTTAAAACGGTTTTCAATAATGTAAATACTGTTAAAGGTTCTACTGTTGCCGAGTTTCGTAATATTTGGGGCTTGCAGGAATACTTTGAAAAGAAAGATCGTTCTAATCATATACACCATTGTATTGATGCTATTACAATAGCTTGTCTAACAAAAGATAAGTACGATTTTCTTGCTCATCTTTACCATCTTGATGAACAAAATAACCGGGATGCAGTTCACCGGGCAATGATTAAATCTAAACCGTGGGAAAATTTTGTACAAGATGTTAAAGAAATTGAAAATCAAATTCTTGTTTCTCATTACACCCCAGATAATTTGCCAAAGCAAAGTAAAAAGATACTTAGAAAAAGAGGTAAAATACAAAAAAATGAAAATGGAGATTTAATATATGAAAAGGGAGATGCAGTTAGAGGAAGTTTGCACAAAGAATCGTTTTATGGTGCAATAAAAAGGGAAATAATAAATAAAAAAGGTGAAACAGAAGAAAAAGTGCTTTATGTGAAAAGAAAACCTTTAGAGTTTTCAGATTTAGGATTTAAAACTATTAGCGAATTGGAAAATATAGTAGATGATGCTGTTCGAGATAAAGTGTTAAATGCTGTAAAAGATAAAGGCCTAAAGCAAGCTTTAAATGAACCAATCTGGATGAACGAAGAAAAGCAAATTCCTATAAAAAAAGTTCGTTGTTATACTCCTTCTGTAACAAATCCAATAAATTTGAAAAAACATCGTGATAAATCTAAACACGAGTATAAACAAAGTTACCATGTTACTAATGATGGTAATTATTTAATGGTTATTTACGAAGGAAAAGATTCACAAGAAAAAGTTAAAAGAGATTATGAAATTGTAAGTAATTTACAAGCAGGTGAGTATTTTAAACAATCGGTACATGGTGTTTTAAAAGCCCAGGGAATAAATAATCTTGAAGGATTAATTCCAAAATTTAAAGAAAGCGGGAAAAATATTTTGCCACTAAAATACATTTTAAAAACAGGTACAATGGTTATATTTTGGGAAAATTATCCTGAGGAAATATGGGATATAGATAAAAATCAATTATACAAAAGATTATTTAAAGTTACTCAGTTTGAATCAGATGGAAGGATTCAAGCAAGGTTTCATCAGATAGCGAAACCAGATAATGAACTTACTAAAGTTTCTGAACTCGATTTTAGTAATATAGCAGAAAAGATTAGACTTAGTAAAGGAAATCTAAATATGCTAGTAAATGGGTATGATTTTAAAATAAATGTACTTGGACATATAGAAAAACTATCTTAGATGTTAAAACGAACCCTGTATTTTACCAAGCCCAGCCATCTGTCGGTTAAAAACAAACAACTGGTTGTTGAATTAAAAGATGAAAATCAAACCAAGACTGTTCCGGTTGAAGATATTGGTTTTATTGTAATTGAAAATATGCAGATAAGCCTGAGCACACCACTAATTGAAGAGTTGATGAATTACAACGTGGCTGTAATTTTTTGCGACAGCAAACATCACCCGCAATCCATGCTTATTAATTTCGAAGGCAACCATCAGCAAACCGAAGTTTACAGGCAGCAGGTTGCGGCATCGGAACCATTAAAGAAAAATCTTTGGAAACAAACTGTAGAAGCAAAGATTGAGAACCAGGCTAAAGCATTAATAAAATTGGGTATCAATGCCGATCCCCTGCCGCATTTGGCAAGCCAGGTTAAAAGC
This sequence comes from Bacteroidetes bacterium GWB2_32_14, assembly GCA_001768235.1. Lineage (GTDB taxonomy): Bacteria > Bacteroidota > Bacteroidia > Bacteroidales > UBA12077 > UBA12077. The sequence continues at coordinate 250,683 of MENK01000024.1, forward strand.
GGCGACAGCGATAACCGCGAAGGAATGGCAGCCCGGTTGTACTGGAAAAAGTTATTTGGCGATGAGTTTAACCGTGAGCGTTTTGGCGACTGGCCGAATGCCCTTTTAAATTACGGGTATATTGTTTTGCGGGCAGCAACTGCAAGGGCATTAACGGGTTCGGGTTTATTGCCTTCGTTTGGCATTTTTCACAGCAACCGGTTCAATGCTTTTTGCCTTGCCGACGATGTAATGGAGCCATACCGCCCTTTTATCGATTTGCTGGTATATGATTTGCATGTTAAGTACCCCGGTATGCAGGAATTACAAAAAGAAATAAAAGCAGAAATATTAAACGTGTTGTCGGCCGATGTAAAAATGAAAGACAGTACCCGGCCATTGATGATTGCCCTCACGCATACATCGGCATCGCTGGTGGCATGTTACAAGGGCGAACGAAAAAATATTGAATTTGCAACAGTTCAGTTATGATTGAATTTAACCGTTTAAATGCATATCATATCATGTGGTTATTTGTATTTTTCGATTTACCCACAAATACCAAGAAAGAACGGAAGGCAGCAGCCCATTTCCGTAAAGATTTAATTCAGGATGGTTTTACCATGATGCAATACTCGGTTTATGTCCGTCATTGCGCGAGTAAAGAAAGCGGCGATGTGCATTGCAAAAGGATAAAAAATTGTGTTCCCGAAAAAGGGCAGGTGAGTATTTTAGCAATAACCGACAAGCAATATGGAATGATAACAAATTTCTGGGGCGCTAAAGAAAAACCATTGGCCGAAGGCCCCAAACAATTGGAAATGTTTTAACTATTTATATAAAAAAACAACAGGTTCTTTGATATTCTGGCTCTTAAAAACCAATTAAAGTTTAAAATACGTTGCAGATTTTTGATTTAGAATCGTAAATTTGAACAACAGAAAACCACTTCTTGCGGGAAATGCCCGGGAATTTAATTCAATAAATTACCCCAAAGGCAGGCAAAATAAGGCCTAAAAACACCCAGGTTGTGGTTTGATGTAATTTCAAGATGATAAAAAACAATTGCAAAATGCGGGTTTAATCCATCGAGGTTGTGGTTTGATGTAATTTCAAGATGATAAAAAACACACCATATGCAGCTATACTCTCACCCATGGTTGTGGTTTGATGTAATTTCAAGATGATAAAAAACCATAGCATAAGTACCTATAATTGTATTAGAGTTGTGGTTTGATGTAATTTCAAGATGATAAAAAACTTGACCCAGATGATTTTGAAACAGCCGATGGTTGTGGTTTGATGTAATTTCAAGATGATAAAAAACCCGCTGCAAGTACGGAAGAAACCTCAACTGGTTGTGGTTTGATGTAATTTCAAGATGATAAAAAACATATTTCAAAATATTTTGAATACATAATAGTTGTGGTTTGATGTAATTTCAAGATGATAAAAAACGATGATAATTCTTTTTGTAACCACATTTGGTTGTGGTTTGATGTAATTTCAAGATGATAAAAAACTAGTTAAACGTAAATCGCGTAAAGTAATAGTTGTGGTTTGATGTAATTTCAAGATGATAAAAAACTTTGGTATTTTATAAAAACTTACCTACCTAGTTGTGGTTTGATGTAATTTCAAGATGATAAAAAACAAATATTTGGTTATTCACTGCAGCGATACAGTTGTGGTTTGATGTAATTTCAAGATGATAAAAAACACACTATGTGGTGACTAACCCTTTTGTTAAGTTGTGGTTTGATGTAATTTCAAGATGATAAAAAACATTTCTTTCTCCTGAATAAGCCTTGCCTGAGTTGTGGTTTGATGTAATTTCAAGATGATAAAAAACTAAACTTTGTTGTATTAATAATCTTTAACCGTTGTGGTTTGATGTAATTTCAAGATGATAAAAAACTTTTCATTAGTAATTATATCGCCTTGTTTAGTTGTGGTTTGATGTAATTTCAAGATGATAAAAAACAATATTTTAAATTCAATTTTAAAATATCTGGTTGTGGTTTGATGTAATTTCAAGATGATAAAAAACCTCGCGCATGGAGTCTCAATCACTTCAGTGTTGTGGTTTGATGTAATTTCAAGATGATAAAAAACAATACTTGATTTGTTTACAAATCAATACGCGTTGTGGTTTGATGTAATTTCAAGATGATAAAAAACAATGGCAGTTTTTAAAAATAATTCCATTGAGTTGTGGTTTGATGTAATTTCAAGATGATAAAAAACGCATTGTCGGTAAACTCCTTGAGGGTGAGGGTTGTGGTTTGATGTAATTTCAAGATGATAAAAAACTAGAATGCAGTATATCTCAAATAACCACTAGTTGTGGTTTGATGTAATTTCAAGATGATAAAAAACTACAGGTTGTATAATAATCGGTTAAATTTGGTTGTGGTTTGATGTAATTTCAAGATGATAAAAAACTTATACTCTTTGGGCTTGTACATCGAAACGTTGTGGTTTGATGTAATTTCAAGATGATAAAAAACGTACGAATTAATTATGATTTCAGAAATAAAGTTGTGGTTTGATGTAATTTCAAGATGATAAAAAACCATCATTTAATAATGGTGCTTATATCCATAGTTGTGGTTTGATGTAATTTCAAGATGATAAAAAACATTACCGGTCAGTTATTGACAGCATCAGCAGTTGTGGTTTGATGTAATTTCAAGATGATAAAAAACTAAAAGTGTTATCGTAGTATTCGACTAAAGGTTGTGGTTTGATGTAATTTCAAGATGATAAAAAACAGGTCGTTATGAAATAGAATTTACATTGATGTTGTGGTTTGATGTAATTTCAAGATGATAAAAAACATACGGAGCAAGATTTTACAGACGAAACGTGTTGTGGTTTGATGTAATTTCAAGATGATAAAAAACATTATGGAAAATCAATTAATAATTCCCGGGTTGTGGTTTGATGTAATTTCAAGATGATAAAAAACGAATTTCTTATTTAGTAAATGCTGCAAAAAGTTGTGGTTTGATGTAATTTCAAGATGATAAAAAACACTTAGATAATAATGGATATTTGCAAGATAGTTGTGGTTTGATGTAATTTCAAGATGATAAAAAACTCGAGAAATTACGCTAAAAAGGCAATTTTAGTTGTGGTTTGATGTAATTTCAAGATGATAAAAAACTTTTCATTTTAAATCAGTATTTCAATGATGGTTGTGGTTTGATGTAATTTCAAGATGATAAAAAACTTTTTTAGTTGATGTTGAATATTCAGGAACGTTGTGGTTTGATGTAATTTCAAGATGATAAAAAACATGTATGCGTAGCTGGGGCAATCGAAGCTAGTTGTGGTTTGATGTAATTTCAAGATGATAAAAAACATTATGTTTTCTTTTGCCTCCATCTCTCGAGTTGTGGTTTGATGTAATTTCAAGATGATAAAAAACACCTACAATTGAAAAACCATCAACTATTGAGTTGTGGTTTGATGTAATTTCAAGATGATAAAAAACTTGTGATTTAGTTGCTCCTCTTACGTTGTAGTTGTGGTTTGATGTAATTTCAAGATGATAAAAAACATCTAAATTTGTCGCATATATTAATGGATTGTTGTGGTTTGATGTAATTTCAAGATGATAAAAAACATTGGTAGTAGTGGTATTTATTACAGTTGGTTGTGGTTTGATGTAATTTCAAGATGATAAAAAACGTTTTCAACTTCTTTTGCTTGATTTTCGTCGTTGTGGTTTGATGTAATTTCAAGATGATAAAAAACAATCAAAATTTTTTCGTCATTTTCTAAATAGTTGTGGTTTGATGTAATTTCAAGATGATAAAAAACACCACCACAACGATTAGCCGGATGTAATGGTTGTGGTTTGATGTAATTTCAAGATGATAAAAAACAAGAAGCAGGAGCACGATATTTTAGGCAACGTTGTGGTTTGATGTAATTTCAAGATGATAAAAACCAGTAAAGATGCATAATTATGCATCTTTACTGGTTTTTCTTTGTAGTTACAAGAGTGTTTTAAGATTCTGTTGCCGGTTTTCGGCAGGCGAGGGCTTAAAACCGCTCTTTTTTATTTTAATGTTTAAGCTCCTGCCAAAGGCCGGTTAACCCATGGAGCTTCTTTTAAAACAAACTAACAGATTATCAATGTTTTTTGGATAGTTTTAGAATTATAATTTTTAATTCTTATATCTAACTCACGTTATTTTATGGTTGTTTTTCAAACCCCAAATCACCAACTTTGCGCCACAATATTTGTAAACCGAGGCAAAGCCTGTGTTCAATATTTTCGAAATCGGTTTTTTCATCAGAAATAACGGTCATCTCTATTAAAAACGACTGGGTTTTATCGACAGTAAAACCAACAGATTCAATGTAATCATCAATAATATTGTCGTATAAAACTTCATTGTTTTCAATATTTTTTATAATATAATGCACGGGGTATTTATTATCTTTCGTGCAAAATATTAGCTTGTAATCTTTTCCCCCGTAAAACACGATTCTTGCATAAGAAGGAATATTTACGATCATCAGGGCGCTCCTGGATTTTCCATATTCATTGTACGTTTTATCGTCATATGGTTTGCAGTATTCTGCATGGAAACCATTACAGTTCTGGCTCATTGCTGAAAAAACAAAAGAGCTCAGAATTAAAAAAAGGAATATGGCTGTTTTATATCTCGGCATTTTTATTTTTTGTTTTTAAATGTACTATTTATCCTAAATATTTCATAATCATGTTGATTAATTTAGCTTCGTTTATAGGTTTCGAGATATAATCGTCGCATCCTGATTTTATTGCTTTATCTTTATCTCCCTGTTGCGCGTAGGCCGTTTGAGCGATAATTATTATTTCGGGATTTAACTCCTTAATTTTTGCAGAAGCTTCGTAACCATTTAGCCTTGGCATTTTTAAATCCATTAAAATTAATGAAATTTCCGGATGTTTTTTAACCATTTCAATGGCTTCTATTCCATTGGAGGCTTTAAAATTCTTTATTCCCAAGTTATCAATAATTTCTTTTAAATACAAAAAGTTTATTTCTTCATCGTCAACGATTAAAATGGGTGTAAACGTATTTAATTTGGGTTTACTAATCAGTTTGGTTATTTCGGGTGATAATTTTTGAACTTCTTCGGTTTTACCAACCGGTATTGTAAAATAAAATACAGATCCTTTGTTTAAGCCGGATTCAACCCATATTTCCCCGCCAAGTTTTTCTACCAGGGCTTTGGATATGGATAAACCCAAACCGGTTCCCCCGTAGTTTCGTGACGAACCTTCATCGACCTGGCGGAACCTGTCGAAAATAATTGACTGGTGCTCCGGGGCAATACCAATTCCGCTATCTTTAACATAAAACTCAACTTCGTCTTCATCTTGTTTTACCGAATATCCAAATTGAATACCCCCATCGAGTGTAAATTTGAGTGCGTTGTTTAACAGGTTTGTAATAATTTGCTGTAAGCGCACTTTATCGCTTTCGATAAAAAAAGAATGTTTTTTTGAACCTTGTATAAGTTCAAAATCAAGATTTAAGCTGTCAAGTTTGGGTTTATACAAGGTAAAAGTATAATCCATTATTTCGTTGAGATCAAAAATACCTTTTTCAATACGAATCTGCCCGGTTTCAATTTTCGAGATATCAATAATATCATCAATAATTGATAAAAGCTGGGTTCCGCTTTTTCGGATTATGTCTAAAAAGAGTTCTCGTTTTGTATCATCGATACTATCACGTACCAACATGTCTGAAAATCCTAAAATGCCATTCATCGGGGTACGAATTTCGTGGGAGATGTTGGCAAGGAATGCTGTTTTTAACCTGTCGCTTTCTTCGGCTTTTTCTTTGGCTTCGATTAATTCATTCAACATTCTTTTCTTTTCGGTAATATCATCAATAATAGCTACAAAATGGGTTATTACATTCTTTTCGTCAATAATTGGTGAAATGATTACATTTTCCCAATAAATATTTCCGTCTTTCTTTTTATTTACAAGTTCACCCTGCCAATTTTTCCCTGATAAAATTGTTTTCCACAAATAGTCGTAAAATTCTTTGGATTGAATGCCTGACTTTGAGATGTTGGGATTTTGCCCGATTGCTTCATCGTAGCTGTAACCTGTAATTTCAGTGAACCTGGGATTTACATACTCGAAAAATCCTTCCGGGTTTACAATTGCAATACTAACAGGGCTTTGTTCTATTGATTTATTAAGTAACTTAACTTTCTCTTCGGCTTTTTTTCTTTCTGAAATATCGTGAACGATCGAGTAAAGCAGGTTTTTCCCTAATGATTTTATTAACCCGGAATATACTTCAACAGTACGTTTTTCTCCATTTGCCAGGTAATGATCGATTACAAATAAATTCTTTTCACTATTTATTGCAAGCGAATATATTTTTTTAAGCTCTGTCTCTGAAAGCCTGTTTATATCTTTCATAGTCATGCTTATTAATTCATTGTATGGCCAGCCGTAAAATTCGCAAGCTGCCGGATTGGCATCGACTATTTGCCTGGTTTCCGGATCAATAATTAGTATTACTGCCTTGTTGTTATGGAATAATGATTTATAGCGTTCTTCACTTTCTTTCAAGTTGTTTTCTATAACCTGTTTTTCTAATTTAATCTTATTTTGTTTAACAGCTTCCATCACTGCAAAAGGCAAACGGGTAATGTTGTCTTTTAAAATATAATCTGTAGCACCTGCTTTCATGCATTGTACAGCAGTTTCCTCGTTAATTGATCCTGTTAATACAATAAATGGTAAATCCGGGGAAATTTCTTTTGATATTTTTAATGCCTGCATGCCATTAAATAAAGGCATTGAATAATCTGAGATAATAAGGTCGGGATTATAATCTTTTAACTCTCTTATAAAATCATTTTCTGTTTCGATTCTTGTATAATCAAATTCGATGTTGTATTTTTTTAGTGCCCTGACAGCCATTTCGGTGTCAACCGGTTGATCTTCTACAAATAAAAATTTATACTTATCCATGATTGTGATTTTTAAATTATAGGACTTTGGTTAAGGAGCAACCAGTATAAACCGAAATTTTTAATGGCTTCAACAAATTGGTCGAAATCAACAGGTTTGGTTATATAACTGTTAACACCTAGTTTGTAACTTTCAATAATATCTCTTTCTTCTTTGGATGAAGTAAGCATTATAACTGGAATTACTTTTGTTTTATCGTTTGATTTTAATTCTTTTAATACTTCCAAACCATCAACTTTAGGGAGTTTTAAGTCGAGCAGGATTATTTTGGGCAAGCTGTGTGAAACATTGTTTTTTAAACAATTATGAATTAAACTTAACGCTTCTTCGCCATCAGTAACATGAATTATGTTATTTGCCAGGTTGTTTTTCTTTAATGCCCTTATTGTTAGTTCTGCATCGTTTGGATTGTCTTCTACAAGCAAAATCTCTATTTCATTAAGATGTTCCATATTTTATTGTTTGTTAAGTAAATATATGCTTTTTGTATGGCAGATTCAAGTTTTTTATCGTGTATGAGTGTTTGTTTTACCTTTTTGCAATACAAAATTTATTGATATTTAAATATGGCTGTTAGTATTCTTCATTTTATTCAGATTTAGGTATTTCCATTATTACAAATAATTTAACAATTCATTTATTCTTTATCTTTATCAGGAAAACTGAGATAGAAGGTTGATCCTGCTCCTAATTCACTTTCGGCCCATACTTTACCACCGTGCCGGTTTATTATTCGTTTAACAATAGCTAAACCCACACCTGTTCCTTCGAATTCACTGTCTTTATGTAAACGTTGAAAAACGCCAAATAATTTAGATTCGTACCTTGTATCAAACCCAACGCCGGAATCTTTTATATAATAAACAACCGATTTATTTTCGAAATAAGCCCCAACTTCAATCGTGCACTTATCGCTATTTCTCGTAAATTTAATCGCGTTACTGATTAAATTAATCCAAACCTGTTTAAGAAGTACAATATCACCATAAACTTCGGGTAAGTTATCTGCTGTAAATTTGAATTTTTGTATAGTTTCTGGAGTGCTGATTTCGTTATATATTTGATGAACAAACTGGTTCATGTTTATTTTGTTTAAATGCATATCGTTACGGCTAATCTTCGATAATTGCAATAAATCCATGATGAGCTGGTCCATTTTTTTCGTGTTATCGCGGATTACATTCAGGAGCCTTAATCCTTCAGCATCAAGTTTATCGCCATAATCTTCAATGAGGAATCTTGAAAATCCATCGATAGCCCTGAGCGGGGCTTTTAGATCGTGTGATACGGTATATGTAAATGCTTCGAGTTCTTTATTTGCTTCTTTCAGTTTTTCGTTAACCTTTTGTATTTCGTCTCTCGATTCATTTATATCTTCAAGTAAAAAAAGTAAGGCATCCTGCGATTCTTTCAGTTTTAAAGTTTGTTCATTCAACATGGTTGTTCTTTCCTGTACAATTTTTTCCAGGTTTTCGTGATGTTGCCGGAGTTCGAACTGAACAGATTTAAGTTCGTCGATATCGGTATGAGTGCCTAACATCCTGGTCGGGTTACCATCTATATCCCGTTCAACAATTTTACCTGTTGATAAAATCCATTTCCATTTGCCTTGTTTCGTTTTCTGGCGGAATTCAATTTTGTAATCCGAAATAATTCCGGCAACATAATCTTTAAAAGCTTGTGCAGTTAGTTCAAGGTCGTCGGGGTGAAGCCTTTCAATCCATGCCTGATTTGTTTCATGGAGCTCTGACGGATTGTACCCTAACATAATTGCATATTCATCATTAATTATGGTTTCACCGGTTAGTAAATTTAAATCATATATGCCCTGTTTTGAAGAACTAATAGTTAATCTTAACCTTTCTTCGCTATCGCGTAATGCTTTTTCTGCTTTTTTTCGTTCAGTAACATCCATAATTATTGTTAAATAAGCAGGTGTTTCTCCATAATCAACCTTTTGTAAGTAAACTTCAACCGGGTATTCTGTATTATTTTTTCGACGATGAATGGTTTCGAAATATATTTTGGGTTTTAAATCTTTTTCAACGGATTCAATTAAATCTTTGAATTGATTTAATGTATATAAGGGTTTAATATTCAGGGGAGTCATTTCTTTTAACTCGTCTAAGCTATACCCGATATTTTTTATTGCTCCTTCGTTAACATCAATGAACTTGAAATTTTTTCGCGAGAAAATATATATTTCGTTCAAAGATTCCTGGATGATCTTATTTAAATTTGCTGATTTTTCTTCTGATTTTAACCTGTCTGTAATATCATGAATAATAGAAAATAAAACTGTTTTATTTTCTATCGTGGTTGAACCACTATAAACCTCTACATTTCTTATGCTTCCGTCTGACTTGCGGTGTTTGAAAATAAAATACCCTCTTTTATTTTCAAGTGCCAGGTTCATTTCTTTTTGAATTTCGACACTTGAAAGTGTATTGATGTCGGTTATATATAATTCATTTTTAAATTGTTGATAAGTATATCCGTAAAATGAAGTTGCAGCGGGATTTGCATCCAATATTTTATTTGTACCGGGGTCTATAATAAGCATTATGGCATGGCTGCTCATAAACAGGTTTCGAAATCTTTCTTCGCTTTCTTTTAAATCAATTTTATTTTTCCAGTTTTCTTCCCTGTTAATTAATAAAAATCCCAGTAAAACAGTACCAATTGGATAGATGGTTAATGCCGGTAGTGCAATATTTTTAAATATTAACCACATTTTATCTCCAGGTAATAGAAAAATACACAGAAGCATTACTATATGAACCGATATTCCCAGTTTTAAAAATTCGTACAGGCTATTTTCTTTTCTAAAATCAGGCCTTAGTTTTCTCCATAATATCCCGATAGCTCCTGACGATATAATTGTTGCCACTCCCATAAAAACACCGTCGCCACCCAGTGTAACCCTGTAAATTCCTGTAATAAGCATTGCAATAAGGGTTGGAATTGTTCCAAAAAATAAACCTGAAACCGAAAGCATTATTGTACGGGTATCAAAAACAAGCCCGGGGGCTAAAATCCAAGGGGTGAGCATTAAAATGATACCAATAAAACCAATGATAAGGCCGGTTCCTAATTTATAAATTACAGAATCCCGCTTTTTGTATTTCATCCATATATAATCATATAGCATACTAAAAGCAAGTAGTATTGCAATATTCTGAATTAATCCGAGTATTATTGAACTTTTCATGTGTTAATTTTTATTTTTTTATTAAGGTCACATGGAATATGCCATGAAATAATCATTTTTGTTTTGTGTGAAATTTATTTCTCATGGCTATTTCATATTAATCGGTTTGTTTTTTATTTGGACTTTCAATGCTTCTCAGCTTTGTTTTAAGCTCGTTAATCCGATGTTCTCTCCCGAAAAACAGCTTGTTTATTTTTTCTAATTCTTCATTTGCTTTTTTTAATTCGCTTGTTCGTTTTTCTACTTTTAATTCCAGCTCATTGTAAAGTTTTATGTTTTCAATTGAAATTGCAGCTGTTTCTGCAATTGTTTCGAGTAATTTTATTTCAAAATCAGACGGGGTGTGTTTTTCTTTCCAGTAATTACCAATTGCACCCAGCGAAGTGTTTGAAAATATAGGTATCATAACCAGACTCTTGACAAATGTTTCTTTATAAATCTTAATAGGTATCCTGGAATCTTTATAAATGTCTTCAATGATAACTGTTTGCCTGTGTATCATAGCCCAACCGCTTATACACGATGCCATAGGATATTTATTCCCTTTCCAGAGTGGTTCTATGGCATCTTCGTCGGCATAGAAACATAAATCATCATCGCGTAAAACAAAAGTTACTCCGTCTGAATTTATTAATTTGCGCAAGGATTCTTTTATAATTTCCTGAATAGATTCAATGTTCCTGGCTGAAGCGAGTTTTTTATTTACACTGATTAATTGATTTAATTTGTTATTTAAATCTTTGATTTTTTGCTCGTTCTGTTTATGTTCTGTAAAGTCTCTTATTATCATGCTGGTTCGTAATTCGCTGTTTTTGTCGGTAAAGATGGTTGATGTTATCTCAACAGGGAATTTAATATTTCCTTTTTTCAGCATGGTAAGTTCAACGGTAGCTGTTCCTTTTTTATCTCTTTCTTCAAGAGCCGGTTTCAATCTTTCGTCTGTTAAATCGACTATCCCGTTTCTGCCTTGTTGAATTATTTCTTCTTTTGTTTTTCCAAACATCTTGCAGGCTGCCGGGTTTGCGTCATGTATGGCCCCGTCCGGGGATGTTAATAAGATTGCATCTTTAGATTTTTCGAAAAGAGAATGATACCGGGTTTCACTTTCATGTAATGCCAGTTCTGCATTTTTTCGTTCTGTAATATCCATAAATGTTCCATAAAACCGAACAGGTTCCCCTTGCTCATTGTATTCGACTATTCCTTTGGTATTACAGTATTTTATATTTTTTTTACCTGTAATTACCCTGAGATCATAATCCAGTGCCCCGTGGTCTTTAATAATTCTTTCAACTTCGTTACGGTAAATAATTCTGTCTTCAGGGTGTATATATTGGGCATTCGAGTTATAATCAGGAGTATAATTGCCAGGATTTAATTCAAGAATACGATAAAGTTCTTCTGACCACCAGATGGAATTATTTATCATATTCCAATCCCAGCTGCCAATACGGGCAGTTTTTTGAGCGATGTTAAACCTGTTTATTAATTCTGTTTTTAATATTTCTGCTTTCAGGATATTTGCATTGGTTTCAATTATTTTTTTATACTGTTCGTGAATCAGATAATAAAGCAATAGTGCAGTAACTACTATAAACATCCATCCTTTGTATGTTTGGTATTTTGTCAGGGCATGTGTATCTGATGCAATTTTTTCAAGCAAAATGTCAGAAAAAAGAATCCAGATTATTCCAAACACCAAATAAGTGCCTACTATACTTAACGGTTTAGATATCTTTAAATTCATGTTTTTTTAATATTTAATTGCTGTTAAAACAGGGAAACAGGTTTTAATTTTTATTTCTGGTATTAACAATGTTTTCAAGTTCTTTTATCTTGTCTCTTAATTCTTTAATGCGTAATTCGCGGCCAACAAATAAGTTGTTCATACGTTCAAGCTCGTCTATTTTTTGTTTTAATTCACTTGTGCGTTCTTCAATTTTTTTTTCAAGTTCAGTATTTAATTTAATTATTTCTTCTTTTGCATTTTTAAGATCGGTTATATCAATAACAAATCCCAAAAACCTTTTATCAGAAAGTTTAACAGCCGAAACTATCCAATGGTTTTTAGAGCCGTTTTTTCGAATATAAGGTATTTCAGCTATAGCTTCTCCTTCATTTTTCACTCGTTCAAAATGCTGCAAAGCAACGGGTAATGCGTCTTCAATAAACAGGTTAGGGATGCTCATTGTCAATAATTCGTCTATACCTGAACCAGTTATAATGCTTGCAGCGGGATTTACTTCTAAAAATTCCCCTTTTTCATTTGCAATAAAAACGCCAAGTGGCGAATGTTGTATGTAGCTCTTGAATTTTTCCTCACTTTCCTTTAATGCATCTTCGACATGCTTTCGTTCGGTAATGTCGGTGGAAGTACCAATATAACCAATTAAATTTCCTTTATCGTCCACTTGGGCAACAGCTTTACCACTAACCCATGATATAGTTCCATCGGGCCGTAAGAATCGATACTCAGCCAAAGAAGATTCGCTTTTTTCTACAGCTTTTTGCCATCCTTCTGTTATTATACCGCGATCATCGGGATGGACGGCATTAATCCAACCATTCCCTTTTGCTTCATTTAAGCCTATGCCGGAAATTTCGCACCATCGGGGATTAACGTAGGTTGTATTTCCGTTTGCATCAGTTTTAAAAATTCCAACCGGGGCTTCTTCAGTCAGGGCTTTAAATTGTTGCTCGTTTTTTTGTAAAGCGTCTTGGGCATGCTTGCGCTCCGTGATATCTTCTATAATTCCCTCGTAGTAAAGTATGGTGCCTTCCTTGTTGTAAAATGCTTTGGCACTCTCGCGAACATAAATGATCGAGTTGTCCTTTTTTTTCCATGTCGATTCAAATCCTTTGATAAAACCTTCTTCTTCAATATGTTTTATAAATTCATCCCGTTGATGCTTTGTTTCGTAACCTTGCAATTCAATATTAATAGATGCCAGATCATCGAAATTATCATAACCTAACATCAGAACAAGGGTTGGATTGGCAAGTAGAATCTTACCATCTGGGGAAGTACGATAGATTCCTAAAGTAGAATTTTCGAAAATACTGCGAAACCTTTCTTCATTTTCTTTACAACGTTCCTGTGCTTCTTTGTGCTCTTTTATTAACGCGTTATGTTCAAGTACCGACTTAATGGTTGGAGAAAGGCCCTGTATGTGTTTAACCGATTTAATTACATAGTCAGCGGCGCCCATTTTCATTGCCTGGATTGCAATTTCTTCGGATCCTGTACCTGTAACAATAATTACCGGTAAATCGGGTTTTACTTTTTTCACAACGCCTAAAACCTGGAGCCCATCGAAACCAAGAATGTTAAAGTCGCTTAGTACCAGATCGAACTCTTTTTCGGAGAGATACTTTTCAAATTTATCCCTATTATCAGCAGAAATAATTTCATATTCACTGTATTCTTTTTCAAGAACATCGCGTACTAAGATCCTGTCATGAATGCTATCGTCAACATGAAGAATCCGGATTTTTGTTTTCATAGTTTTTAATTTTATCACAAACCTGCCTATTGGCATGGACATTAAGAGTATTTAGGTTTACTGATTATCGGGTGGATTAATATTTAACGAAAACCAGTAATCATCAATTTTTCTTACAACGTCTGTAAACCCATCAAAAGAAACAGGTTTTAGTAAGTAACTGTTTGCACCAATGTCGTAACTTAATGCGCGGTCGCCTTCTTCTCTTGATGATGTAAGAATAATTACAGGAATGCGTTTAAGCTTTTCCGTGCCCTTAACCTGTCTCAAAACTTCGAATCCATCTATTCCAGGCATTTTTAGATCAAGCAGGATTAAAGCCGGCAATGGAAATTCGTCCCTGTTGGCATATTTGTCATTCCCAAAAAGGTAATCGAGTGCTTCCTGTCCGTTTCGGGCAACATGAATTGTATTTTTGAGCTTAGCTTCCCTGAATGCATCTAAAGTAAGCACAACATCCATTTGGTTATCTTCTACTAAAAGTATTTGAGCCAGTTTTTCCATTTTAAATTAAATTTTTGATTTAGGTAAATGTATAAAAAATGTAGTCCCTCTATTAACAACCGATTCAACCCAGATTGTACCGTTTAACATACTTACCGACTTACGAACTGTTGCAAGCCCAATCCCGGTTCCGGGGTATTCATCTTCGCTATGTAGCCGCTGGAAAATGTTAAATATTTTATCCCAATATTCTTCGGGTATTCCTATCCCGTTGTCTGAAATTTTTAATGTAATGCCTTTAGCATCCTGATCGTAATTGATTTTTATTTCTAAAGGCTCATCTTTACGTCTATAAATTACTGCGTTATCAATTAAATTGGTGAAAATTTGTTGTAACAGGCTTTCGTTTCCATAAATTTCGGGTATTTCTTTATCCACAAAAAAAGTTGCTCCCACGTTTTCGAGTTTCTGCTTAAAATCGGAATAAATATTATCGATTATTTTATTAAGCGAAACAGGGTAAATATCTATTGATTTGCGGCCAAGCCTTGAATAATCAAGTAAATCATTAATCAGGTGTTCCATTCGGACACTTGCCTGAACAATGTAATTCATGTATTGCTGCCCTTCTTCGTTTAACGATGCACGGTGCCTGTTTGTAAGTATTTGCGAAAAGCCAAATATAGCCCTGAGTGGTGCCCGCAAGTCGTGCGATATGGAATAGCTGAATGATTCCAATTCTTTATTAATAGATGCAAGCTGGGCTGTTCTTTCTGCTACACGTTCTTCAAGGGTTTGGTTTAATATTTTAATTTCTTCCTGGGCAAGCAACCGCTCATCAAGTTCAACCCGCAATTGCTCGTTTAGCAGGCTTAATTCATACGTACGTTCATTTACTTTTTGTTTCAGCTCCCTGTTATGTTTTTGCTTGTTTTTAAAGGCATAGTAAATTGTTAATACCAGAAAAACAACCAGGATTGTAATTATAGCGAGCAAATACATTAAATTTCTCTGACGATGAATTGTTGAACTCTGTGTTTTTAGTATATCGGTTTGATTTTTAATTTGATATTCCTGACTTTCAATTTCTTCTCTTTGCCGTAGCAATAACTGGCTGCCTTCGTTTACATCAGCAGAAAGGGCTCTCAATTTTTCTGATTGTTGATCAAATACCCGGCGTTGCTCTGAAATTTGTTGTATTTTAATACCCAGTTCTTTTTCACGCTGGTTAAGCAACAGAGATTGGTTATCCAGGATTCTTTGTTGTTCCCTGATTTTACGAGTTTGCCTGTTTAAACTGTCTTTATTAATCTCAACTTCTTTAGTTATAGCAGAAATACTGTTTTTAAGCTGAGCCAGGTTGTTTTCAAGATTTTCCGTGTGTTTTTGCAGGGTGCGCAGGCTTTGCTGTCCTTCCCTGTATAGTTCGGCAACATCAATTTCAGTTCCTCCAAGCAAAATCATATCCTGCATAATACCAAGATGCTGATTAATAATATTCGCCTTGTTTATTTCGAACAAGAGATTGCCCTCTTTGGAATCGATAAAGTTTATCATCACAATTTGTTTGTTCTGGTAATTGTCGCTCACCATCAGGATATTTTTTCCTTCAATACGGTCGAACAGGTTTACCAGGTTTTCTTCGTTTCCTTTTGTAGCAAAAACCAATTGCACATTGTTGATATCGCTCAGAGTTGTGGCTGATGTAACCCGGATAGGTTTATTTCTTATCGTTTTTGTTTTCGAAAGTGTAATTAGTTCATGAAGGATGTTTTCATCCTGGCCAATGATGAGAAAATGAAACTCGTTTATAGAATCTTCGTTTTGCCACTGAATGTTTTTTGCAAAATTGTAAATATAAGCGCTTATTGCAATTTCGCGACTCACTTGTTGTGCACTAATACTCCCGTTTAGCCCCCAAAAACAAGCAGTTGATAAATAAACATAAAGAATTAATTTTTTCATCTTTTTTGGTTTAATTATTTAGCGTATAACCAACAGAAAACATGATGGTACGCTGTGCCTGGCGATACCTGTCGGGGTCTCTGTTTGATGTATGATAGTATTCTGTGTTTAATATGTTTTTTGCTGAAAGTTGAACTGAAAATCCTTTGTAGTTTACTAATGACAATGCCCCGTGAAATATCAAACAAGGGTCAATATACGTGCTGCTGGTTGAAGATATCATTTTAGGATTTTCTCTTTTTCCAATGTAATTGGCATGGATGTTAATTTTTATGTATTCGTTAAAAGAATAGGTTATATTCATATTTCCTGTATGTTTACTTATTTCGGGTACTAAATCACCAGATTCGTTATAACTTTGATTAAATGTATAATTAATTGATGATTTTAGCTTACGGGAAGCATACCTGATATATATTTCTACCCCGTCGGTTTCAATTTTGCCACCATTAACCCATCTGTAATCGTCGTTAATAACTTCTTTTGTTATGGCATTTTCAAGATTATTTTTATATCCAATGATATCCATCGTGTAATTATCGGCTATAGAGAAAGTAAATGCCGTTTCCAGCGATTTCATTTTTTCGGGTAACAATGAAGGATTTCCTAAACCATCGGTGTAATCCCAGGGTTTTGGGGCCCTGAAAGCTTCAGCATAGGAGAGGCGGAAAAGATGTTTTCTGAAAATATAACTAAGGCCAGCCCTCGGTGTTAATACTTGATCATAAATACTGCTTTGATCAAAACGGGTTCCCCCGGAAAGAAAAAGATTTTTAAACAGAGTAAATCGGGGTTCTATAAAAATGCTGGTAAGGTAATTTGTTATCATTTCTGGTTTTGTTGGTACGGGGGGAGTTTGTTCTGGCGATTCGCTGTAAGATAAAGATGCTTTTTCTGACAGTTGCCCGTATTCAAATGTTAAACCACCTGTAACTGAAAAAAACGTATTGGCGGTATAATCCAGTATGTTTTCAAATCCTGTTAAATTGTTTGGCCTGTAATATCCTACCTGGGCGGTATCGAGTACAAAATACACTGTGTTGTCGAGTACGGTGGTATTTCGGTTGTATAATACTGAAGAATATGTTAGTTTATCGCTTATCTCTTTCGTGTATTTGAGATAATTATTTATAAACCGGATATTCCATGAAGTTCCATAATCCCTGTACAGCGTTCCATCAGATTTTTCCAGTGTGGCTGTTGAGGTTTCTTTATAATTGTAGTTGGTTCCTAAAATGAAATCCTTTGCTTTAATTTTAAAATCAAATGAATAATCGTTTTCAAAGTTATCCATTTCGTCAGTCCAGTTATAATCGCCAGCTCTTCCTTTTAAATCTGCCTTATCGGTTTTCTTAAACATGCCGGATGTATTGATACCAAACGTGTTTTTATTATTTATATAACTGTAATTAAAATTACTTTCAACGGTATTAAAATTACCTGCTAAAGCATTGATCTCGATTTTTTTTTCTGTTGGATTTTGAGTAATTATATTTATAATGCCTGATACGGCATTCGTGCCGTAAACTACTGATGAGGGCCCGTAAATGACTTCAATACGTTCGATATTTGACAGGTTGTATTGCCCCCCGGCATAGAAACCTCCAGAGTTGAGTTCATTTACCTGTACTCCGTCAATAAGCAGCAAGGTGAGGTTATTTTGATTAGGTATTCCTCGTTGAAAAACATAACTGTTAATTCCGTTAATATTTCTAAACTGAAACCCGGGAAGTTCTGAAAATACTTCTTCTATTGTAAAATATCCATTTTCTCTTATTTGGTCACCCGTAATTACAAAAACTGTTGATGGTACTTCGTTTATATTCTGAGACACTTTTGAAGCGGAAGTAATTTTAAGTTTTGAAAGTTGAGTTAAGCTTAAATCGTAAATACTGATACTGTCTGTTTGAGAATGGGATACATTTGTGCCGAGAAAAAAGAAAATCAGTACAATTACAAAACCATACCCGGGCTTTGTAACTAAATTCAAGGATTTCACCGGTGTTTTTTTCATATTTTAATATATAAACGAATCACGCTGATTAATTTCTGTATTCTTTTATTCCCAATCTTTACTCTTTGTATTTTAGATTTTTTTTTATTACAAAATGCTGTTAATTAGTTAAATATAATCATAAATTATGAATTGGCATTCAAAATAGTTTTATATTTTTTTAATTTCTATTTTCCAATTCCTTAATCTTTTCCTTGAGTTCTTTTATTCTCATTTCGCGTCCAATAAAGGCTTTATTCATACGCTCCAGTTCACTGTTTTTATTTTCAAGATCTCTTGTGCGTTCCTGGATACGTAATTCTAATTCCTCGTTTAGTTTAATAATTTCCTGTTCAACTTTTTTCCGGTCAGTAATGTCAATTGTAAATCCGGCAAGTATTGGCGAATTATTTTCGTCGCGAATCGGGAATTTTATTGTTGTATAGTAACGATCGTTGAAAATCTCATCTACCACGATCATCTTACCTTCTTTAACTATTTTTTTGTCATCTTCAATCATTTTATTGGCGAATTCTGAAGGAAATAGCTCAAACATATCTTTCCCTAAAAGTTCTGAAAGTGGTTTACCCAACATTTGTTCATAATTTTTACTTAAATGTATCGACTTAATATCACGGTCTTTAAAGAAAATATAAATCGGGCTGTTGTCCATTAATGCCTGGAAAAGTAATTCTCTTTCCTTTAATTGAGCTTCAGTTAATTTTAAATTGGTGATATCATTATTTACAACAATGGCTCCATCAATATTTCCATCATTATCAAATATGGGGGCCGTGTAATTCAGAACTATTTTTTTTGCACCATCGAAAGCACTGATTTCCAATAGTTCGTCAGTTATTGTAACTCCCCTGGTAATGGTATGATATAATGCCCAATCGTTGTTTGCTATTTCTTCGCCTGAAGGTAACCTGCGTGCTTTAAAAACTTTATATTCTTCAATACCAACTTTAGGTTCGGCTCCCCAAATTTTTATTCCTGCCGGATTTCCTTTAATTATTTTGCCATTTTTATCAGCAAACCATAATCCTATAGGTAAGATATCGAAAATTCTCTGAAGCAGGTTTTCCCGTTTTGTTAATTCTATTTCTGCTTTTTTTCGTTCTGTAACATCCCAAACAACAGAAATCATTAGTCCTTTTCCTGCTATCGGAATATTTTTAGCGGAAATATAAGAAATCAATTGGCCTTTACGGCTAATGGGTATATCTTCCCAGAACATCTGATCAGGGTTTCCGCTTGCGCAATCGTCTAATACTCTCTTTTTTATTTTCTCTCTAAATTCAGAATCCTCATATACTGCTTCCCAAAAAACATTGTTGTCAACAAGATTTTCTTTACTTGTCCTATAAAATCTGGCGAAATTATCATTCATGTATTCAAATTGTACAGTTGGATCAACCGAATTAACGGCAACACCAATTGGTAAATTATCTAATATAACTTTGATGTATGCTTCACTTTCGCGTAAAGCTATTTCCGAATTTTTTCGTTCGGTAATATCATTAACAAAGCCCAGGAACCTGTTTTCAGATAATTTTACTGCAGATACTATCCAATATCTTGTTGATTTGTTTTTATGAATAAAAGGAATTTCAATATGGGCTTCACCTTCATTTTTAACAATTTCAAAAACGGGTAATATTTCATTAGAAATCAGGTCGGAAATACTCATGGAAAGCAATTCATCTTTGCTATAACCTGTTATATCACAGGCAGCTTTATTAACATCAATATACTTTCCATTATTATCTGTAATAAAAACTCCAAGAGGTGAATAATCAATATAGCTTTGGAATCTTGCTTCGCTTTGGCGAAGGTTTTCTTCAGCTTTCATTTTTTCAGTAATATCTATAGACAGGATAAAAACACCTTCAGGTATAGGTTCAATACTTAAATCGAACCATCCAACAGCTCCATCAGGAAAAACAAATTTGTTTACAATATGGGCCGGAATTTTTTCATCCATGCATTTTTTTATAAGTAAGAAGATATTGGAGCCTTCAATTCCAGGCCACGTGTCCATATATTTTTTACCAAGCAGTTCGGATTTGGGCCTGCGATTATGAACTTCTGCAACATTATTGAGATACACGTATTTCCAGTCTAAATCAATAATCTGGCATCCTTCGAGCATGTTATCGAGGGTTGAACGTAATCGTTGTTCACTTTCAGTTAAAATTTTCTGACTTAACCGTTCTTCAATTTGATCTCTAAAAACCAATACAACACCTGTAATATTTCCTTTTACATCCTTTATTGGAGCGCCACTGTCGGCAATAGGTATTCTGTTACCATCTTTTGAAATTAATAAAGTATGATTTGCCAATCCCACAATCAATCCTTCTTTTAATACTTTTTTTACAGGATTTTCAACAGGTTCAAGGGTTTCTTCATTTATTATCTTGAAAACTTCTTCAAGTTTTTTCCCTTTGGCCTCTGTTTCTGTCCAACCCGTAAGTTGTTCAGCTATTGGGTTTAATTGTTTTATTATTCCTTTTTTATCGGTTGTTATAACTCCATCGCCAATGCTGTAAAGTGTTGCCCTGTATTCTTCCTGCGACTCGTGCAATTCAATTTCATTGGCCAGTAGTTTTTTATATATGTTTTTTTGCCGTGAATTGTAGATCCATGTCAGTAATGCACCGTTAAACAAGATAAGAATCAGTACCATTAATGTGATAAATGTGGCTTCTTTGTTTAGTTCTTCAAAAATTTCTTTTTTATCAACCTTAGATACCATGTACCAATTTGTACCCGGAATTTTATCTAAATGTGTTAAAACATCAATATTTCTGTAATCTCGTCCCTCAAAAAATCCTGTCTTACCTGAAGCAGCTTGTACCGCGGGCAAATTTTTATTATTTATTGAAGATTTCATTCTAAGTGCTGTTCCTTTTGCATGCCTTAATTCGTTTAGGAAAACAATACTGTCGTTTTCGGAGCGAACAATTAATGTCTCAGCAGACTTGCTTGGTGTAGGCCATTTCTGAATAAGTGGATACAAAAAATCTTCCGGATTAATACTGAAAAAAATTGTGGCAATATATTTATTATTTTCCCCTTTAACGGGAGCCATAATATCGTAATGTACCTTTTCGTGTATAGGGCACATATAAAAATCGCCGACAAAAACATCGTTTAATTTTTTAGTTTTTTGAGCCAAACTTAAAGATGTGGTATCTACAGTATTGAATGTACTATCTAATGTAAATAATAATACCCCGCTGCTATTTAGAATAAAAATATTATCATATCCATATAAATCACGGAATCGGGAAAACTCTTTGTATAAGTTCTTTTTAGAATTCAGATTTCCTGAGACTAAATTTTCAATATCATAAACCATTCGGTAATTATTAGAAATAAATTTTGCATCCGATATTCTTTCGTTTTGCCATAGTAAAAACTCATTAATTTTTAAATTGGCTATTGCTTTTAGCTCATTGTACTTTTCATTACGTGTAATGTTTTTGTCGTTATTGTAATATAACGTTCCTGCAATAATAATTATCCCGCTTATTATAATAATAAGCACAATTATCAGGTACTTATAACTACTTGGTTTAATTGCTTCCATGAAATTTTATTTAATAAATACAGAAAATAATTATGATTGATTTGCCAGTTTAGAGAAAAATGGCTGGTATAGCCAACTATAAAAAGGTTTTACCTGCTCGAAAGAATCTCTTGATAATTTATTTCTCAGAATATCCAGTACCTTATTTAACATAGTTGGCCAATATGCAAAATTGAATCCGTGATTCGAGTACACCCTGAAAACCCATAACACGGTTTCCACAAGTATTTCCGGGTTATAATCAATAAACATGGAATTCATAAACCGCAACAGGTTCCGGTGGTTATCAAGCATCATGGTTTCGTTGTTCTCGCCAATTAGCAAAACCAAATCGGGTCGCGAAAGCATTGTTTCGTTCAACTCGGAAAGCGTAATATCCATGTTGTTGAAGAATTCTATCTGAGCTTCTTCAGATGGTTGTTTTAGCTTTTCCGCGATAGAAATTAATTCACTCTTGGTCATATTTTGGGGTTTATTAGGTTATTTATTGTTTGTTACGGATTTCTTATTTACATATTTATGATTTTTAATTCATAATTTAAACTTGTTTTCAGCAGGCAGGTATTTAATTGTATTCCTGCTTTATTGGCAGGGAGAAATAAAATACAGATCCTTTTCCCAATACACTTTCTGCCCATACCCGCCCGTTATGTTCATTAATTATTTTTTTTACAATAGCCAGTCCAAGCCCGGTACTTGATTCTCCGGCGGTTGTTTCAGAATCTGTTTTACTAAAAAATTGAAATAATTTTGATAAATCATATTTCTTAATGCCAACACCTTCATCACTTACAGAAACAATTATTTCGTCATTATGTTTTTTTACAATTACTTTAATTGTTGTATTATTTTTTGAATACTTTATTGCATTTGAGATATAATTATCGAGGACCTGGTCAATTTTTGCAGAGTCGATATTAAGAATTAATAACTCTTCAGGCTTAAAGAGGTTTATCTGAATTGATTTTTGATCTGCAAAGAAGCGGTTTCTATCAATGTTTTTTTTAATTAATTGAAAAACATCTGTATTTGCTCGCTCTAAACGTAAATTACCTGATTCAATAACAGATACATCTAATAAATCGTTAATTAATTTAAGTATAGAATCGCCTGATGATTTTATTATTTCGAGAAACTGCTTTTGTTTGTCCTGATTCATATTACTATTGGCAAGCAATGAGCAATACCCTGAAATCAGGGATGCAGGATTTCGAATATCGTGTGCTGCAATACCTAAAAACTCGTTTTTTAAATCGTTTAATTTTTTTAACTCAGTATTTTTCTTGATTAATTCGCGCGAAAGGTTATTCAGTTCGTTACTTAACTGAACAAATGAGACATTCATTTTCTCCAGCTCGATCACGTTATGTTCGCCTATTGCAATGTATCCATCCCGGGTTTCAAAAAAAGAGAACTGTAATGTTATTGGAATGCCGGTAAGTGTATTTATTGAAAGTAATTGTCCCGAACCGGATTTTATATCGTTGATGTTAAATTTACCATTAAAATCGACAACAAGCTGATGAAACTGTCCGTTAAGTTGTTTTTTGCCAGCTATTTGTTCTATATATGTATTAAACGTAATAATCTTACCATCTTTATCAAGGTAAATAATTACAATAGAAGCCCGATCGTTTAAATAAGATTCAATAATCTTTGTTTTTTGATTATTCATAGTTTTATATACATATAGAACTTAGGATATCATTTTTTCAAGAGCATAGAGAGAATCTATATAATTTACATGTTTTAAACGGCTTATTGCTTGTTCGCCCCCATGTTTAAAGGCTTGTCCGCCAACAATTAATTCAATATTTTTAAAATTATCCTGTAAAATATTGATTGCCTGAACCAGGTAATTGATATTAAAATAAATACTTAACGATAATCCAACCATATCCGGTTTTTTTTCATCAACGAATTTAATTAAATCGTTAACAGGTGTATTTGAACCTATAAAATAGGAATTCCACTGATTTAATTCGAAAATATCGGCAACCATTTTCGCGCCAACCTGGTGCAGTTCGTTTGCAACGCAGGCAATTATAACATTTTTTCCATTTTTAGATTCGGAAAAGATTTGCGGGTAAAGAATTAACATTAACCGTTCGGTAATTGATGTAGCTAAATGTTCTGTTGCAACAGAAATTTTATTATTTTCCCATAATTTCCCAATTTCATACAATGATTCCTGGAAATAATCAACATATAT
Source organism: Bacteroidetes bacterium GWB2_32_14 (assembly GCA_001768235.1). Taxonomy (GTDB): domain Bacteria; phylum Bacteroidota; class Bacteroidia; order Bacteroidales; family UBA12077; genus UBA12077. Next base: position 274,594 of record MENK01000024.1, read on the forward strand.
TGTTTTAACGTCTGCGCCTTGTTCAATCTTATTTTGTATAAACAATGTACAAAAATCTTTATCTCCATTAATCAAGGCATTCAAATAATTAGTATAAGCCTTATTTTCATGCATATTAAAATAGATTATTGATCTACTAAGCTAAAAGAAAGGTACTAAAAGAATATCAGATAGTAAAGTGTTTTTATTATAATTTTGTAAAAGTAGAATTTGTTTTTTTTTATAATAACGTGAGTTCGATATATGCTTGGTTTATTTCTAATCACTATTGTCCTGTAAAACTTTTAACAAGTATTTACTGTCGTGCTTACAGCACTTTTGATTTTTGTAAGTTGCTGATTATTACCATACTTTTGCCCCGATGGGGCTTTTGTTGAGTTCCAAAGGAACGAAAGTATGGTAAAACAATGCCAACCAAAAAGGAAAGCCCTGTAAGGGCGAAAGAAACATGGATGTCTTATTGTTTCAAGATATCATTATATATCTATATTTTTTATCGGACAACAGTGATTTCTAATATATTTTAATGTTTTATGCTCCTGCCAAAGGCAGGTTAACCCATGGAGCTTTTTTCGAAACAAACTAAATGATTATCAATGTATTTTGAATAGTTTTAGAATTATAAGACAAGAATCTATTTTTAATTCTAATATCGAACTCACATTATAATCAGGTAAACCCAGATAATCATCGAGAGTTTTATCGTATTCTTTTTTTACTTTTCGTTGATTATTTCCACTGAAACCAAATCTATGTAGTAATATGCTATTCTGTTCTCTGTTATCCTGTTTTCAAGAGAATTATTAAACACTGAAACATCCAGCTTAATGTAATCTGTATGGATATCATCATAAAAATTTCCGATGGTAATATATTCTTCATTTCCCCCGGCAGTTAGTGTATCCATCAGCGTGTACCAATAACCCCGTTCAGTAAAAATGGGTTCACGTGGTACACTTGCAGTGGGTTTGTAATTAAGTACTTTACTCGAGAGCCTGCTTTTTATTTTTTTTTCGGTTAAGCATATTCCTAAACCATTTGTAGCATACGTGGAATAGTTTGCAATAGCATAGTTAATTGTAATACAGTATCTTTCCCCCTTTTTTAGAGGCCTTGTTAATTTCGCCTGTAAATATTCCCTGTAATTATTTAATTTATTTTTATTTGATTTATTTTCAGGTGGTTTTTCCAAAAGTACTATCCCTGCATACGCGTTCCCTTCAAAAGCAAATAAGTTACCAATAAAATTTTGCGGGATACCAACCTGGTATTTAGTACACGAATTAAAATAATCGCTTGTTCCACGGGTAGGCAGGTACCAATGGGGAATCAAATAACGAACCGAATACAAGGTCATGTCGGCAGGGCAGGTGGTATAAATTTCAAAACCCGGGTTTGGAACAAGGTTTTGTGATTTTACAATTCCAGGCAATACACAAATAAAACCAAAGATTAGTAAAGTTTTTTTCATTTAAATCAAAATCCAACTCTTGGTACCTTACGCCAAATGATATTAATTCCGACACAGGCTCTTGTTTCTGAGCCATCTTCGGGTTTTACCCGTTCTGCAAGGAGTGTAATTTCAAGAATTACAGAACGTGTATTCTCATTTGTAAACCCAATTGATTCGATATAATTTTCATTTGCATTATCGTATATTGTTTCTTTTGTTTCGGCATCAAGAATCCTAAAATGAACGGGTTCATAATTTGATTCAGTACATACAATAAATATAAAGTCTTTTTTCCCGTATAAAACAAATTTATATTCGAAAGTTTTGTTAATTTCAAGCATGGCGCTTCTCGATTGGCCGTAATTCTGAAATGCTTGCGGGAAATTATGCCTGCATGCTTTTGACTTATGGAAACCTGAACACATTTGAGCATGTATTGGATTCAGGGCATATAATGAAATAAAAATTAGAAGGCTGTATTTTACGATTTGTTTTAACATTTTACAGGGGATCTACTTTTCATAATAAGTTACGATACTTTTGCGAACTTGTGTAATTGATTTCTTGAAGTTTTTGAAAGCTTCATCATTAATAATAAATTCTGTTCCGCCTTCAATTTTTAATTGATTTCCCTCTCCCCTGGAAACTTTTGTTTCTACATTGGTTGCTTGCAATTGTTCAAACATGAGCTTTAATTCATTCAATTCGCCAAGAATACTTTTTACATAAACATCGGAGCTATATTGCATTGTAAAATTATAAAAGTTGTCAAATACATATTTTTGTTCAAAAATACGTGTAACCATATTTTCGAAATCCGATATGTTATTAATATTCATTGAAGCCAGGTAAAGCGATTCAACAATAGCACCGGTAGTAATTAACGCTAAAATATTATTCCTGTTAGTATTTTCTAATAAGTCTGAAAGTTTATAGTAAAGTTCCTGTGAAATGCTTTGCAATGAATCGCCATTAATTATATTCGCCTGAATCCTGTTTAATACAGATTCGTCGATTAAACCAAACAAATTGATTTTTTCAGATAAATCGCGGATAACTTTTAAATACTCAATCTCAATATGTGTTTCATCGGTATAACTTAAATAAGCGAAATCGGCAATATAAACCCCAAGTACAATAGCCTGGTAACGGGTGTCTATGTATTTTACCGAGTTTTCAACGGGATTCACGAATGAAGGATCAGGTTTCATGTTTTCCATAAAAATCTCATTTATGATCTCGTCGGGCGAAGGTAAAAGAAACATGATTTCAGAATCATTGTCTGAAACAGCTAACTCATCTGTGTCGGAAACATTTGTTTTATCGGATTTACATTGAATTAAAGTTATAATGAAACCCAAAACAAGAATAAAATGCGTGATTGTTTTCATGAGTATTTATTTAAAAAGGTTTCTTGCTAAATAACAAATATAGTAAAATTGAAACAATAATTGTCATTATCCATAATGTGATAATGTTAAATGCCAAAGTATTCATGGTATGCCTGCCAATTTTTTTTGTTGAAGAATAAAACTGGGCCCTTCCTGATTTTGAATCAGGTACCTGGTATATGGGCTCGATTTTTCGAAGAATAACATTTTCGCTAACAGTATATGTTTCCAGGTTTGTCCTGTTAAGAACAATTTCGGCAAGTTTTACATTATAATGCTTGTTTTTAAATTCGTTAAAACTTTTATTGTCCCCTATATTTTTATGCAATGCGCGAGTTATTTTATCTTTATCAATACTTAAATTATTGAGTCGTTTACCATAATATGTTTTTGCCGTTTTCAGGTAATTCTCAGTTCTGGTTATCATTTCGTTTGTTAATTCGTTTGGGTTAACCTGGTTGATATTTTTAAAACCACCGGCATAATCTATCTTTTTTAACCCGTTTTTAAGTAAGGTTATTTTATTTATTCTTTCTGAATTTTCGGGATGGTCAGAATCCTGCATTATTTCATTAAGTGTTTTTGAAAGAACGGGTATTAAAAAAATTAAATCGAATTTTACATTGCTTTCGTCCATTTCAATATCGAAATAGCTTTTCTGGTACGGGTTATTTTTAAATTGAGCAACCATAAGAGCCTCGTATGCCCAACGAGAGGCCATTATGTCGCCAATTATCGGCGTATATTGTTGTGATACAAAATTTTTATTTAGCTGATCGTATTGAACAACAACCCCGCTTAACAAAAGTTGTGGAACAATTAAAATGGGAACCAGTATATATATTACAATAACCGAATTGAAAACAGTAGAGATGAGTAAGCCTAGTATATTGGCAAAAAAGGATGTTGCAAATAACACGAGCCAGTAAATTAAAAACATTTCTTTTATTTCAAGAATAAAATTACCGATACTCACGTATAAAAAAGTCTGTATAAGGCTTAAAAAGAAAAGGAATCCGATTTTTGAAAGCAGGTAACTTTTTTTATCAAGTTTAAGAAAAGATTCACGTTTTAATATACCACGATCTTTAAATATTTCTTCTGCACTAATTATTAAACCGATAAAAAGAGCAACAATAACACTCATGAAAAGATACGCGTGAATATTTTTATTAAAAGCAAAAATATAACCTGAATCTGGATTGTATGGATCAACACCAGAGCGACAAAGCAACGAAAGTATTAAAGCCAGCACGGGCGAAACAAGTACAGATAAAAAAATATACTGGTTGTTTGATATCTTACTTAGAAAGTTTCGTTTCGAGAATATTATGAATTGTTTAAACTTCCCCGGTTTTTTAAACAAAACAGAAGGCAAATCATCATTGGTATATGTTTGATGTTCAGGTTTTGAATTTTTTTCGATGAATAACCTGTTCCATTCTTCAGGGCTCACCTTGCGTTCATTCGTGCTATTCCCGAATTCATCAATTTTTTTTTCTTCAATTATTCTGAAAACAGATTCATGATTTATGTTTCCACAAATATCGCAATGGTCGCTTGAATTGATATAACGTCCGGTGGTTTCGTTAAAATATGTAATAGAATCAACAGGATTTCCAAAATACACGGTATATCCTTCTTTGTCGAGTACTAAAATCTCGTCGAACAATTTAAAATTATCGGAAGAAGGTTGGTGGATATTAATAATAACAATTTTTCCTTTAATAGCTTGTTCGGTTAATAGTTTCATGATTTCATCGGCATCCGACGATGATAATCCTGACGTGGGTTCGTCGGCAAGTAAAATCCATGGTTCGCGAATAAGCTCCAGGGCAATATTGAGCCTTTTACGTTGTCCGCCACTTATAAATTTATTTAACGGGCTCCCGGTTTTTAAATCGCGTATATCGAAAAGATCTAAATCGATTAACAGGTTATTTACTTTTTCATTTATTTCGTCTTTTGTTAATTCTCCCAAACACAATTGAGAATTTAAAAAGAGATTCTCGTAAACCGTGAGTTCTTCAATCAATAAATCATCCTGGGGAATAAAGCCTATTAATCCTTCAGTATTCTTTGTTTCCGTGTAGAGGTTGATATGATTTATCAGAACATCGCCTTTGTCGGGTTTAAGTGAACCGTTAAGCAAATTTAACAAGGTTGATTTCCCCACACCGCTCCGCCCGATTATACCAACCAGCTGGCCAGTGTTAAATGTAACCGATAAATTATGAACCCCAGTTTTGCTGTTACGATACCTGTATTCAAGGTTGTTTACCCGGATGCTTATTTTAGGAACATTATCTGTTAAAAAAAGTTTTAAAATGTCGTTAAAATAAATGGGGGCAGAGTTTTCGAAACTTATTACTGTTCCTTTGTTTAAAATATAAATGTTATCGGTGAAAATCAGGTTGTGGTTTAATTTTAAATTTTCAGAACCTTTATAATAAAACAATATTGTTTCAACATTGGCTATATGTAAAAAGTAGATTTGTCCGCCGATGTTTTCTTTTTCTATAAAGGTAAATTCTGTGTCGAAAAGTTTTTTGCTTCCAAATACCAGCAAATCTTTTTTGTTACTGATATCGAACAATTTTTCATTTATAAACGATTTGCAGTTTAAAAAATCGGATGGATTAATTTTAAAATTTTCTGCAACAGATTGCAATACCCAATGAATTGATTTATTTCCTGCTAACTGTTGCTGGAAATATTTGAATATGTATTTTTCGAAAATGAGTAAACGGATTACCAGTTGTAACCGGTATTTTTGGGGCATTGTAGCATTTATCTGCAGTGTTGTTTGTTCAAGTATCGTGTAAAGAAATTCAGAATCTTTCGATTCGTTTTTCATTCCTTTATACTGTTCATAATAATTTTCAAATAAAATAATGTACTCGTTAATTAGCTGAGCTGTAAAATCTTTTTTTAAAAATAAACGGATAAACTGCTTAATATTATCAATAGATACCACGGGAAATAAGTTTGCAATTATTGCAAATAATCTTACCAGGTAATCTATTATTGCTTTATTCAATTTTTCTTATTTGTTATTGTTTATATTTAGTATTATTTCAACAGTTCCTCCTGTACCGGCTTTATTGTATATTTTTAGTTCTCCATTATGCAATTCCGATATTAATTTTGCAATATACATGCTCATGTCGTTTACTTTATGATAATCGGAGTTATTAAATGTGAAAGGCGAAAAAATTTCATCAGGATCATTCTCTGAAAAACCTTCGCCAAAGTCTGTAATCGTGCATTTAACTTTAGAATTGAACCTGATTGTTTCAATTTCAATTGTTTTTCCATCTGGTGTATGAGAAATAGCATTTTCAATAATAAAACTAAAAAGTTTCGATAGCAATTCTTTATCGGCATGTACAAGTAAACTGTTATCCATTTTATCAAGCAGTTGAATATTTTTCTTGAAAATAACTTCGTTATAATCGAGAAGGCAAAACCTGATAAGTTCTGTAAGGTTTACCATTTCCATTTTATATGAATAACTGTTTGAACTGAGTTCGGTTGTGAGAATTGCTTTACTGGCAAAACTTTCTAACCTTGTTATTGATTTTTCGAGCAGTTCAATAAGATCTTTAAGGGTAGTAGCAGCTTCCTGGTTTTTAAGTAAATGCAGAGTTCCTACTATTCCTGTTAGTGGTGTTCGTATTTCGTTGCTTGTTAAATGCAGGAAGTGATTTTTCATTTTATCGAGTTTTTGAATCTCGATTAATGTTTCGTTTAGTTTTTTATTCGTTTCGCTTAATTCCTTTGTTTTTTCATTTACTTTTTCTTCTAACCAGGTATTCACATTTTTAAGTTTATCTTTACTTGATTTTAACTCGATGTGTGTTTTTATTCTTGCTGTTAGTTCTGTTGTATCGAAAGGTTTACTTATATAATCCTGGGCATTTAGCTCGAATCCTTTAACAACACTGTATTTATCGGTTTTTGCAGTAAGAAAAATAACAGGCACATCATCAAAATCTTTATTTTTTCTTATTTCCCGGCATACTTCAAATCCATCCATCCCAGGCATCATAATATCGAGCAAAATAAGATCGAACATTTCTGTTTTGATCCATTCCAATGCTTCGCTTCCGCTTTGAGCATATTCAACAAGATAATTGTTTTTTTCAAGCAGGTTTCCAAGTACTTGTAGGTTTTGTGGGTTATCATCAACAATTAAAAGTTTAAACTTTTCGTCAACCATATATTTGGTTATTTAATAATTATAAATATTTATTAAAAGTTATGATTTTGCTATTCCTGTTTACTTTTTTAAAGTTTTTAGCTTGTCAAGTATTTTACCCAAGTCGTTTATTAATTGTTTTTCCTTTTCAACATTAAATGATTTTGAAGCACTTAATAATTCATTTCCAATTGCTGCAATTGCATCTAATTTATGTTTTTTACCCAGGATATCTAAACTAAATCCCAGTTCATTTACCAGCTTTTTAGGCCTTATTTTTTGTAATTGATTAACTATGGGTATTATGTTATTGTTAATATCAACAATTAACTCATCTATATTGTTAATTTTAATTTCATTATATATATCTAAGTCTAAGTTATCAATTTCTCCTGATTCGTTATAGTTGGCAGAAAGAAAGGTTTTTAATATAGATTTGAGTTCCCTGTAATCTATTGGTTTGGTTAAATATCCTGCAAACCCTATATTCATAACCTGTTCCCGTTCATTGTTTAAATTATATGCTGTAATTGCAATTACAGGAATATCTTCCCATTCAGGGTTTTGCTGTATCTTTTTAAATGTTTCGAACCCATCTAAATTCGGCATTAGCAAATCCATTAAAATTAAACATGGTTTACTTTTCTCTATCAATTCAATGGCTTTGTTACCGTCTGGTGCTTCGAAAACGTTAAAGTTCAGTTTTTTTAAATACAGGCTTATTACTTGCCTGTTGCTGTCAATATCATCAACCACCAGGATATTTGCTTTTTTAAATTGATAAACTTCGTGTTGCAATATTTTATTTTTTTCAGTTAAACCCTGGCTGGTTGAAATTTCAATGTTTTTTAACCTGACAATAAATGTACTTCCTTTTCCTTTTTCACTTACAACATCAATCTCCCCATTAAAAAGCTGGATAAGTTTCTTGGAGATTGCTAATCCAAGTCCAGAGCCTTCATATTTTCTGTCGTTATCTCCTTCTATTTGTTCAAATACATTGAATATTCTTTGTTGTTGATCTTTATCAATTCCAATACCCGAATCTTCGATTTGGATTGTCAAATTAATTGTATCCTTGTTTACAGTTTTATAGGTAACGGATACTTTAATAAAACCCTGATGCGTAAATTTTAAGGCGTTGCTCACCAAATTAAGCAAAATCTGTTTTATACGAAGCTCATCGAGTAATAAGTAAGTGGGTAACCCGGGATCAACATTTGTAATAAATTCAATGCTCTTTTCTTTTATTTTAAATTTAAAAATATCTGCAATTTCTTGTACTACAAATCTTAAATTTACCGGTTCTTTTTTCATTTCAATTTTCCCTGCTTCAATTTTCGAGAAGTCGAGAATGTCGTTTATTAAACCGAGCAAGGTTTTACCGCTGGCCTGAATGGAACGTACATAATTAACCTGGGCGGTATTTGATATTTCGTTTATTAATACCTCGGCATAGCCTAAAATGGCATTCATAGGGGTGCGAATCTCGTGGCTCATGTTGGCTATAAATTCACTTTTAGCTTTATTTGCTGCTTCTGCCGCGAGCTTTGCTTTGAGTGTTTCTTCTTCCATCATAATCCTGTAAGAAATATTCTCTTCGAGTAACCTGATTTCAGTAATATCGTTAAAAATTACAACCATATTTTCTCCAATGGCAGAAGCGTGTAACTGGATAACTTTTTCTTTACCATCTTTACATGTAACAATAGTTTCAAGTGGTTCTATAGGTAAATTCGTTTTAAATATTTTTGCTATCCGTTCGTTCCATTGTTTAATATAATTGTTACGCATTTCTTTATTCGGATAAGCTCTTAAATACCAATCATTAATAGTGGGTACATCTTTTAAAGTATAGCCAAAAACCCTTGTAAATTGGTGATTTAAATCAGTAATAATGGTTTCTTTATTTGAAATACCAATGGGTATAGGCGATAAATCAATTATCTTTCTTAATTTTCTTTCGTTTTTTTCGAGCTCATCCTTTGATTCTTCCAGTTCGACAAGAATCTCGTTTTTCGTGTTAATAGATTCTTTTAATTTTATTGTTTGCAGTCTCAGCTTGTTTGTTAACTCTATGTTTTTTTGGCGTAAAACATAATCCTGAATGGCACTGTCTATTATTGGTTTAAGCTCTTCACGGGTCCAGGGTTTTTTAACATACCTGAATATTTTAGCCCTGTTTACTGCTTCTTCCAGTGCAATTATATTGTTAAAGGCTGTTAATAATATTCGGTTTGGGCCAGGTTTAATTTTTAATAAGTGTTCAAAGAATTCAACCCCCGACATTTGTGGCATGGCCTGGTCTGAAATTATTAAATCAAAATCTTGTTTTTCAATTATTTTAAGAGCTTCGAATCCTGAAAAGGCGGTTATTATAAAATAATCATACTGGAAAACTTCGGTAAAAAGAAGCAGGTTAGTTTCCTGATCGTCGATATAAAGAATTTTATAACGTTTCATTTTGGGTTTTGTTAGTATGTTTAAATATACGTTTTTTTTCCTGAATCGGAGTAAATTTTTTATGTTTTATTAATAAAATGATTATTATATTAATCTTGATTTGATGAAGTTAAAGGGTTGGAAATAAAAAATCCCGGTTGATTTAACCGGGATTATAGTGCCCAGAACAAGACTCGAACTTGCACGCTTTTGACGGCGCCAGCCCCTCAAGCTGGTGTGTCTACCAATTCCACCACCTGGGCATTCTATTTATAATATGCTGGTATATCTACCAACCTGCCTGCCGGCAGGCAGGTTCCACCACCTGGGCAATATTTTTGAGATTACAAAATTAATTAAATTCTACAAACATCAATAATCAAAACTAAAAAAGTAGTGAGAATATTCTATCTTGATACTCACATCTTGATACTCAATACGAATTTATAGATTTTCCAAAATAAAATTAGTCATCCGGGTATAAAGGTGTAATTGTGTATTTTTGCCTCTTATTCCATGACCTTTATCCATATAGAACTGTTCTTCGAATTGTTTATTCGCCTGGACAAGTTTTTCTGAAAGTTCAATAGCATTTTGAAAATGTACATTGTCATCGGCAGTTCCATGTACCAGTAAAAATTTGCCTTGTAACTTATCGGCATGATTCAATGGAGAGTTGTTATCGTAACCTTCGGCATTGTCTTTTGGTAAGCCCATGTAAAGCTCGGTATATATTGAATCGTAGAACCTCCAGTTTGTAACGGGAGCAACAGCAATTGCCATTTCAAAAACATGGGAGCCATTAAAAAGGCATAATGCTGACATGAATCCTCCATAGCTCCATCCCCATATACCTGTTCTATTTTTGTCAATATAGGGTAAACTACTCAGGTATTCGGCAGCTTCAACCTGGTCAATGGTTTCGTATTTCCCCAACTGGCCGTAGGTCATTTTTTTGAATTCTTCGCCCCGGGCTCCGGTTCCCCGGTTATCAACACAGGCAATTATGTATCCTTTTTGTGCAAGCATCTGAAACCAGTACCATTCTCTCGACCAGCCATCGGTAACTTCCTGCGAGCCGGGGCCTCCATATAAAAACATGAATAATGGATATTTTTTGTTTGGATCAAAATCTGATGGTTTAATCATGTATGCGTTTAAATCCCAATTGCTCGAAGGTGTATTTATTGTTAAAAACTCAACCGGGACGAAATTATATTGCTTTGCTGTTTCTTTCAATTTTAAGTTGTCTTCAAGAGTCCTTAGAAGTTTACCCTTGTTATCGTGTAATGTAATTACGGTAGGAGTATTGGCATTCGAATAATAGTTTATGTAATATTTAAAACCTGTACTAAAAACTGCCTTGTTAGTTCCTTTTAGTGAACTTAGTTTTTTCTTCTTTGTACCATCAAGCTTAATTGAATAAACATCCTTAACCAGAGGAGATTCTTCTGCTGCATGGTAATATATCGTGTTGGTTTTACTATCAAGCCCGATAAAAGATGTTACTTCCCATGCACCTTTTGTAATCTGGTTAATAAATTCACCATTGATATCGTATAAATAAAAATGATTCCAACCATCTTTTTCGCTGTTAATAATAAAATACCTGCCATCACGGGTTAAAGTCATGTAAGAATCATCTATTCGTTCAATGTAATATTTATTTGATTCTTTGTAAATGATTTTATGTGTTCCGTCATTTGGATTCGAAAGGAGAATCTCGATTTTATTTTGTAACCTGTTTTCGCGAATGATTGCAAGTTTATTTCCCGGGGTCCACTTTATACGTGGAATATATTGGTCTTTTTCAGGGCCAATATCCATTGTTTTTGTTTTCCCGGATATCAAATCGTAAACATGAATACTTACCACAGAATTTGATTCTCCTGCTTTGGGGTATTTAAATGCATAGTTTTCAGGATAAATCTCACTTTTATATTTGGTCATATTAAAAACAGGAACATTACTTTCATCGAACTTATAGTATGCAATTTGATTTCCATCGGGTGACCAGAAAAATGCACGTGTAAAAACAAATTCTTCTTCGTAAACCCAGTCGGTACCACCATTTATAATATAATTGAACATCCCGTCGAAAGTAATTTGTTGCTCAGTTTTTTGAATTAAGTCTTTAATAAAAATGTTGTTATCACGAACAAATGCAACTTTCGAGTTGTCAGGAGAAAATGATGCAAACATCTGTGCCCCGTTTTCGCTCAGTTTTTCGCATGTTTTAGCAGTTAAATCATAAATGGAATAATCGGCTTTGTACGACCTGCGATAGATATATTCTTCATTTGTTGCAATGAGAATTTTTGATTCATCACCAGAAAATTCATAGTCTTTTACATCAATTTCATTGCTGAAGGCATTAAAAATAATGCTAACCACATCTCCTGTTTTGTAGCTGTACTTTACAATTTGATTATCGTTTTCGAGAAGTGTAAAATGCTCGCCGTCATTCATTGAGCGTAAACCAGATACCGTTTTTTCAGTAAAAACTTTGTCTTTAAAAATATCTTCGAGTGTAATTTTTTTTATCTCTTGTTGAGCTACAATCTCTGTTGAAAAAAATAATAAGATAAATGTTAAGCTGCAGAAAATGAATGATTTCATACGATAGCATTTTGTTAGAAATGAAATTTACTTAAAAAATAAAAATAGGAATTAATTTGATAGGAAGAAATGGATATAGTTTAAATCAAGATAATTTAAAAAGGGGGTAGTACTATTTTTTATGATTTAATACAACAATATCTTTATAAAATCTTTATACCCATCATAAAAATCTTTACATAAAATTTACGAAACAGCTGGTAACTTTGTCCACTAAATGTATTGATGATGAAAATAATTATTGCGGGGGCAGGCGAAGTAGGAACCCATTTGGCAAAAATGTTAAGTGTTGAATTTCATGATATTACAGTAATTGATAATGATGAAAAAAACATAAAAAACATGAATACCAACCTCGATCTGATGACGATTACCGGTTCAGCAACATCGTTTGAAGTATTAAAAGATGCTTATGTAAAGAAGGCTGATTTATTTATTGCTGTGGCGCATTCTGAAGAAGCAAATATTCTTGCATCTATGATAGCAAAAAAACTTGGTGCTAAAAAAACCATTGCCCGGGTTGATAATTACGAATATATTGAACCGGAAAATATAGCCCATTTCACAGGTTTAGGTATCGACTATTTAATTTACCCTGAACGAATAGCAGCACGCGAGGTTGTTAATTTACTTGGTTATGAAATTTCTGAAGTGGTTGATTTTTCAGGTGGTAAACTTTCATTGTATGTTTTAAAACTGGATAAAAATGCACCGGTTATTAATAGCACATTGATGGATGTTACCAAACAAAATAAAGATATTGAATTCAGGGCTGTTGCTATTACCCGCAACGGAAAAACAATTATTCCCCGTGGCCACGATTCATTTATGGTAAACGATTTGGTATATGTTGTTACCAACAAATCAGGTTTCGACGATGTTATGAAATATTCGGGTAAAAAGAAACTCGATGTAAAAAATGTAATGATAGTTGGAGGAAGCCGTATAGGTAAACGTACAGCTAAAATGCTCGAGGGAAGGTTCAATATTAAACTCATTGAAAAAGATAAAGATAAAAGTTACAAACTGGCCGATTACTTAAAAAATACAATGGTTGTTAATGGCGATGGAAGCAATATTGATTTATTAACTGAAGAAGGATTACCTAAAATGGATACATTTATTGCAGTTACAGGAAATTCTGAAACAAACATCCTGTCGTGTGTACTTGCCAAGAAAATGGGTGTTAAAAAAACCATTGCCGAAATAGAAAATATTGATTATATCGACTTGGGAGAAAGTATGGGAATTGATACCATTATTAATAAAAAACTAATAACAGCAAGCCGGATTTATAAATATACAATGAGTTCTGAAGTTGAATCAATGAAATGTTTAACCGGTTCGGATACAGAAGTACTGGAATTTATAGCTCGTGAAGGTTCCCTGATTACAAAGGGAAAACTTCGAAATATAGAATTTCCTAAAAATGCAATAGTCGGGGGATATATCCGCGATCATAAAGGATTTATTGCTAAAGGCGATACTCACATTGAAGCAGATGACCGGGTTGTTGTATTTGCAATTCCATCAGCTATTAAAAAACTTGACAATTTCTTTAACCAGGTATTTTAGAATCAAAAATTAATAGAAGAAAAGTAAATTCAATTCCTGTTTTCAATTGCATTATTCACCAAACCGGTATCCAATACCCGATTCTGTAACTAACAAGGTTGGTTTTGAAGGATTGTCTTCAATTTTCTTTCTTAACTGAGCAACAAAAACCCGTAAATATTGAGTTTGTTCTATATAGCCAAACCCCCATATTTCTTTAAGTAAATATTGATGTGTAAGTACACGCCCCTCGTTTTTAGCAAGCAGGCAAAGTAACGAAAATTCTGTAGTAGTCAGCTTTAAAATCTCATCATTTTTCTTTGCAATATGATTAACAATATCAATAGTAAGTGAACCAAACTTAAACAGGGTTTCATCAGTCTTATTTTCTCCATGTCTTATTGCAGAACGAATTCTTGCAAGCAATTCTCTGCTTCTGAATGGCTTTGTAAGATAGTCGTTTGCCCCATTATCTAATGCCTTTATTATATCATCTTCCGAATTGCGGACAGACAGAATAATAACCGGTTTAAAGTACCATTCCCGTAGTTTTTTTAAAATTTCCTGTCCATCAATATCGGGTAAACCCAGATCAAGAATAATGAGCGATGGATGGTGGGTTGCAGCATCAATCAAACCTTCTTTACCGTTTGCCGAATATAAAACCTTATACCCATCTGCTGAAAGTGTTATTTCGAGTAAACGGCGAATTTGTAATTCATCATCAATAATTAATATGGTTTCATTTTCGTTCATACTTTTCCTTTTGTCAAAAAGTTAATTTCCGGATTTTCAGATGGAATTCTGATGGTGAACCGGGCTCCTCCGTTTTTCCTGTTTTCAACATCTATAAAACCTTTGTGTGCTTCAACAAAACCTTTAACAATAGATAATCCCAATCCTAAACCACCGGTTTTTGAATTATCTACTCTGAAAAATTTATTGAACACATTATTTAGTGCATCATCAGGAAACCCGGTACCCCTGTCCATTATTTGTATGATAAGCTCATTGTTTTTATAATTTGCAATTAACCTGATGTTTGAAGCTACAGGAGCATGTTGGCACGAATTAAATAAGAGATTATATAAAACCTGTTCCATTAAACCAAAATCAATTTTAACCAAAGGCATATCTTCCTGAATTGAAACAAGTAAAGTAAATGGTTTTAATTCGTCTTTTAAATCATCTACAACTTTATTTACCAGGTCGTTAAACTCATGCCAATCTAAATGGATTGAAATTCTGTCGTTTTCTAACCGGGACATGTTTAGAAGATTCTCTATAAGACGGTTTAGACGTATTGATGCGGTAAATATTTCATTACATAAAGCCGATTGAACATTTCCCGAATGAGATGATGTTAATAAAGTATCGGAAGCGCCAAGTATGGTTGCCACAGGGATTCGTAATTCGTGCGAAATAGAGTTAAACAGGGTTTTATATAACCTGTCGGATTCATCCAGAAAACTTGCTTTTTTTGCTAACTCTTTCAGGAATTCCCTTTCTAATGCATTTGATATTTGAGTCAGGAATGTATCCCAAAAAGTAATCTTGTCATTTGTAAGTGAATTTTCGTTATGAACTGCAATAGCAATTTGTTTTAGTCGAATTCCGGGTAACTGATAATATGTGTATTGTCCTGCAGGTAAATTGTCGGATAATTTACCCGTTTTTTTTATTTGCCTGAAAATGGAGTCTGCTAAAAGATAATCCTTTTGAATACTATTTTTTCCCAGATGAAAATTCTCAGGTGTTGAGATGTTATTATCATCCTTTAGTACAAAATAGACATCAATTAAAAAGTGATTTTTAATTTCATTGATTGCTACAGTTAAAATCTCATCAATACCACTAGCCTTTGAAAGCTCTTTAGTAAGCTGGAATAAAGCATTTGTGCGTTCTTCCCGGTCGCGTGTCAATCGTTCCTGCTTACGAACTCTCGATGTTAAAACACCATTAAGCAGGGCAATTACAAAGAATATTCCGAACATTAATATGTCTTCTGTTTTATCGATATGAAAAGTAAAATGCGGAGGAATGAAAAAGAAGTTCCAAACAAGAGAACTGAGCGCTGCAGCAAGCAAAATAGGGCCAACTTCCATAAAGGTTGCCATTATGGACACAACAAAAATTAAAATAAATGAGACAACATGGTAATTTGGTGTTTTCGAGAGAGGAGTACAAAGAAATGCCGTAAATCCAATGATTACAATAGTTAGAATATAATGATTAATCTGAAAAATAGTTTTCAGCAATGATTTACTTTTTATTTTTCTCTTTTGATTCATATTCAATATTCTGAAAACAAATTTATAAGTAATTTAAGGCTTTTCATTTCAAATTAAAAAATATTTAAATCTTTCTCGGGTTTGTACCTAAAAAAACAGCTCTTATCAATGCAAGTACCGGGATAAATTCCAATCTTCCTGCCCACATCTGAAAAATATATAAAAGTTCAAGAGCAGGTGACATGGAAGGATCAGTAATTCCTGTTGATAACCCGGCCGTACTTTGTGCCGAAGCTGATTCAAACAACGAATCGGCAAAATCGAAATTATTTCCCGTAAGAAATGTGCCAAGTATTGCAGAGATAATAATGAGCATAAAAAACAGGATTGCATAAGAAGCTGCCTGGGTAAATTCATCGTTCATATCGTCAGGGAGCATTGTTTTGTTGTTAAACCTGATAGTTTTTATAGTATTATCTGAAAAGAAAACTTTATTAACCTGCCATCGAAGTCCTTTGCTTATAAGCAAAGCACGAACCATTTTAATACCCCCGGCTGTTGAACCTGATGCACCACCAACAAATAATGCGGTTGCCACGATAAAAACTATTGATAACCAATCCCACCCGGCAATATTCGATGTTTGCCATCCTGTAGTTGATAATGCACTTACGAATTGAAAAACACCTTCACGAAAAGGATTTGAAACAGAATTAGCAAAGAATAATAAAAACGATTGAATTATACTTCCGACAACAAATGCAATAATCAATCCATGGGTTTGAATATCTTTCCAAAATTCATTTATTCTTTTTTCAAAAATTACTTTGTAAAAAAAGGGTAATGAAAAAGAACCAATAATCATGGGAAGTAAATAAAGCATATCCATATATGGGGAATTGTAATCAGCAATGCTATTGTCTAATGTACTAAAGCCGCCGGTTGATTGTCCGGTCATTGCGTGATTAAGGGAATCAAAAAGATTGTCTTTTAAAGGATAATCAGGTAAAATTATGTAGGTTCCAATAATTAAATAGATAAAAGAAAAAAGAGTGACAATTAAATAAGCTTTCCAAATATACCTCGTTGTTTCAATTATTCTCGGCCTGAGTTTCATACCTGTAGCTTCAGAACCATAAAGTAAAACTGCACTTTTACCCGAAAATTGTTTAAAAACAGCTAAAGCCATTATAATAAAACCGGCTCCGCCTAACCACTGTGCAAATGAACGATAAAAGAGCACACCTTTACCAACCGATGGTTCATGAACAGTCATTGTAAGTCCTGTAGTAGTATAGGCACTCATACTCTCGAAAAAACAATGGATGTAGTTTTTAAAATAAATGAGACTTGATGATGTATATGTTGCTCCACGGGGTATAAATTCATTCATTACTTCAACAGGTGTAATGTGTGCAATTACAAAAAATGGTAGTCCACCCATTATTGTTCCCAATAACCAGCTAAAAGCGGCAATTATAAGAGCATGATGGAACAGGGGTTCGTCGGAATGATAAAATCCTTTGTGCAGAATATAACCTGCTCCGGCAGAGATTAATGCTGATAATAAAAACCCAAGAGCCGAATACCACTCTGCATAGATCATTGATACGGGAGCACAAAAAGCAAAAACAAATCCCAATAAAATAAGCAGGTTGCCGGTTTGTTTCAATACAATTTTATAAGTACTTCTTTTCATTATATATTAATATTTTCTATTACATGATGGTGTAAGTAATAGTAAAAAGGTGTAAATCTCAATACGTCCCAGGATCATCAGGAAGATTAATATTATTTTACCTGCTTCTGGTAAGCCAGCCAAACTATGATTATAACCAAAAGTTGATAGAGCTGAAATTGATAAAAAAACAGATTCTTTAAAACTAATTTTTAATAACGAAAGGGCCATTGTTCCTAACATGAAAGCGATTCCGAAAACGGTTATATAAGTTATTACTGAAAGGTTTGAGTTTTCATTCAGGTTTTTATTGTTGTATTTTATCTTATAGTCAGTCAATTGCGAAACAAACATCTTGAAAGTCATTTTCAGGTTTCTAAACAGAATAAGGAATCTTGACATCTTTATCCCGCCTGAAGCAGAAGAAGTACACCCTCCTGTAAAAAGGAAGAAAACCAATATAAGTAAAGTGTAACTGGGCCATAACAAATAATTGGTTATTGAATATCCCGAAGTAGTTATAAATGAAATAACTTGAAAAAGGCCTTCCCTGAATGCAGGTTCAATACCTTTAAATAATTTAAAGTATAGAATTCCGCTAATTAATAAAGTAATAAGAAATATAGTTAATACAAACAGCTTTACTTCTTCATTTATAAATGCAATTCTGAATTTCCCGGTTATAATGAAATAATAAAAAATATAACTTATGCCGGATAAAAACATAAACAGGATCATTGTATAATGAATATATGGTGAATATCCTGCCAAGCCTTTGTTTGCAAGTGTAAAACTTCCTGTCGATACTGTTCCGAATGAATAACAAATACTTTCAAAGAAATCCATTCCGCCCGAATAAAGAAACAAGGTTTGAGCAAAAGTTAAAATGAAGTATATAAGGATCACGCTTGAAATAATATTACGGAATTTATAACCCGTATGAGTATTTGAATATGAATTAAAAGAAAATAATTTATTCCCTCCAAAATTAAGTTTAGGCAGAATAAATATTGCAGTAATAATTGCTCCAAAACCGCCTAACCAGTGTGTAATACTTCGCCAAAACAGAATTGATTTGGGTAAATTTTCAATATTTGTTAATATTGTTGTTCCTGTAGTTGTAAAACCCGAAACAACCTCAAAAAGCATATTAATATAGGAAGGTACTGATTTGTCTATAAGATAAGGGAATGTTCCAAGTATAATTAATAACATCCAGGAATAGAATAATAAAGCAATAACCTGGTAATTATCATTAATTCTATTGATGGTTTTATAAGAAAAGATGAAGAACAACAATCCAAATGCAATAGTAAAGAGGCCTGGAAGTAAAAATGGAGTAAGTGGTTCGTGATAGTATAGAGCAAAGGGAATACAGAAAAAAAAAGATATTCCCTCAATTATTAAAATTAAAGATGTTACAAATACTGTTGTATTAAAATTTATGTTAAACATAATTTTTTGATAAATGATAATTAAACTTCATACAGGTGTATTAACATTACAAAGTTACCAGCCGTTTCATAAATATTATGTTAAGATTTTCGTGATGGGTATAAAGATTTTATAAAGAAACCTGTTTGATTTAGCCGGGAAAATGAATTTTTGCAATTTTTTAAACATTACAGTCAAACCATTGTTTTTAATTGAAAGGCTTACTTTTAGCTAATATTTTTATTTATAAAACAGGAATATTTTTATATCTTTGCAAACTTGTAAATAAATGTACGATGATAAAGATAACATTACCCGATAATTCAATTCGAGAATACCCTAAAGGTATTTCTGGTTATGAAATTGCCGAAAATATTAGTCCTCGTTTAGCTAAAGAAGTACTTTCAATAAGTGTAAATGGCGAAGTGTGGGATTTACAACGTCCAATCCATATCGATGCCCGAATAAAATTGCATAAATGGGAAGATACAGAAGGTAAAGATGCTTTCTGGCATTCATCTGCCCACTTAATGGCTGAAGCTTTAGAAAGTTTATATCCCGGAATTAAGTTCGGCATAGGTCCAAGCATTGAAAATGGTTTTTATTACGATGTCGATTTAACTGACGGGAAAGTTATTACTGATGCTGATTTTCAGAAAATTGAAGCAAAAGTAATAGAGCTTGCTCAACAAAAAAACAATATAACACGTCACGAAGTCTCTAAAAAAGAAGCTCTTGACCTTTTTACAAAAAAGGGTGATGAATATAAAACGGAGTTGATAAGTGAACTGGAAGACGGAACCATTACTTTATACAAACAGGGCAATTTTACCGATTTATGCCGTGGCCCGCATTTACCCAATACCGAACATATTAAAGCATTTAAAGTTTTAAGTGTAGCCGGAGCATATTGGCGTGGTGATGAAAAACGTAAACAACTAACACGTGTTTACGGGATTTCTTTTCCTAAACAAAAAATGCTTGAAGAATACCTTGTTTTGCTTGAAGAAGCTAAGAAAAGAGATCATCGTAAAATTGGAAAAGAACTTGAGCTATTTACTTTCTCTCAACGGGTAGGGCCGGGGCTGCCTTTATGGTTACCTAAGGGAGCTATGCTTCGGGAAAGGCTGGAAAATTTTTTGAAGAAAATTCAAAAACGATACGGATACCAACAGGTAATTACTCCTCATATTGGATTAAAAGAACTGTGGGTAACATCAGGACATTATGCTAAATACGGGAAAGATTCATTTCAACCCATTCATACACCAGCCGAGGGCGAAGAATTTTTATTAAAACCTATGAATTGCCCTCACCATTGCGAAATATACAAATCGAGTCAGCATTCATACAAAGATTTACCTGTTCGTTATGCTGAATTTGGAACAGTTTATCGCTACGAGCAAAGTGGAGAATTACATGGTTTAACACGTGTTCGTGGATTTACACAGGATGATGCACATATTTTCTGTACTCCGGATCAGTTGAAAGATGAGTTTAAAAAAGTGATGGATATTATTTTTATCATTTTTAATGCACTCGATTTTAAAGATTATATAGCACAGGTTTCCTTACGCGACCCGAATGATCATACCAAATATATTGGAACAGACGAAAACTGGGAAAAAGCTGAAACAGCTATTCTCGAAGCCGTAGAAGAAAAGAAACTGAATTATGTAGTTGAATATGGCGAGGCCGCATTTTATGGCCCGAAACTCGATTTTATGGTTCGCGATGCTATTGGACGCAAGTGGCAACTTGGAACAATACAGGTTGATTATAATTTACCAGACAGGTTTGAATTGGATTACATTGGTGCAGATAACCAAAAACACCGTCCGGTAATGATTCACCGGGCACCTTTTGGTTCAATGGAGCGATTTGTTGCCGTTCTTATTGAGCATACAGCCGGAAAATTCCCTTTATGGCTGACTCCTGATCAGGTTGTTGTATTACCTATCAGCGAAAAATTTAACGATTATGCAAAAAAAGTTTTGAATTTCCTAAATAATTACGATATTCGCACTCTGATTGATGACCGTAACGAGAAGATAGGTAAAAAGATAAGAGATAATGAGTTAAAGCGTATTCCGTATCTTTTGATTGTAGGTGAAAAAGAAGCTGAAAGTGAAACAATTTCGGTTCGAAAACAGGGCGAAGGAGACAAAGGAAGTATGAATTTGAACGAATTTGTTGATTTTATAAATAAAGAGATTAAAGCACAAACAGAGAATTTTAAATTATAATTGCATCTAAATATAAACTAAAATTATTGGGAGGACCTAGACATAGCAGTACCAAAAATTATTAAAAGGGAGCAGGCGGCGCATCGCATCAATGAATTTATTCGCGTAAAAGCCGTTCGTTTAGTAGGGGATAATATTGAAAACCCCGATATTTATTCAATACAAGATGCCTTAAAACTGGCAGAAGAATTAGAACTCGATTTGGTTGAAATTTCACCAAATGCTGATCCCCCTGTTTGTAAAATTGTTGATTACCAGAAGTTTCTTTATCAACAAAAAAAGAAACAAAAAGAAATTAAATCGAAAGCTGTAAAAGTGGTTCTTAAAGAAATTCGTTTTGGGCCACAAACAGATGAACATGATTATAACTTTAAACTTAAACATGCTCAAAAATTTCTTGAAGATGGAGCTAAAGTAAAAGCTTTTGTATTCTTTAAAGGACGATCAATCCTGTTTAAAGAACAAGGCGAGATTTTACTTCTCAGATTAGCCCAGGATCTTGAAGAATATGGAAAAGTAGAACAACTGCCTCGGTTAGAAGGTAAACGAATGATAATTTTTATTGCACCAAAAGCAGTAAAAAAGAAATAGTAAACATTAAATTAAATTTTTAGAAAAATGCCAAAGATGAAGACAAATTCGGGAGCTAAAAAAAGATTTAGCTTAACCGGATCAGGGAAGATTAAAAGAAAGCATGCTTTCAAAAGTCACATCTTAACCAAGAAATCAAACAAAAGAAAAAGAAACCTTGGTTATTTCGGACAAGTTGATAAAACTGACGAGAAAAATGTGAAACTTTTATTAGCAATGAAATAGTATTTTAATCACAATTTATTATTAGTATTTAACCAGAGTGAATTAGCAGGAAAAAGTGCCGAAAAAGAGCGGCCGCTAACCATTCAAAAAACAAAAAATTATGCCAAGATCAGTAAATTCAGTTGCTTCAAGAGCACGAAGAAAAAAAGTTTTAAAGTTAACCAGAGGTTACTTTGGAGCAAGAAAAAATGTATGGACTGTTGCAGTGAATGCCTTCGAAAAAGGTATGGTATATGCTTTCAGAGACAGACGTACCAAAAAGAGAAATTTCAGGGCCCTTTGGATTCAGAGAATTAATGCTGGTGTTAGAGAACATGGTTTATCATACTCGGAGTTCATAGGCAAACTAAACAAAAAAGGTGTTGCTTTAAACAGAAAAGTACTTGCCGATTTAGCTATGAATCATCCAAAAGCTTTTGCCGAAGTTGTTAAAACAGTGAATAAATAAACGATTCAAATAATATATGCATTTGAGGGAAGTAATTATGCTTCCCTTTTTTTATATTTACGCTTTCATTTTAGGTGCATAAAATGCCTAAATTTGTAAAATATTTAACATTAATTAAGAATCTTTTACAATACTTTCAGAGAATCTTTTATACTTTGCACAAATATTATTATACAAATGAAAATTGCAATTATAGGTTATGGTAAAATGGGAAAAGAGATAGAGAAACTTGCTCTTGAGCGTGGCCATTCTATAGGTATAATTATTGATAAAGATGATTTGAACAAACTTTCTCCTGAAAATCTTGAAAATATTGATGTCGCGATAGAATTTACAACTCCCGATAGTGCTTATCAAAATATAATTAAATGTTTTAACACAAACATACCTGTTGTTTGTGGAACTACCGGTTGGACTAATAAATTAAATGACGTGATTGATATATGTGAAAAACAAGGGAAAACATTTTTTTACGCGCCAAACTACAGCCTGGGAGTAAATATTTTCTTTAAACTGAATACTTTTCTTGCCAGCATAATAAATAATTACCCGGCCTACGATGTTCGCGTAGAAGAAACACATCATACACAAAAACTCGATGCCCCGAGCGGAACAGCAATTACAATTGCTGATGGTATATTGAAAAATATGGATAGAAAATCGAAATGGGTTAAAGAAAAAGCTGAACATAAAGACGACCTGGTAATCAAATCATTTCGCGAAGGGAATGTTCCGGGAAATCACAAGGTAATTTACGAATCATCGCTCGATAAAATTCAAATCGAGCATGATGCAAAAAACAGGCAGGGCCTTGCTTTTGGAGCCGTGCTTGCTGCAGAATACATACTGGGGAAAACAGGTTATTTTACTATGAACGATCTTTTAAAAATATAATAACAAATACATTTGCAATGACACTAAAAGAAATCCTAAAACACAAGTATTTTAAATTCTCATTAACTGTAATTATTTATATTCTTTGGGTAATTTGGTTAAGAAACCTGTGGTTTTTATTCGGTTTACTTGTAATAATTGATATGCATATTACAAAATATGTAAACTGGACATTCTGGAAAAAACGTGATGAACCTAAAAAGAAAAATGCACTTATTGAATGGATTGATGCATTGATTTTTGCAGTTATTGCAGCTACTTTAATCCGGATGTTTTTTATTGAGGCCTATACCATTCCGACATCTTCAATGGAAAAAACCTTACTTGTTGGCGATTATTTATTTGTAAGCAAAGTAAGCTATGGCCCCAAAATGCCAAATACACCCGTTTCTTTTCCATTTGCACATCATACTTTGCCATTAACAAAAAGTACGAAATCATATGTTGAATGGATTAAACGTCCATATAAACGTATAGCCGGTTTTGGCGATATTAAACGTAACGACATTGTTGTTTTTAATTTCCCGGCAGGAGATACTGTTGTTCTCGAAATGCAGGAAAAAGATTATTACGGCATTGTTCGTGAAAACGCTTACGAATACATGCGTCGCGATATTCAAATGGGGAATCCCATAAAATCATTTGATGAGTATGTTGCGATCATGCGTAAACTGGTATGGGAAAAATACAATATCGTTGTTCGTCCTGTTGATAAACGCGAAAATTATATCAAGCGTTGTGTTGCTATACCTGGTGATACCTTAAAAATCGTTCACGGGCAGGTTTATGTAAATAGCAAGATGCAGCCCCATTTTGAAAAAATGCAGTACGATTATTTCGTGAATACCAACGGCAAGGAAATAAATTCAAAACATTTTGAAAAACTGGATATTGCTGTTGATGATCGCCGTTATATTGCATCAAGTTCATTATACGAACTCCCCTTGACAAAGGAAAATGTAGAAAATCTTAAAAACTTTCCCGCGGTAACAAGTATTACAAAGTACGAAAATACAAATACAAACATGTCGGGAATTTCAATTTTCCCTTTTAGCCCCGAGTATTCTTGGAATGAAGATAATTTTGGCCCATTGTATGTGCCGGAAAAGGGAGCTACCGTTCTGCTTAATTTAACAAATTTGCCTTTATACAGCAGGATAATTGAAACATACGAACACAACAAATTAACTGTTATCGACGATAAGATTTTTATTAATGATAAAGAAGCTAATTCATATACTTTTAAAATGGATTATTATTTCATGATGGGCGATAACAGGCACAATTCAGCTGATTCACGTTATTGGGGATTTGTTCCTGAAGATCATGTGGTTGGTAAAGCTGTATTTATCTGGCTATCGCTCGACAAAGACAAACAGTTTCTGAATAAGATTCGCTGGAACAGGATGT
Organism: Bacteroidetes bacterium GWB2_32_14; assembly: GCA_001768235.1. GTDB lineage: Bacteria > Bacteroidota > Bacteroidia > Bacteroidales > UBA12077 > UBA12077. The sequence goes on from MENK01000024.1 coordinate 299,411, forward strand.
TTTCACTTATACATTAAAAATAAATAAATCAGGAAAAATACATCAGCCAAAAATGACTGGTGTATTTTTTATTTAAAAAGATTATTGCAATTGACTGGAAAAGGAAAATTAACAAAGAAAAAAACTTCCGGCAGGAAAGGAAAGAAAAAAAACAACCCTGGAAATTGGTTCCTGGCAATATTAATTGCTTTTATAATTCTTTTAATTATAAAAGCAATTGTTGCTGAACCGTATATTGTCCGATCAACAAATATGGGACAAACTGTTATTCCCGGCGAGTTAATTCTGATTAATAAAACCGGTTATGGAGCGCGTTTACCCGGTACTTTGCTTAGTATTCCTTTTTTTGGTTTGAATTATTATTCCACTTTAATTGAACTTCCTTATTTCAGATTAGCAGGTTCTGATAAAATCAACCGTTTTGAAATAGTGTTGTTTAATTTACCTTACCAGAAAGAAAAACCAGTTGATAAGCGAACACAAAAGATTTCACGAATTATAGGTATGCCAGGTGATACTCTTGAGATTGTAAATTCAAAAATTAAAATCAACGACTTATATACCGATATTCCTGAAGATAAATTGTATTTCGGCTATACCGTTATTTCTGCAAATCCTGAAAAAATGAGTGGGATATTCGATAAATATGATATAAACGAAGGTTCTATGAATGAAAAAGAACAATACATTATATCAACATCAATAAGTAATTATGAAAACCTTAAAAACGAGAAGGATGTAAGGAAGATTTATAGAACGGATATTTCCGCGTATAATGAGAATCTTGTTTTTCCTGGTGAAAAATCATATCATTGGAGCATGAATAGTTTTGGCCCATTGGTAGTTCCGGGAAAAAACAGGAGCGTTTTTCTGACTAAAAACAATATTGCCGTTTATAAAGATATAATTGAAAATTTTGAGAATTGTAATTTGAAAATTACTTCATCATCAATAAGTATTAATGGGAAAAAGGTCAGCGAATATACGTTTAAATACAACTACTATTTTGTTTTAGACGATAACAGGGAAAATGCAAATGACTCCAGGTATTGGGGTTTCTTGCCTGAAAACTGTATTATTGGAAGATGCTCAACTGTTTTGTATTCTATTGATAAATCAAAAAAAGATATTCATAAAATTCAATTATCAAGGTTTTTTAAAAGAATTGAATAATGAACACTAAAATTATACTTTCAACAGCATACCTGGCCCCGGTTCAGTATTATTCAAAACTTATTTCATATGATGAAATATGGGTTGAAGCACACGAAAATTTTATAAAACAGACATATCGTAACCGGTGTACAATATATGGAGCAAACGGGGCTTTATCACTTTCTGTTCCAATAAAAAAAACAGCTGCAAAAATTAAGATTAACGAAGTATATATTGATTATGCAACCAACTGGCAAAAACTACACTGGAAATCAATAGAATCAGCATACAGATCATCCCCGTTTTTTGAATTTTATGCAGATGAGCTTTTTCCTTTTTATAAAAGAAAATACGATTTACTAATAGATTATAACCACGAATTACAGAATACTATATTGAGTATTTTGAATGTAGATGTTTTATTTAAAGAAACTACGGATTTTAACCTGAACTATAACCGCGAATATGATGATTTTCGATATTCGATACATCCCAAAAAAGATTTGGGTGATTCGAATTTCCACCCAATTGAATATATCCAGGTTTTTAAACCGAAATATGGGTTTATCCAAAACCTCAGTATTATAGATTTGATATTTAATTCAGGGAATGATGCTTTATCTGTACTCCGAAAATCTTTTCAAATATAAATTTCTTAATATCTTTTTAAAACTTTATAAATCAATTGTTTTGATATTTAAAAAATTCTATTAAATTTGATATAGATTTATAAATGAAAAGAGATGCAAAACTTATTTATTGATGGTACAGATACAACTCCTGCTATTAATTTTTATACTAATGGCAAATTATTAATAAAAGGCAGATCATTGCCCGAAGACGTTCATAAGTTTTACGAACCAGTATTTTTTTGGATCAAAGAACTGGAAGCAGAAAATGTCCATATTGAACTTAAAATGGAATACATCAATACATCATCAACAAAGAAAATCCTAAATCTTCTGATTGAGCTTGAAGGAAGTCCCAAAATAAAAAATATTGATATACACTGGTATTATGAGTATGATGACCTGGATATGATGGAATTGGGAGAATTATTCGAGTCTAACCTTAAACGATCTGATTTTCAACTAATTGAAGCCGTAGATATTTTTTAAATAATATATTATTAATACTCAGATATTTACCGTCAAATCGATGGTTTTTTTATCGTTTATTGATAAAACATGTTATTAAACATACAATTGAGTGTAACCCTGTTTTGTAATGAATTCAATATGTACAGTAAGTTGCGTGTTTTAAATGAAACAGTATCTGTAAATGCAATCAAAAAAAGAATTGAAGTTTTATTTAAAGTATTAAATTTACTTTTTATATAACAAATAATGAGAAAGTTATTGAAAATGAATTGTATTTATTACCCGGGTATTTATCGAAAATGTTAACCAAAGGCATAACAAAAAATTTAGATATGGATATGCCCGATGGCAAATGGTATTAGATTTAAGAAAAGTTTAAAATGTATTATATGAAGCAGCTGTTACTCCCTTTTTTATTATTGTTTGCATTAAATGTTTCCTCTCAGGAAGGTACAAAACAATTTATGCCCAATTCAGAAGAATCTGAAAGATTATGGCTTGAGTTTTACACGTTCGACGGAAATGATTTTGGTACTTATGATTGCGATACAAACGAACGAATTAACATTTATCTTAGAAATGGCGAAAAAATGCATTTTGGAATGAAAATGCAAACAGCAAGTAATTACGGGGGAGATGTTTTAACCGATGATGATTTGGTAACTTTTCGTGTAAAAGATCCTGATGGTATTATTGTTTATTCGGAAAGCTGGATGAGAACTTCGGGAAACGGATATATTGATACGTACGAACAGGCTGTTAAAGGGCCCAATGATGTAATTTTAAATGGTACTACAATTAGCGGGGGCTACGATCCATTAATAATCAATGCAACTAAAGATGGCAATTATTATATTGAATTTGAAACGTGGAGGTACAATAAGTGGGGTGACAGAGTTATTAATCCGGGCAGGCGTTTTGCACTCCAATATTTCGATGTAACAGTTACTGATGGTTCTTATAATGTAATTACAAATCCCGGCGAACCAAATAAGTCGGCTGGCAGGTTATGGTCGTACGGTTGGTCATTTACAAATACTGCATTTTCTGATCAGTATCGTGTCAATGCGCATTTTTATGTATTTACATCCGATGAGTTTATTAATAAAGTAAACTTCCAAATGTATCCTTATTCTTTTGCTTTTGTTGTAAATTCTTATGGAGTAACTACATTAACAGACGAGAGTAATTATATAAAAAGAACACAAAGTCAGGAAGGAGACCAAACCACTGACGATAATATTACTGAATATAAGGTCTTTTTGAATGATCCAGATCGTACCGTTTGGCCAAATACAACACTCGTTCCACCAAAAGCAAAAGTATGGACTGAAGATACACTTTTTATGGACTACAGTTACAATCGCGATCCCTTGTACCTGCCATTAGATCATAGTAGGGTTGTTATGGAAAAAAATATGCCATCATGTTTATATGATGATATTGCTATTTTTAAAATTGAAATAAACATTGATGGATTTACAGCAATTTTAATCGATATAGATAATGATGGCGAATATTCAATAGGTGGCAGCGACAGGGTTATCTATCGCAATATGAAAAAAGGCCTTAATTATGTTTTATGGAATTTTAAGAATGATGCTGGTGCCGAGGTTGCTGAAGGTGATTATAATGCTTCTGCAACTTTTTTAGGCCGTGGCCCGGCACATTTCCCTTTATACGACGTGGAACAAATGGATGGAGTCACAACTTCGTCTATTCGCCCGTTTATTAAACTGGAAACTACAATTTATTGGGACGATACAGAGATTACTCTCTGGGGCGATCAGGACGGGGGCGACCTTATGGATGAAACTCAGCGAAAACAACTTGTCGTAGAAAATGATGTTCCCCGGATTTGGTCATATCACGAAGATTTAGCCGATGTAAATTATAACGGGAATAAAAATACCTTAAATACATGGTTCAATGCACTCGATTTAGGATATTCATCTATTGGTTTACATGTTCAGGAAAGTGCTACTAAATGCGTTTATGGTTTAGCTCCGTGGGTTGGAGATATTTACATGGAAGGCCCCAAAAATATTGATATTGAATTTGATACATTGGATTTTACGTACAAATTTTTTGATCCACGGGAATATTTATTATCAAGCATTCAAATACTTTCATTACCTGAAAATGGTACATTAAAACTTTCAACAGTTGATGTTGCGGTTAACCAGGTAATTTCTAAAGCTGATTTATCAAATTTAACTTATACTCCCGATGGTGATTGGTTTGGAAAAGACAGCTTGCAATGGAAAGCATTTAATGGAGAGTACTGGTCAAACAACCAGGAGAATATATATCTAATTATTAATACACCTCCCGTAATTTCTGATATTCCTGACCAGACATTGTGTACAAATAATCAAACCGATTCAATTGATTTTACAATAAACGATGATGAAAACGATATCAATGAGATTGAAGTTACAGGTTTTTCCGCGGATCCAACATTTGTTCCAAATAGTAATATAGTAATTAGTGGAACAGGTACAAACAGGATAGTAACTGTAACACCAGTTGCCAATAAATCGGGGATGGCTATTATATACATTATGGCCGACGATGGGCTTAGCCAGGTAATTGAAGAATTTACAGTATATGTTGGCCCGGATTTACAATTCTCAGGCGATACCAGTATTTGTGTTGGCGATCCTTTATTTCTTACAGCCCAGGAACCCGGTGCAACATCCTATTTATGGAAATATGAAGGTTCGGTTATTTCGAATTTGCAAACTGTGCAGCAAGCAGCAGGAAGTGTTAGTATAGGACAATGGTCGCTTACAATTGAAAAAGACGGATGTACATCAACCCGTTATTTTACAGTATCTGTTTCTCCATTAACTACATTTACCGGAGATGTTGATGTGTGCGTTGGAGAAACACTTTCGTTAAGTGCTACTGAAGTGAATGCCAGTTATATTTGGAGAAAGGGAACAACTACAGTATCTACTTCAAAAATATATACAATAACTACTGCAGCACTGACAAATGCCGCGACAAATTATTCTCTTTATGTTGATAAAGATGGTTGCACGAATACTTCCGATACATTTGCGATAACAGTAGAAGTGCTTCCAAATAATAGTCTTACTGTATCAGGCAATACTGTTGATCCTGAAGAAGATGGTACGATTACTGTTAATAGTGCTCAAAACGATATTACTTACAATGTATATAATAGCGAAAATATTTTAGTTGCAGATAGCTTGGGTGCGGGAACTAATCTCGCGATTAATATTCCACATGAATATTTATCTGTTGGTGATAATATTTTTCATGTAGGGGCTAATAATGGAAACTGTGAAGTAGATTTAACAGATACAGCGAAAATTATAGTTCGGACACCCGGAATTATCGTATCAACAATAAGTGGAAATACTACTGAAGCATTAGGAACAGCAACATTTACAATTAGATTGAATACAGAACCTGATTCAAGTGTTACTATTGCACTAAGTTCAAGTGATCCAACTGAAGGTACAGTATTTCCTGCAAGTGTAACATTTACAGCATTAAATTATAATACAAACCAAACAATTACTGTTACAGGGGTTAATGATTTTATTATTGACGGGGATATAAGTTATACTGTCAATACAGCAGCAGCAATAAGTACAGATATTAAATATAATGGATTGGATGCAGCTGATGTTGATGTAATTAATACCGATAACGATGTTGCGGGAGTTACTGTTTCGCCAGCAAGTGAATTAATAACAACCGAAGCATTAGCTACAGCTACATATACTTTGACGCTTGATTGTGAGCCGGTTTCTGATGTTACCATTGATATTAGCTCTAGTGATACCGGCGAAGGAACGATTTCCCCAGTTCAGGTTATTTTTAGTTCTGCAAACTGGAACACTCCACAAACAGTAACAATAACAGGTGTTAATGATGATATTGACGATGATGATCAGTCCTATACGATTATTAATTCAAATACAAATAGTTCCGATACTCATTTTGATAATATAAATGTTACTGATGTTTCTGTAACAAATATCGATAATGATGATGCAGGAATTACTGTGTCACCTGTTTCCGGGTTAACAACAACCGAAGCAGGTGGAACCGGTATATTTACAATTGTTTTAAACACAGAACCTGCGGCAAATGTTACCATTGCGTTAAGTTCAAGTGATACCACCGAAGGTTCGGTTTCTCCATCAAGTATTACCTTTACTCCTGAAAATTGGGATATCCCACAAACAACTACTGTTACAGGTGTTAATGATGACATTGACGATGATGATCGGCCCTATACAATTTTTACTGCTCCGGCAACGAGTGATGATTTAAAATATAGCCTTGTAGATCCTGCAAATGTCTCAATTACAAATACTGATAATGATATATCCGGGTTAACCATTTCAAAATCAGGTATAACAACAAGTGAAGCAGGTGGGGCAGAAAGTTTTACGATAAGATTGAATACTCAGCCAACAACATCAATAACAATAGAACTAATTTCAAGCGATACTGGCGAAGGAACGGTTACAACAGGGAGCTTTTTAACTTTTACAACCGCAAATTGGAACACCTCGCAAACAGTTACAATAACGGGTGTTGATGATTATATTGTTGATAGTGATGTACCCTATACAATTTCAGTTTCAATAAATTCAGGCGATAGCAAGTATTCTTCTGCTTTAAATACATCAGTATCCGCATCCAATACCGATAATGATGTAGCAGGGGTTACAGTATCCCCCACATCAATTGGTACAAGCGAAGCATTAACAAGTGCTATCTTTAGTTTAGTTCTTACATCTCAGCCAACATCAGATGTAACAATTAGCCTTACAGGAGTTGATGCAACTGAAGGTACAATTGATAAAACAAGTGTAATTTTTACATCAGTAAATTGGAATGCTGTACAGAATGTTACTGTGACTGGAGTAAACGACGATATTGCCGATGGAAATATTCCTTATACTATTATTACAACAGCAACAAGTTTGTATGGATTATATAACGGGATAACCGTGGATGACATTTCGGTTACCAATGCCGATAACGATGTGCCTGGAATTACCGTATCACCAACTACTCTTACTACTTCCGAAACAGGAAATAATACATTTACAATAGCTTTAAATACACAACCTGCAGCCGATGTAATAATTACTATTACTTCACTCGATTTAACGGAAGGAACAGTTAGCCCGTCAGATATTACTTTTACAAATTCAGATTGGACTGCTAAAACAATTACAGTAACCGGAGTTAATGATGCTATTGATGATGGCGATATTACTTACACAATTCAAACATCCAATACAGCTAGCACCGACGGAAACTATAATAACAAACCTGTTGATGATGTTTCAGTTACGAATACAGATGATGATATTGCCGGAATAACCGTTTCGGCTATAAGCGGAAATACTACTGAAAGTGGAACAATGGCAACGTTTACTATTGTTCTTAATTCCGAACCTGCTGCAAATGTAATTATTGATTTAAGTTCCGGTGATGCTTCAGAAGGAACAGTTTTACCGGCAAGTTTAACATTTACTTCTGCCAATTGGAATATTCCACAATCTGCGACAGTTGCAGGAGTCAATGATGATATTGACGATGGAGATATTGAATATACGATTATTACGGCTACTGCAAGCTCTACTGATGGAAAATATAATATATTAAATCCTTCTGATGTAATTGTAACAAATACTGATGATGATACAGCTGATTTTATTGTTTTTCCAACGAGCGAATTAACTACAACCGAAGTTGGCGGAACAGCTACATTTACTGTAAGACTTGCCAGTCAGCCAACAGCCGATGTAATAATAACTTTAACATCGGGAAATACCGCAGAAGGTACAGTTTCACCTTCAAGTCTTACTTTTACAAGTGCAAACTGGAACTCTGCACAAACAGTTACAGTTACAGGAGTTAATGATTTTGTGGATGATGGTAATATTTCATATACAATTTTAACGAATGCAGCTTCGAGTGGTGATTCTAAGTATAACGGATTAAATGCTGCTGATGTTTCTGTTACAAACACAGATGATGATACAGCGGGTATTACCCTTTCAGCAATTAGCGGGTTAACAACCACAGAAGCTGGTGGTACAGCAACATTTACTATTGTGCTAAATAGCAGGCCTACTACTGATGTTGTAATTGGATTCAGTTCAGGAAATACCGCAGAAGGTACAGTATTACCTACAAGTGTTACTTTTATTCCTTCAAGCTGGAATACTGCAAAAACAATTACTCTTACTGGAGTTGATGATCATATTGTTGATGGTTCAGTACCTTATATCGTTTCAATATCAATAAATACCGGAGATAGTAAATATAATTCATCAATGAATACAACTGTTTCTGCAACAAATACCGATAATGATGTTGCAGGAGTTACTGTTTCCCCAACATCAATTAGTACAAGCGAAACGTTAACAAGTGCTGGTTTTGGCTTGGCACTTACATCACAACCAACTTCAGACGTAACCATTGCATTTACTGGCATAGATGCTACTGAAAATACTATTGATAAGACAAATGTAGTATTTACTTCAGAAAATTGGAATGTCGTTCAAAATGTAACTGTTACAGGAGTGAATGACCTTGTTGATGACGGGGATATTACATATAATATAATTACTACAGCAACAAGTCCTTATAGTTTGTATAATGGCATTGATGTTGATGATATATCAGTTACCAATACAGATAATGATGTTTTTGGAATAATAGTAGAAGCAACTGCCGGTTTATATACAAGAGAAGAGGGCACACAAACAACATTTGTTATTAGATTAAATAGCCAGCCTGCTGATGTTGTTACCATTGCGCTAAGTTCAAGCGATTTAACTGAAGGAACTGTATCACCATTAAGTATATCGTTTAATTCAACCAACTGGAATACAAATCAAACAGTTACAGCTACCGGTGTTAATGACAATGTTGATGATGGCGATATTGCATATTCAGTTATTACAGGCCCGGCTGCTAGTGGTGATCCATTATATAATAATCTGGATGCACAAAATGTATCAATAACCAACCGTGATAATGATGTTGCCGGAATTACAGTTAATCCGGAAAGTTTAACATTAAATGAAGAAGGCTCGGCAAAAACATTTACAATGGCATTAAATAGCGAGCCTGTAGCAAATGTTACAATAGATATGAATTCTGATGATATTGATAAAGGTACGGTTTCTCCTGCCAGCATAACATTTACACCCGTTGATTGGGATATAAATCAGGTAATTACAGTTACTCCTGTTGATAATTCAATAGATGATGGAAATATTATATTTAATGTAGTTACTGCACCGGCATCAAGTTTGGATGATAATTACAAGAACAGAAATGCTGCTGATGTTACTGTTACATCTATTGATAATGATGTGGCCGCTATTACCGTTTCCTCAATTTCTGGAAATACATCAGAAGATTTAATAACAGCGACGTTTACTATTGTATTAAATAGCGAACCAACTGATGATGTTACAATAGGAATTATTTCTGATAATACTACCGAAGGTACAGTTTTACCTGCAAACATAACATTTACACCTGCCGATTGGAATATTCATCAAACAATTACTGTAACGGGTATTGACGATGCTATTGCTGACGGCAACCAAACATACCATATTATTATTGGTGCATCTGTTAGTACCGACTTTAATTATGATGGAGTCGATCCTGATGATATTACCGTTGTTAATAGCGATAATGACAGCCCCGGAGTTACAGTATTTCCAATCAATAATTTATATACAACCGAAGCTGGTGGTACTGCAACTTTTACTGTAAGGTTAAATAGTCAACCAACTGATAATGTTGTTATTGATATTAGTTCTGGTGATACAGAAGAAGGAACAGTATCTCCTGCAATTGTATTATTTACAACGGCTGATTGGAATACTCAGCAAACTGTTACAATTACCGGTGTTGATGATTCAGATAATGATGGAGATATTGCATATTCAATAGATTTAGATAACCCCGAAAGTGCTGATACAGGTTACGATACAATTACTTATGTTCAGGATGTATCTGTTACAAACAGGGATGATATTGGGCCAAGATTATTTGATGATTCAGCAACAACCAATGAAGATACAAATATCAATACAGATGTATTAACAAATGATTTTGGATTAGATGATGGAAGTTTAGTTATTACAATTTCTACACAACCATTACATGGAACAGCTATTGTTGAGCCTGATAAAACAATTACATACCAACCCAACGGGTTATTTAATGGAACCGATACCTATGTATATAAGGTATGCGATGCCGAAAATGATTGTGATGAAGCTGTAGTTTCAGTTAATGTAACTCCTGAAAATGATGTTCCGGTTGCTTTGCCCGATACACGGGGTACAAGTTTAAACACTCCTGTTGATATAGATGTTCTCTTTAACGATTACGGAATGGAAGATGGCGGTATTCAAATAACAGTTGAAACATCTGAACACGGAACAGCTATCGTTAACCCTGACAAAACGGTTACATTTAATCCAACATCAGGATATATTGGTTTAGCAACATTTATTTATAAATTACAGGATATCGACACGGACTCTGATACTGCAATTGTCAGAATAAATGTCCGTGATGTTAATCATGTTCCTGATGCAGTTAATGATGCAGCAAGTACGTTGATAAATACACAAGTAGATATACATGTTTTATCTAATGATACAGGTATTCAAGATGGTTTTGGCAGTTTATCACTACATTCGGTACCATTACATGGAACAGCAAGTGTAACTGTTAACAGAACGATAATATATATACCATCAGCTGGTTACACGGGTAATGACTTATTTGAATATTTTATTGAAGATGTCGATGGTGATTTTGATATTGCAACAGTAAATATTACAGTTAACCCTATAAGCGATTCTTATCCTGTAGCAGTTAACGATAGTCAGGCTACAGAATTTCAAACAGCAGTTACCATTGATGTTTTGGCAAATGATACAGGACTCGGAGATGGAGTTCAAAGCATAACAATTTCTTCTTTCCCTGTAAATGGGGTGGTAGTTGTTAATGGAGATTTTACGATTACTTATACACCAAATGGAGATTTTACAGGAATAGAAAGTTTTAGCTACCAAATATCTGATTCAGATGGGGATAATTCGAATATAGCCACGGTAACGATAACAGTGCTGCCTGACGGGGTACCCAATCATGTTCCAGTAGCAGTTTCAGATACGTCAACAACTTTAGCAAACACCCCTGTAGATATCAATGT